>CAVPPT010000017.1:0-504486 GCA_963707405.1 uncultured Planctomycetaceae bacterium | reverse complement strand
CGCAATGTTTCCTCGTCAACCAGGTTGGCATGTTCGATACACTTCACACCATTGTCGACAGCGGCGAATTTCCTCGCTATTGTAAACGTGGGCCAATACATAAGTGTTCCAGTCTGCGGCAGCCTGCACGGCGGCCTGGATTTCCTCCGGCGTGAATTCATCACATCCAGCGGGTCGGCGTAGGATCCTGTACCGCCACCGACAGCAATCTTGATTTGCGAGGAGCCTCTGCGAGATTCTCGCGAACGGCTTCCAGCACCTCGGGTACGCCATCGACAATGACCATGTCCCCCTGGAGAACCATCACGTCGTCGGTGCCGCCGATAAGTTTAGGCTTATTAGAACTCGTGCGATGGTCCGAATGGCCGGACGTCTGCGAGATCATTGGCCCGGAAGGATAGATACGAGGTCCGGCGATTAAGCCTCGATCGATCACCGTCTTCAGCGAATAGGTATCACCGCAGACATGAGGCTCCGTCAAAACCGCAAACTGTACACTAAGAGAGGTTTGCACCTTCGCGGATTTGCTTGGCAAATCGCCATTTCGGGAGGGCAATTCTTGCAATTCCACTCCGGTGTTCAGTTGTTCAAGGAGTTTTGACTGAGGTTCATCTCTGACGGTCGTGAAGCCATTCATCAGATACGTATGCACCGTCTGAGTGGCAACATACGCTTTGTATCGCGAGTCGGTGCTGAAGACCTCACCGAACGACATCTGGCCCACAAGGTGTTCATGCACGGCGATGAAGCCCGGCGTCAACGTGTGTCCTTTGGCATCGATGACCTTTGCTCCCTCGGGCGTCGCGATGGATTCGCCGATTTTGGCAATCTTATTGCCCAAGATCAGCACGCTCATCGGTTGACTCAATTGTTTGGCCGTCCCATCAAACACGCGAGTGTCCTGGTTCACCGGGAACTGGAATTTGGACGGTCGGCGTTAGCGAGTGGGCGGCATCCTGCCAAAGGAGTCGCGGCATCCTGCCGCGAAGGTTTATCGCTTTGGTGCCAATCCCGAAGTGGAGGAAGGTGGGCGGATCGATTGACCGCCCGGGCTTCGGTCTTGGCCCCTGGGCTGGTGCTCGGGTCGCTCCTCAGCATTGCCCTATCCTCCGCCCAGGTCGATGTCGATTGTAGCGTGTGGCGATGCATCAGGCAACCTCCCGCCCTGCGCCTGCTGCGGGCGTGTTGACGGCGCTGGCGGGCCTCCTCCAGCTTGCGGTCGCGCTCGGCGAAGATCACCTCCTGCCAGGCCGTTCAGCTTGTCGGCCGGGCGTGATGTAGCCGATGGCGCGGTGCAGCCGCACGTGGTTGTAGTGCTCGACGAACGCCGTCGACCCGGCGCCGGGCTTCGTCCAGCGAAGCCGGGCACGTCGGGCGGATGCACTCGCGCTTGAGGCTGCCGTGCCAGCGTTCGAGCTTGCCGTTGCTCTGCGGATAGTAGGGACTGGTCCGCACGTGCGTCATGCCGGTCAGGCGGATGAACTCCTTGAAGTCCCGGGCGATGAACTGCGGCCCGTTGTCGCTGATGATCCGCGGCTTCGCGCCGGGATACTTCTCCAAGCGCCCGCTGCACGATCGATCTCCACGTCGCTGCTCGGTCATCGACTCGCGCAGTTCCCAATGCACGATGTACCGGCTGTAGCCGTCCAGCACGCTGGCAGAGGTAGTAGAACGTGCCGCCGATGTTGATGTAGGAAATGTCGATGTGCCAGTGCTCGTGGGGCGTGAGCGGCTGCACGAAGCCCGTCCCCTTCTTCGAAGGCGCGGCCGATTGCCGGTCCAGCCGCCCGGCGGCTTTGAGCACCCGATAGACGCTCGCCGGGCTGACGGCCACCACGTCGTCATCGAGCATCATGAACGTCAGCCGGCGGTAGCCCTCCAGCGGATGGCGGTCGTGGAAGTCGAGGATGGCCGCTTTCTCCCAGTCCTCGAGCCAGTAGTCGCGAGGCACCTGGCCGTTGTGCTCGTTGACCTTGCCGTAGCGCTCTTTCCAGTCGTGGAACTTGCTCGTGGCCCAGCCCCAGCCAGGCGAGCAGGCGTTTTGGCGGGCAGTCTCGGCGCGGTCGGTCCAGTGGCGGACGTAATCGACGATCTCGTCGCGCGTGTCGTGGGGAACCCAGCGTCCGTTCAGAGTTCCCCATTCTTTTTTTGCCTGGACGTTCTCCTCCATCAGCTCGGCGATGACCTCGTTCTTCTTGGCCAGCTTGGCCTGCAGCTGCTCGATCCTGCGGTCCTTGGCCTGCTCGACGCGGCCATGCGACCGTCTGGCGGATCGCTCGAACGCCTTCTCGGCCTGGTCGAGGACATGTTGACCCAGGCATGGATCTGGCTGGGCTGCACGCCAAACTCATCGGCCAGGTCCGAAACCGCTTCCTTGCCGCAAGATGCCGCCGAACGATCTGGGCCTTCTGCTCGGGGGTGAAATGACGACGGGTACGCTCATGGAATCTCCTCCAGTCAGGTTGTGCTAACCCAACCAGAACCCGATTCCAGTTTCAACTGAGGCAGGACAGATCGTGAACAGGCAGCCCAGTTGGACGAGTCCCCGGAAGAGGTAGTCGTGATGTTCGTAGCGTACGGTCAGTCGTCGACAGTTCTGGAGCCAGCTGATGCTGCGCTCCACGCGGTAGCGACGTTGGTAGTGCCGCAGCGCCCGGCCGTCCTGAGTCTTCGGTCGTTTGCGGTTCTGGCGGTGCGGCGCGATCAGTTCGATGCGCTCGCCTTCAGCCGGCGCGGAGCGGATCGCTGTCAGCAGCGCGATCGTCGAGCAACCGCCTGGGTTTGCGGCGCAGAGTCCGCTGCTGGATCAGCCGCTCGATCAGATTGACTTCCGCCTGGTTGGCGCTGGCGATGGTCGCGACCAGCGGCGTGCCGGCACCATCGACCATCAGCATGATCTTGGTGCCCTTGCCCTTCTTGGTGTTGCCGATCTCGTCGCCCCTTTTTTTGCAGGAGCAAACGTCCCGTCGCCGAACGTCCTCACCCGATTCAACAGACGACACGCGGCGATTGTCAAACGATGGTGACGATGCCGCGACTGCCGTCGACACGCACCATCTGTCCGTTGGTCAACGCCTTCATGACGCCGCGGACAGACATTACCGCCGGGAGACGCATCTCGCGCTGTGACCGCTCCGTGAGAGAGAGGTCCACCGCTTTCCGTAATCAGCCCGCAGGCACAATAGAAGAGCGGCGTCCAGGTCGGATTCGTTGTCCGCGCCACGAGGATGGCATCCTTGGGAAAGCGTGAGAAGTCCGCTGGCGAATGAACCACATAGCATGATCCCGTCGCCACGCCGGGACTTCCCGGCAGACCACTCAGGGCGTCGGGATCGACCTCGTCGTCAGAGTTCTCCTCGAGCACCCATGAGGGTGTTCGCTGCCAGGCGTTCTCATAGGACTGCCTGGCTTGCGCAACTGCTTGTTGAAACGCATCCACTCCCTGGGAGCAGTCCGATGCGATCAACATCTCCAAGTCGCGTTTGCTCGCGAAGAAGATGTCATCGGGGTCGGAAAGAACTCCGCGTGCCGACAAGCGCTGCCCGAGTGCCATCGCGGCCCGCCTCGCCACGGGATTGATTCGAGTGGTCTGGTAGTGTTCAAAGTCGTCCAGCGAAGTATAGCCCCGCGTTAGCCGAATCAGCTCTCGGAAAAAGAATCGCAGTTCTTCCGGGAGCGAGCCGAGAAACATGAGTTCTGTGTCGGCAAACCGAAGTCGCTGCTGACGCGCGACCTGCGCAGGGCTCAGGTTGGGGTCACCTTGCAGGACGAGTGCGATGGACTCGAGCACAACGGCAGGCTGCGCCGCCCATGTTGGCTCGCGATAGTCGATATCGATCTCACGATGTCCATGGTCGTTAAGCAGTTTCGCGAATCGGCTGGCAAACTCGGGATAATCGTCGTGAACACGTTTCTCCCAGAACGCCTGGCCACCTTGCTGGCAAAGTTGCTCACACAGCACAGGAGTTCGACGCGCGGCCAACGCGAGTTCGTGCAGTTCCGCGTTGACTAGCGACGTCTTGGTTTCAATTCCGGAAAGCAGACCATCGAGGGTCTGCAGGCTTTGTTCGGGGCCGACAACCATTTCGACGAGCATGTGTAACAGCCGGTGCAAGAATGCTTGCGTCATCGAAATGGCGATGTTCGGACGGAAGTAGTCGGCGGCTACCTGCATCAGATCGTTCATGGATTCCCAGATCTCGACTTCACTGGCATCGTCGAATGTGACGGCGGACAACCGCCCGATCTCAATGAGAAACCGGTCGAGATCGCGGCCCCACGCGGAGGGCAGATCCACAACCCAGCCATACTGTTCGCGAAGGCGTGGAATCTCCTCGATCAGATCCGCCGGGGTTCGAGCTTTCAGAGGGCGAACGGAGGCGATCAGTTCCACTGCCGTTTGGTTTCCGTAAACGTAATTGTCGAACCACGCGAACCATTCTCCCTGCAGGCCGGGCAGCCCCATCAGGTTGAGTGAATGAGCCAGCGACTGATTGAAGACCTCACTCATGAAATCCCAGCAGAGCGGCGACACGGGATTGGGAAAACGCTCGGCCGATTCGTCGCGGGTCCATCGGGCCGGGAACATCGTGATGGGCCGCGACTGAAACAGAAACAAGCTGCCTTCTTTCACTCCCCACTCGATATCCTGCGGCCAGCCGTAGTGATCTTGCACATCGCCGATGAGTGTGGCGATGGATCGGATCTGGTTCTCATCGACGCAGGGAAGTGAGCGGAGCTCTACGGGGACGACAGCCTCCTCCGCGCCCGTCGCGGCGGCAATGTGCATTTGGCATTTGTCACCAATGCTCTGGTTCACGACCTTCAGCGTGCCGCGGTCGACCTCGAAGTGATCGACTTCGCATTCGCCGGCCACCACCGACTCACCCAGCCCGTAGTTCGCATCGATGACCAGTTGATCGAGCCGCCCCGTAATGGGATGCATCGAGAATCCGACGCCCGCTATGTCACACGCAATCTGCTCCTGGACGACGACCGCCATCTGCGCATCAAGCTGGGAGAACCCCTGTTGATGTCGATACAGCACTGCCCGATCCCCCCAGAGCGACACGAAGCAGTCCCGCACTCGCTCAATGATTGCGTTCACGCCGCCGACGTTCAAAAACGTATCATGCTGGCCGGCGAACGCGGCTGCCGCGAGGTCCTCGAATGTCGAAGACGATCGCACCGCGAATGTGCCAGCCTCTCCCTGACCGGACTGCGCCAGCGCCTCTGAGAGATCCTTGACCACTCCGGGCGGCAGAGTGAGTGTGACCAGACAGGCACGCAACGTCTCGCATTGCGCACGCAGCCGATCTGGATCGTCGTAGTCGAACCGCGTCACAACTTCTGCCAGTCCCTTCAGCTGGGCAATGAATGCATCGTAGGCGGCAGCCGTCACGACAAACCCCGGCGGAACCGGAAACCCGGCCTGCGTCAGCACATGGAGATTTCGTGCCTTGCCTCCGACCAGCGAAGTCTGTGCGGCGAGCGGATCGGCGAAGGGAATGACGTAAGTCATGGAGAAACCTCGTCCGGGAGTTGAAACATCTCTCGGGCCGGACGGTATCCGGTACGACTTTTCTGCAGAGTCTGTGGCACCTGGCCTTCGTTGATGAAGTGGGCCTGACCGGTGGCATCGCACAGCACCAGGGCGACGACGTCAACCAGCGGTGGACCATTCTCGATGTCGAATAACTGCCCGATCAGGTCATCTGCTGTCAGCGTATACCGGCCCAGGCGTTTGGTGAGCGACCACGCGATCGGCCCCTTCCGATGAAAACTGCGATAGATCAATTCTGTGCAGACCAGTCGTGAGGAGTCGTTGAAGTCGAACTCGAAGTCGTAGGCTTTTCCGAATTGTGCGAACGCTTCCTGGAGTGCCGCTCGGCGGCCGTCTGCGTCCAGTTGCAGTCTGAGACACACGACATGGTCCGCCTGCAGGCATCGGCCCAGAGGCCGCAGGATGACACCCGCATGGATGGCTTCCAGTACGAAGCCAAACCGGACGTCCTGCTGAGTGAGTGACGCGATCTGCTTCTTGACCCGGGATTCATTCTGCAGTCCCAGTTTCTCAATCGCGCTGATATTGCGCACATAAAGAGCCGTGTGAGCCCAGAAGCCAGGCAACAGGGCGGATGTGACCTTGGGCTCTGAGCGCATCAGCAAGATGTCTCCCGTCTCCAAGCGGCGGCTGAGTTCACCGAAAACGGATTCATTGAGGGCTGGCTGGTAGCTCCACGTCGTGCGCAAATCCGCAAACATTGTTCCCAGATACGAACGGACGCGGTAGCGCGAACCATGAACGCTACGCGAGGCCCTCTCACCCAGGTGCAGCGCTCCCAGCTGCAGGCGGGCCACGGCGGTACGGGCCAGGGAACGGCGGATGACCTTATGCTGCTGGGAAATGACCGCACACAAATCATCCCATGGTGCGTCCTGGTCGACTCCCAGACGTCGCAGCGTTCGTCGGTGCAGCACCCAGTACCTGTGGGCCTTCAGGATCGCCCGGTAGTTGCTTAGAGAGCGGTGCGCCGATACGAGTTCATCAAAAAAGCCGGCACGAACTCCGAACCTGGCATCGGACTCGTTCAGCTTCTTGCGAATGAGTGGATCCGATTCGTAGGCCGCGGTCAGTTCCAGCGTTCGGGCGTACAGACTGACGGCCGCTGCCTGACCGATCAGGAAACCCCGGAGGCGATCCTCGATCGGCTCAATCCGCTCGTAGTCCACATAGTGACGGATGATCTCGTACAGCGCGAGCCGATGATTCCGATAGGTGAGCAGCAGCGAGCGGACGCGATCGTCCTCGTCCGGGGTGAAGTAGCCGCGGGAACGGGCTGCAATGTCGTTACGAGCCTGCGTCCACTCTTCCTTGAGCCGCTGCAGGCTCGCCAGCAGACTGTGCACTGCGTCCCGATCCTCGGTGAGTTGCATCTTCCATGCGGAGCGGTCGACATGGACAGGCGATGTCTGATCACAGGATTCGTCGAGCCGCCGACGGTGCTCAGCCTGCAAGCTGCCGTCGAGTCCGTGCAGAGATTCAATAATCGCATGCCCCTCATCAGCGAGGCGCGCCTGAACCTGCGGACGAAACTGGAATGTGATAAACGTGCGTGTGCGCCGGAACACGGCCCAGGATCGATCCCACATCAACAGCAGGTAGTAACCGGTGTAGGGAAGGGCAACGGTGTACAGGGCCGCCCACAGCGGCGTCAAGGTGAGCCACGCGGCAGAAATCACCAGGGCATAGTACAGTGGAAAGATGACCGCTCCCGGATAGATCACGTTGGAGGCCCAGTGATCCACTTCGCGTGACGTGGCACGGGCGACCCAACGGACCAGCAGCGCCGGAACGCTGTGATTGATGGCCCCAAACAGCGCAAGCGGGGTCCCCACCACGAGCAATTCCATTTCCCGGACGACAAACAGCATAGCCCGTCGCCAGTCCATCGGCAGATAGACTTCTTCAGGTGCAATCCCCCGTCGACGCAGCTCACTGCGATAAACACGGATTCGACGGGACAGGTCGTCAATGACCTCGGGCTGCCTGTCAACGAGTTCACGATAATCGGAACGCAGCCGCGCCATCAGTTCGAATCGCCTGGACACGGCGTAGACATCTTCTCCGACCTGAGGCGTTGCACGGCCTCCTGTCATCACGATTTCAGAAGTCCATTGCAGCAATGCCGATTCGCGACGCGTTTCAAAGTCGAGTGTCAGGTCGGCCACCCGGCGGTGGATCTCTGTGGTCAGGGCCTCTGCCGAGCGATCATGGAGCCAGTCGGTCGGATCGATCGGCGTGCCGAACCGGAGCCAGACATCCGAGCGAAACTGCTGCTTGGCCGTATACAAGATGCCGACCGGGATGATCGAGAGCCGCTCCACGGCGTCATGTCGGCGGGCGAAATCGAGCGCCAGGCGAGCAGGTCCAGGTCGAAAGGGCCGCAGCGAGACGTCGGAATGACTAATACCCTCGGGAAAGATGCAGACTGCGCCTCCGGCCGAGAGAATCTCGCGGCACAGCTGCAGACTTCGGACGTTCTGCCGTCGATCGGCCCCTTTTCCCACGTCCTCGGCTCTATGAAAGCTCACGACTCCGGCCTGTTTCATCACCCAGCCGAGCAACCGGTTGTTGGCGAGCACATTCTTCGCGGTCAGTGTGACCGGCCGCCTCAACTGATCCACGATCAGCAACGGATCCACCAGTGCGTTTACATGATTAGGAACGAAGAGGACCGGCCCGGTGGCGGGAACGTTCTGCAGTCCCTCCACCTCGATACGCCGATAGAAGACCCGCAGTGCCAGCCACACAAGCCCCCGGAGTAGTCGGTAGATCATCACACGTCCCCTCCTGGAAAGGGGGCAAGTCCGACCCGCAGTCGATGAGCGGACCAGCGTTTGATGATCCACTCTCCGAGGGGGATGGCAGCCAGCGCCACTACGGTTCCCACGACCAGGTCGATCACATAGTGATACCGCAAGAACAGCGTCGCTGCATAAATGAGCAGGACGATCGGCAGGTAGGTCAGCCCGCGCAGTCGATTGATGCGCAGATCGTACGCGCACCAGAAAACAGACCCGCCGACATGCAAACTCGGGAAGACCCCCTGCAAACCGCCGGTCGATTCGACCGCGTCGACAACCGTGCGATAGAAATATCCGCCGGCCAAAGTGACGTCATAGTCCTGGGCATGAAGAAACACCGGACCGCGTGCCGGCACGAAGACATAGCCGAGATAGCTGAGCGCATAGGTGATGACCCATCCGGTCAGAAAGGCGTCACGTTGTCCGGGCCGTCGGCCCAGACAATTCAACAGCAGGGAAAGGTTGATGTAGGGAATGAACGCGGAATAGAAGAATGCGTAGAACTCAACCCATCCCTCCGATTGATACGGCTGGAGCGCCAGGCTGGGATCAAAGCCGAACAAGAGGTTGTCGATTCGCGAGAGTGATGCGTCCGCCGTAAAGGGCATGGCGTCCATCCCCAACCGCCCCAGAGTCGTGTAGCATGTGAACACGACTGCGGCCGTAACTAGCGCGCGAACCGTCGGAGTTCCTGCCCATGTGTCTTGTCGGGCAAGAACGGCGGCAACGACGCCGAATGTGATCAGCAACACGATCTGCGTCAGCAACAGAACTGGTCCAGCAACACTGTAGCGGACTGCGGCCACCACCACGGCCAGCAGGAGCAGGCCCAGGACAATGCGGTCACTCGGATGGACGCGCAGAAGCGACGACTCCGCAGTGCGTCGATCGCCAATGGTGGACGCCGTCTGCGCAGCAATAAGGGCCGCGTGGAACATCCAGGGATCCTGTTCTCGCCTCGCGGGGGGGGGACAGCTTTGAACTCGAGACAAGTCAACGAAGTTGACGTCGTCAATACTCCGACATGCTTCGACAGGCGGCATCAAGGCAGGACTATAACACGAATTCCTTGGAACTCCTGCAAATCAAGGCGAATGGAGTGAGGATTCAACCAACGTTTCCTGGAACACTGCTGTCCGACGCACTGGGTCAGGGTCTCGTTGCTGGTGGAACGTTGCAGAGGTCGGCCAGACGCGCCCGCGGGGTCACATGGACCCGGGAGGGCGATGCCTTGTGCGGCCGCCCGGTGTCCCACAAGTCGCAGCACCGGGGGCGCGACCGGTTCAACTTTTTCGGAAGGCGAGAAATCAGGCACATTGTCGCTACCAATTGCTCGGACTTCCGGCAACCTGTTCGATATCATCGATGTCCGCAGACTGCAGGGCGAACTCCGGTTCCCGCACAGGAGCGATATCCCATGCTGAGACACACGTTCACGTTCGCCTTGACACTCGCATCAATCGCGGGTGACCGCCCTGCTCGTAGCGCGGAGCAGACGCGTCCGAATGTCCTCATGATCGCCATCGACGATTTGAGCGACTATGTTTCGATCCTGCAGAATCACCCCGGGATCAAGACGCCGAACTTCGACCGTCTGGCACAGCGATCGGTCAACTTCACCCGTGCCTATTGCGCCGCGCCACTGTGTAATCCCTCGCGCGTCGCCATCTCCACTGGCATGGCACCGCACCAGACAGGGATCTATCAACTGGGCGACCTGATGACCAAGTCGCCACCAGCGGTGGCGTCCGTTTTGCTCGAAGAACAATTCCATCGTCACGGCTACGACACGTTCCTGACAGGCAAGTATTACCACGCCAAGCCAGAGCGCTGGTGGCCGGAGGATCGCCTGGCTGCCATGTGGACCCAGAGGAAACTGCCGTTCAGCGACCACGGGCCGAAGTTGCAGAACGGCAACAAGGTGATGGGGGGAGGCATCTTTGCCATCGGACCTGCACCGGACGGTATGGAGTCGATGCCGGATGCGGCCATCCTGAAGAACACGCAGGGTTGGCTCGCCCAACATCGCGACAAGCCGTTCCTCCTGGTGCATGGCATTAGCAAACCCCATGTCGCGTTTGTGGTGCCCCAGCAATTCTTCGACATGTATCCGCTCGATTCCGTCGTCCTCCCGGAGACGCCCGAGGACGATTACTCAGACATCCCACCGACAGTGAAGGACACGTTTCTGGGCAGGGGGGATCTGGAAACATTCGCCAGGGTCCACAAGGCGGAGAACGGCTGGAAGGAAGTCATGCAGGCCTACCTGGCGAGCATCAGCTTCTGCGATTGGGTGTTGGGCCAGATTCTCGACGCGCTGGACACCAGCCCTGACGCCGACAATACCATCATCGTCCTGTGGTCCGACCACGGCTATCACATCGGTGAAAAGGAATGGTTGCACAAGCGGGCGTTGTGGACCCAGACGTCGCGCGTGCCGTTTCTCATCAGCGTGCCGGGAATGGCAACCGCAGGTCGTTCGTGCCCCGCGGCGGTCAGCCTGCTGGACATCTACCCGACGTTGAGCGACTTGTGTGGGTTGGATCAACCGGTGCCGCAAGAGCTGGCCGGGCACAGCCTCGTGCCACTGCTGACAGATCCCGACCACGAGTGGCCCCATGTTGCGCTGACGTCCCACGACATCGGCAACGCCGCCGTCACCGATGCGCGTTACCACTACATTCAGTATGCAGACGGCAGTGAGGAACTGTACGATCACGAGACTGACTCGCGCGAGTTCCACAACCTGGCGAACGCGCCAGGGCTCAGGCCGGTCGTCACGCAGTTGTCGGCGTATCTTCCGAGTGAATGGGTCCCGCGCCCTGGTCCCGGGAAAGGTAGAACGGGCCGCGATACCGAAGAGTAGATCATATCCGTCAAAAGCTGTCCGAACTCAAACTCGATTTGTAGGAAAGCAATCGAAGCCCCCATCATGAAAGCTATTGCCACCTTCGCGTCGATCTTTGTCATGGTTTTCGTTGGCCGCCCTGTGCGCAGCGCCGAACGCACACCTCCGAACGTCGTTCTGATCATCTCGGACGATCAGGGGTTTACCGACTACGGGTTCATGGGTAGCGAGATTGTGCGGACGCCGAACCTCGATCGCCTGGCGTCCGAAAGCTTGCTCTACACGCGCGGCTATGTGATGCCGGTCTGTTCGCCGTCGCTGGCTTGCCTGCTCACCGGGCAGTTGCCGCACGTTCACGGCATCACGGGTAATGATCTGAGCGATGAGAGCTGTCAAGGCCGAACATGCCCAAGGGAAGCAGGACCGTTCTCCCCTCACTCAGCGACTTCTCAGGAATTCGGTGATCCTCCCAAGAGTGCTCTCAGACGCGGGCTACCTGACCTTTCAAACCGGCAAGCTCTGGAATGTCACTGCGGAGGAAGTGGGATTCACTTCGGGGATGACCAACAAGGAAGGACGGCACGGAGGTGACGGCCTGGACATCGGCCGGAAGTCCATGAAGCCGATCTTCGAGTTCATCGAGGATGCCGCAGCGAAGCAGAAGCCGTTCTTCGTCTGGTATGCGCCGCTGCTGCCCCATCAACCGCACAATCCTCCACCGGAATGGCTCGCCCACTACCAGAACAAGGGCTTGAGTCCGGATGCCGCGAAGTATTATGCCATGGTCGAGTGGTTCGACCAGACCTGCGGTGAACTCGACGAGTTCCTGAAGAAACAGGACCTCTCCGATAACACGGTGATCATCTACCTGGCCGACAATGGCTGGGACGCGGAGCAGGGAAATCGTGCGAAGCTCTCGCCATACGAGTTGGGGATTCGCACGCCGATCTTCGTCCGCTGGCCGGGGACCGTAAAACCGCAGCGCGATGACGAGACGCTGGCATCGATCATCGACATTGTGCCGACCGTTCTGTCGGCATGCGGCCTCGATGTGCCGTCCGATCTGCCCGGACTCGATCTCCTCGATCGCGAAGCGATGATTGCGCGCGAATCGATCTTCGTCGAAGCCTACACGCACGACATCGCCGAGCTGGGGCAACCCGAGAGCAGCCTCGTGACGCAGGTAGTGATCCGCGGCTGGAGCAAGCTGCTCCTCCCCGGGCCCAACCGCCCCGACAAGGCATACACGTCGGCACCGGAAACGATTGAACTGTTCAACCTGCAAGACGATCCGTTTGAGAAGCAGAATCTTGCCCAGGTGCGGCCCGCAGAAGTCGGCCGGCTGAAGGCTCTGCAGAAGGGCGAGTGGGATGCTTCGAAGCCCTCTCGTGATTAGGCCGCAGCGAACTGGGCTGTGCTGGTTGAGGCGAGCAGGCCGATGTTCCGACACCAAAGGCGAAACACTTCCAGCGGAATTCAAATGAATACTGTATCCAGCCTCTTTGTCATCGCATTGGTTTCTCGGATTGCCGGCTCGACTGCACTGGCCGACCAACGTCCGAACATCCTCTTTCTATTCGCCGATGACCAGCGGAATCACACGCTGCGTTGTGCCGGACATCCTGTGGTGCAGACCCCCAACATTGATCGGCTCGCCGACGAGGGCGTGCGATTCGAGAACGCATTTGTTTCGACGTCCACCTGCTGGGTCAGTCGAGCGTGTCTCTTCACGGGCTGCTACGAACGCCGGCATCTGTACAGAATCAAACCTGGTCCGCTGGATCCGGCGACTTTGCAAGACATCGTACTTCACCGTGCTGAAGAGACGCCGGTTACCGCACCGGGCACCTCGGCAAGGAACATGTGCAGCTCGACGACGAATCGGCCGCGTCGATGTTCGACGTGCGACGGCCCCTGGGACGCAATCCGTACTTCAAGGAGCAGCCCGACGGCAGCCTGCGGCACGAGACGCAGATTCTGGGTGACTGGGGGATCGAATTCATCCGCCAACAACCGGAGAATCAGCCCTTCTGCCTGACAATCAGCTTTAACGCGACGCACGCTGAGGACGAAGACAAGCGACCGGGGATCGGTCACTATCCCTGGCCCAGCGAAACAGACGGCATGTACGAGGATCAGCAGATGCCACTGCCGCGTCTGAGCGATTCGATCATCTACGAGTCGCAGCCTGATTTTCTGAAGAAGTCGATTAACCGCCAGCGATTCTTCTGGCGGTGGGACACGCCGGAGAAATATCAGACCAACATGCGGGCCTACTTTCGGATGATCAGCGGCATCGATTACGTCGTCGGGCGTCTCAGGCAGCAGCTTGAGAAGCAGGGCCTGGCGGACAACACGGTCATTATCTATTCGGCAGACAATGGCTATTACCTGGGCGATCGGGGGTTCGCCGGCAAGTGGACGCATTACGACGAATCGTTGCGAGTCCCGACGATCGTGTTTGACCCGCGCCTTCCAGGGGAAAAGCGTGGTCAGGTTCGCGCAGAGATGGTGCTCAACAGCGATCTGGCCTCCACAATGATTGAGCTGGGAGGCGAAACGCCGCCGACAACGCACACCGGCCGCAGCCTCGTGCGGTTGCTTCAAGGCGAAAGGCCCTCCGACTGGCGAACCGACTTCCTGTGCGAGTTTCTGGCCGTTCCCAACACGATCCCCATGTGGGAAGGGGTCCGCGATACGCACTGGGTCTACGCGCGCTACTACGTCGACGGCCCGGACGGAAAGCCTTTCGAGTTTTTGCACGACCTGCAGGACGATCCTGACGCGCTGCTCAACCTCGCCGCTCTGCCAGCACAACAGCAGACCGAGTCGCACAAGGAGGCACTCGCGAAACTACGGGCACGCTGCGATGAACTGATCGCCCAAAACGGACCAACAATGCAGGAGATGCCAGCACTTCGCGGGGAGAAGCCTCGGAAGAAGCGCGTCAGCAAGCAGGCCGAAGCTGATTGAAGCAGGCCGGTGGGCCAGTCCAGACATATACGACTACGACACGCCCGCCCGTAGAATCCATTACCGTTTCCATTGACACCAACACCAGCAAGACAATGACATCCATGGCTAGACAAGTCCTGACGTTCGCATGTTCCATGCTGATCGCAGCATCCTCTGCGCGGGCTGCTGAGTTCGAACCACTTTTCGACGGTACGGATCTCTCCGGCTGGAAGGGTCTGGATGGATTCTGGAGTGTCGAGGAAGGAGCCATCGTCGGGGCCACGACTCCCGCAAGGAATATCGATGGCAACACGTTTCTGATCTGGCAGGGGGGCGATGTTACGGATTTCGAGTTCACGGCCGCCGTTCGCTTCCGGGGCAATAACTCGGGTGTACAGTACCGCAGCCAGGTGGTCGACCCGCAGCAGTTGTCGCTGAAGGGATATCAGATGGATCTCCATCCGACCCCCAGTCTGTTCGGCATGTTGTATGGCGAGAAATACGAAGGTCGAGGCAAGATTGCCACGCGCGGACAGCGCCTGGAAATCGATCCCGACGGGAACGTGAAGCAGCTTGGCAAGGTCGGCAACAACGACACTCTGACGGACTGGCAGTGGAACAACATCCGCATCATTGCCGTTGGCAACCGGCTGATTCACCAGGTCAACGGCGTGACGACCATCGACGTCACAGACCACCACAAGGACGCCTTGGCCAGCGGCGTGCTGGGACTGCAGCTGCACAGAGGGCCGCCGATGCGGGTCGAGTTCAAGGACCTGCAATTGCACCGGTTGGATGCCGCAGACGGCCGGCAACTTCTGAGAACCATTGCCGATGACACAACTCCATCGACGGGAAACCTGCAGGACAAAGAGACTGGTAGGCAGGTGCCTGAGCTTCCCGCCGACAAGACGACCGCCGGCGCCAGCGGTGCCAGAAATCGCGCGACCAATGCCGATACCCTGCGCGTCGCGAGCGGCTTCCAGGTTGAGGAGGTCTACTCGGTTCCGAAGGAAACTCAGGGGTCCTGGGTGGCGTTGACGATTGACGATCAAGGACGGCTGATTGCCTCCGATCAGGGCGATCGAGGCTTGTTTCGGGTCACTCTGAACACCGATGCGCCACCGCGTGTGGAGAAGATGCCCGTGGACTTGTCGGGAGCCCAGGGACTGCTGTGGAAGGCCGGATGCCTGTACGCATCGATCACCGGCCAAGGGATGTACCGGGTCACCGATACCAACGGCGACGACCGGCTGGATCATGCCGAGTTGTTGTCAGCGTATTTCGGAAAGGGCGAACATGGCAATCACGGACTGATTGACACCGAAGACAGCGAACACTTGTTTGCCGTATCCGGGAATCAGACGCCGCTGCCTGCCGCCGACAGCATCGTTCGTCGCCGCATTCAGTCGTCAGCCGAAGATCTGCTGTTGCCTCGTCAATGGGATCCGCGCGGCCATGCTGCCGGCATTCTGGCTCCCGGCGGCTGGGTGACTCGATTTGATCCCGACACGAGAACGCACGACCTGTATTGTGCGGGCTTTCGCAACGAATACGACGCAGCGCTCAACGCACAAGGGGACCTGTTCACCTACGACGCCGATATGGAGTGGGATCTCGGGCTGCCGTGGTATCGGCCGACGCGCATCTGCCACGTCGTCAGTGGCGGTGACTACGGCTGGCGCAGCGGGTCAGGCAAGTGGAAGGAATACTACGAAGACAGCCTGCCGCCGCTGGTGAACATCGGACCGGGTTCGCCCACCGGCGTCATCAGTGGTCGTGGTGCCCGATTTCCCGCACAGTATCAGCACGCCATCTTTGCGCTCGACTGGACTTACGGGCGCATTCTGGCCATTCATCTGACTCCCGATGGAGCCGGTTACAAGGCCGAGGCGGAAGACTTCATCTCCGGCCCGGCCCTGCCTGTGACAGATGCGGTCGTGGGTGCGGACGGTGCACTGTACTTCACCACCGGCGGACGGGGGACGCAGTCGGAACTGATGCGGGTCGTCTACACCGGCAAGGCTTCCACGGCTCCGGCAGCTCCCGCGGAATTACCCCAAGCCGCGAAGACCCGTCGGCAACTGGAAGCGTTTCATGGTGTGGTCGCTGCTGCAGCGGTTGAGGCCGCGTGGCCGCATCTCGCCAGTGACGATCGCTTTCTGCGTCATGCCGCGCGAGTCGCCATTGAATCACAGCCGGTCGAGCATTGGGCTGCGAAGGTATATTCCGAAGCTGATCCGCAGGCACGCATCACCGGAGCCGTTGCACTGGCCCGCATGGGAACGCCCGATCATCGCGCGCCGTTGCTCAACAGCCTGAATGACTTACCATTGGCGAGTCTTTCGGTGCCCCAGCAACTGGGACTGCTGCGCAGCGTATGCTCTGACGTTCGAACGTCTGGGCAATCCATCCGACGAACAGCGCCTCGCGGTGACGGCGAAGCTCGATCCGCTGTTGCCTGCGGGTGATGCCGATGTCAACGCGGAACTGCTGCGGCTACTGGTGTTTCTCCGAGCCCCCAGTGCCGCGGCGAAAGGCATGCTGCTGATTGCCGATCGCGGCCCCGGAAAACCGGTCTCATGGAGTGGCGTGGAACAGCTGAATGCTCGTTACGGATCCACCTTGAAGCAGATCACCAAGAACCCGCCGCCGACCGATGCCATCGACATTGCCTTCATGCTGCGGAGTGTTCGCGACGGTTGGACCCCCGAACTGCGGCGGGCGTACTTCACGTTTCTCAACACGGCTGCCAAAGCCAGCGGGGGAGCCAGCTATCCCGGCTATCTCACCAACATCCGTGATGAAGCTCTGGCAACGTGCAGTGACTCTGAACGCATCGCGGTGGCCGATTTGACCGGTGAGGACTTTAATCCGGTGCCTGACTTTCCCGTCGAACCACCAACCGGGCCCGGGCAGGAATGGACTCTTGAGGATGCTCTGGCCGCCGTCCGCAGTACGACTCCGAAGGGGCTGAGCTTTGAACGCGGTCGCAGCCTGTTTCATGCGGTCAGTTGTGGAGCGTGCCATCGCTTCAGCGGTCTCGGGGGCGGTGTCGGTCCGGACCTCACGAGTGTGCCCAACAAGTTCGACACGGCCTATTTGGTTGAAGCCGTCATCAATCCCAGCAAGAACATTTCCGACCAGTATCAGTCTTCGATGGTGTTGCTCAGCGACGGCCAAGTGCTCACGGGTCTGGTCGTAGAACAGGAGGACAACACGATTCTCATCTATTCGACCGACCCCAAGGCAGCACCCGCACGAGTGCAGCGTTCCGACATCGAAGAACTGCGCCCCTCCCCCATATCGCAAATGCCCACAGCCCTGCTGAACCGTCTGAACCCCGGTGAAATCCGCAACCTGGTGGCCTACATCATGTCCGGCGGAAACGCAGACCACAAAGCCTATCGCGGCCGAGGCGGAAAGTAGTGACGGTTCCCGATCTGCCTGGGCAGCAATCGGCGATGACAAACATCATGAAAGCAGGTCGCAGTTACCGGGCATCGCGCAGGCGCTGCCGGTGGAACTTCAGCCCCGGGATGAAGAACGTCAACGCGGCGACGAGGCCGAAAATCGTCAGCCCGAACTTCGGAAACAGCGTCATCGGAATGCAGGTCGCGAACAGCACCGCCGCATGCACATAGAACTCGCCGGAGAGAATGCCCGCCTTCACCACGAATACCGATCCGGCGATCAAGGGCAGTACCGGCGAGAGCCTCAGCACCGGCTCACCCAGCAGTGCCTCCACCAGGTACAGCAGCGTTGAACAGGCCATGCTCGCTCCCCAGACATGCGCGATCTGACGCTCCACGAATGTGACCGGACCCGATCGCCGCCGCAGGTTCCAGAACATGCTGGCCCAGGTCCCCAGGCCCAGCGTCCACAGGGCGAGGTACGGCAACCGCGACGTGACGCCCCGCCACTGCATCACGTTTGTCAGCACACACAGCGCGAGCAGTACGACTGCGTGCCACATCCACAACAGGCCCCAGTTCTGCAGTACCCACACATGATGGGTCGGCCTGAGCGCCCGACTGAGAATCTGTGAAAAGTGCGACGAACGAGCCGAGATCGATTCGTTGTTGAGATATGCCTGCAGATCGTCGGCGAGCGCATCGGCGGTCGCATAGCGCAGGTCGGCAGGCTTCTGCAGCGCCTTCGAGCGCGATGAGTTCGAGATCAGGATCCGCCTGTGGGTTGAGGACTCGTGGTGGCCGTGGATCCTGCTCGAGCACCATCAGCACAACATCGACGGGAGAGCCGGCCTGAAACGGTGCCCGTCCCGTCAACATCGCGTAAAGCAGCGCCCCCAGACTGTAGATGTCCGTCCGGGGACCGACATCACCGCGCGAACCGGCGGCCTGTTCCGGGGCCATGTATGCGGGTGTTCCGAGGATCGCACCAGTGGCCGTCAATGCAGCAAGGGAGTGGGCCGCGATCGACCCACCCGCGCCGGATTCGGACTCGTCAGAACCGTCGACCGACGATGTTGTGCGGACCCGCTTTGCGAGACCGAAGTCGGTGACATAGGGCTGTCCACCGGAATCGATCAGCACATTGGACGGCTTGAGATCGCGATGCAGGATGCCCTGCCGATGCGCATGGGCGATCGCCCGACAGACCGGGATGAGCAGTTGTGCCGCTTCGCGCGGAGGCATCGGCCCCTGGGTCAGTCGCTGGGCGAGAGTGCTGCCGTCCACATATTGCATGCTGAACCAGGGTTGCCCCTCGAACTCGCCGACGTCGAACACCCGGACAATGTGGGGATGATCGAGACGGGCCGCGGCCTCGGCCTCCTGCCGAAATCGGCCGATGTCGACCTCGCTCGCGAGCTCTCCCCGCAAGATCATCTTGAGGGCGACATCCCGATTGAGACCGATCTGCCGGGCCCTCCAGACGACCCCCATCCCGCCGCGCCCCAGTTCCTCCTGCAGCTCGTAGTCGCCAATCGACCGGGGCATGTTCGGAGGCGACACACGCTGAGTGCTGCGAACGTCTGTCCCTGACAATGGCGAACGTGGCGGCGATGCGTCCGAATCGCCGCGGGCCAGATCTTCGGCGAGTTGGGCCGTTGCCCACAGTTCGCGCAGTTCGGATTCCAGGTCCGGAGAGCGGGCGACCATCTCCGCCAGTTGTGACTGCTGCCGCTCGAAAGGCTCGCCGATCAACTGCTCGAGCAGCTCGGCCAGCAGCGCGTCTCTGTGCTGTGTCTCATTCATGCCAGTTCAAACACCACCCCCTGCGGGCCGGCGTTAATGACGGTCGTCTCCCACAGTTGAGACGTCTTTCCCGCGCTGGCGTGAATGTGTCCGCACACCACCAGCCGGGGATTGCAGGTTTCGACACAATGGCGGACCGCCTCGCTCCCCAGGTGCCTGCGGCTCGAATCCTGATCGACCGCCCCGCGGGGAGGAGCATGTGTCACCAGGACACCACCGGCAGGGCAATCGGCCAGCAGGTTCGCGGCCTCGTCCTCGCTGAAGTCGTAGCTCCAGTCGCCAAACGGTGTGATGGGGACCGCTCCCCCCAATCCGAAGAAGTCGACGCCTGCGATCTTCGTCCCGGTGCCGTGAAGCACATGCGCCGAGCTCCACCCGGCGCATGCCGCCGTGAGTTCCGCGCAGGACTCGGCGTTGCCGGGCACGAGCACTGTGGGGCATGCGATCTCCTGCAACACATCGAGCACCTGTTCGATGCCATGCCGCGCGGTCGCGAAGTCCCCGGCTCCCACAACGACATCGGCATCGTCAGCCATGTTCACCAGTCGTCGTGCGGCCTGGGCATCGCGGTGCAGATCGCTGAAGAGCAGCAGCTTCATACCTCACGCCTTCTCTTCATCAGGGGGCGGTGCGAATCCACGCCGCAGGGTATTCTCCGACACACACATCGGCAGCAGAAACTGCAACAGATAGTCGTGTCCCCCGGCTTTCCTGCCGACGCCGCTGAGCTTGTAGCCGCCAAAGGGATGACGCTGCACGAGTGCCCCGGTGATGCCGCGGTTGAGGTACAAGTTGCCGACCTGCATCTCCTCGCGGGCTCGCTGGAGATTTCGCGGGCTGCGGCTGAACAGTCCGCCTGTCAATGCGTAGTCGGTTGCATTGGCGATCTGGAAGGCGTCGTCCATCGTATCCGCGCGAATGACCGCCAGCACCGGGCCGAAGATTTCGTCCTGGGCCAACCGGCTGTCGGGGTCGACGTCGGCAAACACATGCGGTCCGACGAAGAATCCCTGCGCGGCGAGATCATCCACATCGCAGGCGACAACGGTGCGGCACTCATCCTTGCCGATGGCGATGTAGTCTTGGATACGCGCCTGTGCCTCTTCATCGATGACGGGGCCGACGACTGACCCCGGGATCCTGCACCGGACCGATCTTCAGACTCTCAGTGGCTCCGCGCAGCCGTTCGAGAAAGGGCTCATACGCCGGCTCCAGTACGATCGACCCGCGAACAGGCCGAACACTTCTGACCGGCGTAACCGAATGCACTGGCGACGACGGCCTGTACCGCCTCGTCCAAGTCGGCATCTTCGTCGACGATGATCGCGTTCTTGCCCCCCATCTCGGCGATCACCTGCTTGACATGGGCCTGTCCTGTCGGGAGTTTCGGCAGCGAGCTTGTTGATGGACAAACCTACCGCCCGTGAGCCGGTGAAGGCGATGACCGACACATCGGGATGGCTGACCAGCGTCGGGCCGACCTCTTCACCATTGCCCGGCAAGAAGTTGACCACGCCCGGCTGGACTCCGGCGTCCCGGATCATCTCCATCAGTTTGGCGGCAATGACAGTCGACTGCTCGGCGGGCTTCATGACGACGGTGTTGCCCGCGACAAGTGCGGCGGCCGTCATCCCCGTCAGAATGGCGAGCGGGAAGTTCCACGGAGCGATGACGACACACACACCCCGCGATTGGTAGCTGTAGTTGTTCTCTTCTCCCGGGAAGTCGCATTGGACCGGGATCGCGAGGTCGCGCATCTGTGCGGCGTAGTACATGCAGAAGTCGATCGCCTCTGCCACGTCGCCGTCCGCCTCGGCCCACGGCTTGCCGCATTCGTACACCATCCACGCTGCCAGCTCGAAGCGCCGGTTGCGCATTTCTGCGGCGATGAGTTCGAGGTACTCGGCGCGATGGGTGGGGGCGATCTTGCGCCACTCGGGGAGGGCACGACTGGCGGCCTCGATCGCCTGTCGCGCATGGTCCGGAGTGGCCAGGGCAGCCGTGCCCACAACCTGACTCTTCTGCGAAGGATTGACCGACGCGACCGACTTGCGGGAGCTGACCGCCTTGCCGTCGATCACCAGCGCGTAGTCTTGGCTGAACTGTCCCGCGACCGTCTCGAGCGCCGCCTGCATCGCCTCTCGGTTCTTGGCACGGGAGAAATCGGTATGAGGTTCGTTGCGGAACTCTTCGGCCGCCAGCCTCAGGGCCGGGGAAGTATCGGTCATGCAGTCATCCTTGGATTCGGGCGTGCCGCATTATAGGGAGACACTCAGCAGCGAGTAAGGAAACCAGAATTGGTGGATCATTCCGACAGAATTTGTGCCGAATGCTCGCCAGCCGTGCCGCTTATGCGTATGATCCGGGATCGACGTGGACCGCAATTGCAGGGGGATTGATCATGAAGTGGGAGTCGGGACGGCGCAGCGAGAATGTGGAAGACCGGCGCGGCCTGAAGCAGGCTGTGCGCTTCGGCGGCGGGCTGGGAATCCTGGGCATCATTCTGATGCTGATTCTCACCGGCGGCGACATCGGCAAGGTCTTCAACATGATGCAGCAGCAGGGGGGCGGACCACTGGTCAATGCCGCCGCAGACCCGAATGCTCCGCGCGATCCCGAGGAGGAAAGACTGGCCGATTTCTCGAAAGTCGTGCTGGGATACACTGAGGATGTCTGGAAAGAAGTGCTGCCGGCGCAAACCGGTAAGCCCTACACGGAGCCGACGCTCGTGCTCTTCACCGGTCAGGTGCAGTCGGCCTGCGGATTCGCCAGTGCCGCAACCGGACCATTCTACTGCCCCGCCGATCAAAAGTTGTACATCGACTTGGGCTTCTATCAGGAACTACGGGACAAGTTCGGGGCGGATGGCGACTTCGCTCAGGCGTATGTGATTGCCCACGAGATCGGGCATCACGTGCAGAACCTCCTGGGCTACACGGCACAGATGCAGCAGGCACAGGGACGCGTTTCCAAGGAGGAGTACAACAAGCTCTCGGTGCGGCTGGAACTGCAGGCGGACTTCCTGGCCGGAGTCTGGGCCCGTCATGCCCAGGAGAGCTACGACATTCTCGAGCAGGGAGACATCAAGGAAGCCATTGATGCGGCCTTGGCGATCGGCGACGATCGTCTGCAGGAACAGGCACAGGGATACGTCGTTCCCGAAGCGTTCACGCATGGTACATCGGAGCAGCGGGCCCGCTGGTTCCACAAGGGGTTGGAGTCGGGCGACATCGGTGACGGCGATACCTTCAGCCTCCCGGATAGCCAGCTGTGAAGGAGGCTGCCATCGCGTCGGACTCTGTGATGCCCGACGATGAGTTCACCGCGCCATGTTAATGTTTGGGGAAATTCTTCCGCACCGGATTCCCCGGTATTCGCGTGTCGCCTTGGCAAATCTTGCCCACCGGCCAGCCCGGCACTAGAATGCAATGACTCCGGCGAGCCATCCGGCTCTGTTGAGATCGGCCCCTGCAGGTTGAAGGATGGCTCATGATTGCGAGCGTCCGAAGGAACGGGTCACGCAAGAACACACACCCGGCCACGACCAACGGTCATGGCCGGGTGCAGACTCCTCGTGTCGATCGATCGTCGGCCCTGCACGTGAACGTACTGGCCCTTAATCGCCATTATGTCGCCGTCCATGTGATGTCGGTCCAGCGGGCATTCTGCCTGTTGTGCAAAGGCACGGCAGAAGTCATCAGTCTTGAGAACGGCCAGTTTCTCACCTACGGCTTCGAGGACTGGTGTGAGAACAGCGTGCTCAAGAGTTCCGAGGAATCCTCCTCAGACCTGGACGACTGGATACGCACGGTCAGCTTCGACATCCAGGTACCGCGCATCATCCGCCTGTTGAGCTACGACCGGGTTCCTCGCAACACCGTCAAGTTCAACCGGCGGAACATTTTTTTGCGGGACGAGCATCGCTGCCAGTACTGCGGAGAGCACTATCCGCGCCACCAACTCAGTCTGGATCATGTGATGCCGCGCAGTCGGGGCGGGGGCGACTCGTGGGAAAACATGGTCTGTGCCTGCCTGACGTGCAACGTGCGCAAAGGGGGCCGCACTCCGCGCGAAGCCGGCATGTCGCTGCTGAGACAACCTGTGAAACCCCGGAGCAGTCCACTCCTCAGCCGCCAGCTCGACCACGAGAAGTACGCATCGTGGGAGCAATTTGTCCCGCACACGAACGGCAGCGAAAGCTGATCGGCCGACGAGCAGCCTGTTGAAGAAGGCTTGTAGTGACCGCATCCATGCGGTCCGAGACATCTTTCCTTCGGAAGACCCCGCAATGCCCCGAAGAATCGGGGAACTACTAACGGTCTTCAACGGCCTGATCGGGACGTGATGACAGTCGCAACATAGCCGTCCGAGGTGACCCGGTTGAGGACTCCGGTCAACGGTCAGAATTCGCTGCCCACGCGTTCGCCACCGTTGCGTGTGGCGAGCGCCTCCAAGACGGCCCGATTGATGGCCTTGGAGATGGACCGGCATGACGCATCGGCCAGTCCGAAATTGACTGTCCCATCGTGATAGGAGCCGAAGCCGCTGGAGTAAATGTACTGCGGCTCGGGCGGGCAAAGAGGCGGAGGATCGTAATTGATGTCGATGAAGGCGTCGAACAGCGGCTGATCGTCGATGATGCCGATCGATGCGGAGTAAGAGTCCCCCCAGAATCCATAACGACTCTCGCCAAACAGCAGTGTCGAGGACATGCCGTCGGTGAAGTCCCGATCGTCGATCCCGACGTTGGGTGCCATCGGGGCGTTGTGCCCCAGCTGTGCGATCGGAGATCCGGTGACGACATTCGACAGAGAGCCGGCGAGCCCTCCCACTCCCTTGTAGTTCAGGTAGCCGAGGCTAGCCGGCCGATGTCTTTCCAGGGAGGCGGAGGCACAGACATATGTCTCGATCGGGATCTGCAGGCCGGACCAGTTCGCAGAATCGAGATCATCAAACTTGCCGAAGTTGTAGTTTGGAGCGTTCAGCGACATCCCCAGATGTCCGAGCAGCAACGCCGACCAGGGCCAGCGCCCATCCATGGCCCATTCGTTCAGGACGACCCGGGAACCTCCCGCACCCAGAATCCAGACCGAACCGGGAGTCATACAGGGAGGGTCGTCCGGAGCAACCTGATCGGACCCATCAGGGACGCTGGGAGTCGTCAGGGAGACACAGGGCGCGATGGGAATCTTAGTGACACAGTATCCGACCCCATCGACACTCGCCGGAGGGAACACACGGTGGGCACTCAGGTAGTTCTGGGCCGCCAGACTGATCTGCCGCATGTTGTTCAGGCAGCTCGTGCGTCGGGCCGCCTCGCGGGCCCGCTGCACGGCGGGCATCAACAGCGACACCAAGAGGGCAATGATCGCGATCACCACCAACAGTTCGACCAGCGTAAACCCCAGTCGCTGTTGCGACCTATATTGACTCTGATTCCGGCCCTGCATGAGATGATTTCCTGTTCGAGGGGAATGGCGGACTCTCTCCGATGGCGCGATGAATCGCCCCATTGGTGAAACGCCGACACTTGCCGTCTCTCAACAGGGAACCTCAGGAATTGCCGATTTGCCTGTGTGGTATGCCAAGTCAGTGACATCCACGCGAAGGGTGTCCGCATCCAGGGTGTCGTTCCCGCGAACGCTTCTTCCGTCATCTCCGCGCAGGCGGGGATCCAGTGAACCACGACACTACGGCAGTTACTGGATTCCCGCATTTGGATTCCCGCATTTGCGGGAATGTCGGCACGGCGGCGGCGCTGGATGGCAAACCAATCCACCCCGGCTGCACGCTCCACAGGTGCGACGTCCTTCGTGCGCCTCGCCACTCACGCGCGTAGCGATCTTCACTTCATCGGTGCCACGGTGACGCCGATCAGCACCACAATCAGACCCACGACTCCCATCGTAGCCGTCATGGGAGTGACGTACTTCAGCCCCTCCTTCTCGGTCATGCCGCTCATGCGGACGATGACCCAGAAGCCGCTGTCGTTCATCCAGGCAATGGGCTTCGAGCCGGCCCCGATCGCGCAGGCAATCCACACGGGATGAAAACCCAGATCGCCGCCGAGGGCCACGCCCGACATGACTCCGACGGCGGTGATCATCGCCACCGTCGCCGACCCCTGGGCCGTGCGGATGGCCACCGTCACCAGCCAGGCAAACGTACAGATCATCAGCGGAGACGTTCGCGGCAGTTCCCGGATGAGGCCCGCCACATCGGTCTCCCGCAGGACGCCGCCGAACGCTCCCCCTGCGGCCGTGATGAGGATGATGATCCCGCCACTGGTGAGGGCTGCCTGCATCGACTCGGACAGATGCTCCAGCGTCGGTCGCCTGGTCCACACCAGCGTGAGCATGGCCACGACTGCAGCGATGGTGAGCGCGAGGTTCTTCTCCCCCAGCGTGGCTGCGATGCGCAATACCGATGGTGGCGCATCAAGACCGAGGTACCCTTCCTTAAGAATCGTGTGCCCGGTGATGAACACGACCGGCAGGACGATCGGCAGCAGCGAGAGCCACAAGGGAGGCAGTTCGCTCTCCTCGACCTGGGCAATCTGCTCGAGGTCCGCGACCTTGAAGTCTTCCGAGTCGCGTAGCGGGAGTTCGGCATACCGATTGGCGACGAGTGCCCAGAGGTATCCCCACACCGCGCAGAAGAAGCCGACGATGCCTCCGACGACCATCATCAGGCCGATGTCGACCCCGAGTTCTTCGGCGACCACCAACGGCCCGGGTGTGGGCGGAACAAGCGAATGAGCCATCGTCGCCCCGCAGACAATGGTCAGCACATACAGCAGGTAGTTCTTGCCGACCCGCAGCCGCATCGCCTTGCCCAGCGGAATCATCAGATAGAAGACGGTATCGAAGAAGACCGGGATCCCCAGCACAAACCCGCTCGTCATGAAGGCGGCTGGTGCCCCCCGCTCACCGAACCAGCGCAGGCTGGTGCGCACGATGCGATCGGCTGCACCACTCTCCAGCAGGCACCTCCCGACGATGGCTGCCATGGCGATGAGAATGCCGATGCTCCGGCAGGTGTCTCCGAATCCATCGGCAATGCGCGCGCCGATGGTCTTGGTGGCATCGGACTGGGCCGCCTTGAAGGCGTGCGGCGGGATCAGCAGATCGCCCGCCTGCAGCGGTTGTTCCAGACCGGCCGGTTCGACCTCTACCAGCGCCTTGCCAGTGCCCTCGGCGGAGCGTGTCTCGACGATACGCACGTTGCCGATGTTCACATACCGACTCGTTTCGGCGTCGAGACTCACGACGTGATTGAGTTGCCCGGGGCTGAAGCGGCCCTTGATACTGCCCCTCATGCCGAGAGTCGTCAGAGAGCCGGGCATGGACTCCACAGACGCAACCTCGCTGGCCTGATCCTTCACGTGAAAGCGTTCGATGTCGGCGGTCGGGGTCAGCGCCGCCACCACCAGTGCCCCGAGTACGAGCGCCAGAAAGGCATGCAGCCGCAGCAGCAGAATGCCGCCTACGACCACAAAGACACCCGCCAGCAGAATCGCCAGGGTCACCCAGGTTGAATTCATCCGGTTCTCCGCGATTCCCAAGAGTTGGGAGCATTCTGCGGGGAATGAACACGGGATGCAACCGACACCCTGCCGACACTCGACGCTGGAGCGCGTCGTCGATCGACGAACTAAGCCCCGACGCGTGTCTCGTAGAGACGGGCGATGTCGTCAGCGGTCACCGCAATGATGCGCGTGAAACCGGTGTGGGCCCGCTCGTAGCTGATGCGGCCGGCGAGCTGTGGATTGTGATGCAGAGCCTGAGCCACCCAGGCGCGATCCTCTGCCGAGAGATCTCCGACATCCTCACCCCAATCGGTCCGGGTTTCGACGACGAGAGATTCGAGCCGCTTGTCGAACTTGTTGTAGGCCGCCATGAATCGTGTCGTTCCTGTCGGAGTTGAGTCGCTCGTGAAGCCCTTGTGCATCGCAAAGTCGCCACCCGGCGCTGCGGCAGCAGATCAGTCTACCGCAAATCGCAGTGCAGGGAAGTGACACGTCGTCACTCGATGATGATGTCCCGCACCGTGGCTCCGCCGGGAATCATCGGCAGCACATGCTCCTGGTAGGGGCAGATCACATCGAGGAGGTAGGGCCCTTCGTACGCGAGCATATCGGCAATGGCAGCGGGGAGTGCCGCCTTGCTGCGGACATGAGCCGCCTTGACGCCGAAGCCTTCAGCGATCTTCACGAAGTCGGGATAGGTCGACTCGTAGTGCGATCCGTCCCCGTCGCCCAGTGCCTCGGGATGATCGATCGGTCCCAGGTAAGTGTGGGCCCGCCGGCCTTCCATGAAGCGATCCTCCCACTGCACCACCATGCCCAGATGCTGATTGTTGAGCAGCATGATCTTCACGGGCAGTTTCTCGCAGTGCAGCGTGGCCAGTTCCTGGATGTTCATCAGGATCGAGCCGTCGCCATCGATGTCGATCACCAGCTCTCCGGGATGAGCTGCCTGCACCCCCATTGCAGCGGGCAGACCAAAGCCCATCGTTCCCAGTCCCGAGCTACTTAGCCAGTGCATTGGCTTGCGGAATCGGAAGTGCTGAGCCGCCCACATCTGGTGCTGTCCCACACCGACGGCGACATAGGGATCGCGATCCCTGGTGGCCCGCCAGAGTTCGGTAATGGCAAACTGGGGGAGAATGTCGTCACCGGCATCACCAAAGCTGAGAGGGTACTTGTCGCGCCATTCGTTGATCTGCTTCCACCAGGCATCAATCTCGGGGCTATCCTCATCGCAAAACGCCCGGTTGAGGGTTTCGAGAAACACCCTGACGTCCGCAATGATCGGAATGTGGGCTTCCTTGTTCTTGTGGATCTCCGAAGGATCGATGTCCACATGCACGATCTTGCCATGCTTGGCAAATTCTTCGAGCTTCCCGGTCACTCGATCGTCGAACCGTACCCCCAGTGCCAGCAGCAGGTCGGCCTCGTTGACGGCGTAGTTGGCGTACACCGTGCCGTGCATCCCCAACATGTGCAGTGACTGCGGATCGTCTCCGGGGAAGGCTCCGATCCCCATCACCGTGGTCGTGACAGGAATGTGCGACCGGCGGGCGAACTTGGTCAGCTCGTCCGCCGCGTCACTGTTGATGACGCCGCCCCCCACATACAGAATCGGCTTCCTCGACCGACGGATCTGCGCAATCACCTGCCGGATCTGCTCGTCCGCCACGACGCGCAGCTCGGGGTGATAGCCCGGCAGATTGATCGGCGGATCGAAGTCGATTTCACCATCGATGCTCGCCAGTTGAATATTCTTCGGGAAGTCGATCAGAACCGGACCGGGGCGCCCGTGCGTGCGACGAAGAACGCTTCCTTGACGATGCGCGGGATCGATCGCAGGCAGGCGGCCACCGCCTCCGGATCATCCGGATCAGACGCCGTGATCATGTAGTGATGCTTGGTGATCCCGCGACAGACCTCGACGATCGGCGTTTCCTGAAAGGCATCGGTGCCGATCACTTTCTGGGGGACCTGACCGGTCACCGCGATCAGTGGAATGCTGTCGAGCTTGGCGTCGGCTATAGCAGTCACGAGATTGGTCGCTCCCGGACCGCTCGTCGCCATGCACACGCCTACCTGGTCGGACGTACGCGAAACACCCTGGGCCGCGAACCCGCCCCCCTGCTCGTGCCGGGGCAGAATCGTCCGCAGCGCATCGCGGTGATGCCTGAGTGCCTGATGCAGGGGCATGCTGGCCCCGCCGGGATAGGCGAAGCAGTACCTGGCTCCCTGAAAAATGAGCGATTCGATCAGAATCTCGGCCCCGTTCGTCGTCTTGGACAGGGTCTTGGACTTCGACTTGGCGGTTTTTGACACCAGCTGCAATTCCTGTGGGGGGAGTCTGTTTCGGCTGTCCCGCACTGTGCAGCGGGCGCACCTTGATGTGTCGCGCCCCATGGGACACCCCGGGGCGACTAAATGTTCGTCGATATTAGTCTAGCCGACGCCCATGATTTCGACGAGGTTACCAGAGAGTCTGGTTGCAGAGCGGCGGCGTAGAGGAGGAGAAGACAGCCACATGCTATCGGCCAAGAGCCATCAGGAGACCAGCCGACGCCGTCGGCAGGCTTTGCAGCACCACTCGCCATCCTCAAAAGCCATCGGCCCGTCAGCCACCGCCAACCGCCTCGACGAAGTGGACCTCATCGGTATCACTGACGACCGTCAACAGACTGCGGTTACCAATCCGAGGACCGACCGCGACCGCCAGACCCGGCCGGAGTTGATCTCCACTGCACAGCCGGGCCCGCATTCCCGGAAACTGAAGCTCAAGCTGATCGATGATTCCCCCCACCGTCTGTGCCGGCACGTCAGCGTCCAACACACCTCCCGTCAGCGTGCGAAGTGACGGCGGAATGAACACACGCGGCATTGGGGCACACGACCGGGGTGGCATAGGACCAGGTCAACTCACCGGGAGCCAATATCCGAATCTCTGACGAAGGCAGCCACCGGTTTTTGGGAAACCGGTGGCTGCGACGTGTCCTCCTCAGGTCGACGAGAGAACTCCCTCAGAACGTCGACGTCACCGCCCGACGCTGGCAATTCGGGCAGCTTCCCTGGATGAACGACTGCATCGACGTGGCCGCCGGTGTCGTCACGGCACCATCCTTGTACTGCACCAGTACGTTGCGCAGTGTTGAGGCCTGCAGGTGGTCACTGGTGCGAAAGACCTGCTTGGCCTGGTGATCATCGATCACGACGACCCGCGGCAGGCTCGGTGAACCAAACAGCTTGTAGACCTGCTGACCATGCTCGGTGGTCGTATCAATCTCAGCCACAACATAGTCCTGCAGGACCTTCCGCAGCTCGGGATCCTGGGCTTCCAGGGTGGACACCGAGATGCTCTCTCCCGTGGTCGAAACCGCCTGGGTACCGGGATTAAGTACGACCAGCATAGGTTGCTTCGCTTCACTCGCGGCCCAATAGGCCTTGGTGTAGCTGTCGTACAGGTTGTGATCCGCCTCCAAGGCACCCAGACTGGTCATCAAAAGTAGACTGACACTCCAGTGCATAACGTTTGCGTCCTTTGCTTGAGAAATGGGGCTGCTTGCAGCGTGTTTCCGTCTGCAGCCGTCTCGACGGAGAGTTCGGGTGGCCTTCCCTGCCACGTCGAAGCCCCCTTGAGATCCATCTCCAAGGGCGGAATCCCAGCACATCCGCGAGGGCGTCGATTAATGGGGGTATGATCGTGGACGATTCGCCCCTGTCAAGGCGTGACGACGTCACTCGACCTCAATTCCCGGCCTTTCATTCAGTTTCAGTCACCACTCCACCGGATCACGCAAGATGCTTGACGAAAATGGTTTACAACAATAATCGGGCTCAATCCCGGCAACACAACCGGATCGCTATTTATCCTGTGCTTCCCATGCTGCCAGCCCCCGGATGTAGACATCCTCACCCAGTCGCTCAACAACCGTTCGCTTCAGTCGCAGACCTTCAGCCATCGAAGGGCCCCCCCCTCCTCCCACGGCGGTCACGGCATCGGATCCACCGACGATCACAGGACCCACAAAGATGTGAAAGACGTCTACCAGTTGTCTGTCGACGAAGGACCCAAACACGTCGCTGCCTCCCTCGACGAGCAGGTTCGTCATCCGCCGGTGACCCAGCTCGGTGAGCAAGGCGCGGAGGTCGACCCGGCGCGCATGGTCACCTGCGAGATCCTCCTGCGGCAGCACGAGGATCTCGGCCCCGTGCGATTCGAGGGACTGGCGCCGGGCATCCGGTGCATCGCGTCCCACGGCGACGAGCAGCGGGACATCGTGGGCAGTGCTGACCAGTTGCGATTCGATGGGCAGTCGTGCCCGTCTGTCGAGGACGATGCGTGTCGCAATTCGCGGGCCGGGGGGACGTGCCGTCAGCAGCGGATCATCCGAAAGCGCGGTTCCGATGCCGACCAGAATGGCATCGACGCGACCGCGGAGTTGATGGACCTCCCGACGGGATTCTTCCCCGGAGATCCAGCGTGAATCCCGTTCGCGCGTCGCCAGTTTGCCGTCGAGTGTCATGGCCCACTTGGCATGCACGTAGGGCAGGCCGGTTTTCACGAGTTTCTTGAACGGAGCGATCAGTTCTCGGGCGTCATCGTCCAGCAGGCCGACTTCGACATGGACTCCATGTTCACGCAGGGCGGCAATTCCTGCACCGCGCGTGTGCGGCGCAGGGTCTTGTGTCGCGACGACGACCCTGCGCAGCCCGGATCGTACGATTGCCTCAGTACATGGCGGTGTCTTGCCGGTGTGCTGACAGGGCTCGAGCGTGACGAACAACGTCGCCCGTTGCAGGTCGTGACCCTGCACGCCAGCGAGTGCCAGAACCTCAGCGTGCGGACCGCCGAAGTGTTCGTGAAATCCCTCGCTGATGAGTTGCCGGTGCTCGTCGACCAGCACGGCTCCCACCGGAGGGTTGGGTTCGACGCGACCTCGCCCCTGCTCAGCCAGTTGCAATGCGCGGCACATCACCGCCAGATCGTCGGAAAACGTCACAGCATTCGGCATTGGAGAATCGGGACAACATCACTCACTTATTCAGCGGTCGCCAGGCAACCACAGCTTGCTCCCGGTGCCTGAGACCGGCTCGCTCGTCGATGTCCATGCCGGTGCGCCGGACATGCCGGCGTCCGGAGCGAGGATCGACGCATCCCAAGGTGCCTTGACACCCGCCACACCGACCAGGGTCACCAGATACTCGCGGAGCTGCGGCAGCTTGGCACCATAGTTCTGCCACAGATCTTCAAGGAGTCGCGTCAGCTGTGGATCCTGCGGATCTTCGATCCGCAAGGACAACTCGCGCATTTTCCATTCCAAGACGTGCTCGAAGGGATGGGGTTGTCCCTCGGCATGTTCGCGGCCCTTCCGGGTCCAGTCAAGTGCTTCCTCGTGCCTCAGGGAACGGGCACTCAGCCCCGAAAGTGACGCATAGACCCGGTCGCGGGCGACGTTGTCGATAAGCTCCTCCGGGCGTTCCAGTGCTTCCTGCAGAACGGCGAACAGCAGACGACTCTGTCGGACGACTGTGGACCGCTTCATCATCTGGCTGAACTGCTCCGTGGACAGATCCTTGAGACTGACACGACCCAGCTGAATAAGAGTCAGTGCATTGAGATTGGTCTGTTCAGTGACACTCAACGGTGCGGGTGCGGCGACACCCAACTGTTCGCGGATCCGCTCGATCGGCAGAAGGAAATGGCGCGCATCGGCATGGGCGTCGAGCGCGAGGACTGCGGCGGCGAGCGCGACCTTCAGTGACGGATCCTCACCGGCCTGTCGGGGCGACTTCCCTCCCAGGGGCCGCAACGGAGTGTCGGGCCAGCCGGTCTCGATGACACGCTGCCACCATTGGTCGAGAGTGGTGCGCGCGACCATTCCGGGCGCATCGGTGGGAATATGTCCGGCCCAGCGCAAAGTCAGGCGGTCGTGCGAAATATGTCCCGTGATGTCATCCTCAGAGCCCAGGTCCACCGCAGCGGCCAGTTCACCAGCGGCCGATCGGAACAGCTCCAGTGATTGCTCCAGTTCGTCTCCCTCCAGCCCCATCAAGAACGCCTGTGCCGCCTGATCTCCCTCGGGATCGCGGTCGAAGATCGTCACGCGAGCGATGATCTGTGGGACGTCGTCGCTGCCCCAGGAAGCGTAGTCCTCCGTCTCATGCAGCTCCCTGTGAAGTACGAAGTAGCGGGCCGCCGGTCGATCGCTACCTCCCTCCTCGTCCGCGTCAGGGTCCTCTTCCATCCGCACCAGCCGGCGGAATTCGTCCAGACGAGTCAGCAGTCGAGAGACCGATTCGATCTCGAACTTGCGAACCCGGATGGGCACGCCATGCTCCAGGGCTGTTTCCTCCAGCAACTGTGCGAGGAGCTCACGCTCGACCGCGGTGTCGAAGTCCGTCTCACATCGGGCCGACTTGCGAAAGGCGACGGCTGCGGCCGCCTGGTCTCCGTCCCAGGCGTGATACAGGCCAATGTTGCAAGCGAGGCCAGCGTGATCGGGGTGCTCCTCCGACAAGCGATCCAGGGCCTTGGCCGCCTCATCCCAGCAACCGACGGCGGCGAGCCGACCAGCCATCCGTACGGCATCATTCGAGGGATCGATGCCCTGGAGTTCCACCGGCTGCCGCACACTGCGGAGCGGATAGGGAATGGTTCCCTCGCCATCCAGTGCGACCAGCTGCTGAAACAGAGCGGGGCGTCGGTCGTCGCCGGCGAGGCGCATCGCCAGGACGAGCGATTGTCGGGCAGCGAGGAACTGACCGGCCTCGAGACGGGCACTGGAGACGGCGGCGGCCAGCGAACTCATGATGTCGGGAAAAGCTGCGGTGCTGAGCTTGCAGGCCCGATTGATGGCACGCTTGGATTCGGGGAATCCATCCTCGTTGAACGCTGCCAGTGCGAACAGGGCATTGGCGTACGGTTGCTGGGGATGCTTCTTGAGCAGCCGCGCGAGCACGTCCTTGGCGCGTCCCGGCTGGTTCTCGTTGATCAGTGTGGCTCCCAGGGCGGTCAGCACCCACTGACTGTCGGGATGGGCGTCGGCCAGCTTGTCCAGGCCTTGCAGCGCCATCCGCATCTGATTGCTCGCGAGTTGGCGCTCAACCTTCTCCATCTCGGTAGCGACATCGGCGCAACAGAACTTCAGCTTGTTTCCCGACCCACAAGGACACGGGTGGTAAGGGTCCGAATCCATCAAGTCTCCTCAATGCAGTTTGACTTTGGGAATTCACCGACGATCGCGTGTTTCGCCATTGACCATCAGTGTGATTGTTAGGGGACGGTCCAGGTGAGTGACCTTTCGCAGGTCACATCCCTCGCCGAAACGATGGAGGATTGAATCAGAGTGTCGCCGCAACGTGCGCCACAGGTCGCTCGACCTCGATTGCGGTGAGATCAAACAGGTGATTGCCCGGCGGTTGCCTCAGCGTCGCCCCTTACTTTATCGCAACGATCGCCCGATTCACAGGCCATGGGTCCGTTCAGACGCAACATCGCCACATGGGCGGATGTCTTGATTGAACGTGCCAGCGAAGGTGCCGATTTGTCTGGGACACGGGATCTGCCGGCCTGCCGAGGCCCGCTCTCGCCGCTCGCCCTTTGCGATCTTGCCACTGTCTCAGGGGTGGCACGCCCAGAGCGCAGCGCTGGGCCTGGTGATACTTGGCATCGCAGAGACCGCCCGCTCCGCGGCGCCATGCAGGCCAACCTGACATCTCTCCGCGTGCTCAGCGTCTCTGCAAGAGCATTCCGAGCGTTGGTATCGAAACTGGCAGCATCGCCTACGGTCGGGGGGCGGAAATCGGGGAGCATCCCCGGCTACTTACAATCGCGGCGTGCGGCCCAACGACATCAGGGTCGCCAGTTCCCCCATCACCCGCGCGAAGGCCCGTGCGCGGTGACTGAGGTGTTGCTTCACGATCGGACTGAGTTCTCCGAACGTGCGATGGTATTCGCGGATGAGAAAGTAGGGATCATAGCCGAAGCCGTGAGTCCCGCGGGGCTCGTGTGTGATCCGTCCCCGGCACGTCGCCTCGCAGGAGAGTCGCACCGCCCCTTGGGGATCGGCAATCGCGAGATGGCAGACGTACTTTGCCCCCCGGCATTCGTCGGGGATGCCTTGCAACTCACGAATCAGTTTCGCGTTGTTGGAGTCATCCGTCGCGTCGTTGCCGCTGAAGCGAGCGGAGAAGATGCCCGGTGCCCCACCCAGAGCGTCGGCACACAGCCCACTGTCCTCCCCAAGTGCCCACATGCCCAGGTGCAGGGCCGTCTGCACCGCCTTCTTCGCGGCGTTCTCCCCGAAGGTCGTGCCGTCCTCAATCACTTCGGGTACCCCTTCAAATTTCCCCACACTCACCACCAGGATGCCCCGGGGCGCGAGGAGGTCCTGGATTTCGAGGCTTTTCTTGAGGTTGCGGCTCGCCACCACGAGGACAGGATGTGTTTCACCGGGATTTCCATTCATGGGGCACGAGTCTCTTCTCGCTCCAACCGGCTGTCAACGAATCGATCAGTCCTGGCTGGGTGTTGTCTCGGGGGCGATTCCGGGTGATAACCAGCCGCCGATTTCCGTTCAGTGGCGGTGAGACAGCCTGACAATTGCTCGAACAGGGCTGATTCCTTACGATTCGGCTTGAATTTCAGCGATGACGGTGGCGGACCGCTTCCGCTGGCAAGGGCTCCTGGATTCGAGTGAAACGACTTCACGTCTCGCCTTCCGAGCATCACCTGCTGCTGTCGGCAACCGCCGCGGGATTGATCGTCTGCGCCGTAGTGCAATATCAGGCGTCGGCGCAGGAGTCGGCCGCTCCCGAGACGACGTCCTCATCCACAATGCCGGAACTGGTTCCGCCGCCCCCCCCACTTTCGCAGGTAATCCCCCGCAGTCTGCTCGCGGAGACAGGCCTGTCTCCCGATTCATGGGTCTTCGTGACAGGTCAAAAGGAGAACAAGCTGGATGCGACCTGGGGCGTGCAGGTTGAACAAGACCAACCCGTGCTCGTTTGCCGGGGACAGCCCCTGGGGTATCTGCGGACGCGGCAGGCCTACGAGAACTTCCGCCTGAGCGTGCAGTGGAAGTACCCTCAGGATGCCCATGGCAACAGCGGCATTCTGCTGTATACGAGCGATGTGGATCGCGTCTGGCCGACGGCGATTCAGGTCCAACTGCATCAGCCAGTCGCCGGCAGCATCTTCCCCAGCGGCGATGCCCGCTCCGACAACGAAATCATCGATGTTCGCAATGCGGGCCGACCGATCAACCAATGGAACGACTGTGTCATCACCAGCCAGGAGGGAACCCTCTGTGTTGAGATCAATGGCCGAATGGTGGGCGAAGTCACCGGCTGCAATCCACGCCGGGGAAGCATCGCCCTGCAAAGCGAGGGCTCCGAGATCCACTTTCGGAATCTACTGATCACGGAACTGAGACAGGGACGGCGGCTGGCGACACCTGGGATGACGCCGCTCTCCTATCAGCCAGAGGTCATCGCACCTGACGATGTGGAGTGGTTCGATGTCACTCCCAACCGGAACGGGCATCGTTACACGCGACACAGACAACGCTGGGGGAATGCGAGCCATGTGGTTTACCGAGACGGCGTGGCCACCGATGCTCATCCTGATTTCTCTCGCCGCGGGCAGTGGATGGATGTGGTTCCAGCGCCGGCAGTCACGCTTCCTGACGGCGGCACTCGTGCTGATCGTTGCTGCGGGAGCAACTTGGTACGTTGAGCAGTGGATTGTCACCGACGCCGAGCGTGTGTCCCAGGCGGTTGTGGATGTGGCCGATGCGTTTGTCCGGCGGGATGTGCCGCGGACGCAGAGCTTCTTCGCCCAGGATCTGCAGCCAGTCGTTGCCTTGGCGTTTGCCTTTGTACTGGATGTCGAAGACCTGAGGTTGACCGATCTGAAGGTTCGGATGCTGGCCGAGAACTCCCGTGCCCGTACACAGTTTCGGGCGAACGGAGTGATCACGATCGCTCAGGGAGGCAACATCGGTCATCATCCTTCGCGTTGGGAACTCACTTGGCAGAAACAGGCGGGAGAATGGCAAGTCATCAAGATTCAGCGGCTGCATCCTCTGACGGGCGAGTCGATGGGGTTCTTCGCAGGTAACTGACGATCGCCGGGATCGATGACCGAAAACGACTGAGTGCCGCATGACGGTCATTCTGCTGGAGTTTCTCGTGTTCGCTGCCATCATCGTGGGAGCCGGGACGGTGCTGTCCCGCGCGGCCGACAACATCGCCGAGGCCACAGGCATCGGACGACTGCTGATTGGCAGCGTGTTGCTCGCGACGGCGACGTCCCTTCCGGAGATCTCCGTCGACATGGCCAGCGTTCGTCTGGGAAACCCCGATCTGGCCATCGGTGACCTGCTCGGGAGCAGCCTGATGAACCTGCTCATTCTGGCCGTGCTCGACCTGACGCAGCATTCGCGTGGGAAGATGCTCTCACGGGCCGCCTCGGGGCACGCCCTCGGTGGTGCCGTCGTTATTTCGCTCACCGCGATTGTGGCCCTGGCGTTGCTGGTGGATCGACCCCTCGGTGGACGGACGATGCTGGGCATCGGTGCGGGCACTTGGCTCGTGCTCGTCACCTATGTGCTGAGTGTCCGCATGATCTTCCTCGACCAGCGGATCGCCGCCCAGACGCTGGCCGATCAGACCTCGGCCCACCAGACGAAAGGGCGCAGCCATCACCCGGTTCGCTGCGAAAGAGCATCGCCTCGTTCGCGGGCGCGGCACTCGTCATCTTTCTGATTGGGCCGCAACTGTCTGCAGCCGCCAGCGAAGTGGCCCAGCGATCGGGTCTGGAGCAGACCTTCGTCGGCACGACGCTGGTCGCACTCAGCACATCATTGCCCGAACTCGTCACCTGCTGGGCAGCGGTACAACTCGGTTCATACGATCTGGCGATTGGAGACATCTTCGGGAGCAACGCCTTCAACATGATCATCCTCGTCCCTCTGGACGCCATCCATCCCGGTTCGCTGCTGGCCGCAGTCTCACCTGCGCATGTCGTATCGGCGCTGGCTGTCATCCTCGCCACGAGTGTGACCGTAATGGGGCAGTTGTATCAGATGGAACGCCGCGTCTGGCTGATCGAACCCGATGCCCTGCTGGTCATTCTGGTCGTGTCGGCCAGCCTGGGCCTGATCTATCTGCTGCCCGGCTGAACGCCTGAACGGCGAAAGGCGGGGCGCTGAATCAGTGCTTGAAGTGGCGGCGGCCGGTGAAGATCATCGCCAGTCCATGTTCATCGCAGGCGGCAATAACCTGCGGATCCTGACGTGAGCCTCCGGGCTGAATGACGGCAGTCACACCGGATTTGGCAGCCTCATCCACACCGTCGCGAAACGGGAAGAAGGCATCCGATGCCACGACCGCACCCCGGCTCCGCTCGCCCGCCTTGTAGGCCGCGATGAAGGACGAATCGAGCCGGCTCATCTGTCCGGCCCCGACCCCCACCAGTCCGCCATTGTGTGCGAAGACGATGGCGTTCGACTTGACGTGCTTGCACACCTTCCATGCGAATGCCAGATCGGTTCGTTCAACGTCGGTCGGCTGTCGCTGGGTCATGACCTGCCATTCTTGCTCCGGATCACGCTGATCGTCCCGCTGCTGCACCAGCATGCCGCCGCGCACCTGACGGAACTCGAGGGTCGCTGCTCCGACACCGTTGATCGACGCACATTCCATCAATCGGACGTTGGCCTTCCACTTGGGAATCGTCGTGAGCAACTCGAATGCATCGTCCTCAAATCCCGGCGCGATGATGGCTTCGATGAACCGGTCGGGCTCGCACATCCGTTCGGCTGTGCTGCGGTCCACAGGGCGGTTGCAGCCGATGATGGACCCGAACGCACTCACGGGGTCGCCCTCCCAGGCCTTCGCAAACGATTCGACCAGCGACGCGCCGATGGCACAGCCGCAGGGGTTGTTGTGCTTGATGACGACGGTGGCCGCATCAGTGAACTCGCGGACGATCCCGAGGGCCGCATCGAGGTCGAGCAGGTTATTGTACGAGAGTTCCTTGCCATGCCGCTGGATGGCCGCTGCCAGTGACGCGGGTGCGGGGTTCGGCTCGACATACAAGGCCGCGGACTGGTGGGGGTTCTCGCCGTAGCGCAGCAGATCGCGCCGTCGATACGACAACGTCAAGTTGTCGGGGAACCCATCGGACACCGCACTCGCATCGTTGCTGTTCGTCAGGCCGGCGAAATAGTCGGCAATGGCGCGATCATATCGGGCCGTCATCTCGAACGCGGCCCCCGCGAGCTGACGTCGCAATTCGAGGGAGAGCGGGCCTTGCTCAAGGGCGGCGATCACGCCCGGATACTGAGTGGATGACGTGACTACTCCGACGTAGGCGTGGTTCTTGGCGGCCGAGCGGATCATGCTGGGGCCCCCGATATCGATCTGTTCGATCGCCTCCGGCACCGTAACCCCCTCACGTGCGATCGTCGCCTCGAAGGGATACAGATTGCACACGACGAGCTCGCAGGGAACGATGCCATGCTTGGCCATCGCTGCCGCATCGCCCGGCAAATCGGGACGACCTAGAATTGCTCCATGCACACGCGGATGCAGCGTCTTGACACGCCCCTCCATGATTTCCGGAAATCCCGTACACTCGGAGACATCGACGACGGCGAGTCCTGCCTCGCGCAGAGTTCGGCTGGTCCCTCCGGTCGAAACGATCTCGAATCCCAGCTCTGCAAGCGCGCGGGCGAAGGGGATCAGTCCTGTCTTGTCGCTGACACTCACCAGTGCCCGACGTTTCGACACATTCCCGGTCATGACACCTCGAAACCCTTTGACTTGCCCGCGAATCACACCTGTGCAGCGGTCTCTCCCCCGCTTATGCTGGCAGGAGTGCGCCGACTCTATCGGTCACGCCGACAAGCGTCAAACGATCTAACGAGGGCCAGTCATGCGTCCGTTTTTCTGTCAGGTGCTCGTGCTCGCGTTGCTCGGCGTGTTCACTGGAGACGTGCGCGGGGCGACCATCTATGTCGACAGTCGTCTGGGCAGCAATGCGTACGATGGAAAGTCCGCCACACCCATGAACCGGACCAGCGGACCGGTGAGATCGCTCTGCCAGGCCATGGCGCTGGTCTGTCCCGGTGACACCGTCGTGCTGGCCAACCACGGCACTCCCTACTTCGGCGGGATGAGTCTGGTGGGGAGCCGCTTCAGCGGAGTACCGGGGTCGCCACTGCGGATCTTCGGCCAGGGAGCCACCATCACCGGTGCACTCCCGATCGAACCACGGACCTGGCAGGAAGAGTCACTCAACCTGTGGCGCATCACGCCGATCCGTAAGGGGCACTATCAGCTCGTCCTCGACGAGACACCGCTGCCTGAAGTCACCTCACCGGAAAACAGTGCCGAGTTGCCGGACGCGCCCCCGGGTCACTGGTGTGCCCATCGGGGCCGCATCTACTACCGGCCGGCCGTCGGAGACGATCCACGCCAGCAGAACCTGGGGCTCGCAAGTGCCGAGGCCGGCGCGACGCTCCTGGGAGTGCACGACGTCTGGATCAAGGATGTGGTGTTCGAAAACTTTCGGCTGGATGGGGTCAGTGCCCTCAATCGCTGTGAGAATGTGCTGCTGGAGAACGTCACCTGCCGGGGCAATGGCCGCGCCGGTCTGGTGGTCGAGGGGACATCGCACATCTATGTGCAGGGAGGGCAGTTCATCGACAACCGGGAGTATTCGGTGCTGATCGGTGAACTGGGCAGTGCCCGGATCGACGGCAGCGAACTGAGCGCACCGGTCACCGTGGCTGAGTGACCGGTGAGGTTGCTCCTCACATCCTGGCCTCTTGATACGCCAGCGCCTTCAGTCGCGCTGCCCGGTTACTGCTGAAAGTCGTTGAAGTCACCAGTGCCGTTCGCCTGCTGCCCATGTCCTGACGGCAACTGTCCCACACACACTTGAAAAAAGATGGGCCGGCCGGCCCCAGACAGTGTTGAGGACGCATCGCTCCGGAGGCATCGTGGACCTGCCTGGTCTGCGGGCGGTGACGCGCGTCTGACTTCGGTCGGCCGTGATCCGTACCGAAGCTGCATGCCGGCAGCTCAGGCTCGCGGCCGGACATCGCCCGGATGCGAACGGAGGAGCAAATCGCGCCCTCTACTCAGAAGGCACATCGTTGCGCGCCGGAGTGTCGATGCCGGCAGTGCCGACAACGAACGCGCGGCGATGCCTCCCAGCGATGCGCGTTCCGATCGGCCCACCCTTCAGACGTCGGGCAGGAAGCCGCGTTCGCGAAGTTCCTGGATGTTCTCCGGGGCACTCTGCCAGATGCGTTCGGCGGCATAACGCATGACGGCGATGCCCCCCAGGCCATGCGGCGCGGCGAGGATGGCGACCCGATCCTCATCCTCCTCGTCCAGCCGGCCGTTAAGACGCGAGATCGCTTCCTCACTGCTGTCGCTGACGATCTGCTCGGCACCCTGCATGTTGTTGAACTGCAGATGGGAGAACGCCGCCGTTCGTGCCAGCAGCAGATCGACGAGGCCTTCGTATTCGGGATTGTCGAAAAACCCGCGAAACTCGGGACGGGCATTGTCGGGCGTAATGATCATGGGACGCGTGACCCGGACTTCCCCCTGTGTGATGCTGACCAGATCACGACGCTCGGCCGCATCGACGACCAGAAAGTAGGGGAGTTCCGAATGTCCGAAAGTGAACAGTGAGTACGAGACGGTGCGGGCGATGCGGACCGCTTCCCATGCCTGGCGGAAGCGCTGCTGCGGGTCGAAAGGGCCGAAGGTCATCTGAGGTCAGCGGTTTTCTTCAGTGGAGAAGTCACGGGGCAATGTGAATAGACACAGCCGGTGGCTGAGGGATCGATCAGCAGGACGAAATGGCGCGATCAGCCTGTGCGGACTCGGCCGGATGATTCTCTTCAACGATGGAGAATCCCATGTCCTCCAGCATGCGAAAATCATCTTCGGGCGTCTGCCCCTTCGTCGTCAAATAGTCGCTGACAAAAATGCTGTTGGCCGCATAGAGTCCCAGTGGCTGCAGCGATCGCAGATTGACTTCGCGTCCTCCGGCGATGCGGATTTCAGTGGAGGGATGAACCATGCGCAGCAAACACAGCACTCTGAGACAGTATCGGGGATTGAGCGTGTGAGTCTCCTCCAGCGGTGTCCCTTCAATCGCGTGCAGAAAGTTCACCGGGATCGACCTGACCCGCAATGTTCGCAACTCGCGGACGACATCCACCACATCGCCGTCCGTCTCACCCATGCCCACGATCAGTCCGCTGCACAACTCCATGCCGGCACCATCGGCAACTCGCAGCGTCTCCAGCCGGTCTTCGTAGGTATGCGTGGTGCAGATCTCGTCATAGAAGCGGCGGCTGGTATTCAGGTTGTGATTGACGCGATCGACCCCGGCCTCCGCCAGACGCTGTGCCTGGTGAGGTTGCAACAGTCCCAGGCACACACAGATGTGCAGCCCAAGTTCCTGCTTGATGCGGCCCACGACTTTGGCCACATGCTCGACTTCCCGATCGCTCGGGCCACGTCCACTGGCAACGATGCAGTACGTTCGCGCCCGGTTGGCCTTGGCTTGCCGCGCCCCCTCCAGGAGTCGATCCTCATTCAGCCAGGCATGCTTTTCGATCGGTGCATCGGAGATGGCTGATTGTGAGCAGTAGCCGCAATCCTCGGGGCACAGGCCACTCTTGGCATTCTTGAGATGATAGAGCTGCACGTTTTGCCCGAAGAAGTGCCGCCGCACCTGATAGGTGGCGGCCAGCAGGTCGAGCAGTTCGTCGTCGGACGAACTCAGTATCCCCAGGCACTCGTCCCGATCCGGCTCGTTTCCGGCCAGAACCTGCTGGGCCAGTGTATGCCAGGGTGTTGCCGGGACTACGGCAGGACGTGCAGAGGGTGATGTTGTGGAAGGCATCGGATGGATCGGGTCAGTCAAACAGTAACGGTTATCAGGGATCTCAGGTCCAAAGTGTACTGGGGGGGCTGTGACGATGCTACACCGTCGGTTGGCCGCCAATGCGTCCCGTTGGGGTGACATTTCCGGCTGTGCCAGTTGATGCGGACGCACCGGTCGCACGCAGGGGTACACAAAGTTGCAACGTACCGGCCCACCTGTGCCGATCGTTGGTGATGGTTCATTACCACCTGTTGCGCTCAATTTGCTCTCGCGCCGTTCTGCCCTGAACACAACGAGTGACGGGGCCGCGCGGGCAGGGCCGGTCAAGTCCATCAAGATGCCTGCAGGGCCATGTCGGCAGCAGGCGAGACGCCGCGAGTCGCTGTCCCGCTCAGACACGACTCGCTCAGAAGGGAGACAAGCGATGCGAAAGATTCGTTGGACCGCCGGTCTGCTGGCCGGCTTGCTGCTGTCCACCAGCACCTCGGTCACTCGTGCCGAGTTATGCGACAGCGGTGCCTGTGATACGTCGGCCTGCGATGCAGCCGACAGCTGCGACGGCTGTGGCACTTGCGGGGGCTGCTCACTGTTTGCCGGAGACGGCTTCGATCTGGGCACGACGATGTTCGGCGAGGAGAGTGCCTGGGACATCGGAGGCTGGACCCAGTGGGGTTACGTCAACAAGTCGGACGGCGTGTTCAATACACAGCCGAACCAGGTCAATAACCACCAGAGCTGGCTGTTCATCGAAAAGACGGTCGATGGCAGCGACGGGTTCGATCTCGGCGGTCGCATGGATCTCATCTATGGTACCGATGCCGACAATACACAGGCGTTCGGTAACAATCCCGGCCGCTGGGACTTCCAGAACGGCTGGGATCGTGGTGCCGGTTACGGCTGGGCCCTGCCGCAGCTGTATGCCGAAGCCGCCATGGGCGACCTGTCCATCAAAGCCGGTCACTTCTACACCCTGCTGGGTTACGAAGTGGTGACCGCACCGGGCAACTTCTTCTTCAGCCATGCTTTCACGATGAACTTCAGTGAGGCCTTTACCCACACCGGCGTGCTGGCCACGTATGCCGCCGGCGAGAAAGTGACGCTGTACGGCGGCTGGACGGCAGGCTGGGACACCGGCTTCGACCAGTTCAACAACGGCAGTAACTTCCTGGGTGGGGCAAGTGTGTCAGTCACGGATGACGCGACTTTCACCTACATCCTGACCGCCGGAAACCTGGGATTCCTGGGTGACGGCTATACCCACAGCATCGTGCTGGACATCGCCCTCACCGAGAAGTTGAACTACGTCTTCCAGAGCGACCTGGTCGACACAAACGAGGACGTCCTCGGCGACGGTGGTTCGACCTACCACACGATCGGTGTCAACCAGTATCTGTTCTACACCCTGACCGACACCGTGTCTGTCGGTGGTCGCGGTGAGTGGTGGAAGGCGAACGGCGTTTCCTATTACGAAACGACACTCGGCCTGAACTACAAGCCGATCCCGAACTTCATCATTCGTCCGGAAGCGCGCTGGCAGTGGAGCCCCGCTGCCACCAGCAACTTCAACCCGATGAATCCCGTCGGCCTGCCGAACCTCGGCAACGGCGCGATCTTCGGAGTGGATGCGATCCTGACCTTCTGACAAGTTCGATCGCAGCGACCTCTACCGGAAACAGAGAAGCCCCTGGTCATTGACCAGGGGCTTCTTGTGTTTCAATGCATCGGAGCAGTCGCTTCCCTTCAAACAATGGCGCTGGGATTCCTCAGCGTGTTTCGGGGACCACCTTCCAGGATTCCGGATCACCGGAGGCGCCGACCTCCTGAAGGTGCATCTCGGTGTCTGTGATCTTGACCACCTGGTAACTCCGTTCGCTGCCGAAGTCGCGCCTCGGCGCTTGACGGTGTCCTCGGGTTCACCACCTTGCATCGTCTGCGTCATCACACCCTCGTCAATGGACCAGGTCAGCGTGATGTCCAGCCGCTTGCCGTACAGCATGGCCCCCAGCCAGTCGAGTTCGACAACCATTCGGGCCGTGCCGTCCGGCTCGATGGTGATCGTGCGTTGCCCGTGCTGCTGGAGCGTCCACACGCCGACGAGTTGCTGACGCAGCAACGTGTCTGGGTCGTCGTGTGAAGCCGATGCAACTGTGTCCGATTGATCAGTCTGCGGGGGGACGTCATGTGATGCGTCCAGCGACACCGGGATTGCGGACGACACGGATACGACCACGCCGGACGACGCATCTTGTCGCATGATCCAGGGGCTGCCGATCAACAGTAGGAGCCCCAAGCCGGTTCCAACCAAGAGTGCACGATCCTTCATGGGGGGGAGTGTCACACAAGTAGGAGGATTCGACAAGGCGAAATCGGCGTGTTGACAATCGCGGTTGATTCCGGGGTTTCGCTCCTGATGTCACTCGAACCCCGGCCACCCCTGACGAGGCACACCAGTTCATGGCGACCCGGCTGCGCCGTGTCGCCATACCACCCAGTCGCTCGACTGCTTCCTGCCGCGGTGCGGCACCGGCTGAGCCAACCGGTGCTACCCAGTTTTGGAGGCGAATGAACTGTGACGAGGATCATGCCCGTTCATCCGGGCCTCAACCCGAGTTCGCCGGACGATTGCCCGCCAGGAAGCGGAAGCAGTCATCCCCCAGCACCGACACGAGTTCAGATTTGAGTTCGGGTTTGGCCGAGACGTTCGTCGGCGTGACGACGCAGGCCCTCAGATGCCGGCGCGGTCGGGGCATGTGCAGCGCTGCTGATGCGTCGCCATTCGGCTCGGCTGCCGATTGAGACGGTGGCGATTCACCGGCCTCGGTCCAGGTATCGACATACACCAGCACGGGAGTCCCTCCCGGATACCTCGCCAGGATGTCCCGCACCTGACGCATGTCCTGCTCCGTGTGGTATCCCCGTCGAAACTTGACCGCGACCTGCCGGGTGAACTTGCGTTCGGCTTCGTCGAGCAGATGGACGCGGTTGCAGATCAGGTTGGGTTCACGCCCCCGCCGATCGACCCGTCCCTCGATTATCACGAGCGTGTCCGGCTCAATCTTGTCGCCATCGCGTGCGAAGTCGTCTGGCCAGAGAATGCAGCGGACGATGCCCTGCTGATCCTCGAGGTCGAAGTTGACATAGCGGCTGTTGCCGTTGCGACTCGCCTTCTTCGTGGCTGTCTTCTTGATGGCCGCGACCATTCCTCCGACGACCACTTCCTGCCCGTCGTCGAGTTCCTGCAGGTCCTTGGTTGTATGCGTGGTTAACCCCTCGAGTCGATCGGCGTATTGGGCCAGGGGATGCGAGGTGAGGTAGAAGCCGAGAATCTCTTTCTCTGTGGACAACTTCTGACTCTGGGTCCAGTCGGGGGCCGGGGGAAGTGACACATCGAAGTCGCCGGCAGCATCGTCGCCGCTGCCATCACCAAACAGGCTCATCTGTCCCCGGGCCTTGTCCCTCAATCGAGCGGCAGCGGATTGCACGGCTCGCTCGACAACCAGCAGGTGTTGGGCGCGGTTGGGACCGAACACATCCAGAGCACCGGCTTTGATCAGAATTTCCAGCGCCTCCCTTCGTCAGTTGCCGGGGATCGACCCGTTCGGCAAGATCGAAGATGTTCTGGAAGGGTCCTTCACTTTCCCGTTCGGCGACGATCGCCTGCATGGCCGCTTCACCAACCCCTTTGATCGCCCCCAGACCGAAGGTGAGTTGTGATCCCCGCACACGGAACTCGACGTCGGACTGATTGACGTTGGGCGGGAGCACCTCGATCCCCATGCGACGGCAGTCGTCGATGTGCTCGGTGATCCGGTCGCTCGATTCCATGCCGCACGAGAGCAGTGCCGCCATGAACTCCAGCGGATAGTGTGCCTTCAGGTACGCCGTCTGATAGGCAATCGCTCCGTAGGCGGTGCTATGTGACTTGTTGAACCCGTAACCCGGCGAACTTTTCGATCAGCCCGAAGAGATCCTCCGCCTGGTCACGGTTCATGTTGTTGGCGTTCGCGCCACTGATGAACTCCTCGCGATACTGGGCGATGATCGGGAGCTTCTTCTTGGAGATGGCCTTGATGCACTGATAGGCTTTGGCCAGATCGATGCCTCCCAGACGGTTCAGAATCCGCATCACCTGTTCCTGGTAGACCATCACGCCGTAGGTCTCATGCAGGATATCGTCCACGACCGGATGGACCTTCTGCGGTTCCTTGCCGGCCGTGCTTGACGTTCGACGTAGTCCTGCACCATGCCCCCTTCGAGAGGGCCGGGACGATACAGGGCCGACGTCGCGATGATGTCCTCGAACTGGTCCGGCTTCATCTGCGTCAGCAGGTCGCGCATGCCGCCGGATTCGAGCTGAAAGATGCCCTTCGGTCTCGCCGCGTTGCAGCAGTGCGAACGTCGGCTGATCATCGAGCGGAAAGTCGCAGGGCGCAGTGATGAACTCGGCGGTTCGACTTGATGACGTTCTCGACGGCCTTGTCGAGAATCGTCAGATTCCGCAGGCCGAGAAAGTCCATCTTCAGCAGACCCGCCTTCTCGACGTCGGTCCACTGCGTGAGGATGTCGTCCTTGCCGGTGATGCTTCTGCAGCGGGACGTACTCCTCGAGCGGCTGGTCGGCAATCACCACGCCCGCGGCATGCGTGCCGGCACTCTTGGCGAGACCTTCCAGCGCCATCGCCAGAGTCGATCAGTTCCTTGACCAGCGGGTCGTTGTCGTACTCCTCCTGGAGTTCGGGACTTTCTTCGAGGGCCTCCTTGAGTTTGATGTTGAGCGTGTCGGGGACCATCTTGGCGATCTCGTCCGCCCGACTGAGCGGGAACGACAGCGCCCGCGCCACGTCGCGGATCGCCGCCTTGGCCTTCAGAGTGCCGAAGGTGCCGATCTGGGCGACGTTCTCGTCGCCGTACTTGTCCTTCACGTAGTCGATGACCGAGTTCCCGCCGGTCGCGGCAGAAGTCGATGTCGATATCGGGAGCCTCCGACCGGCTGGGATCGAGGAACCGCTCGAACAGCAGGTCGTACTTGATCGGGCAGACGTCCGAGATCCCCAGCAGGTACGAGACGATGGCCCCGCAGGCCGAACCACGGGCGGTACAGGGAATCCCGCTTGATCCCGGGCGAACCGCGCGAAATCCCAGACGATGAGGAAGTAGCTGGCGTACCCCATCCGTCTCGATGACACCCAGTTCGTATGCCAGTCGCTCGCGATACCGGGGCTCCGGATCGACTCGCCATAGCGCCACAGCAGGCCCTCTTCGCACAACTCCCGCAGGTACTCGATGTCGGTCTTGCCCGGCGGCGGCGTGAAGACCGGAAAGTGCCGTTTGGTGAGATCGAGGTCGATGTCGACGCGGTCGGCAATCTCCTGCGAACGCGCGACGGCATCGGGCACATGCTCGGAAATGCATCGTACATCTGTTGCGGCGAGCGGATGAACAACTGATCGGTGTCGATCTTCATTCGGTTGGTTTCGCTGCGGTACGACTTCGTATTCACGCACAGCAGCACGTCATGGGCATCAGCGTCACTCTCGGCAGAGGTAATGGGCATCGTTGGTGGCGACGAGCGGCAACCCCATACGGTTGGCCAGCTCAATCGTCGCTTCGGCACACGACTGCTGAATCTCAACGCCGGCGTCCTGGATCTCCATGTAAAAGCGATCGCCGAACATGCTCGACGTACCATTTCACGAGCGTCCTCAGCCTTGTCGAGTTCCTGTGCCAGCAGCCGCCGTGACAGTTCGCTCGACGCACACCCCGACAGGCAGATCAGTCCCTCGCTGAACTGTTCGAGCAGTTCCTTGTCGATGCGCGGCTTGTAGTAGAACCCTTCGAGATAGGCCTTCGACGCCAGCTTCACCAGGTTCTGAAACCCGGTGCGCGTTCATGGCCAGCAACGTGAGGTGAAAAGCCGCTTCTTTCAGCCGGCTCGCACTGCGATCGGTGCGATGTCCCGGAGCGACGTAGGCTTCGTAACCGAGGATGGGGTTCACGTCGTGCTCGCGGCACTTCTGGTAGAACTCGAGCGCCCCATACAGGTTGCCGTGGTCGGTGATGGCACACGCATTCATCCCCAGCTTCTTGACCTGTTCGATCAGGTCGGGAATGCGATTGGCCCCGTCGAGCAGGCTGTAGTGCGTGTGACAATGCAGGTGTGCAAACGGCCGCGTATCGTGCATGGCTCTCCCTAACCGCTGGACAAGTGCTCTGCTGGTTCCCGCAATTTCTGTCGCGGAAGAACACCTGGAAATGAAAGACGACTGTGGTCTGTGTTCTCGACCGAACGGCGCCGATCGATCGGCGCTGCGCCGATCCGCCCGCTCATTCTACCGCACCACCCGACGATCACAATCCGCCGCAACGAGCCGGGTCACAGTCTCCTGCGATGACTGAAAACACGCTATACTGGCAAGAATGCCCGATCGTGCGTTTCAGACATCTGGTCAAGTGAAACGGTCGAGGCCATTCCCTCCGAAAGTTCTCCTGCCCGGTCTGAGGTGTCTCTGGTGTCGACGCTCCCCCCTCCCTTGAAACCGGCAGAGGATGAGTCTGGTGGATCTTGGGCCAGTGCGTCGCGGGCCGGTTCGTGGCTCGCCTGGTTGCCGTTGGCCGCCATCCTGCTGTCGTTCTCGGCGCTGGCAATCGTGATGTCCCGGTCCGCGTCCACATTGGCGGCCGCGTCGGAGACTCCCAGCGTCTTCGAGATGCCGTTCATCCAGGAGCAGTACGTCCGCGGCCAGCAGCAGTTGCTCGCGTTGTTCGCCCAGCAACGTTATGCCGAGGCCGAGACGCAGTGCCGCACTCTGACCGAACTCATCCCGCATGACTTCAACACCTGGTACAACCTCGCGTGTGCCCAAGCCCGGCAGAAGAAGACTGATGAGGCTCTGGCGAGTCTCGAACAGGCGATTGAGCGAGGTTTCAGCAGCGTTCAGCAACTCGAACAGGATGCCGACCTGGAAAGCGTGCGCGGCGATGAGCGATTCGCTGCCCTGCTTGAAGCGGCCCGGCAGTCGACTGCCCCGGCGAACCCGTGGTCGTACAAGGTCACTCCCCGTCGCATCGAGAGCCATATCGCGTGGGTGACGCCTGAGAACACCGTCTGGGATTCGGCGAACCGCATCTTTCGCGTGTTCTTCGATTGGGGACCCGAAGCAACCGCCACGCTCCCCGCGAACTCAGAGGGGCCGATTGTCGAAAAACATGGTGAAGTCGGCGAACTCCTGAACGCCTGGGGGAAAGAAGGGACGGCAGCCGGGCTGTTTGGCGTGCTCTATGACAACCACGATGCCGACCACTCCAACTTCAGCTATGACGAGTTTCCTCAACTGACGCGGACCGAGTACGGTCCGGAAGCCCAGAAGCGTCAGCTGCACAACGGGCTGCAGCGGTGGTTCTTCTTCAACGCGATCACCTTCGGAAACTCATCGACTTCTGTCGTCTCGGGGCCGTTCTGGCGGAGCAACCCCCGGCTCGCCTACAGTTCGCCGATCACAGCTCTCATTCTCGCTGCCCAGTACGCCGCCAATCACCTGTACGTCTACCCCGAGCATCGCGATCATGACGGCGAACTGGGAGATTTGTATCCGGCCAACACGCCGTATCTGTTGATCTCACAAGGCTCATCGCATTCGGACAAGCCTTTCCTCGATGCGATCGCGAGTACGTTGGCGGCGTTTCGTCCCGAGGTCCGCCAGTTGCTGGCGTCGAAAGGGGCCGTGATGCCCACGTTGCAGATGATCTTCCGGATGTCCAATCGGTCGGTAAAGAATCTGGGGGACTACCTCTCGGGCCGGGCACATCCGACTGTGTTCAACAGCAGTGATCTGGACACGAAAAAGATGGTGCAGATGGCCCACGACATGAAGGCTTCGGATGTGCCACCGATCGTGAGGCTCCGCGTCGTCGAGGAGGACGAGACGGTCGTCGGCCGAGACTATTTCGACGTCGGTGCACGCGAGCATCTGTTCGATACTCCCCAAGCCATCGCCCGCATCCATCGCAGCACGGCACGCGAACGCCGGATGGTCGTCAGTGCTGAATCGAGCGTCGATCTTAACGATCGTCCGTTGCTCTGGGAGTGGCACATCCTGCGGGGCGATTCCCGAAAGATCACGATCAAACCGCTGAATAAGGACTCCTCCCTCGTCGAGATCATCATCCCGTTTCATGAGGAAGAACCGATCGAGCCGAGGTCGAATATGCGGTCGAGCCGGGTCGATATTGGCGCATTCGTCCACAACGGTGTGCACTGGTCGGCTCCGGGCTTCGTGTCGGTTCTCTTCCCCGCGAACGAGGAGCGGACTTATGACAAACAGGGGCGAATCGAGTCGGTCGTCTACACCGATCCGGCTGAGGGAGGCCCCTACATCGACCCCGCACTGATCACCCCCGTCAACTGGCGCGACGACTATCATTACGACTCATCGGGGAAGCTGCTCGGATGGACCCGCACACGGGGCACAGAGCGTGAGGAGTTCACTGCCGAGGGGTCACTCGTCACTCAACTGGACGACCTGGGCCGTCCGATCGAGACGCAGGCCGTGCAGTACGCCGCTCGCGGACGGGGTGACAACCCCCCCTTGCTCGAACAGCAGCCGGGGGCCGAGCGACAGATCATTGAGTACGCCTCGCCGACTGACCGTGTGGGACGTGTGAAAGCACCGGATCTTGAGAACACTGCTGACGAGGCAACACACTGAACCGCACCCGGACGTCCCCGCTTGCGGTTTCGCCGTACCCTCGGCATTTGAAAACAATTAAGCCGGCGAAACCGCCAGCGGCATCGACAGACATCCATTTGTCGCACGTCACACCGTCTGGTGTGACCGGCTGAGGTGCCGCGTCAGGGCAGCTTCAACGAATCCATGAAAGAGCGGCTGCGACTTAAGCGGCTTCGATTTGAACTCCGGATGGTACTGAACCGCGACGAACCAGGGATGGTCCGGCACCTCCACGACCTCGACCAGCTTGCCCTCGGGACTTGTACCGGCTGCGATCATGCCGTGCTCTTCGAACTGCTGCAGGTAGGCGGGATTGAACTCATAGCGGTGGCGGTGCCTTTCCGAGATGAGCAACTCGCCATAACAGCCCGCAGTCCGTGAATCGGTTCGCAGCTGGCAGGGTTGTGTTCCGAGCCGCATCGTGCCCCCTTTGTCGGTCACATGTTGCTGGTCTTCGAGCAGACAGATGACGGGATCGGGCGTATCGGTGGCGAACTCGCTGCTGTTGGCCTGCTTGAGACCCAGCACGTTGCGGGCAAACTCAATGACGGCACACTGCATTCCCAGACAGATGCCGAAGAAGGGAATCTCACATTCGCGGGCGAACTGAATCGCCTGGACTTTCCCCTCGACTCCCCGCTTGCCGAAGCCGCCCGGCACCAGAATGCCGTCCACTCCCTTCAGGAGGGCCTCCGGAGACTTTCGTTCGATTTCCTCGGCCTCGATCCGCTTGAACAGGACCCGCGCCCGGTGATCGAAGCCGGCATGGTCGAGGGCCTCATAGATCGACTTGTAGGCGTCGTAGTGGTCGATGTACTTGCCGACGACCGCGATGGTGACATCGTGCTCCGGGTTGCGGATTCGCTGCATCAGATCGCGCCAGTCGTCCATCTCGAGATCACGCATCGGCAACGCCAGCCGATCGATGATCAGGCGGTCGAGCTTGTGTTCCACCAGGCCCAGAGGCACTTCGTAGATCGAGAATTCCTTGTCGATCTCCTCGATGACGGCGTCTTCTCCACGTTGCAGAACAGGGCGATCTTCTCCGCGTGTTCGCGCCCCAGAGGACGTTCGGTCCGGACGATGAGCAAATCCGGCTGGATGCCGATCTGCCGCAACTGACCGACACTGTGCTGTGTCGGCTTCGTTTTCGCTTCTCGCGCCGCTTTGAGATAAGGGACGAGCGTGAGATGAATGAACAGGCAATTGCGCTTGCCGACCTCCAAGGGAATCTGCCGGATGGCCTCCAGGAACGGCAGCCCCTCGATGTCACCCACTGTCCCACCCAATTCGGTGATGACGACATCGACCCCCGGCTCCGCCAAGTCCAGAATGGCTCGCTTGATCTCGTCCGTCACATGAGGCACGACCTGAACAGTCGCCCCGAGGTATTCCCCCGCACGTTCCTTGTTGATGACGCTCTGGTAAATGCGACCGGTCGTGTAGTTCGACTTCTGCGACAGCGGGCTGTTGGTAAACCGCTCGTAGTGTCCCAGGTCCAGGTCGGTCTCCGCCCCGTCGTCTAGCACATAGACCTCTCCGTGCTGGTACGGACTCATTGTGCCGGGATCAACATTGATGTACGGATCGAGCTTCTGCATCCGCACGCTGAGGCCCCGGCGTTCCAGCAGCAGGCCGATGGAGGCAGACGTCAGTCCCTTACCGAGTGAACTGACGACACCACCCGTCACAAAGATATGCTTGGCCATAGGGGATTCTGGTTGTTGGGGGCTCCGGAGCCAGGAAGCACCCCGCGCGGGCACTCCGTTGCCTCAGTCTGCCTGTGAAATGGAACGACAACGACCGATCGGTGCTCAAACACGCATTGGCCGCCATCAGACCCGGATTCAGACTTGCCGTTCCTGCTGCCGGGCCACGAACCGAGCATAGTCATCTCTCGTGTCGATTCCAACCGACGCAGTCCGGACGAGCGCGACCTGAATCGTGGCCCCAGCTTCGAGGGCCCGCAACTGCTCCAGCTTCTCCAGTTGTTCGAGTCGTCCCGGTGGAAGTTCGGTGAACGCCAGCAAGTAGCCCCGTTGGAAAGCGTACACACCCAGATGCAGCAGCCAGGGGCTGTCTAACGAGTAGGTGGCATCCCCCCGCAGAAAGTCCTCGGGAGACGTGTCGCGGATGTGAGGGATCGCAGCCCGGCTGAAGTACAGAGCTTCTCCGTCAGCGTTGCAGACGACCTTCACGCAGCCAGGATCCCGCAAAATGGCGGCGTCGGTGATCGGCGTGGCGAGCGTCGCCATCTCAGCCCGTTTGGCCGTGCACGCAGCTTTGACGAGCAGGTCGAGGTCATGCGGGGAGATTTCCGGCTCATCGCCCTGGATGTTCACGACGATTTCGGCCTCCTGACAGCAACGGCGGGCGACCTCGGCGATGCGATCGGTGCCGCTCGGGTGGTCCCCGGTCATCTCGGCCCGTCCGCCGAAGCCTTGGACGACGGCCGCGATCTCGGGGCTGTCGGCCGCCACGATGACCTCGTCGATGGACGATGTCGCCTGTGCCGCTTCCCAGGCATACTGAATCAGCGGTTTGCCCGTCTCGTTCAGGAGCAGCTTGCGGTGCAGCCGCGACGAATCCAGACGTGCAGGAATGATTCCCAAGACGGACATTGACAACCTCCTGTGACACCTTGACCGAACGCAGATTGCCACATGGAGCGATTCTTGTCCATCATCTCCTCTTCCGGACACAACGGTCGCTTGCGGTTTCGCCGCGCGAGAGTCTCTCGATGCGACCGGACCATCCAGACCTGTCGGCCGTCTCCGCCAGTCGACATTCCGCAAGTCCGGGCGATCATTGGCGTCTCGCCGGGCTCCTGCTATCGTCAGCCGCGACAAGACATGATCGGCAGGCAGTTTGAGACATGTGGCAACACGGATTTCTGGGCTACGACAGCTCTTTCATGCTGGACTTTGTGGTGACGGCACTTGTGCTCGTCGTCCCGGTCCTCGCCTACAGCATCTCGACGGTGAAGCGACGCCAGTACACGCTGCATCGCAACCTGCAGACGGCCCTCGGGATCGTGCTGCTGGTGACAGTCGGTGCATTCGAGGTCGACCTGCAACTCATCCACGGCGGGTGGGAGCATGTCGTGAACAAGGACCCCGCGCTACCTCGCCTGTCCGGAGACGAACTGGACCGTGTGCAATGGATGCTATGGGTGCACCTGGTGTTCGCCATCTCAACACCGCTGCTGTGGGTCACGACGCTGTGGCTCGCCTGGAGGCAGATGCCCTCCCCACCGACGCCCTGTTCGCACAGCCCGCTGCATCGCCGGTTGGGCTGGGCTTCCGTGTTCGATCTGGTGATGACGTCGATCACCGGGTTGCTGTTCTACTATGCGGCGTTCATCAATCGATGAGGAACCGGCGAAACCACAAGCAGATTCCACCTATGCCCGTTCACTGGTCTTTTCAGCCGGCGTGAGCGATTCGCTGAGGGGAAAGTGCGGTCCCTTGAGGGCGTGCTGGTTCGCCTGTCGCTCGATGCGGATGAGCTGATCCCCCAAATGCTCAATGCGCTGAGTGACTTCGTGCGTGGTCTGTTCCATGCCGCCGGAAATCAGCGTGACGACCCCCAGGAACAGCAGCATCTGACCGGCAGTGGCCATCAACCAGCCGGTCGGTGCATAGTTCGCGGGCCCGCCGAAATACCCCCACAGAACGAGTACGGTGCCCACGGTCAGCAGCCCGACGCCGCCGTACGCGAGCAACTGGCCCCACAGGGCTTCCATCCGTCCCGGTGCCTTGCGCCTGGGGGAACTCTCCGAGAGTGCCGAGTCCAGACTGAAGTGCGGAGAACTGATGCTGGAGTGGGCCGCGTCCACCCGATGCTGAACGGGAGGCCGCCGGGTCCGCACTGCTGTGCGGGGTGCCTTAGATCGTGTCTCGATGGCTGCCGCAGGCGGCTCTGATTCATGACTCGCTTCGATCGGAGGAGTGAGGCTCTTCGCCGTGGGCAAGACTGGAACCTCAATCGGGGGCAACGACGACAGAACCTCATCAGCTTCCGGTTCAGTTTCCGGAGGGGCGTTGAACTGTTCGAGCAACCCTTCGGTGGTCCAGCGTTCCAGCAACTGCCGTGCGGCACGGGTCGTGGGATGGAGCGAAGGCACACGAATGCTGCTGACCTCGGTCCGGCACGTGGTGCACACCAAGCCGGTCTCCTGTTCGGAGACTTCAGCGGCGACATCTTCCTGACAGGTCGGGCACCACATGGGTTGTGGGTCCCCTTTGCACGAGGAACGGGCAGAATCGGGGTGGCATTGGCGGGGAGGGATACCCCAATGCAGGCTTCTGACGCAAGATCGGAATGACACAGGATGTTCGTGAGTGCCCGCTTGCCCTGCCAAACCCGACCGGCTACGCTGCAGATTGCGGCGGACCGGCGATGTCCGGGGGTAATGGTGCTCATGCTGGATGCGTTGAACGATCCACACCGGATCGTGATTACCGGCGTCGGCCTGGCGGCGCCCAACGGCAACAACCTCTCCGAGTTTCGGGAGAGTTTGCTGTCCGGGCGGTCGGGCGTGGTCGACTACGAAACGCGGTATATCGGCCATGTACTGGCCGGCGTCTGCAACTTCGACGAGTTCCGCTATCAGAAGAAGAAGGAACGCCGCCGGGGGACGCGAGCCGGGTCGATCTCGATCTACTGTGCCAACGAAGCGGTGGCCGATTCGGGCCTCGACTGGGAGACGGTGCAGAAGGATCGCGTCGGCGTCTACCTCGGCATCACCGAGCACGGCAACGTCGAGACCGAGAACGAAATCTACGAGATTTCGCAGTTCGACTACGACACGAAGGTCTGGTCGCACCACCACAATCCGCGAACCGTCGCCAACAACCCGGCCGGCGAGGTGACGCTCAACCTGAAGATCACCGGCCCGCACCTGACGATCGGGGCGGCCTGTGCCGCGGGCAACGCCGGCTTCATTCAGGCCGTCCAGATGCTGCGGCTCAACGAGGTCGACCTGGCGATCGCCGGCGGCGTCTCGGAGAGCATCCACACGTTCGGGATTTTCGCCAGTTTCGCGTCTCAGGGAGCATTGGCGATGCACGAAGACCCGACAAAGGCATCCCGGCCCTTCGACGAGGACCGCTGCGGTATCGTCGTCGCCGAAGGGGGCGGCATCTGCACGCTGGAACGACTGCCCGATGCGCTGGCCCGCGGCGCGAAGATCTACGGCGAGGTCGTCGGCTACGCGATGAACTCCGATGCCTCCGACTTCGTCCTGCCCAACCGAAACGGCAGGCGGAATGCATCCGGCTGGCCCTGTCCCGCGCCGAGATGCAGCCGACTGACATCGACATCGTCAGCAGTCACGCAACGGCCACCGAGCAGGGAGACATCGAGGAATCGCAGGCGCTGGCGGAGGTGTTCGGCGACGTCGCCACGTGGCGATTAACAACACGAAGAGCTTCATCGGCCACGCGATGGGTGCTGCCGGGCGCTTTGGAGCTTCTGGGCAATCTGCCTGCTTTGAGGACCGGATGGCCCACGCTACAATCAACCTCGACCGGCCCGATCCCCGCTGCCACCTGCCCCAGATCGTCGCCAATCACCCGCGACGCATCGAGCGGGTCGAGTGATCCTGAACAACTCGTTCGGCATGCTGGGGATCAACTCGGTGCTGATCGTCCGCAAGTTCCCCGCAGCCGACGGCGGCATGTACCACTGACCCTGGCTGCTGTTTGCCGACCCCACAAAGATACTGCGATCGGTGTCACAACATCGATCCCTCATTACGGATGGAGACCCTGAATGGCCCCGCCTGAGATTCGCCAGGTTGTCCTGGATATCCTGGAACGCATCGCTCCCGACGAAGACCTGTCCGACCTGGACGACAGTGTCGCGTTTCGCGAGCAGATGGAACTCGACAGCATGGACTTCCTCGACATCGTGATGGAACTGCGCAAACAGTACCGCGTCCAGATTCCCGAAGACGAGTACAGCAACCTGCTGACGATGGACTCCACCGTCAGCTATCTCACGCCCAAACTCAGGGACGTGCCAGCCACGGCCTGATGCCGTGAGCCTGAAGGGTGGGGTGTACAATTCGCAGTGGAAGCATGCCCGACCCATCATCAATCCACGCCGTTCCATGCGCGATGACACCGTCATCATTGGAGCGGGGATGTCGGGGCTGGCCGCCGGCATCAGGCTCGCCTATTTCGAGAAGCGCGTCTGTATTCTTGAGCGGCACACCACCATCGGGGGGCTGAACTCGTTCTACAGGCTGCGAGGTCGGAACTATGATGTCGGCCTGCATGCGGTCACGAACTATGTGCCGCCCGGCACGCACCGGTCCGCTCGCTAAACTCCTCAAACAGCTGCGTCTCCGCTGGGAGGACTTTGCTCTCGCCCCGCAGAATGGGTCGTCAATCGCCTTTCCCGGACACCGTCTCTGTTTCGACAACAGCTTCGCCGACTTCCAGCAGCAGGTCTGCGAGCAGTTTCCTCATCAAGCGGACCGGTTTCGTCAGCTCTGCCGGGACATCGACGAGTTCGACGAACTGAATCTGTCCCAACAGCCCGTCTCGGCCCGAAGGGTTGTGCAGGAGCGTCTGACGGATCCTGTGCTCGTGGACATGCTGTTTTGTCCGTTGATGTTCTATGGGTCGGCCGTGCCCGACGACATGGACTTCGGGCAATTCTGCATCATGTTCAAGAGCATCTTCCAGCAGGGATTCGCCCGGCCGTACGAGGGGGTGCGGCAGATCCTCAAGACGCTGACGCGCCGCTTCAAGTCGCTCGGGGAGAACTCAAGCTGCACCATGGAGTGCGCGAGATTGTCATAGACGAGGGCCGCGCCGTGGGTGTGATTCTCGATGACGGCCGACAGATCGAGGCCGAGAATGTGCTGTCGTCCGCCGGCCATCTGGAAACGCTTCAGTTGTGTGAGTCGCATCTGCCCCGGGAGCGGGCGGCTCGGGGGAGCCCTCTCGTTCAATGAGGCGATTTTCGTGCTCGATTGTCAGCCGGCCGATCTGGGCCATCACGAGACGATCGTGTTCTACAACGAGGGGGAACGCTTTCACTACCGGCCCCCCGAGGAGCCGTTGGACCTGAGCAGCGGAATCATCTGCTCCCCAAACAACTTTCGGTATCCGGAGGGTCAGCAGCTTGACGAGGGGTTCATCAGGGTAACGGCACTTGCGAATCCCGACTACTGGATGAATCTGCCTGACGACGAATACGCAGCGGCCAAACTTGCATGGGGCGAGCGGATGCTGTCATCGGCGGAGCGGCAGATTCCGGTATTCCGTGCGGCACATCATCGACACCGACATCTTCACTCCCCGCACGATCAGACGATTCACCGGACATCTCAACGGGGCCGTTTACGGGGCTCCGCACAAGCGGCTCGACGGGACGACGCATCTCCACAACCTCTACCTGTGCGGTACCGACCAGGGATTTCTGGGCATCATCGGCGCGATGCTCTCCGGAATCACGATGGCGAACAACCACCTGCTGGCGCTAACAGCCCGTTGATTTTCGGTGTTTTCGCGGTCGCATTCAGAGGGCGGCCAGCTTTGGCGGGCGGGAGAGGTTTCGAGCGACAGACGTTGGGGGCGGCGCAGAAAACCGGACGAGCCGTCCCGGCGACCACCGCGCGGCGATCTGGGCCAGCCACGCGGTCAACAGTGCCGCCTCCAGCGCCTCCAGTCCGTCCTGCAGCACCCTTGGTTTGCCAATCCCGAACAGGTCGCGCATCAGCAGGCCCAGGTTTCTCGCCGCCGTGTGAATCTGGTATCGCTTGTTGATCCTCTCCAGACCCCGAAGCCACGTTCGTCTGGCTCCGCCCGTTTCGCAGACGTGGGCGAAACTGCGTTCCAGCAGTTCGCTCCGCGCACGTTGCAGGCGTTTGCCTTTGTCACGCCGGACCCGGCGGCGGTTGTTCCGGAAGACCGCTTCCGTCTCGGCCGGTTTGTCCGTCCAGCGACGCGGGCCCGTCTCGCGCTCGGGGATGTACGTTCTGACGCCCAATGCCTCGCAGTCCACCAGGGTCTGGTTCGCGTGATAGCCCTTGTCCGCCGCGACCTCTTTGATCTCGGCCTGGCTGCCGGACCGGACCAGGTTCGTCTGCGCCAGGACCAGACTGCTCGCCAGTGTCTTCGAGTCGCTGTCGGTGCCGTGCACCACGTCCGCACTCAGAAGGTATTCGCTCTGGAGATCGACCACGTGTTCGGCCTTGTAACCCAGATGCGTGCGGCCGTCTTTCATCTTCACGATGCGGCGGTCTTCATCGACTGGCGAGACCCACTCCGCATTCGAGACCTTCTTCTTCCCCGGTTTCTTCCGGTTCTTGTCGAACCGCCTGAGGTCTTCGTCGTTGTTGATCTCGACCCCTTCAGCCTCCGCCAGAGCGAGCAGATACTCTCGCCAGTCTTCGCCCGCATCCCGCCGGACAATCGACGTCATCGCCGCGTTGGCTTCCAGCGTCGTCGAGTCGACGCCGACCTGCGTCCCCCGCAGCAGCTTCTTCTGGCGGGCCATCTCCAGCACGAACGCGAAGACCTGCTCATGCACAAACAGTGGCAGCCGTTCGCGAATCCGCGTCAGACTCGAATGATCGGGCGACTCCTGGGACGCCTTCAGAAACAGGAAGCTCCGCAGTGACAGGCTGTCCGCACACCGTCAGGCCCGGCCTTCCACAGGCCGCCACTGGAGGCGGCCGCGCTGCGCGTCGAGTTCCTCGAAGTAGCCGACGAACGGCATGCAGAAGTAACAACCCGGCGGAATCGAATCGCGGCCTGTCTGGGCATAGAACGGCTCGCACAGTTCTTCGGCGAACCGATCGAAGCCGGCCTCATCCAGCAGCTCGTTGAGTTTGTCGTAGAAGACGTGCTGGGGGACCGAGGCCAGCGCCCCGGTCGCAATCCACAGCTCCTGCTGCCGCCCGCCCGGCGTCCCATCCCCATCGCGCCCCTCCTGCGTCTCGTCAGATCCAGACGCCGCCCAGAATAGCACGCCCGTCAAGCGATCGCCGATTTTCAACGGGCTGCTCGGCACGGCGACCCAGGATGGACTGTCGCGATTGCCGCTTTTTTCGGTGATGGACTACCATTCGCCCACGCAGTTCGCGGTTTTGAGATGACCGGTTCGTCACGCGGAACAGCGGATTATCGAGATTCTCGGAGTCAACAGCGTTGAAACGAGCGCGGCCCAAGCATCGTCGGACGAAGAAGCGGTTTCGCCGACAGACCGGTCAGGGAGCTGTCCCGGGCACCGTCAAGACTGCTCCGGAGGCAGATGCTCCACTCATCAGCGTGATGCGTTACACCCCGGAGGAAGTGGATGAACATGTGAACGTCTCCGTCGAAGAACTGGCAACGCTGTCCCGCAGCGCAGGGATTCTGTGGGTGAATGTGGACGGGCTCGGGGACGCGCGGACCATCCGGAGGATCGGCGATCTGTTCGGATTGCACACACTGGCCCTCGAAGATGTGGTGAACGTGCATCAGCGGGCCAAGGTGGAGGAGTTCCCCCAGCATCTGTTCATTGTGGCACGCATGGTCTCCATTCAGACGCGCCTGGAGACGGAGCAGGTCAGCCTGTTTCTGGGAAGCCGCTTTGTCGTCACATTTCAACAGAGTGTGGGGGACTGCCTCGATCCGGTACGCGAGCGGTTGCGGAAGAACCGGGGCAGCGTACGGCAGAAGGGGGCCGACTATCTCGCCTATGCCCTGCTGGATGCGATCATTGATGGCTACTTTCCGGTAATGGAACATTATGGCGAGCGGCTGGACCAGATCGAGCACGACATCGAAGCCGTTCAGGACCAACACAGCATCACTGAGCTGCATATGGTTCGCGGCGATCTGCTGAACCTGCGTCGCACGCTGTGGCCCCATCGTGAGGTGGTGAATGTGCTGCTGCGGGATGAACATCCACTGATTAATCGGGAAACGCGTCTGTTCCTGCGTGACGTCGGCGACCACACCATTCAGCTGGTGGATGTCGCCGAGATTTATCGCGAGACCTGTTCCGACCTGCGCGAGTTTCACTACGCGCAGATTGGCCAGCGGACCAATGAGGTGATGCGGGTGCTGACGATCATCGCCACGATCTTCATGCCGCTCAGCTTTATCGTCGGCCTCTACGGCATGAACTTCGACACGAGAGTCTCACGCTGGAACATGCCCGAACTGGAATGGGTCTATGGTTATCCGTTCGCGTTGAGCATCATGGCTGCAGTGACCTTGGGCATGCTGGTCTTTTTCTGGCGTCGCGGCTGGATTGGACCCAGCGACCAGCCGTCGTCCACCAATGGCGATCAGGGAGAGACCGGTGACGTCCGGGCGATGTGAACGATTGCCTCGCCACGATTGATGAGCGGGTTGCGGGTCACTCCACAGACAATTCCTCCCGCTGTGGCCTTGACCCGGACCAAGGTATCTCCAAAGGTGTTGCCGATGACGCCGAGGTGATCGCCCTTCGCCACTCGTTGCCCCACGTCGATTTCCAGGCGGAGGATTCCGCTCCGCCGGGCTCGGACCCACTTGCTGTCCATCGAGACTTCCGCTGAGAGAGGGCTGCGCCGACGTCGATGCTTCCACATCCCCCGGCAGGCCATCACCCGCAGCACCCCTTCGGTGCCGATGGTCACGGCCTCAGCATCGATCCTCATCGGTTCCCCCGCCTCGTACAGCAGCACATGAATGCCCTGTGACGTTGCCGCCTGCCGCAACGATCCGTCGCGAGTTTCCGAGTGCATGATCAGCGGTGCCCCGAAAGCTTCCGCACACTCCCGGGTGACGTCGTCGTGCAGGTTGGCTCGAATCTGTGGCAAATTCTGACGGTGATTCGATCCGGTGTGCAGATCAATTCCGTAGCCACACTGGCTGACCACCTCAGTCATGAACAGGTGCGCCAGTTGCGAACCGAGCGACCCGTCGGCAGCTCCCGGAAACGAGCGATTGAGGTCGCGGCGGTCGGGCAGATACCGGGACTGGTCGATGAATCCATACACATTGACGACGGGGACCGCAAACAGGCACCCGCGCAACTTCTCCGGCGACACTTCGTTGAGGACCCGGCGAATGATTTCGACGCCGTTGAGTTCGTCTCCGTGGATCGCCGCGCTCAACCAGAGATGGTCGCCCGAATGCTTGCCGTTGACGATCTCGACCGGAATGGACAGTAACGTCCCGGTGGGAAGCTGTGCGACGGGGATCTCAATTCGTTTCCGCTCCCCCGGCAGCACCTGCTGGTTCGAGAGTGTGACAACCGGCATCGCTCAACCTCGTCCCTTGTCGCGCTGCTTGCCGGCTTTGGCATGCCCCTCGATGAACTCGATGATCTTGCCGGCGACATCGACTCCTGTGGCGACTTCAATGCCCTCCAGTCCGGGTGAGGAGTTCACTTCCATCACGACAGGTCCGTGGTTGGACCGCAGAATGTCAACTCCGGCGACGTTGAGGCCCATGGACTTGGCCGCCCGGATGGCGGTCGCACGTTCCTCGGGAGTGAGCTTGATTTTCTCCGCACTGCCGCCCCGATGCAGGTTCGAGCGAAACTCCCCCGGTGCCCCCTGCCGCTTCATCTGGGCAACCACCTTGCCACCGACGACAAAGCAGCGGATGTCAGCACCGCCGGCTTCCTTGATGAACTCCTGCACCAGAATGTTCGCGTCCAGGCCGCGGAACGCCTCGATGACGGCCTGCGCCGCCTTGCGGGTTTCCGCCAGAATGACCCCGACCCCCTGTGTTCCTTCGATGAGTTTGACCACCACCGGCGACCCGCCGGCGATATTGATCACGCCGTCGATGTCTTTCGTCGAGTGCGCAATGCTGGTCACGGGCAGTCCCACACCATCTCGAGCCAGCAACTGCAGACTGCGCAACTTGTCGCGCGAACGGGTAATTGCCTGCGACTCGTTCACCGGGAAAACTCCCAGCATCTCGAACTGGCGAACGACGGCCGTTCCATAGAAGGTGTACCGGGCACCGATGCGCGGGATGATCGCATCGAACCGGAGGCTCTCTCCCTGATACAGGACGCGCGGCTTGTGAGATGTGATGTCCATGTAGCAGCGGAGGTAGTCCACGACCCGTACCTCGTGACCACGCGCCTGACCGGCTTCCTTGAGCCGTCTCGTGGAGTACAACGTGCTCTTGCGCAACAGAATTGCGATTCTCATGGGGGACTCAGATGCGTTGGTCATCGGGTCGTTTCTGCGCTGCCGAACGACGCGTCGCTTGCGTGGCGGGCGGGTACTCAGAAAGGATCGGGCCGGGTTAATGAAGAATCTGTTGCGGATCGCCTCGCGGCCCAGCAACATCCGAAAGCCCATCGAGTCGCGGTCCGCCAATGTCACCTCGACATCGAAGAGCTGTCCCAGCAACAGGACCGGCGTAATGATCACCGGCCGGCGCGTCACATGACCGCTGGAACTGCGGACGTTGCGGAATTCATGAACGGCGGCCTCGCTGGAAATCGTAGTGCGGGCGTCGCGCTGCAACGGATGGACGTCGAAGCGGACCCATGTCCGGTGATGGCGTTCAAAGATTTTTACGTGCAAGGCATGCAGGCTCGAGGTCCGGGCGGCCGGTGTCGATCTTGGCCTTGATGAACGGGATCTCCAGCTCGGGCAAAGCGAGCCACTCACGCCAGCCGATCATCGGAAGATTCCCGGAGGGTGTTGCCTTTCCGCCCATCGGCTCACCTTTGCTGAGTGTCGGACTGGAAAGCCGCACCAAACCGCTCCCCTCCGCACTCTGCGTGTCAGACTGCACGTGTCGTGGTGAATCGAACTGACCCGCAACTTCGCGGAGCCGCAAGCGGCTGTCAATGGCTGGGCTGACGGATCGGGCACCTCCAGCGGCTCAGCAAGCTTCATCTGACCCTTCGCGATTGCTGATTCCGAACACATGTGTCCTTCATCCACGTACCTCACGATAGCCCCTGGGAAGTGCATGAAGCTCCACGATAGGCTGTCACGCGCAGCAGCGAACGGGTGTGACCAACTCGCACACTGGCATATTCCGCCGTTGTGCGTAGAATCGGTAGTTGGTGTCAGACTCTCCTGACTGCAAGGTGGCAGCGACGTGAGACTCGTCTGTCTGGGAAGTTTTTTTGTGAAGTGACGGCTGGTATCGGGACGATCCACCGCAGGGTTGAACCTGTGTTGATGCCGCCACCCACTCACAGAAGCTTTTTCAATGCCATCTCCTGCACACGCGGTCAAGAACTCACAAGGTCCAATCACCATCTGGCATTGGACCGACCTCAAGCAACTGGCTCGTCTGGCGGCGATGCGCCCCAAGCTCCACTGGAGCCGGCTGCACAAAGTCTCCTTCATGCCGGCCATGTCCCTGTACCATTCGGTGATGGGAGCCATGGAGAGTCTGTTGTACCGCTCACAGATCGATCGCACGCACATCACACAGCCGCCCGTGTTCATCATCGGACACTGGCGCAGCGGCACGACGCTGCTGCACAACCTGATGTCACAGGACGAACGCTTCACCTACCCCAACATGTACCACGTGTGCTGCCCGGGGCACTTCCTGTTCACGGAGCGGGTAGGATCGGCCCTGACCGAGTGGATGCTGCCGAAGCAACGACCGATGGACAATCTGCCCGCAGGATGGAAGATTCCCCAGGAAGACGAGATCGCGATCTGTGTCTCGACACTGATCTCCCCGTACCTGATGCTCACGTTCTCTGAAGATCGTTCCCGGTACGCACGCTACTACGAGCTCAATGATGTCACTGCCCAGGAACGGCAGCAGTGGAAGGACTTCCTGACCCGGTTCATGCAGAAGCTGACCCTGCGGGAGAACAAGCCGGTCCTGCTCAAGTCGCCCACGCACACCTTCCGGATTCCGCTGCTGCTGGAGATGTTTCCGGACGCCAAGTTCGTGTACATCCACCGCAACCCCTACGCGGTCTTTCCTTCGACGATCCACCTGCGTAAGACTCTGTTTGACGAAAACTCGCTCGCGCCGGTGAATCAGGACGCGACCGAAGCGGACATCTTCTTCAGCTACGAACTGCTCCTGCAGGCCTATGAGCGCGATCGCAAAATGATCCCCGCAGGGAACCTGCACGAAGTGCGATTCGAGGATCTTGAGGTCGATCCCGTCGGGCAACTTCAGCACGTCTATGAGCAGTTGTCGCTGCCGGGATTTGATGATCTGGAAGCCACATTGCGGCCGCAGATTCCCGAACTGAGGAGCTACAAGAAGAACAGCTACAACCTCGATCCCGGGCTCAAGCGCCGCATCTACGACCGGCTCCGACCAGCCTTCGATCGCTACGGCTACGATCCGGATGGTGCCGATGCACCGCTCCAGACGCCGCACACCCAGAGGACGCGAATCCCGATTCCCGCCTGAACGGCAAGGGGAACGGATGACTCCCGGCTGGTGTGCCGAGTGAACTCACGGAAGCATCACCCGTCGGGCGAGACAGCCCGGGCAGTCGGGCTACTGGTCCACCTTCCGGGCGACGGCTATCCCCAGCAGACGGATGTACCCCTCGTCGAGGGTGATGCGCAGCTGGAGTCCCTCCGCGGTGGTCTCCAAGGCGGCATGAAACCGATCCTGGTCGGGATCCGAAAACGCCTCGCGAGCCATCGCGCCAGCCGTGCGTTCTCGCCATCACCCCCGGTCGGTGCCAGACCGATCCAGCTGGTCAGATGCATCGCCACGGTCAGCAATGGCAGTGAGGTTTCATCGGCGTCCGGAACGCTGCCGCCCTCTCCCGCAACACCATCGAGTGCATCGCCCAACGCATCCAGCACCACGTCCTCCCCCAAGGCAAACCAGACGGCACCGTGTCCTGCTCCCACATAGAACGAGGCCTCGGTCCCATACAGACGCTGGTCCTGCTTACGCAGCTTGCGCGGCTGGACCCGGTGAATGGCGACGCCCTCAGGCTGCCCGACGTTCATCTCCAGTGCGGCGACATCGGATGATTCGTTGGCGAAAGGCAGGAATCGTTCCAGACCTGCAGCGAGCGCCTGATCATCGACCGCCGACACGCCTCCCACCAAAGAGAAGGAATCCGGCGGTCCCCCGACAATCTGGAGATATCCGTCGAATTGTCCGGCGGCAATGCTGGACTCAATGGCATCCAGGACATCATCCGCCGTCTGCCGGATCGTTTCGTCGGCCCGTCCAATCTCGTTGTGCACCTGCTCACGCACCAGGTCGAGACCTTGCAACAACAGTTCCTGACCGCCGGGCGTCAGTTGCCAGTTCGAAGCCAGCGTGAACGGAGCAGGCTCGGAGGTCAGCCCGCTGAACTGCGACGATGTCGCGCTTACGGCGGAAAGCAGTCCCTCGAGTTCCTTGCCCCTGTCCGTGACAAGTCTGGCCTGAAGTTCGGCCTGTCGCGTGTCAGAAGACAATCGCATCCCGACGCTCAGAGACTCCGCCTCCTGAATGAACTGCTTGACGATGCCGAAGAGTGCATTCGAGACGCCCCGGCGAAGCTGGTGCTCCTGCGGCGATTCCTCGGGCTTTTGCTGAGACTCCTTGAGGGAAGCCTCGTGCACCCCCGCCGCCGCCAGTTGCACCAACGCCTGGGGAACTCCTTCGCTCCGCACGATCAGCACCGCATCGTCGGTCTCCAGCGATGCCCCGATCAGATCCGCAGGCCTCGGGAGACGGGCATCGAGCCAGCGCCCCTTGCCGACCGGATCGATGAATGCGTACCCCTCATGGAGCCCAACTGGCAACTCACCATCTTCGGTGACCAGAGTCAGCCGGTCGTCCCGATCGGTCTTCTTCAGGTGCAGGGCATTTCCCAGGCGCACCGATCTAACCAGATCATCGATGTCAGCCACGGGAAAGAACAGGACAGGCTGGGGTTCGCTGGACTCCAATGGTCGAAAATACAGATAGACACCGATGGGCCGGGCACGATCCAGTCCCTGGAGATCGTTGAGGTTCGCCAGAAACCCCCGGACGATGTCCGCCACCTGAGGCTCGCCCGCCGACCCGAAGACATAGTCCACGTCATCCAGCAGTCGATCGAGACTCGCCACCGCGACGACAGCCACCGGCTTGACCGGGAATGTTCGCGCAGGAGCAGGTTCGTCGGCAGCAGCTGCAGGCAACGTCAGGCACAGGGTGAGCAGGAGGGCCAGACAATAGTGAACCGGGGATCCCAGGTCTTTCACAGGATGATTCTCAAACACGGCAGACCCTTTCTCCAGACAAACAGGAGTGATGTTAGCGGACGTCAGGTCCACAGGGGAGTACACACTTCGTCAGGCAATGGACGATGGAACTCGGCGCGAAGCCGTTCGATCTGGAGGTAATTACCCTCACATGCAGCGAACGGTTCCACGAATCTGATCCTTGCAGCCAAAGCTCGCAAGAGCAGCTTCTGGAGATCCAGTTCCGAGCACTCCTTGACTCTTGGGGGAGCTCAGCGGATGACCGCCGCTCTGAGTGGAATCCGAAAATTCCGGCGAAGTCTATCTCCTCTATCCCCATGCATCTCCACATCTCCTTGACCAAGATCTGCGTCAGGCGGGTATCTGCTGCCAGCGAACCGTTCGCAGCACTGGCCAAACTGACACTCCGGCGGGACAATGACTCGGGTTCCAACCTGATGTCCTCCCGAACGACCAACCAACGACAGCCGCCCCATGAGCGAACGCTGGATTACCGACCGAATGCACGAGATCGATGCCTCCGGAATTCGCAAGGTTTTTGATCTGGCGGCGAAGATGACCGATCCGATCAACTTGAGCATTGGTCAGCCGCACTTCGACACCCCTCAGCCGATCAAAGAGGCGCTGTATCGCGCGGTCGAGACAGGACACAACGCCTACTCGCAGACGCAGGGGATCCGTCCACTGCTGGAGACCATCCAGTCAGAGGTCGGCACCGAGTATGGTCACCCCGATCGCCAGGTGTTCATCACCAGCGGCACCAGCGGGGCGCTCATGCTGGCATTGTGCACGCTTGTTGGTCCGGGCGACGAGGTGATCTGCTTTGACCCGTACTTTGTAATGTACAAGCATCTGACGCGACTGGCGGGCGGAGTTCCGGTGATGATCGACACCTATCCGGACTTCCGGATCGATGTCGACCGCGTGGCCGCCGCGATCACCGACCGGACGAAGGTGATTCTCTGCAACAGCCCGGCGAATCCGACGGGGCAGGTCGCCTCGGCAAGAGAATTGCAGGACCTCGCTGAACTTGCGGCAGCGCAGGGACATCGCCCTCATCAGTGACGAGATCTACAAGGCGTTCTGTTACGACGCGTCTTTCGTCAGTCCGGCGAGATGGAACCCCGAGACGATCGTGATTGATGGCTTCAGCAAGAGTCATTCGATGACTGGCTGGCGCTGCGGGTGGTGTCATGGTCCCCGCCATGTCATTCAGCAGATGATCAAGTTACAGCAGTTCACGTTCGTCTGCTCGCCGCATCCAGTGCAGTGGGCCGCTTTGGAGGCCTGGAAGCACGACACGACACCGCATGTGAACGAGTACCGGGCCAAGCGGGATTACATGGTGGGCGAGTTGTCCGATCGGTATGACATCCAGGGGGCGGGAGGTGCATTTTACCTCTTCCTGCCGGCTCCAGGAGGGAGTGGAACCCGGTTCGTCACCCGGGCCATTGAGAACAACCTGCTTATCATTCCCGGGAATGTATTCAGCGGACAGGACACGCACTTCCGCATCTCGTATGCCGCCGACGACCGGACGCTCGAACGGGGCGTCCAGGTCCTGCGACAGTTGGCCGAGGGTTAGACGGCGCGGGCAGGGGAGTTTACTCCACAGACTTCCCACAAACTTGTCGACATGGCGCCGACAGCCGTTCCTGCCGATGGTGTTCACCTCATACCTCGGGTAGCATCCCGCACGCGGCAACGAGGCTGAGTTGCTTGGCCGAAGGCTCAGAACACGAACGAGACCAAGGATTTGAACTGACATGACGTCTGGAACCAAGCACGCGACCAAAGACACCGAAGAGCAGCTTATTCAGCGGGCCCAGGACGCTCTGAACCGGTGCAACTGGGTGATCGGTGAGTGTGCCGCCGAATGGACGCAGAAGTACGCGCGAGGGCGGACCGATGCCGACTTCGGATCCCGCATTGGTCTCAGCGGCGATCAGGTGTACCAGCGTCGCCGTGTTTGGGAGACCTTCAGTGATGTTTACGATCAGTACGAGAATCTCAAGTGGTCGCACTTCTATGCCGCCATCAACTGGGATGATGCCAGTGACTGCCTGGGTTGGGCGGATGAGATGCGGGCGACCGTCGCGGAGATGAAGGCCTGGCGTCGGGCTCAGCATGGCGAGGATCTGGCCGAACCATCTGATGAGGGCAACGACTTCGCCCAGGCTCCCATCGAGTACCTTTCGGCGGCTGCAGGATTTGTCCGTGATCCCTCAGAGTTTGGAGCCGACGGTTCCGGCGGTTCCTTACGCAGAGGTCGCTCCGAGGACGACGCCACGGTGGGTGCCGCCGCACGCGAGACCGGGGCCGACGGTGATGACTATGCACCTTTCGGAAACACGGCCCGCGGAGCGGCTCCGACCTCAGAGGCCGGCAAGCCTCGTCAGTCGACCGAGGCGATCCTCCAGAGCCTGACCCGGGCGCTGGAGCGTCATGACAAGGCCCTGACACCGGAAGTCATCGAGGGTTTCGCCGACGTGACGGCTGAGACGCGTCAGCGCTTTCGCACGGCGATGAAGAACATTGCAGCCAAGACTGCCAGTCTTAAGTAGCTGCTCCGGCATCTCCAAAGAGCTTCTCAACGTCGACCGGCGGTGGGGCGGTACGTCCGGCTGTCCTTGGACGGTGGCATCCGCATGCGGTATCGTGCGCACCGCGTGTCAGCAGGTTCGGCTGAAGGCCGTCGATCTCAGGCTTTCGGAGTCCGTATGTTTCCATGAGCGTCCCCAGACAGCCGATTGCATCGAGCGACACGCCCTGTGATGTTGCAACCGGTGCCTGTGCGCATGTGACGACCGATGGTGACGCTCTCCGCTGGCACGGTCCGGACCCCGGCTGGGGCATCCTCGACCTGGGGGAGCTCTGGAGGTTCCGCGAACTGGGCCTCGTCTTTACGGCGCGCGATCTGAAGATCCGGTATCGACAGGCGGTTGTCGGTATCGCTTGGGCGGTCTTGCAGCCGCTCACGACAATGCTCATCTTTCTGGTGCTCTTTCGACTGCTGGGACGAGACCCCACCTCGCCCGGAATCCCGTACGCGGTGAGCGCCTTCTGCGGATTGCTGCCTTGGCAACTGTTCGCGACCTCCCTGCGCGATGGCAGTATGAGCCTGGTCACCAACCGCGATCTGGTGACGAAAGTCTACTTTCCACGCACGTTGCTGCCGCTGGCCACGGTGATGTGCGGACTGGTGGACCTGGCAATCGGCAGTGTGGTGCTGGCCCTGCTGATGGCGTGGTTTCACGTCGTCCCGGGGCCTCAGATCCTGGCGCTCCCGCTGTTTCTACTGCTGGCCGTCGTGCTGGCCTTCGCGGGTGCCCTGTGGTTCGCGGCCCTCAACGCCCTGTACCGCGACATCGGGTACATCGTGCCGTTTCTGGTGCAGATCGGGTTCCTGATCAGCCCGGTGATGTACGAAACCGGGAGTCTCATCCCGTCAAGCTGGTGGCTTTACGGTCTTAACCCGATGGTGGCGGTCATTGAAGGAGTGCGTTGGTCGCTGCTGGGCACGCCCATGCCCACCCCAGTGATGATGCTGCTTTCGTTCTGCGTGGCGACGGCCTTGCTGGTCAGTGGACTGTTCTACTTCCGCCGCGTCGAGACCTGGATCGCCGACCGCATCTGAACGCGTCACAAGCCCGTCGGCGGCGCTGACAAGCGGCAACTGATACTGAACCTGATTGCGTGTGAGCACCCCGGCTGCTTGAAGCAGCCGGAGTGCTTCTGGTCCGATGGAAGGGCCCTGATTGTGGACGGCAACCTGTCCCGCCTTGATCGGTTGAAACCGGTGCGACTCTGACGGGGTACGGAAGCCGTCCCCCCCAACCGGAGCGCGTCCCGATCCCTCGAAACAGCAGCATGGCGTTAATCGAACTGAGCAACGTTCGCAAGGTCTACGACCTGGGCGAAGTGAAGGTGGAAGCCCTGAGGGGGGCGACGCTTAACATCGACCGGGGCGAGTATGTGGCACTGATTGGCCCATCCGGCTCCGGCAAGTCGACGCTGATGAATACGCTCGGTTGCCTCGATCGGCCCTCCGAGGGGAGCTACCTTCTCGACGGCAACGAAGTCGTCACAATGACGAAGGACGAACGTGCGCCGAATTCGCAATCAGCACCTCGGTTTCGTCTTTCAGAATTTCAACCTGCTGGCTCGCACGTCGGCGTTGGAGAACGTCGAATTGCCATTGATGTACTCGAGGGACGTCTCGGCCCGAGAGCGACATCAACGGGCGAAGGAGGCCCTGGAGAGTGTGGGGCTGGGAGATCGGCTGGACCACCATCCCAGCCAGCTTTCCGGCGGCCAACAGCAGCGGGTGGCCATCGCCCGGGCGCTGGTCAACAGGCCCTCCATCCTCATGGGGGACGAGCCGACCGGGAACCTGGACTCCAAAACGAGCCGCGACGTCATCGGCCTGTTCCGACAGCTCAACCGCGAACAGAACCTGACCGTCATAATCGTCACACACGATACCAACGTCGCCCGTAACGCCGACCGGACGATTGTGCTGCGAGATGGGGAGGTCGTGGCCGATACGTCCGACTTCGATCAGGCCGTACAGGTCCTACAAGCGCTCGAAGACCACGAACTGGCGGCAAACGAGTGACTGTGCCAGTCGATGGATTCGATTCAGACCGTCCGTGAGTCCGACACTGGAGGTATGTCGAGTCGCAAGGATGCAACAATTCGACTGCTGTGTGCTGCGTGCCTGCTGGTGACCGGATGCCGGTCTGCCCAGGAGGTGCGCGACATCGTGCACCCCGAGCAGCGACGCATCTCCTACCGGGCCCCGGCAGCGTTCCCTCCGGCCCCGCTGCCCAGTGTGGCTGCCCCACGCACGGTGACCAATCCGGACAACGGAGAGCCGCAGATCCTGCTCTCACTGGATGAGGCGATCCGCATTGCGTTGGCGAACTCGGAAGTCATTCGTGTGCTGGCCGGGTTCACTGCCGTCTCCTCCGGACGAACGATCTACGATCCCGCCATTGCGAACACGGCGATCGACCAGGCCCGGGGACGCTTTGATCCCATGCTATCGGTCAACAATACCTTCAATCAGAATGAACAACCCTTCGGCACCATCACCCCCGGATTTCCCGGAGCGACGATCAACGGCTCCCAGACTGATGGGTATGTGTTCGACGCGAACCTGACCGACACCAACGCCCTCGGGGGGACCGCCGGTCTGCACCTGGGGGTCACACGTTCGGCGACGGAGCCGGGCATCTTTCCGCTGAATCCGCAGACGAACCAGTTCACCGAACTCAGCTACGTCCAACCGTTGCTGCAGGGAGGGGGCCTCAACGCCAATCTGGCTCCGATCATCATCGCCGGCATCGATACCGAACGCTCCTTCTTTCAGTTCAAGGGCTCGGTGCAGAACCTGGTGCAGGGGGTGATCGAGGCGTATTGGAATCTGGTGTTCGCCCGTACCGATCGCTGGGCCCGCCAGCAACAGGTTGACCAAGCGACGTTCGCCTTTGAGCGTGAGACGGCGCGGAAGGACCGGGGGCTGGCCGATCTGGGAGACCTCGCGCAGACACGCTCAGCACTCACCAGCTTTCGAGCCAATCTGATTGCCGCGAAGGCGGCCGTCCTGCAACGGGAGGCGGCGCTGCTGAGCATCCTGGGCATCTCCCCGACCAATGCGGGTGAGGTCATTCCGATCACGCCTCCCTTCGAGGGGCAGATCGACTTTCGCTGGATGGAGCTGGTCTCGCTCACGGAGCAATACCGCCCCGATCTCATCGAGCTGAAACTGATTATCGAGGCCGATCTGCAGCGCGTGCTGGTGGCCGAGAACAACGCACAACCACAACTCGATGCGGTCGCCCTGTACCGGTGGGATGGACTCCGAGGCCGCACGCCCGGTGGTCCGACCATCGGGACCGCCGGTGGGGAGTACACCGACTGGACGCTGGGCGTGAACTTCTCGGTTCCGCTGGGGCTGCGGCAGTCGCGAGCAGCGGTCCGTCAACAGGAGCTGCTGGTCGCACGGGACCGTGCCTTCCTCGAGCAGGGGCTGTTGACTGCGGTGCAGGATGTCGCCCTGAGCGTCCGCAACCTCGACCAGTATCATGCTCAGTACGACGCCTTCGTAGAGTCCCGGGTCGCGGCACGGGACAACCTGGAGGTCCAGCAGGCCGAGTTCGAGAACGGACGGACCATCTTCCTGAATGTGCTGCAGGCCATTACCACTTGGGGGAACTCGGTGAGTGCCGAGGCACAGACCCTCGCCCAGTACAACTCCGAACTATCGAATCTGGAACTTCAGACCGGTACGATTCTGGAAGCCCATGGCGTCCGCTTCGTCGAGGAACGCAACCGCTTTGTGGGTCCATTGGGATGCTTTGGCGACGCCTGCTATCCCACGGCGATCGTGCCCGGCGACAACCAGTCGCGCTACCCGACAGGCGACAAGCCCGCAGAGGAAGCCTTTGATCTCGAGAACCCCCTGTCGGACCTTGGTAAGCGGCCCGCGAAGTCTCCCCTCGAACTGCCGCCGCAGCGCGACCTCTATGATAGCTCGCCCTCCGACGTGCCCGAACCGCCACTCAACGGCACGACTCCAGATCCGCCCAACCCTGCTTCCAACGAGACCCCATCAGATCCCCTCGAAACCCTATTCGTACCGCAGGGCTTCAATTGGATCGAGCTGACTCGCACGGCGGGCCGGATAGAAGCCGAAGAAGATGCCGACTCCCGCCGCGAACAGAATGGCGGTGACGGCGGCCGGGATTGAGATCGTGTTGGGCCATCCGAGTGTCGGTGCATAGGTGTTGATGGCCTTCGTGATGGCCATCGACCCGCCCACGCCCAGAGCGAAACCAATCACGCCCCCCATGCAGGAGAGCAGTACGGACTCCACCAGAAACTGCAGCAGGATGTCGCGGCCGCGCGCTCCGACCGCCATGCGGATGCCGATTTCCCGCGTCCGCTCCGTAACCGACACCAGCATGATATTCATGATACCCACGCCGCCGACGACCAGCGAAATCCCCGCGATGGCGGCGAGCATCGCGGTCATGATGCCTGTGATGTTCCCCAGCGCATTGGCCATCTCGGTCGTGTTGTGAATCTCGAAGTCCTCCTCCCCTCCGGGAGCGATGCTGTGCCGGTCCAACAGCAGATTGCGAATCTCCTTCTCCGCCTGGGTGGATTCGCTCGCCGAGGCGAAGATCGCATGCACGTCGTGGAACGGAGAGCCATTGAGTCGTTGGCGTGCGGTTGTATACGGCATCAGCAGAACATCGTCCTGGTCATTGCCGCCGAAGTTGGCACCCTTCTCCTCCAGTACTCCGATCACCCGGAAGGGGACATTGCGGATGCGGACCGTCTCGCCGATGGGATTGGCCGTCTGAAACAGCTCGCGAGCCACGGTCTGTCCGATGACACACACCTTCGTCGCCGAAGTAATATCGCGGTCCGTGAAGAATCCCCCCAGCCGGATGTTTGCACTGCGGACCGACGGATAGTTCACGCCGACGCCGAACAGCTCATGCGGGCTGCAGTTGTTGTTGCCGTAAATCACCTGGCCGTCGGTCCCCACCAGCGGGTACACCGACAGGATCGACGGGCACTCCGCCGCGATCGCGTCGGCATCCTCGGAGGTGAGTGTAGGCTTGGTCCCCTGCTTGACGCCGCCCCGCTGACTCTTGCCCGCCGTAATGACGATGACATTCGTCCCCAGCGATTCGAACTGCTTGGTGATCAGTCCTCGTGCCCCCTGCCCGACGGAGACCATCGTCGTAACGGCGGCGATGCCGATGACGACGCCGAGCACCGTCAGCGATGCCCGCATCTTGTTCTTCATCAGGGCCCGAAAGGCGATGCGCAGGGTGACCATTACTTTTCGACCTGAACGCCGGTGACGAGTTCCTGCTCGACCGTCAGCTCGCCTGAGACGAGTTCGGTGAACTTGTAGTCATTCAGACCGGTGTGAACTTCGACGGCCCGCAGCAGGTTGCCGTCCTTGACCCACACATGCCGCTTCGTACCAGCCGGGCTCTTGCTCTTCTTCTCGTCGGAGTCCGCCTTCTTGTCGGGGTCATCACCGTTCTCGGCCGATTTGTCCTTGTCAGGCCTGCCTGCCGGCTTGGCGGACTTGCTGTCTTTGTCGTCCGGGGTCGGCTGGGTCCCGTCGATGATGTACTGATCGGCTTCGCGGACATGTTCCTTCTTGGGAAAGAACCGCAGGGCCCCGTTGGGAATCTTCAGCACGTCTGGCTTCTTCTCGACCTGAAACGAGATCTCGGCGGTCATCCCGGGCAGCAGCTTGAGATCGGCATTGGACGCGGAGATCACGACCGGGTACGTCACGACGTTCTGTGTCGTCGTCGAACTCAGCCGGATCTGGTAGATCTTCCCTTCGAAGATCTCTCCTGGATAGGCGTACACGGTAAAGTACACGACCTGCCCGGTCTCTTTCGCCTTGCGAATCTGGCCGATGTCCGCCTCATCCACCGAAGCGAAGATGTGCATCTCCTCCCGCAAGTCGGGAGCCACGATGAACAGCTCCGGCGCCTGAAACTGGGCGGCGAGCGTCTGACCGGGGTCGATCATGCGAGCAATCACAATCCCGTCCACAGGGGAGGTGATCTTGGTGTAATCGAGATTTGCCTCGGAGGTCGTCAGGTTTGCCTGGGCCTGCTCGATTCCCGCCTCGGCCACGAGTAACTCGGCTTCCAGGGCCATCCTGCCGAACCGGTACTGGTCCATCTCGGTATCGGAGATGAAGTCCGCATTGTCCGACTTCAGTCCGACCGAACGACGTTCGTCGTTAACAGCATTCTGCAATCGAGCCTTGATCCGCTCGACGTCCGCCTTGCGCGTGGCCAGTGCCGCCCGGTCGCGGGCGACGTTCGCCTTGTACAGCCGCGGGTCGATCTCCGCCAGCAGGTCGCCCTTCTTCACTTCGTCGTTGAAATCGACGTACAGCTCTTCGATCGGTCCGGAAACGAACGAGCCAATGTGCACAGACAGCACCGGCTGAATCGTCCCGCTCGACTTGATGACCTCGGTGAGTTCGCCCCTCTCAACCTTGGCGATATCGAATTTGGGCCGATTGCGCTCCGCCCAGTACTCGGTCGCCGGACGGTAGGCCGCGGCCGAAAGACCTGCCACCGCCAGAACAAGAATACTCAGCTTTGCCAGCAATCGCATCACGCTACCTCAAGAATTGTGATCGGCTCTCTGGGGCCTGATCGAGTTCATCTCGCCGCCACCGTTCGTCTCAGACAGCCCGTCGCCATTCGTATAACGCTCACCCTGTATACCCGCGAGAACGCCAGTCGGTGCCAGATCGTCCTCCTAACGTCTACGCGTCGTGCGTTCCAGTTTGAGGGAATCATTCACGGGTTTCTCACCCGCCGACAGGTTCTGGCTGATCTCCGTCAGCGTCTTCATGAGTTCATTTTGTCGCGACTTGCTCATCCCTCGCGTGGCGACGGCCCGAATCTCGCGGCCGCACTCGAGGATCGCGTGCCAGATCGGTTCGACCTTGTCCGTAACGCTGATGAGCTTCTTCCGCCGGTCTCCGGGATCGTCATCGCGCCTCACCCAGCCGTCCCGCTCCATCCGGTCGAGCAGCCGCACGACCGTGGAAGGCTCGACCTGGATCAATTCGGCGATCCGTGTCTGGGTCAGCGTCCCCTGCAGCATCAGGCACCCGATGACCTGCACCTGCCGGTACGTGATGCCGTGGGGTGCGAGGGCCTCATTCGCGACCCGCTCCAGGTCGCGTGCGGCGGTCAGAATCCAGTAGTCCACCGTCTGAGTCAGTTCGCAGGGTGGCGCGTGTGTCGATTTGCCATTCCCAGTCATCCTGCCATCCTACCATCCCGTTCATTGCATAGCTACTCATTGCGAGCACAACTGTTGCCCGACCATACTAGGGCGCGCACCAAGGCCCGCTGCCAGTTGACGAGCGGCAGCAACGGTTCTTGCGTCCCGACTACCCGGCGCGTGTATCATTCCCTCGTCCCGGACTGAACATGGGAGGAACGGTACGTTGAACAGGTTGAATCCTCTGCGAATCACCAGCAGCAGGCTCAGGTCACAGCGCATGATGGGTCTGTTGCTCTGTTTCATCCTGATGCCGCTGGCGGCCTGTGCGGACGACAACTGGCCCCGCTTTCGTGGACCCCAGGCCAATGGCGTCGCCGACGACGATGAACGGCTGCCCGACACCTGGAGCAAGACCGACAACGTCCAGTGGGTCGTCGATGTGCCCGGCTGGGGCTGGTCCTGCCCGGTGGTCTGGGGGAACCGCGTGTTCGTAACCACGGTGGTCAGCGACGAGGAGAATGCCACGCCGAGCAAGGGGCTCTACCTGGGCGAAGGAGTCCGCGATCCCGCCAAGGGTGTCCATCACTGGCTGGTGTACTGCTTCGATCTCCAGACGGGCGAACAGCTCTGGAAGCACGAGGCACACACAGGTCGGCCACCGGTACCCCGTCATCCCAAGAGCACCTATGCAGCGGAGACACCCACGACAGATGGCGAGCGGCTGTATGTGCTGTTCGGCGACGTCGGACTGTACGCCTACAGCCTCGAGGGAGAACCGCTGTGGTCGCACGACATCGAGCCGCACAAGACGTTCTACGACTACGGTGCCGCCGCATCACCCGTCGTGCATGACGGGCAAGTCATCATGGTGTACGACAACCAGGAGGACTCGTACATCGCCACTTTTGACGCAAAGACGGGAGCCCAGCGCTGGCGGACCGCTCGCAACGAAAAGAGCACCTGGGCGACCCCCTTCGTCTGGGTGAACGATGTCCGTACAGAAATCGTCGTCAATGGAAAGATTCGGAACCGCGCCTATGACCTCGCGGGTCAGGAAGTGTGGTCGTTCGACGGCCGGATGTCGAACCTCGTCATTCCCTCACCCTTTGCCGCACAGGGCCTGCTGTACATCACATCCGGTTATGTCGGTGATGCGCAGCGTCCAGTGTGGGCCGTCCGCCCCGGTGCGACCGGCGACATCTCCCTGCCGGGAGATGAGACCGCCAACGAGTTCATCCAGTGGTTTCTGCCGGACGCCGGCCCCTATAACCCGTCTCCCATCGTATTTCAAGGACGCTACTACACACTGTTCGATCGGGGCTTCATCACCTGCCACGATGCCCAGACCGGTGCCGTCGTTTACGACAAGGTGCGGTTCGCCGGCGGTGCGACGTTCACGGCATCCCCCTGGGCCTACAACGGCAAACTGTTCTGCCTGAGCGAAGACGGCGACACCTACGTCGTCGATGCGGGGCCGGAGTTCAAGCTGCTGCACACCAATGCACTGGAGGAACTGTGCCTGTCCACACCGGCCATCAGCCAAGGGAACCTGCTGATCCGCACGGCCTCGAAGCTGTATTGCTTTGCGGAGTCGTCGGTCAAGTAGTCGGATCGACCATGTTCAACGATACGCGTTCGAGTTGAATGGACGGCACAACATGCGAGTGAAGGCGGTAATCTGCTGCGTCGCACTGCTGGCATTGCTCAGTGACTCGCATCCGTCGACGGGACGCGGGGAGACGCCTGCAACTACAGCAGCGGGAACTCATGCAGATCCCGCACCGATCACTCCCGCCGATTGGCCGATGTACAACCACGACGTCCGCGGCTGGCGATTCAACCCGGACGAGACACAACTGTCCATCAACAACGTGTCTCAGCTTGAGGAGCAATGGCGTTTCCCTGCCAAGGGGTCGAATGAGACAATCGGCGTGATTCATGCCACTCCGTCGGTCGTGAACGGTTACGTGTACTTCGGAACGGCGACCCATCCGGCTTTCTATGCGCTGAGCCCTCAAGGCAACATCAAATGGAAGTACGCGATTGGCGATTTTGGCCGGCGCACCTGGCGGGCGCTTCAGCTCACTCAGGGACTCACGCCGCAGGACGGTGTCTACACATCGGCGCTGGTGACAGACCACAGTGTGTACTTCCCCGACACCGCCGGGGTCATGTACTGTCTCAATCGGGAAAGTGGTGAGGAGCGCTGGCAGGTCAATTCCAAGGCCGACACATTTCCGGGGGCCCACCCGGCCAATCTTGTGATGGCCTCTCCGATTCTGGCGTCTGGCAAAGTCCTCTTCGGCGGCGGCGCATTCGAGCATTCACAACCGCTGGACAAGAACTATGCATGTTGCCGGGGTCGCGGGTTTGTAGTGGCTCTGGATCCGGCGAGCGGTGCCATCCTCTGGAAGTACGACGTCGGTCCGGAACCGGAGGAGTTTGATCCGCCCATCGTGATGGAAGACGAATACGGCCAGCATGTGTTTTACTACGGGCCTTCCACCAGTTCTGTCTGGTGTACTCCGTCGTGGGATGAGGAATCGAACACGGTCCTTTTCGGCACCGACATCCATAACTCGCCGCGCAGACCGACTGAAGGAGACCCCCGCAACTACACAATGCATTCGGCTGCCATCATTGCGGTGAGTGCCGAGAACGGGGCAGAGCGGTGGGTGACGCAGATCGCTGCGGGAGATGTCTGGAATCACAGCATGCCGGCCTGGGATTCCCGGACGCTACGCTACACGGACCTGTCGATCGGTGACACGCCAAAGCTGTACACGATTGACGTTGACGGTCAGCAGACCGCTGTGGTCGGTGCCGGCTGCAAGAACGGCGGTTACTATGTCCTGGATCGGGCCTCGGGAGCGATCCTTGCACACACTCCGGTTTACACCGGTCCGCCGACTGAACATCCCGATGTCGATCCACACATGCTGGCGCTGCCCGGGCCGATCGGCGGACTGCAGACCGGTTGTGCGACGGATGGACGGCGAGTCTATACGAACGGCATCGACCGGCTCCCGAATGCACCCAAGGAATACTGGAAGCCCAACCCGCCGACCGGAGGTCGAGTGACGGCGATCTCACTCGACACGCATCAGGAGTTCTGGCGTCACGAACGGCCGAAGATCGATTGGATCGGCGGCACCGAGGACCAACCGCGCTTTCGCAACGTCGGTGATCCGATCGCTTCGGGAATTGCGATCGCGAACGGCGTGCTGTTCTGCACAACATTCAGCAGCAACCGGCTGCTCGCCATCAACGCCGAGACCGGCGAATTACTCAACGAGATCCCCGTCGGCCCCGTCCTGTGCGGCCCGTCGGTCTCCCGTGGCCGGGTCTATGTGGGAACCGGAAATACCCAGTTCTCGAATACACCCGGCGAAGCATACTTCCCCAAGAAGTTCACAGGTGAACTGATCGTGTTCGGTCTGCCGGGTCAATGATTGCCGCCGCAACGTCCATTTGTCCTTGTCGCAGTCACAGGATGTCCCCATGAAGCAAACTCTCTCGATCGCCCTGCTGCTCCTGATCGGCGTTAGCACACAACTCGACGCCCAGGAAACAGTGACCTTCAAGGCTCCTGACGATATCACCTTCCGGACGGCTGACATCATCAGCGAAGGAACTCGAATTTCGGCGGAAGTCTTCCTGCCGAATGACCAGGGTGATGCGAAGCTGCCGACGATCCTCATGTCACACGGCTGGGGAGGTACGGCCCAGGCGTTGCGTCCGGATGCGATTGTCTTCGCACGGGCGGGCTACCTCGTCGTCACCATTGACTACCGCGGCTGGGGCCACAGCGATTCGCGGCTCGTCGCCTTGGGAGAGACTCAAGAGAAAGACGGCAAGCTGCTGGCCGAAGTCGCCGAGGTTCACGAAGTGGTCGACCCGATCGATCAGACGACCGACATCATGAATGCCCTCCACTGGGTGCAGGGTGAAGAACGCTGCGACACTGACCGGATCGGCCTGTGGGGATCATCATATTCGGGCGGTCATGTGGTGTATGTCGCCGCCCGCGATCCCCGCGTCAAGGCATTCGTCAGCCAGGTGGGATCGATGGATTCCCGCTGGACGATCGCCAACCCCCAAATGCGCGAGTTCACATTCCGGCAGGGAACCGACCGGGCGCGGGGTGACATCGGCTATCCAGAACCGGGTGAGAAGTTCGGTTCGCTGACAGGCGTGCCCATCATCGAGAAGCTGATGATGTACGCCCCGATTGAAGACATCGGCCGGTGTGAGCACTGTGCGAAGCTGTTCATCATTGCCGAGAACGAGGAGCTGTTCGACAACAAGGATCACGCAATTCTGGCACACGAGCGCGCGACGGGAATCAAGAAGCTCGTGAGTGTCCCCGGCATCAAGCACTACGGCATCTACAACGAGAAGCGTCAGGAAGCCCAGCAACTGGCGATAGACTGGTTCAATGAACACCTGAAGAAACCATGATGCCGTGCATTGACGCGGTGACAGTGACACGCGGTGACAGTAATCGTGTCGCTGATGGGCACGGCTTCACACCGAACCTCAGCTGGATGCCGGACCAATCGGAATGTATTTCCCCTCGGTGAGTTCGCCGCGCGCCCAGTCGCAGTTCCACCCTGGAAATGCAATCTCGGGATAGGGATCGGGTGGGATGAGACTCTGCGAGTCATACACAACGTTAAACTGTCGGTCCTCGCGAATTTTGCCGACGCGGCAGTGCTTGAAGGCATGCCCGTTCTGCGCGTCGATTCTCAGGAGACCACCGGGACCGAGAAACTCGATACCCTGACACAACGCTTCGCGCACAGCATCGACCGCGAACGAACCCGCTTTCTCGACAGCGAGTTTCCACAGGTGCACGGAACAGTAGGCCGCCTCCATCGGATCTCCGAGGACGCGATCTTCGCCGTGCTCTCGTTGGAAGCGATCGACGAAGGAGTGATTCTCTGGCGTATCTATGGACTGAAAATAACTCCAGGCGGCGAGATGTCCGGCGACGGTCTCCGGCAACAGGCTGCGAAGCTCATCCTCGCCGACACTGGTCGCCAGCACCGGCGTCTGGTCAGGATCGATTTCCTGTTTCGCCAGCTCCTCAAAGAAAGTAGATGTTGCTGTCCCCGTTAATTGTGCTCACGATCACATCGGGCGAGGACGACTTGATGTCACGGACGATGTCGTCGAACTGCCGATGGCCCAGCGGGACGTATGTCGTGCCAACGATCTCGACGTCCGGCGCGTTGACTTCCAGGTGCCTGGCAATGATGTAGTTGGCCGTCCAGGGAAAGACATAGTCGGACCCGATGAGGTAGAAGCGTTTCTTGAAGCCGCCATTGCCGCGCAACCAGTCGATCGCCGGAAGAATCTGCTGGTTCGGGGTTGATCCGGTGTAGACGATGTTTGGCGAGCATTCATTGCCCTCGTATTGCAACGGGTAGAACAGAAGTCCATTCTGCTCCTCGAAGACCGGAAGCACGGCCTTGCGACTGCCCGAGGTCCAGCAGCCGAAGACGACCGCGACCCCGTCTTCCACAAGCAGCCGTAATGCCTTTCTGGGATAAAGATCCTCGAATCGCGAACGGGGGTTTTCGACGACCGGTACGATCAGCTTTCCCAGGACTCCCCCGTCGGCATTGATTTCTTCGATGGCGAACAGTTCCGCATCGCGCGAGCGAGGTCTCACTGATGGCCATTGTTCCGGTCTGCGAGTGCAGGATCCCGACATTAACGGTCTCGCGGCGGGGCGGACGCGAACATCCTGTGAACAGCGCAGGTGCGAGGGAACCAGCCGCGGAGATCGTGAGCGCCCGTCGGCTGTGCCTGAGGAATGATCGCCTCGTCTGCGGAGGCGTCTCGAGTGATCTGTGGGGCTCAGTCATCGTGTGTTGATCGCAGGCTATTCGGCGCGAAGCGAGTCGTACCGGCGTTGTGAATACAGGCGGTAGCGCCAGTAGGGAGAGGGATTGACGAGGACGTCGCCGGGACCATCATGGCCTCGTGCCAGTCCTTCGCCGGACGTGAAGCGCCCCAGCACATTGCTGGTGGGACGTTGAATCGTGAACTTCACGCTGGAGGACCACGCGATGACGTAACTGCCATCGGCGACGATCCGCTGGCCTTCTCCAGGGTCAACCGCTCGACCGGCCCCCGGGTCGTGAGCACGACCTTGCCGGATCCTGAGACCTCAGTCTGCAGATAGACCAGCCCCTCGCCCGCCCATCGGGAGGTGAGGATGCCGACCCGGTGATAACCCACGCCGACCCTGCCCTCACAGGCCCAGTAAGCCCCACGTTCGAGAATCCAGCGTTCGTCATGAAGATCCAGCAAATGGAACCCGCCCAGCGATGACTTGAGGGGCACGACACCCGTTCCCGTGTATGTCGGGCGATAGACCGCCTCGTCGGCCAGAATCGACTTGATCACGTTGCTCGGGGACGCTACCAGGTGAGAGTGCATCTTGATGTCGCCGGTCATATACGACAGTGCACTGGCCCCGGCACGCACCGTCTCCTTGTTGAGGATGCAGTCGACATAGCGAATCCCTTCGAGTTCGTGGATTTCGAATTCAGCCATCGACGATCACCTTGCCATCCCTCAGATGGGCTTCAGAATCAGGCGCTCAGTCGCGCATCTTCGTCCAGTACAACGTCTCGAACGCCTCAGGGGAAACGCACAATTCGCCGCGAAAGGGATTGTCCGTGATGGCAATGAGAGTGATCAACTGTCCCAGGAACAGCGCGAGAACTCCTCCCAGCAGGAGATGAGTCAGTAAGTTCATGTCAAACAACCAGATCAAAGCGATGTTCAGCACGGCACCCAGAAGCACCACGTACCACAAGAAATGGGGAAGCCCGGTCCTCACGGAATGCTCCCGAACCCGGTAATGCTCGAGGAAGGAAGCGAACTGGCGCAAAGCTTCGGCGTGGATGATCTCGTGAGACTTTGTCTGGGGTTCGAACGCCAGCATCCGTTCATGAAAGGCCTCGATCCGAGTCTCGCTCCCTCTCGGAATTCGTCCTTGACGATACTCGGGCCATCCATACTTGATGACGTAGTGGCAGTAGTCGCGTAACAGCCATTGCAGATTCTGGCGGTGCGGCTGTGGATAGGTGGAAACGTCCTCGTAGAGCGCGTTGAGCGAGGCAGCTTCTCGGGCGACGTTGGCTTCCACTTCATTTAAGTTTTGAAAGGCTGCCACGGCGATGAGGCCCAGCAACAGCCCATAGAACACACCGAAGCACGAAACCATGTAGCCGACGACATCGTTTGTCCCGAACCGCGACCGGACGAACGGACGCAAGATTGGTCTCAGCAGTACACAGCCGATCCAATAATACCCGACGAAAACCAATCCTGCCCAGAGTGCAAGCTCGCGGCTGCTGTAATCGTAGATCCAATAGAACAAAGAGTGCCCTCGCCGGTGCTCAAGCGTCTCGTGTGGTGCCTGTCGCTATCATCGTCCGCGTACGGCGGGCTGTCAATCAGCCACGCCGAACGTACCAGATCATGGGGCGAGTTGATGCGGTGAGGCTGGGCGTGCTGCTGGTGGGCATCCCAGCTGCAGCCTGCCTCGGACGTCAGCTCGCATACTGTTGCAGCTCTGCCTGCAGTCGCTGGATCTGATGCAGCAGTGGGGGCAATTCCTGGGACAACTTCTCGAGCGCTTCGGCCCGCCCCAGCTCCTCGATCAGGCTGGCGGACCGACAGGCTGCATGGGCATCGAAGTTGGCGGCGAGCCCTTTCAGACTGTGGGCCGTCCGCGTCACCAGTTCGGCATTTTCCCTGCGCAGCCCTTCGCGCAATTGTGCGATCAGTCGGGGAGAATCTTCGAGGAAGAAGCGGGCCATGTGGGCAAACAACTGCTCGTTCCCCCCCATCCGGGCCAGGGCCGCCGGGCGATTGATGACGCCGTCCGTGTTCGACTCCTCCGTGTCAGAGACCGACTCTGACACAACCTCGTGTGCCAGCGCATCCAGGTTGGGATCGGAAGTCCACAGCGCCGGATCGGCCTGCGCCTGCTGATGCGTCGTACGTTCGACGAGCGTGATGAGTCGTCTGACATCGATCGGTTTGGAGATGTAGGCGTCCATACCGGCCTGCTGGCAACGGCGGCGATCCTCGCGCCGGGCGTGCGCCGTCATCGCGATGATGGGAATCCGCGACTTCTTTGTGTCGGAGAGTTCCCGAATGGCGGCAGTCGCCTGCAGTCCATCCATGGTCGGCATCTGCACATCCATCAGGACGACGTCGAAGTTCTGCTGTTTGAGTTGTTCCAGTGCCTCACGACCGTTGTCAGCGATCACCGCGTGATGACCGCGCCGCTCCAGAATGGCCAGCACGACCTTCTGATTGGCCGGCGTATCTTCTGCCAGCAGCACCCGCAGCGATCGCGCCGCTCTGGACGGCACACGATGGACGGCATCCCTGCGACGGGAACCATGAAGTGCCTGCAGCACAGCCTCCAGCAGGTTCGACTGCGAGACCGGTTTGTCCAGAAATGTCGCGTCCTTCAGGTCTTCGCAGTGGTCGCGAAAGGTCTGGCGATCGGCGGCCGACAGCATCAGGACCGCAGCAGTTTCCGTCAATTCCTCGTTCCGGATTGTTTCGACGAGCGTGAATCCATCCATGTCCGGCATCAGAGCATCAATGATCGCCAGCGGAAAGGGTTTGCCCTGGGCGGTGGCATCACGCAGGAGCTTGAGTCCCACACGCCCGTTGTTGACGACCGTGGGCTTCATATCCCAACTCGCAAGTATCTCCTGCAGGATCGCCAGGTTGGTGGCATTGTCGTCGACCACCAGCACCGGAACATCACGGATCTCGGACGTATGCGGCGGAACGAACTCCTGGTCCGGAAGCACCTGCAGGCGGGCCGTAAAGAAGAATGTGCTCCCCTTCCCGAGCACGCTCTCGACCCAGATGCGGCCCCCCATTTTCTCAACGAGTTCGCTGCAGATCGCCAAGCCGAGTCCACTGCCGGACTGTCGGCGTGAGGCGGACGCATCTACCTGTGTGAACGGCGCGAACACCCGCTCCTGATCCTCCGGAGAGATGCCGATGCCTGTATCCTTGACCGAAAACAGAAGTTCGATCTCCTCCTTGGAGCGGTTGGCAACTGCCGCCGTAACAATGACTTCGCCCTGTTCGGTGAACTTGATGGCATTTCCCGCGAGGTTCATGAGCACTTGCCGCAGACGCTTGCAGTCACCCTGCAGTCGGTGGGGTACGTCCGCGTCGACCGATGTGGCCAGTTCGAGGCCCTTTTCGCAGGCGCGCAGCGACAGCGTGCGGACCATCCCCTCGACCACATCGCGCAAATCACAGGGCTCGGACTCGAGTTCGAAGCGGCCGGCTTCCATCCGCGAGAAATCCAGCAGATCATCCAGCAGATAGAGCAGAGTCTGGGACGAATCCCGGGCCGTGTTCAGATAGTCACGCATCATCGGGCCCAGATCTTCCCCGAGGGCCAACTCCAGCATCCCCATGATGGCATTCATCGGCGTACGCAGCTCGTGGCTGATGTTCGCCAGAAACTCCGACTTGGTCTTGTTGGCAGTCTCGGCGGCATGCCGTGCCTCCTCGGCAGCCGCCTTCGCTGCTTCCAGTTCACGTTCCCGCCGAACACGCTGCGTAATGTCCCGCTCGATGGTGGACGAACCGACGATCCGTCCCTGCGCATCGCGAATTGGAGAGACAGTTAGGGCCACAAAGACATCGGCACCGTCCTTGCGGCAGCGATGCGTCTCGAACTGTGTCAGCCGGCGACCTGTGCGCACGGCCTGACGGATCTCCTCTTCTTCCCCGGTGAGTCCCGCTGGCAGGATGAGCGAGATGGACCGTCCCACCGCCTCTTCCGCAGAGAACCCGTACACCTGCTCGGCTCCGGTGTTCCAGCTGGTGATCGTGCCATCGAGCGCCTTGCCAATGATCGCATCGTACGACCAGTCCACAATGGCCGCCAGATGCGCGCGTTCTTGCTCCCATTCACGGCGCTCGATGATGCGCCCCAGTTGGGAACCGATGCCTTCGACGAGCATCAGCAGATGCGGATCGGGGACCACGTCCTCGGGGGTGAAGAACTCGAGGACGGCAACAATGTCTCCATCGACGGATACCGGAAAACCGAAAGCACCATGCATTCCCAGGTCGATTTCGGGGTCCCGGCGGACAAACCACACTTCCTCCTGAATGTTTCCACTCCAGACGACATTTCCTGTCTCCCAGACGCGACCAGGCAGCCCCTCACCCCGTCGAAAAGCCATCCGGTTGCTCGGCACCGCATGGTGCCACATTGAGCCTCGTCCCGCAGAGACCAGATGTCGGCGGACACGAGACGCTCACGCTGTTCATTCAGGATCAGCACGTGTCCGACCGGCCAGCCGGTGATCGAACACATGATCTCCACGCACGTTTGCAATGCGCTTTCGAACGAGGTGGACGACTCTGACAGCGAGGTCAGCTGATGTAATAACTGACTCTCCAGCGCGACCCGTTCGCGCAGTGAGCCTGTTGACGTCAACTCGACAGCACATTGAGTCTTCCGGATGAGCGCCGTGAACAGCGGTTCCGCTTCCCTGGACTGCAGAATGACGGACAGCTCCGCGGGAAATTCCCGTCCATCGCGATGGACCGCCGTCAGCTCCAGTCGCTGATTGAGTATTTGACTGTCGCCGCTACTCCGCAGACGTTGGAGTCCCTTGCGGAATGACTCGCGATACCGCGCGGGAATGATGAGCGAATCCAGCGGCCTGCCGACGGCGGCCTCGCTTGAGAATCCGAACAGTGCTTCCGCCTGCGGACTCCAGCCAGCAACCCGTCCGTCGAACGCCATCGTGATCACGGCATCCTGCGAAGTCCCCTGGATCGTCTGAAACCAATGGGTGTCGACGTCAACAGGTTCCGGAGTTTCGGGCTGAGAGTTCATCCACACATGGGCAGGAAAGTAATGCCGCTATTGACCGCGGCGGTGATTCATGGATGGAAAGGGAGTTCTGGGGACGATCGGGTGCCCCTGTTATTCTGGCAATGTCAAGAGAGATGTTCAAACCGTTGTGCCCGTTCAGTGTATTGCACGCTCAAGGAGTTACGTGTGTTGGCTCCTGGACACCGTTCGTCTTCTCGCGGGCTGTCTCCACGAACTTGTCGGCCGAACGCTCCAGCGATTCGACAGCCTGTTGGGCGTCATCTCTAATCTCTTGCTTGTCGATGGTAATCGTGCTGGTGGATCCATTGTCGCTGAACGAAATCCAGCCGATGAGCACGCACACCAGTACCAGCAGTGCGATGATGATCAGGCCTTTCATGGCAACGCCCTCGAAAGCTTTGGCAAGAAGGGAGCCAAGGAGTGCGGACGCGCGAAACGCGCCTGAGAGGATAACGGGCTGAGAGCCGGGCCTGAACTTCTGCCTGCCATCGCTTCTCAGACGCGGTACGCGCCGTGAAGGCGGCTCTGGCGGTGGTGCACTCTCCAATGCGGGGCTGTGCAGAGGCGAGCCACCGACCAACCACGAGCAACCGGCTACACGGGGGTGCGCCGTCCTGCGACGACCGCGATCAGAAACGCGATCAGAAACACGACGAACAGCACTTGCGCGATCCAGCTGGCCGTTCCGGCGATGCCGCCAAAACCGAGGGCTGCTGCGATCAACGCGATAACGAGAAATGTGATTGCCCAGGATAACATGGTTCACGTCCTTTTCTTAAGGGTCCTGTGTGATCAGTTTTCGATCTCGATCCGTTCGGAACTTTCACCCGCCTCGACATCCACCGTGCCACCGCTGCCATCGCGATCCTTCTTCACCTCGATGTCGACTCCAGGGGCCTCGATATCAATGACCTTCTCCTGGGGTCGTTCACAGCCGATCAGTGCGACTGCCGCCACAAACATCAGTGGGGCAACTGCACGAAACAGACGTGACGACAACGCAGAAAGTGACATCGGCAAGGCTCCTGAATGTGTTTGGCAGCGGGTGTCGCTGCGTGATGCATCCGCATTTTGCACGTCATGTGCCAAAGGCTGTTGCGAAATGCACAGATGACGTAACAATCGCCTGTGCAATCGATTAGCGAGAGTCATCTGCGCGGAATGCATCGCGACTCATGCAACTGAGGCGACGCGGGAACGGCCAGCATGATCGATCAACGCTCAACACCCACCGGCTTCATGCGGGTGCATCGAGTGGCGGATCGACCGACACATTCGTGTCCAGCGAAATGCCGAACGTCGCGATGCGGTCGCGGATCTTTCCACGGGTGATCCCCAGCACCTCGGCCGCCTTCGATTGATTGCCGCCCGTTTCCTGCAGGACACGGGTGATCAGCAACTTCTCCATGAACGCCAGGCACTCGCCATACAGGTCGGTCGACTTGCAGTGCAGGCGCTCTTCGATGAAGCCGAGCATTTCGGAGGACGCGGAGTCATCGCTTGTCCGTCGACCGGGCGGCTGCTCGCCGCGCACCTCGGGGGGGAGAAACTCCGGGACAATGGCCGTGCCGCTCGCGTTCAACACGGCCTGACGCATCACGCTTTGCAGTTCCCGCACGTTGCCCGGCCAGGCATACTTCTTTAACAGCGTCAGGGCATCGGGCGAGATTCCTTCGATCTCGGGCTTGTTCATTTCGTGGACGGCCCGCGCAAGAAAGTGTTGCAGCAGCAACGCCACGTCGTCCCCCCGTTCCCGCAAGAGGGGGAGATGAATGCTCACCCCATTGAGCCGATAGAAGAGGTCCGTCCGGAACTCCCCCTCTTCGACCATCTCCTCCAGCGGTCGATTCGTCGCCGCAATGATGCGGACATCGGTCTGAATGGTCTCGTTGCTGCCGACCCGCTGAAACCGCTGCTCCTGCAGCAAGCGGAGTACCTTGCCCTGCACCAGCGGGGTCATGTCGCCAATCTCATCCAGAAAGATGGTGCCCCCATTGCATTGTTCGAACTTGCCGATGCGTTTGCGTTCGGCCCCGGTGAAGGCTCCCCGCTCGTGCCCGAACAGCTCGCTTTCCAGCAGATTCTCGGGAATTGCAGCGCAATTGACTTCCATGAACGGCTGCTCAGCGCGCCCGCTGTGCTGGTACAGGGCACGCGCGACCAGTTCCTTTCCGGTTCCACTTCCACCACGAATCAGCACCGTCACATCCTGCCGGGCCACACGTCCAATGGCCTTGAAGACTTCGAGCAACTGCGGACTACGCCCCACAAACAACTCGCTGGACATCGCCTGTTTGTCCGCTGTCGAGAGTGCGACTGGCACGCTCATCAGCCGCCGTGTCGTCAGCGCCCGCTCCACCAGCACCTGCAGTGCGGGCAAATCCAGGGGCTTCAGAACGTAGTCGTATCCCCCCAGCCGCATCGCCTCGATGGCCGTATCACTGTCCGTCCCGGAGGTGATGAAGATGACCGGCAAGCGGCGGTCGAGCTTCTGCACCTGCTGAAAGACATCCAATCCCGAGGCATCAGGGAGCATGACATCCAGCAGGAGGAGATCGGGCCGCTCCTGTTCGACGAGTCGCAACCCTTCGTGAGACGTGCGCAGTAATGACCGGGACATCGAGCGTGCTCAGCCCCTGCTCGATCAGGTGCAGGACGGCCCGGTCGTCATCAACAGCCAGTATCGGTGCGGTCATTTCAGGGCTCGGTGAGTCGGATCACAAGGCCCTATCATGATCGACCACGTCCTGACGGTCGAGCCAGTGACAGGAGTTTGTTACCGGCCGCCAGTGGGACCACGCTGGTGTCCTGCCTCAGTGCGTTCACGCTGGCCTCCGTGCGTTCACGCTGGCCGACGATCGACCGCGCATCGTGAATGCAGACACCCGTCGCTCATCGCAGGCTCCTGACGGTGATCCTTGGAACACAGGAACTTCGCTCGATTCGGCCAGATCGGAATGCGCAGAATCTGTGAACTCACGGGAAGAGTTGTTTGTTTGGGAACGCGACGTGCATCACTGCTCCGTCGAGTGACAACTCCCACTTCACGACACGAGACACAAGGAGCCTGAATGCCGTCGATCCATTCCAGGATGGTGGCGAACCAGCGGTTGGCCGAGCAGGTACGTTCGAGGATTTGCGAACTGGGCTATTCGCAACTGCGGACCATCCGGTGTGCCGCCTGCGAATCGACGGCGATCCTCAGCGGTCGCCTGGACTGCTACTACCTTTCGCAAGTGGCGCAGTGCGTTGCGGCGAAGACGCCTGGTGTTCATCGCGTTGTCAATCGACTGGACGTCGTACCGGCAAGCGGACCGGTCGCGTCACGAGCATGAATCTTCCGCAATCCAGACCGGACGCAACGTGCTTCCGGTACCCCTTCCTCAGAAAAGGAGAATGCTATGAACTGGGATCAGATCAAAGGGAAATGGAAGCAGGCCAAGGGACAGGTCCAGCAGAAATGGGGAGACCTGACAGATGATGACCTGGACATTATCGCCGGCAAGCGAGACGAACTGATCGGCAAGGTCCAGGAGCGTTATGGGCTTGCCAAAGAGGCCGCCGAAAGGCAGGTGTCCGAGTTCGAGAAATCCTGTAACTGCTGACGCACTCGAGTGGAGTGGCCTATGGGGTGCCGTCCGCCTTTCAGAACGAGGTACGCCATACACTGCCTGCGAAGCGTCGCACCGGGACCGAGAGGATCCCATTCCCCCAACAGCTGTATGGAATGCCATCGGTCTGAATGGACGGCCGCAGGCGACCTCATGAATTCACACGGAACATCAGGTTCGTACGAGGAGACGATCATGATTCAGAGAAGCTTTATCAACGCGGCATTGACGGGCGGAATGTGCCTGATCCTGCTGGCAGTCTATGGCTTCGCGCAACAGGCTGTTCAACCGAACGCACCAGTGCAGCGGCGCGATGCGGTGCAACAGCACAAGGCTACGGATCGAGCGGCAGCCGGTCAGCTGGATGACAAGACGACGGGTACCAACATCCGCGCCAGTCAGCTGATGGGCATGAACATCCAGAACGCCAAGGGCGAAAGCGTGGGCGAGATCAACGACATCGTCCTGGATGCCCGGTCGGGACGCGTACGATATGCCGCAGTTACCTATGGCGGCCTGCTGGGAATTGGCGACAAGCTGTTCGCAGTGCCCTTTGAGGCGTTGAACTGCCGGCGGGATCCTGACGACGCTGACTCTCACATCCTCGTACTGAATGTGACACAGTCCCAACTCGAAGGAGTACAGGGCTTCGACCAGGATCACTGGCCGAACTTTGCCGACCGTAAGTTCACGAGCGACATTGACCGGCAGTACGGCATCGAGCGCAGAATGCGCAACCGTGACGGCAACGTCGATGTGAACGTCAGTCCCAATGGTGTCGAGATTGGGATCGACAGCCAGCAGCCGAACGGAACCCGGTAGTTCGTGTCGTCAAGATCAACCGGCCGCAGTTCTCAATGAAGAGCTGCTGAGCCCCGTTGTGATGGACCATCCCGAGTGCCGCCTGCATTCGGGGTGGTCCCTTTTTCTGATCCCTACTTCCCGCACTCGGTCTCGCAATGTCCACAGCCTGAACCTCCCGACTTGCCGCGCAGCATTCGTCGAGTCCTGCGGATGATGATGAGGAGCGCGACGACGATCAACAGCCCCACACCCAGCCACTGAGGATCTGTGATCGACATGCGTACATCCCCTGTCTCTCGTGCAGCTCACGGACGCCTGAGGGTCATCCTATGCGCCCGTCAATCGCATCCCCACCTGGTAGGTGATCAGTGCCCCCATGTAGGCCAGCATCGTCATGTAGACAAACGAAAACGCCGGCCAGCGCCAGCTGTTCGTCTCGCGTCGAATCACAACCAGTGTCGAGGCACACTGGCGCACAGCGCAAAGAACACCATGATCGACAGCGCCACGGGGATGTTGAACACCGGGCGACCATCGGGCCAGTGTGAGGCACGCATCGCCGCCTGCAGGCCTTGCGACTCCTCATCGACATCGCTTCCCAGACTGTAGATCGTTCCCAGGGTGGCAATCACCACCTCCCGTGCGGGAAATGACGCGAGCACCCCGATCCCGATATTGCCATCCCACCCCAAAGGACGAACCAGCGGCTCAATCATCCGACCAGCCCGTCCCAGGTAACTGTGCTGCATCAGTGCCGAACGTTGAGCATTCAGTTCCGTTTCGAGTTCCGCCATCTGTTCAGGGCTCACATCAGGATCTCCCGCCCCTTGTTCCATCAGTGTTTCCAGTTCATGCAGCCGACGATGATCGCCCGGGAAGTAACCAGCAGCCCACAACAGGACTGTAGTGGCGAAAATGAGTGTGCCCGCCCGCATGACAAACGCCTTTCCGGCCTCATACACGCGCCAAGCCACCAGTCGCAGGGAGGGAATGTGGTACTGGGGCAATTCAAGGACAAACGCCGATGCATCGCCATGAAAGACATATCGTTGCAGCAGCCACGCCACAGGGATCGCGACCACCGCACCCAGCGACATCATGGCAAACAGGACAATTCCCTGCAGCGAGAGCCATCCTCCCAGCACCCGACCGGCGGGGATGAACGCGGCAATGAGCAACAGGTACACCGGCAGCCGCGCCGAACAACTCATCAACGGGGCCACCAGAATTGTCACCATGCGATCCCGCGGACTTTCGATGACACGCGTCGCCATCACTCCGGGGACGGCACAGGCGAACGAGGACATCAGCGGCAGAAATGACTTGCCGCTCAGTCCGACCCACGACATCGCCCGGTCCATCATGTAGGCGGCCCGTGCCATGTAACCGCAATGCTCCAAAACCGCAATCAGCAGGAACAGCATCATGATCTGGGGCAGAAAGATCAGCACCCCCCCCACCCCGGCGATCACTCCATTCACCAGCAGGCTGCGCAGTGGACCGGGGGCCAGCTGCGATTCGACACCCGCAGCCGCCCAGCCTTGTGCAGTCTCGCACAATTCCATCAGCGGTGCCGACCACTGATAGATCCCCTGAAACGCCAGAAACATCAGCAGACCGAACAGCACGAGCCCGGCCACATGATGCGTCACGACGCGGTCGATGCGATCAGTCCATGTCGTTGGTCGCGAGGCCGGTCGATGTACAACACTGCTCAAGATGCTGCGCGTCCAGCGGTAACGCGACTGCACCTCCACAAACGGGACAGCATAGCCCAGCTCCTTCAGTCGGCTGCGTGCATCTGACAGATATGAAACCAGATCGGCGGTCAGCTGCACCCGATACCGGGTCTCGACCGCACCGCCGGCATCCAGCAGCATCCGTTCCAGCAGATACAGCGGTTGTCGAGGGAGCCCGCAGGTCGTCAGATACTCCTGCAGACTGCCGACCTCGTGATCGAAGGCGTCCGGGAATACCGACTTGCCCGGCGTTGGAGCCTGGCTCGCAGCCGACAGAATCGCCTCACGTACATCGTCGATGCCGCGACGATGATGGGCTTCGGTGACGACCACCGGAATCCCCAGCCGCTCACGCAGCAGTTCGACATCGAGACTGATCCCATGGCGGACAGCCGTGTCCCACATATTCACGACGAGCACCGCTGGCACGCCGATGTCGAGCACCTGGCTCACTAGATACAGGTGCCGATCGAGATTGGACGCATCCACGATGCACACGACAACGTCGACCTTCGGCACGCCGGCCTGGCGTCCCAGCAGCACATCGACGGCGACCAGTTCATCGGGCGACCGGGGGGACAGGCTGTAGGTCCCCGGGAGGTCGATCAACTCGACGGACTTGCCGTCCCAGACGACCTTGCCGATCTTCTTCTCAACGGTGACACCGGGATAATTCCCCACCTGGGCACGCAGCCCCGCCAGCGCGTTGAACAGTGTGCTCTTGCCGGTGTTCGGATTCCCGATCAGGGCAACAGCCAGTGTCTTCTGGGGAGCCTGTGTGATCGTGGGCATCGGGAATCACACCGGCCAGCAACCGGGAGGGCCGGCTTCAGGCAGGAACGGCTGAGGGCTGGGGAGAAAGCACTTCGACATGCACGCGACGGGCATCGACCGAACGCAGTGCGATCCGACTTCCACTCATGCGGAATGTCAGCGGATCTCCGAGTGGGGCCCGGCCGACCAACTCGATCTCCTCCCCCTCGAACAGTCCCATTTCCATCAGGCGAGAGGTGACGCGGCACTCACCCTGCACTGTGAGGATCCGTGCGGTTTGTGCGACAGCGAGCTTGTCCAGAGAGGTCATCTGTGTACCCAAATCTGTATGTGACTGAGTAAACCGAACCAAGGATATAGCAACTGAGACTCAGTGTCAACTCACCGTCCGGAACGTTTGTACCCAGTGCCGACAAACGGTCATCAACCGAGCGGATTCTGCCGTTTCTCATCCGATTGGCAACGCCATCCACCCAGCTGGACATGCCAGCCGTGGTGCCTGTCGCCTTGTAGTGGCTGCCAGGCCGCAACTGGCTCACAAACCTGGCAGCTTCGGCCACCAATGATCCCGCTCGGCGAAGCCCCACGGCTAACACCGTTCTCAGATGACCCTCCTCAACTGGCCACGGTGGCCTTGTCGATGTGCGGGGCCAGGCGATCCCACAGGCGGCGCGAAGCACGGGCCGGGTAGCCCGGTGCACGCCGCACAACCTCGTCCCCCGTCTGTCGGGCGAAGTATTTCGCCGCCGTCAGCCGGCAGGCAGCCTTTTCCCAAGCAGGGATGTCGGACGTCTGGATCACCTCAAACAACGCGCGAACCATGCCGAGCTCCACGGCAAACAGGGAACGCGTCGGCCGGACAGTTCCGGCGAAGTACCGCTGCAGCAGTTCGTCGCGAGGTACCTCGGTGAGCCAACGTTTACGGCGGAAGGCGAGCACCTCGGGGATCTGGTGGAAGTGCCCCATCAGGCCCAGTTGGGCCCCCATCACGATGTGCGGGAAAATGACGCCGCGAAACCCGCCGGTCTGCTCGACCGTGCGGCGGCGCATCATGCTGTAGATGGGATCGATGTTGAATTCGGGATCGCGTTGATACACAGTGAGCAGACGGCGGAAACGGTCATGCGGCCGCGATGAGCGGGCGTTGAATGAGTCGTAGTGATAGTCGAACCACGTGCCGTCGTCATCAAGATGCTGCTCGTGCGAGAAGGCACAGACGACGTCGGGATTCTGCTCCAGGATCCCACTGCAGCGGGAGGCGTAGTTCGGTGCGAGCCAGTCGTCGACGCCGTTCCACTTGAAGTACTCGCCCCGGGCCATGCGAAACACATAGTTGAAGTTGCAGACCTGACCGATGTCGCGGGAATGCCGGTGATGCCGGACCCGCGCATCCTTCTCCGCGTACGCCTGGCACAGTTCCGAGGTGCCGTCATCCGAGGCATTGTCGGAGATCACTAGTTCGAGGTCCTCGCAGTCCTGGGCGAGGATCGAGTCGACGGCCCGGGAGAGGTATTTGATGCCGTTCCGAACCGGCATAGCGATGCTGACGCGGGGTGTCATAGGGGTCTCCTGGCAGTGATCAGTTGTCAGTATTCAGGGGTCAGTTGTCCGAGACGCAAGCGGCCTTCCGAGTGAGTCTTGATGCATCGATGAGCAGGGGCTCATTCACCGAATGGACACTTGGATTGAGCCCCAGGCGCTGCAGCTCCGCACGGACTTCGTTGCAGTAGATCGGGTTCATGACGATGACATGATCCGGAGGCGCTGCGACCAGTTGCTGCGGGGAGAGCACCTCATGTCCGCTGCCAGGCATGAAGTGGCCCTGCTTGAACGGGTTGATGTCCACGGCTGCCGCGACATCTTCGGGATTGGACAACGTCGTGAGGAACGCGACCCCCTTCGACCCGGCCCCCCATAACACGACCCGCTGCTTCTCGCCTGCCCAGTGTGCGAGTGTGAAGGACCATCCGTCGATCATCCGTGCGACCTGTTGTGGAAACCGCCGCGTCGCGTCGTCGAGAACCTGTCGATCGTCTTCGAGCGCGAGCGTCGGCGTGGTGGGAACATCCACAGGCCGGGCCGCAATCACGATGTACTGATCGTCGTAATCCAGTTCGAGGTCGATCACCTCGAACCCGGTCGCCCGGAATAGCCGGGCCAGCGAACCGGTGCTGAAGTACGAACAGTGTTCGTAATAGATATCCCAGAAGGCTCCTTCCTGCAGCACCCGCAGCACGTCCGGCAGTTCAAAGAGCACCAACGTGTCGGGCCGATCACCGATCGACTCGCGGACCCGCGTCATGAACTCATAGGTCGGTGCGATGTGTTCGAGCGTGTGCCGGCAGCAGACCAGGTCAGCCTGCAGGTGCGAATACTTGGGTCCGTAGAAGTCCTGGATGAACTGCACATCGGCGGACGTGCGTCCCTCCATGCGTTCCGGAACGAAGGCGGGATCGACCCCGATGCCCCGGTTGTTCCCGAGTTCACACAGCAGCGTAAGGAACTCTCCCTTGCCGCACCCGATCTCGAGCACCGTCTTGTTGCGGATGTCGTAGCGGTCGACGATCCGCTGGGCGAGCGAACGTGCAAAGGCATTGAACGTACTGGAGAACCCCTGCGTCTCTTCGTAGCGGGGTGAATACTCGTGGACGCCGGGATCGAACGCCATGTTCATCACGAAGCCGCAGGCGTCGCAGGCCCCCAGCTGCATGGTGCCGCGTTGATAGCCGACGGCGGCCTCTCGCGTTTCAAACAGCAGCACACTATGGACGGGAATGCGAGGGACATCGTACAGAGGCTGCACAGTCTGCGACCCGCAGTTGGGGCACAGGCCATGGGTATCGGTCGGGTGATTGTCTGCGTGGGGAGCGGCAAGAATCATGACAGAAAGTTCTCCAGTGCGGCTTCGTCGATGATGCGGACTTCAGGGAGCGGCAGGATGAAGCGTCCGCCGCGGCTCAGGTACTCGCGTTGCTGCGGAATGATTTCCTTGGCGAGGTTCCAGGCGAGCAGGATGCAATAATCGGGCTGATCTTTGAGCAAGTGTTCGGCCGCCAGAATCGGGATGTTCACACCAGGCATGTACTGCCCTTGTTTGTGGACATTGCGGTCGACGATGTAGTCAATCACCTCGTGATCCAGGCCCGCGCAGTTGAGCAACGTGCACGCCTTGGCCGCCGCGGCATACCCGGCGATGCGCGACCCTTCGTCGTGCAGGCGGTGCACCAGCGTCGTCAGCGATTCAAGGACCTGCTGCACACGCTGTCCGAAGTTCTCGTAATGGGAGAGTCCGTCCAGTCCATCGCGCTGCTCCTGATTCAGAAGCTCAATCACCTGGGGAGAGCGGTTCTCCACACATTCGACATACAGTCGCAGAGAGCCGCCGTGCGAGGCGAGCCGCTTCACATCGTTGAGGAACAGGCCATGCCGGCGGAACAGATGATCGAGTGCGGTCACCGAGAAGTAACACAGATGCTGGTGATAGATCGTGTCGAACTCGCAGTGACTCACAAGGTCGCCGACGTAAGGAACTTCGACGACGATCATGCCGTGCGGCTCGATCAGCGTGCGCATCCCTTCGACGAAAGCGTTGGTGTCATCGACATGGGCGAGGACGTTGTTGGCGATCACCACGTCGGCCGGGCCACGGGATTCCCGCAACTCGACGGCCAGTTCGCGGGTGAAGAAGTCACACAGCGAGGGGACCCCGGCCTCGATCGCAGCGCGGACAGGTCCCGATGCCGGGTCGATTCCCAGGCAGGGAATCCCCTGATCGACGAAGTTCTTGAGCAGATAGCCGTCATTGCTGGCCAGTTCGACGACGAAGCTGTCCGCGTGCAGGCTGCGCCGCTCGATCAGCTCCAGTACGTTTTTGCGGGAGTGCTTGAGCCACGAGTCAGAGAACGATGAGTAGTAGGGGTAGTCCTGGCAGAACAGCACCTCGGGAGGCACCGTCTCCAGAATCTGCACCAGCGCACAGTGCGGACAGAAGGCGACCTCCAGCGGGTATCGACCGGCGGGTGTGTCGATCTTGTCGGCAGGCACCAGACCATCGGCCAGCGGAGTCTGACCCAGGTCGAGGAACGACTGCAGGTCGACCCGGCCACACGAGCGGCAGGGCATGTCCACGGCAGTCTTGCGTGCTGTCACTTCTTGTGTTGCGGTACTCATAGAGGAATCAAATCTCGAATGTTAAATGGTGTCTGGTGTGATGTTGGTTAGCCCACCGGCAACGCCCGGTGAGTCACGCCGGACGTAGCCGGCGGGCTTTCTTCAGACTCCTGCAGTGACCGCTGCGGCAGTGAACTTCAGTTGCGAATCGAGCGTTCCTTCCCGTATCAGCATCTTCAGGTGGGCCAGGCGCTGATAGCGCGGGCCCTCGAACTCGGCTGGTGTGAGACCGTCCCCCACATAAGCCTGAAAGAGTTGCTCGGCTCCACGCCGGGCCGTCCACTGGGGACGAAAGCCCCGCAACGTTCGCAGGGCCTTGTCGCAGTTGACGCGGTAACAGCGCGTGTCGGGAGAGGCATCGGCACTGAACGTGAGTTCGCAGTCGGACACCGTCTGGGCCACGATCTGGGCGATGTCCCGCACCTGGTAGTTCTCGTCGGTCGAACCGACATTGAACGCCTCATTGTGCACTTCTTCGACCGGAGTCGCGAGCACTGCGGTGAATGCGCGGGCGATGTCCTCGATGTGCACGATCGGCCGCCAGGGACTGCCATCGCTCTTGAGCAGGACTTGCCCGGTTGTCACAGCCCAAGCCACCAGGTTGTTCAACACGAGATCGAACCGCAGCCGGGGGGAGACACCATACGCTGTCGCACTGCGTAGAAACGTCGGTGAGAACGAGTCGTCGGCCAGTGGGGCGATGTCACGCTCGGAGTTGACCTTGGACCGGCCATAAGGAGTCACGGGCCGCAGCTCGGACGTTTCGGTGAGCCAGTCTTCGCCGCCGGCTCCATAGTTGCTGCACGAGGAGGAGAAGACAAACCGATGCACGCCGGCCCGCTTGGCGAGTTCCGCCAGCCGGACCGACGCGCGGTGATTGATGTCGCCTGTCAGCTCAGGATCGAGATCGCCGAGCGGGTCGTTCGACAAGCCTGCCAGATGCAGCACGGCGTCGAACCCGCGCAGGTCGTCGACCTCGGCATCGCGGATGTCCTTGACGATCGTCGGGACATCTGGCAGCGGACGGGAACCATAGGTCGCCCGCCGATACAGGTCGCTGTCGAGTCCGACGACCTCGTGTCCATGCTCCTGCAGCATGGGCGTCAACACGGTGCCGATATATCCCAGGTTTCCCGTTACGAGCACACGCATAGTTCACTGTTCCTTTTCCATGTCATCCAGGGAGCTGTCCCCGACTGGGCCAGTCCATCGAGAAGGTTCTTGTCACGAATCGTGTCCATGCACTGCCAGAAGCCGCTGTGCCGGTAGGCCATCAGCTCTCCTTCGCGGGCCAGTCGTTCCATCGGCTCTCGTTCCCAGTGGGTACCGTCCCCTTCGATAAAGTCGAAGATTTCGGGCTCCAGAACGAAGAAGGCCCCGTTGATCCAGCCTTCCGATGTCTGCGGCTTCTCTGAGAACTCGACGACCCGGTCGCCGTCGAACTCCAGGTGCCCGAAGCGTGCCGGCGGTCGGACAGCCGTCACGGTCGCCAGGCGGCCATGGGACCAGTGGAACTCGAGCAGCTGGTGCAGATCGACGTCGGAGACACCATCGCCCCAAGTGAGCATGAAGGTCGAGTTGCCCATGTAGGGCTGCAACCGCTTGATGCGCCCGCCGGTCATCGTCTTTTCGCCGGTGTCGACGAGGTGCACGGTCCAGTTGGCGTGGTCGAGAGGGTCGTGATCGTGCCGGCGGACTTCCCCGGAGTGGGTGCTCACGGTCATCGTGCCCTGCAGCCCCGTAGTCCACGATGTACTTCTTGATCTGTTCGCCCTTGTAGCCCAGGGCGATCGAGAACTCATTGAACCCGTAGTGGCTGTAGTGCATCAGAATGTGCCAGAGGATCGGACGTCCGCCGATCTCGACCATTGGCTTGGGTCGGGAAGCGGTCTCTTCCATCAAGCGAGTGCCCGATCCTCCTGCCAGAATTCCAACTTTCACGGCATGCTCCAAGAGGCTGATCTTGCGAGGCTGATCTTGCGAGCGACATCGGCCAATCACCGATGCCTGAACCTATCACCTTTCGCCGACGTCGAGCGATCGGAATTGATCGGAGCGACTGATGTTTCTCGGGTTCGCTGTCCGTTCATTCCGCGATCGACGAAGTGTTGCCTTTGCGGAACATTTTCGGCCCGTTTTGTGGAGATCCTGAGCAACGTGACAGACGCCTGAGAGACCGAGGAGCAGAGAGCTTGGAGCGGAGGGGGGAGAGTTGGGCAGGTGCAGGGTGCGGCGGGTCATTGACGCTGCTGGCGGGTCGTGAGGTCGATCGATACGATGACCCGAGACGTCGCACCCCGTGAAACAACTGTCCTGAGTTCCCTGGATTCGATGAACCGACCTTCGCCGACTCCCCGCAGCGACTTCACACCGACGTCGGCCGAGGAACTCGCACGGTTCGTCGCCGACAATTCGCGTCAGGACCAGCGACCGCTGATTCCCTGCGGTGGGCGAACGTCCCTCCACTACGGCGGGGTCACTCCGGAGGATGGCACCAACGTCTCACTTTCGGAACTGCGGCGCATCGTCGACTACCCGGCCCGGGACATGACGATCACCGTGGAAGCGGGCATGCGTGTCGAAGACCTTCAGCAGTTGATGGCAGCGGAAGGGCAGCGGCTACCGATTGATGTCCCCCAGGCACATCGCGCGACTCTGGGAGGCGCCATCGCCTCGAATACCAGCGGCCCGGGTCGATTCGGCCATGGCACCTTCCGAGACTATGTGATCGGCATTTCAGGTGTCGATGGACAAGGGCGACTCTTCTCTGCAGGAGGCCGGGTCGTCAAGAACGTAGCCGGGTACGACCTGTGCAAGTTGCTGGTCGGGTCGCTGGGAACGCTGGCCATTATCACGCAGGTGACACTCAAACTGCGTCCCATGGTGGAGTCCCGCTGTCTGCTCGGGATGGCCCTGAAGTCGCTCGCCGCGATCGAAGCGGCCCTGCAGAAACTGGTCACGACGGCGACACGTCCGGTCGCCGTTGAGGTGCTCAACCGCAAGGCCGCCTGGCAGATCCATGGGGAGTCACGCCGTGAACTTCCGATCGATCGTCCTGTGTTGCTGGTGGGTCTGGAGGGATCGACGCCGGAAACAGGCTGGCAGGTCGCGACGATTCGACGGGAATTGGGCGATCTCATCGATGACGCGGCTGTCACGCTCGAGGGGGACGATGCCGATGTCCTCTGGAGGGTGCTCACTGAGTACCAGGCAGCCTCGGACGATCCGCTCAGCTTTAAGGCGACGCTGCCTGCTTCACGGCTGGTGGACTTTGTCACCCGTGCCGATGAACTGGATGTGGCCCTGCAGTGCCATGCAGGCAACGGTATTGCGATCGGGCATCTGCCGGACTCCTGTTCGACGACCACCGAGGCCTCTCGTATAATCGCAACGCTCAGAGATGCGGCACTACGGTCTGGAGGTGCCCTGGTGATTCACAGTTGCGATGCCGACTGGAAGCAGAAACTGGATGTGTTCGGTCCACTGTCCAGCGAGGGAGTCCTGATGTCCCGGATCAAGTCAGCACTGGATCCGCTGGGCCTGCTCAACCCGGGACGAATGACGTTCGTCCAGGCAGGTGCGAGTTGACCTCGCCTGTCGTTTCGCCCCCGCCGGAAAAGCAGCCATGACGGTCGCTGACAGCGCGCCATCAGCCGCATCGCCCTCGGCCCTGCCCGGTGCGTCGATCAACTACGAGCGGTACCTCGACTGCGTGCACTGCGGACTGTGTACATCAGCCTGTCCCACATACCTGGAAACCGGCGACGAGAACGACAGTCCGCGCGGACGGATCTACCTGATGCGGGCGGTGACCGATGGCCGTCTGGAGGTGAGCCCGACAGTCGTGCGACATCTCGATCTGTGCCTGGACTGCCGCAGTTGCGAGACTGCGTGCCCCTCCGGCGTGCAGTACGGGCGATTGATCGAACCATTTCGAGTGTCGCTGCAGCAGTGGGAAGGCCGGGAAACATCTCCGGTTGTTCCGAAATGGTTTCAACGGCTGGTGCTGTACGGGCTGTTCCCGTACCCGTCGCGCTTGAAGTGGGCCCTGTGGCCGGCACGAATGCTGCAGGTTCTTCGGCTCGATCGGGCCGCCGAGGCGATCGGCCTGATGCGTCTGCTGCCTCAGCCGGTAGCGCGGATGCACAGGCTGCTGCCTCAACTGGCGTCACCACCTCAGCGGCTTCCCGAGTTTCTGCCGGCCATCGGCCAACGACGTGCGCGAGTCGCCCTGTTTACAGGATGTGTCGCCGACGCCATGTTCCGTCACGTGCACTGGGCAACGGCCCGCGTTCTCCAGGCGAATGGTTGTGATGTCGTCGTACCGACTGAGCAGATGTGCTGCGGAGCGATTCACTATCATAGCGGCTCGGGTGGACCGGCACTGGAGTTTGCGAATGCGAATGCCCGAGCTTTCACGCCACCTCAGGACACATCGCCGCGATCACCGGATGCGGACCATACGAGCGAGTTCAGCGATGTCGACGCGATCATCGTGAATGTTGCCGGCTGCGGATCGATGCTCAAGGATTACGGACATATCGCCGAAGAACTCGCTCCGCACGATGCAGAGCAAGGCAATCGCCTGCAGCAGTTCGCTGACAAGGTGCGGGATGTCACCGAGTTTCTCAGTGAGTTAGGACCGGTGCAGCCACAGCATGAAGTCCGGATGAAGGCGACCTACCACGACGCCTGCCACCTGTGCCATGCCCAGCAGATTCGTCAGCCACCGCGTCAGCTGCTCGCGATGGTTCCGGGCTTCGAGCTCGTCTCGCTGGCGGAGTCTGACATCTGTTGCGGTGCGGCGGGCAGCTACAACCTCACCGAGCCGGAGATGGCCGATCGTCTCGGACGACGCAAGGTCGGTCACATCCTCGACACGGGGGCCGAGGCCGTTATCAGCGCCAATGCCGGGTGCACGCTGCAGATTCAGGCGCTGCTACACGAGGCGGGACACCCATTGCCGGTGCTGCATCCGGTGGAAGTGCTCGATCGCGCTTATCGTGGCGTATCGTGAGCCACACTGATCACGCGCGTCGGAGGTGGTTCGTACGGCGAAACCGCCAGCGGAACGGCGAAATCGCCAGTGTGATCAGGGAGAGGAGACGCTGGCTTTTCCCGTGACCGGGATCCAGCCGTCTGCCTTGATCACATGGTGGTCGGTGACTGGCCTGTCGATCACGACAGGCTCCTGGAACGAGGCCTGCTCGATGACTTCGACTTGTGGAACGTTGATCACGGCTGAGTCTGTTGGCATCGACGGCGTGTCGAAGGGGTTCTCCCAGTTTGTCGCTGCCGTCGCGACCGGACTCATGACCGGAGCGACAGTGTTCACTGGAGACGCGACCGGAGCCGCCGCCATCATTACCAAGGCCTCGCCCAGCCCGAACTTCTGGGGGCTTCCTTCGTAGTATTTCAGTGCCTGTGGAACGAGGGCCCGCAGTTCCGCTGCTCGACGCACGTCGGACGGATGTGTGCTCAGCAGTTCAGGAGCCTTGGGACCCGACATCGCTGCGAACCGTTCCCAGAACGCCGGTGCCTCGCTGGGGTCGTAACCGGCCCGGGCCATCAGCATCAGTCCAATGGAGTCGGCCTCGGACTCATGTTCGCGGCTGTAAGGGAGAATGGCGCCGTATCGGGTCGACACTCCGTACACGCTCATCAACGTCTGATGGTCCGCTTCGCTCATGCGATCCTTGGTCACCATGTCGAGAACGCCGCGCACTCCGCTGACCGCAGTCTCCTGACTCATGCGTTCGCCACCATGCCGGGCAATGGCATGTGCGATTTCATGCGACATCACGACGGCGAGTCCCGCCTCATGCTGGCAGACCGGCAGGACGCCTTCATAGACTGCGACCTTGCCTCCGGGGAGTGCGAAGGCATTCTGACTCGAACTGGCAACGAGGTTGAACTCCCACTGGTAGTCAGGACGTCCGGCAACCGCGGCGATGCGTTGACCTACACGCTGGACCATCGCCGTCGCCTCCCGATTGGTCGAGAGTGGTTCGCCTTTCAGAACTTCCTGATACGCCTGAGCCCCGAGGGCAATCTCCTGCTCCTCAGGCATCAGCACCAACTGCTGACGTCCCGAAAACGGTGTCGTGCGACAGGCAGACAGTGCCAGGAGGAGGACCACTGCGCTGGCCGCGAACAGGTTTCGCACGTCGACACGGTGCGAATCACTCGATGCGGGTTGCCGGCGGCGGCGTCTGGTGGGCATGGCGACACCCGAACTTCCTGGAGAGACGTGAACAGCAGGAACCCAGCGGTGCCGTCACTGTTCGAGGGGATGGGAGGTGGTGGGACTCGCTGAAGTCCCGTCCACGGGGCGGAATCAGGAGCAGACTTATAAGGAACGGTCTTGACAGGCGGCAAGATCGGCTTCTCGTTTGTTGGCCTCGACGCAAAAACTGCCGGAAAGCCTCGCGGAACCTCCCCGGATTGCCGGGATTCGGCAAATGGATTGACAAACGTCTTGACGCGCCCCGCCGCCGTCTGCAACAACACCCCGCCTCTCTCAAACCTACCCCCATTTTACACCCATTCCTCGGCGATCCCCCCACCCTGGGGAGGTCGTGATCGAGTTTCCTGACCGGCCGAATGTATTCGGTACACGGCGGCGTTTGATCCGTCGGGTGACCGGGTGCCCAGGCCGTGCGGGGTCTCGTTCGAGATCCGGATTCCGAACCGATTCACAGATTCAGGGCCAGCATCCCTCAGCGTTCCCGGCGGACAGTCCTGCCCGGCATACGGTCCGCTGCGTTGGTGCGATGCCCTGATCGAGGTCAGCTCGGCATCCCCATTCAGAGTCACGCAACTTCGACTGTAACCCGATCAGCGCGAGACCCGTTCGGTCTGGAGAATCTTATGCCCTCTGCTCGTGATCGCATCGCACGATTTCGACATCGCTTGCCACAACCGTTGCGACACGCTGCGGGGCCGGAGACAAACATGCCTGCCGCTTCCGACTTCCTTCGTCGACTGACCAGGGGTCTGTGTTCGCCGGTGCTCTGCCCGCGCCAGAGACGGACCCTGCTCCACCGGACCTGGGTCGGGCTGACGTGCCTGGCCATGGCACTGGTGAGTCCGGTTCCGCAGGTTCGCGCACAGGTCGCGGGATACACGACCGTCAGCGATGACACCCCGATCGACCAGACCGGGTTCACGTCCGCCGGTGACATCGCCGGGACGATGGTCATCGGCAACGACGGCGGCACCTACATCCTGCTGCAGAAGATGGTAGGAGACGGCGTCGGGTTCACCACCGGCTATCAGCGGATTGGTGTCCGCGCCAAGATCGCCGACTTCGACACCAGTCATGTCTGGGGTGAAGGCGTTGTCCTCATCACCGACGACACTCAGGTTGGCGTCAATGCGGGCCTCGGATATCGCTGGATCACTGATGACGGCGGCATCTTCGGGATCAACGGCTGGTACGACAACTATCAGACCGAATACAACAACCGCTATTCGCAGATCACCGTGGGTGCCGAATGGCTGACTGAACAGTTCGATCTGCGTGGTAATGCTTACCTGCCGATCGGAACCAAGCGCAACGTCACCCAAGTGCTCGACTATGGGACGGTGCCGGTCTTTGATGGCAACCTGATCAGCTTCCTCGGCATGAACCAGGAGGAACAGGCACTGCGCGGTGTGGATGCCGAGACTGGTGCGCCACTCCTGGGGCTGGCATGGGCACGGGCCTATGCCGGGGCCTATTACCTCGAATCCCAGGATGATGACGAGATTCTGGGCTTTCGCGGGCGTATCGAGACGGCACTCTCGCCGGATGTCTCGCTCAACTTCATGGTCACCAATGACAACGTCTTCGACACAAACCTCAATCTGGGAATCGAGTGGCGATTCAGCGGTGGTCTTCCGTATATGACTCCGCAGCCCTTCAGCACCGATATTCGTAAGTACGCCCAGGTGCGTCGTGCCTGGCCGGTGCAGACCCGGATGGCGAAGGTCGATGCGCTCATCCCGTCGGTCAATCCCCGAACGGGACGGCCCTTCCGGGTGGCACATGTCGACAACACCAACCCCACAGCGGGCAATGGCTCATCTGAGAACCCGTTTCGCAATCTGCCCATGTCTGCACATAACGCAGACATGATTCTGGTCGACGCTGGTATGGGCGACACGCTGGGGAACATCGTTCTCGAAGACTATCAGCGACTCCTGGGTGAGGGAGCCACGCACACGTTCTATGACGCGCGTCGGGGCCTGACGATACTGCCGGCGTCGTTCAATCGCGTGGGGCCGGTGCCCACACTGCGTGCGGGGGATCCCACACAGAACGTCGTCACACTGGCCAACTACAACGAAGTCAACACGTTTGACATTATTGCCGGGACCGCAGCGGGCATCGGCGGGTCGGGCATCACCGACTTTCTGGTCAAGAATGTTGACGGCGCGGCGCGTACGGGATCAAGATCCACAATGCCAGCGGTCATGGCGTGATCCGGGACTCCAGCTTCGAGACGACGCAGACATCCGCGTTTGTGTCGAACACCAGTGGTGCCCCGCTGCGTCTGGACGTCAACAACCTCTACACCAAGGGAGGCCTGACGGGCCTGCATGTGGACGCGGCCGGCGCTGATGCCGTAGTCGATATCGACTTCTTCGTGGGAGACCAGCATGCCGAGACCGGCATGATTCTCGAAGCCCGGCTCGACAGCAAGCTCGATGCCTATATCAAGGATGCGTTCGTCCTCAACACGGGCAACCTGACGGGTGGTGCCTTCAAGGTGGCCGCATCTGCCGATGGTGAAGTGAATGCCCACTTCGATGGCATTCTGGGTCGCGGTACCAAGGATTTGTTTGTCGCCGATGTGTCGGAAGGCACACTCAACCTCATGGTGGACCGGGCCATCCTCAACAACAGCACGACGGGCAGCGGCGTGCAGATGAATCTCGACGATGCCACTGGGCGTACGACGTTCACGACACTGCAGGCCAATCGCAACGGCAACAACGGCTTTGGTGCCGATGTCGTCGGCGGTTCTCAGTACGTCGTGGATGTCATCGACAGCATGCTCGTGGCCAACGTCGACGATGCGACAGAATTGAACGTCGCCGGCGGTTCGGACTTCATCTTCAACATCGATCCGACGATGGCGATCGAGAGCCAGAACGGCAGCGGCCTGGAATTCGACGTCCGTGATCCCGGATCGATGCTCGTCGTCAACTCCACACAGACCAACTTCTCGATGAGCGGGCTGCACGGCATTGACGGCCACATTTTCAATGGAGCATCGGCTCTATTGAATGTGCGGCAGAACGCGGTCGACTCGAATGACGGCAGCGGTGTGCACATCCTGGCCGATCGCAGTGCGACCCTGAATGCCCTCATCGTGGACAGCAGCTTCGACACCAGTGTCGGATCCGGCCTGGACATCACCGCGCGGGATGGTTCGACGGCCAACGTGCGCCTCGACGACATCTCCGCCGTCGGAAACCTTGCCGACGGCCTGAAGGTCGCGACGCAGGGAGGAGTCAGCGGGCCGAGTCTTGTGAATACGGTCGTCACCAACAGTGACTTTTCCAATAACTCGCGATCAAACATCGCGGGAAGCTCCAGCGGTGCGGGCTCTGTGACCTCTCTCGATCTGAACACCATCATTGCCGATACCGGAGCCACAATGGGCGGTCTCGCCCTCGAGGCCCAGGCCGCTGGACGCGTCGTCTCCGACTGGAACTTCGGTACCGTGGCCTCCACCCTGGGCGATGGCGTCACAGCTCATGCCGATGGAGCCGGCAGCCGCATCGACATGTTCTTCGACACCTTCGCGACGACGACCAACCTGGGCGACGGCATTGATGGCCGGATCACCAATGGAGGCGTCGGCACGGCGCTCAACCTCACGATGGTGCAATCATCGATCTCGTTCAACAACGGGAACGGTCTGGACCTGGACATCGCCGGAGGTCGCGGACGGGTTGATCTGCAAGGCACGCCGATCAGCAATAACTTTGGCGACGGTATCGAGTTCGACGTGTCGGCCGGCGGAACGCTGCTGACGACGGCGAGCATGATCGGTGTTCGCGGCAACATCCGCGACAATGGCGAGCGCGGTATCCAGGGAACAGTCACTGGTGCCGGTTCTGCAGCACTGGTGCGCATCGAGGGACTGCCCATCCTGGCCAACCAGGAAGGCGTGTTGCTCTCGACAACGGCTGGCGGTGCTCTCGGCTACATCATGAACGGCGGATCCGTTTCCGACAGCGGTCTGGACGGCGTTCACGCCACATCGACCGGTGCCGGCAGCCTCACATCGGTTGACCTCAACATGACATCGCTGAACCACAACGGACGCCTCGGCGCCGGCGACGGCTTCGATGCGACGGCCATGGCTGGCGGTCGCGTGTTGGCCGATCTGACGGGCATCACCGCTACGCAGAACATCACCAACGGCTTCTCGCTGACAGCCAACACCGGCGGTCGCGTCGATGCCGCGATCTTCGCACCCAACGCCGTACGCAACGGCCAGAGCGGCCTGTTCTTCGATGTCGACAGCGGCGGTATGCTCAACGGCCGCTTCACCAACGGGAATTACACCGACAGCGGGACGGTCGTCGCGTCGAGCGGTGTGTTCGGCAGCGTCTCCGGGGTCGGTAGCAATGCGGATGTCCGCTTCGACGGCACCATTTCCAACAGCAATCCGCGGCATGGATTTGAGTTCGTCGCCGACACCGGCGGCACACTCCTGGCCCGTCTCGACACGACGGGTGCCAGCAACGTGCTCAGCGCCCAGGACAACGGGCTCAGCGGCACCTCACTCACGGTCACCGGTGCAGGCACCAGCGGCAACCTGCTGATGGGCAGCCCCAATCTGTTCAACAATAACGGGCAGGACGGCGTAACGGTCGTCGGCACCAATGCGACCCAGGTCGTCACGCAGATTTCAGCCGCCCAGATCGACGGCAACGGACGTGATGGCGTCAATATCAACTACAACAACGTCACGATGGGGGCCATCTCCATCACCGGTGACGGAGTGCCGTCCACGATCTCCAACAATGTCGACGACGGCATTGAGATCACGCTCAAGGACACGATGCTCACCTCGAAGGTCGTTGACAACCAGGTCATTCCGGCCTTCCTGATCGATGGGTTTAACATCGAAAACAACGGCGACGAGGGCCTCGACCTCAACATCGACAACGTCGATGCTGACCCGGCCACCATCTCTAACCTGGTCATTCTCGGCGGACCCAACGGGATCGATGTCGACCTCGGGAACAACAACAACTGGAACCTGACGATCGACAGCAACCAGATCGACGGCGTCGACATGTTCGGCATCCGCGTGCAGGCCGATGGCGGCAATCACAACATCGCCATCACCAACAACACCGTACGCGGCAGCGGCGACACCAACGTGTTTGTCGATATCTCCGGCAACGCGACCGCCGGACTCAACATCGACGACAACACCATCCAGGGCAGCGGGTTCGGCAATCCGGTGTTCAACATCGGCCTAAACTTTACGGGCACGACTCGTCTGGGTGCACCCGTCCCCGGGCTGACCCCACCGGACACCATGGGAGCCGTGGGGCCCAACCACATCGTGGAGATGCTCAATAACGGCTATGCTGTGTACGACAAGACCACGGGTGCGCCGCTGCAGTCGATCTCTCTGGACCAGTTCTGGCTAGCGGCCGGTTTGCCCGACATTGGAACGGGAACATTCGACCCACGCATCCTCTACGATCCGACTGTCGGTCGCTGGTTTGCGGCGTCCATCGATCGCGGAGCTGCGAACCAAATCTACGTCGCCGTCTCCAACTCCAGTGACCCGACCGGAGGCTGGCAAGCGGTTCGGTTCGTCGGCGACACCGTCAACGGTACGCGGTTTAACGATTTCGACACACTGGGAGTTGATGCCGACGGGCTGTACCTGGCTACCAATAACTTTGGTGGTGCGGCCGGTTTCGACGTTTCGATCTATTCGATCCCCAAAGCGGACCTGCTGCTGCCGATGCCTTCGATCGCGAACCTCACGCGTTTTGAGAACCTGAATACCGCCCAGTTCGGCGACACGCTTCAGCCGGCGGTTGATTTCGGTCCGTCCGACGGTGCCGCACAGTTCCTCTCGACCGAGTCGTTCGCCGGGGGAGCAAACCTGGTGCGTGTCGATCTCACCGGTACTGGCGGAGCCGGAGCCATGTTGGGGACTCCCGTGGACGTCCCGGTTCCATTCTACCTGCCGGGCCCCAGCGCTCGTCAGCCGGGAGCGGCCGGTCTGGAAAACATCTCTCCCCGGTTTAACGGCAATGTCGTCGAGATTGGCGACAGCTTGTGGGGTGTCCATGCGGTGCAAGGATCGAGTGGAAACTCGGCTCTCCGCTGGTATGAGATTGATGCAAACACCAACGCAGTCCTGCAGAGCGGTGTCATCGAAGATCCCAACGTCGATTACATCGATGGCTCGATTGCCGTGAATCCTTCGGGCGTGGTGATGATCGGCTTCACCGGCAGCGGACCGTCGCAGTTCGCCAGTGCCATGGCTGCTTTCGGTACCACCAATGCCATGGGAGCGACGTCGTTCCAGGCACCGCAGGTCCTTCAGGCAGGCGTCTCCAACTACTTCCTGGACTTTGGTTCAGGACGCAATCGCTGGGGTGACTACAGTGCCACCGTCGTCGATCCGACCGATCCGAACAAGTTCTGGACATTCCAGGAATACGCGGCCGGACCTCAGAACTTCGGCGTCCAGATTACCGAAGTCGACTTCACCCAGGTTTCCATTGGCGATACAGCCCACGAGGGCATCCGTCTGACGGTACGCGATACCTCGCATCTCACGCCGAGCACCATCAACGGCAACACGGTGACCGATCACGCGACCGGTGCGGGTATCCTCGTCCAGCTCTCCGATACCGCCACCGTGGATGATCTCGATGTCGACGGCAACACGGTCAGCAATAACGACCGCGGCATTATCATCGAGACGGGCAGCCCCAACACCGTGGGTGGTCTGTCGGTCAGCGGCAACACAGTGACCGACAACACCGCGGAAGGACTGCTGGTGAAGCTCAACGACCTCAACCCGGCGATGGTGCCCGACATTCACGTCGACGGCAACTCCGTCTCTAACAATGGCAGCGGGATCGACATCTCTGTGCTCGACTCCAGCTTCGGCGACCTGACCGCCATGGGTAACTCCGTAAGCAACAATGTAGCCGGAAACGGGATCAGCCTGCTCATCGACAACTCGACGGCGGGAGTGATTTCGGGCGACTCGGTCAATGTCAGCATGAACAGTGTCTCGGGCCATCAGGGTGATGCGGTCAATCTGCAGATCAACAACATCTCCGGACTGATGTCGCTCGACATGTCGCTCTCCAACCTGCTGAACAACCTCGGCGGTGGGCTCAATGTCGCGGTCGACACGTCCCCGATCGGTACCATCACGGCAGCCAACAACACGATTGTCAACAATACCGGCGGCGACGGCATCCTGATGGACCTGGTCGACAGTGCCGTCAATCAACTGGCCATCACCGGCAGTAACATTGAGAGCAACGCCGGCGACGGCATCAACCTGGACCTCGACAATTCCCCGATCGCCAACCTGATCATCCGGGACAACGACGCAGGCATGGCCATGCCCGCCGGAACGCTGGCCTTCGACTTCACGAACCTGATCTGGACGACGTTCATGGACAACAACTCCAGTGCAGGCTTCGATGTCGCGTCGGTGACGGTCGATATCAGTCCGGTCGGACAAGGCTGGCGGCCGGATCGAATCCCTTCTCGCCGAACGGCTTCCAACCCCAGATGGGAACGGATGTCACTGTCGGACTGGACACCGTCAACGGTATTGCGATCACGCCTGGTACCAATCCACTACAGAATGCAATGGGGATGGTCCTGCCCAATGGTGGCGTGATTCCCAACTCGCAGGTGCTCACACTGACCTTCGACGACTTCAACCCGGGTGAGCGGCTGGAATACGATCTCGCCCACACCGTATTGGGAAGCAATTCGCTGCAGACCGGCGGCACACTGGCCGGCTCGTTCATCACAGCCTCGCTTGCCGACGGACGCTCCGCCAGCGGAATGCTCATGGGCAATCTGAACGACGACATCAACCAGATGTTCCCGGCCACCGTGGGAGGCATCTCCTCCAACACGGGAGGGGGCGTCGTGATCAACGCCCAGAACGGCTCGAACATCGGTGCGATGACTGTCTCCGGCAACCTGATTGACGGCAACGCAACGCACGGACTGGAGATCGTCGCCGACAACAGCACGCTGCCGTCAGGAGCCCCGGGCAGCACCGCCCAGGTGACCGGCAACACGATCAGCAATCATGCCAGTGGCGATGCCATTCGCCTGGTGAACCCTGACACGAATGGTGCTGTGATCGCGATGGACTTCAAGGATAATACGCTGACAGATAACGGCATGCTCGGCCTCAACCTGGCGTTCGACAACAACTCGGGCGGCCTCACAAGTACCATGTCCGGCAACATCGTGACGGGCAGCGGCAGCCATGGTGCACAGATCACCGGCATGCAGAACGTCACGCTTGACCTGACGATCGGCGACGATGCCGCCGCTCAGAACATGTTCAACACCAACGGTGGCGCGGGTCTCGTGATTGACGTCACGGACAATGTCAAACTGCCCAGCCCGACGATTGCCAACAGCACGTTCAACGGGAATGCGAGTGATGGCTTGCGAATCGCCCGTCATGGTTCGGCGATGGTCGACAATGCCACCATCCGCACGTCCACCATGTCCAACAATCTGGGCGACGGTGTGGATATTCTGGCCCAGAGCTCCAATATGACCGACGAGTACACCCTGACGGGGAACACGATCTCCGGCAACACGGCACGCGGTCTGGCAATGCGAGCAGAGGCCGATGCCGACATCGTCGCCAACCTCGACATGAATACCATCTCGACAAACGGAGCCGACGGTGTCGAACTGACACAATTGCAGGGAGTCGGCGATACGCCGAGCTTCACCGGCACCTGGACGCGGAACACCATCTCCGGCAACGGCGGACATGGCGTGGAGATCGCGGCCATCCACAACCTTGTGTTCGGCTCCAATGCCAACCCGGTGCCTGACACCATCATCAGCAACAACGCGCTGACGGGCATTCTGGTCAATCATCCCGGTGGCACGCTCGATCTGAACAACGTGCAGATCAACGGCAACGGCCAGCAGGGCATTCTGTTCAACTCGAACGGCAATGCGCTGAACATCGATCCCAGCATGGTGTCCAACAACGGCGGCAACGGCCTGGAGATCAACTCCATGGGAGCCGGTGCGACGGTGAATATTGCTCAGACGAACTTCAACGGCAACAACGGCAGCGGCGTGGTGGTCAATGCCGGCGGTGGCCCGACCGCGGTGACCATCGACCAGGCGACGTTCAACACCAACACGGCAGACGGATTACAGGTGAATGCGAACAGCGGCACGACAACCGTGACCGCGACCCGCAGTATGTTCAATGGGAACCAGGGTGACGGTCTGCAAGTCGTCAACAATGCGATTGGCACAACGGTGAGCCTGAGCAACAACATCGAGATGCGCAACAACGTCCGCCGGGGTGCCAACATCCTGAACCGGGCGAACGGCACAGCGACCGTCTCGATCGACGACGCGATGATTCGACAGAACGGTCAGGAAGGTGTGTATGTGGTGAACACGGCCTCGGCGAATCAGAATGCCGACGCGGACGCCACCACAGCGCTCCTGGCGAATGGCAGCGTCTTCGCGACGCCGATTCTCGACTTCACCCTCACGGCCACCAATGTACTGGACAATGGACTTTCGAGCGGCTTTGACGGAACAGGCCTCGTAATGCGTGTCGGCACCAGCGATGGATCGACCAGTGTCACCGATAACGGCGGCTTCGTCAGCAATGGGCTGGGAGTGCTGACAGGTCGCGGCGGTGTGCTGGCTCATGTGCAGAACAACACCTTCGGCGGCAACTTCGGCGAAGATGTGATTGTGGAATCCTTTGTCTCGACTGCTGATCCGAACATCACTGGGGGAACCTGGGATGCCGTCACGTTCAATCCGACCGGGTACCAGAGCGATCCGCTGGCACGCCTGGACCTGTACTTTGAAGGCAACACCGGTGACAGTACCGACGTGACGCGAACCGGTGCGTTCTACAACACCGACGAGCCGGTCTTCAAATCGCGGCTGACGACGCAGACACCCGGCGGACCGTTCACCTCGGGCACGCGTGACCGCAACGCCCAGCGACAGGCCTTCCGCGGAGGAGCCTTTGCGGCACCGCTCGTTTCACCGGACTTGGGAACGTTCCTGTACCCCGGCGTGGGCGTGAGCACATTCCGCACGTCAGCAGCCTCATCGACGGCAGGCTTCACCGAGCCGGGCACCGACAGCTTCATCGACATGATCCCGATTCCGGGAGCGGTCGTTGGCGAACTGCCCTTTGGATGGGGAACGTTCTGATCGCGCAACACAGGCGAGCGGGGGACGTCAGTCCCCCGGGGCAGAGCGGTGGGACACATGATGCATTTGACCCTCCCCTGACCTCTCCCTGCCAGGGAGGGGAATTGTTGGCGACAGCGAACGCATCGGGAGAGACACGTTTCCCGCGCGCAACAGCTCCGAAAGCCCGGCGATGGCATCGCCGGGTCCCGCATGTCGATCGACATCCTCTGCATCGGAAGTCTCACGCCTCCCGCTCGCCTGATTCCTGCTTTCTATCGCCTGTTTCCTGTCCGCTATCCCTTGCGATACACGACACCTGTGTCGATCCGCTCGAAGCCGGCACTCCGAATCGCCTTCACGGCGAAGTCGTTTGACTCCGGGGCATGAATCTCCGCGAGTGTGACCAGTTCCTGCCGCATGTGCCGGCAGACCTCGATGAGCAGCGCCCGTCCATATCCCTTGCCGCGTTCTTCGCTGCGAACCTTCACATCGACCATGCCGATCGCCCGCGCCTGCCACGTGGGGAGGTAGGCGTCGAGTCCCACGACCGAGAGACTGGCAATAATCGGCCCCCCTTTCTTGAGGGACAGATTGAACCGCAGCGACTCGGTGCGCCCCAGATGTGTGTACCACCACCAGGAGGGTGCCTGCGGCTGATCGGCAATCGTCAGCTCGGTCGCACGGCGGATTGCCAGCAGTTTGAAATGCATGGGGTCCGACCCCCGCTGCAGATCGCGCTGGAAAATGCCATGACGTTCGGCAGGCTGGTATCCCAGTGCACCGAAAAAGGGAGCGACATGCGGATCTGACTCGAGGAAGCCGGAGGGTCGCGCACCGCCATACATGCCGAAGTAGAAGGGGTCGGTATCGCGCGCCTGCCCGGCAAGCAGCTGGTGTGCGCCGCGGCTCTGGAGGTATTGTTCGGCCCGGTGCACGAGTTCCCGGCCGATCCCTTCCCGGCGGCGATCGTTGCGCACCAGCACAATGGTGATGACCCCAATGTCCCAGGCGATGTGCGCGGGAGAGTCGTTGAAGCCGAAGCCGGCGTGCACCATGCCGACTGGTTGATTGCCGTCGAAGGCGAGAATCAGCCCCTGGGGATCGAAGTAGGGCTGGCAGAAGTTGGCCTGTTCGAGCAGGTCGGGAGAGAAGCCCTGCGCCGCACCGCGTCCGAGATGACAGTCATGCCACAGTCGCACGACGTGTGGCGGGTCGCTGTTCCGAAATGACCGGTACTCGACCACGGGTACTTTCGAGTGACAATACTGCCATCCTGCCCTGCGTCACAGGTTCTCCTGGTCGTGTGGACTGCAAGCATTCCGACGCAGGGCGAACTGTCCGTCAGGACCTCACTTCCGCCGGCAGACTCCCTGCACGGCCTTGACGACTTCGGCCGGCGTGAGCCCATACTTTTCCAGCAGTCCATCGGGATCGCCGCTCTCTGCATAGCGATCTCCCACATTGACGAATCCCATCGGCACCGGATGTGAGGCACCGACCACCTGTGAGACCACCGATCCGAGTCCGCCATGATGCAGGTGTTCTTCCGCAACGACAATCGCCCCGGTCTGTTTCGCGGCGGCCAGTATCGCCGCTTCATCGATCGGCTTGATTGTGTGCATGTCGAGGACGCGGCACTTCATACCCTGCGACTCCAGTTCGCGGGCGGCATCGAGCGCGGCGGCCACCATCAGGCCGTTCGCGATGATGGTCGCATCGGTACCATCCCGCAGCTGAATCGCCTTGCCCAACTGGAAAGGACAGCCCTTGGGATACAGGTTGGCGACCTTGCCCCGACCGATGCGCAGGTAGGTCGGCCCTTCATGTTCGATGCAGGCCTTGGTCGCCGCCGTGGTGCAGGCCGCGTCTGAAGGAACGACCACCACCACACCCGGCAGTGAGCACGCCAGCCCGACATCCTCGATGCCCATCTGGGAGGGACCGTCTTCGCCGATGGAGATGCCGGCGTGCGACCCGACCAGCTTGACATTCATCTGCGGAAAGGCGACGGACATGCGAATCTGGTCGAAGGCGTTGTCGAGCAGGAAGCAGGCAAAGCTGGCAACGACCGGAATCTTGCCGCATCCTGCCAGTCCGCCGGCGACGCCGACCATGTTGCTTTCCGCAATCCCCACATTGAAGGCGCGATCGGGATACGCCTTGGCAAATGGCTCGGTGCGGGTGGAGTTCCCTACGTCACCATCCACCGTCACCAGGCGCTTGTTCGTCGCGCCCAGTTCCTTCAGGGCATCGCCAAAGGCATCACGCGTGGCCTGTCCCAGACTCAGTCCGCTGGCTTCTCCGAAATACATACGTCTGTCTCTCCTGTGCGATCGCTTGTCAGTTGTTTTCGATACGGTGTCGCCGCGTCACGCAGTCACCCGCAACAGATGGCTGCGCTTTGGGTGTCCGCTCAGGAGTTCAGCATAGCGATGGCCTTCTTCGCCATCTCCGGCGGGAAGGGCTTGCCGTGGAAGTTCGGGTCACCCGCTTCCTCCATCAGCGGCACCACCGGGTAACCCTTACGCGTCTGCGAGACTAGGCAGGTGGGTCGCCCCTTGACTGTCTGAGCCGCCTGCAGGCCACTCACGACCGCCGCCATGTCGTTCCCGGCGATTGTCTGGACATGCCAGCCGAACGCTTCGAGCTTGGGCTGGAAGTCGAGCAGATCGAGCACCTCGCTGGTGGCCCCGGTCTGCTGATATCCATTCTGATCGATGATGGCCGTCAGGTTGTCGAGGCGGTACTTGTCAGCGGTCGCAATCGCTTCCCAGACCTGCCCCTCACCCATTTCGCCGTCACCCATCATCACGAAGACGCGATAGTTTCGCTTGTCCAGCTTTCCGGCCAGTGCATGGCCGACGCCGATCGAAAGTCCCTGTCCCAGCGAGCCGGTGCTGGCTTCGATGCCCGGCAGTCGCCGCATGTTGGGATGCCCTTCCCAGCGGCTCCCCAGCTTTCGCAGCGTCATGATGTCGTCGGTCGAGAAGTACCCGGCCTGCGCCATCGCCGAATACTGCACCGGGCAGGCGTGCCCTTTACTGAGAATGAACCGGTCGCGATCGGGGTCATCCGGGTGTTTCGGTTCATATTTCATGAACCCGCCAAAGTAGAGTGCCGTTACCACTTCCGTCGCCGACAGGCTGCTGGACGGGTGTCCGCTCCCGGCCTCCGTGGTGATACGAATAATCCACTCCCGGATGGTTTTCGCCTTCGCCTTCAGTTCGTCCACACTCAATGCAGGCACGTCGTAACCTCAAATTGAAACAGGGTATCCGCTGCGTTCAGGGCACGAATCCGCTATGCTACCTTCGTCAGCGAATTGCCGCAACCAACCGGATTTCGGGCTGATTGTTGAGAATCCAGAGTGTTCTCAATCGCAAGTCCCTCCACCTGCGACCCATCGATGAGCAACTCCACCTTCACCGACGACGAGTTGCTCGCTTATGTCGATGAAGCCCTGTCCGCGGAGCGGGCCGCTCTCATCGAGCAGCAGCTCCGCGCTCGGGTACCCTGCGACAGCAGGCCGCACTGCTCATTCGTCGCCGCGATCAGGGGGGGCATTCGGTCGGCGAGATCTGGAGGCGGGGACAGCTGAGCTGTCTCTCGCGTTCGCAATTGGGGGCCTACCTGCTGGGCACGGTGGATGATACCCTGGGTGACTACATCGAGTTTCATCTGCGGACGATTGGCTGCCGCATCTGTGACGCCAACCTCCGAGACCTGCGCGATGCCAGCCAAGGCCATCAAGAGACGGGCCGACGCCGGCGGAAATTCTTCGAATCGTCCGCAGGCAACCTGTCGTCCCGCTAGACCCGAAGCGGCGCCGAGCGCCAACATCAGCCCGCGGACTCAGCCGATGAATCCAGCGTCTCGACCGTCAGAGGATTCGCTCCCAGGAACTCGTCCAACTGATCTCTGCGGAAGGTGCCGGTCGTCGCTCCGGGAGACTGCACGCAACTGGCCCCCATCGCCGCCCCCCAGGCCAGACACTCTCTCGCATCAACCCCGGCGATGAGTCCTGCCATGAAACCGGCGGCAAAGGCATCGCCGCTGCCGGTCCCATCGATCGGCGCTACGACATGCGCCGGTGCGAGCAAGGTCCGCCCGGATTCAACAAACACGGCGCCGTCGGCCCCTGACGTAATCACAACCTGTTTCGCACCCTGTCGGAAAAATCGGCGCGACTGCTCCAGCGGATCGTCCAGTCCGGTGATGACCTTCGCTTCATCCTGATTGGGCAGAAAGAGATCTGTCCGCGGCAGCACCGGTTCGAGCATCGCCGCCATAACGCTTGGATCACCCACTACCACATCGAGTGCGGTCATCACCCCGGCGTCATGAGCCGCATCAAACAGCGCCGCCACATTGCGACCTGACAACGCCGGGTTGAGCCCGAAGCCTCCGACGTACAGCAGCGCGCAATCGGCCAGCATGTCGGCGGAGATGTCGAGCCCCGTCAGTTCCACGTTCGCACCCGCCGCATGAATGAACCGGCGATCCTCTCCGCGCACGTTGACGACAAGTGTGACGGCTGTCTGGGCCTGAGGTGAGACACTCGGCGCGCGGCAGTCGACCTGGTGCCGTTCCAGCGATTCGCGGACAAAGCGCCCGAGTGTATCGTCGCCCACCAGCGCGACGATGCCGGCACAGAATCCCAGCTTGCTGAGGTTGACGGCGACGTTGGCGGCACACCCGCCGATCGTCAATTCGGTACGCGGCGTGAAGGCGAGAGTGCCCGCCTCAGGCAGGGAATCGATGGGGGCGGCCACATGATCGGCCACCACCAGTCCGACACACAATACGTCGATTCGACGGTTCGCGGTCGTCATCGACGTCAGGTTCCTACGCGCTCAGGGCCTGTTTCTCACGAGTCGGGTTCGCGTCACCAGCCTTGGGCGTGTCAGTCGAAGCGTCCTGTTGTCCACGCTGGATACGGCGGGCGAGCCGGAACATTACGGGGTAGGCGAGGGCAGCACTGCAACTGGCCACGATGAGTGAGCCGACCAGCAGCGGAAGTCCGATCTCCACAAACATCTGCGAGACCGTGTGCCACCACTGTCGCAGCCCATCGTACTGCATGATGTTCGAGAACTCCTCGTGGGATACATCGGCCGGAATGTACCAGGTGCCAACGCGGTAGCACAGCCAGTAGATCGGCACCAGTGTGAGCGGGTTGGTGATGTAGACCGAGATCAGCCCGGCCATGGTGTTGAAGCGAAACAGTGGCCGCGTAATCAGTGCAACCAGCATGACCAGAATCATCTGGATGCCGACTGTGGGGGTAAACGCAATGAAAACCCCGATCGCGGTTCCCAGTGCGATCGAGTGCGGCGTGTCATCCAGCATCAGGATGGCACGCAACCATCCACGCGGGTTACTCCACCAGGAGATGGTCTTCTTGTTGATCATTGGTCCCGCCAGAAACTGGCATGCGGCCCGTGCAGAGTTGCTGTCTTGTGCTATCGGCAATTCATGCGGAATTGTTCGGTGCGATCAGCGGTTCGCAAGCAGTTCCTGCACGAGCGGGATCACATCCGCCTCGTAAGTGAACTCGTCACTGTCGGGATCGGTGTTGTCGAAGCGGCGACACAGATTCCCCTGCCTGTCATAGACATACACCGCAGGAATGGCGGCCAGGTCCAGCCGACGATGCAGTTCATCCGGGTCATCGGTCCCGAGTATATTGTCGAACGTCGCCCCCTGTTCGACAAGGTACAAGAGAACCTTTTTGCGATAGGCGTCCGGCGGCATCGAGGCCCGGCCGCTGTAGTCTGTCGAATACGAGATGCAGGCCACCTCGTCCCCCAGTTCTTCATGCAGCCTGACGAGTGCAGGGAACTCCCGGCGGCAGGGCAGACAGCTGGTCGCCCACAGGTCAAGAACGACCACGCGCCCGCGACAGTCGGCGATGAGCTGCTGGGCCGCGTCCCAGTTCATCAGTTGCAAGTCGACTCCCTCGGCTGTTGCAGGCGTCACCGACCCGGAATTATCGGCCAAAGCGTCGATTGCTGTTAGTGCAGGAAACGCTGCGGCATCGCTTCGTTCCAGTACGTCACCAAGCGGATCGCCCATGGATGTCGTAGACACTGCAGAACCGGCTTCGATCTGTCCTGCAACGGTCTCGTTCTGCGTGAGGGGCGAGGGAGTGCGGGAACACCCTGTCCCGATCAGCAACAGACTTCCGAGCAGACAGGCCAGTTTACGGCGAGAATTTCGGTACTTCCCACCGCGACGGGTGCTCGACGAATGTGGCCGATCGATTCCGATTCCAACTGCGGTTCGCGGGGTGATTCCAGGTGGCGACATCATCATCCTTACGCCCACGATCGCACGTCTGCCTGTATGCAGCGAAGTCTGTCGAGCAGTCCTCGCGCAGCTATTTTAGCCAACGCTGGGCCATGCGGCCAACTTGATGGTCGATGTTAGCAGCTGGGTCCCCAGATGGGCAGAGAGGCGGTGTCACCCCTGAAATGGCGGCTCGAATCTTTATCGCAAATGAGATCGGGGACGTTCGACGTTTTCGGTATGCGATGCCCCTGCTGTCCGTGATGTCCATCCGAATACGTCGAATGGACCCTGCATCGGAGTGACTGCGTGACAGCACTCTGGCTGCTTTCAATACCCGGGGTGCTTCGCAAGCGGCATGTCTTTATGAGAGGGCGGTCATCCGGGGAGCGGCTCGATGCTGACGCTCAAGGCATTCGCGCCGGAGGCCCGCATCACCGGATCCGGACCGCACGACGTGAGTTGCTCGGCCTTCAGTTCTGCGTGTTCCCGCATACCGCTCCAGACAAGGGCACGCCCACTCACATGCGCCTGCAGCGTCAGGCGGAACGCCTTGATCCGACCATAACCGAACACCTTGCGCAGCGACCCGACATGATCGAAGCCGTTCACATGATCGTTGTGCAGAATGACGGCATAGGGTGGCTGCGTGCGCGGTCGGTTCTTCGGATCGTGGCACGGACGGGCACGCTCCTCCGGTTTGAGGGTGACGTCCTCCTCTGTTTCGATCGGTGCAGCCGACTGTGCCATCACTCGCGTCTCCGTGTCACACCATGGACGCGCGAAGCCTCAGGCCTTGGGGGTGAGGGTCATCGACATCTGCCGCCGGCTCTCCATCAACGGAGGCCGCTCGACATTCGCGATGTCCTTGAGCATCTCCACGACTTCCAGCAGCATGTCCTTGCCCCGCTCGTGGTGGGCATTTTCGCGCCCTTTGAACAGGACGTTGACCTTCACCTTGTCCTTACGCTCGAGGAACTCCCGGGCCTTGCGAACCTTCACTTCGATATCGTGCTGGCCGGTCTTGGCCCGCAGGCGAATCTGTTTGAGCTGGTTGCGGTGCTGTTTGGCTCCTTGACCCTGCTTCTTCTTCCGCTCGTACAGAACCTTGCCGTAGTCCATGATGCGGCACACCGGAGGGCGTGCGTTCGGGCTGACTTCGACCAGATCCAGCCCGGATTCGATGGCCAGTTCAAGTGCCTTGTGCGTTTCCATCTCGCCGAGCATCTCCCCATCGTCGTTGACGACGCGGATGGGTGAAATGCGAATCTGCCCGTTCATACGTGGTTTGTCTTGGATCGGCCTCTCCTTCTTGCTCGAGTTGTGTGATGAGATCGGGTCCTTGGTCGGGGATGGGCAGGAGTTTGCAAACCCTGACCCACCTGTAAAACATTTCCCTCAGCCCGCAGGGCCTCGAGGCGCATGTCTCACGAGTCCACCTGATCTCGGGAACCCGGAATTATAAATGCAGACGCGAACAGCGGCAACAACGAAAGCCCCCGGTCATTGAGCGACCGACTTCGAGCCATTCGGGGATCCGGTGATCGGAACACCGGCGGGCAAAGGCCGGGCTGCCACGAAGAAGCCCTGCTCGTGGGCAAACTCCTGCAGTCCCCGATGCAGGTCGAAGCTGTCGGGATACACCCAGAAGGTGACCGTGCCCTGCTGTCCCGCGGAACGCAGTTGTCTGATGAAATCCGACCTGGGATTGACCGCTTCCTCCAGTGTTTCCCCGAGAACGTCCGATTCGGGGATCAGTTGCCACTGTGTCACCCCGACCCGTACGACATGCTGCCCGTACTTCAAATCCTCCAGCAGTGATGTCGGAATCTGTTCCACGACGTACTCCATCCGGAATCCGTCGACCGGGCCGATCGTCCCGACGTACCGCTGCACCTTGACCAGCCGGTCCCGCTGCCGTTCCAGGTGCGACTTCAGACGCTCTGCCAGCTTGTCGACAGGAACACTGGCCACCCGACCGTGAGACAGCTGAAAGTGCAGTTCGTTCCCCTGGACGACGCGACCGACCGGTGTGAGTTCGTGTTTGAGCACTTGTGTCGGGGGACCGGCGGTTTCCGACTCCGCCAGTCGCACACGCAGTTCGGCGAGTTGCCGCTGGCCTGCTTCGATCTCCTCTTGCAGGCTGGAGATGACCTCGGCGGCCCGAGACGATTCCGCAGCTCGCTGTTCGACTTGCTCTGCGAGGAGCTTGCGTTGCTGCTGGAGCGACTGCTGTCCGGCCTGCGTGCTTTGTAGAACACTCGCCAACTGCTGTGCCTCGCTTTCTCGTTCTGTCAGCTGCTCCCTGATCCGCTTGGCCTCCTGGACCAGATCCGGTGGAGGGACCGGGACTCGCACAGGCTGCGGTGTCTTGTGCGGTCGAGGGTTAGTTGACGCTCGTGCAATGGAAGCAGGTGGCTTGGGGTCGACAGGTGAGTCGGCAAAGGAGGGGAGCAATGGCTCAAGTTCCCGCGGATCGACAGGGACAATCGCGGGAACTGTCTCCGGAATTGCAGCGACCACGTCTGTTGATGCGAGTTCCGCTGTGGGCACCGGAGCCTGACTGACGCGCACGCCGGCCACCACGATCAGGATGATCAGAATCCCGACGATGTTCGCCACGATATCCAGGAACGAATCGGAGCCAAACTCCAGTTCGTTCGCCTGTGAACGCCGTGCCATAACGAGATCCTTCCCCCGCTCTGTCTTCCCTGCTCACTCGAGTGCGTACTCGACTCGGGACCTCAGTCCCCATTGTTTGACCAACGTTTCGAGTCGCCGCTGGTACTGATTCCCGCCGGGACTCACGACGAAACGGACCGCAGGCACCCAGTAAAAGTTCTGAGGGGGCGGCCCCCAGCTCGTCACATGCGCATCCAGATGGACGGCCAGTCGCTTCCGCAACTCATCGGCAGCGGCACCCGATTCAATCGGGAAAGACGACTCATCGGCGATGCGAACCTCTCCGGATGTCACGCGGACCAGGATCTCCCGCTCAAAGCCGATACTCCCACCTGGAGTGCGAATTCCCCACTGAGGTGACTCAGGATTGATCGGAGTCTTTCGCCCCGGTCGCTGATCGCGCTTGAGCTCCAGCATGTTTGCGGGCGACGGCGGTTCTGAGAGGTGATCTGCTGAGGGCTGACGCGCCCGGGCGAACAGTTCCCCCATGTCTGCCTTGCCCGCATGAGGCGCGGCCGCCGGGACCTGCTGGAGCGACTCCGCGTGATCCAATGTTGCATCGGATTCTTCCGGACTATTCCTCAGCGTGGAAGGAAGTAGCCGCGGAGGCAGACGCGGTTCGCCTTCCTCCAACGTCGGCATACCGCTCAGCGCCCCGGTCTCACTCTCGGGCATCTCCTGCGGAATCGGCTCCTTTCGCACATGGCTGCGGCCCAACGTGAAATCCTCGTCCTGCTCGTGAACTGAGTCTGGTTGTCCAACGTTATCAGTGTGCGCACCACGTCCAGTCGAGGGGAATGAGGACGTCGGTGCCTCCGGTTCCCGGCTCCACTGACGTCCGCCGAACGTCACTTCCCGTCCCGAGTGTTTGAGTCGCTCGACTTCTGGAAGCGAGAAGTCCCCCTGTGCTCCCTGAAACTTCGGGGCGTTCGGAACTCGAGCACCAGCGACCGCCTCCCGCAACTGGTTGCGGTCACGCAGTAGCTTCTCGATGGCATTCTTGCACGCGGCGACCGCACCTGCCTCGGTGTCTGGCCACTGGAATTGCTGATCGTCGGTTACCAGTTCATAGCCGAACGGTTCCTCCAGCTTCTCCAGCAGTTGTCGGGCAATGTAGTAAGCGACCGTTCCCTTCGGGCGAATGACGAGCAGAACATACGGCCGCGGCTCGCCTGCTGAGGCCCGCTGCGACCAGTAGTCGATGAGAGCATTGGAGCCGGCGAGCAATGGATTGAATCGCTCCGTGAATCCGTCGACATCCGAGGGACGCAGCGTGATCTGTTCCGAAACGAACGTGAGACCGCGATCCGTGCATTCAATGATGATCGGTCGCCGTGTGGCGCCCGACTGGCCGTCGTAGGGGATGATACTGTACTTGGACGATGCCGAGAGAACTTCGGTCTGGGCATTTTCAATCTTGCGACCGACGTCCGTGAGCTGCGACTTCACAGTCGACTGTTGCCGTTGCAGTCGCTCGAAGGTTGCCTGTTGTGTGTTCTGTGCGAGCTCCAGTGTCTGCTGCCGTGAACGCAGGGCTTCGAGCGCACGATGCTCCTCGCGGGCCGCTGCCAGTGCCTGCGAGAGAGTTGCTTCCCGTGCAGCGATCGTCGCTGCCGCCTGTTCGGCCGCCGCACGCAGCTGAGACAACCCGGCGCTCCATTGGGCATGGAGTTCAGCCTGTTGCGCGATGAACGGATCGGGAACAGGATCCGGGGCGAAGGTCGGGAGCAGGGGTCGTCGTTGTGACGCGGGAGGCTTGGGGAGCGGAGCCAGCGCCGCCGGCCGATGCGGTTCACTACGTTGCGACACGATGGCCTCGACCACAGGCGCGGGAGCATTGGGGACGGGTGCCTGAGCCTCGGATCGGACCTCGTCTCGGATCAGGCGTGTGATTACCAGCAGCAGAAAGATCAGCGCCCCCATTGCGCAGACCAGCACGGCCAGAAACGGAAACAGCGAAACGGCTGTCGCTGGTTGTTTCGTGCGGCGGGACATGTCGGGGCACTTTGCGGGTCAGAGTTCCGACCAGGACACTCGACAGACGGAGGAACAGGCCGGCGAAGGTGTGCTTGCTATGCGGCCGTTCGGGTGCGAGCCGTCAACAGGTGTACAGCCGCCGTCAGGTGATTGAGTGTCTGCTCAAAGGTCTCGGCCGTGCGGACCGCGTTCAGATTGTGTGTCAACTGCTCCTGCAGCCGGGCGAGATGCTCTTCCTGATCGGCCATACGCGAGAGCTGATGCGTATGGTCCCGCAACGTTTCCATCTGTCCGGCGGCGATTTGAGACGACACTTCCAGCGCCTGCTGCCACTCGCGCATGTGTTGGGTCAGTCCTTCGATCGTGTCTTCGAGATGCGCGTCGTGAGTGCGGACCACCTCATGCAGTTCGGTGCGCATCTGCTGCCACAGGTCGGCGAACTGTACCTGCTGCCGGGCGAAGTGCTCGTCCCGATGAGCGGCGTCATCGGCCAACGACTGGGAGATGTGCGCAGAGGCCTGCGTAAAGGCTTCCAGGAACTCGGCACGAACGACCTGCAACTGCCCCGCATGATCCGACAGGTTCGACTGCATCCCGTCTGCCAGATGACCGCTGAGCTGCTGCTGCTGCGAGGCCAGCGTGTCGGCCCAGCGCTGACGCAGCCCGTCCATGGAGTGACGCCAGAGATGGGTCTGCTCGTGAATGAGCGATTCAGTACGATCCAGCAATTCCCGGGCCGCCTGGGTCTGCGCCCGATGCAACGGATCGACGTCGGACTCGCGCCCACTGAAGAGCGGCAGCAAGTGGCGCAGCCCGAACTGCTCGACCGCCACCAGCACGGCCCCTTCGGCCCGCTTCGCAAACTGATAGCCAAATACCAGGACCAGTGAGAACGAGAGGGCGACTGTCGTGGTGTCGAAGGCGATCGCCAGTCCGCCGGTCACGTCATTCAGTGAACTGTCGAGTTCTTCCGGTGTCACCTTGGCAATAGCGAGGGTGATGCCCACCACTGTTCCCAGAAACCCGATGATCGGCACGGCCCAGTTGATCGTCTGCAGCAGCGAGTAGCTTTCGTGGACCCGCTCGGCGGCCACCTCAGCCAGGTACTTGAGGTGCTCTTCGAGCCCGCGGGCGGAATTTCGGGACTTCACATAGTGGCAGGCTTCTGTGAGCCGGTCGACGAAATGTGTGGATTGCAGTCGCCGGGCAAAGCGTGTGTTCTGTGCGTCAATCTGATCGGCCAGACTGGCAGCCCGGGCCGCTCGGTCCGCCGGATCGATATCGGGCAACGTATTGCAGCGCTTCAGAGCGGATCGCTCGCAGGCGATCTGCCAAGCCTTCTGCAGCAGAATCGTCGCACCAATACAGAACAATGCCACGAGCGTGTATTCCAGCGGATGACTGCACAGATAACGCTGCGCCGCCGCCTGGAAGACCGGCAGATGTGGTATCAGTTGATAGAGCCCGATCGTCACGAGCCCGCCCCACAGTACGGGGGACACCAGAATGCCGGGAATCGAACGGCGCGCCGGAGCCGCCGGGGGTGATGGCAACGAGTGTGGGTCGGCCGCGTGCGTCATCGTGACGTTCTCCTGCAGCATGAGTCGATCCGAAGGCATCCGATGCGCGCCTCCCGGTCAAAGCGGAGTTCCACCACCCGGCAGTCCTCGCCCGATGATGACAATCGGCACAATCGGGCGCGCTGATTGACCCAAACCTCTCGCCGCAAGACCTCCGGCAGATCCTGCCGGCAGGTTCGGCTGCGTTCCGCATCATCAGATGTCCACGGGCCACGTCCCCTGGGCTGGAATCCGTCGCGTGGATCACACTCAGCGCGTCACGGACATTCGCTTGGTCGCAGGCACGAGCTTGCGATACTCCTCGACCTCGATCCGGACGTCACGCAGCTTCGCGGGGTCGAGATACTTGTCGATGAGTTCCTCCAGCTCGCGGCACATCTTGCCGATGCGCTTCTCTGCCGACCGATCCCGATTGCGTCGCGCCTGTGCGAGTGCCGGTTCTCGTGCGGCAATGATGCGTGACCGGAACTGGCTTGCCGGAGGTTCCTGCCCCAGATCCGTCATCAGCTGATCGACGCTGTCCCAGTCTTCGCCCCGTTTGGCCAGCGAGATGGCCCGCGCCATCTGCACCGTCCGTCGGGCGACCAGATCAATCAGGTCCCCTTGAATCTGCACCAGCGCACCTTCCACACTCAGGCGAGGGCTGTCGTCGGGCAGCTGCAGTGTGGCCCGTTCTTCCACGCCCGGGAGGAATGGAGTCTGGGCCAGGACCGCATCGCCGCTGAACACATACAGGAATCGCAGGGGGTCAGTCGGGTCGGCAGGGACGGTGACGGTCCCTCGACGGTCCGACATCAAGGACAGATGTTCGGGCCACTCCTCGCCGGCCACAGGTCGCTCACGAAAGACCTCGACCCGGAAGCCCACCATTGCTGAATGCGGAGGGACGCGGGGCTCCAGCGTCAATTCCGTTGCCGGGAACCGGGGGCGAACCTGCAACGCCACCAGTTCCACTCGTCGACGCGCTCCAGAGATCGGTGCCGGGAACGGAGATTCAATACGGCAACCCAGTCGGCTGCGATTCACCGCCTCGACCTGCAGGTACGTCCAGGGGACTGATTGAATCTGTCGCACCGACTTGTCTCGATCGAGGTATCGAAAGACAGGCACCAGAAAGTCCCCCTCGTGGATGAGTGCCAGGGGAACTTCGGGCGAGATGAGTTCGCCACCCCGCACGCGCAGCTCGGCGAAAGTCTCGTCTGCCGCATCAATCCGCGCGAGAGGACGAAACAGGTCGACCAGCAACTGCGAGATCTGCTCCGGGATCTGCCGGCGGTCGCTCACCCGACCGCGGACCACCGGCCCGAGCATCTGCGAGCTGTGATCCCATTCGCAGCCGGCCAGTTCAAACCCGGCACCGCTGCGCTCGACACACACCAGCAGCACCTTGTCCCAGTCGGTCGATGTGTACTGTTCTGTCAGTTGTTCCGCTGTGAGCCTGTCAAGTTCCATGGACCCCAGTGCCGCGCGGCTAACGTCGTCTTGCAGCGTCAGATCCCAGAGCGGCCCATAGACGCCCGCCATTCTCCGCTCGATGGTCCGCAGCGCCCGCACTCGAAAGCCGGCATCGAGCGATTCGCGGTCGGCGAACGTGATCCTGGCGAGGACGCGATAGGGGCGCATTTCCCAGTCCGGCACCGGCGGTGGTGCGGCTTCACCTGCGGATGCATCGGCCGGCTGCGGCGATGGGGATACCGGCGCTGTGCTCGCGTCCACGTCGACATCGCTGGGCGGAGTCTCCTGGCGCGAATCAACGCGGGACTCCTCGCCTCCGGCCACCTCTTCGGCACGCAGGGATGACACGTCGTTGACAACCATGCCGGCGAGCAACGCCAGGACGATCGCCGCCACTCGTCGCCAGAGGGAAAGGGAGTGCTGCATATCGGAGCCTACGGCTTGTCCTCGGCGTACCATGTCTCCACGATCCAGCCATCGGTTCGCTGATAGGGCTGCACCGGTTGCTCGGGAACGCCGCGGATGTTCTTGCGATAGACCAGATACTCATCCACCTCCCACAGGGGGATGAGATGCATCTCGGCCCAGAGGTGCACATGCAACTGTTTGGCGGCGCGGACGGCGGCAGACCAGTCGCTGAGCCGGTCGAGTTCGATGATCTCCTGCCGGAGCCAGTCGGGAAAATCGTTCAGGTCTGCGACACGGGCCCGGTTAGTGAGTGCCAGGAACGGCCAGAGATCCGTGACCGGCTCACCCATCTGCACCGTGCGATAGGCGATGTCCCACGCCGGTTCGCCTTCGCCGTCGTCCACCAGCAGCGGCCCCTCGGGAGGATCGGCGATCTCGACGGTGATGCCGAACCGCGCCCACGAGGTGACCATCTCCTGGGCCAGCGCGCGAATCACCGCATCGGTCGGAACGATCATCGTCAGCGGAGCCAGTTCGCCCCCCAGCTGCTGACGGGCGGCCATGGCGAGTGCGACGGCGGCCATCGGATCGTAGTCCCGCGATCTCACCAGGGCACTGGTGGCGTAACTCGCTGAAGGGAACGGACCCTCGACAGTGCGGACCAGATCGGATGACGCCCCGCGCAGCAACTGCTCCTCGATGAGTAACGGCCGATTGAGGGCATACGCCAGTGCCCGTCGATACTCGCGGATCCTCAGAGGCCGGCTGCGCGGATTGAACTGCAGCACATGCGTCACGGGCAGCGCCATCGGCTGCAGGAAGAAGTCCCGCTGCATCTGTTCATCCTTGCGCAGCCGGTCGATGTCCCACGGGGGCAGGTGCAGGGCCATCGACACGTCCCCGCGCTGCAGTGCCTGCAACAAGGTGTCGCTGTCCGGATAGGTGTGTTCCCGTACTTCGGCGACATGATACTGGCCCAGTCCGTCCGGCTCGGTCCGGCTGCGACGAAAGACACTTGATCCGGCGTTGTCCGCCAGCTGCGTAAACCGCTCAGCCCGTTCACGCACCACTTCGGCGGAGGCCAGAGAAAGCTCGTCAGCTGAAGATTGTCCGGAGGGTGCGTCGGCCGCGGACTGCACGGGGAATTTCAGCAGTGCTTCGGGCCGGGCTGGAACATGATCGAACAGCAGCGAGAATGACTGCGGGGAGTGCACGACGACCGAGTTCGTGTAGCTCGCCAGACGCTCATCGTAATCGGGGTGCTGCGGATCGAGGCGGTCGGCCAGCGAAGCGGCGATGTCTGCGGCCTGCACAATCGGTTGAGACTCCCACGCCTGACGTCCGGTTTTCAGATCGAACAGAATCTCTCGTCCCAGATTCAAAGGTTCCCAGCGCTCACAGAATCGCGTGCGGTAGTGGACGCCGCCATCAAAAACTCGATCCATTTCGAAGAAGGGGGCGTCGGACAGCAGACTCCGACGGTTCGCGCCTGCCGAATGCAGCAACGGATCATTGAGCTGATCATCCCGGGGCTGCACGACACCGACATGCAGTTGCTGGAATCGGTCCAGAAACGGCCGCACACGTGCCCGCAGGTTGCGAGTCTGCGGCCAGAGAGACGCCGCCATTTGTGCATCGACCGCGGCCTTTCGATGATCTCCCGCCGCGCGCGCCCGCTCGGCACTCGCGAGGTGCTGCTGGGCACGGCCGGACAGGTCATTCTCCCAGCGTGTGGCGATGGCATGACCAGAGAACATCGCCGCCAGCCGCGATACGAAGTAGCGGATGGCTCTCCAGTCCTCTTTCGCAGCCGCCTGATTGATGAGGTGATCGCAAATCTCACCGGCCTTCTCGCTCAATCCGAACAGGCCCGGGTTTCTCCCGAACAGCTCCTCGACAAATAGCAGGGCTGATTCATAGTCATCTTTTTTGATGCGACGGTCGACCTCAGCCATCAACAGGGCATGGTGCCGCACGTCGGCCCCCGGCCACTGGGGATAAGCCCGCTCGAGTGCAATCAAGAACTCGTAGGCCAGTTCGAGTTGATCCTGGCGAATCAACTGGTCGACGCGCAGCAACATCTGGTCTTCATGCAGGATGATCTGGCTGATGTCATCAATGTGCAGCAGGTAGTCCGCCTCGTCCTCCTGATCCGGCAAGTGCAGTTCCAATTGGTGCAGGCGGTTGAACTCATCGCGAAATTTATCGAGATCGGCCCCGCTGAGGCCGCGGCGTTCAGCCAGTTTGTCCGTGATCTTCTGTCGCATCGCCTCCAGGGTTTTCGGTCGCGGCGTGACCGGCTCCGAAACAATGACCCGATCGTTGCGCAGCACAACCCAGTCTTCCCGAGGACCCCGCAGAAGCTGCTCATCCGCAGGCAGCTTCATGTCGCTCAGGAGCGGCAGCTCTTCGGTTTCCTTCGGCGGGTCATCCGGAGTCTCGACAGGGTCAGGGTCTGCGGGGTTCGCAGGGTCGGTCGTCGCAGGTGCCTGCGGGTCAACCGGCTGCTGCTGCTGGGCCGCATTCTGGGCAGATGTCTGAGGAGCGACGATCCACCCGGTGCACCACATCACGGCGGTGATCAGCGTCAGAGTTGCGGGCGAGTGTCGGAGGGCCGGATTCATGAGATCACTTCGCTTCCATCAGTGCAGTGGCCCGGACGAGACTGCCATCCATGGTGGCCACTACGAGTTCCTTGCCGATGCGACGGACGCCCGATGTCACTGCCTGTCCGACCGACAATCGTTGTCCGAGAGCACCTGTGTCACGATTCACACTCAGCAACGTGCCATCCTGGAGCGCGAGGGCCAGCTGCCCCGATTCGTCGAGAGGACGCCCGGCGAGGCTCTCGCTCAGAGGCAACGTCCAGACTCGCTGTAATTCTGGACTGACACGAAACGCATGCAACTCCGTGCCTCCCGTTTCCACCAGCAGCAATTCCCCGGCGAACCACAGATCGTTGGACACAGGATTGGGGAGCGCCTGCTCCGCACGCGGATCGAGTGACGCCGCATCGATCAGCCAGAAGCGTCGATTAGCGGCCACAGCCAATCGGTCGCCGGACAGATCGCCCCGGAAGTCGATTGGAGCATCGAGGCTCAACCGGCCCGATTCACCCAGAAAAGGTTGCGGTGATGTCTGATAATTCACGAGGATGAGTTCCCCCGCCTGTGTGAGTGCGATGGCGGTCACGTCGTCGACTGCAATCACCTGTCTCCAGGCAGGAGTCTCCGCTGCCCCTTGGGGCAACGCCAGATCCTGGACGGCCGTCTGACCCGAGTTCGCCCTGAGCAGATGCAGACGCCCGCTCAAGGGGAGCAGCAGTCGATCTGCCAGGCGAATCGGAGGCGCCTCCAGTGGTTGGGGCAACGCCACCGGGCGATCGGCCTGTCCCAGCCGATTGACGATCCATACCTGCGGCTGCGGCGCGCCACAGGCGACCGCGATCTGACTGTCTCCCAGCGCTGCCCCGATGAGCGGCGTCGTCAGTTCCCCGGGCAACGACAATCGCGCCGTGGGGGTGGTTTGAAACCCGCCCGCTTCCAGTTGTGCGGGAGTGATGCGGAAGACGTTTCCGGCATCGGTGAGGGCCACGAGTCCGCCTTGATCGGCAAGGCCGGTGAACTCCAGCACGCGTGCCCCCGCAGTCATCTGCCACTGGCTGCTCAGTTCATCCCGATCGGTCTGAGTCAGCGTCGCCGCCGATGAGTAGGCCGGGTGGCTCCCCACATACAGCCAGTTGCCAATGTCCTGCAGCGGCTGGGAGGCCATCCCGAGTTCGATGAAACGCTGATCGGGTTGCAGCGTGTCGGTCGTGAGTTGCAGCTTGCGCAACGTGCGGCTCGCCATCCAGAGTTGCCCATCGGGTCCACACTTCAGAAAGACGGGCGCGTTGCCCCCTCCCTGGGCTGCGAATCGCGGCCCCGTCGTGAATGGCGGCTGATCGCGATCGTCGGAGACAGAGAACGCACTGGCCCGTTCACCGCTTGAGGGAACAAACACATCCCGCCCCCGAATGGCCGGCTCGTCGAGCACATGTCCGGGGATCGTGTCCTGTGCGATCTGCTCCAGGAGATTCGACGGTGCGCGGGTATCGAACACGCGCAACTGCGACTCGTCCGCCGGCTGGTTCTCGGCAAGCATCACCAGGGCCCCCATCGGCAGCATCGGAGCGGCAATACTTTCGGGCTTGTGTCCGGTGTAAGAAACCGCCACACATTCAAGCGGGCGCTTGGTGAGCGTGTAGAGGACCTCCTCATTGCCGGCGACGACCAGCCGCTTGTCGTCGTTGAGTGCCGCCAGAGACGAGACCGGCTGCGAGAACGTCAACCGTGCGGAGAGTTGTCCCGAATCGAGTTCGAGCTTGTTGAGTTCGCCGCGATCGTTGACGACATACAGCTGTCCCTGGTCGACGATGGGACGATCGACCACACGCCCGGCCTCAAGCTGTCTCCAGAGGAGTTTGCCGGTCATCGGCTCCAGCAGCAGCAATTCTTCCTGTACGGTATCGAACACGACAACGCCTGCCAGCGGCGTCTGAATCTGGACCGGAAAGAAGGGCGTATCCCAGCCGACAACACGCCGCCACAGCGGCAGACCGGTCACACTGTCGACCCCGTAACAGCAGTCTGCCGCGAGCACGAGAACCATGCGGCCGATGGAGACCTCATCACTGCGGGAGCGTGCGTGAAAGACGAGTGACAGCGGCTGCGGCAGCGCGGCGGGTCGTTCGTCTGTGACCGCCGGGATATCGGGGTTCTCACTACGGACGAGCTGTTGTTCAGTCTCCAGCGTCTTCTGCAGGCGGTCCTGAATCGTGCGGTGGGTTTCGAACTCCCGGTAACGGTTGATGAGTTCCCGCCGGGTGACGATTGCTGCCAGCGGCTTCTTCGCGGCGAGTGACGCATCGATGCGATCGACGGCACCGGTCAAGGTCTCGTGCTTGAGAATCGCGGCCTCGGACGTGCGCCGGAAGGCTTCAATCCGATTGAGGACTTCCGTCGGCGGGACATCCTTGGGGGCGTAGGTCGTGAGCAGGGCCCGTGCTTCATCCGAAATCGCCAGCAGGTTGCGATCGAATGTCTTGCCGGCAGTCGTCGCCGCTCCTTCGGCAATCTGTTGAGATCGCTCGCGAATCTCATCATGCAGATCCTCAAAACCGGGGACATCACGCCGCACGGTGATGAAGTCGCGCAGTTCCTTGATGCCATTGGACCAGTCGGGAGTCGCTCCTGAAATCGAGCGTTCAATCCGCGACAGACCCAGCAGCACCTGCGCGTCATCGGTGTGCGGATCGCGGGGATGCACCGCAATGAAGTTCTCGAAATCGCGGATCGCCTGCGTGTACTTTCCTTCCTCCATCTGCAGACGTGCGTCGTCGAAGCGGGCCTGCGTCGTCTGCCGGCTGGTGATCAGGTGAAACGTCAATCCGACAAGCACGAGGAGCGCAGCCCCTCCCCCGAGCATCAACACCAGCGGCGAACGCAATGCATCGCGCTCTCCGGGTCGGCGCTTCTGCGAATGAAGATGTTCCCTCAGGCGTACGCTGAGTTTGTCCTTGGCCTCGATGGGAGCCTTGTCTGAGACGGCGTCGAACGCCGCCATCTCGACACTGCGACTGATGAACTTGCCCGCAGGTGCCTCTTCCGGCATTCGGGCATCACCGGCGGGCTTTGCTTCGGTGGCAGGTGCACGCGGCGGCGTTGCTGCCGGGCGGGACGGTCCCGGTGGGCGATCCTCCTTGGGCTTCTTGTCCGGCGTGCGCTCCGGTCGGCTGCGGGCGGCCTCGCGCTCCTTGCGGCGGGCACGGTCGGCTTCCGACTCCCGTTCTTTCGAGCGTGAACGACCTTCCTCTGGCTCCCTGTCAGACGACCTGGACCGCTTCCGCTCCCGTCGTTCGTCAGGATCTTCAACGAGGAGTTCCTCCGCAGTCACCGGCGGTGCGTTGCGATCGGGCTTGCGAGGCTTGCTCTCCGGAACAGCGGGTACCGGCTTGGGGAGTGGAATCTCGATTTCATCCGAGAGGGGCCGCAGTCCGAAAGTACTGACCTCTTCTTCGTCAGCGGGAGGGCGGATGCCGGGAATCAATGACTTCCTGGGCTGTTCAGCAAACACAATGTCGGCACTGCCCACACGCAGCAGATCGCCCGGCTTGAGTACCGCCTTATGAACGCGCGTCCCGTTGACCTCAATTCCGTCTCCTCCGGCAGCCACGGCCTCGAAGGCGGTCTTGTTCCAGCTGACGCGGCAGTGCATAGTCGCGACCCCATCGTCGGCGATGCGCACATCATTCGAGGGATGACTGCCGATGGAGACCGGCTGCTGTTTCGACAGCTCCACCAGCTGTTCTTCGCCGGTGCCGTACCTGATTGTCAGATGACTCATACCGCTTCCAATCCCTGTTGCGGGACCGCTTTCTCTGGTTCGAGACTCACTCGGGCATCTGCGATGAACAGTCTGCACACCCTCCGATGACGCTGAAACGCTCCACTGCCGCGTCACCAATCGGAGTTGGGATTGATCTCACCATAAGCCCAAAACACGGCTGGACGCCAGCAGTGGCAACCGGGAATCACACGGTGACGAACCACTACGCTCATTCACTGCTCCGGCTGACGCGGCGGATGCGTTGCATGCCGGCATGGATCCCAGCATCCGTCACCTGGACGACGGTCCCATGCGACGCCCGATAGTGTGGTTCAATGACCATTTCGGTCTTCTGTTCGGTATTGATCTTGCGGACGAGCACGTCCTCCAACTCCTGCCAGCCCGAGACCGGCTGATCGTCGACGAAGATCGTGTTCGACTCGTCGATCTCGACGATCACTGAATCGTCGGCGAAGTCCTCCAGCATCGGTAACTGGGCCGCACCTTCCTGTTCGGGGGCGGGGGCTTCGGCCTCCATCGACTTCTGCAAACTGAACGAGGCTGTAATCATAAAGAAGATCAGCAGCAGAAATGTGACATCCACCATCGGCGTCATATCGAGCTCATCCTCGGGAAACCCGCGCCCCTGGAGCTTGAAGCCGTCATCCTCCTCATCCTCATCATCATCATGCAGGGTGAGCTCGCCCGTGGCAGTGACCAGTTGTGCTGACGGAAGTGACCCTTCCACCTCCCCCACACCGACCGCTTCCGGTGCCCGCAGCGTCTGCCTCTGCGCGTCAGGTTCTGCTTCTTCCGCCGGACTCTCGATCAACTGTCCGGCCAGAAATGCTTCCTCCAGCGTCGGCACCTGCAGCTCGCGACCACATGCCGGGCAGGCCACAACAATTCCGGCCTTGCGCCGGCTGATGCTCAGCTTCTGAACGCAGTGCTGACAACGAAACTGGATAGGCATTGATTAGGCGAGTAGTTGATTTGTTGATTAGATGACTAGCTGCTTCATTTAAGGACTCTACTCTTCTCCGTTAGCGCCGACTTCCTACTTGCTGCCTACTACTTCCTACTTACTATTTCCTACTGTGTTTTGTCCTGTACGCCGACGTAAAACTTTTCGATCCCTTCCGCTTCATTCGCGGCCCGGGCGACTTCCTCGATGTACCCCGAGGGCAACTCCCGGTCCGCCTTGATGATGACCGTACGTTTCTGGGCCGCCAGTCCCTCGCTGACGTAGGCAGCAATCTCGCCCAGCTCGGCCGGACTTCCATCCGGGCCATCGCTCAAATACAGCTCCGGCTCTCCGTCGCGATTGACGACCGTGATCACGATCGCCTCCCGTGTACTCACTCCCTCACCATGCCGGGCAGGAGGCACCTGCAGCGCCGTCTCCTTCTTCATCGTAGAGGTCACCATGAAGAAGATCAGCAGCAGGAACGTCACATCGATCATCGGTGTGATGTCCAGCTCATCGTCGGATGGCAGGCGTTTCTTATTCACGGAATGAACTCAACCGGTCGTGGGGGGAGTACTTCAAGGAGTCCGCGTCGCTTCCAGATCGTCCAGAAACTCGCTGATGTATTGCTGCACACCGTCCTGCAACTTGCCGATCCGCACCTGCACCATCGCCCCGAGCAGTACGAGCGGAATGGCGACTGCCAGTCCCATGGCGGTGGTGAACAGGGCGAGACTGATGTCCTCGGCCAGTGCGCTGGGGTCGGTTCCGGTCTGCTGACTGGAGGCAATCTTGGCGAATGCCAGAATCATGCCGCACACCGTCCCGAGGAGCCCCAGCATGGGAGCCGTCTTCACAATCGTCCCGATCCACGAGTGACGATACTCCAGATCGGCGAGGACATCGCGTTCAAACTTCTCTGCGAGTAGCTGTCTGAGCTTGCGCACCGGCTGATCCTTGTTCGCCAGTGCCACCAAAATGAGTTGTGGCACCGCCTTGGACCAGTACGGCGGCGAGTCGCACAACTCGGCGGCCCCTTCGAAGTCCTTCTGTTGCATGCGGTCGCGGATCTGGCCCAGAAACTCTTCAGTCGCCGCATCGCTGGCAAAGCGTTTCTCGGCGATCTTCCTCAGCAGGAGGATGACGCAGAACACACCATACAGGGCGGCGATCGCCAGAGATCCGTAGATGACCGGACCGGCAAACTCAAGAATGAAACTCATCGATGCTCCTTGACGCAGGTGTCAGTCATCAGTTGTCAGTAATGGGTAGTGTTCAGTAGGTGTGAGGCGGTCGAGTTCTGTGGAAATGGTGATCGCTCGTGACTGAAAACTGACAACTAACGACTCTCTGCTGACGACTCTCTACAGATAGGACTGTCGTGTTACTTCGAACTCATAGCCACTCCCGCGTTTCTTCACCTGGAAGTACGTCCGCCGGATCTTCTGGGGCGGCGTGTTGCGGTATTTGATCTCCAGCGTCCCCAGCATCTGTTCGGTCTGCTTGGGATAGAAGTGAAAGATGACGGCCCGACGATCGACAACGATCCCCACCTTCTTCAGCAAGGCCGCGTCGACTGCACGACGATCACCGCTCTGCCAGGTCATGTACAGTCGCTTCTCGTCGGCCCCCGATTCGACCGCGCGTGTCTGCGGACGTCCCTGACTCAGCTTCGAGACATACGTCAGTTTGCCGTCGGGGGTAATCACTCCCAGTTCGATGCCGAAGAAGTCTAGTTGCTTGGCATATTCGTCGATCGACCGATCGTCAGAGAAACGCAGAAACCAGCGCCGTTCGGCGGGCACTCCGCCCATCCCAGGACCCATGCCGAGCGGCCGACCCCCGGTTCCGGTGGCGCTGCCGGGGTTCCCTCGCGCCTCGGACGAATCGGCCTCGACCTGTTCAAACTGCTCGGTCGCTTGGTCAGACAGCTCAACGACGTTATCGAGTACCTCTTCGATCTGCAGATCCTCGATCGGCTCCTCAATGAGCGAGGCATTGGGATCCTCGGGATCGGGAGATTGCAGATCCCAAGTGTCATCGGGATTGCCGTCTTCGAAGCCTCCGCTGACTTCCAGCATTTCGAGCGGTACCAGATCGAGCGGCGGCGGCGGACGATTTGCAAACCAGATCGCCACGACGGCCAGCACGCCCACCAGCAATCCACCTAGCAGCGCCATCATGAAGGAACTGACGCGGTCATACGTAGTGACCTTCAGCACCGGTTGTGGTGGCAGGGTTGTCCGCTCGGGCAGATTCTCGACAGACGGCATTTCGTCGATGGATGGCGTGCAGGATTCCCGAGGAGAGAGGGTCGACAGACCGCAGACGAGCCACAAAGACCAGCGCGTGGCCCATCCCTGCAGCCCGGAAATGCCCGTTCCCTCATGCTAGAGTGGGCAGCGAAGACTGTCAACGAGACGATGGGCCATCTGATGCTTGGCAGAGTCTATCGTCAAGGCACTCCGCCCTCCGCACCGTGTCTTTCCGCTCCCTGCTCCCTGCTCTCAGATGTGCTAAACTGCGGCCCCCCATCTCTGTTGATCTGGAGCCGATGTTCGACAACCGCGATGCTCTGCTGAGTGACGACGTCCGCTTTGCGGTTGAGGCGCAAAGAATCCTGGAGGCCGTCGGATTCGATGATCCCGCGACCGCCCGTCAGCGACTGGCGGGATTGTGCACCGATGAAGAGGACCGGCGGCGGTTCAGTCCGTGCTTGCCGCCGTTGCTGCACGCCCTCTCGTCGTCCGCCTCTCCCGATGCCTCGCTCATCAACTTCGATCGTTTTGTGCAGAGTGTTCCGCAGCGATCCGAATTGTTCACCTACCTCGCCGAGAATCCTCGGGCCGTCGAGATCCTGGTGAAGCTGTTCGTCGGCAGCCAGTTTCTGACGGAGATCCTGCTGCGGAATCCAGCCTACCTGGAACGGCTCACGCTGCACCGGCGCCTGTCGGAGTTCAAACACCGGCAAGAGTTCATTGACGAAGCACGGGCCGCTGCCAATGAGGGCACCACGCCTGCCGAGCGTCTGGACCGGCTGCGCCGGTTTCAGAAATGGGAGCTGCTGCGGCTGGGAGCCTGCGATGCCTTTGGTCTGATGGATCTGAAGACTGTGACGCTGCAGCTGTCGCTGCTGGCCGACAGCATCGTGCAGGTCAGCCTCGATCTCATCGCCGCAGAGTTGCAGATGGACACGTCGGGCTTCGCCGTGCTGGCCTTCGGGAAGCTGGGGGGCGAGGAACTCAACTACAGTTCGGACATCGACCTGGTGTTCGTCACTGAGTCGGGCGCGGAGCAATACTGGACGCTCGGGCAGCGACTCATCAAGGCACTGATGGAATCGACTGCCGAGGGGTTTCTGTATCGCGTCGACATGCGACTGCGTCCTTGGGGGCAGTCGGGACCGCTGGTCTCCAACCTGACGGCCTATGTGGACTACCTGCGCAAGCATGGCCGCATGTGGGAGAAGCAGGCACTGCTCAAGGCTCGCTGCATTGCCGGACAGCACGCCCTCGCCAACGATCTGCTCCGGCAGCTCGAACCGATCATCTTTGACATCACCCCCGCGGAGGTTCGTGAGTCGGTGCGGGAGATGAAGGCCAAGATCGAGAATCATCTGGAACAGCAGGGGCGCAGCTGGGGCGAGGTCAAGGCGGGACAGGGGAGCATTCGCGATATTGAGTTCCTCACACAGGCGCTGCAGCTCATCTATGGCAAGGAGAAACCGGCAGTCCGCAGCATCAACACCCTCGATGGGCTGGTGCGACTCTCCGATCTGGAAGTCATTCACGCCCAGGACTACCGCCAGCTCAGCACCGGGTATGTCTTCCTGCGGACGATCGAGCATTCCCTGCAGTTGATGCACAATAAGCAGATGCACTCGCTGCCGCAGGATCGACGCGAACTGGCCTATCTTGCCCGTCGGCTGGATTATCCCGGCCCCGATGAGTTCGTCGCCCAGTTCGATCGGCACTGCTTCCAGATCCGCCGCATCTATGAGCGATATCTCATCGATGATCCGATGGAGGACTCGGGCGAACCACAAGATGAGAGTCGCAAGGTCTCCGTGCATCTGGGGGCGGCGGCTGCGTCGTACCAGGATCTGTTTGCCGGTCCGACCCTCAAACGGCATCTGAAGCTGCTGGAACAACTCGGTCCCGACAGGCAAGTCCTCGTGGAGGCCCGCCCACTGGAGGACGAACGGTGGGAACTGGCAATCGTCGGCTTCGACCATCTGGGCGAACTGTCGCTGATGTGCGGCCTGTTGTTTGTGTATGGATTCAACATCGAATCGGGTCATGTGTTTACCGGGGATGAAGTGCCTGGGACTGGGCGGCGGAGTCAACGGGGCCCTGAGCGACTTCGCAAGTACGTCAACGTGTTCGTGCTGAAGGCCTGTCACGCGGACGTGCCGGACAACGTCTGGACCCGTTACCAATCTGAACTTGCCGAGCTGATCGCGCTCCTGTGTGATGGCGCGCGCGGCGAGGCCCAGGGACATCTGGCCAAGCGTGTCGCCGCCGCCCTGCAACGGTCCGACGAGACGCTCCCTCCGCTGTTGCCGGTGGAGATCGGCATCGACAACGAGGCCGCCCCAGAGGCCACCGTGCTCGAGATTCGCGGGGAGGACACCGTCGGCTTTCTGTACGAACTGACCAACGCCCTGAGTCTGTGCGGCATTTCCATCGACCGGATGCAGATTCGCTCCGCAGGTCGGCAGGTTGTTGACACGCTGCACGTCACCGATGACCGCGACCGCAAAATCACCGACCCGCAACGACAGCTCGAATTGCGGGCTGCGATCGTGCTGATCAAACACTTCACGCACCTGCTTCCCTCCTCGCCCAATCCCGAATCGGCGCTGCTGCATTTCGGTGAACTCATTGAGCAACTGTTCCAGCAACCCGGCTGGATCGATTCGCTCGCCAAGCTGCAGCAGTCCGACGTTCTCAATGCCCTGGTGCAACTGCTGGGAGTCAGCGACTTTCTGTGGCACGATTTTCTCAAGCTGCAACATGCGAATCTCTTTCCGGTGGTCACCGATCTGGCCGGCGTGCATCGGCCCCGAACCCGCAAGGCCATGCAGACCCAGCTGAAGGCAGAACTCGCGGCAGCACCCGACCTCGACACCCGCCGCGACATCCTCAACGCCTTCAAGGATCGTGAGATGTTGCGGGTGGACATGCGGCACATTCTGGGGCTGCAGGACAAGTTCGGTATGTTCTCGCGTGAAATGACGGATGTCGCCGAGGTTGTCGTCGAGGCAGCGTGGCACATCGGTGATGACGAGCTGCGTGCACGATTTGGCACGCCGCAGTCGGAGGAGGGCGAGGAATCACCTCTGTCAATCTGTGCGCTCGGGAAGTGCGGCGGGCGGGAACTGGGCTTTGCATCCGACATCGAACTGATGTTTCTTTATGAAGAAGACGGCAAGACCACCGGCCCCGAACGGGTCTCGAATCTGGAATATTACCAGGCACTGGTGGACATATTTCGCAAGTCGATTCGTGCCCGCAGACAGGGCATCTTCGAAATCGATCTGAGACTGCGCCCTGACGGGAAAGCCGGAAGTCTGGCCATCTCCCTCGAAACGTTTGAAAAATACTTCGGCCCGGATGGACCTGCCTGGCCCTACGAACGGCAGGCGCTGGTCAAACTACGACCGATCGCAGGGAGCGTTCCGTTTGGCAAACATGTCGTCTCGCTGCGTGATCGACTCGTTTACAGCGGCCGTGCATTTGATGTCGCCTCGATGCGGGCCATGCGCGAAAGGCAACTGCAGCAACTGGTTCAACCGGGAACCTTCAACGCCAAGTTGAGCCCCGGTGGACTCGTGGACTGCGAGTACCTGGTGCAGGGCCTGCAGATCACGCACGGGCACCGTCACAAGAAACTGCGGGTCCCCAACATGCGCGAGGCACTCAAGGCACTCGAGGGCATCGGCGTGGTGACGGGGCCGGAGCGTGTGCGTCTGCGGGATGCCTACCGGTTTCTCCGGCGACTCATCGATGCTTTGCGGATGGTGCGCGGCGATGCCCGCGACCTCACCGTGCCCGCCGTCGATACGGAGGAGTTCGAGTTTCTCGCGCGACGACTCGGCTATCGCCAGCGTCCCCAGCAACTGCAGGCGGATATCGAACATCACACGGCCAACGTCCGCGAGCTGTCGCGCCTGCTGGATCGTGTGCCGGGAGTTGATGAGTTGATGAGTTGATGAGTTGATGAGTTGATGAGTTGATGAGTTGATGAGTTTAGCCGCGACTCGAAGAGGAGCGGGATGTCTATCGTGGCCGAAGCTGCCAGCTTCGGTTCTCAAAATGATGAGTCAGTGCCCGGGGAGTCTGCGTGAGTCATCGACATCTCAACCTGATGTCGCCCGAGCGCCTTGCGCAGGGCTATGTGATCGTGCTGCCGGGCATCGAGGGACACAGCTTCCTGAACCGCTGGATCGTGCGCGGACTGCTGCAGGCGGGAGTTCCCTATGGCATGGAGATTCACGACTGGACTCACGGCCCATTCTTCGCTTTGAAGAGCCTGCGGGACTGCCGCAGACATGCCGCGCAGGTGGAGGCGCTCGTCGAGAAGATCGTCCGCTACCGGCAGTCGCATCCACAGCAGCCGGTGCACCTCATCGGTCACTCGGGGGGCGGAGCGATGTGCCTGTTCACGCTGGAACGACTCCCGCCGGAGGTGAAGGTCACGTCCGGCATTCTGCTGCTGGCCGCCATCTCACCTGGCTATGACTTGTCTCGGGCCCTGCAACAGACGACGCGGGGCCTGTGGAACATCTCCTCATGTTTCGACATTCCCGCTCTCTGCCTGGGAACGATGCTGTTCGGAACCTGTGACGGCAAACACACAATCGCAGCCGGCTGCCGCGGGTTTCATCAGTCATCCATGAATTCCGGTTCCAATGACGGCCCGGCACTGACAGAGCTTCGTTACCAGCCTCGGATGATGCTGGATCTGAACTTCGGAGGGACACTTCGGCCCGGTCAACCCGTGCTTTGTGCGAAACTGGATCGCGCCGCTGCTGGATGATGACGGCAACGAACTGGGAGCATCGAGCGTCAGGACATCGCGCGACGATGTCACGACGTCCGAACGATGAGTCACGAGGACTTTGCCGGCGGGGCCGTCGGCGTGATCGGCAGTGCAAAGCGGCTGTGCTCGGGATGCCCGGCGTCCGGTCCGATGTAAATCCGTCGGGGCATGTTGCGGCTCTCTTTGCCGATCTTGAGGTCGTACTCGATGCGTCCCTCGACTCCATCCCGGACATCGAAGTCGAACCCATCGAACTTCCCCACGGTATGGATCTCGAAGCGAATCTCCGTTCGCTCTGCATTGACAGTCCACTTATCAGGATTGCGCGCCTTCTTCTCGAGACCGATGGGACGCAATCGTCCCAATGATCCTGACGTGAGCTTGATGGAACCCGAAAATGACGTCAGCCCTTTCGCGGCAGTCCGCAAATGCCACAGGTCTCCTTCGTGCCAGACGTAGTAGCGGGCGTTGTCGACCTTGACCAGCTCCTGATCCGGGCGGCCACGGGGATCGACGCTGCACAACTTTGGTTCGGCATCCTCAGTTTCTGTGTCCGGCGGCATCTGCCCCGATGCCGATTGATACACGGCGCAAAGCAGGGCTGCTGCAACAGTCAGCCGACACAACATGGCACAGACTCCTGTGTCCTATGGAATGGGTTCGGCGTGTGACGCGGCCCGCTGCCAGGGCACGCTGCCGTAACGCTGAATCTCACGTCGGAGCACTGCCGAGAGTTCATTGAATTCCTCGCGATTCAATCGGGACAGGTCTCGCTTTTCAAGCGGGTCGTTGGACAGATCGTAGAGCTCCTGAGGTGCGAATGGGCTGTTCTGCAGCAGCTTCCAGTCGTCCCGTCGGACTGCTTCGATCGTCTTGCCGCCGAACTGCTGCCCGCCTTCCCGCCTCCTCCAGAACCAGTATTTGCGGAGTGGTGCCTGCTCTTTCCCAAACAGCGTGGGCAGGAAGCTGCGGCCGTCGATCTCATGAGGGATGTCCACCTCCGCGGCTTCACACAGTGTGGGGAACGAATCCATCGACAGTGCCCGCTGGGTCGACTGGCTGCCGCCCGCGATTCGCCCCGGCCAGCGGACGCAGGTGCAGACCTTGATGCCCCCTTCATACACCGTCCCCTTGCCGGCACAGCGGACCATTCCGCGCCCCCACTTCCACCTGACCGCCGTTGTCGGAGCTGAACACCACGATCGTATCTTGCGCCAGGCCCGTCTGTTCCAGACAGGCGAGTACCCGACCGACACCGTCATCCAGATGCTCGATCAGCGCGACCAGCTTCGCACGCTTCTCGCTGATGCCGGGCTCGCGTTGCTTCACCCGTTCGAGCCACTCATCCGGCGGTTGAATCGGTGTGTGCGGCGCGTTGTACGCCAGATATAGAAAGAACGGTTCGTCCGACTTTTGACTCTGCAACCAGTCGCACGCCCACTGGCTAAACAGATCGGTGGCATGACCTTCGGGATCGATCTCTTCGTCGCCCAGTCGCATGTAGTTGTTCCCGTGCCGACGATGCGTGTAGTAGTCGTCCATCATGTCGCCGAGAAACCCGTGGAAGTGCTCGAACCCGCGATCGGTCGGACGGTTCGGTGCCTCCAGTCCCAAATGCCACTTGCCGATGAGGGCCGTATGATAGCCCGCTCCATCCAGCAGTGTTGGCAGCAACACCGCGTCTGGTGCGAGATGCCCCCAGTTGTCCTCGGGATGTGTTCGCACCACGCCCGGCACGCCGACCATGTCCTGATAGCGCCCCGAGAGCAACGCCGCCCGCGTGGGCGAGCAGACGGGGCAATTCGCATAGAACTCGTCCATGCGGATCGACTGAGCGAACAGCCCGTCGATGTGTGGCGTCCGCAGGTCCTCCGCTCCATAACAACCCAGGTCGCCGTATCCCAGATCGTCCACGAGAATGACGAGCAGATTGGGACGATCAGCCGCACTCACCGGACTGCTCGTCATACCGAGGGCAACGGCCGCGATTACAACGAGCATCGCGGCAGGCAAGGAGACCGTGAAATGAGAAGGACACGTCCACGAAACCGTTCGCGAAAACGGGCAATGCATTGACTGATCCAACGAGGAAAGGCAGCGAGGTTGACCTGTTCCCAGTGTACCCGCATGGTAGAATGAATGCAGTCGAGTCACCCTGAAGTCTTTCGCACGGGGCCGATCCGCGATGGCAACTCCCATGGCACCTGAAACACTGCAGGCACCCGCAACCTCTGTTCCATTGCTCCAGGCGGGAGACCGGCTGACGATCGACGAGTTCCTGCGTCGCTACAGTGCCATGCCGCGTGTCCACAAGGCGGAGCTGATCGAAGGAGTTGTCTACATGCCCTCCCCGGTCTCTGCGGAGGATCATGGCGAGCCCCATTTCCGCTTCAATGGATTCCTGTTCCTGTACGAGGCCCGCACGCCGGGTGTGGTCGGTGGCGACAGCTCGACGTTGCGGCTCGACCTCGACAATGCCCCGCAGCCAGATGGCTACCTCCGCATCCTGCCGGAGTGTGGGGGGCTGAGTCGTGTGGAGGACGGCTACGTGGAAGGGGCCCCGGAGTTGATTGCGGAGATCGCGGCGAGCACCGCCAGCTACGACCTGCACGATAAGCTGCATGCGTACCGCAGAAACGGGGTCCGCGAGTACATCGTCTGGCGCGTGTGGGACAAGGCACTCGACTGGTTCATCCTCCGCGAGGGCCGCTTCGACCGGCTATCTCCGGGGGACGATGGCATCTTCCGCAGCGAGACTTTCCCCGGCCTCTGTCTCGACGCCGCCGCAATCATCCTTGGAGATTTGCCGCGCGTACTCGATGTCCTACAGACGGGGCTGGGCAGCCCACCGCATCAGGAGTTCGCGCAGCGGCTTCAGCATTACGAAGCGTGATGTGTTTCACCACCGTGGGCAAACTGCCGGTTTCGCTCACCCCCAGAAGGCGGCGATGCCTCGCACGTGAACCACTCAAATCGTGCAGTGTCAACAACTGGAATCGGGTGCCCCTGGGTTCGCCCGGGCGCCACAATGCGTGCGACCTCAAGGTGTACCACCGGCAAGGCCAGTGGTACACAACCCCAAGATCGAGGTGTGACGCTGTCCTAGTGACAGTACCAGTCCCAGAAGCACGAGTTGCAGCCGCCGCAATCCAGACCGCAGCAGGGTGGCATCTCGATGCGCGGATAGAACGCCGGTCCTTGGGTGGAGTAGTTGCTTTTCAGCTGGTAGGGCTTGTAGTCCATCCGGTAGGCAGAACTGCGGCGAGCAACGCCGAGTCCGCGCGGTGTCCAGGGGGACGAGGGGCAGCGCTCCCAATACTCCATGCCGTATGAGGCGGGGGAGCGGAACGCACTGAAGCTACGCGACAACCAGGGAAATGTCGGCGCAGTACCCGCCTGCGCACCGAGAACCTGATTGGGATCGGTCGACGTGTAGGGCATCTCCGGAGGGCAGTCGGCCGCGGAGGCCGGCTGGATAGTGTCCGAGGCCTCCTGTGCTTCTGCCCAGAGGAAGGACGGGGACGCCTCCTCGGCCCGCAGAACGTTGAACTGCAGCGAGACCAGAACGACGCAGCAGATCCGGGCGCAAACTGTGGACATGGCCTCGAGTCCCTTCGAGTACGGGCGAACTCCTGATTGCACACCGCCGAGGCGGCAGCGAAAGCACGGGGCAGCGAGCACCCCGGTCCTTCATTGACATCGACACACCGATCCTACCGGGACCAACGTGATCGGCTGCGCTCGAACAGCCCTCACAATCGGAAGACTCTCGAGGTCGCAAGTGGTTTCATTGTGAGTTGCGGAGGAGACGTGTAGGGTGGAATGTCGTTCTGTTCCCCGATCTCCGGAGCCTCGACCTCACGCGCCCATGAGCCTTCCCCTCGACGAGGACACGGTCCCTCCCGATCTCGACCCGCGTGAAGACGGCACAGGAACCAATCCCCCCCGCAGGTTTGCCGAGACTCTGCGTCAACTCGGTCCGGGGCTGATTATCGCCGGCAGCATTGTGGGGTCCGGTGAATTGATCGCCACGACCAAGACCGGCGCACAGGGGGGCATCACGCTGCTGTGGCTGATCATCGTGGGCTGCGTGATCAAGGTGTTCGTCCAGATCGAGCTGGGTCGCCACGCGATCACCCACGGCCAGACGACGCTCGCGGCACTTAACACGTTGCCGGGACCCCGCAAGCGAGTCAGCTGGATCCTGTGGTTCTGGCTGGCCATGATGGCTTGTACCGTGGGCCAACTGGGAGGGATCGTCGGTGGCGTGGGACAGGCGCTGGCGATTTCGTGTCCGATCACGGGTGACTATCTCGACGCCATCCGGATTCCCGCCCAGGGTGACTTGGAGCGATTCCTCGACTGGGAGGCGGCACGACTGGAAGGAACCGAGCAATGGACGTCGCTGACCCGTGAGGACCAGGAACGGATCTCAGCCGGTCAGGAGTTGATGGCAACGCGCCTCCTCGAACTTGGAGAGCGAGGTGACAGCACACTGCAGACGGTTCGCCAGGGCGGGAAACTTGTCGAACCGGTGACCGTGGATGACCGTTACTGGGCGACTGCCGCCGCGCTGGTGACGGTGGCGCTGCTGTACAATGGGCGCTATGGCCTGATTCAGAACTTCTCGACAGCACTGGTGGTGACGTTTACGTTCATCACACTGGGAAACGTACTGTCGCTGCAAGCGACGCCGCAGTGGCGGATCCCGCTGGAAGAGTGGCTGCAGGGACTCATGTTCCGGCTGCCGAAGTCGTCGGGTGGCCCCAGTCCGCTGGTTACGGCCCTGGCGACGTTTGGAATCATTGGTGTCGGAGCGACCGAACTCATCCAGTATCCGTATTGGTGCATCGAGAAAGGGTATGCGAAGTACACCGGGCGGCGGAGCAACAGCGACGAGTGGGCGATGCGCAGCGCGGGGCTGGATGCGCGTGATGAAGATCGACGCCTATGTGTCGATGGCGATCTACACCGTCGCCACACTGGCGTTCTTCGTCATGGGAGTCGCTGTGTTGCACCGCAAGGGACTGGATCCTGACGGGATGCGCATGGTCAGCACACTGGCCCAGTCCTACGTTCCGGTCTTCGGAGAGTATGCCAAGTGGCTGTTTCTTGTGGGGGCCATCGCCGTCCTATATTCGACGTTTCTCGTTGCGATCGCCGGTCAGACACGGCTGTATACCGATGCTCTGAAGGTGTGGGGGCTGATGGACCGGCACAATCAGCAAGTGCACAACCGGTCGGTCTCGGCATTTGGCGTGGTGCTGCCGTTGCTGTGTCTGTCGCTTTATCTCGCCGGGATCAACCCGGTGACGGCGGTGTTGCTCTCAGGCACCATGCAGGCGTTGCTGCTGCCAATGATCGGGTTTGGGGCCCTCTACTTTCGCTGGAAGGCAACGGATGAACGCCTCAAACCGGGGCCGTTGTGGGACTGCCTGCTGGTGATTTCATTTGTGGGTCTGCTGATTGCGGGCGGCTATGGAACTTACGCACAGGTGACCCAGAAGCTGATCCCGCTGCTTCGCGGATTGCTGCAGGGAGTGTTGACCTGAGATGCTGCAGGCCGCTGTAGCCTTGGCCACCGACGATCGCCGCATTCAATTTGATTTGTGAAAGACGACCCTCATGAACGAAGCGAAGACGATCTTCAGGAAGATCATCGATCGGGAGATCCCGGCAGACATTGTGTTCGAGGATGACCGCTGTCTGGCGTTTCGGGATGTCAGTCCGCAGGCCCCGGTGCACGTGTTGGTCATTCCCAAACAAGAGATCGCCTCTTTGGCACAGATTGGTGATGCGGACGCCCCACTCATGGGACATCTCCTGGTTGTCGTCCGCAATCTTGCCGAGTCGCTGGGCCTGACCAATGGGTACCGCGTCGTGATCAACGCCGGCCCGGATGGCGGTCAGTCCGTTGATCACCTCCACTTCCATCTGCTGGGGCAGCGCAGCTCAGCTGGCCACCCGGTTGATTCCCGGTGCAGGGTGATGCATCCCGCTCGACCGTCAGCACCAGCAGTACCAGTGTGATGTGACAGGTCGACCGCGTCGAGTCAATCGGCCTCTCGCGTCCGCTTGTTCCTCCAATGCCCCACGGCATGTGGCGTTTTGGCAACACGCAGCCGGGAGCATGGTAGGTTTCAGGCAGAGGATCCTTTCCCGGTGGACCTCCCTGCGCTGGATTCGGGAATCGAGGAGTTCGCCGCCCGAGGGTCGGGCCTTGTGCACGCCATGATCGACTATCGTCGCCTGAGAACGGATTTGCTGGCCATCGGCCTCCTGGCGGCCATCGTCTTTCTTGCGCTTAGCCTGTATTCGTTCGAGCGGGCCGATCCTCCCTTCGCGCAGATCTATCCGCAAAACGCCGTCCCTCACAACCTCTGCGGTCCGGTCGGAGCGCGACTGGCCGCAGATCTGCAGACAGCTCTGGGCCAGGGCAGCTATCTGCTGCTCGGGGCGTTACTGCTATTCAATCTGCGGTTGTTCTCCCGCCATCCACTCGACGACCCGCTGCTGCGAATGCTGGGCTGGACACTGACGATCGCTGCGACCTGCGCCGGCCTGCATGTGCTCACTCCCGCCAGTGGTATGCACGTGGTGGGAAGTGGCGGCTACGTGGGCGCGATGGGGGCCACTGTTCTCATGGACCACTTCTCCACGATCGGATCGCTGATTTTCGTTGCCACCGTCCTGACGGCAGGGCTGCTGCTCGCGTCCGAGTCGTTCCTCGTGCGAATGGTCTATCGCACTTTGACATGGCCGCTACGCGCCAGCTTCCGGATGCTCTTCGGAGGCTCGGCGCCCAAAGTAAGCGAACAACCTGCGGCCCCCGTCGAGCCAATCCCCGTATCGCGACGCAAACTGTCTGACGCATCGGAAGCCGTCAAGCCGTCCGTCGACAAGGCACCCGTGCCGCAGCCCAACGTCGTCCGTCCCATCAAGGTGAATCCCCCTGCTGTCGCGACGTTGCGTGACCGGATGAAGTCGCTGCTGCCGGGCCTCGGGTCAACTCGATCCACAAACGACTACGAACTTCCGGCCCTCTCGCTGCTGGAGCCTGCAGAGGAGTTTCCGTTCGACGAACTGGCGAAGAAGGCACAGGTGTGTGCGGCCACGCTGGAAAAGACGTTCGAGGAATTCGGCCTGAATGTGAAGGTGTCGGAGATCGATACCGGACCGGTCGTCACCCAGTTCGAACTGAACCTGGAGCCGGGCCTGCGGCTCTCGAAGGTCACTGCCCTGCAGGACGACCTGGCGATCGCCCTGCGGGTGCCGGCGGTCCGCGTGGTGTCACCGATTCCCGGGAAGAACACGGTCGGCGTCGAAGTTCCCAACGATGAGACGGTGATGGTTCGCTTGCGTGAACTGATCGAGGCAGTTGGGGACAGGGCGGACAAGATCAAACTGCCGCTTTTTCTCGGCAAGGATGTCAGCGGACGTCCGCTGACGGTGGACCTCGCGAAGATGCCGCACCTGCTGATCGCCGGTCGGACGGGAACCGGCAAGAGCGTCTGTCTGAACACGCTCATCCTCTCGCTGCTGATGACGCGCTCGCCCGAGGATGTCAAGATGCTGATGATCGACCCGAAGATGGTCGAACTCAGCCCGTACATGCGCATCCCGCACCTGATGCATCCGGTCATCACCGACATGAAGAAGGCGGAGGCAGTGCTCGCCTGGGCCGTCGACAAGATGGAAGAGCGTTACGACCTGCTGGCCCGCTGCCACGTGCGTCATCTCGACGGCTACAACAAGCTCGGGAAGGAGAAGGTCCTCGAGCGCACTGGGCATCGATCCCGACGATCCGAGAAGCCGACGATGTCCCCGAGCACATGCCCTTCATCGTGATCATCGCCGACGAGATGGCCGACATGATGATGACCTCGGGCAAGGATGTCGAGGGGCACATCATTCGACTCGCACAGAAGTCACGCGCGGTCGGCATCCACCTGGTGCTCGCCACGCAGAAGCCGACGGTCGACGTCATCACCGGACTGATCAAGTCCAACCTGCCCGCCCGCATCTCGTTCCAGGTCTCCAGCCGGACCGACAGCCGTGTCGTGCTCGATGAGTGCGGTGCCGAGCGACTGCTGGGCAACGGCGACATGCTGTATCTGGCGCCGGGGACCAGCACGCTGACCCGCGCCAGGGGACCTACGTGAGCGACGACGAGGTGACACGAAGTCATCGACTTCTTCAGCGGGATGGAGCCGCAGTATTCGGCAGAGATTGCCCTGGCCACCAGCGCTTCGGAAGCATCCCCCGGCGGACTCGACGCCATTCGCGACCGGGACGAACTGTATGCCCAGGCCTGCGAGGTGGTCATCCGCGAAGGGCGCGGGAGTTGTTCTCTGCTGCAGCGCCACTTGAGCATCGGCTACGGTCGCGCCTCGCGGATGGTCGACTATATGGCCGAAGACGGGATCGTCGGGCCCTACAACGGCTCCAAGCATCGCGATGTGATGTACACGCTCGATCAGTGGTACGCGATGCAGGCGGGCGAAGAGCTGGAACCAAGTCTGTATTGAGTCCAGCACGAGACGAGAGCCTCACTCACTCGCGCATCGCGCGACACTGGTGATGTCGACCGAAGCCTGACGCGCAACCGCAGCACCTCAATGCCAATGTTGGTATCAATGCATCAAAGCACACTTGCGTTGATTTTGACCGCGAGGTAGATTGGGAGACATAAGGACATAAGGAGGTGTCGTAAGACTATGAGACTGTTGTCAGAAGCGAGCGAATCTGGCCTGCGAGCCGTCGTATGGATGGCGCAACGTCCGGGTGAACCGCACAAAGTCAAGGTGATCGCGGAGCAGATCCAGGCTGCCCCAGGCTACTTGATTCGGGTCCTTCAGGAGTTGGCCAAGGCCGGGATTCTGTCGGCGCGTCGCGGGAACCAGGGGGGATTCGTGCTGCATCGTGATCCTTCGCAGCTCACTGCATTGGACGTGATCAACGCCATCGATCCGTTCGAGCGCATTCGAACATGCCCATTCGCTCTGGATGCACATGCCGCAGAGCTGTGTCCGGTGCACCGTCAGATTGATGACGCGATGGCTGTGATTGAACAGAAGTTTGGGCAATTGACCGTTCGAGAAGTGATGTTGCATGGGAGTGAATTGAGTCCATTGTGTGCTCAGGCCTGCTCGCACGTATCAACCTCAGAATGAAGCGATCGCCTGAGCTGAGTGATGACGCTCTGAATCCTTGTGAATGTGTGACCACGACAGGTGACCAACGAAAAAGGGGCACTCATGGCGAACTCGAAAACAGCCGGTGCCGCGGCCCTGGATCGTCGAGACACGATCGAACCGGAGTTGGCTGTCTGCTATCGCATGGAGCCCGCGAAGCAGTTGCTCTCCGGCGAGAATGGCGTGTCCCACTGCAGCTTGCGTGGAATGGTCAGCGAACTCCCGCACGATGTGCCGCCCTGTCTGATGTGCGATCAGTCGCACACGGTGATTGACCTCGAACGGATTCGTCGCATCGCGCTCATGGTTACGCCACAGGCCACCGGCAGTGTCGTCGACCAGATCTGGGAAGCCATTTCGACGATACGGGCGGTCGTCAATCAACAGCCGGTTCCCATGACGGTCACGTCGCAGACCGTTTTTTTGCGCGAGGCCGCATCTGCGGAGGCCTGTCAGAAACTGTTCGCCGCCTACTTCGGAGACCACGCGCCCGCGACAAACTTCGTCGTGCAACCTCCCTGTGGCGGGCAGGCGTTGGCGATCGAAGCCTGGGCACTTGGCGGCGAAGGAATTGAGATCGAGTTTCTCTCAACCAACGTCGTCGCCATCACCTACGACGGGTTGCGGTGGGTTCACACTGGTGGTATCGCACCAAACGAGTTGGCGACGACGGCATACGCCCAATCAAAACAGGCATTCGACGAGGCCGCTCGACGTCTGGAGGAAGCCGAGACGTCGTTTCAGGATGTGGTCCGCGTGTGGTTGTACTTGGGCGGCATCACCGATTTCGAGCAGGGCATCGAACGCTATCGCGAACTGAATCGGGCGCGAACCGACTTCTTCGTCGAACAGACGGCGCAGGGGCAGATGACAACTCAGAGGAACGGTCGCGATTATTACCCGGCCAGTACCGGCATCGGCATGTCAGGACAGGGCTTGACGCTCAGTTGCATGACACTCCAGACCGAACGGAAGGACGTTCGGCTATCGCCGCTCGAGAACCCCCGGCAGACGTCGGCATTCAGCTACTCGAAAAAGTTCTCCGCCGAGAGCCCCAAGTTCTCACGGGCAATGGCGGTGGTCATTGGGGACTACGTCACAACCTGGATCTCCGGCACCGCCAGCATTGTGGACTCTGAGACTGTGCATCTGGGAGACGCCGAGAAACAGACGGAACAGACGATCGACAACATCAGGAATCTCATCAGTCGGGAGAACTTTGCCCGTCACCGTGTCGAGGGGGCAGGCGCGAAGTTGAGCGATCTGGCAAAGGTTCGCGTATATGTCAAACGTCCCGAGGACTATGAGACGTGCCGCGCCGTGTGTGAACGCCACTTCGGCCGGTTGCCTACCATCTATGCTCAGGCAGACGTGTGCCGGCCGGACTTGCTTGTGGAAATTGAGGGCGTGGCCTTTTCCAGGTTAGGCGAGGCAGCCAACAGTGAGTCCCCTTAGAACACACCAGGCAATCGTGGTCCCAGAAACGGACGGGCCAATCGGAGGAGAAGGCTCTTCGCAGTGTGCAGAGGCCGGTGCGGAGATTCGTATTGGCTCACTGAGCCACCGAAATCGGAAGCCCCACGGACGTGTTGCCAATGGGCTCATCATCTTCGTCACGACCACGGCCGCTGTCTGGTGCTTCCACTGGCTGTACTACGAAGGGAATTCGCCGACAGACGAGGTGAACGTCTCAGCGACGACCGCAGCAAATAGCGTTGTGGCAAGTCCCGCTGCCGAAGAGCTTGCCATGTTGACCGAGGGCGACGATCCACCTGAGCCTGCATGGGCTCCGATGGCCGATTCGCACTTGAATGCTGGGGGCCCGTTCGCGAGTCGACAATCTCCAGTACCTCAGAACTCAATCGACACACTCGTGTTCGGTCGGCTGGACGAATTGGACATCACTCCCGCCAAGCTCTGTAGCGATGAGGTCTTCTTGCGGCGGATCTATATTGATGTGCTTGGCACCGTGCCCACAGTCGAGGAGGCGCTGCGGTTCCTGGATAACTCCGATCCCCGCAAGCGTGCCCAGCTGATCGATGAGGCACTCCAGCGTCCCGAGTTCGCCGACTATTGGGCGATGCGTTGGTGCGACCTTCTGCGCGTGAAAGCCGAGTTTCCGATCAATCTCTGGCCGAACGCGGCGCAGGCGTATTCTCGTTGGGTTCGTCAGGCGATTGACGACAACGTGCCCTACGACACCTTCGTCGTTGATCTGCTCACATCGTCCGGGAGCAATTTCCGCACGCCGCAGGTCAATTTCTGGCGCGCGGCGCAGAGCAAGGATCCCGAGGCCCTCGCTCAAGTGGTTGCGCTGACCTTCCTCTGCCAGCGCACGGAAAACTGGTCAGCAGAACGACTGGACGGCATGAGCGTCTTCTTCTCCCAGGTCGGCTACAAGCCCACAGGTGAGTGGAAAGAGGAGATCGTTTTTTTTGATTCGCGCACAGGCAGGGCTGACTCTCCCCACGAACCACTGATGGCCGTCTTTCCCGGCGGGGCACTCGTGTCCATCCCCGAGGGGCACGATCCCCGGCAGACGTTTGCACAATGGCTGGTGAATCCCAGGAACAAAGCGTTCAGCCATGCGATCGCCAATCGGGCCTGGTACTGGCTGATGGGACGTGGCATCGTGGACCCTGTCGATGACATTCGCCCGGACAACCCGCCGTCGCATCCCGAACTACTCGATCATCTGGCTGAGGAACTCGTCTCCGCCGACTTCGACCTCCGGCATCTCTATCGACTGATCCTTAACTCGCACGCTTATCAACTCGCCTGCATTCCACAGAGTGATGACCCGCGTGCGGTAGAGAACTTCGCTTACTACCCCACTCGCCGGCTCGATGCGGAGGTGCTCATCGATGTGATCTGCAAGATCACCGAGACGACCGAAGACTACATGAGCATTATCCCGGAGCCGTTCACATTCTTGCCCGACGGGCAACGCGCCGTAACGCTGCCGGATGGCAGTATCACCAGTAACTTCCTGGAACTGTTCGGTCGCCCGTCACGCGACACAGGTCTGGAGTCCGATCGAAACAACCATCTCTCATCGGGCCAGGCCCTGCATCTGCTCAATTCCAATCATATTCGGGACAAGATCAAGCGCGGCACAGGGATCAAGAAGTTGCTGACCCGGTCCGACAACGTCGAGATGCTCTATCTGGCAATCTTGTCGAGACGGCCGACCGATGAAGAAGTCCGCATGCTCTACGATGTGGGGACATACGGTCCCGGACTCGATGTGGCGTGGGCGCTCATCAACAGCGACGAGTTTCTGTTTCGACATTGACAACGACTCATGACGAAGCCCCCAAGCAAGGTGTGAGACTCATGACCAACTCCATTTGCAGTTCTGAAGGACAACCGACGATTTCGCGCCGGCAGATGATCCAACACGGGACTCTGAACGCGGCCGGGATGATGCTCGCCTCACGACTCCTCGCGGCAGAGGCTCCGTCGACGAAGGGAGTTGCCGCTATGTCGACGGCCCCGCAGGCCAAGGCGAAGGCGGTGATTCAGGTCTGGCTCTCCGGCGGTCCGTCGCACATTGATACGTTCGACCCCAAGCCGGACGCGGGCAGCGAGTATACCGGCCCACTGTCGAGTGTGTGCCAGACGAACATCCCCGGCATTCAGATCGGCGAGTTGCTGCCCGAACTCAGTATGCTGGCAGACAAGTACTCGTTGATTCGCGGGTTCACACACGGTCAGAATGGCCACGAGACGGCATCGTATCTCACGCAGACGGGCCGCATGCCGGGACGGATCGTTTACCCGGCCGCCGGTGCTGTGGTGACAGCCTTCAAGGGCGTTCCGGAGTCCAAGGAGCAGTCGGAACACGAGAGTCTCATTCCGCCCTATGTTGTGCTGACGGACCCGCAAGGTCGCTTCTCGGAAGCCGGCTTTCTGGGGATTCGGTACAGGCCGTTTGCGACAGGGGGCGATCCGAATGCCCCACGTTTTGCGGTCGAAGGGATCATCGCGGCCGACCTGACGGACGAACAGCAACGTGAGCGGCGGACACTCCTTGAGCGGCTCAACTCGCTCGACAAAGCCCTGTCCGGCGACACCGAACTGGCGATCGCGACCAAATCCCGTGAGCACGCCTACGACCTCATGCTCGGAGATGCGGGACATGTGTTCGACCTGGCGCAGGAGACGCCCGAGTTGCGAGCGAAGTACGGCCGCACAAAATTCGGGCAGTCCTGCCTGGCGGCCCGGCGACTGATTGAGGAAGGGACGAAGTTTGTGACCATCAACCACGGCGGCTGGGACACCCATAAGGATCATTTCCCGGCGATGCGCCGCCTGTTGCCGGACTTGGATCGTGGTCTGGCAACGTTGATCGCTGATCTGGCGGAGCGAGGGCTGCTCGACAGTACGATCGTCTGGTGCATCGGAGAGTTCGGTCGCACTCCCAAGGTCGCCAACGAATCGCCGTGGAATGGCGGTCGGCATCACTTCGGCAGCGTCTTCTCGACCCTGGTGGCCGGCGGAGGATTCCAAGGGGGACAAGTTGTCGGCGAGTCCGATGCCCGGGCCGAGACGGTCAAGAATCGCCCTGTTTATCCGGGCGACTTGATTGGCACCATGTACGAGTTGCTGGGCATCGACCCGGCTGCCAGTCTGCCTCACCCTCGCGGAGAATTCATCCGCGCGACGCCAGGCGAAGATGAAGGGATGCAGACCGGCGGTCGTTTGACCGAGATTGTTTAGGCGACCGGAGGGGAGACATGACACATCACATGAAGCGCAACCCGTTCGTCGGGAGTCTGCTTGTTGCAGTCATGACGATTGCCGCGCCGCCGGCGCTGGCTCAGCGAGGACCGCGCGATCCGCATCTGGCGTATGCCTACCCTGCCGGGTGTCAGCGGGGATCATCATGTGAAGTCGTCCTCGGTGGACAGTATCTCAAGGATGCGACCCTCGCGCATCTCTCCGGCGACGGCGTCGAAGTCGAGGTTCTCGGTTGGTATCGCCCGTTGACACAGGGAGAATACAACAACCTCCGGATGACGCTCCGTGAGGCGAAAGAGACTCTCATCGAGGAGCGCAAGAAGAGCCAGACGCGCGGTCAGCCGTCGGACGCAGACGTGGCAGCCGCCGCGGGTCTCAACGAGGAACAACTGCGCGAGATGAAGATCTATGAGGAGCGCGACCGTGATCCCAAGCGACAGCCGAACGAACAGTTGACTGAACAAGTGACGCTGCGGGTGAAAGTCGCCCGTGATGCCGAGCCGGGCAAGCGCGAACTGCGTCTGCTCACAGAGACGTCGATGTCGAATCCCCTCTGGATTCAGGTCGGCCGGTGGCCGGAGGTGTACGAGACGGAACCGAACGACACACTCGCCGACGAGGCGATCGACGAGCTGCCAGTGGTGGTGAACGGTCAGATCATGCCGGGTGATACCGACACCTTCTCGTTCGCCGCCAGACAGGGGCAGCGACTGGTCATCGAGGCGGGGGCACGGGACGTCATACCCTTCCTGGCCGATGCAGTACCCGGCTGGTTTCAGGCGGTCATGATCCTGAAGGACTCACACGGACGCGAGGTGGCGTATGCCGATTCGTTTCACTATCGACAGGATCCGGTTATCTATGTTGAGGTTCCCGGCGATGATCGGTACACGGTGTCGATCCGCGACACGCTTTACCGGGGACGGGAAGATTTTGTCTATCGCATTACGATCGGCGAGTTGCCCTTCGTGACGAGCATCTTCCCACTGGGGATGTCGACCGATGCGGAGGCGACGGTGGAACTCGACGGCTGGAACCTGTCGCAGCATACGATCGACGTGAAGACGACGTCGCGTCGCACCTTTCGTCCGATCAAATGGCTGTCCGTCCCGCAGGACGATGACCTGACGATTCGATTCCCGTTGCAGGTCGACCTGCTGCCGAACGTCTTCGATCAGGAACCGAACAACAATCGCGACGAAAGTCAGGAGTTGACAACTCGGACAATTGTGAACGGTCGCATCGACTCGCCGGGTGATGTGGATGTATTTCGCATCGAAGGGCGAGGACGAATCGTGGTCGAGGTGGACGCGCGACGACATGGTTCGCCACTCGATTCGATGTTGACGTTGACCGACGCGGAGGGGAACGAACTCGCCTTCAATGATGACTATGTGGACAAATCGCAGGCGCTGTCGACGCACCATGCTGATTCGCACCTCGCCGCCGTGCTGCCGGGAACGGGTCCCTGTTATCTGTCGCTTACGGACACGCAACAAAAAGGGGGGAAGGACTTCGTCTATCGCTTGTACCTGCGCGCCCCGGAGCCGGACTATGAACTTCGTGTTGTTCCGTCGAGCATCATCGCGCGACCCGGCGCGGTGGTGCCGATCTCGGTGTTCGCGCTGCGCCAGGATGACTTTCATGAGGACATTGTCCTGTCGTTAACGGACGCTCCTTCCGGATTCCAACTCTCAGGTGCCACTGTCCCCGGGAGCGCCGATCACGTGACAATGACACTCACCATCCCGCCTGAATCGTCAAAGGGACGGTTCGTACTCGAGATGGAGGGGAAAGCTCGGCGACATACGGGTGGACAGGCACTGCTGACACGACCGGCCGTTCCCGCGGAGAACATGATGCAGGCCTTTATCTGGCATCATCTGGTACCGGTCGAAGAATGGAATGTCATCATCAGTGGCAAACAGGGGCCCCGACCGCCTTTCGAGGTTGTGACGACGTCCGGTGACATCAGACTGCTCCCCGGCAAGGAGTTCAGCCTCCCCGTTCGTCTACGGACGAAGGACATTGTTCCCAACGAATTGCACGTTGAACTGGTTGACTCACCACCGGGTGTTTCGTCCGAAGTCGTGTCCGATGAGATGGGTCGCTTGGCAATCCGTCTCATCGCGAACGCAGGTGATGTGGAACGGGGCTGGCGCGGCAATCTCCTGTTGCGGGCGTACCGCGAGACGATGCCGCAAGCAACGAAGGACGATCCCGACCCGCAGCCTCGGCGAACCGACTACGGAGTGCTCCCTGCACTTCCGATTGAGATCGTTGGACGTCGATCGGGTGCGTAGTGCATCCCGGTGGCTCCTGAGGGCGGACATCGCTGGACGCTCAGGCTGTTCGCCGATCGTTTCCTCGCACGGGAGGTGGTCGACTCGATCAGTGCGGAGACAGTGCGGTTGACCCTGAAAAGCCCCGAACTCAAACCTCACTTGCCACGCTGACGGGCTGGAGTCCGTCAGTGACGCAGGCTGCCGATGCTTCACGGCAACCCGGTATCCAACCGCAGGCAGAAGCGCTGCGGTAGCAAGTCCCATAGGTCAGTCTCGCTCACCAGTGTTCGCGACTCAGCCTTGACCAGCAGCACTGGCAGCGTTCTGCAGAACTCGGCCAGCACTTCCCGGCAGGCACCGCAGGGAGTGCCGCCATTCGAGGTCGCCACAGCGATGGCGGTGAACTGGCGATGACCGGCGGCGACGGCAGTGCACACCGCCACGCGTTCGGCGCAAATCGTCAAGCCGTATGAGGAATTCTCGACGTTGCAGCCGGTGAAGATCTCGCCGGCGTCGGTCTCCAGGGCAGCGCCGACCTTGTATTCTGAGTATGGGGCGTGTGCGTGCAAGCGCGCGTCGCAGGCGGCGTCGATCAGTCGTTGCCGATTCATTTCACGTCTCCGATCTGCTCAGTGATGAGCGAAGGGGGCGAGGCGGGTTGGTCGCCGATGGAGATGGCGCGTTCCACCAGCGCGTCTACTCGGGCCGCAGCGACCCGCTGCGCAAAGATGCAGACAAGCGGCTGTCCGGCAGTGACCTCGTCGCCGATCCGCACCAGCATCTCCAGACCAACCGCATGATCGATGTGGCCGGTCTGCACCCGACGTCCCCCACCCAGTTCGATCACTGAGTATCCGAGCATCTCGGTATTGATCGCCTGTATCGTCCCGCTGTGACGGGCGGTGATGAGTGACTCCGGACCCACTCGCAGGGGAGTGCGGAGATCACCTCCCTGGGCCGCCACCATCCGTTCGAAAACTTCCAGCGCACCACCAGAGTCGAGGTGCGTCACCAGTTCATCCCGGGCAGCTTCAATGGTCTCGCTCGATCGCGCAGCAGCCAGCAACAGGCTGCCCAGCTCCAGCGTCAGTTCGCGTACGTCCTCGGGGCCGTTACCGCGCAGTACAGCGAGAGCTTCATGCACCTCGACGGCGTTGCCGATCAGCCGGCCCAAGGGCTGATTCATGTCACTCAGCAGTGCCGTGGTGTGAACGCCGAGCTGCCGACCCACGCTGACGAGTGAGTCCGCCAGTGCGCGCGGACTCCACCGATTTCATGAACGCGCCGCTGCCATGTTTGATGTCGAGCACAAGCGCATCAAGCCCCTCGGCAGCCTTCTTGCTGATAATGCTGGCGGTAATCAGCGGGATGCAACTGACAGTGGCGGTCACATCGCGGAGGGCATACAGCTTCCGGTCGGCGGGGACAAGTTCCTGCGACGCTCCGGCAATGACGCAGCCGACAGACCGCGTGATGCGCTGCAGCTCGTCGATGCTGAGATTCGTGCGGAAGCCGGGGATCGCCTCCAGCTTGTCGAGCGTACCGCCTGTGGGTCCCAGTCCACGTCCGGAGATCATCGGCACTTGCACGCCGCAGCAGGCCAGCAATGGGGCGAGGATCAGCGACACCTTGTCACCGACGCCTCCCGTGGAATGTTTGTCGACGCGGGAGATACCATCGTCCGGCCACGACAGGGTTACGCCCGAATCCAGCATGTGCCGGGTGAGAGACGCCGTCTCGTGGGCCGACATTCCCCGCAAGTACACCGCCATGGCGAACGCCGACATCTGGTAGTCGGGGACATCACCCCGCACATAGCGTGAGATCAGCCAGCCGATCGCCTCGTCGGTCAGCTCGTGCCCGTCCCGTTTTCTGGCGATGAGTTGTGTGGCGTTCACGATCTCTCTACTGTGACGGCCGTTGATGGATTGTGTCCGTTGTCAGCAGTCTGCAGACGATTGTCAAGCAGCCAAGTACCCACGGGTCGCTGCCCGTGGGCTTTAGCCCATAGCGATCACTTAACCGCCCACTGATGATGAGTTCACCGACCTACAAAGACGCCGGCGTCAATCTGGAACTGTACGAGCAGTCGATGCAGCGGCTGCCCGCCCTGATGAAGCGAACGCAGACCTCGCGCGTGTTGCCCCTCGTCGGTGGCTTCGCCGGGCTGTTCGAGCTGTGTGGAGACGGCAAGCGGTACGAGCAGCCGGTGCTCGTCAGCGGGACCGATGGGGTGGGCACGAAGATCAAGGTGGCGACGCGCGTCGGCCGGTACGATACGATCGGCATCGATCTGGTGGCGATGTGCGTTAACGACTGCCTCTGCCTGGGAGCCGAGCCGCTGTTCTTCCTCGATTATCTGGCGTTGTCGCAGGACAATCCCGATCTGGTCGAGCAACTGGTGAAGGGAGTCAGCGACGGCTGTGTCCAGGCGCGGGCGGCCCTCATCGGCGGCGAGACCGCCATCATGCCCGATCTGTATGCCCCGGGTGAATTCGATCTCGCCGGGTTCTGTGTCGGTGTCGTCGAGAAGTCGCAGATTGTGGACGGGTCCCGCATACAGCCGGGTGATGTCCTGCTCGGACTTCCCTCCAGCGGCCTGCACTCCAACGGGTACAGCCTGGTGCGGAAGATCGTGTTCGAGCAGGCGGGTCTGTCGGTCGACGACCAGATTGAGGATCTGGATGGAACGGTGGGCGAGGTGCTGCTCACCCCGACGCGCATCTACACCGACGTCGTGTCGACCGTGATGCATGACCAGTCGCTGCGCGATGCGGTGGTGGGCATCGCGCACATCACCGGAGGCGGGTTGGAAGAGAACGTCGCCCGGGTGCTGCCTGATGGCTGTGTCCTCGCCATCGAGCCGGGTTCGTGGCCCATACCGCCGGTCTTCCCGTGGCTGCAGGCGCTGGGGAGTGTCGATCCGCAGGAGATGGCGCGCGTCTTCAACAGGGGGATCGGCCTGGTACTGATCGTGCGCGGAGCGGCAGTCGGCACAATCACGGAACGGCTGTCCCGCGCGGGGCATGAGACGTTTCGCATCGGCGCGGTTCGGTCCGAAGGATAGGCCGCGGATGAGCGAGGCAAATCCGAATCGGAGCCACTCTATGCAAACATTCGTCACCCTGTACCGCTTCACCGGAGCCGTCAAAGGAGGCGGTCCGGAGCGATTCCAGAAGTTCAAGGCGCTCTATGAGGCCGAAGGCGGTCGGATGGAGCGCTTCTGTGGGCTGATGGGCAGCTACGACGTGCTCACAATCGCGAGCTTTCCGAACGTGCGCTGCGCCATGAAGGGTGCGGCCGCCGTGTGCAACCTCATCTGCGCCCGCAGCATGACCATGCCCGCCTTGGACGAGCCCGACTTTCTGCTGCTGCTGACCGAGCTGGGCTGAGCAGTTCGGCAGCGGGCCGCCCGCCAACTCACCTGTCGCGCTCGTCAATCCCCACGGCGCGTCACGAGACATGCTCTCCGGCTGGCCAAGCCTGAAGTAGTAGGGTGGGTTTGGACCCACCATCCAACGTGTCGCGGTCACCTGGAAGGTGCGGCAAGACGCACGCGACGCGGCTATTCGGCACTGGGCGTCTTCGGCAACAGCAGGCTCTGGAACTCGCTGTTCTTCCCGAGTGTCTCCTGGAGCTTGCTCAATGCGCGGGTAAGCAGCACGCGGGTCGCACCATCGGACTTGCCGAGGCGTTCCGCGATCTCCTTGCTGGGGAGCCCTTCGAGGTACCGCAGCCGCAGTGCCTCGCGGGCATCCTCCGGCAAACGAGCGAGCGCTTCGAACATGTGGAACTCTTTCTGTTGGCGGGAGAAGGCTTGGCTGGCACTCGTCATGCTGACGGAAATCATGTCCGCCAGCTGCCCCTCATCGAGACCGTGCAAGGGTGAATGCAGTCCCACTTCCCCGTGTGCGGCGCACTTCTGGGCCCCGAAGTGATGCCGGTGTGCATCGATGATCCGCCGCTCCGCCTGCTGGCACAGCCAGCTGAAGGGATCACGGTCCCCGAGTTCGATGGCGTCCAGCGACCCCAGACAGGCGACCGTCAGCTCCTGCAGTACGTCGGCCGGCTCAACCTTCTGCTTGAGACGCTCGCTCATCCGTTTCGCGATGAACGCCGTCAGTTGAGGCGTCCGCAGTTCGATGAACTCCCCGAGTGCGGCACGGTCCCCTGCCTTGATCCGTTCAATCAGTTGTTCATCAGCCATGGCGGAAGCCGGTGCCAAGAGCAAGGAGTCAGGAGTTTGACAAAGCCCACGGGCGTCGTCCCGTGGGTAGAACTTCATTGAGGTGTGTTGAATGTCCGATCGCCGGCGTCACCCAGGCCCGGAACGATGAACTTACGGTCGTTCAGTTCAGGATCCACCGCACAGACATGGATCCGCGCCTGAGGGAACGCATCGTTTACGGCCGCGATGCCTTCCTTCGCCGCGATGATTGACACCAGCTTGATGCATGGGACTCCCCATTCTGTCAGCGTCGTGAGTGCCGCCAGTGCCGAACCGCCGGTGGCCAGCATCGGATCGAGGATGATCGCAACATCCACCGGCCGTCCGACGGGCAGTTTGCTGTAGTAGTGCACGGGCAGTGCCGTTTCCTCGTCGCGATACAGTCCCAGATGCCAGACTTGCGCATCAGGCAGCAGATCGAGAACCGGATCCACCATGCCCAGTCCCGCGGCAGGATGGGGATCAGTCCCACTCGTGTCGCGATCCGGGAGCCGGTCGTCGTCGTCAGAGGCGTGGTGATGTACAGCGGCTCCTCGTCGAGATCGCGTGTCGCATCATATGCCAGCAGCGTGGCCAGTTGGCGCACATGTTGACGGAAGGCGACCGGCTGAGTTTCCCGGCAGCGCAGCTGCGTGAGGTGGTGCCTCACCAGCGGATGATCGACAATGTGGACGTTGGGAGAGGAAGTCATTGTTCGACGGATGACTTTCGTTGTTGCAGCTTCTGCACGAAGTCTGCATGTTCGGGGCTCGCCAGTCCCTGCCTGAGCATGTCGAGCAGGGGATTGATCTTTCCCATGAGCAGCGCCGAGGAGTCGAGCCACAGCCCCGGGAAGAAATGCGAGCGAAATATGCCGTTGTCGTTCGACAGTTCGACATACTTGCCCTCTTCGAGGCGGAACCAGCAGACCGCCCCGCTTTGCACAATGTAGATGGCGTACTCGAGGATGCCGGTCTGCTCATAGGCCTCCCGTTTGTCGAACAGATCGTACGACACCGTGCTTGAAGCGATCTCAAACGCGAACTCCGAAGGCCCGACGATGTAGTCCTTCTCGTCCAGCGTAGTCTGCCCGCCATACGCCGGCAGGATAATCAGGCCGCAGTCCCGCTGTGGTTCGTTGTCGCCATCGAGAATCGCCGTCGTGTCGACGAGTGACGAAACGCCTTCGGTCGCAGCTTCGTAGTTCCCCAGCCATGTGGTAACCAGCGCGTGTGGAAAACCATGTGTACTGCGAACTGGTGATGACACGTAGACCCTCCCCTGAATCAGTTCGGCTCGGAAGTCCTCCGGCATCTGCTCGTACAGCTTGTGAAATGTCGGCTGATTCAGACGATCGCCGTTCTCCAGCAGCAGCGTCTGCGGGGGGCTTCCGTGAGCGGGTGACGGCCGGGCTTGGATAACCTGTGACATGGCGGCTCCAGTGATGCGGGGGATGTTCCCGTCTCCTGCAGTATAAACGGCCCGCACGGCGCAGGCATCCCGAACGCTGATCTTCCGGGGTTGTTCTCGATATAATCCCTCAAAGAGGCCCTCACTCGATCGCCTCGCAACTCACCGCTCGCTTTCAGGAGAAACGTGATGTCTCCCACCGCCACAGCCCCTCGCAAGGTTGCCCGTCCCCAGGTTCGTCGCACACAACTGCTGATTGGAGGGCAGTGGTGCGACTCCGTCAGCGGAAAGACGTTTCCGACACTGCATCCTGCGACCGAAGAGAAGATCGCCGACGTCGCCCTCGCCAACGCACAGGATGTCGATCGCGGCGTCAAAGCGGCCCGCAAAGCGTTCGAGGAAGGGGACTGGCCGAAGATGGACGCCCGCGACCGGGGCCGGCTGCTGAACCGACTGGCCGACCTCATCGAGCAGAACCTCGACGAACTGGCCGCACTCGAGACGCTCGACAACGGCAAGCCGATCACCGATGCCCGCACCGCCGACCTGCCACTGGTCGTCGACTGCCTGCGCTACTACGCCGGCTGGGCCGACAAGATTCATGGCGACACGATCCCGATTCGCGGAAATTACTTCTGTTACACACGTCGCGAGCCGTTGGGAGTCTGCGGACAGATCATCCCCTGGAACTTCCCAGCCCTGATGGTGGCGTGGAAGTGGGGCCCCGCACTAGCGGCAGGCTGCACCATCGTGATGAAGCCGGCCGAGCAGACGCCGCTCTCCTGCCTGCGGATGGCCGACCTCGCCCTCGAAGCCGGGTTCCCGCCCGGTGTCATCAACGTCGTCACCGGCTTTGGCGACACCGGGGCCGCCATCGTCAAACATCCGGATGTCGACAAGATCGCCTTCACCGGCTCGACGGAGACGGGCCAGCTCATCATGCGGGATGCGGCACAGACGCTCAAACGCCTGACCTTCGAACTGGGCGGCAAGAGTCCCAACGTCATCTTCGCCGACGCCGACATCGACGCCGCCGTCGCCGGAGCCGAGTTCGGTCTGTTCTTCAACCAGGGGCAATGCTGCTGTGCGGGCAGCCGGCTGTTTGTCGAAGAGTCGATCCACCAGGAGTTCGTCGAACGCATCGTGGCCCGTGCGAAGGACCGTCGCCTAGGGGACCCGTTCGATCCCGAAACCATTCAAGGGCCGCAGGTCGATCGGGACCAGTTCGACAAGATCATGGACTACATCGGACGGGGCAAGAACGCCGGAGCCGACTGCGTGATCGGCGGCAACCGGCATGGCGAGCAGGGCTACTTCATCGAGCCGACCGTGTTCGACAACGTCACCGACGACATGGACATTGCGACCGACGAGATCTTCGGCCCGGTCCTCAGCGTCCTCCCCTTCCGGGAGTTCGATGAGGTCGTCGAACGTGCCAACAAGACCTTCTACGGACTGGCGGCAGCTGTCTGGACGCGCGACATCGCCAAGGCCCACAAGCTGGCGGCGAAGGTCAAGGCCGGCACAGTGTGGGTGAACTGCTACGACGTGTTCGACGCCGCGGCTCCGTTCGGCGGATTCAAGATGTCGGGCATCGGACGGGAACTGGGTGCCGCCGCCCTGGCCAACTACACCGAACTGAAGACGGTGACGGTGAGTCTCGCCTGATGATGTCATTCGCCGCTCAATACATGCTTCAGACTGCGTCGCCAGTTACTTCACCAGACTGAACTCAATCACAAAGGAACAGCAGCACATGCCCGCGAAGAAGCACATTTTCCAGGTGCTCGTCGAGCAGGACGAAGAGGGCTGGTATGTCGTGGAGTGCCCGGCCCTCAGAGGCTGTTACACCCAGGGCAAAACCTACGAGGAAGCCCTGGAAAACATCAGGGACGTCATGGCGATGTGCCTGGACGATCTCAAGGCTGCGGGTCAGCCCGTGCCGACACAGCCGGAGATCATCAGCGTGCGACGGATTGAGGTGACGGTGTGAGTGCGATGCCGATGCTCAAGCCGCGTGAGTTGGTCCGTGCGTTGGAGAAAGCAGGCTTCCGCGTGATTCGCAAATCGAAGGGAAGCCACTGGCAACTGGAACATGCCGACGGTCGGCGCACGACAATCCCCGTCCACAAAGGCCGCGACATCGGACCTGGCCTCCTGAGGAAAATTCTGCGCGACTGCGAGCTGACGGTCGACGACCTCAGGGATATGCTGTGATGCACGGTAATGGCGAGCAACACCCCTACGAAGTCGCTGGTGCCCACTCTGCCGGGACCGATACGCGGCGTAGGTCATCCAGGATTGGGATGGGGAGTTCAGATGAATGACCCGATTGTCGAAGAAGTTCACGCAGCACGGCGAAAGCTGCTCGCCGAGTGTGGTGGAGATTTGATGCAGTTGATGAAGCGTTATCGCGAGAAGGAGGCGCAGCATCCCTCGCGCGTTGTGAATCTGGCCGACGTCCGCCATCTCGCTGAAGAACGGACATGGGCCGGGAACTCGGCGCCGCCGCCCTGGCCAACTACACCGAACTGAAGACGGTGACAGTGAGCCTGGGGTGAAGGTGAACTCGATGCCCCCTGGATGGCAGGCTCGGCCCACGGCAGTTCTCGGTCATTTTGCCACACAGCTCGTAGCGTAGCACCAGCTGCCGCGCGCAAGACCGATCAGGAGACGCTGTGCGGTATTGACAGCCTGTGTGTGGGATTCCATTCCATGAAGTGGTGTGTTTCGGTCGTATTCAGAATCTCGAATCCCAATCGCCGATAGAGATCAATGGCCGCGCTGAAGGTGTGCACATGAATTCGGATTGGCTTTCCGGTTCGAGTGGCCTCCCCCTGCAGGTGGCGAATCAAGTAAGTGCCAATGCCTTGATCGCGCGCTTCAGGCAACAGTGAAATATCGACGATGCGGGTCTCCTCAGGGCCGCGGTGGACATAGAGGCGACCAATCCGCAGATCCTTACTGAGCACGATCAAGAAGTCCGCAGCAGGATACTGCCTCGCGTAATGCTCGTTCTGCGCGCGAAACTGCATGGTGAGGAATGCGTCCTTCTCCGCTTCTGAGCAGTTCATTAGCGCAATGTCCGGCCGCGTCGTGGCGAACACTTCCCGCAGGAAGGGCCTGTCTGAGGCGCACACGGGCCGGGATGAGATGGGCGACACTACCATGGGCGCACGTGACCACGGGCTGCCGTCCGCGCTGGCACACCGGGGCAGCCTCAGTTCCGGGACGGAAAGACCCCCACCAATGCAATGATGAAGTTGAGGCCCAAATACGGTTGCATGAGCGACAATGGTTGGTTGCCCCCGGCGTTGGCGATGGTGACACTCAATGCACCCGGACTCATGTTTTCGTCGGAGCTGGTGTCGTATGCGAGTACATCCTCCGTGGGCATTGCCAAGTAATTGTTCAAAGGCGATGCTTCGGCCGCTTCACTCGTAGAGCAGCGGAGCTGCGCCGTCGCCGTGTGAGTGTGAGAAGGCATTTCGTTGACAGTCAGAGAATGGTTGCTCGACCCGCCTTTCTGCCCCAAGGTCACAGGCTGCACCCCGGGAGCGGAACCTTGGTGAATCGGCACGCGCGCCGCGCAGATCGGGTAGAGCGAACGTCGTTCGTCCGTCCCCTCCGAACGTGGTCCCCAAGAGTGAGAAAAGCGCTTGGTTCTGGGCAATCGGGAGCAATTGGCCTTCGCAGAAGGCCCAACCTCTGGGGGCGAAAGTGCCAGCAAACATGACGATTTCGGCGATGAACGGATCACTCATGGCTGCATCTCTCTTCCTTCAGAGCCTATGTGAGGTCAAACCATTCGCCACTTGACTAGGCGAAACAGGATTCGTAGAACCGTCCTTGAAGATGTTGCTCCGGGGGAAGCCGGAAATTGGCCTGTACGGGATTCAGGAACATCTCGAACGATCCTAACGCCCGATGACTCACCGTGTAAATCGCACCGATGAGGGGATTCTGGTGCGGTCCCACGAATAGCAGCGAGAATCGCTCCTGACGAGAGTCCGGGGAGTCATCACTTTGCTGATCCTTAATGGGGGGAAACGGCTTGACATCGACCAACTGCAATTCCACCGGCCGTTCCAGCCCAGGAACAAACCGGCCGCACGTGTCAACTACTCGGGCCGGTCGCGTCGCAACAAACATTTCCTGCAGATGCGGCCGAAAGAATACCGCAATCAGTTGCTGACCCATGGGAATACTCCTCAAAGCCGAGCCCTGCGACGACGGCGACGGGCACCGGCGGCACCGGCAAGTGCGGTGAGCGACGTCAGGGCCAGCGATGTCGGTTCTGGAATCCTACTTGGTGCCACATCAAACCCGATAGTCCCGGGCGGGAGTCCGTTCACGATGCCGCCCGTTCCTGAAAAGTTGTCCGTCTCACTCGTCTCCCAGTTGCTGGGATTCGTGATCAACGCGAGTAGTTGCTCTTTTGTTCCCGTTGTCGGCCCCGTGTAGCGACCGTTGTCGAAGTTCGCGTCGCCGGGGCCACCAAAGGCCAGATTGGCACTGGCGAGCGCAGCCGGCAGCGCCGCTGCTGTCGTTGGACGTGGAGTCGGCATCCCACATGCCGTCTTCCGTCTTGAGACCGAAGATGAAGTTCGGCGAGGCGGTCGAACCGTCGAATACGAAAATGTTGTCCCCAGTCGTCGCTGTCTCAAAGCCCAGCATTCCGATATTCGTGTCGTTCAGCGACGTGTAAATGCCGACTGCAGTGGGATCGGGTGTAAAGGTGTGAACGCCTGGATTCGTGGAGTCGCGAGAGTAATCCAGCAACATCACGGTACCTGCAGAGAGACCCGCCGCAGGAGCCGTATATTGGATGCCACCCTCCACACCACGAAACGTGTTCGTCGATGTCCAGCCGTCGTCGGTAAAGAGAATCATTTGGTTCGGAGCGAGGTTCACCAAGGGGACCCAAGCGAAAGCGTCATCGTTTCCGTTGTCGGTCGTTCCATCAATATCGTCTGAACGATATCCAATGATCGCGATGTCGCCGATCACGGCGCTCCAAGCGGTGCCGGTGGGTAAGACAATTGCCAGCGCGAGACAACCTGTTTGGAGGAGGCGTTGCATACGCGCTGATGTCCTCGCTTAATGAAGTCGCAGGGTTCTCTTCCCACTGTCGATCAGTATACCACGATGTGGCGGGGCAGCCAAGCGTCAACTTGCCCAATCGCGAAGTCTCCCCTATTGTGCCCGGGTCACCGGGCGCGTCTCGACTTACTCGGATGCTCATGTTAATCTCGACTCGTTCAGCATCCATGTTCGCTCAGGCTAACCTCATGCGCGCGCATTCTCAGGAGTACTCTGTCGACGGTTTGTTGTCTGCCCGCTGCGAACGACGCGCTGATGTGAGCCTGCTTGGGATTGGGAAGTGGGTGCATCACGATGATCGCGCGGCAGTGAGCTTGGAGACGATTCTCATCATCGGTGCCATTGCCATTCCCATTCTGATCTTCGTGCTCAGATTCGGGTGGCCCCGCATCCGAGACTACTTCTCTCGGGGTATGGAGAACCTTGAACGAGAGGCCGACAGCGTCAGCGGGGGGAGCCGATGAATGCTGAGGATTCTGGCTTAGAGCGAACATTCTTGAGCCACCTCCCGGAGGCATCTCGTCCCGCCAACTTGCGTTTCTGAGGCGGATCTGGATACTGGACTTTGTCGACCGACTGTCGGCGAGACACTTCGGAAGAGGCGCACCATGAGCATATCACAAATTCGCCGTCGTTCTTTCATCCGATGGAATGTGACTTCGGGCTTGATCGGGCTGCTGGGAATCTCGACCAGCGGAGTCGCGGCGCCGAAACCCAGGCGTCGTCAAGTCACGATCAAGACGGCAACTCGTACGGATTTTGCGAGACTCCTCAACCAGCAGTTCGTGGTGACAACCCCAGAACGTCCAGTTCGTCTTGTCCTAGTTGATGTGCGTGATCTCCGCATTCCCAAAGATAAAGATGTTGATCGGCCGCGAGAGCTTCGCAGAGAGCCGTTCTCCCTTCTCTTCTTGGCTCCCAACTTCAATGACCTCCCCTCCAAAGTTTATCGGTTCCAATGTCCGGACCTCGGTGAACTCGACTTCTTTCTGCACGAGGTCCGGGCCGACGACGATCCCGCATCGGTCCATTATGAGGTCATTTTCAACTGACCCGACAAGCCCTTGGGGCGTGCTGCTTTCCGTCGTGAAGTCAAACTGACGAGTGACGGCGCATGCGCGCGAAGAAACACGTTTTCCAGATGCTCGTCGAGCAGGACGAAGAGGGCTGGTATGTCGTGGAGTGCCCGGCCCTCAGAGGCTGTTACACCCAGGGCAAAACCTACGAGGAAGCCCTGGAAAACATCAGGGACGTCATGGCGATGTGCCTGGACGATCTCAAGGCTGCGGGTCAGCCCGTGCCGACACAGCCGGAGATCATCAGCGTGCGACGGATTGAGGTGACGGTGTGAGTGCGATGCCGATGCTCAAGCCGCGTGAGTTGGTCCGTGCGTTGGAGAAAGCAGGCTTCCGCGTGATTCGCAAATCGAAGGGAAGCCACTGGCAACTGGAACATGCCGACGGTCGGCGCACGACAATCCCCGTCCACAAAGGCCGCGACATCGGACCTGGCCTCCTGAGGAAAATTCTGCGCGACTGCGAGCTGACGGTCGACGACCTCAGGGATATGCTGTGATGCACGGTAATGGCGAGCAACACCCCTACGAAGTCGCTGGTGCCCACTCTGCCGGCACCGATACGCGGCGTAGGTCATCCAGGATTGGGATGGGGAGTTCAGATGAATGACCCGATTGTCGAAGAAGTTCACGCAGCACGGCGAAAGCTGCTCGCCGAGTGTGGTGGAGATTTGATGCAGTTGATGAAGCGTTATCGCGAGAAGGAGGCGCAGCATCCCTCGCGCGTTGTGAATCTGGCCGACGTCCGCCATCTCGCTGAAGAACGGGCATGGGCCGGGAACTGGGCGCCGACGCCCTGGCCAACTACACCGAACTGAAGACGGTAACGGTGAGTCTGGGGTGAAATGAGGCGAGTCCATTTTCTCGCGAAGATGTTCGAGTGGTCGGCCCTTTTAACGGAGATCGATCGTGCCCCTGAAATCCAGCCTCTTTCGCGGCGACCCTCAGTTGGAAGCAGCCGCAGTCAAGCACGCCGCACACATCATGCGCGGTGCCCGGGCAATCACGTGGCCAAGATCCAGTACGCATTAGGAGTCATCGCCGGTGAACCGCTCGACATCGATGGCCAGTATGGGCCGAAGACGGCGGCAGCCGTGCTTTCTTTCAAGCAGAAGTGGAACATCATCAATCCGACGTATCAGACGCAGCCGGACGAAATCGTTGGCATCATGACAATCGCTACCTTGGATGAGCAGATGGTATCGATCGAAAACTCGGGAGGCGGTGGGCGGCTGATTACCTGCACTTACAGAAAGGCTCCCGGCAATTCGTGAGCGCCTGGCACACACATGCATTGCCGTGGCCGCAAGCTGTTGATTCCAGGATTGGACAATATGGCGACCCAGTATCCACCCTACATTCGCCGGCGAGGCACACTGACCGTCACTCCGACACAGGCGTTCTTGAATTCGCCGGCCTGGGGGCTGGCGATGTACCAGAAGGCCCTGTTCGAGTTCAATCGCATGGCGCAGGTCTACAGGCTCGGCGTCTTCATGGTGCCGGCGGACGAAAGCCTGTTGCCCTATCTTGGCCGAGGTCTACGTCGACGCCCATACAGGCACGGGAACCTATACCGACATCGACGGAAAACACAAATCGGTATCACTGCCTGTGGAGCAGGACACTTATCAGGGCTTTACCCAGCCGGTCGAAGGTGGCGGATCGAAACTCTACCCGGGCTGGTTTCGTTACCGGTCGTACATCTATATGTATGCGCTCCCCAATGTTTCCGGAACATCAGTCGGACCCGGGGTACGGACTGCGGTGCTGCTGCACGAACTGATTCATGCCTGCGGTCTGGACGGGAGAGATCCGAATCACGGGCTGAACGGACACATGCCCGGACCGCCTCACGATCTGTACTGTACCGGAGGAGCCTTTCAGACGGTGACGGGAGACCTGACGCACGACGCAGGACTACATCAGCTGGGGGGACGCGCGGGCACCGGGCAAGCACGGCGAGTTCACACTGTCGGCACGGACGATCGGTCTCATCCAGCAGAACTGGGTGCCGTGACCGGCGCTCTTTCGGGTAGCCCCCAATTGATCGCCAGTCATTGGGGCCGACCAAGTGGGCCTGAGAGCATGTGGGATCATATTGTCCTGAGATTCGTGGCGAGCCCGGCTGCACCGTGACGCCATACCACACTGTCGTCCGAGTCGGCAGGCAAACCTCTCTGACACGCAGCATCGGGCTGGAGAGAGGTGAGGCTGCTCCCTCAAAGCTCGACCGCGAATGATGCCCTTTGTGCGTCCGGTTGGCTACGATGAGCGTCCGGAAGTAGCAGGCATCACCGACGTCGCAGGCCAAGGGCCGTCCAGAAGAAGTCTCCATGAACAGTTTGCTCCCTTGGTCCGGTGTTGTGGTGCTGGCCACGAGTCTGTGGTGTCTGACGGGTGACATCGCCTCACCAGCGGCGGCAGCGACCAAGGGGGAAGTGCAGGCAGATCCGGGTCAGGAGTTCGACCCTGGACTGCGACAGAATCTTGACGGCACTCGTCAGGGTGATCTGGAACAGGCTTTCGCAACTCTACCGGCCAGTCGCTGGGGTCTGCTCGGGTTGTATTCGGTGTTCATCGCAGCGGCATCGTTGTTCGGCGGATGGCTCCCCGGACATGTGAAGCTGACGCACCTGCAGTTCCAGCTGGCGATGAGTGCGATCGGCGGGCTGATTCTGGGGATCGGCGTTCTGCATCTGCTGCCCCACGCCGTCCAGGAGATCGGGCAGCAGGGGTTCGACCACATCGCCCATTGGATGATGGCCGGCCTGTTGATGATGTTCTTCCTCTTGCGGGCGTTTCATGTGCACCACCACGAGCCCGAACTGGAACCGCGCAGCCATGACGACCACACCGACGATTCGTCTTCACAGGGACATGATTCGCACACCCATACGCACGACTCGCACTGCAATCAGCCCCATGCTCCGCAAAGCCGCCTGACCTGGATGGGCATCTTCTTCGGTCTCGCGGTCCATACACTGCTCGACGGTCTGGCGCTGGGAGCTACCATGCAGGCCGAAGCCTCTCACACCACCGCCACGTTTGTCGGCGTGGGGATCATGCTGGCCATCGCCCTGCACAAGCCGCTCGACTCCCTGTCAATCTCGACGCTGATGATCAACGCGGGGAAGTCCACGCGGGCCCGTTGGACTGTGAACCTCATCTATGCGTCACTGTGCCCGATCGGGGCGGCCCTGTTTCTGCTGGGTGTCGGGCAGATGGGTGACAGTGCACACTTTGTCGTGGGATGCAGCCTGGCGTTCTCGGCGGGCGTCTTCCTGTGCATTGCCTTGGCTGATTTGCTGCCGGAAATGGAGTTTCACTCGCATCATCGCGTGCGGCTGAGCATCGCCCTGCTGCTGGGCATCGGCCTGGCCTGGGCCATCGGATACCTGGAACCGGCCCACCTGCACCACTGAGGCCGGTACCCCACGTCGTCAGCAGTTACACCGACTCTCGCGCGAAAGCATGCCGGCGACATTTGCGTCCCGGGATGGTACATTGCAGTTCGCCCGAGATGCTGCCACCGCAATCTGCCTGGCGGTGCCTCTTGCACGGACAATCTTCCCGCACCACCTCCTCGAAACATTCAGCCATGAAGTCCACCGCCGTCGCCCTGTTCACTCTCGTGTTCCTTCCAGCGACGGTGGCCCTGTCACAGCCGGCATCTCCGCCTGTCCCCGCAGGTGTAACGGCGCACCGGAATCTGGCCTACGTCGACAACGGTCACGAACGTCAGAAGCTCGACCTGTTTGTTCCCGACGGGGCCAACCACCCCCTGCCCGTGATGATCTGGGTGCATGGGGGCGGCTGGCAGAACGGCAGCAAGGAAGGCTGCCCACCGCTCCGCAGCGGCTATACCCAGCAAGACTACGCCGTGGCGAGCATCAACTATCGACTCAGCGGACACGCGACGTTCCCGGCCCAGATCGAGGATTGCAAGTCGGCCATCCGCTGGCTCCGCGCGCACGCCAGCGAGTACAACCTCGACCCGCAGCGGTTCGGCGTCTGGGGCAGCTCAGCAGGAGGACACCTTGTCGCACTGCTTGGTACCAGCGGCGATGTGCAGGCCTTTGATGTGGGCGAGAATCTCGACCAGTCCAGCCGTGTTCAGGCCGTGTGTGATTACTACGGCCCGACCGATTTCACCGTGTTTGTCACGACTCCGGGCTACGAGAGCCATGCCGCGGACCAGTCACCGGAGGCCAAGCTCATTGGGGGCGCGGTGCTGGAGAACAAAGCGAAGGCGGCAGCCGTCAACCCCATCACTTATGTGAGCGAGGATGATCCGCCGTTCCTCATCATGCATGGCGATCAGGACAAGACCGTGCCCCTCAACCAGAGCCAGCTGCTCTACGAGGCGCTGAAGAACGCCGGGGTGAATGCGCATCTCCACACCATCAATGGGGGCGGACATGGCCAGGGGTTTGGAGGACCGGAGATCGGGCGGATGGTCGGTGCGTTTTTCGAGACGCAACTGAAGGCACCGTCGCTCCCGTCAAATCAGGGCGAAGCGATGACCACCGAGAGTGCGGCGTCTGCACTACTTGGGCAAGATGACGGTGAACCCCGGGCAGACCAGGGGATCACGTGGGCGTTCGTCCGTGCCCGCGCGGGAATCACCGACGACGGACGCGTGTCCCGTGACAGCTACAAGGGTTCGGTGACGCAGTTCAACCGGCTGGACCGCAATCGCGACGGATTCCTGACGAAGGAAGATTTCGAGATTCGTCCGCCGACAACGCTGCCGTAGTCGCGTGTGATCAAGCCGCGCGGGTCAACCGGGTCGCGGACTGGGGGGCCGGGGGAGCGTACTGGTACTCGCGGGTCAGCGGTACTGCATCGCGCTAACCGCGCGAGCTGCATCTGGAACACCAGCCCGCTGCCGTGCCGAAATACCATCTCTGCACAGATGAGATAGAACTCCCACATGCGGCAGAAGCGTTCGTCGTACAGGGCGGCAGCCCGGTCACGATTGGCCTGAAACCGCAGTTGCCACTCGCGCAGGGTGTGTGCATATTGTGTCCGCAGCATCTCAAGGTCGGTGACCCACAACTGGTTCTGCTCAGTCACTTCGAAGACTTCCGAAAGTGCCGGGGAATAGCCGCCGGGGAAGATGTACTTCCGCAACCAGTGTCCGGTGGTTCCGGGCGGACTCATGCGGCCGATCGAGTGCAGCAGCATCACACCGTCGTCGACGAGCAGTTCGTTGATCTTGCCGAAGAACTCGGGATAGTGTGGCACGCCGACATGCTCGAACATGCCAACCGAGACGATACGATCGAATCGCTCCGTCACTTCGCGATAGTCGCGCAATTCAAAGCGGACACGGTCGGACAGCCCCAGGGCCGCCGCCCGCTCGACGGCCACCTTGTGCTGTTCGGTCGAGAGCGTGACACCGAGTACGTCGACGCCGGCCTCCTGGGCCAGATGGAGGGCGAGCCCTCCCCAGCCGCAGCCAATGTCGAGCACGCGCTGTCCCGGTCGCAGGGCCAGCTTCGCCGCGATGTGTCGCTTCTTGTTGAGCTGCGCCTCCTCCAGCGTGTCCTCCTCTGTGCGGAAGTAGGCGCACGAGTATTGCAGGTCCTTGTCCAGAAACAGCTCGTATAACTCCCGCGAGAGATCGTAGTGATGCGCCACGTGCTCCTGTGCCCGGCCCAAGGGGTTCGCCTGCTGCAAGAAGGCGCAGCGACTTCGAGATCCGGCGGAGCACCGACTGCAGCGGATAGGCTCCCAACGAACGCCGGTTGAGGTTGAACAGGTGCAGAAAGTCCCGCAGCGTGCAGTCTTCAAACGTCAGCGTGCCGTCCATGTACGCTTCGCCGAAGTTCAGATCCGGGCTGAAGAACAGCTTGGCGCGCAAAGCCGCCTCGTGCAGCCGGAGGGTCACCACCGGCCCGGGGGTGCCGCCGAAGGTATGCCGCTGCCCCCGATGGTCGAAGACATGCAGGGTCCCTGTCTGGATGAACCGCTGAAACATGTGCGAGAGTGGAAACATGTGCGTCCCCCCGGAAGTCAAGGTGTGATGCGGGCGCGAACGGTATCAGGGATGCCGTTTTATGTCAAAATGAGATCGGGCTCCGTTCGTTTGGCACTCCCTGACGCGAGGATGGGCGTGCCTTTTCCGTCGTTTTCGACCGTCCACGCTCATCGCTGCGCTCTGGGCGTGCCACCCGAACCGGCCTCACGACGCGTCGCACGTCGGTCCGCTCAGCGGCGCGGTGCGGGCTGATACGTCGCCCCCCTGTCCGGAGGCATCAAGGCATGCCAGTCGAGTACGGCGGCCGTGAGTCGCTGCACGAGGTCCGGATGATTGGCGGCGACATTGGTGGTTTCGCCGCGATCCTCCTGCAAATCATAGAGTTCCGGCAGCGACCCGTCGTACTCGCACAGCAGCTTCCAGCGGCCTTCGCGCACGGCGAGATCCGGAAGGTTCTCGATCCCATAGAACGAATCGCGATCGGGAGGCCGGCGGAAGAACAGCGGCCGCGTACGGGACGCGTCCGACTTGCCCAGCAGGACGTCGGGAAGCGACTCACCGTCGAACTCGATACTGACCGGGGCAGGGACACCGCTCACGGCCAGCAGCGTCGGTGGCAGGTCGATCGCGGCGAGGAAGGATGTGGTATTGACCGTTCCCGCACGTGACTGGTCGATCAGCCCCGGTCCCCAGACGATCAGGGGAGAGCGGACGCCGCCTTCATAGAGCATTGTCTTATAACCGCGAAACGGCCCGGCCGAGCCCGCGCCGCTCTCTGGTCCATTGTCGGAGCAGACCAGCACCAGCGTATTGTTTCTGAGTGCATCGTCACTACGGATTCGATCGAAGAGCTTCCCGAACTGTTTGTCCATCGACTCCAGAACCGACAAGTACAGCCGTCGCCTCGAACCATCGCCCCATGTATCAACGGGAGGCCAGAAGGGGGAATGGACGTCGTCAGACCAGAGGTTGACATAGAAGGGTCGCCCGGCCTGGGCAGCCTTGTCGATGAATGGCAGTGCCGCATCCACGAAGCCGGTCGTGATTTCCGATCTCTGCATCCAACGGAAACCTTCGCCCAGGCGCTCGGCATCACTCCAGATGCGCCCGGGTTTGTCGTCACCGGGTTTGAGAGTCAGCGGCAGCAGCTTCGGTCCCATGCCCTCGAAGTTGGTCAGCGACTCATCGAAGCCGTAATCCGTGATCGGCGGAGCGTCGTCGACATCGCGCTGTCCCCCCATATGCCACTTGCCGAAGTGCCCGGTGGCGTAGCCGGCCTCGTGAAGGATGCGGGCGAGCATGGGGGCCTGAGGGTCGAGCCACTGGGCCATCCCGCGATCTTCGTTATTCTTCCGGTTGTTGAGAAACGATGTGATCCGCCAGCGATGAGGATACTGGCCGGTGGAGATGGCCGTGCGCGACGGAGAGCAGATCGGCGAATTGACATAGAACTGCTCAAACCGGACTCCTTCCGCTGCGAGTCGATCAATCTGGGGTGTCTTCGCGTTGGTGTTGCCGAAACAGGAGAAGTCCCCCCAGCCCATGTCATCGATGAACACCAGCACAATGTTGGGATGCACCTCCGCCCGGAGGGTCTGCGCCCCACAGAGCACAGACACACGCGACGAAACAGGCGAAGGCCACTTTGCCCAGTTTTATGCCTCTGCTCATCGGTAGGATCCCCGTGTGCTGATTGTCAGTCTGATTGAGCGTGCGGCATTTCTGGCGTGCATGGACACCGCGTTTCAACGCTGCGCCGCCTTCGCTGGTGTTTGGGGTGCCTCGACCAGCGTTCCATGGAGTTGCACATTGTCGAAGTTGCCGGTGTCGTCAAACGATCCGACGCCGACCTGACCCCAGACGAAGTTCTTGTTGGTGGCGGTCATCACCGGCTTGTCCATGTCATCGAAGAAGATCTCGATGGAGCCGGTCTCGACGTTCCGCTTGACGCGAGCATGATGCCACTGATCGTCCCAGGGAGTTCCGGGTGTGGAGGTGGTCGAAATCTTGATTCGCGGAGCCTCGTTAACAATGAAGATCTGGTTCGCGTGATCGTCAGCTCGCTGCCCCAGGTGCACATAGTAGAAGTGTGTCGGGTCCTGAAAGCCGAAGAACAGGCACAGGCTGCGATGGGGGTAGTCGCGGGCCGTCGACTGCAGGTCGACATCAAGCTGGAAGTCGCCGACGGTGGCGCCGCGACGAATGGCCCGGTTGAAGGGGGACCGCACCGAGGTCTGCACGTTGCTCTGCTGGAACTGGCTGAGTACGGTGTTCCCCTTCTGCTGCTCCAGACGGAACGCATCGGGATCGCTCGCCGCCCAGTTCCGCAGCTCTCCAGACTCGAAGTCTTCCGTGAAGACGAGCGGCAATTCTCCCCCAACCGCAGACGTCCTGGCGTCCTGTGCCGGTAGCAAGGGGGAGGACAGCCACACCAGAGCGAGGCAACTAATGAAGCGGAACATGTACTTCTCCATGAAGGGGGGCATTGGATTCAGCAGAACGACCAACCGGTGTGATCGCGACTGTGTGCGATCGATTCTCCTCGTCGATGACCATTCAACACCGCAGCGACCCCAAGAGCAAGCCGGAGGGCGGCGGGGACTCTGGATCGTTCATGAAGGTGTCGAGGGGAGTGATGTACCATTGGCAGCCGGGCGCTCCTCCTGAGACGGTCCTCGGAAGCGATCCAGCGGTCGGCGTTCACCATCGCCAGGCAGGGGCCGCAACCGGGCTGCATCGCCAGGCATCAGGAAGCGCCGCACCTTGCGGACATCGATGTTGTAACCCCGCAATTCGTCTTCGATGAACCGCCGCCGCAGTTGCGTATGGAATTCATCGGGTGCCAGTGCGAGCAGTTCCTCCTGCTCCTGTTCGGGAAGCGTTTTGAAAAACGTCTGCAGGCTGGCATCGTCGGGAGCAAGTTGCGGTCGCTCGTTCTCCAGCCAGCGCTCGACGTTCTTGGCGATCGTGAGCAGAACCTTCATCTTGCGCAACTGCGGGCGGGACGGTGCCTCGCGTGGGAGGCTGCCCTCGGTGGCTCGCTCAGTCACCGGGCGCGACAAAGTCTCTTCCGGGATCGTCTTCAACTGCTCCCGCACCTTCGGGTCAGTGATGGCGTCTTCCATCTGCTTTAGTGTGGCGGCATCCACGAGATCGACGAGCGACTTGCCCGATTGCGAGAGCAGTTCCATCAGCTTCAGCGCGGCTCGCACTCCTTCAAAGCCGGTGAGTTCCGTGCGCATCTGCGGTGTCAGCCCCAGTTGTACCCGCCGCTGAACTTGCTGCAGGACGGCTGAGAAATCCTGCTCGCTAAGTAGCGGCAGAGGCCCCAGGCGCTGCTGAAGCAAGGCGAAGCGACCTCCTTCGAGTTGCGACTCCAGACGCTCATCACGCTGCTGTTCGACGATTGTTCTGACGAGCGCGACGCGACGGAGCGGATCAGCCTCCTGCAGCAGTTGGTCACGCTGATGCGGCGAGATCGTCTGCAGCCAGCTGGAGTACGTCTGAAGCACCGCCACGTGCCGCCCATGCGTCTTCGTCCGGTCCTCCTCCAACTGGCGGTGCAACTCCCTCATCTGCACCTGCTCCTCCGGGGACAACTCCTGAAACAGCCGTGCATTGCGTTCGAGCCGGTTCCGCTCGACCTGGGTCATGGATTCGATGAGCTGGCGTCGCTGCTCTCGCAGTCCATCGTCGGTGCGCAGGAGATACGGCACCGCCACCAGACAGGCGAGGCCGCCGGTGATCAGAGCTCCCCACAATTTGCGACTAATGGTCATCGATCTGCTGGGCCCGCATTTCTTCCGTCAGGTCGTCTTGCCCCGCCAGGCGTTGCAGAAACTCGAAGCGGCCAATCTCGGCATAGACATCCCACTGTTCGATGACGGGCAAATCGTACAGCAGCGGATCGGCGGACCCGGGAATCCAGCGATTGGTGATGAGGAATCCCAGGGCGGCACTGGCACCGATGGCCGCGACCCACACGGCTCCCCGCAGCACCTCCCGAGCCATCCGGTACGCCGACGTCTGTGTCGGGTCGAACTGCCGCACATCGAGCCGCGCCGTCGCCAGTGTTTTCGCGGTGAAGTCCTCGGACGATTCAACATGGGGCAGCACTGCCAGCAGCTCGTAGGTGCGGGCGAGATTCTCCATGTCATTGCGGGCGACGGCACTCTGGGACAGCACCGCTTCGACCTGCTGGGTCTGATGCTCATCGAGCTCGCCGTCGAGATACGCGACGAAGTTCGCTCGCAATTCAGGAGTCAGTCGTTTCAGTGGATCCATTGTTTATGGGCAGGAAGTGGGTAGTAAGTAGAAAGCCGGCCGACGAGGTCGGCAGGTCTCAATCATCAACTCTGCGTCACATACGACTCCAATTGAATCTTCAACTGCTCCCGCGCGAGAGAGCAGCGACTTCACCGCCGAAGTCGACAACTCCATCGCATCGGCGATATCCGCATAGCTCATTTCTTCAAACCGATGGAGCAGGACGGCCATCCGCTGCCGTTCGTTGAGTGTCTCTAGCGCCTCGCGGACATGCTCCTGGAGTTCATGTTTATCCAGCAGACGTGTGGGCATGAGGCCGGACTTCTCGGCAGGCACCGTACCGACCGGACCCGACTCGCTCGCCTTGAGCGGGACTTCCTTGCGCCGACCCTTGCCGCGGCGGACATTGCTGGCCAAGTTGCCGGCGATGCGGAACAGCCACGTGGAAAACTTGGCGGTCGGCTCGTATCCCAGGCGAATGCGATAGATTCGGAGGAACGCCTCCTGCGCCAGATCTTCGGCAGCTTCGGCATCTCCCAGCAAATGGGCAAACACACTCACCAGCCTGTTCCGGTAGCTATCCACCAGCTGACCGAACGCATCCTCATCGCCCGCCTTAACGCGCAGCATGAGCTGCACATCAGGGTCACGCAGGTATGGATTCTTGATCTGGCTACTGGTTACCACGAACTCCCCTTCAACATGCCATTATGATAGCCTCCGTGCATAACCTCGACCACGCTGACTCTCTCCCCCCGCCCATCCATGTCACTCAGCTCACTGCCTCTCAGCTATTGCACCAATGTTCATCCGGGACGCACCCTCGATGCGGTACTGGAGGGGCTGACCACCTACACCGCAGCGGTGCAGCAGGAGTTCGGCTCACCACTGGCTGCGGGCCTGTGGCTCGCGCAGCCGGTCATTGCCGAACTGAGTGCAGACGTCCGTCACGTCGAACGGCTCGCAGCCGCGATCAACAATCATCAGCTCACCTGTTACACCCTCAATGCGTTTCCCTACGGCGACTTTCACAGCGAGCGTGTGAAGGAACAGGTCTATCTCCCCGACTGGACCCGCACCGAGCGACGGCTCTACACGTCCGCCTGTGCTGCCGTACTGACTGCCCTCATGCCCGAGGGAACCGAAGGGAGCATCTCGACCGTTCCCCTCGGCTTCAAGCAGTTGCCGCATGAGGACGGGTTTCTCGACCAATGCATCGACAATCTGATCGGCCTGGCACACGATCTCGATGAGCTGCACGACCAGACCGGCCGGGTGGTGCGACTGGCCATCGAGCCCGAACCGTTATGCATTCTGGAGACCACCGCCGAGACGATCGCCTTCTTCGAGCGACTGCGGGCGCAGGCCGACGAGCGGCAGGCGCGCGAGGTCGTGCAGCGGCACCTTGGCGTCTGCTTCGACGTCTGTCATCAGTCCGTCGAGTTCGAGGATGTCGCGGACAGCATCGCTCAACTGCGGGCCACCGACATCCGGATCAATAAGGTGCACATCACCTGCGCCCTGCAGCTCGACCGGCCGGCTGAGAACCGGGAAGGGCGCGAGACGCTGGCCGAGTACGTTGAACCCCGCTATCTGCATCAGACATTTGCCCGTCAGCACACTGGGCGACTGTTGGCGACGGTCGACCTCAGTCGTCCGCTCGCCCTCGAGCCTCCCGACGATTATCTGCAGGCTGAGACCTGGCGGGTGCACTTCCATGTGCCGGTGAACGTGGAGGCGATCGGTCCTTTGAAGACGACACGCCCCGATCTGCAGCGGGCCTTAGCGGCAGTTGCCGACCTGGATTACGCCCCGCATCTGGAGGTGGAGACGTATACCTGGGGCGTGCTGCCAGGTGAGGACAAGCCGTCACTGGTCGAGGGGCTGACGGCGGAACTCCAAGCGACGCACACGCTACTCGCTTCGCTGTGAAGGGACGCAGGTTGGGAGGAGTACCCGCTCGTCTGTGACATGCGGTCAAACGCCCCGCTCTCGGGGGTTCTTGCTCGGTAATATGCCCGGGTTGGGTCATCGGGCCGGCAGCGACAGGGCGGCACCGATGCATTGAGTCACGACAGCGGTCGACTACTTCTTCAGCTCTTCGGGGATATCCGGATACAGCACCAGCTTCTGGATTTCCTCGTCGGTGGGACGGTGCAACGGTCGAACGACGCGGAACCCGACATGCTGGGCATCCGTGTGATACCACATGCTCTGGGGCAGCTGTGGATCGCGAAACTTCCACGAGGGGTCGGACATCTCCCGCGCTGCATTGCGCAGGCGATCGGCATCGTCATTCCACGAGCCTCCTCGCACCACACGGGGATAGAGTTTCGTGGGCACTTCAAGAGGATTCAGCGTCGGTGTTTTCGGATCGAACTTCGAGTAGGCATCTTCGAAATACTGGTCAAGGCACCACTCCGCCACGTTGCCGTGGATGTCATAGAGCCCCCAAGGGTTCGGCTTTTTCTCTCCCACGAGATGGTAGTTGACCTCGCGATCATCTCCCGAGTTGTCGTAATACCAGGCGTATTCGCCCAACTGCTCCACGTCATCGCCAAACGAATAGGCGGTCGTGGTTCCGGCGCGGCAGGCATATTCCCACTCGGCTTCGGTCGGCAGGCGGTAGTAGTGGCCGGTTCGCTCCGTCAGCCACTTGCAGAACATCTTCGCCGCAAGTTGGGTCATGCTGATGGCGGGATAGCCGTCATGTCCGCTGCCGAACGTCATGTCAGTGTACTCGTTGGTGGGCCGAGTGACGGCGTCGGCGATCTTATCGATTTCGTTGGGGGCCCGGCCCGAGAGGTTGCGACGCTGAATGTCGAGGTTGACTCGATAGGTATCGTAGACGTCCCAGGTCATCTCGTGCGCTCCCATCCAGAAGGGATCGATCTTGACCAGATGCTGGGGGCCTTCGTCCTCGCGGCGGTCGACCTCATCGTCGGGACTTCCCCGGAGAAACGTACCGCCGGGAATCGGAACCATCTGAAATGTGACGTCGGTATCTGGCAGCGTTTGCACATAGGGCTTCATCTGCACTGCGGTCTGGGCGATGCTGTCGGGATCGCGCTGATACGGATCGTTGGGATCGGGGTCCGCCGCACGGGTCCAACTCCATGCCACAACCGACATCAGGCCAATCACGAATGCGAGGAGAACCACTTGCCGCTTGGCCAAGGGAGCGATTAGGGTGAGCATGAGGTTTTGTAGTTGATTGGAGACTGGAGTTTGGGAAGCAAGCAGATCGAGATGCGATCGGGTCTCTGCAAATGGCTACTCGTACTGTCGCTGGTCGTCGCCAGTGCGGTGTCAGCGCCCACACAACTTCCGGGGGAAGACTCCACACCCCGGCGGTTCGAATTTGTGCGGCTGCTGATGGGCACCTCAATCCAGATCACATTGTACTGCTCGGATAAACCAACGGCAAATCACGCCGCGAACACGGCTTTTGGGCGGATGGCTGAGCTTGTCGACATGCTGTCTGATTACGATCCTCACAGCGAACTCAATGACCTGTGCCGCGACTCTGGGCCGGGGCAGCCAGTCAGCGTCAGTGCAGATCTGTTCCATGTCCTCGAGGAGTCGCTGAGGATTTCACGGCTTTCGGACGGCGCCTTTGATGTGACGGTCGGCCCGTTGACGCGGCTATGGAGGCGTACCCGTCGCGAGGGACGACTCCCCTCGGCCGACGAACTCGCACTGGCTGGACAGGCCGTCGGATTTCAGCATGTGAAGCTGACAGAGACGGACAGTCGAGTCGAGCTACAGAGACCCGGCATGCAGCTCGACCTGGGAGGGATTGCCAAGGGGTACATCGCCGATCAGGGGCTGCTGACGCTGAACACCTTGGGGATTGAGCGGGCGCTGATCGACGCGGGAGGCGACATTGTGGCGGGGGAGCCCCCGCCGGGGCTCGACGGCTGGCGCATCGGCATCGCTCCCCTGGAGGGATCCCCCGATCAACCTGCGCAGTTTCTGTTGCTGAGGAATGCCGCCGTCGCGACTTCGGGGGACGCAGTGAAGTTCGCCGAGATCGATGGGGTACGTTACTCTCACATCCTCGATCCGGCAACCGGTCGGGGGCTCACGACGCACAGCAGCGTGACGGTCATCGCTCCCACCGGCCTGAAAGCCGATGCCTGGGCGTCGGCCCTCAACGTGCTCGTGCCCCGTCGGGGACTCGAACTGATGGAGCAGGAAGCCGGCATGTCCGCCTGGATCGTCTGGCAGTCGGGCAATCAGCTGGAATCCACACAGTCGGCAGGTTTTGCAGCGTACTTGACTCCCTGACTTTACCCGCCCTCCGGGAAGGTCGGACGCGAGGAATGAGCGGCCGGGGAGAGCCACTCGCGACTCTCTTGGGGGAGATTCGCGAAGGTGCGCTGTGAGCGGAAGTCCCGATGTTGTGCGTCGACCACAGTGGCGAGTTTCCCGCAGGTCGTGTGGGCTTTTTGAAACGGTCGCATTATCTCAAAAAACTGGGCGATTCCGTTTTGACAGCTTCTGACGTGCGGCCTAGGTTTGAGTGCCTGATGAAGTCTTCCGCACTCCAAGGATCGCCCGCTTGAGACATCCTGCCTGAAAACTTCCCGCCTGTAAGAGACACTTCCATGAATGGGCTCATCCGATTTCTGTACGAAGAGGAGGCTGCCACAGCCGTCGAGTATGCGGTCATGCTCGGTTTGATCCTCGCGACCATGCTGGCGACGATTAAGTCACTGGGCGATGCCAGCATTGGTATGTGGGGCAAGAACAATACAGAGCTGCAGGCTCACGGCTTCTGAGCCGGGGCATTGTTGTCAGGCTGTGCAACTCCATCACGTGGGTGTGTGCTCCGCGCCTACCTACGCTTGCGGCGGTTCGGCTGGTACAGGCATCAAGTGTCAGCCACAATGGCTCCCGGGGTTCTGCCGGGTCGTTGTGAGGGGCGTTCATGCCCGATTGCTATCTTGCGCTGGGGGGAAACGAGGGGGACGTTCCCGCCACATTCACCAGGGCACTTGCTGAGCTGCAGCGGGTGGATGGTGTCGCGGTCCGGGAGGTCAGCCCGCTCTACTCAACCGCTGCCGTCGGTCCTGACGCAACGCCCGAGTATCTCAACGCGGCGGCCCGCCTGTCGATCGAGCTTCCCGCCGAGGAACTGCTGGACCTGCTGCTGTTGATTGAGGAACGCATGGGGCGGCGGCGTACGAACCGCTGGGAGTCTCGGCCAGTCGATCTTGACCTGCTGCTGTACGGATCCGAGGTTCTGCACTCACCAACGCTCACCGTCCCTCACCCGCACTGCTGGTATCGGCGGTTCGCCCTCGACCCGCTACTCGATCTGACCGAGGTTCCAGATCACCCGGTATTAGGGGAATCGTTCGCCGTACTGCGAAGCAGGTTGCAACAGAGGCCGCTGCCGCTGTCTGTCGTCGGTAGCGGAAATCGCGACCGCCAAGCGTGCCAGGAATACCTCAGTGATGCATTTCCGGGACGGGTGATCTTCCCGGACGAGGACTCTCCTGTCGGTCCGGCGATCGTGCTGTCATTGTCTGAGACCTCGACAAGCGGAGTTTCCGCATTGCCCGATGCGACACTTCGGACGGTGCGGATCGCCGACCTCCCGGGCTCAGTCGGCGAGGCGGCACGCAGTGTCGTCACCGCGGCCCTCGACGAGCCGATCCGTCAGAGTCGACCGCTCCTCAGAATCCCGTAGACGAGCCACAGGCCGAGGAGCCCTGACAGCACAAAGATCGGCACCGTCACCCAGGGAGAGGTGGTGCCCGCGCGGATAACAAGTGCCGACGCCACGATCAATGCCGACGTGACGAGTCCGACAACGACACGGTTGCTGGACCGGTCGAACTCGGTGATCAGGTGATCGAGATTGCGGTGCTGGAACTGAATCGTCAGATCGTCCCGGCTCAGCTTCTTCAGGGTATCGCTCATGTGGAGCGGCAGGTCGTGGGCGGCCTGGACGAGGGTTTTGACATCGGACACCGAGCGATCGAAGATCCGGCGGGGACTGTAACGTTCGCGGACCAGTCGCTCGACGACGGGAGCGACTTCGGCCGCCATGTTGAACTTGGGATCGAGCGACCGTCCCAGCCCCTCCAGCGTGACGAATGCCCGGATCAGCAGCAGGAAGTCCGGGGGGCAGCGGAGGCCGTGGTTGGCGAGGATCGCCACAAAATCGTTGAGCAGCGATCCCAGCTTGAGTTGATCCAGCGGGAGGCCATAGAAGTTATCCACGAAGTCATGCACGTCAGCATGCAGCAGGACGCTGTCGATCGGTCGGCTCGGGCTGCCGACGGTCTCCACTATGCGTACCGTTTCATCCACGTCGTGCCGCGAGACTGCCAGAAACAGATCGACCAGTTGTTCACGGCGGCGCTCGTCCAGCAGCCCGACCATGCCGAAGTCCAGCAGGGCGATCGATCCGTCGGACTGGACCCGGATATTGCCCGGATGAGGGTCGCCATGAAACATCCCGAACTCGAAGGCCTGTTTCAGAAAGACACGGGCTCCGTTAACCGCAAGCTGTGAAGGGGAGATCGGCAGGTTGCGAATGGCGTCGATGTTGTCGGCCCGGCAGCCATCGATGTACTCCATCGTCAGCACGGCATCGGTCGTCAGTTCGGTATAGACACGGGGAATCGTCAGGGTGGCGTCATCGGCAAACAGTCGCTGGAACTCCTCGATCGTGCGACCTTCCCGGCGGAAGTTCAGCTCGCGGCGAATCACGCGGGAGAAGTGATTGACCAGACCGACGGGATCGAACACCTGCGCTTCGGGAATGTGACTCTCCGCCAGCAAAGCGATGTCAGTCATCAATGCCAGATCGCGTTCGACATCGGTGACCGCGTTCGGCCTGCGCACCTTGACGGCGAGCACTGTCCCGTCGTGATGCAAGGCGCGATGCACCTGTGCCAGCGATCCCGCCGCCAGCGGCTCCGGATCGAACTGTGCGAATAGTGAAGTGACGCTGCCACGCAGCTCCTGTTCGATGACCCGCACGGACATCTCAGAGTCGAACGGGGGCACGTCTTCCTGCAGGTTGGAAAGTTCGTCGATCACGTCCGGTGGGATGAGATCGGGCCGCGTACTCAGCACTTGCCCAAACTTGATGAAGCTCGGTCCGAGGTCCTGAAACGCCAGACGGATGCGCTGGGACGTCGTCAGGCCTTCGGGAAGATCCTCCTGTTTCCGCAGCAGGATGCGGCGCCCCCAGTGCAGATAGCGGCGCAGACGCAATCGCTCGACCAGATCGCCGAAGCCATAATTGACAAGGACGGTCACAATCTCGAGTGTGCGACCCAGATTGCGAATCAACCGCAGGGGACGTGCTTCCAACGAGTACTCCACGCGTTGTGTCAGTGGCATCGGGTGATCGAACTGGAGGTGATTCTCGGAATCCGCGACATCAAACGCAAACAGGCCGAGCAAATTGCTCGGCCTGTCGCTGAATGAGACGTGTCTTCCTGCTGCCGTGATTAGCGGCTGCGGGCCGTCGACCGCCGGGCAGTGCCCGTGCGAGCCTTGGGCGAACGGGAGGCGGTTGCCTTCCGGGCCGTGCTCTTCTTCGCGGGGGCGGCAGCGCCGGTCCGCAATTTGGTCGACTTCTTGGCCGTTGCGCGGCTGGTAGCCGGCTTGGCGGTCTTGGCCTTGGTGGCCGGCTTGCTGGCCGCTGCGGTGCGGGGCTTGGCCGACGGCTTGGCCGTCTTTCGCTTGGTGGCGGTTGCGGTTGCCCCCGTCCGAGACTTGGTCGACGGAGTCGCTGTCTTGCGCACCGTCGAGCGCGTGCTTGCGGACTTCTGCGTACTCCGTCCAGTTCGCGTCATTGCCATCTCCGTTGGCTCCTTGTGATGACACATTCGGGTGCCAGGAATCTACTGATCTCGATGGCACCCGTATCGAGAAGCAGCCGTTTTGCCAGAACCATGGCACGCGACGATTTCGTTTTCAACAACTTATCGTCGCACGTGTTGTCGCGACTTATAGGTTCTTCCGATCGGACGGTCAATTGGAAATTGTTGTCTGGCAACATTTTGGCGAAGAGTTTTCCAACCTAACTCTCACGCCCGCGCGGCGGAATCGACTGCGTAACATCGAAACATCGTCGCCTCGTGTGTCGCTTGACGCTGCCCACCGCGCGAGAAACAATCCAACTGGCACCCCATGTGCCGTCCAGCGATTCTCAAACACTCACCGCCTCACGCACTCAGTGTCCCCATGACAGTCCAGGTGCTATCGTGCTGAGCGACCAAGACCTAACGGAAACCGAAGATGCAACTCTCCGCCGCCATACAGAAGTTGAAGCCCTCCGCCACCATCGCCGCCGCCAACAAGGCCAAGGAACTCAAGCGTTCCGGCGTCAAAGTCTACGAATTCACGCTGGGAGAACCGGATTTCGTCACCCCGCGGCACATCTGCGAAGCAGCCAAAGCGGCCATGGATGCCGGGCATACCCACTACACTCCGGCGGGAGGTTTGCTGGAGGTGCGCGAGGCGATCTGTGCTGCCTGCGAGCGGGACACGGGACTGAAGTATCAGCCCGGCCAGGTCGTCGTGTCCAACGGTGCCAAGCATTCGGTGCACAACGTCCTCGCGGCCCTGTGTGGTCCCGGCGATGAGGTCATCATTCCCGCTCCCTACTGGGTCAGCTACAGCGCGCTGGTCGAGCTGACGGGGGCATCGCCGGTCATTGTCGAGACCACCGAGGAGTCGGGATTCTGCCTCAGTGCTGGGCAGTTCGATTCCGCCATCACCGACAGAACGAAACTTCTGCTGCTCAACAGTCCCTGCAATCCCACCGGAGCCGCCTACCCGGTTGCCAGTCTGGAAACACTGGCACGGGTGGCCGTTGAGCGTGAGATTCTGGTGATGTCCGACGAGATCTACGACAAGCTGATCTACGAGGGGAGCGAGTTCCGCAGCTTCGCCAGTTTCGGGCCGAAAGTTGCCGAGCGAACGATTCTCGTCAACGGTGTCAGCAAGGCGTACGCCATGACCGGCTGGCGCATCGGGTGGACCTTCTCGTCAGTCGAGCTGGCCAAGGCGATGGAGAAACTGCAGAGCCAGGAAACGTCCAATCCCTGCAGTATCAGCCAGTTCGCCACGATCGCCGCCCTCAACGGTCCGCAGGACTGTGTGGAAGAGATGCGGGTCGAGTTCGCCAAGAGACGCAACTACGTCGTCCAGCGGCTGCACGACATTCCGCACATCACCTTTGCAGAACCGGGCGGGGCGTTTTACGCCTTCTTCAACATCGCCCCATACTACGGCAAGAGGCTCGGGGGAGGACGGCAGGTCCACAGTTCCAATGACTTCTGCACCGCGCTGCTTGAGGAGGCCCATGTCGCCCTCGTCGCCGGTGAGGACTTTGGAGCACCGGGGTACGTCCGGCTGTCGTTTGCCACGAGCATGGATGTCATCGAGGCGGGACTCGATCGCCTCGCGAAATTCCTGAATCCCGGATAGGCTGTCATGACAGACATGCATGGCCGCGAGGCAGTACCGGGCGAGTGAAGCTCGACCGATTGGCCTACGTTCCGTCCCACGACAAACGGAGGATCGCGATGATGAGTCCTTCTCTGCGGGTACTGGCCGTCGTGTGGATGTTGGGTGCGGGCGTAACTGTCGGGGTCGCACAGAGCGGAACCAGCGGCGAGTCGTCGCCCCTGGAGCTGTTCGAGCTGAGGATCATGCCGATCTTCAACTCCCCCAACCCATCGAGTTGCGTGCAGTGTCACCTAGCGTCGGTGGACCTGAAGGAGTACATCCTTCCGTCCCATGAGCAGACATTTGCCTCACTGCGGGATCAAGGCCTGATCGATCTCAACGAGCCCGAGAACTCGAAGATCCTCACCCTGATTCGCATGGGTGAGAAGGACCTCGACACGGGTGCGCACCTCATCCACGAACAGGCGCACCGGGCCGAGTACGAAGCGTTCGCCGCCTGGATTACCGCCTGCTGCAACGACACAAGGTTGCGAACGCTACCGCAACTCGCCAGTACCGAGCAGGCCCGACCCGACAAATCCGATGAGGTGATCCGCCATTCCCGCAAGAGCCGCGTCGTGGACTCGTTCGTCCGCAACGTCTGGTCGCAGCGGATGCGGTGTTTCCCCTGTCACACGCCCTATGAATTCGATGAGAACAACTCCGTCCACCAGACGGCCCTGAAGAAGCACCAGGAGTTTGAAGCCCAGCATCCCGAACTCGTGGCCCGGATGAAAATCTTCCGCGAGACCCCGGAGGAAACGCTGCAGTACCTCATCGACAAGAGCCGCGCGACGTCCAGTGGTCAATACCCGCTCCTCAATCTGGAGAATCCCCGCGAAAGCCTGCTTGTGCTCAAACCGATGTCCAAGCTGCCGGTCAAGGACGAGAACGGGGAGTTCGGCCCACCCTCCTCCGTCGCTCCAGTGTCCCATCTGGGCGGCCTGAAGATGCATCCGGACGATCAATCGTACAAGTCCTTCGTCGCCTGGATTCAGGACTACGCGAACGTCGTTGGTGGCAGGTACGCTTCGGTCGGAGATCTTCCAGCCGACAACTGGTACGCCTCGAAGCATTGGTTGAAGGTGACCGCCGCTCCAGAGACCTGGCCGGTCGAGACTCCAGTCCAGATGTTCGTGCATGCCTGGAACGATGAACACAACACATGGGCCACAGAGCCGATCGCGTTCACGCAGGGGACAGTCACTCCGCAGCACTTGGTGAACGGAACCCTCTTTCTGCTGGCCCCGCAGAGCTCAACTGCACCGGTCTCTTGGGATCGCGAGCAGGCAACACTGCCCCCGGGTCGGTATCTGGTGAAGGTCTATCTCGACACTCACCACCGCCTGGCAGACGACCCCGGCCTGCTGCTGGGAGACGACGATTTCGTGGGTCAGGCGGAACTCAACAAGGCGCACTGGCGTGAAGACTTCCGCTCGGCGGAATCGATCTCCGGCAAATCGCTGAGTCGCCAATAGCGTCGACCACATGTTTGATGCCGTCGATGGAATCAGGCATCAGCATGTCGCGAGACAGCCTGAAATCTGGACTCCAGCAATTGCTGTCAGTCGTAGAGTGCTTTCGCGACATCAGTCCGGTAGGCGGTCAGCCCCGGCAAGAGACCGATGAGAATCGCCATCACGAACAGCACCGGGATGATGAGCAGTTCCCAAGGTTCAAAGTGCAGCGGATCAATCAGCAGGCCGCTGCGCGGCTGCACAATCGGCGCGGCGACAAACACCAGCAGATGCCCCAGCACGAGGCCCAGCAGTCCGCCGCCAACCGTCAACACGATGGACTCCGCCACAATGATGGAGAACACAGTCTGGCGTCGGGCACCCAACGCTCGCATCACCGCAATCTCCTTGCGGCGGTCCGACATTGAGTTGTAGATGCTCACAAAGATGCCGATCCCCGAGACCGCGATGATCAGCCCGGTCAGCAGCATCAACGCATAACGAATGTTGCCGACGAGGTTGTCCATCAACTGCCGCATCACCTCGACCGGTTTGACCGCCCGCGCCTTGAAGCCCTCATTCATCCGCACCGAGTAGTCCAGGGCACGCCGTTGCCGGGTGATGTCCTCCAGTCCCGGCGTGACTCCCTTGGGGGCGGCCATCACGACGAGAATCGCGGTCACCTCTTTCTTGGCATCGCAGATATCATGAAAGTGCTGTTCGCCTTCGGCATGGTTGTGGTCATGGGCAGCCTGTTCCTCTGCGATGCAGTCCTTGTAGCGCTCGGCGACCTGCTCGATCGTCTCGCCATACATCTCGGCCTCGCGGGTGAAGGCCTCATCGAGCGGTTTCTCGTGTCCGTCCAGCATCAGAAATCCGCGAATGTCGACAAAGCAGGTGCGGTCGTTGGGCGTCCCGGTGGGTGCCAGTACATCGCGGACGGTAAAGACCTCGTCATGAATGTGCCCATCACTCGACTCGCCCCCTCCGTGCAGAATCTTGAAGGTGCTGCCGATGTCCCAGTTGTTCACGCGGGCCACTTCGGAACCGATGACAGAATCAAAGGGGCCCTTGAGTCCATGACCGGCTTTGGCGACGAAGTTGCGTTTGTAGGCATAAGGGGTGCTGAAGTACGTGGGGGTGGTCCCGACGATGGGGAAGCCGCCCTCCTCCGTGGTATCCCCCACAACCAGTGGAATCGCTCGCTCCACCTGCGGGTCGGCCTTGACCTCCTCATAGAACCGCCATGGCAGTGGTTCATCCGTCCGGCCGATGCGATACACGGTACTCAGCACGAGTTGCACATCGCTCCCCTTGCCCCCCAGCAAGAGGTCGTACCCAGTGCCGGTCTGATTGAACATGCGAGAGATGACGCCGTTGATGATCAGCACCGCAACCATCAGAGCGACGCCGAGAGCGACACTCAGGGCGGTGAGTGCCGACGCCAGCCAGCGTTGGCGGATGCTCTTCCAGGCGATCGTCAGCAGGTTCATGAACGGGAGTGGGTAGGAGTCAGGAAGTTGTGCCAGAGACCCGATCGGGACGGTTGAACGAGGCGAGTTCCTCCACGCGGTCAAACTCGGCAGCGACGTCGGCCGAATGGGTGACGAGCAACAGGGCCACCGCGTGCTCAGTGCAGGCATCGCGCGAGCAGCTTAAGGATCGTCTCCTGGTGAGCGAGATCGACGCTGGCGGTCGGCTCGTCAGCGAGCATCAATCGAGGCCGATTGGCCAGTGCCCGTGCGACCGATACGCGTTGCTGTTCACCCACCGACAGCTGCCCCGGTCGATGCGACAGACGATGTCCCAGCCCGACCTGTTCGAGCAGCAATTGTGCATACTTGCGGTCTGCCCGGCCGGAGAAGCTCATCCCCAGCAACACGTTCTCGAGGGCCGAGAACGCCGGCAGCAGATTGAAGGTCTGAAACACGAATCCGATGCGTTCGGCCCGAAACCGGTCGCGGGCCACTTCATGCAACGCCGCGATGTTGACGCCGTCGATCTGTACCAGTCCGCTGTCCGCCGCCGTGATGCCGGAGATGACGTTCAGCAACGTCGTCTTGCCTCCACCACTCTGGCCGATGAGCGCCGCCTGCTCTCCCGCCTGCAGTGCGAAATGCGGCACGTTGAGCACCGGCAACGGTGTGCCATCCGGCTCCCGATAACTCTTGCGGACATTCTTCAGCAGCAGCGACATGAGACGTGATCACCTGGATTCCCGCCCTGCGTCTTTGCGGGGGCTAGACTCTGCGCGGGAATGACAGAAGTTGTACCCATGGGACATTACCCGTGGGCCGGACTACCCCATCATTCCTCTGCCTTGTAGCGAACCGGCAGGACGCTGGCAACTTGCCATTCACTCCGTCAATCCGTCGCGACTTCCCATCCCGCTTCGCCAATGAGTCTGACGAACCGGCACCGGCTCGCCTCGCGGATCCGGGGCCCGTCCTCATGCTTGTGAATCACCTGCATTACCTGTTCGTCCTCGTCGCCGACCGGAATGACCAGCCTGCCTCCGACTTTGAGCTGATTGTAAAGCGGTGAAGGAACTTCCGGGGCACCCGCCGTCACGATGATGGCATCATAGGGGGCACCCGTCTTGTGGCCGAGCGTGCCATCCCCCACATAGAATTCGACGTTGTCCACCTGCAGTTGCTGCAGTCGGGCGATCGCAGTGGCGGACAGTTGGGGGATACGTTCGATCGTGGTGACATGGCGGCACAGTTGGGAAAGAATGGCCGTCTGATACCCGGTGCCGGTGCCGATCTCCAGTACCGACTCGTCCCCCCGCAGCTGCAGCAACTCCGTCATATGGGCCACAATAAATGGCTGGCTGATCGTCTGCCCCTGCTCGATCGGCAGTGCGACATCGTCATAGGCCCTGTGCTGCAATTCGGCCGGGACGAACAACTCGCGATGAACGGTTTGGATCGCCTCCAGTACGCGCAGAATCCGATATCCCCCGTTTGACGAGAGCTTCGACAAGCCGCGTGCGTTGGGAATCGAAGTCCATCAGTTCCTTGTCCTACAGCCTACCACGCCATGTGCACAGTGGCTGCCGATGCCAGGCCAGCAATGTGCATGCAATTTGCGAGTGACGCCCCAAGTGGATCAGCGCTCAACGATTGTAGCACTTCGTGGTTGTGGGTGCCGATCTGAATAACCGAGGCTGATTGTGGCACAGCACCCCGGCTGCTTCGAGCAGCCGGGCTGCTTCAATCGCGACGAGTGTATTGCAGAATCAAGCGAACTCATCTTGCAGCGTCAGTCACCACGCCGGAGCAGCGTCTGATAGCCACCATCACCGGGCTGACCCGGAACGTGAGTCACGTCCCTCACCAGTTCAAGTTGCGATTGTTCGGCAAGCACGCGGTCGACCAACTGCCGGTTCTCACGCGGCTCGATGCTGCAGGTGGAATACACGATCTGCCCACCGGGTCGCACGTGCTCGCAGGCCTGCAGGAGAAGTCGGTACTGCGTTTGCACCAGTTCGTCAATGCCTGCCGCTGTGATTCTCCAGCGGGCCTCGGGACGCTTCCCCAGCACACCCGTGTTCGAACAGGGAACATCCACCAGGGCCGCATCGAAGGGCCCCGGCGGCAGATCGTCGCCGGTCGCAGACACGCTCGCCACTTCAATAATGTTCAGCTGCAGCCTGCGGGCATTGTCCAGAACAGTCTGCAGACGCGCGGCATCGGCATCGACGGCCATAATCTGCCCCTGATTCTGCATGAGTTCCGCCAGATGGGTCGTCTTACCACCCGGAGCTGCACACAGGTCGAGAATCCGCTCACCCGACTGCGGTTGCAATAGACGAGCGGCGGACATCGCCGACTCATCCTGGACACTGAACCAGCCATCGTCGAAACCGGGCAATGTCCTCACGTTGATCGACTGCTGCAGCCCAATCGCCTCCTCACACTGGCCGGCAGTTGCGGACACTCCGGCGGCATGCAAGGCCTGCAACATTGCATCGCGCGACTGTACGAGTCGATTGACTCGCAGTGTGAGTGTCGGCGGACGGTTGAACCATTCGCACAGGCGTGTCGTTTCCGTGATTCCCCAGCGATCTACCCAGTCACGCACCAGCCAGCGCGGGTAGCTGTGGGCTTTCGCCAGATACAGCACAGGGTCCACTGCGGGATCGGGAAGGACCCCGCAGCGCATCCGACGGTAACGTCCATCCACGAGCGGAACACGATCGGAGCCGGGCTGATCGCAGTGTTCGTCCGTCACATCCCGGCTGACTGCTCGCAGCACGCCGTTGATCACCCCCACCCAACCGGGCCGCCCGATCTCCTTCGCGACCTGTGCGGTCTCACTCACCGCCGCATGGGGGGGGATATCCGTCAGCACCAGCTGATAGGCTCCCAGTTGCAGCAGCGTCCACAGGGCGTCCTCAATGTTACTGCGTGGGCGATCGACAAACGGCGGAAGCAGGCTGTCCAGCGTCGCTTGACGCCGCACGACTCCCGCCGCCAGTTCCACTGCGAATGCACGTTCCGCCGGTGACGCCCGCAACTGCGTGGCCCGGTCCTCCACCACACGACTGATGAACGCCTGACGCTGCCGAAAGGCGCTGATGGCTTCGAAAGCGATCCGTCGCCCGATATTCGTGCTGCTGGAAGAGGGTCCCCGTTCGCCGTGCTGCGGTCCGCGAGCTGTCATCCACTGGCCTCGCACAACCGCGACAGGTCATCAAAAAAGTGTGGGTACGTCTTGGCAGTACATCCGGGGTCCGCGATCCGGATGCCTGGCTGTCGAAGACCAATCAGGGCGAAACTCATGGCCATGCGATGATCGTCGTATGTGTGAATCGTCGCGGGCTGCATTGGCCCAGGGACGATTTCGAGTCCGTCATCAAACTCCCGGGCGGTGAGTCCCAGCCTTTGCAGTTCGCTCACCAATGCGGCCACTCGATCGGTCTCCTTGTGCCGCATATGGGCCACATTGCGGATGCGAGTCGGTCCCTCGGCGAATGTTGCCACCGCCGCGAGCGTCTGGGCGGTGTCGCTGATGGCGTTCATGTCGACATCCACGCCCCGCAGCGGTCCGCCGGTGATGCTCACGCTGTCGTCACTCCATTGAACCGTGCATCCCATCTGCTCGAGCACATCGACGAAGCGGACATCTCCCTGCAATGACCTGCGCGACAGACCTGCGATGGTGAGGGTCCCGCCGGTGATTGCTGCCGCTGCGAAGAAGTAGCTGGCCGCCGAAGCATCCGGTTCGATCGCATAGGTGCGGCCCACATACGATTGCGGTGTAATGCGGAACAGATCACCCTCAAGCTGTTCAGTGACCACACCGAACGCCTGCATCACGGCCAGCGTCATCTCCAGATAGGGTCGCGAGACGAGTGTTCCCTGAACCTGGATCTCGACACGCTGTTGGGCACAGGGCGCTGCCATCAACAGCGCCTGAGATACTGGCTCGACAGATTGCCGGCGACACAGGCGCGGCCCCCTGGTAGTCCACGGGCCGTGACGACGACCGGTGGACAATCATTGCCGTACTCACAAACGACATCGGCCCCCAAGTCGCGAAGCGTCGCCACTAGGTTGCCGATCGGCCGCTCGCGCATGCGGGTGTTGCCATCCAGCCGATACCTGCCATGCCCCAAGTTGCACAGAGCTGTGAGGAAGCGAATGCTCGTGCCGCTGTTCTCCAGCCAGAGGTCGGCACTGGCGGCCGGAATGTGCCCGCCGCATCCGTCAAGAAGTCGCACGCCGGACCCTTCGGGCCAAGTGACGGGGATACCGAGTTTGACCAGGCTGTCGACCATCACCCGCGTGTCTTGGCTGTCGAGGACACCGGTGAGCGTGGTGCGACCCTTCGCCAGGGCCGCCACGATCAGTGCCCGGTTGGTCAGGCTCTTCGAGCCAGGTGGCCGCACCATGCCCCGGATGGGAACTCCAAGTGGTTTGATCTCAATCGATTCGGTCATGTCAGCGAAGTCGGGACGGGTCGTCCGGGAGCGGCTGTTGCAGGAATCCCATGGGCGAGCAGCATAATAGTCTTCACTGCGGTGAGGTGACGAGTCCCTTGGATAATGCGACCGCGAGCGTCAAGCTTTGCCCAAGTGTCCCATTCTTGCATGTCTTCTCCAGTTTGGCCCAAGCCTCCTGACCAACCTTCCGATAACGATTAAAGGAGGCGGCATTCCCGAGGCATCTCGGAGTGCCCTTTGCATGGCACGAAAGACCCCCTGAAGCAGCAATGACGATGCGGCCATCCACCACTGCAGCCACGCGGTTGATCCTGCTGACGCTCGCACTCGGCGTGTTCGCCCTGGGTTGGGCAGGAGACGGACCCGGCACTTCGGTTCCGTCCATCGCCTGCCGGACGTATCCGCTGGCCTCCTCTCACTCGATGGCACATCGAGACAATGTGCTGCGGGGGGCCCATCCTCCGGACCCACGCTTGGCGACCCAGTCAGTGTCCCTCAACGTCGAACTCCCCTCCTTCATCGCAGCTGGCGAATACCGTGTCGTCGATGAGGTCGGCAATGTGTCCCGGGTGTCCATCTCAGAAGGCTCGCCACCGAATGCGACTCAGCGAGACTTCTATGTGCATGACGGTGACGACGGCATTCGTCGTTACTTCATTCGCATCAGCCCCCGCGGGAAAGACATCGCAGACTCTGACGCCAGCCGGAAGTGCCCCGTGTCTGTGCGTCGGTAGTCCGGTTCCGCAGCGCAGCGAACATTGGCTGGCACACTCAGACATAACATCTGAACGGCCTGTTGGGGCTGGTGCACTAAACTCAAGCAAGGCTTCAATTTCCACGCAACTGGCCGCCGATCTCAATTGACAAGCCCCACATTCGTGGGAGAATAGGTAATCGGGCACAGCCACTCCCTTTCCCGAAGTTGGCTCATGATTGCCAAGCTCATCCCAGTCGATGGCACCAGCCCTATCCCGATCACCAAGGATGTGACGGTTGTGGGCCGAAAGCGTGGCGTTGCCGACGTTTGCGTCGACCACTCCAGCGTCTCTAAGCTTCACTGCATCATCGCCAAGACCGATGGACTGCTGTTCATCCGCGACTTGGGGAGCACCAACGGCACCAAGGTGAACGGTCAGCGGGTCACGCGGGCGCATTGTTACCCGGCGATGAACTGGCCTTTGCCAGCGTGAAGTTTCGGGTGCATCTGGGCCCCGGAGAGCCGGAGGTCAGCCCCGATGACCGCACCGAGTGCCTGACCACTTTCCCACCGTCGCGAGATGACGACTCGGAGCCGGAGTTCCCGGTGATGGACCACAGCGACAGCGATGTCCGGCTGCTCCCCAGCGACTCGAACCTCGACGCCGTCGGAGTTTGAACCGACCGGGAGGAGCCAGCGCATCCGATGCGGAGATCCGTGTCGGGAACTCATCCGTGCCATGCGAATCGTCCGTAACGTTGGTTCCGTTCGTCGCTTCGGCTTCCTGGCCCGCATGGCGTCAAGAGACCCCAACGTTTGCTCCAACAAGCGCCGGTACAGAAACAGGACGGCACCGGCGCCTGATTCTGTCTGCTTTCCGCCAGCCGTCGATTGACCGCCATGTGGGTGGGAAGCGCCTCGACCTCTTCCTCCCCCATCTCTCGGGGATGAATCCATCGGCCCGCGCACTTGTGATGAAACCGCACAAACTCGTTCACCCACCGCCCGTAGGTCTGGATGGTCCGTGGGGCCAAGCGTCAGACCTTGCAGACTCCTTCGTATTGCTCAAGCAGTTTCATCACACGAGTGCGCTGTGCAAGATTCGCCCCGTCAATTCACGCAGCGGATTCGACGCATCCCCCAGCGCCCCTTCACATTGACGTCCACATTCGCCCACCGTATTCTCAATGCTGATTGTTGAGAGATAACCAAGTTCGCCCTTAAACCACATCGGAGTAACTCCGTACTGAAGATGTTCACGTTTCGAGAGAGGTTCGTCGCGAGTGATGCCTGGATGCGACTCTGGTTGCTGAGTTCGCTGGGAGTTTCACTCTGTTTGCTTCTCAACTCGCTCGAACCATCCGTCTGGGCACTCATATCTCCGATCGTTCTGCTGCTAACACTGTTTGCGGTAGCTGCGACGATAATCTTAACACTACTGATTTCGCCGTTCGTCGCCTTCGCCATTTTCCACGGGATGATCGAACGACAAACACGTCGAAACGGTGGGCCATTCGCTATCGGTGATCGGGTTGTTGTCATTGCCGGTCGGTACTCAGGTAAGGCCGGCGTGATAACCTCTTATGGGCAATGCCAGACCCTTCGGATCACACTTGATGGCGGGGACGCGGAACACGGTTCGTACTCGCACTACCAACTCAAAAGAACGTGCGAACAAAACGATCCACGGGAGCGGCCGTCGTCGTCGGTTTTGAATGGACATTCGATCACGGCCGCCCCGTGATCTTGGTCGTTCGTCGACTGCACAACTACCGTGGCGGGCGAACTATAGAAAGGTAAGACAAGGATGACTGCACGATCATATTCTCTCGTACTAGCAAGCCTGCTCGTCCTGGCGCAGGGTACCGTCGCCTTCAGTCAAGTCAGTTGGGGCAGTTCGCTGCTGAAAATGGAACCCGAGTGGTACGGCTCCGCCGACGCCAAAGCCGTTGCTGACAGCGTCATGCAGTATCAATCGCCGCAAGGCGGATGGCCGAAGAGCACAAACCTCGCTAAGCCACCGCGTACGCCGGACGAGGTTCCACCGCCCGGTCAAGGACGGGCAAACAGCCTCGACAACGATGCGACGACGTTACCCATGCAGTTCCTGGCTCGCGTCTCACACGCGACCGGCGAGGAAAAGTACATCGACTCATTTGTGCGCGGTGTCGATTACTTGCTCAAAGCTCAGTATCCCAACGGAGGCTGGCCTCAGTTTTGGCCGCTGCGGAAAGGCTACTACTCGCACATCACTTACAATGACGACGCAATGATCCGCGCGATGACGGTGCTTCGCGATATCGCCAAAGGAGAGGCCCCCTACGATTTCGTCGATGCCGAGCGTCGCACGAAAGCGGCGCAGGCAGTCGATCGTGGAATTTCGTGTATTCTCAATACGCAAATCCGCCACGCCGACAGGCCGACCGGATGGTGTGCTCAGCACAATGCGCAGACGCTAGAACCCGCTTGGGCGCGGGCTTACGAACCTCCTTCACTTTCCGGCGGTGAGACGGTTGGGATCGTTCGCTTTCTCATGTCGAACGAAGAACCCACAGACGAGATCAAAGCTTCAATATCAGGAGCCGTCGAATGGTTGCGGTCCGTTCAGATAAAAGCAGTGCGCGAAGAACGTGTGCGCAACGAGGATGGGCGCACGGAGCGGATCCTCACCGCCGATCCAGATGCTCCTCCCCTATGGGCTCGGTTCTACGAGCTTGAGACGAACCGACCGCTGTATCTCGATCGTGATTCCGTGTTTCGTTACAACTTCAACGAAATCAGTTACGAACGCCGCAGTGGCTATTCATATCACGGCTCATGGGCGGCGTCCCTGCTGGAAAGCGATTATCCTAAGTGGCGCAAGAAGCACGGATTGCCTTAACCATAAACTCCCACTGCCAAGTCACCTCGACACGACTTAGTTTGGACGGCGGCTAACCAAGCCATGTACTGGAATGGCGGTGGCCAGCGTTTTCTGAATTCAAAGTCAACGCCCGCCACCCGGTGATGGCGGGCGTTAGAAAGAGATTTCGCAGAGAAATACCATGAAAGCACTTCTCCCCCAGATCTTGCTGCTTCCAGTCTTGGTGTGGCTTGTGTGGTCAGCCGATATCTGGACCGCTGTTTCACTCATGTATCCCGCCTACTTTTTCTTTGCCTTGATTTCCTGCGCACTACTCTTGCTTCCTTACGCAATTGTGCGTCGATCAGCGGTTGCGGTAATTCCGTGCCTCTGGATAGCGTTTATCGTCGCACTTCCGTTTGTTGCTAACAGCTCACTCAAGCCGCTCATCTGGGGCGTTCGCGATCTTAAGCAGGGAATGGACCGAGCAGCGGTCATGGAAACACTCAAAGGCTCTTATGCCGGGACGAGATTCCCTGAACCCATCGTGAAGAGCGAAGAAGAACATACTCGCGGACCTGAAGCGCAAATCACCACCCGTCTGTTGATCAAACCACAGGGCCGAGCCTCGGAGTTTCAGGCGGAAGGCTTGCTGGTGTTCTTCGAAGACGGCCGATTCAGTCACGCATCGTTTTCGGCAGACTGAGCAGATCCAGCTCGCCATGCCGTGAACCGGCGCGGCGAAGGCGGGCGGTTCTGATATGGAATATCTTTCGTCGCCGCCCCGTGAACGGGGCCGTCAGCCAGCAGTCCGTAAGCCGACAGCGTCTGCGACAACCACAGCATCGAGTTCGTGCGGAACGGGGTGGAAAACGACCACAACCTGTTCGACTTCGACTTGAAGGAAGATCACGGCAACCTGATTTCCGGGTTCGGCAGAGTCGGCGCCAAAGGGCCGGCGGTGTTCCACAACAACTTGGTGAGCAACCCCGGACGCGGGGTGATCTGGATCAACGAGGTGTTCAATAACCTGGAGGTGAGGAACAACCACATCATCACCCGCACCACCCAGACGCCGCGCCGCGACGGGACGGGCTGTTCGGCTTGAACTCGAAGTGCGACTTGATGACCATCAGTATCAAAGACAACCTGATCGAGTGCGAGGGGGAACCTCGCCCGCTGCTGCGGTCCAAGGAGAGCTACGAAGCCGCGGTCGAGAACAAAACGCTGGTGAACGTCGCCGACGCCGACAGGCTGAAGAACCTGAAGGCAGAGCGACCCGTCGGGTTGGAAAGCCCACTGGAGTTCGAGTGCGCATTGAAGGGCGAGTTGACCGTGGATAGATGGAAAATCAGCCCCAGCAAGAACTAGCCGAGGCACGCCGAACCAGGCGCTGCAGCTGACCGTCGGTTCGCACGCGGGTTTCAGCTTACCTGTGGTGGTCGTCCCTGACATGTGTCGCCGCAGCCCGGTGAACGCGGTCGTCATTTGGCAAAGGCAGACCAGGACAGCTGCGGCCGAGATTGTCAGCCTGTACGTTGGCCGCACGAGCGTCCTGGCGTCTCGCCACTGCTGGCTTGGTCCAGCAGTGCCGTTCGGAATGACTTAACGCAACCGCCACAGCACATCGTCGCTGATCGACAGTGCTGTCTGCCGATCGGCGATATGCTGACGGAAGCGCTTCGCATCGACCGGATAGCCGGCAGTCGCCTGCAGTCCGCTGACTTCTCGTTGCCAGAACTCATTGAAGGCGCGCATCGCCAGTTCGCGAACATACTTGGAAATGATGGAGGCGACGGCCACGGGGAAGTGCGACTCGGCCCGCGTCTGGAACCGGAGCAGCGTCTGACCGACACGGTAGTCGCTTCGTTCGCGGCCCTCGCAGACGCGAAAGATCATCCGGTCCTCCAGCACCTCGGCCAGTAGATGGTCGTAACGATTCCGTCCGCCGTGCTTGTCGGCCACAACGAAGACCTGATTACCATCATCCGGATCCCACACCGAACGCAGCAAGCTCAGACTCATCCGCGAGAGCGCCTGTCCTTTGCTGTCGTGCTGCGCCGTCAGCTCATTGAACCGCCGCGTGAGAACGATGTCGCTCCGAATCTGCCGGCAACTGATCCCGGTTTGTGCAGCACACATCCGCAGGGCGTCTGTATCCCGGTCGATCTGGCTTCTCTCACACACAACTGGCAGAGGGACGTCAATCGCGGCATACCAGGGCTCCTGATCCGTATCTTCTGGAAGCGACAGCGCCAGCATTTGCCACAACTCATTGAGCGATGTCGGCTCGAACCCCGCGAGTTTCAGTATGCACAGTGCCGATCGTTCGAGATTCGCCAGTCCGTTTGAGGAGCGATACACCTCCTTTGAATCGGCGACATGCAACTTGCCATTGTTACGAGACGGCGACTGTGCGACGGCGTGGTCCAGCAGTTGCCAGACATCGCACTTCACCGGATCGTCCGGCAGGCTCCACGAGGTCACGGTAATCACCAGCGGCCCCAGATTGGGGCCGTATCCCGCCTCATCCATGCCGATCAGCAGATCCATACGGGGCTACTTTCCGATGCAGAACCGGCTGAAGATCCGGTCGAGGATGTCGTCCGTCCAGATGCGTCCGACGATGCGACCCAGCGCATCCACGGCCGATCGCAATTCCAAGGCGATCAACTCGTCCCCCTCGTCATCAAGGGCGGCGTGTCGTGCCGCCTGCAATCCGTCGACAGCTCCCCGAAGACTCTCGTGACAGCGTGCCGCCGTGCTCCCCAGCAACTCCCGCGTGGGAGCATCAGTCTGTAACTTTTGCCGGATGGCGGCCCGCAGTTCGCTCATCCCCAGACCCGTCACCGGACTCACCACCACATCGGCGCCCATCTCTCGGCGGGGTGCCAGATCCCCCTTCGTCAGGATGTGCAGCGCGTCGGACGCCACGTCAGATGCCTCGCCGCGTAAGCTCGATTCAAGTGATCGTTCGTGCTCCGAAAGATCGGCCGCTGTGCACCATAACAGCAGATCGGCCTGTGACCACTGTCTCTGACGCTGTTCATTCGCCGCGTGTCCGACGCCTTTCGTCCCCTCCTCGAAACCAGCGGTATCGATCAGTTCGATCTCCAGTCCATCAAGGTACAGCCGGGCCGTCAGATAGTCGCGCGTAGTCCCGGCGATGTCGGAGACAAGTGCCGCGCTGTCACCGACCAACGCATTGAACAACGTGCTCTTACCGGCATTCGGTAGTCCGGCCAGCACCACCCTGAACCGGCTCGATGCCAGCATCCGTCCCGACGACTGCTCCAGCAGTCGGGCGAGGAATTCCAGTGCCGTATCGATGCGTGCCACGATCTCCCGCCGCGTGATGAATTCGATGTCCTCCTCGACGAAGTCCAGACCTGCTTCAAGATCGGCAAGCTGCAGCAGCAGCTCTTCGTGAATGTGCGCAATCCGGCCCGACAGGCCACCACCGAGTTGCGACAGCGCCAGCTGCAGTTGCGCCTCATCCGTGGCGTCGATTACCCCCAGCACCGCCTCCGCCTGGACCAGATCGATACGTCCTGCCAGAAATGCGCGGAGCGTAAACTCCCCCCGTCGCGCTGGACGAGCCCCCTGGGCGAACAGATTCTGCTGCAGCGCCTCCAGCAGCGGGGGACAGCCGAGCGTGTGAAACTCGACCATCGGCTCGCCCGTATAGCTGCGCCGGGTCCGCCAGTCGAGAACATCAACCGGCAACCGGGAGTGCACGCCCGACAACGTGACGAACCCGGAATGCCTCCACGGCACGGAGCAGCGGTCCCATGTGGTCTTGTCGTTCGGAGTGAACAGTCCCTCAACGATCTCCCGAACCTGCGGGCCGCTCACACGCACAATCCCCCGCAGCGCCGGCCCTGGTGCCGAGGCCAGGGCGGCAATCGTGTCTCCGAGGGCAAAGTCGTCCGTCATGGAGCCGTCATCGGTTGCAACCACCATCCATTCGTGTCAACGTTTGCACGTGACGACACAAGTACTCGAGGTTCTAACGCATGACTGCCGAGGCCGCCAACGAGCAACCGACTGCACATGAGGAAATCGTATCGGCCCCACCGGTGTCAGAATGGTCGAAGTTGCGGACCAGCGAAGACTGGTGGGCCGTCTGGGTTGGCGCGCTGATTCTCGCAATCGCCTTTCTGGCGGTCTACATCTCGAGCACGACCGGACCCGACGGAATGTTGCAGGTCGTCAATCCGATCGCTCCCTGGGTGTCGACACTGGGGAGTTGGAGCCAGTCGCCTCTGGACGCACTCGTCAAGGACGGGGAGTCCGTCATCGTGCCGGTGCTGACGGCCGGAGCCGTCATTCTGGTCCTGTGTGGGGTCGGGGTGAGCGTGATGGGTGAGCGTGCACGACTATTCGTTCCGGCTTTCGCCGGCGTGTTTGCGCTGGCGGTCTTTGCGTATCTGCTGGCCTCTCAGAAGTTCATCAAGCATTACGGTCTGGAGTATCCGCTGTGGGCGCTGCTTGTCGGGATGACGATCAGCAACACGATCCGCACTCCCAACTGGATGAAACCCGCGGTGAAGACCGAGTTCTACATCAAGACCGGACTCGTCCTGCTGGGGGCCACCATCCTGCTCTGGAAACTGCTGGCGCTGGGAGTGCCGGGAATCTTCGTCGCCTGGGTCGTCACCCCCATCGTGCTGATCACGACCTACTGGTTCGGGCAGCGCGTCCTCAAGATCAGCTCGCGTTCACTCAACATGACGATCTCAGCCGACATGTCGGTCTGCGGTGTGTCGGCGGCCATTGCGACTGCGGCGGCGTGTCGCGCCAAGAAGGAAGAGCTGTCACTGGCGATCGGCCTGTCGCTGGGCTTCACGGTCGTGATGATGATTGTCCTGCCGGCGTTCATCAATGCGGTTGGGCATGTCCCGGGTGCTCGGTGGAGCCTGGGTCGGCGGGACGATCGACGCCACTGGAGCTGTCGCTGCCGCCGGGGCCTTTCTGGGTCCGAGGCCGGAAATGTGGCTGTCACGGTGAAGATGATTCAGAACATTCTGATCGGTGTGATTGCGTTTGGCGTGGCGGTGTACTGGGTGACGTGTCGTCGAGCCGGGGGAGTCGCATATCCGGCCCAGCCTGTGGGAAATCTGGTATCGGTTCCCCAAATTTGTTCTGGGCTTCGTGGCGGCATCGATCTTCTTCTCGATCATCGCGGCCCGGGTGACGGGGGGCGACGAGATGGTCAGTCACATGATCAAGGGGACCACTGACGTCTTTCGCAGCTGGTTCTTCTGCCTGGCGTTTGTCTGCATCGGCTTGGAGACCAACTTCCGTGACCTGGCGGAGCACATGCACGGCGGCAAGCCGCTGGTGTTGTATGTTGTCGGCCAGTCACTGAATCTCGTCCTCACGCTGGCCATGGCGTGGCTGATGTTCGAGGTCGTCTTTAGGGACTTCATTCAGTCGCCATGAGACGCCGTTGACCAGGTGATGAGTTGAGCCACGAGGGATCATCGAGCGCAGTCCGGGAGAAACGAGATGTGAGCAACGAGAGAACCTCACTCGCCACTCGCTTCTCGCTGCTCCCACCCCGAATCAGGTTCGCTATTGGCGGATTGATCATCCTGCTGATCTGGCTGGTGGTGCTCCCGGCCCTGTGTCGGACCGACACCTTCCAACGCCGCGATCAGTTCCTGCACGAGCGGGGCATCGATCCCAGTGCGATGATCTACACCGAACTGGATCGGAACGTGGATCGATGAAGGCGGAACGATGAACGACTCCCCGTTCGATCCCTCAGCCAAGTGCCAATAAAAAAACGACCCCATCCGGGGGTCTGTCGGATGGGGTCGCGAGGACGTTTCCAGAGTGGCAGTGGACAGTTATGGCACGTGTCGTGCCAGATTCCTCGACAGTTGGCGGACGATACCCGTTGGCAGATCACAAGTGGTTTGCAGGAAGCAGGTTACACTCTATGCCGGAGATCGTATCGAGCATGCCCGCGAAATTCCGGACGATGCCCGCCCGCATCACTCACCGACGCAGAACTGATGAGTCGTCCGCAAACACCATGCACATAGCGTGTTACGTAGCGTCCTGCGAATGCAACCTGTGGTGATGCCGGACGCAGATGACCTTTTCAGCAGGCCGGTTTCCTGCTATCACCCACGCTCCTCCTTCCGGCCTTTCCCCGACCCGTCCACTCGCGACGCCCCTCCGTCGGGATTACTCCCATGATTCGAACAGTGCACTCTGGACCCCACACGGTCTGTCTGCTCGCCCTCCTCGCGCTGGCAGCGTTCTCGGGCTGCCAGTTCAATCGCTCGTTTTTCCAGATGGACAGCAACTCGCGCGTCCCCTTCTTCGGATTCGACCTGTTGCCTCGCAAGCAGAGTTCGTCGCCACCGAGTGTGAACCGGTACCAGAACGATCCGATCGCGGAACACGCCCGCGTCTCGACCCCGAATGAAGTCGCCCCCCAGCCGTCGCGAGTGTCGATTCGCTGGCCCCGGCCGTTCAGCAAACCGCAACCGGCATCGGTCCCTCTGCCCGTGGGGAACCTGTCGCCAGCCGAAACCTCCGGGGCCCCAGTCGAGCAGTTTCTGTAAGAAGCAGCGAAGGGCAAAGAGCCAATCGCTAAAGTGGTCGGTTGCGTTTCAAATTCATTCTGCCACTCAACTCCTCTGCCACGTTGCTACTTGCTCGACAGGTCCTTGATCTGCAGGTTGCGCCAGCGGACCTGTTTGCCGACCTTCGATTCGTCGTTCCCGACACCGTGCACCTGCAGGGCAATGACGCCTCGAGGGGTCAGGTCATCGATGAAATCGGTCCGCAGTTCGCCATTGAGGTACGTCTTAATCGAGTCACCCACCGCCTCGACCCGCAGGTGGTTCCAGTCCTCCTGCTTGGTGATCTCGCGTCCCTGATTGGTGAACTCCTTGGGATCGCCACCCTTGGAGCCCGGGAACAGCCAGCCGCGGCGGGCCTCGTCGTATACGCCCCCGGCCCACCAGCGATTCTGCTGAGGATTGCAGTCGATTTCAAACTGATAGCCGTGGACGCGATCGGCATCCACCTTCCTCGTCTTGCCGTCGCCGGTGCTGACTTCGGTCGGCTCTGCAAAGAACTCGCTGCGGAACTGAACCCCTGAGTTCAACTGGGGATCGACCTTGAAGTCCAGTTCCAGGATGAAGTCTCCGTACAGTTTTTTCGTGCACAGAAAGCTGTTGGAGGTCTTGGGGACCGATGTTCCGACGATCACCCCGTCTTCAATCGTGTACTTGGCGGTGCCTCCATGCTGCTCGAAGGCATCCAGGGTGGTGCCATCGAACAGGGGCTGAAACTCGGCCTCGGCCCGGGCGATCGATTGACTGGATTGCAGGAACGTGACCAGGCAAACACAGAGGAGACTGGCTGTCAGACGCGGCATGGTGGGACCTCGGCTAGGACGCATCTCGGGATGACTTGTGATCAGTGACTGGGACCATCATGCCACCATTCCCCGGCGTTGCCAAGTCTCACGCGGGGCGACACGGACGTGCAGATGGACTTGCGACTCTGCAAACAGGTGCTTCGCGATCACACATGCTGGCCAGAGTCAAATGCACCGGTTGGTCGTTGAATTACGTCAGATTGAGCGTATCACGCATCTGCCGCGACTGGGTGTTGCCTGCTTCCACAGATTCATATGTCTTCAGGTGTTGAACACCTACCAGCCGCTCGCCGCTCCTGGTGTCGTTGATCAATGCAATATCGGGAGGGTGTTAGCAACCGAGAAGCACTGAGCGTCGGATTCCGGTGTCACTTTGGCATGCACTGGGCACTTTCGGGGACTGAGCGTCAGTGCCAAATTGGCAGGCCCTCGTGGAAGTTCTCGCAGCAGATCGTTTGAATTCCGTTTGCAACCACGGAAATCAGCATTGGATACGTCGCCGGGGGGCATCGGTTTCTTTATGGTATGCGCATTGCAGGATCAACTTGGGAACTGGATGCGTACCCCTGCGCAGGGAAGCGGGCGATCATTCAACCATACCCGACACAGACGCGACGACACAGACGCGAGAGGAGCAAGATATGGCTGTTTCCAGCGAGAAGATCATCGGCATCGACCTGGGTACGACGAACTCGGTCGTTTCCGTGATGGAGGGAGGCGAGGCCAAGGTCATCGCCAACCAGGAAGGGGCACGCACCACCCCCAGCGTGGTCGCCTTCACTGACAAAGGGGAAACCCTGGTCGGCGAGCCGGCGAAACGCCAGGCGGTCACTAACCCCAAGAACACGATCTACTCGGTCAAGCGGTTCATGGGTCGCCGCCACAGCGAGGTCGAATCGGAAGAAAAGATCGTGCCGTACAAGGTCGTCGGCAACAAGAACGACTATGTGAAGATCGAGGTCCACGGCAAGGACTACAGTCCGCCCGAGATATCGGCCAAGATTCTGATGAAGCTGAAGGACGCCGCCGAGAATTACCTCGGACATAAGGTCAACAAGGCCGTGGTCACGGTTCCGGCCTACTTCAACGACGCCCAGCGCCAGGCCACCAAGGATGCCGGCGAGATTGCCGGACTCAGCGTCGAGCGCATCATCAACGAGCCGACCGCCGCCGCACTTGCCTACGGGCTGGAGAAGAAGCGCGACGAGAAGATCGTCGTGTTCGACCTCGGCGGAGGCACGTTCGACGTGTCGATTCTCGAAGTGGAGGAAGGATCGGTCGAGGTCCTCTCGACCAATGGCGACACTCACCTGGGGGGTGATGACTTCGATGAGAAGTTGATTAACTACCTGGCCGACGAGTTCAAGAAGACCGACGGCATCGACCTGCGCAAGGATGCGATGGCTCTGCAGCGTCTGCGTGAGGCGGCTGAAAAGGCCAAGAAGGAGTTGAGTTCGTCGCAAAGCACCGACATCAATCTTCCGTTCATCACGGCCGATTCGAGCGGGGCCAAGCACATGCAGATGAACATCACGCGGTCCCAGTTCGAGAAGCTGATCGATCCGCTGGTCGAGCGGTGCCGGCAGCCAGTCAAGCAGGCACTTGCCGATGCAAAGCTTTCACCGAAGGACATCGACGAGGTGGTGCTCGTCGGCGGATCGACCCGCGTGCCAATGGTACATGCCTTCGTGAAGGAGATGTTTGGCGGCAAGGAACCACACAAGGGCGTCAATCCCGACGAAGTGGTCTCGATCGGTGCTGCGATCCAGGGGGGCATCATCGCAGGCGACGTGAAGGACGTGGTGCTGCTGGACGTCACGCCGCTGTCGCTGGGCATCGAAACCGAAGGGGGTGTCATGACGGTGCTGGTCGAACGCAATACGACCATCCCCACCACCAAGACCGAGACATTCTCCACCGCCTCCGACAATCAGACGGCGGTGACCGTGCGTGTGTTCCAGGGCGAGCGTGCCATGGCTCATGACAACCGCCTGCTGGATCAGTTCAATCTCGAAGGAATCCCCGTTGCGCCGCGGAGTCCCGCAGATCGAAGTCACCTTCGACATCGACGTGAACGGCATCCTCAATGTGTCGGCCAAGGACAAGGCGACCAGCAAGGAACACAAGGTCGCGATTCAGCAGTCCAGTGGACTCTCGGACACGGAGATCGAGAAAATGCGCAAGGATGCCGACGCCCATTCCGCAGAGGACAAACAGAAGCGCGAACTCGCGCAGGTTCGCAACCAGGCCGAACACCTCGTCTATGCCACCGAGAAGACGATCAAGGAACACGCCGATAAGCTCGACGATGCCAGCAAATCGGCAATCGAATCGGCGATGGAGCAGGTCCGACAGGCGACCGCAGGCAGCGATATCGCGGCGATCAAGAGCGCCGTCGAGAGCCTCGAACAGTCGTCCCACGCGCTCTCGAAGCACATGTACGAGTCGGCCCAGTCTGCCGCAGAACAACCGCAGACGGCAGGTGCCTCTGCTGACGACGACAACGTGATCGATGCCGAGTTCGAGAAAAAGGAGTAGCACTGGGAAACCAGTTGCTACCTCGCATGCAGGTGTCCCCCAACTGCCTCGACATTGCCCCAACCTGGTGGAAGTCGCGGGTTGCAATGACGACTCGGGGTCATTCGATTCCAAGATTCCGTGTGGAATCCGATCGGCGTGACGTCTATCATCGGACACATACGCCCGGATCATACGATTGACGCGGGAGGAGAATCTCTGCCAAGGTGGGCATTGACACTGACGAGGCTTGCGATGCCCAACCCCGAATCCGAACTTGTTCTGCCCAATCTGGCCTCCGAACTGAAGGCCATGAGCGAGCACTGGCTGTTGTTCCTGGTGCTCGGCATTTCGATGGTCGTCGTGGGGACGATCGCAATCGGCTGGTCGTGTCTGGCGACGGTCACTGTGGCCGCGACAATGCTGCTGGGCTTTCTCATGCTCGGTGCCGGGGTCGCAGAAGTCGTCACGTCTTTTCAGGCCGGACGCTGGAGTGCCACGCTGCTGCATGTGGTCGTGGGCCTGCTCTATGGCGTTGTGGGCCTGATGATCATCGACGAACCGGAACGCAGCGCGGTGCAGTTGACGCTGATCATCGCAATCTTCCTGATGGTGAGCGGACTGTTTCGTATTGCCTTCGCACTGGTTGAAAGATTCAACGGACGAGGCTGGGTGCTGCTCAATGGAGCCATCACGACACTGCTGGGCATGATGATCTACAAGCAGTGGCCCGAATCGAGTCTGTGGGTCATCGGTCTGTTTGTTGGTATCGAGCTGATTTTCAACGGCTGGACATGGATCATGATCGCGCTCGGATTACGCAAGGCCGCGACGACCTGAAGCTGCTCGCTCAGCACGTTTCCTCCGAGCTTGAAATCGGTGTTCCCGAGTGACGGGACCGTCGATCGTTGCCGCTGAACGCACAATCGACGTCACCGGTTCGCGGCTGCTCCGGTCGCCCCCCCGACACCTCCGTGAGGGGGAAGGGATTGCACCGCGACGTGCCGGACAGGAATCACATCAGCCCGGGAGCGGTGGACTGGCCTCAACCGGACGACTGAAGAAGTCGGTCGCAGCAGGTGAAGCTGTCGGCAGATCACCAGTGGGGAGCGTCAGCGAGTCTACCCCTGCGAGCCTGAGGAAGTTCGCCAGCAGGCGATGCCCACCCGACGTGAGGATCGACTCCGGATGAAACTGCACTCCGTACACCGGCCACTGACGGTGCTGGATTGCCATCACCAGCCCGTCGTCGCTGTGAGCCGTCACGACAAGCTCCGCGGGCAACGTCCGGGCATCGATCGTCAGCGAATGATACCGCGTCGCTGCGAACGGATTGGGCAGGCCGGCGAACAGCTCGTTGTTCGTGTGATGGATCAGCGACGTGCGTCCATGCACCGGCTGCGGAGCGCGGATGACATCGCCTCCCAGTGCCTGCGCAATCGCCTGATGTCCCAGACAGACTCCCAGCAGCGGGATGTCGGACCCCAGTTCCCGCACGATGTCGAGCGACACGCCGCTCTGGGCGGGAGTACACGGCCCCGGGGAAATGACGATCGCCTGCGGTGACAGCGTCCGAACCTCGGCGACGGTGACGGCATCGTTGCGAACGACCGTCGTCTCGCAACCCAGCTGCGCCAGATAGCGGGCGAGGTTGTAGACGAAGCTGTCGTAGTTATCGATGAGCAGAATCACGTTGGTGAGCTTCTCTCAGAGAATCAGAATTCATCCTCCCCTTGAGGAGGGTCGAGCATTGCGAGGGTAGGGGTTGATTGTTCCTCTGGCCATCACCGGCCGCTCGTTCCTCGCGTCCGACTCTCCCAGTGGGAGGGTGACGATGGAAAAAGGTGCGAGAGATGCTTATGTCACCGCGGGTTCTCGTACCACACGACGTTGTTTGACGCCTGGCCCGCCACCAGCAGGTCGGGGTCTTCGTCGCCGTCCATGTCCACCAGGCGAATGTCGTACGCGGCCTGCTCGCGTCCCACCACATGACACATGAACGCCCCGCGACCGTCGTTCTCGAACCAGACGGCCAGCTGGTCATCCTTGGCACACGTCGCCGCGTCGATGTCGCCGTCGGCATCGATGTCTCCGACCGCCAGACAGTGGGGCCCGGTGAGATCGGCCCAGATCTCATGCTGCGTCCAGTCGGGACCGGCGAACCAGACGACGCCATCGCCATGCCCGCGTGAGCAGATGAGGTCCATCACGCCGTCGCCGTTCACGTCGCAGGGGAGGATGTTCGTCGCACCCGGCTGATCGGCCGCAACTAGGTGTTTCGTCCAGCCGCGCGTCGTCGGATCCGCCGGTGCTTCCCACCAGGCGAACCAGTCGCCTGAGCCGGGATCGGCCATGGGGCCCCCTTTCGCCGCCGTCATCACGTCGGGGCGACCATCGGCGTTGATGTCCCCCAACCCGAGGTAGTGCGTCAGTCCGGGTGCGTCCTTGTCCGCGGGGATGTACCGCAGCCAGCGCTCGGCGGTGCGCGGGTTCTCGGGGATGTCGTACCATGCGACCGACACCGGGAATGGCTCCGTCGATTGGGCACTGTTGGCGATCAGGTCAAGGCGGCCATCGAGATTGACGTCCCCCGTCAGCACTCCATGGATGCCGTGCACCTGGTCGTCAATCAGATGATACGTCCACTGATCGGTGAGCGGATCATCGGGACGTTCGAGCCAGAAGATGAGGCCGGGGTTGTAACGGGCACCGATGTAATCGGGGTCGCCGTCGGCATCGACATCCAGCACTTCGCTGTGGATGCAGCCATGCTGCGGATCGTCGTCAAGGATCACCTCGGTCCATTGTGGCGCGACGAACAGCCGGCTCTTGCCTCCCGAGTTGCTGATGACATCGACCCGCCCGTCGCCGGTGAAGTCCGCCGCCACAGCCGTCTGGGTGGCGAAGCCGGTGTGCACAACGTGCTTCTTCCACGGCGTGTCGACCACAGGACTCTGAGCGAAGGTCATGCTGTTCGCTGCGGTGACGACAGCCAGACAAAGCAGGAATCTATGAACAGAATGTCTGAGGTGAGCCGGGATCATGATCTTCCCCGAAGAGCGACGAGTGACCTGTGAGATCACACAGCTTACCCGCGCGTCCTGACCACATGCCATCGGACCGGTGAGTGGTTGTCGCCCGTTCGTCCCGAAGCAGGGCCCGTTCGGGCCTGTTTCGCGGGGCCGATCGACTGCGAGTGCGACCCAAGCGGGGGGCCTTCCGGAAGGGGTTGGAGCTTTCCGGGAACTCTTTGGGCGGGTGTGTCGTCCTAACCTTCGCTACAACCCTCGACACCGGCAGATCGAGGGCCGACAGCCCGTCGGTGTTGCCAAAGTTGAACACGAGCAGGCCGTTTTTGGTTGACGGTATTGGAAATCCTGAGTTAGTCTAACGTTAGGTCAAGCTCTGTTGACGACACCTCTTGAGCTGGCCGGTCCATCTCTTTGGGCTGGCCGTTGCGGGTGGGCGGTCGCGCACGGCAGCGGAGCACCAGACCATCCTTTCGAACGGGTCCTTTCTTCGGGACGAACATCATGGCTGAGAATCGCAGCGTCTGGGGCATTGAAATCGGGCAGTACGCCTTGAAGGCTCTCAAGCTGCAGTATGCCGAAGGGGCCGACCAGGTCGTCGCCGTCGCCTTCGACTACGTCCCCTTCCCCAAGATTCTCTCTCAGCCTGACGCCATCCCCGAAGAGCTGATCCCGCAGGCGCTGGAGACCTTTCTGTCGCGCAACGACGTGCAGGGCGACCTCATCGCGATCAGTGTGCCGGGGCATGCGTCGCTTGTACGTTTCATTCAGCTCCCTCCGGTGGAGAAGAGCAAGGTTGCCGAGATCGTCAAGTACGAAGCCCGGCAGCAGATTCCCTTCGCCCTGGAAGAGGTGATCTGGGACTATCAGCCCGTCGGCAGCGGTGTCGAAGAGAGCGGCTATATGCTCGATGCCGAGGTCGGGCTGTTCGCGATGAAGCGCGACCAGGTGATGCAGCAGTTGCGTCCGTTCACCAACGCCAAGATCGAAGTCGAGCTGATTCAGATCGCCCCGCTGGCGCTGTACAACATGCTCTCATTCGATGAGCTGGGAGTCCGGCCGGACCAGGAGCGCACAGGCAGCGACGAACATGTGATTCTGCTGGACATGGGCTGCGACAACACCACGCTGCTGGTGTCCAACGGTGCCAAGATCTGGGTGCGTAACGTGCCGGTCGGTGGCAATCACTTCACCCGCGCCTTGACCAAAGAGATGAAGCTCAGCTTCGCCAAGGCCGAGCATCTCAAGTGCAACGCGACCAAGGCCCCCGATCCCCGCGCGGTCTTTCAGGCCCTGCGGCCGGTCTTCAACGACTATGTGTCAGAGATTCAGCGATCGATCGGGTATTTCTCGAGCGTCAACCGACAGGCCAAGATTGCCAAAGTCGTGGGCGTGGGCAACGGCTTCAAGCTGGCCGGTCTGCAGAAGTTCCTCCAGCAGAACCTGCAGTACGAGGTGGAACGTCCCGACACCTTCAAGGCACTCTCAGGGGACGCCGTCCTCAATGCCCCGCTCTTCCAGGAGAATCTGCTGACGTTCGCCGTCCCGTATGGTCTGGCGCTGCAGCTCCTCAAGCAGACGCGAATCCACACGTCGCTGCTGCCTCCGGAGATCAAGCGGGCGCGGATGATCCGCCAGAAGAAGCCGTGGATGGTGGCCGCCGCCGCGACGCTGCTGGGTGGCTTTGCCCTGTCGATGATGGGGAACGGTGTGACCTACAGCGCGGTCAACACCGAAGGCTTCGCTAACGCCGAAAAGGAGGCTCAGAGCCTCTCGTCCCAGCTGGGGACGTTTGATTCGAACTATACTGCCGCGGAAGGCGAATTCGAGTCTCTCCGTACCGACGCCAAAGACCTGGTGCTGGGTCGGCGTGACCTCACCTGGCTGGAGTTGTACAAGTCCATCAACGAGTGTCTCCCCCGCGATCGAGTGGAGGCGGACGGCATGGACATCGAGGAGCGGCATCGCGTCTCGATCTCACAGATTACCAGTGAGCACAAAGGAGACGTGGGGGAATGGTTCACCAAGCTGACTCCGCAGCAGACCGATACTTTGCCAGAGAAGGAGCGGGCGACGCCTCCGACAGGTGAAGGCTATGTCTTCACTCTGGTCGGCAAGCACTTTCATCACAACGAGAAAGACACCAGCGAAATGGGAGGAGCGTACATTGAAAAGGCGCTGCTCCCCAAACTGAACTCCTGGCAGGTGAAGACGGAGGATGGTGGCTACCAGGATGTCGGCCGGATGGGGATCAGCCACGCCGTGCTGCTGGAAGCGCCACGCAACAAGGTGCCGTTCTATCCAGGGGGCATTCCCCAGATGGCGGCGCAGGGAGCCGAAGGTGAGGAGCGTCGAGTGAAACTCGGACAGCAGCCCGGAGCCTTCGGCGGGGGGATGCGTCCTGGCGGGTATGGCCAGCCTGGTTACGGTCCATCTGCCTATGGCCCCCAGGGGGGTGCCCCTGGACAGCCAGGTCTCCCGCCGGGAGCGAACAACCCGGACGTCAAGGAGATCTGGCAGACCGACTTCGTAGTCCAGTTCGTCTGGACGCCGATTCCCGAAGACCAGCGGACCGCCACGCCGGAGGAAGCTCCGGCAGGTGACGGAACTGAGGAGGGTGCCGGTGACAGCGCCTCCGGCGGAAACCGTCGAAACCTCCTGATGTCCCTCTTGATGTGAACAGAAAACTCTTGAGCACTGCATTGATTCACTGAAGCCCAGGACGAGAAGTGACCATGGATAAGCTCGAACCTCTCATCAAATACCGCTTCTGGATCATCCTCGGGATTGCCGTCCCGCTGGCTCTGGGAGGCTACTTCTCTGCCAGCGGCGGCATGAAGAAGGCGACTCTCGACCGCGAGGCGGCACTCGACACCACGCTCTCAGGCGTCAAGGACGGAATCGGTCCGAACGACACTTACACCGCCGGGCTCAAGCGGATCAACGAGGACCTGCAGAAGCGGAACAGCGAGCAGGTGCAGAAGCTCTGGGAGATGCAGACCTCACGCATGAGCTGGCCGACCATCGTCCAGCCGCAGATTCCCCACGAATACCGCGCGGAGATCGACCGCAATGCGCGCTATGCCTACATGCAGGAATACGGGCATGTGATCGCCCGGTTGTGGAAGAAGGTCGAACCCTACGTCGGCACTCCCAAGCCGCTGGGGTACGTCATCGACTGGAAAGAAAAGGTGGCGATCAAGCCAGAAACGCTCCCCCGCGAGCCGATCAATGCCAATCAGTCACTACCGATTTCGTCGAAGGAGATGTGGGACGCCCAGGAGGATGTCTGGCTGCTAGACCTGCTGCTCGAGGCCGTGGTCCGCACAAACAAGAATGCGAGCTATGTGGGCGACGCCGTCGTCCGGCGGATCGACGAAATCCGCTTGACCGGCGGCAGCGGAGTCAGTTCAGTCAGTCCCGATGCGGCGGCTGCAACAGGCGGCTATGGAGGCGAAGGGTACGAAGGCGGCGGGGGCGGGTACGAAGGGGGCGAGTACAGTGGCTATGAAGAGTCGGCGTACGGAGACATGCCGGGGATGGCGGGCGGGGCCCGCAAGGGATCCGTGAAGTTCGATGTCGCAGAAGAATTCGGCAAGCCGGTTCCCGAAGTTGTCGAAGGCGAAGAGGCTGCGGCAGCTCCTGTCGCTGCGAGCGGCTATGAGTCCGGCGGTTATGAGGGGGGCGGTTATGACGGAGGCTATAGCGGCGGCTACGGGGGACTCGCGGCCAACCAGAAGATGAGCCGCTATATCGGAGAGGCCTCCGAGGCCGGCTACAAGGAGCGCGGCTTCTATATGAGCGTCATCATCGAACAATCGCACATTCCCGAGTTCCTGGCCGAACTGAGCAGCTCTGACTGGCCGATCCGTATCGGCCGTTTCCAGATGGGGCCGAACCCCTACGCCACACAAGCTCAAGCTGGTGGTGCCATGGCCGGTTACGGCTTTGGCGGCGTGGGGGGGGGATATGGGGGAGGTTATGGAGGTGGTGGTGGTTACGAATCCGGCTATGAAGGAGACGGCGGGTACGGCAGTGGATACGGTGCCGGAGGGGCGAGTGGCTATGGCGGGATGGGGGGAGGTTATGAGGGCGGGTATGGTGGATACGGAGGTATGGGAGGCCTCGGCTCCGCGAAGCTGACGCCGCTGCCCGGCGTGCCGACACCCAACCCGGTCGATCCAGCACTTTTGGCGAATCCCGACCTGGTGCAGCTCGACCTGTGCGGCCGCATCACCATGTATGAACCGGTCACCAATGACGACCTGACACCGGTCGCCGATGGTTCCGATCCCGAGGAAGATGCCCGGCTGGCCGCAGAAGCAGCGGCCGCAGAAGCCGAAGCTGCCAACGCTGATCCCAATGCCCAGCAAGGTACGGGAGAGGCTGCTCCGGCCGATGCACCCCCGGCAACTCAACCACCGGCCTCCGCACCTTCTGCGGGTGAGGGACCAGCCCCACCTCAGCCTGAGGCGGCACCGGAGGAACCACCGGCTCCTTCTCCATGACACACAGAGACGTTGCCGGTCGGACCGGCAGCACAAGTACCACTCAGTCACAATTGACAGTCGACACACAGGCATCACTCTCCGTCAGGAGTCCAGAATATGGCCCGCAAACTCAAGGGATTCGACTTCAAGCAACTGGCCCTCAAGCACGCCGAAAAGGCGTTCTTCGGGCTCATGGCGCTGCTGGCTGTGTTCGCTCTGCTGGGGACCAAGTGGATTCCCTACAACCATGTTCCGGCCGAGATCACGCAGAAGGTGGAGAAGGCGCAGGCCGCCATCAAGCAGCACACCTGGCCTGAGGAGGAACAGCAGAAGTTCATCGTCCCCGAGGACGAAACCGTGGAGGCGCTGGTCCGCAACAACATCCGCAAGGAGATCGATCCGACCCGGTACGACCTGGGTATTCCGTTCTACTTCGACCCGTATGCGACGGACGAGACGATTACCGAGCCGCCGTTCATGCCGGTCGAGACCCTGATCGCCGATGCCGGTCGCCTTGTGATGAATGCGACACCCATCGTCGAAGAAACGACGACGGATGCCCTGGCGAGTGCCACGGACACCACGGATCCTGCTGCGACGACGGAAGTCGAAGACGAGTCGATCCCGGAGGAGTTCCGCACGCGCACCAATGTCGTCGGTGTGACGCCCGGGGCAGGGCTGGGGGGGGAGTATGCCGGGGGAGGGTATGATGGCGGTTACAATCCGACCGAGAGCTACGAGTCGGAGTATGAGTTTGAGAACTCCTCCTACTACTCAGGCTATGAATCCGGCTATGAAGGAGACGGCGGGTATGGTGGTTACGGCGGCGGACCCACCAGCAATGCCAACGGTCGCGGTCTGCGCTACGTCGCAGTTCGCGGGATCATTCCGCTTCGCGAGCAGCTGTTCAAATTCAAGAAGGCCATGCATGTCTCGTTTGGACAGGCAAGGCAGCTCTATGAGATCATCGACTTCGAGCTGCAGCGCAAGAAGATGCAGCACGAGGGAGATTCCTGGGGCGGCGAGTGGGAGCCCACCGACATCGAGATCGCCAAGGAGATTCTGAAGGATGCTGTGTCATTCGACCCCGAGGTGGTCAAGGCGTCAGTGACCGACAGTGCCGTGACGATGCCTCTGCCGGGCCTCGTCCTGGGCGTCTGGAAGAGCAAGGCGACTCATCCGCGACTGGAGAACTTCCAGCTCAGCGACGACGAGATTCAGCAGGAGCTCGAGTACAACCGCCGGCTGGTACTCAAGTACCGTGAAGAGCAGGCGACACTCCCCGAAGACCCCGTCAAGAAGGGGGGCTTCGCGGACATGGTCTACGACAACCGCCAAATGACCTCCGCCCTGATGGGGGGGGGAGCATACGGCTATGGCGGTGAGAGCTACTCGGAAGGCTACGAGTCGGGCTACGAGGGAAGCGGCGGATATGGTGCGGGCGGCGGATATGGTGCAGGGGGCGGATATGGAGCACAGGGCGGTGTCGCCTCCATGCAGATGACCAAGGAGCAGAAGGAACTGCTGACGGAACTTTCCGGCGATCTCAAAGATGAGGAGCGGGACAAGAAACTGCTCGAATACATCCAAACAAACATCGGTGCGGAAGGGGATCTGCTGCTGTTCCGCTATTTCGACTTCGATGTCGAGCCGGGTGCAACCTACAAGTACCGCGTGGCGATCAAGCTGCGCAATCCAAACTACCTGCGTCCCATTTCACAGGTGGGGGGACTCGCCCATGTGGTCGAAGGACAGACTCGAACCACCGACTGGAGCAACGAGACCGAGCCGGTCACGATTCGCCCCGACGTGGACTTTTTCGTCCAGGATGTGAAGCCCGCTCGTGGTCTCGCGCTGCCGTCAGCCGATCTCCTCGTCTATCAATGGGATCCCGATCTCGGTACGACCATCCGGGCACCACTGAAGGTTGAGTATGGGCAGGAGATCGGTGGAACGGCGGAGACGCATGTGCTCGATCCCGCCAAGAAGCGCTACGAAATCGAGCCGTTTACGTTCAAGACGGGCGACTTGCTCGTGGATTCGATGATGTCGGGCACCATCAGGCCCAATGAACATCCCGACCTGCGTCTCCCTGACGGGTCCAAAACGAATATGGCCTTGTCCACGACCGTGCTCGTCGCCTTGCGGGATGGCGGACTGGCCGCTCTCGATCAGATCAGCCGGGTCAATATGCTCAAGGGCCGGCAGACCGAGCTGGACTACGAACGCAAGCCATTTGATGACCTCAAGAACGCCGAGAAGGCGGTCCCGGAAGCGGGGGCTTTGGGCGGCTATGGGTCTGAATACTATGAAGGAGGAGGCGGCGGTGGCGGATACGGCGGCGGTGGCTACGAAGGGGACGGTGGCGAGAGTTACGGGTTGGGTGCGAAGCGTGGACGCAATACTCTCAGACGCGGCTCCACCAAGGGTCGCGCTTCGGCACCAGGGGCCGGGGGAGGCTATCCCGGTGGCAGTGGATATCCTGGCGGAGGTGCCGGCGGCCGAACACCACCACGTCGCCCATCGGGGCGTCCTTCGTCATGACGAACGCCTGTCGGTGAATCACTGATATGATCCATGGGTCACCCGGTCTGTGCCGGGTGACCCTGTTTGTTTCTCGTCCGATTCCGGTGAAAGGGCAACCTGCGCCCGAGGTGGCATTTCACGAGGCTCTTCCATCAGATAGTGAGCCACACTGGATTGCACCAGAAATAATGTCGCCGAACGGCCGATGTCACAGTCCGTCGGGCTGGAAGTACTCGACGGTGATGCTCGTGCGAATCCCCCCGCGCGGAGTGAAATCCGCGACGAGTGTCATCTCCCGGGGTTGCGCCACGGCGACCAGATCATTCAGGATCAGGTTGCTGACATCCTCATAGAAAGCACCGTGATTGCGGTACTGCTGCAGATACAGCTTCAGCGACTTGAGTTCGACGCAGACTTGATCGGGAACGTAGCTGATGGTGAGTGTGCCGAAGTCCGGCTGACCTGTCTTGGGACACACCGACGTAAACTCGGGACAGACCGTTTCGATCAGATAGTCGCGATCGGGATGCGGGTTGTCGAAGGTTTCGAGCGTCTGACGGGTGGGGGCGGCCATGCGGGGAAATCCGGTGCATTCCAGGGGATGAGACAGCCCCATTCTGATGACTGGACTCCCGTCTGGCTATCGTAGGGATCACGACCCATCGGCGATCAGCGATCCTCGGCAAAGATCACGATCGATTCCTCTTCGCTGATCGGTTCCTGCAACTGGGCACTGGCCAGATGCACGCGGACACGGGCGTCACCGGCTTCCACAGCGATCATCACAACGTCGAAGGACTGCTCCGACTCCCTGTCGAGCTGACCGATCGGTTCGAACTCGATGCCTCCTGCCCGCTCGCGAAAGCGAACCGGACCCTGGGCCGACTGAAACCGCAACTGCCTGGGAATTTCAATCCAGGTCCCCACCTGCTGGGCCACTGCGGTCCCTCCGTTGCGAACCGACAGCCGCAGGGCCACTTCCTCGCCGACGGCGACCGGGCGCCCCGCATGGGACACGTCGACCTTCAGCGACGAGAATCCGATCACCTTGGTCCGGGTGACCAGTTCAGTGGCGTCGCCACGATCATCCGCAGCCCGGACCAGCGACTGCATCTCCCCTTCCTGGGTGGCCAAGAACCGTGAGGACAGGGAAATCGATTGTCCTGGTTCGAGTCGGGGCATCCTCCAGACGATTTTCTGTTGCTGGGGAACAAACTGCCCGGGGGCCGAGGCCTCCTTGAACTGCAGCCCGCGCGGGACCGTCTCTTCGATCAGGATCCCGGAAAGCGATTCTCGCGAGACATTGGTCACGGTGCTGGAATAGGTCGCCTCGCGGCCCACAAAGCGATTCTCCGGTCCGGTCCGGGTGACGCTGAGTCGCGAGTTCAACACATTGACCGGCTGGGCCGACTCGAGATTCACGCCGCCATTAGCGACGAGCACGGAGCGGTTCTCGAACTGTCCCGGAGCGACGGCGAGCAGATCCAGCTCGACCTCGCGGGATTGGCCATGCGGCAGGATGCCGACCTCATATTCAAGGTCGTCACCACCCGGGTGCTGAAAGCCCGCGGGAATCAGACTGCGGACGACAACACCTGCCGCCTCCGCAGATCCCTCATTGGAAACCGTGAATCGAAAGTGGGCCTGTTCTCCCACGCGAACTTCATCCGGACCAACGAGCGCAAATCGCAGCTTGGGGGCATTGATGATCGTCCGCGAGGCCACTTCGGCCTCGAAGCTGACCGTCGCGACACTGCCGACCTGGCCGGCATCTGTCGGAATCACCCGCACGCGAATGAGCTTTTCTCCGCCCGAATCCATCTGCCCCAGACGCCACATCAGCCGTCCGTCCGATTCGATGTACTCCGCCCGGGGATCGGTGCCGGTCAGCGTCGTTCCGAGGGGCACGCGGTCCTCGACCACGACGTTCTTGGCCCGCGTCCTGCCGACGTTGCGCACCTGAATCGTGTAGATCATCGGTTGACCCAGAACCGCCTGCGGAGGAGCCGACTTCTCGATGCTCACCTGCGGTTGCTGCGGACCGTCGGGACTGTCCTCCTGCACGACGCCATCTCCAACGAAGGTCATTTCGCCGATGCCCGGGACGCGCGGTGCACTGTCTGACTGCGCTGTCTCTGTGTCCTGCGACAGTGAACGACTTTCGATGTGAGGCAGTCCCGGCAGATTCGCTGAGGTCTCCGGAGATGTGGACTCCGGGGCGACCTCCGAGGGATCCCCCCACGATACCGAAGGCTGCGGCTGCGTCGGGGCAAAGCCCAGAGGCTGAACACGGGGAAGGTCGGGCTGTGCCTGTGTGTTCACACCTGCATCAGCTTCCTCACGTTGAGTCATTCCCGGAAATGTGATTTCCGGTTCGTTGACCGAGGCTGCGTTTTCCGGGGGCGGGGCTGAATCGTCACTTCATAGGACTGCGTCGGTTCAGCAGGATGCGGAGCGGGCTCAGTGGGGCGGGGTCGAAACTGCCGAAGTCGGCCGCTGTCGCCGGAGGCAACACCGACAGTACCGGCCGTTGTTCCTCGGCAGGAGTTGTTTCCAGTTCGGCCACCTGCAGGGCCCCGAAAGCATGCGCTGAGGGAAGCAGCGCGGGGGACTCGGCCTGTGGCGGGGCGGGAGGTATCTCGGCGGTCGCAAAGGGATCCAGTGCGGACGCATCTTCGGCCTGACGGCCGGCAGTCGGCAGGATCGTGCCTTCAGCGGTTTCGTCGACGCTGGTCTGCGCCTCGGCATGGATCACAGAGGATGTGTCCGGCGGGGTCATCAGGACCAGACCGGGATGATCGTCGGGCAGCACCGCCAGTTCGTCGACAGACGGCTCCGGTGCAAACTCGGGCTCGATGGGCACTTCGTCCATGGTCACTTCGGGAGCGAGCCGCGCGGGCTCCTCCAACGTGCGACGCGAGTCCGGAAAGTCGCTCGCTGCCATTTGGGGGAACTCCGCTGACGCTGTCACTTCAGGGGACGTCGTCGCCGAAACCTCTGCGGAAGCCGACGGTGCGGGATTACTCAGCGATCCGGTAAACGGATTGAACTCTTCAACGGTCTGGTCGGCTTCGTCGGCGGGAGTGCTGGTCGTCTGGGTACTTGCCAGTTGAGCAAGGCCGGCAAAAGGATTGTCACCGGGCTCCGCAGCTTCGGCGGGAGGCGTCTGTGAAGCGGGAGTCGAAGAATACCCCCCAGCGATACCTTGCCATTCATCAGCCGCGTTTGCGGCTGGGACAGGAGTACGCACGGGGCCCTCAGCCGGCGGTGACGTTCCGGGCGGAGTTGTGGAGGGAGAACCGAATGCAGTCAGAAGCCCGGCGGCATTGTCTGTCGCAGGTGTCTCAGCGAGTGAGGTCTTGTCCGCAACTTCCCGGGTAGGCTCGAACTCTTCGAACGAGTCCACCTCGGTAAAATCGTCGGACGAAGCCGGAGGTTGCTCCAATCCATGCTGCGCCTGCAGCACGACGAGAACACCGACGCCGATCACGCCCGCCAACGCCAGGACCTTCCACAAGGCATTCTGCATGGGATTCCTTTCCCGGTTTTCGCCAATCGCGACGGTCACTGTCTTGCTGGCAAGCAGCGTCCGGTTGGGACCAGTGTTCGCGCCGCCCCAGGGGCGCTGCTGGTCCGATCTGTTTGCGTCATTCAGGCCCGCACGCCACGAACTCCCGGATATCCGGGACCCGTTGGCGCGGCAGGGGGCGTTTCTTAGCAAAAGTTGCAAAACGCGAAAAGATGAGTCCTGCCGGTACAGCGGACAGTTGGTCTCACCATGACGGCGGCAGGAGGAGGTCGGATCAGTCGACCAGCGGGTCGGTGTTGATGTCCTGCCACTTCATGGCCTGGTCCATCGGCTCGATCCGCAGCACAACGAAGCCCTTTTGAAACAACCGGACGGTTCCGGTCGATTGTGAGACGGCAATGGCGATGCCATTGGTCGACTTCGAGATGGCCGCAGCGGCCCAGTGACGGGCCCCCAACCCCTTGGACAGCGTCAATCCGTCAGCGGCGGCATCGAGGATCCGACCCGCCGACACGACAGTGCCGTCTGACGCAATCACAAATGCCCCATCGACTTGTGCCAGTTCCTTAATGCTCTCTCGCACACGGGGACTGCGAATGTTGCGCTCCGACTTGTTGTACCCCTTGAACGGGTCATGGATGTGTTCGTGCGACATCTCCATCACCTTGCGATGATGGCCGACCACGAATAACGTGCCGACCGACTTGCCTTCCCGACCCTCGGCACCAATCTCAACCGCCAGATCGACGACGCGCCGCAGCGTCTCCAGGGGAACTTGGGTTTCGAGCCGCTGCAGATCCCGGGCCGTCAGCTTGGCCAGCCGTTCCGACAGATTGATGATGCTGAGCGAGTCGACGTTTTCGCGCTCGAATCCGGGATACAGGGCAATGATGCGCGAGCCGGTCTGCAACAGGTCGTCTGCCAGCGCCTCGAGCAGGGCCTGGCTGAGCTGCACCTGCCGGGTTTGAGGTTCGTGGAGCAGGGTGACCACATCCACGACATCGTCCCGGGCGGCTTCCTGTACCTCGGCGCTGTCGGAGGCCACGAGCAGGCGGTGTTTTTTGAGTGTGCGTGCGATCTCCGCAAAGTCGTAGGCCCGATCGGTCAGCAGCAGAATCACTTCGACGCCGACCCCCTCAGCCATGCGTTGCGCTGCATCCAGCAGGCTGGTCATGACGGAAGTGAGTTCGACTCGTTTCATGCCGGTTTCCCGCGATCCTCACTCAATACGCTCGATGTCTGATCCAGCCGTTTGCATACGTGGCAGAGCGTGGGTGGAGAGGCACCGCGACCCCCATCGAACGTCGAATCGCGCTCCACGACAGCCGAACCCAGCACTCAGCCAGTGTAGGCGATTCCGATGCCCCGTCAACGCACTGAATTCCCTGCGATCGCAGACCCAGAAGGCGAAAAGCGGGCCCTGGAAGCGCGCCTATTGGCGACGAACTTCTTCGGTCCTGGTCGTGATATTCCGGATTTCGGAACTGGGCCCGTTGAAGCCCACCACCTCTGCATCGACACGCGAGGTTCGGGAGACGATCAGGCCTTCATGCAGATCGAAGACGACCTTCCCGGACGCCAGCTTCTTGATGATCTGCGCTTCCTGGGCCGGGTCCTGCAGCGGCGTGAGCACCGCCGTCGCAAAGCTGATGATCGCCTGCGACCCCTCGACCGATTCGACGCGGTATTGTCGCTGCAGCTTCACGGTTCTTTGGAGTGGCTTCGTCAGCTCGATTTGCACCTGCATGTCGAAGGGCTCTTTCCAGACTTCTCCGACTTTCACCGGCTTCTCAGGCAGCGGAATCAGCAGGTTCATGTCGCTCAGACTGTCTGGTCCGGGATCGGGAACATCGCTCAGCAGCCACTCCATGAGGCCCTTCTCACCCTGCGATACCACCGCGCCCTGCGAAGAGATCTTGACCCGCGCCATCGGTTGCCCGACGGTCTTGAGCACGCCGACAAACTGCGACGGCGGGGCTTCCTCAGCCTGCGTATCAAAGCGGATCTCATCACTGCCATCCTCGGAGGCCTTCAGAACGACGCGGTCGATCTGCAGCTCCAGCACGGCATTTCCGGCGTCATCCACCGAAACCACGCGATAGTTCTTCCAGGTCGTTGTCCCATAGTTGACCTGCTGCTGAGCTTCGCCCCGCTTGTAGAAGTCCTGGGACTCCTGCTCAACCGTGTAGTGCACGGTCTGATCCGGAGAGAAGCGGTAGCGCAGCGTGAGCGGTTCGGCAGCAGGCTCTGCCCCGATTGATGGACATACCAGAGTCGCTCCGATCGACACCGCCATGAGCAGGGCCAGCGTCGACTTCTGCACCGGGTATCGGGTTGAGCAGGGCATGCGCGACTCCTTTCATACACAAGGTACTCCGAACGCGGCCAAATCTAGCAGATTCCCCGAACATCGGTTAAGGGGAATCCGTGGCCGCTGCTCAGCGGCGGTAGCGAGGCTGGCCGCCCCACCCCAGTTTGCGATGCAATGTGTCGTAATACGAATGGCCCGGAAGACGAACCAGTTGAAACGAAACGTCAGCCCGGCGAACACTCACCCGGTCGCCCCGGGTGATCGGCCGCTTCACCTGCCCGTCGATCACCAGCATCACTCCCTCAGCCGGACGATCGATCGTCATCACATACGGCACGTCAGCCCGGTCGACCAGCGGGCGGACCGTGATGGTATGCGGGCAGAGGGGGGTCACGACGAACGCCTGCAGGTCCTGCCTGAGAATCGGCCCCCCCGCGGACAGGCTGTGAGCTGTGGACCCAACCGGCGTGCTGATGATCAGGCCATCGCCGCTGTAGGTGGTGACCTGTTCATCGCCGATCGCGAGGTCGATATCCAGCATCGACAGCGATCCCGCTGATGAGACCGCGACTTCGTTGAGACCCAGAAACGCAGCCGACGTTCCATCCGCCTGCTCATGCAGACATTCGAACATCAGGTGATCGACGACGGTAAACTCGCGGCGGGCGATCGTGTCGAGATTCTGTTCGAGGTTCTCAGGAGACAGATCGGCCAGGAAGCCCAGGCGCCCAAGATTCACACCGAGAATCGGAATCTGAGACCGCTCGAACAACCGGCACGCCCGCAGGATTGCCCCATCCCCGCCCAGCACGACAGCAACGTCAGCCTGCAGGTCCTCGGGTGCCGGATCGCGGGTGGTCGCGACCGCCACGACATCCACTCCCGGATGATCGACGAGCGCCAACTCCAGTCGGGAACGCACCCGCTGCACGCGGTCGGACTGGTCGCGGGCGAGAATCAGCAGGCGCAGCGGCGTGACAGTCATCGGCAGTCCATCGGTGTCATTCTCAGCTCATGTCCGCAATTATACAGGCTGAGAACCCCATTCGACGACCGACGGCGGGCGAACGTGAATTACCTGACACACGGCATCCGCTTTCTGGATCGTCCCTACTTTCTCGCGGGGACGGCAACGCCCGACTGGCTGTCGGTAGCCGACCGGCGTGTTCGGCTGCGCGAACGCGGGGTGTCACCTGTCGCATCGGGTGATGCAGAAGATGAGGCGGTCCGGGAGTTCGCCGCCGGCGTGCAGCAGCACCTGGACGACGACCGCTGGTTCCATGCCACACGCGGCTTTTATGAAGTGACCGCCGCGATGACGTTGCTGTTTCGGGCCCATGCTCCGGACGACGACCGGTTTCGCGCCTCGTTCCTCGGACACATCGTGACCGAGCTGCTGCTCGACACTGTTCTCGATGAGCAACATCCGGGACATCTTGACGCGTACTATCACTCACTCGCCCAGGTCGACGGCGCACTAATTGAGGCGACCGTCAACCGCATGGCCCGCGGCGAGACGGCCCGACTGGCGACCTTCGTACGGCTGTTTCTCAGCGAACGCTTTCTGTACGATTACCGGCAACCGCAGCGGCTGATTCATCGACTGAACCAGGTGATGCGGCGTGTCAATCTCCCGCCCTTGGCGGACTCCACGACCTCTGTACTCGAAGCCGGTCGGGATCTGGTGGCTGAGCGCTGGCGCGACCTGCTGCCGTCTCACCGTTTCCGCTGGACTGACGCCCCTGTTTCCGAGGATTTACCCCCATGAAATATGGTCTGAACCTACTGTTGTGGACAACCGATGTCGGCGAACCGATCTTCCCGCTGCTCGAACAGATCAAGGGCTGGGGTTACGACGGCGTGGAACTGCCTGTGTTCGACATGACACTGAAGAACTTCCAGCAGACCGGGAAGCGGCTGCAGGAACTGGGTCTGGAAGCGACGGCCGTTACCGTCTGCACCGCCGATGCGAACCCGGTTTCTCCGGAGGCATCACGCCGCAAGGCCGGACTGGAACGGCTCAAGCAGGCGGTCGACATGTGTCAGGCGGCCGGGGCGACACACCTCTGCGGTCCGATTCACTCCGCGCTCGGCGAGTTCACCGGGCAGGGACCCACGCCGGACGAATGGAAGTGGGGCCAGGAAACCCTCGCGCAAGCCGCCGACTATGCCCAGCAGGCGCAGGTCATGCTGACGCTGGAGTACCTCAACCGCTTCGAATGCTACTTCCTGAACTGTGCCGAGGACTGTGCCCGGTTCGCCGCGAGGTCAATCATCCAAACCTCAAGATGATGTACGACACGTTCCACGCCCACATCGAGGAGAAGAGCACGGCGCAGGCGATCAAGGCCTGTGCCGATCAGCTGGTGCACGTGCACATCTCCGAGAACGACCGCTAGCACGCCGGGAGAGGGAGGCGTCAACTGGGACGCCAACTTCGCCGCACTCAAGGAGGTGCAGTACGACGGCTGGCTGATGATCGAGGCGTTCGGACTCGCCCTGCCGGACGCTGGCGGCGGCGACCAAGATCTGGCGTCGCATGTTCCCCAGCGAGGAACACCTGGCCACCAAGGGCCTGAAGTTCATGAAGTCCCGCTGGGAAGCGAGCGCATGACGTTCGTTCCCGAGAGGATGGGGGCGCCCGGATCTTGATCCGGGATCGCGAGGCGACAGGAAGTTGTCAGTGACGTCGTGTTGTCAATGGACCACCCAGAGACGTCACTCGGCCGCACGTCGTCCCGCAACCTCCTGCAGCTGCGCCGCACCGTCTGACGACAAGCACCAGCGCATTTTCTCGCGCTTCGTGCTTGTATCGGACTTCAAGAAGCGGTGCTACCCACTCCCTGACATCAACCGTCTAAAGTGAAGTCGATGGGAGGATTCTCTCCCTCGACCACCTCCGCTTCGAGACCCGAAGTCCCGGGATCCGCATACTTCTTCGGGAGGATGTTTTTCTTCACGGCGGAGGCGGCTTCTCCGGCGGTCAGTTCGTCATAGTCGTCGGGGTACTCATCTACATTGGGGTCAGTAAAGTCGACTTCGGTCGTTTCGGTCGTCGTCGCGATCGCCTCTTCCGCGTCTTGACCTTCGTACTTCGTCACTGTCACGCGAAACCGCCCGGCGGTCGCACCGTCATCTTTGGCCCAGGTCGTCAGGGCATAATGGCCTGCCGCATCAGTCGCGCCCATCGCCGCCTTGCCCCCTTGGGTCGGCTGGAACGTGACCACAGCACCTGCCAGCGGAGCGCCCTTCTGCGTGATCGTCCCGGTCACCGGAAACGTCGGTTCATGTTCGACAGCGGTCCCGCCACACCCGACGAGGGTGACAAGTCCCGCCAGTGTCAGCAGCCCCCATTGATAGTCTGATTTGAACGTCATGATTCGATCCTGTTGCCTGGAGTCTGAAAAAGGAAATACGTCTGACGAATACTACGTGGACCGGTGTTCGTAGTTCGTCATCCCCGCGTAGTGTCCTGCCCCCGCGAAACAGCGGGGCGTGGATCCAGTTCCTTCACTCGTCATCCCCGCGAAGGCGGGATCCAGTCATCTTGCACCCAGTTCTGGATTCCCGCGTTCGCGGGAATGACGACACGCGCGGGTATGCTAAACACGAACTTCGCGAGAATGACGGCGAACTGAGTCGACTGCTCCCGAAGGCTGACGCGTTACCGAAACAGTGACACTCACCAAGACCGCCGACCACGCTGGGGCTCGAACGACAGACGATCGAGCCCCGCGGGTCAGCATGGACCTTGTCGTCGAGAGTCTGTCTCAGAACTCGCCGACCACCTCATTGCCGCTCTTCGAGCCGAGGTTCCCCCACACGCCGTATTTCGAGGGACCCGTCAGTCGCTGACGCTGGCTGAGATCACCGGTGTCGATGCTGTCGCCGATGAACCGCACCGAGCCGTCCGCCATCAGCACATTCGCGCCGCCGGTATGGCGGCTGGCCGGCGGAATGACCAGATGCGTCGAATCCCCGTAGCTGCCGCCATCGGCGCAGGCGGGAGCATTCGGCGGCAGCACGTTGTTAAACGCATTATACATCGGCTGGGAGTCCTGCCAGGCGATGCCGAACCGCGACTGGATCTGTGAGCCATTCACAAAGTAGATCCCGTCTGTCACGGTGTAGCACAGCCCGGGATTGTCGATCAGGCCCGAGACACGCGTGTGCACCCCCAGCTTGTGCTCGACTTCCTTCGCTCCGATGGAGACGGGGTTCTGGCCGCGATAGTTCGTGTTGAGCTGATTCAATCGTTCGCTCATCGCGACCGTGTTGCTGGTGCCATCCGTAACATCCCGGATGCGGTACATCCGGTGTGACTGGGTGTCGCTAGGACGGGATGCAAAGATCCCGCGGACCTGACGACCGGAGACTCCGTTGACCAGATTCTCGACCATATCGCCCATGCCGAAGGCGTAGCTGTTCCAGCGTCCCGAGGCCCCGGGTGCTCCACTGTCTGAGGGGCACAGCAGCATATCCGGGCATTGTTCCAGGGTCCCCATCCGGCCCACGAATTCGGGCCTTCGGGTGGATGAGTTGCGTCTCCCGCCATGATCCGGTTGTACATGGGCGCCTGTTCGAAGTACGGCAGCAGCGAGATGAACCCACAACGGCGATTCCGGTTGGAATTCGCCAAGCCGGCACCGCTGGCCCTGCCCGTTCCACCACTGCGGTACACAAAGTGGTTGTACACGTCATGATAATTGTGCAAAGCCAGGCCCAGCTGCTTGAGGTTGTTCTTGCACTGGGTGCGGCGGGCCGCCTCGCGCGCCTGCTGGACGGCAGGCAACAGGAGGGCAATGAGGATCGCAATGATCGCAATCACCACGAGCAACTCAATCAATGTAAAAGCGGACCTTTGTCTTCGAACGCGCTCTGAAACGTGTGGCATCACACCCTCCCTTTCCAACAAAAACATGAAAAGACTCGTCAACTCTCAACACGGGAAGTTGACAATCACACAGGGCACATGAATCCATGCAGTGCGCACATGGCGCACTTTTCGTGCCAGTGCGCCGAGTGCGCACTCTTGGACACCATGGCCAGGCAACGAATGCCCTGTGGCCGCGACAAATAGTCGCCGACTCCCCTCAGGGTGCCGACAGAAATACTTCCAGAGGCTCTCGAACATCCCAACCGGTCTGCGTGTGAAAGAACTCACACGTTTCCGCGACACGGCGTGAAATCAGACGAGAGCTGATTGTCGGTCGTTTGGATGAGCACAGACCCTCGCGTTTGCTCCGCTTGAGGATCCGACATCACAAGACAGTATGACCGATTCGTCAGGGGTTTTCAACCCAATGCCACTTTTTCGGCCAAATTTCGAAACTTTTTGCGATTATCGATCGTTGTGCGTTGAGCCGCGCGTCGCACATGAGAGGGGAGGGGGTAGCCCCGGATCTTGTACGTGTTTAGCGTTTCTGTCGACTCACGCTGTGGCGAGGCGGAGGTGGGGGGTGAGGGTGTCGAGGAGGTCGTCACCTTGCTTGGAGGCCGTGATGATCACTGAACGGAGGATTTCCCAGGCCTGCTTGCCAGCAATGGTCTTGTTGCCGCAGGAGAGTTTGCGGTCGATGACTGCCGGACGCAGTTCGCGTTCGGCCCGGTTGTTGGTCGGTTCCGCCGCCGGTTCCCCCAGGCAGCCATGCAGATCCTCCCGCACTCGCTCCAGCCGTTTGCGGAAGCGGACTTCTTCGGGTTCGGGCGGAGAGCGGCTGAGCAAATACTTCAGACCGCGCCCGAGTTGCAGAACTTTCAGGGCATAGGCCACCGGTTCCATCTGCTCCCGGTGTTTCCAAGTGGCGATCACATCCTGAAGATGCAACTTCCACAGCATCAGGTCGGAAGAGTCGATCCCCCGTTGCGCCAGCGCCTCTTGATGCTCTGTGAGCACCTTCAGGTGATGCGCGATGCACTTGTGCTGGCGACAGTCGATCGCGTTGTAGCTCGCCAGACAATCACTCACCAGCAGGCCGCCGAAATCGTTCCCCAGCGTGTCGATTACCACATCCGAGCCGCGGCCCGGCTCAACGCGGTACAATGTCGCCTCGGGTGTGGTGAAGACCCATAGCCACCACTTCGGCCCGCCCACATACCAGCGGGTCTCATCAGCGAACACCGCCGCGCTCTGGCGAATCTGCTGGATGAGTTGCCCGTGGACGGGTTCCAGTCGACCGGCCGCCCGCTGCAGGAGCTGGGCCAGTCCCCCTGGCGAGAGTCTCAGACCGCACAGATCCTGCAGGGCCTGACACGTCCGCCGCATCGTCAGTCCCGACCGATGCGAAAGCAGCAGGGCCAACGCCTGCGCCCGAGGCCCGAGGTGATTTCCCGCTGCCCCCACCGCCGTCGAGGTCTGCAAGGGGTGCGTACTCTGGACAGGCCCGCACTCCGGACACACGCCAGTCCACGTGGTGATCTGAAAGCACCGGGGCCGCACCGGAGGGATTTCTTCGAGGTACTGGTCCCGCTGCTGAAGATCGCTCAACTCGCCCTCACAGTGCGGGCAGCACGGCAGCGGAACCTCGATGTGTTCGTCGATCTGCTCGGGCCGTTGGCGATAGGCCCCTTCGTGTCCCTCCTTGCGGCCGGGACGTTGTTTCTCGGACTCGGGCTTCTTGAGTCGGTCCCGCCGACGAAACGGGGCCGTCTGCCGATGCGCGGCCTGCAGTTGCTCCTCCAGTGTCTGCACGTGCCCCACGAGTTCGGCGACCCGCTGCGTGAGCCGCGCAATCTCCACCGCCTGCTGCTCGACCAGCACCACCAACTCCCCGTATGTCGGTTTCCCTTCCGACATCGCCATCCTCCGAACAAGAGGATCGCAAACCCAACAAAACTTGCAAGATCAATCCACCGCACGCTAAACACGTACCGGATCTTGATCCGGGGTCGCGGAGCGACAGGAGGTTGTGAGTGATGTCGCGTTGGCACCAGATGGCGCGGGGACGTCCCCCGTCCACACGTCGTCCCGCAACCTCTTGCGGCTGCGCCGCACCGTCTGACGACAAGCACCAGCGCATTTCTCGCGCTTCGTGCTTGTATCGGACTTCAAGAAGCGGTGCTACCCACTGTCGGGATCTCGCTGACGTGTGGCGTCACTCGTCCTCGGTCAACGTATCCGCATCGCTTCTGCGGGAGGGGAACTTGACGAGCGTCACGCTGTTGCCTCCCGCGCCGAAGTGGACCTCGTCCGAAAAGGCTCGCATCAGCAATACCCCCCGACCACAGGGACGTTCGAGGAATCCCGGTGCGGTCGGATCCGGCAGTCGCTCCGGATCGAACCCTGGACCTTCGTCGCGAATCTGAATCTCAACACGTTCTTTGTCGATGCCGACACGCACATGGATGCGACGCTCGGCGTAGGGCTCCAGACGACGTCGCTCGTCGGCCAGATTGTGATAGCGATCGGCATCCTCCTCCCGCAGGTCGGAGGACACTTCTAGATTGCCGTGGAAGTAGGCGTTGCTGAGCGCTTCATCCATGGCCGAGGCCAGTCGCAGGCATTCGCTCTCGTCGAACAGATACCTCCGGCGGAGCAGTTCGCGAATCTCGGCGACGCAGGCCGAGAGGATTTCGAGATCGTTCTCCAGCACGTACGTCACTTCCGACAGATAGTTGAGCAACCGCCGGCGCGAACGTTCTTCTGCTGACGCCGCCAGCAGACGCGAGACGGTGGACACCAGATCGGCGGCCAGTTGCTGCTTGGGGACGTAGCTCGCCGCTCCGCGCTGCAGGGCTTCGACAGCAATCTCTTCGCTGCCTGCCGCCGTCATCAGCACGACCGGGATCAGCGGATACTCGTTGCGAATGACTTCGACCAGTTCGAGGCCATTCATCTCGGGCATCTGGAGATCGGTGACGACCAGATCCGGCAGGTCGGACTCGATCATCTCGACCGCCTGGGCCCCGTTCTCCGCAAAGAGCACGGACCACTCGGCCTGTTTGCCGAGCAGGTTCCCGGCGACCTTCAGATCGACCGCTGAGTCATCGACAACCAGGATGATGGCCATGTTGCGACTTTATCGGGAAGTTGACGGGCACTCTCATCGGGTGGTCTGTTCGCCCTCGTTCCGGCGACCACTTCACGCGAAACCATACGCCTCTGTCATCCGTGAACATGTGCAGGACACAGAGATGAGTTCGGAGTGCAGACCGCGCGGGGACCTCCGCAGGGAACCAATCCGGGGAAGGATGAGAGTCTCGCCTCCCCACCATCATTGGAACAGCGAGGACACGTTCCGGCAACTGACTGCAGGTGCCGATCGCATGAGTTCTTCAGAAACCGGCCCCACGCCGCCGTTCGTTACGGCCCTGCGGGATGCATCATGCGGTTGAAGATGCCCGGATCGAATCGATCCTCACGCTCCTCGCTCAGCACCTTCTGCAACAGGCTGTCGCATGGATCAGCCATCGGCAGAGTTTCGTGCGACGCCTCGACAACAGCCCCTGGAACGGGCGTCGTCTGCTGCTGTGAAAGGTCTCTCGCAGCTGCTGCGACCCATATTCTGAGCAATTCCACCTGCTCCTCGGACCGCGGGCCGGTCAGGATCGCCTCCGTCTGCCCCCCGTGCGGTCTGAGCGGTTCGATGAGCAGCGGACTCTGCCCGGGTTGTCCCGGATTGACGAGTGCCAGCACCGCCGACAGATTCCGCTCGGAATAGATCCGGTGTCCGCTCGCCCCCAGCCTGACGGGTAACAGACGGAAGTCGCTCTTGCCTGCGGATCCATGACAGTTCGCATTCCCGCAGCGGTTCATCAGCAAGGGCTGCACCTTGCGGACGAACTCCTGAGTCGTTTCCGGTGTCAGCCCGGCCAGCGACTCAGCCGGCACTGGCTGAAAGCCATCATCAAGTCGCGGGTCGTGGGGACGACATGGCCGATGCCGGCACGACACCAGTCGCTTGCCGCTTGGCGATCTCCACCAGCAGTGACCGGGCCTCTTGCCGCTGGGGTTCCAGTCGGAGTGCATCGGCCAGTTCACGCCGGGCCGACTCGTAGAGTTGCTGGTCGCAGCACCAGCGCGCGAGGGCCACATGGTCGGCCGCGGTCGGACGGACGAGACCCTCCCGCAGCTTCTGATAGGCATCGCTGAGGCTGGAAGCCGTCAGCCGCACCTGACCGAAAGGCACCATGATGCTGCCGCTCCCCACCTGGAGCGAATACCCGCCCGGCCGGCTGTCGAGGTTTCCCTGCAGCACGCGTCCATCGATGAGCACGATCAATGTCTGTGCCCGGGTGTCGGCGGTCGGAGTTGTGAACGCGTCGGCTTCAGGCTGCGGAGTGACCGCGGACTCCTGCGTGCGTCCCCAGCGAGCGCCGGCAAAGACGAGGAGGATCGCAGCCACAATGGCCCGTCGGAAAGCAGTCGCACGGCCGTGCATAAGTGTCATCCCTGACTTCGGCCCCCCCAGCACCGCAGAACGTACGCCGGGACCGTGGGAAGCGTCAACCCGGACTTTTCGTGGTGAGCGCGACCGCTGCGGTAAGATCGAGCGATCCTTCGTACAAAGCCCGTCCCACGATGGCCCCGGTCAATCGGGGTTCCCGCACGCTGATGTCGAGCAACCGGCGCACATCGTCGAGAGTCGTCACGCCGCCCGAAGCGATCACATCTCGCCCCAGCGAGGCTAGTCGCTCGAGATCATCCAGTGTCCCCTGATCGATCCCCTGCATCATGCCGTCGTTGGCGATGTTAGTGTAGATCACAGCCGCCAGAGGCAGAGTGGCAAAGCCCTGCACCAGGTCGAACGCCGAAGTCGCCGAGACATCGAGCCAGCCCTCCGTCGCCACCAGTCCATCACGAGCGTCGACACCCAGGGCCACACGTCCCGGGTACGCCTCTGTCAGCAAGGCGAACCAGTCCGGCTGCTTGAGCGCCTGCGTGCCGATGATGACCCGGTCGATGCCGACGTCCAGCAGCATCTGCCGGACCGACGCATCCTCCCGCAGACCGCCGCCCAGCTGACACGGGACATCCACTGCCGCCACGATCTCCGTGATGACCGCCGTATTGACCGGCCGGCCCGCTTTGGCACCATCGAGATCGACCAAGTGAATCCGAGCGGCTCCCTGGGCGGCCCACTGACGGGCCACGGCGACGGGGTTTTCGTCGAAGACCGTCTCGCGGGCGTAGTCCCCCTGCCGGAGACGCACGCATCGGCCGCCGCGCAGATCAATAGCCGGGATGATGTCCATGAACCAGTTTTCTGCTGAGGGTGTACCTGTAATCCACCGTCCGACACCACGCCGGCTCACTTCATAAAGCCGCTGCGGACAATGGCGCCCGAGCTTAATTCATCGTTGAGCGGATCGTCGATGGCGAGTATCAGCCGTTGCACGAGTGTCAGCCGATCAAGCGTCTGAGGTCGGAGCAGTCGCTTCTGATGCTGTTGCTGCGGCTTGTCGGACCGGCAATAGAAGGCGTGCATCGCGGTTCGCGGACGGTCGGTGTTGTTCGGCATCCCCCCATGCCAGACGTGGGCATTCATCACCACCACATCGCCTGCCTTGCCGGTGATGATGACCTCATCGGGATGTTTGAGCGTCGGATCGGCGAGGGCCGCCTGGGGCAGACGTCCCCAGCGATGCGAACCGGGGACCACGCGCAAAGGCCCGTTCTCCGGAGTGAAGTCGTCGATCATCCACACCGTGTTGCAGACCCAGTAGCCCCGGTCATCAGCGATGGCAGCCATGTCGCAATGCAGCGGCTGTGTCGTGGGGCACCGCGCGTTGACGCTGCGGACGTTCAGACTGCTCAGCTTGAACCGCGGCCCCAGCACCTGCTCGATCCATGGGAGCAGGAGGGGGTGAGCGATCGACTCTCGGAAGACGGTCCCTTTGTCAACCAGATTAGCGAGCCGGCGGCAGTCGGACTCCTGCTTGAACTCGGCCCCCGCATCGGTTCCTTCGGCCGCGAACACCGCTTCGATCTGTTCGCGCAGACGTGCGAGCAATGGCGGAGGAATGAATCCCTCCAGCCGGACATAACCGGCCACGTCGAGCTGTCGTCGAAGGAGATCGAAAGGCATGGCGAGAAACAAGTTTGACGGTTCGGCGACCTGCGGGTATGCTGGCGGTGTCCATTGTGTCGTTCCGAAGAGAAATCGCCACCCATGCCTGCCCGAGAGACTCTCCCCGTGAGAAGCGAACGCCCCGCGGGCGACGTCCGGGCGATCATGATTGTCATTCCGGAGGGAAGGCGGTACTGAGGGACGTACGGAACTTCGATTCAAACACCCTCAGGTCGCCCGACCTGGGGGTTTTTTGTTGAGTGGCTTTTGGCGTTTGGCTGATGGCTGATCGTTAGCTCCTACCCACTGAGTCATATCCATGCGCACCCAGCTCTACGACACGACACTCCGCGACGGCAGCCAGGGAGAGGGGGTCAACTTCTCCATCCAGGACAAGTTGCTCATCACGAAGATGCTCGACCAGTTTGGCTTCGATCTGATCGAGGGGGGCTTCGCCGGGTCGAACGAGAAAGACACCGAGTATTTCCAGCAGGTCGGTGACCTGGAACTCAAACATGCGGTCGTGTGTGCCTTTGGTATGACACGGCGGAAGGGCATTGGACCGGAACAGGATGCGGGCCTCAAGGCGCTGCTCGACACACAGGCCTCCGTCTGCACGGTGGTCGGCAAGACGTGGGACCTGCATGTCCTGGAAGTCCTGCGTGTCAGTCTGGAAGAGAATGTGTCGATGATCGCTGACTCCGTCGGCTATCTGGTCAGCCAGGGCCGCCGGGTGATCTATGACGCCGAACACTTCTTCGATGGCTACGCCGCCAACCCCGGTTATGCCCTCGAGACCGTCAGCGCAGCCCGGCGTGCGGGGGCCGAGATCGTCGTCTGCTGCGATACCAACGGCGGCTCACTCCCCGAGCGGATCATCGAAACACTGAAGGCATTGCGCAACGAACTGACGAGTCCTGTCGGCATCCACTGTCACAACGACTGCGACGTCGGCGTGGCCAACTCACTGGCCGCCGTCGATGCCGGTGCCGTGCAGGTGCAGGGGACGATCAACGGCATTGGCGAACGCTGCGGCAATGCCGACCTCATCAGCATCGCGGCCAACCTCGCACTGAAAATGGGTCATGACGTGCTCAACGGGCAGGGCGTCTCACACCTGACCGAGTTGTCGCGATACGTCTATGAGCTGGCCAACATGAACTTTCGGTCGAATCAGGCGTTTGTGGGCCGCAGTGCTTTCGCTCACAAGGGTGGCATGCACGTGCATGCCGTCAACCGGATCGCTCACAGCTATGAACACATCGACCCGCAGGCGGTGGGAAACGAACGCCGTGTGCTGGTGAGCGAATTGTCCGGGCGGTCGAACATCGTTGCCAAGACGACGCGGCACAAGCTGGACGAAGACCCGGCTCTCATGCAGAAGATTCTGGATCGCGTTGTCGACCTGGAGAACGAGGGTTACCAGTTCGAGGCGGCAGAGGCGTCGTTCGATCTGCTGGTCAAGAAGTGCGCGGGGACCTACGAGCCTCGGTTTCAACTGGTCCACTACCGGGTGAATGTCGAGACCGCCGGGCAAGCGGAGCCTTTGACGGAAGCGACGGTCAAGCTGCAGATTGACGGCAGCGGTCCCGTCCGGCACGAAGTCGCCGAGGGAGATGGTCCGGTGAACGCGCTGGACAATGCCCTGCGCAAGGCCCTCATTCCGACATATCCCGGCCTCGATCGGATGCACCTGGTGGACTACAAGGTGCGGGTCATCAACTCCGCCCAAGGGACTGCGGCCCGCGTCCGCGTGGTCATCGAAAGTGCCGACGACCAGCACGTCTGGAGCACGGTGGGCGTCAGTGAGAACATCATCGAGGCCAGCTGGCTGGCTCTTGTCGATGCGGTAGAATACAAGCTGTTCAAGGATGAAGGCGAGATCGGTGCAGCCCAGGAGTGATTGTTATGGCCCATACACTCGTTGACGAATTCGCCAGCGCCACGTCGGCGGTTCTGGAGCCACTGAGTGTGGAACAGTATCACGCCATGATTCGACAGGGGATCCTCGTCGAGGGTGCTCCGATCGAACTAATCGACGGTCTGCTCATCCGCAAGGATCGCAGGGACAAAGGAGGCAGCATCATGACGGTCGGTCCGCGGCATGTGAAAACCATTCTGCTGCTTACGGACCTGCTCAATGGATTGCTGGATCGCACCGTGGCTCACGTTCGCAGCCAGCAACCCGTCACTCTCGACGGAACAAGTGAACCGGAGCCTGATCTGACTGTCGTTCTGGGAAAGATTGCCGATTTCACTCAGCACCATCCCGGGCCGGGTGTGATTCCCCTGGTGATCGAGGTCGCGGACAGCTCTCTTTCCTTCGATCGAGGCGAAAAGCTCCGGAAGTATGCAGCGGCCGGCATCCCTCATTACTGGATCGCTAACCTCAACGATAATGTGATTGAAGTCTACACACAGCCCCAACCCGAACTTCTGATCTATGCCGGGCAGATGATTTGCAGACGGGGCGACACCGTCAGCTTCGACATGGCGGAGCAGTGCATCTCGCTTTCTGTCGACGACATTCTCGCCTGACCCCCGGCGTCTCCGCGGAAGACCACCGCACGGAAGCCAGCATCTTCTCATGACCGACATCCCCAAGCAGTACGATCCCCAGGCCGCCCAGGAACGCTGGTTCCCCTACTGGGAGAACCGGGGGGACTTCAATGCCGACCCCGACCCGGCCAGGTCCCCGCACACCATCATGATCCCGCTCCCCAACGTCACCGGGGCGCTGCACATGGGGCATGCCCTCAACGGGACGTGTCAGGATCTCATCACCCGCTGGCGGCGGATGCAGGGATACGAGGCCTTGTGGATGCCGGGCACCGATCACGCCGGCATTGCCACGCAGGCCGTGGTCGAACGGCGGATGTTCGAAGAGGAGGGGCTCACCCGGCACGATGTCGGTCGGGTGGCGCTGGTGGAGCGCATCTGGCGCTGGAAGGACGCGTACGAGCCGCGCATCGTCAACCAGTTGAAGTCGCTGGGGGCCAGTTGCGACTGGCGGCGGATGCGCTTCACACTCGATGAAGTCTGCTGCCGGGCCGTGCGACGAACGTTCTTCCACATGTTTCGCGACGGGCTCATCTTTCGTGGCAAGCGGCTGGTGAACTGGGACGTGCACCTGCAGACCGCCGTCGCCGACGATGAGGTGTATGCCGAGGACATCGACGGCCACTTCTGGTCGTTCCACTATCCGGTGGTGGACGCAGCAGGTCACGACACCGCGCAGTCGATCCACTTCTCGACGACGCGCCCGGAGACGATGCTCGGTGATACGGCCATCTGCGTGCATCCGACCGATGCGCGGTATACCGAACTCGTCGGTCAGCGAGTCCGCATTCCCCTCAACGGCCGACTGCTCCCGATCATTGCCGACGCCCTGCTGGCCGACAAGGAGCTGGGGACCGGAGCGGTGAAGGTCACGCCGGCCCACGATCCGAACGACTATGCCTGTTACCAGCGACAACTTGGCGAGGGCGGGGCGAACATCGGGATCATCAACATCCTCAACGCCGACGGGACGGTGAATGCCGAGGGGGGCAATGAGCGCTACGTCGACCACGACCGGCATGTCGTTCGTGACATGGTGGTCGAGGACATGACGTCACTGGGGTTCTTCGATAGCGTGGAGGATCGCGTCATCCCCCTCAAGCACAGTGATCGTTCGAAGACCCCCGTCGAGCCGTACCTCTCGGACCAGTGGTTCGTCCGCATGGGGGACAGCGACGACGGCAAGCCGGGACTGGCCCAGACGGCGATGGACGCGGTCGAGGAGGGCCGCGTACGGTTCTTCCCGTCCCGCTATGCGAAGACGTACCTCGACTGGCTGGGGGAGAAACGCGACTGGTGCATCAGCCGGCAACTCTGGTGGGGACATCGGATACCGGTGTGGACGAAGACCAACGACTGGGAGGACTGGAGAGATGCTTTCGTCGATCATCTTGCGACGATCGCCAAGAGCCTGCCGGGTGATCCCAAGAAGAGTATGGATTGGGTGAACTCATCGATGTCCGATGTGAAATTGCGGGAAGATCTCAAGGAGATTGTTCACTGTCGTTTCCACTCCGATGGCTCGGGAGTGTGTCAGGCGTTTGTATGTGTCGCGGACGGAAATCCCGATGTCGAAGCGCGACTGGCCGAGTTCGGCTATGTTCAGGATCCCGATGTCCTCGACACATGGTTCTCGTCGGCGCTCTGGCCGCATGCCACGCTCGGCTGGCCGGATACCGAGCACAATCCGCCGATGGATGAGGCAGAAGTCGCGCGACAGACTGCGCACCGGGGACTGACGTCCCCCGCTCGCCATCAGCGAACGGCAACGATGTCCTCGACTATTTCTACCCCGGCAGCGTGCTCATCACGTCGCGCGACATCATCACGCTGTGGGTCGCGCGAATGGTGCTCACGGGTCTGTACAACATGGGGGATGTCCCCTTCCGGCACGTGCACGTCCACCCCGAAGATTCTCGACGGCTTCGGGCAGACGATGTCCAAGTCGAAGGGGAACGGCGTCGACCCGGTCGATCTGATCGACAAGTACGGAACCGATGCCGTCCGCTTCACGATCGCCTCGTTCGCCGGCGAAACGCAGGACGTGCGGCTGCCGATCTCGTACGAGTGCCCGCAGTGCCAGACGCTCATTCCGCAGACGCTGGAACATCAAAAGGCCAAGCCCGAAGGAGGACCGAAACCGACGATCCACTGTCCGCAGTGTAAGAACGATTACCAGTACACGTCACCCAACTACGACCCTGATCCCGGTGCGCCGGTGGCGCGGATGGTGAGCGAGCGGTTCGAGTATGGCCGCAACTTCTGCAACAAGTTCTGGAACTCGGCCCGGTTCGCGATGCTGAACCTGGAGGGGTACACGCCGGGCGAAGTCACTCCCGAGCAACTGCAGATGGAGGATCGCTGGATCCTCTCGCGGCTGTCGAGCGTCGCTCATCAGGTGAATGAGCATCTGCGACGCTACCAGTTCGACGCGGCGACGCGGGCGATCCGCGACTTCACCTGGAACGAGTTCTGCGACTGGTATCTGGAGATGATCAAGCCCCGCTTACGGGGGGAGAGCGAAGAGCAGAGGGCCGTCGCTCAGCGTGTGTTGCTCGCTGTGCTCGATTCGCTGGTGCGAATGCTGCAGCCCTTCACACCATTTATCTGTGAGGACATCTGGCAGCGACTCAAGGAGATCGCCCCCGAGCGTGCCCTGCCCGTTGCGTCTGACACTGGGCACTCAACACTCAACACTCAACTTGCAGAAGAGGCCTGCATCATTGCGAAGTGGCCGAATCTCCCTACCAGCTGGCAAGACCCGGCACTGGAGCGTCGCTTTGCGCGATTGCAGGAGACGATCGTCGCCGTCCGCAACGTGCGCGCGGTGTACAACATCCCGCCGACCACACCAATCAAGCTGCTGATGCGCACGTCCGAGGACATGCAGTCGGTCGCCGGCCAGTTCGACAATCTTGCGAAAGCCGTCCTTGCGGCGGCTGGTGCCGATGTGGAACGCCCCGCCGGAGCCGCCAGTTTCTCGCTGGAGGACGCCGACGGCTTCGTTCCGCTGGACGGGCTCGTGGATCGTGCCTCCGAACTCGACAGGCAGCAGAAGGAGGCCGACAAGCTGCGCAGACACATCGCCGGTCATGCAGGAAAGCTGTCGAATGAGAGCTTCGTGGGCAAGGCGCCGCCACAGGTGGTGCAGAACGTGCGGGAGACACTCGCCGGCCTGAAGGAGCAGCTCGCGCGCGTCGAGGAAATCATCGCGGACCTGTCGTGACCCGTCGCTGCGATCGAAGTGTGAGAGGGTGGCTGGGGTCGAGCCGCAGGCGAGCCCCCAGCCAGTGGGTGGTCTGTGGCGTCATTGCGCTCCAGCTCAGTCACACCCCGGAACGGAATTCATTCCACGTCAGATGAGTCGGCACCGAATGTGCCGGGAGCGACCTCATAGAACTCTGCGAGAGGGACTCCTTCGCGTACGACGACCGCTTTGAGTTGACTGTCCGGTGGTTGTGGTGCGAGCGACGCCCAGCTGTCGGCCCGGCGGCGGAAGAGCAGGATGTGCCGCACGTCGTGACCCAGAGCGTCATCAAAGGCCCGCAGCGGTGTGTGCAGTTCCGGTGTCTGGCTGGCGAGTTCTTCCAACTGGAACGGGTGCAGCACCGGTGCGAAGTCGATCGGATGCCGTGAATCGCCGACGTCGGCAGCGACCTCTCGGAGCAGGGACCGTGTCACGCTGTCGCCCCAGTAGTTGAGCTCAAACCCCAGCCGGTTTGCACCACGCAACCCTCCGACCAGCAGGTTGTAGTAACTGAGCTGCACCGGGTGCATCGCGACGACACCGTATGCCTGAACGATCAGCAGCGTCACCATGATCGCTCCCGCGCGACGTGTGCTCCAGCCCGTTTTCAGCCACTCGAACAGCAGCGTCCTCCCCGACCGATCAGTACTCCCCACAGGAGAAAAACCATCAGAAACAGCCGAGTGCCGTCGTAGACGGTGATGCCAGGCAGGGCGAAGAACACGAGCGGCCACACGACATTGAGGAGTACGAAACCGGCGGGGTCGGAACTCGGTGATCGGCGATCGGCGTGCTGGTTCCGGGTCGCGGGCAACATGTTGTTCGAACAGCGAAGATCGAATCCCGAACGCCATCCCCTCAACGCCCCCAGCACACCCAGCAGATTCAATCCGAGAGGTACGGTTACGGCGAACATCACGACAGGGTAATGCCAGGGGACATCGACATCGGCCCACTTGTGGTTCATGTACCAGCAGTAGAGCACCTGCCGATTCGTCGTCCGCCCGAGGTATTCGGCCAGATGTGCCGGCGGGTCGAGCCATAGCCAGGGCCAACCCAGAAAGAAGACCGCCACGCCGGTCATGCCAAAGATCAGCAGGGGGAGAACGGCCCGCCCTCTCCAGTGCCACAACGCCCACAGGGCAATGGGGATGGGCAGCAGGATTCCCTGGATCTTGGTGAGCAGTGTCAGCCCCAGCAGGACCCCCGCCAGCGCCGCATCACGCTCACGGATTCGTGTCCCCCGCCAGCGAGCGGCCACGAACAACACCGTCGCGCAGTACATCAGCCCCAGCGATGTCTCCAGTGCCGCGAGATGGGAATGGGCGAACAGGCGCGGCATCAGCAGGAGACTGAGGGCGGCGATCAGTCCGGCAATGCGTCCGTACCAGCGCGTCGTCACGGTGCCGATGAGCAGGATGGTCGCGGCGAACACCAGGGCGGATGCCACTCGACCACAGGTCACGGCGACCTGTCCCTCGGGCACATCGGGACGCAGAAGTGGATACGTCAGCTCGTGGGCAATGCCGATCAGCAGCCGACCCAGCGGCGGATGATCGGGATTGTAGGCCCGGTCCCCGAAGACTTCCCTCAGACTGTCGGGATGCAGGATCCCCAGTCCGTACTCCTGCAGCGCACGGACATGGTAGATGCCCATCTGTACGTTGAAGGTTTCATCCAGCGTCAGTCCGGGACCTTCACCGAGCCAGGGGACCGCTCCACTGGAATCGAGTGTTACGACAATCGCCGCACCAGCCAGGATGGCGACGAGCAACGGGAGTGTCCAGCAGCGCTCCGCTGGAGAGAACCTGGGCATGTCGGCAGGAGCGGTCATGACGGGCGCGTCAGATCTGTGCGAAGCCGGGAACGGGTGTCACAGATTGTACGCTGCAAATGGCAGTGCGCAAAACGAAAGGTGCTTCGCACGCGTGGCCGGATGTCGACTCACCGGAAACTTGCTGCCCCTTGTGAATGGACCCACAAAGCGGAGCTTGGGATCCGGGACGAGCCGGCGGCCTGCCACACGAACAAAGCACCTTCGGGCCGACCGCAACGCGACCGGCGTATATCGATTCCGAGTCCGTTCACCGGACCATCAACACGTTCCCTGATCGTGGTTGACCGTTGATGGTGGTTCCGGCAATCGGCCTCCCTGCCGGTGATCCGGTCGGCGGCCGCGCACTCCGTGCGAAGCCGACCCCGACCGGGCTTGGAAGTCGTCAGTCAGCCGTCTATCAGGCGAGCTGCTTCTTGCGACCGACGAGAGTGCGGATCCGCTCTGCGAGCAGGGCGGCATCGAACGGCTTGCGGAAGGTCTCGTTGAAGATCGTCCGGTCAAATCCGCTCGCGTTGTCTTCGTCACTCAGCAGACCGATCAGCACGGTGTCCGTGTAGTCGGCGTTCTTCTTCAGGTTCTGAGCGATCATCAGGGCTTCGTTGCGTCCCATGGCGAAGTCAATGACGACGGCATCGGGATGCAGCGACTCGGCCTGAATACCGGCTTCGAATCCGCTGGCAGCGAGTTCGAGCTTGAAATCGTTCGGCGAAATCATCTCCTGTAGTCCGGATCGGACCTGGGAGTCGACTCCGACGAGCAACAGCTTGCCCATCGCTTCGTCTTCGAGTTCTCCCAGCGGCATTCCGTGTTCCTTGAGGAACCGGATCAGGTGTTCGCGTGGAATGCGACGATCCTGTGAGCCGGGAATCCGGTAGCCACGCAGGCGGCCGGAATCGAACCATTTACTGACGGTGCGTGGTGCAACCTTACAGATCTTGGCAACTTGACCAGTTGTGAAGATCGTCCTCATTGCGGGCTCTCCAAATCACATGTTTCTGGGTCAGAGGGTGCGTCTTTCCCTCCGGATCTTCACCCCTAGGACGATGGCTGGCTCAGTGTGCCGTTGGGTCCTTGGCATAAACCACCGTTTCTGGGTCGGGGCAGTCTCAGGTTCCGGATGAAATCCGATTGACCTTTGGCCGCGTCAACCCCCCCAGGAGCCGTCTTGACCAAAAGTCGAATGCTTCGTCGCTGAAACCAGCGACATCGCATGTCGCAGAATCCTTGTACGTCCATACAAATGAACAGACAGGGATCCTGCCCTGCGGGGAGCGGACCGGAAGCCTACATGGAGCGTCTTGCCCCATGGCCGGTTAATCCAAGCGTCCCATCCCCCCTTGGACGGTGCGTCGTTCCCGGTGATGGCGTCTTGCCATCGGTGGACCACATTGATCCACAGGTTCGCACGGAACCGTCTGACCTGTAATATCGTCGCCAGCACTTCAACGACTTTAGATCGTTCGACCGATTACCCGGTCCGTAGGGGCCGAAGGTGCCGCAGCGGGGCCATCGATGGCACCTGAGAGTCCGTCTCGCACAATTCTACGCCATGGAACGGCAGCACGACCGAAGAATTTCCCCCAATTGCCAGAATCCCACCCTGCAAACGATCAGCAATCACAAATGCGAACTGACCTGCGGATGGAGGGCAACGATCGTAGCGTGCGCGAGGCCAAACCTACTCGTTGCCGGCAGGTTCGATATCACCGGATTTCAGGCACGCCATTTTGAAGTACAGCCCCTGCTCCTCGCAGGCTTCGCGGTAGCTGCGGGGCATGGCTTCTTCGGTCGCGTCGTCCCATTCGACGATGTACTTCAGCGAACTGCCGCTGCCGCTGGACTCCACAATTGTCCCCGTCCAGCCGCCGATAATCATGTCCGGGTTTTCCGGCAGTGCGACTCCGGGCTTCACCTGGATGGCGGCCCCGACGTGCAGTTTGGTGGGTTTCTTCTTGGCCATGGAAGCGCTGACCTGTCGGCCCTGTGAATTGCGAACCGGTCCGTTCCCCGTGGACGCATGGTCACTCTGGATCGTGAACTCGTGATAAACGCGCAGCTTAGGGACATTGGGGGCGAACATCCAGTGTCGCCGAACTCAAGGTGCGCGCCGGGCACCGTCCATTCACTGCACGCTTTCCAGTTGGCAGTGGATTGCTCACAATAGAGGTATGCTTCACCCTGTGACCACTGAACAGATCAACGATTTCGAGCGAGACGGTTTCATCGTCTGGCGGGGGCTTCTCAACAGTGACGAGGCGCAGCTCCTCAGAACGATTTCCATCGCCGACCGCGATCTGGCCGCGAGTGCCTACGGGCGTCAGGATGCCACCGGCCAGAGCGTCACCTTGGCCGTTCGCAATTCCCTGGGAGATGATATCTACAGTGCCATCGTCCACAGCGAGCGTGTCGTGGGGACCATGACGGCGTTGCTCAAGGGAGAAGTCTATCACTGGCATCATAAGCTGATCCTTAAGGAGCCGCGCGTCGGAGGGGCCTGGGAATGGCATCAGGACTACGGCTACTGGTATCACAACGGGTGCCTCTTGCCCGACTTGGCCAGTTGTATGATCGCCATCGATCGGGCGACACAGGAGAACGGATGTCTGCAGGTGCTGCGGGGCTCGCAGGCGATCGGGCGTATCGATCATGGAAAGACCGGCGAACAGACCGGTGCCGACCTGGAACGGGTGGACGTAGCCTGCCAGCGGTTCGAGTTGGTGCACGTCGAGCTGGAGCCGGGTGATGCGGTCTTCTTTCATGCGAATCTGCTCCATCGCTCGGATCAGAATCGCAGCGAACACCCCCGCTGGGCCCTGATCTGCTGTTACAACACCCGCCGCAACGATCCTTATCAGGCGTCCCGGCATCCGGGATATTCTCCGCTGGAGGTCTGGCCTGACTCGCGCGTGTTGCAGACCGGACATGCCCAGCAGAGTCGTCAGGTCGCTGAGGCGCGTTAAACCGGCGCGCTGCCGCTGTGCAACAACGCACGTTGCCGTTCCTCCCCAGGAATGAACGAACGACCGGCGCGAACACCTCCCGGATGTGACTCACGGCCGGCACAATCGCTCACCACGCACTGGAACTTCAATAGTTACGAGGAGTTCCGCCGCCGGCGACTTCAAGCGGGCTTCATCGACCGACCGGTGTCATTCGAAGGAGTCTGGATGGCATTCGCTTTGCACAGCACTGAGGAACCTGTGATTCTCCCCAAGGTGTCCACCACCTGCCCCGACCAGCCTTCATCCGGAGACGACCCATGGCCATGATCAGCCCCTGGTTTGGTACCGCCAAACTCATGAACGACATCCGCGACGCGACCGCGCAGTTCCAAGTGAAAGAGGGCCACGAAGAACAGCCGGTGGAGGCATTCGCGGCGACGACGGCGAAGGCGCGAACGAAGTCTCCCTCCCCTCAGGCATCCCGACCTGCGGGCAAATGAGCCCGTCAATCGTCAACGCTGTCACTCCGGGCAACGGGGCGAAAGTACTTCATCGACCCCAGCACCGACATCTTACGTGAGGCAAGCCGGACCGCGAGCGTCAGCACGTAATTGATCCAGCCGGACACGTAATACTGTCGACCTTTGTCGAGGCCTTTGAGTGCTGCGCGGACCACCTGGTCGACCGACTGGGAGCGGTGCTTCTGCAGCCAACCTTCCACACCTGCGGCTTCGAAGAACTCGGTGCGTGTCGTGCCCGGACACAGGGCCATCACGGTGACGCCGCGCTCGCGTGTCTCGGCCCAGAGTGATTCGCTGAAGTGCAGCACATATGCCTTCGTGGCAGCATACACTCCCATGTAGGCAACAGGCTGGAAGCCGGTGACCGAGGCCACGTTCAGCACAGCTCCTGCCTGCCGTTCGAGCATCGGCCTCAGAAACAGATACGTCAACTCGGTAAGCGCAACGCAGTTGAGCGAGATCATCTGCAGCATCCGCTCGGGGTCGGAGTCCTCGATCGTCGCCACGCTCCCGAAACCGGCATTGTTGACCAGCAATTCGATCGGCTCACCCAGGCGCTGTGTACTTTCAAACAGTCGCCTTGCCTCGCCGGATACCGACAGATCGCAGGCGATGATCTCGCACCGCGTGCCGTGACGCAGATTGAGTTCGTGGGCCAGTTCCTGCAGCCGGTCCTCTCGCCGGGCGACCAACACCAGATGCATGCCGCGCGCCGCAAGCTGCCTGGCGAACTCGGCACCGATGCCTGCCGAGGCTCCGGTAATCAGTGCCCAGCGATCTGGATAGATGACAGCCACCCTCCGCCCTTTCTATCGTCGAGTCAGCCCGACAGGTGAAGTCAGAATCGTATCACAACCGTGCTGCCGCGATGAAGTTCGCCGATCCGCCCCCGACGGGCGGTTGCAACCCTCTGACAGGTTGGCATCATTGATAGGAGCGTGCCTGACTCGGCAACTTTGATGATGCCTCCGAAGCACCCCGGCTATTTGAGTATGTGTTTGGCGTACAATTGCGCATCGTCATCCCGCGGAGGCGGGGATCCAGACAAAAGTGAGTCCAGTTCTGGATTCCCGCCTTCGCGGGAATGACGGAACAAACACAACAATACCCGTTGTGCACGCTAGACAAGGACCTGCTTGAAGAGGCCGGGGTGCCGTCCCGCACTCAGGCACGTTCATGTCAGAACCGAAATGCCTGCAGAGACCGGATTCCACCATGTTCGCATCCCCATCATTGACGCGTGACGAGGTTCGCGAGATCGACCGACGCGCCCTGGAGGAGTATGGCCTTCCGGGACTGGTCCTGATGGAGAACGCCGGCCGTGGGTGCGCCGACCTGCTGCTGAGGCTCGGTGTCAAAGGACCAGTCTGCGTGTGTTGCGGCAAGGGGAACAATGCCGGTGATGGATTCGTCATCGCCCGCCATCTGGAGGCAGTCGGCGCGGCGGTCGCGGTGCTGCTCTTCACCGAGCCCGCCGGATTGACCGGTGACGCACTGGCTAACTTTCGTGTGCTCGAACAGGCCGAGACCCCCGTCCTCATTCAACCGACCAACGGACAGCTGGGGAGCCACCTCGCCCGGTCCGAGTGGATTGTGGATGCCCTGCTGGGAACCGGGCTGCAGGGAGAGGTTCGCCCCCCGTTGTCACAGGTCATCGACCGCATCAATGCCGCCGGAAAGCGCGTCCTGGCCGTCGATCTTCCCTCCGGGCTTGATTGCGACACCGGTGTCCCGCTGGGAGTGTGCGTCCGGGCCGATCAGACCGCCACCTTCGTCGCCGTCAAGCGAGGGTTCCAGTCCCCGGAGGCGTCCTCGTGGGTCGGCGGCGTGCATGTCCTCTCCATCGGAGTTCCTCGCAGGTTACTCGCTGCCTACAATGTGGGCGAATAGCCCATTGAAAGCCCGCCGGTTACGTCTGGCTGGTATCCGCCGGGGAGAGTGTGGCGAGCGCAGAAAGCTGGGGAAGGGGAAGTGTGTACGCTGCTCCACGTGACCCTCCCCCGGCCCCTCCCTGAGAGGGAGGGGAGTAGTTGAGGAACGTCCGGAGCAGTATCACGCCGTGTTTCTGTCTTTTGAAGGGAGGATCATCCACATGAAGTCGGTCACTCAAAGCCGTGTCGGTGTCGCGTCGATCATTGGCATCACCTGCGTTGTCGGAGCGGCCATCGCCTTGTCACAGCAGGCGGCACTCCAGAGCGTCGGACAGGAGCACGCCGAAGCACTGTCCCATGCGTTTCGCAGCGTGTCGAACATGACGCTTCCCGCCGTCGTTTCGGTGGAGACCCGCACCAAGGCGGTCCAGTTGTCCCAGGAGGAAAGCTCGCAGGCCCCCGATGGCAACGATCCGTTCGAGCAGTTCTTCCGCAGCGATCCGCGTCTGCGGGACATGTTTCGCCAGCAGAGCATTCCTCCGCGACGAGGTGCCGGCTCAGGATTCATCATCGACCCGCAGGGCGTGATTCTCACCAACAGCCATGTGGTGGAGAATGCGGACACGGTCCTGGTCCGCCTGCAGGACGGTCGCGAGATCGAGGCAACCTCGTGGGTCTCCGACCCCCGGTCCGATGTCGCCATCATTCGGATCGAGGTGGATGATGCACTCCCGACCATTGCCTTCGGCGACAGCGACCAGATGGAAATCGGCGACTGGGTACTTGCACTGGGGAATCCGTTCGACCTGGGGACAACGGTGACCGCAGGCATCATCAGCGCCAAACAGCGGACCACCGGCATCAACGAACGCGAGAGCTATCTGCAAACCGATGCAGCCATCAACCCCGGCAACAGCGGCGGCCCTCTCGTGAACCTGCAGGGACAGGTGATCGGCATCAATACGGCGATTTCCTCCAGCAGCGGCGGCTATGATGGTGTGGGTTTCGCCATCCCGATCAACAGTGCCCGCTGGGTCGCCGAGCAACTGATGACCAGCGGCAGCGTGCGTCGTGCCTACCTGGGTGTCGTGCTGGTCCCGATGGACACGGCACTACGCAAGGGGATGAAACTCCCCTTCGATCAGGGGGCGCTCATCGGCGAAGTCCGGGCAGACACGCCGGCTGCCAAGGCTGGGCTGAAGACCGGCGATGTCGTTGTCAAGTGTGACGGCAAGACTGTTCACGATCAGTCGCATCTGCAAGGCCTGGTAGAAGCCCTGGAGATCGGCAAGTCGTATCCCTTCGAAGTACTGCGCTACACCGGGGACGGGACTGTCCGGGAGACCATCTCCGTCACCATGGAAGAGATGCCCGAAGAGTTTACTCCCGCCATGCGACGCAGCAATCGCGGATCGCGCGGCACCCCCAAGGCTGAGTCCTTCAATGAAATTGGTGTCGAGATCGCCGCGCTGAATACTGAGCGGCGGGAACAGCTGGGGCTGGCCAGGGACGTGCAAGGTGTGGTCATCACAGCGGTCAAGCCCGATAGCCCGGCGGCGGATGCGGAACTCGAGGCGGGCGATGTCATCGAGAAGTTCGGAGCGTTCGAGGTGACTTCCCCCGAGGAGTTCGAGAAGGCCCTGAAGTCTGTAGCCGGTTCTGAAGGAGTTCCCGTCCTGGTGCGTCGGGGCGAGGCTCCGAGGTTCGTGTTCCTCAAGCTTTCGAAGTAAGACGCTGTGGAGCGGACACAGGACTCCGCACCAGACATTCCGTGACAACAGCGGAGCCCGCAGGACAATCACCAACGACCTGCGGGCTCCTTGCGTCTCGGGCACAACAATGGTGCAGCATTCATGTCGCAGCGGGAATGTGTCGCACGCGCAGACCCCAATTGACCAACGCGTTCGACGCTGCGAGCAACATCTGTGTGCCGACCTGATGGGACACTCGCACAAGCCGAAATGACGTGATCCCCAGGTTTTTCTGTTAACCTTCTCCCAAGTCCCGGCATATGAACGTATGGAAGGCCCCGTTCACGACAACCCGGACTCACGCATCGTGGCGCTGTTGACCGCCATTCAACTGCCGTTGATGCTCTATGTGCGTTCACTGCTGCCGGGAGATTCAGCGGCGCGGGACGTTGCTCAGCAGGCAAATGCCCGAATCTGGGAGTTGCGTGGGGACTTTGAACCGGGGACGAACTTCAAGGCATGGGCCTTCAGCATTGCCCGGTTTGAAGTGTTGAACTACCGCAAGCAGCAGGCACGCGACTCCCGCCTTGTGTTTCAAGATGAGCTGGAGCAGACGATCGCGGCTGAGCTGGCGGACGATCGGGACGACATTCAGCAACGACACGAGGCGCTCAAAGGCTGCCTGCAGAAACTTCGCGCAGAAGATCGCCAGCTGTTGCTCCACCGGTATTCGCGTGCCGGGACATTGACCGAGTATGCCGCTCTCGTCGGTCGCAGCGTGGGCGGACTCAAAGTCACTCTGCATCGCTTGCGATCTGCCTTGCTCAACTGCATTGAACGCTCGATCCGTGCCGGGGAGGCGACCGTATGACTCCTGCCGAGCGTCAGCAGCTGATCGATGCGGCACTCGAAGGTGACATCTCGGAAGCCGACTTCCTGTCGCTGGAAGCGGAGTTGACCGTCGACCCCGCTGCGCGTCGCGACTATTACGATCGAGTCACACTGTCGCTCCTGCTGGAGACGGAAGCTGCGGGAACACCGCTGACTGACGGGCGACAGGGCCGGCCTTCGATGGACCTGGGGGCATCCCGGCGTCGCTGGCGCGGAGCTTTCGCCGCGATGGCGACATTGGCTGTCGTGCTGCTGGCGATCGTGACCTGGCAGCGGAATGAGCCGAACGCACCACAGATGACTGATCGGGAACAGCGGGCATCTGTTGGTGAAACCAGGGAGAAACAGGCCACAGGGTTTGCCGTGCTCTCCGGCCAGTCCGATGCGGTCTGGACAGACGGACAATCGCTGGCCGACGGCGGTCTTCTACCAGCTGGGGAACTGCACTTGCAGTCCGGGATCGTGCAGCTCGAACTCTTCAGCGGGGTGACACTCGTTGTGGAAGGGGAATCCCGTTTCTCGATTCTCTCTCCGATGGAAGTGTCCGTCGCACAAGGCAAGGTGCGGCGCATGTTCCCGAACCTGCTCATGGATTCCAGATTCTGACGAGTGTGGGCGAAGTCGTCGACCTGGGAACCCAGTTCGCCGTGAACGTCAACACTGACGGTACAGAAGTGCATGTCCTCGATGGGGAAGTCGAATGGCATCCGTATGGTGCACCGTCACAGCGCATGCAACAAGGAGAGGCGGCCCGCCTCATGCAGGATGGCCAGGCGGCTCATTTCGCTGCAGCCACCGGAGACTTTGTCGATCCGCTCGCCTTCAGGGAGCACCTGCAGGCAAGGCAGGAGTCTCGCAGCGAACATTGGCAGCGGCGCAGCCAGGAGCTGCAAGACGATCCGCGACTCGTCGCGTACTTTCAGGTGGCTCCCACGGATCTCTCCGCCCGCCGGCTGCAGAACCTTGCTGCGGCACGGGAGGAAACCGGCAGCGAGGGGGCGGTCGTTGCGGCTGCTCCCGCTGCCAATCGATGGGGGCAAGCCGCAAGTGCCCTGGACTTCAGTCCCACTGGCAGTCGAGTGCGATTATCGATTCCAGGTGAACACCGCTCGCTGACTCTGCTGTGCTGGGTGCGGATCAACAGCCTGGATCGCTGGTACAACTCACTGTTTCTGACCGACGGGCACGATCTGCACGAGCCACACTGGCAGATCATGGATGATGGCCGGCTATTCTTCTCCGTCAAGAAGACGGGACGTCTGGGACCCGTCCAGAAGGGGAGAAGGACAAGCACGTCTTCTATTCGCCACCGTTCTGGACGCAGTCGACTCAGCGGACAGTGGCTGATGATCGCGACCGTCTATGACGTGGACGCCCGACAGGTGACGTCACTATCTCAACGGCGAGAGTTCTCAGTCAGGAAGCGATTCCCGAGGAATACCTCGTCGAGCAGGTGAGCATCGGCAACGCATCGCTGGGCAACTGGGGACTGCCCGAGCGGGATGAACCGCGATTTGCGGTCCGCAATCTCAACGGCAGCATGGACGAGTTTGCATTGTTCAGTGCCGCACTGTCGGCTGAGGAAATCAGGAAGTTCTATGACGAAGGCAAGCCTTAATTCGCTGATCACGTGCCTCGTGGCACTCGCCTTGGGATCCGTATCGGTGGCGAGGGCCGACGACCAGATCGCCGAGCGCGACTTCACCCTGAAGGTGCTCCCGCTGCTGAAGACGAAGTGCTTCGGCTGCCACGGCGATGATCCCGAGGAGGTGAAGGGTGCCCTCGATGTGCGCAGCCGTGATGCGCTGCTCAAAGGCGGCGAATCGGAAGAGGCGTCGATCGTGCCGGGGGATGCCGAGGCGAGCCTGCTGTATCAGGCCGTGAAGTGGGACGGGCTGGAGATGCCGCCCAAGGAGAACGATCGCCTGTCTGCGGACCAGGTCGACCTGATCCGGCGCTGGATCGACGCCGGGGCCCCGTGGCCGGACGAGTCGGCCCAGCAGAAACATCGCGAGGCGGAATGGGCGACGCAGTCGACCGCTGAAGGAGTGATCGTCGCGACGAGCGGCGGACTCTCCGACGAGTGGACATACCGCCGCTACAAACCGGAGGATGTGTGGGCGTTTCGCCCGTTGACAGAGTTGAAGATTGACGAACAACGATTGTTGAATGATGAAGTGAAGGGAGGTCACCTCAGCAATCAACACCCCTTGTTCAGCAGTCAACAATCAACTTCCCCCATCGATCGGTTCATTGGTGCCAGGCTGGCATTGTCCGGCGTCACGCCTGCGCCACAGGCCGACCCGGCGACGCTGATCCGCCGTGCGACCTTCGATCTTCTCGGCCTGCCGCCGACCCCCGAGGAGAGCGCTGCGTTCCGGTCGGCGTGGGAGGAGGACTCCGAGCAAGCCTGGAGTCAGCTGATCGACCGCCTGCTCGCCAGTCCGCACTACGGCGAGCGCTGGGCCCAGCACTGGCTCGACGTCGCCCGCTACGCCGACACCGGCGGCTTCTCGAACGACTACGAACGCTCGAACATGTGGCGGTACCGCGACTACGTGATCCGCTCGTTCAACGACGACAAGCCCTACAGACCAGTTCGTCGTCGAACAGCTGGCCGGTGACGAGCTCGTGGGAGCAGCAGCCCGCAGGGCGAGCACGACCCAGAGACTGCTCGTCGCCACCGGCTTCCTGCGCATGGGGCCGTGGGACAAGGCGATGGTCAAGAACGCCGAGGCGCGGCAGATCTACCTCGACGATGTCGTCAACTGCCGTCGGGCAGACGTTTCTCTCCACCACCATGCGCTGCTTCAAGTGTCACGACCACAAGTTCGATCCGCTGCCGACGCGCGACTACTACCGCATCTACGCCGCCTTTGCCGGCACGCAGATGGCCGAGCGTCCCGCGTCGTTTCTGTCCGGAGGAGAACGCTGGAGGGATTCGACGAGGGACGGGCGCTCGTCGAGACGCATGCTCGCCTTCGCCACGCAGAGAAACAAAAGCTGGTACGACAAGCGCGAGACCGCCGCACGCGAGTGGTATCGCGAGCACGGCCTGGAATACGTACGCCAACGAGGACCGCAAGGATCTGCCCGACGAGAAGAAACCGCCGCGGCACGTCGGGCTCGACCATGTCGACGAAGGGCAGCTCAAGGTCCGCGAGCAGGACGAATGGATCTGGACGCGCCGGCTCGAGCGCTACGAGCCGATGGTGCAGAGCGTCTACAACGGTCCCGACCCACAACTTGCTGAACGCCCGCAAGCTGCGGATGCCGGAGCAAGCATGAACCAGAACGTCCAGCTGGTCAGCCACATTCTCACCGGCGGCTCGCTCGAGGCTCCGGGCGAAGTCGTTCAGCCCGGCGTGCTGAGTGGCCTGGGATCTGCCCATCGGCATCCTGAGTCGCAGACGATCCCTACGTCCTCGCCGGATGCACTCGACCGGACGTCGCCTGGCGCTGGCGCGAGTGGATCGCCGATCCGCGCAATCCGCTCACCACCCGCTCGATCGTCAACCGCGTCTGGCAGTATCACTTCGGCAAACCGATCGCCGGCAACCCGAACAACTTCGGCGCCAAAGGGAGCCAAGCCGACCCATCCCGGAGTTGCTCGACTGGCTCGCCGCCGACTTCGTCGACACGGGTGGACGATGAAACGGCTGCACCGGCTGATCATGACTGTCGCAGGCACTACCGGCAGTCGAGTGAACATCCGCAGATCGGAAGCGCTCGCGCAACGACCGACCCCAACAACGATCTGCTCGCCTACTTCCCGCTCGCGACGCCTGACGGCCGAAGAGACTGCGCGACGCCATGCTGCACCTCACCGGCGAACTGAACCCGACGCTGGGCGGCCTGCCCGATCATGCCGGAGATCAACATGGAGGTCGCCCTGCAGCCGCGCATGATCCAGTTCTCGCTCGCCCCGGCCTACCAGCCGTCGCGCACTCCCGCAGCAGCGCAACCGCCGCAGCATCTACGCCTACCGTGTGCGCGGCCAGGCCGACCCGTTCCTCGAGGTCTTCAACCAGCCGAACCCGAACGACTCCTGCGAAGTGCGCGACGCCGCTGCCGTGTCACCCGCAGGCCTTCACGCTGCTGAACAGCGACCTGATGACCGACCGCTCGATCGCCTTCGCCCTGCGGCTGGAGCGGAGGCAAGACGACGCGACCGAGGCAAATCGACGCGCGCCTTCCAGCTCGCCTTCGGACGGCACCGTCCGCGGCAGGAAGCTGGAGCGGATGTCCGCGCTACGTGCAGCGAGATGCAGCAGTATCAGCGGAGCGTGCAACCGAGCAGCCGGTCGACTACCCGACGCAAGATCACCCGGTCGCTGGTCGAGGAGTTCTCCGGCAGGCCGTTCGAGTACGAGGAGATCCTGCCGGCGTTCGAAAACTACGTCCCCGACAAGAAGGCGGCCGACGTCGCTCCGAGACCCGCGCGCTCGCCGATGTCTGCCTGCTGCTCTTCAACACGCAACGAATTCGTATGCTACTGATCGTCAACTTGAAGCAACGCCCTCCCGGGTCGTGACGATGATACCGAGTGCAACGAACTCATCGCGCACTTCGTCCAGATCATCAAGACTCCGCCGACGTCACGGCGCCAGCCATGAATCACTTCTATCATCCGGCCTCGGCGCCACGCTCGGGCTCCGTCGCCGATTCCGACCGACTCATGCTCGCGCGCACGACGACTGCTCGCCACAGCGCGCTGGCTCCTTCTGGCACCGAAGACAGCCGATGCTCCCCGCCGAAGCGCCAAGGCCGTGCATCATGCTCTTCATGGAGGGCGGGCCCGGGCACATGGACACCTTCGATCCGAAGCCGAAGCTGACCGAGCTGCACAAGACCGAATCGAAGCTGACCGCGCGGTCTCGAGACCGGCTTCAAGTTCTTCGTCGGCAGTCCCGTTCAGTTTCCGCAAGGTCGGCCAGACCGGCATCGAGATGTGCGACCAGTGGCAGTACCTGGCCGACCCCGAAGTGGCCGACGAACTGTGCAACTACCGCGGCTGCCAGGCCGAATCGCTCAACCATCCCGAGGCCCTGTTCCACATGAACACCGGCAGCCGCCTCGGCGGCGATCCGGCGGTCGGCTCGTGGGCGACCTACGGACTCGGCTCGGAGAACCAGAACCTGCCCGGCTACGTCGTGATGACCGAACTGGCCCTGCCGCAGGGCGGCTCGACGCAACTGGAGCAACGGCTTCCTGCCGGCCCATTTCCAGGGCACGCGCCTGCGCCCCGAGGGCTCGCCGATTCTCGATCTCGCGTCCACCCGTCCCACAAGTCGCGCGAGCATCAGCGCGAGTTCCTCGATGAACTGGCCTTTCTCAACGAGCAACACGCCGAGTCAGCATCCCGGACATCGTGAACTCGCCGCCCGGATGGAGAGCTACGAACTCGCCTACCGCATGCAGATGGAAGTCCCCGACGTGATCGACCTCGAGGGCGAACCGGAGCACATCCGCGAGATGTACGGCCTCGAACGATCAAGAGACCGCTGCGTTTCGGACGCCAATGCCTGATGGCCCGGCGGCTGGTCGAGAAGGGCGTGCGCTTCGTGCAGATCTTCAGCGGCGGCTGGGACAGTCACGACTACCTCGAACGCGGCCACACGGCCCGCATCAAGAGCGTCGACAAACCGATGGCCGCCCTCATCAAGGACCTCAAGCACCGCGGCATGCTCGACGACACGCTGGTCGTCTGGACCGGCGAATTCGGCCGCACGCCGGACAACAACAAGCGCGGCGGCGTCTACTCGCTCGGCCGCGGCCACAACGCCGACGCCATGACCATGCTGCTGGCCGGCGGCGGCGTGAAGCCGGGCGTCGTCGGCGCGACCGACGAACTCGGTGCCGCGGCCGTCGACTGCGTCCATCCGATCCGCGACCTGCACGTCACCCTGCTGCACCTGCTGGGGCTCGACGACAACAAGCTGACCTACTTCCACGCCGGCCGCTACAAGCAGCTCAGCCAGTTCGGCGGCCAGGTGATCCGCGAACTGATCGGCTGAATCTTCCTGGCACGTCTCGTCAACGTTGCGAAACTCGTCAAGAGCTCTGGACATGCGCGTCATCAAGAAAGTCTTGACGACCTCCACTACTTTCCCTCATGCGCCTCCGTCAGGTCTCGCAGCGGATTGCCCGCGGGATGCGGATGCCCCGTGTGCTGGCGGAAGGCTTCGCCGAATTCCGCACCGATCTGCTCGCCACGCTGCCGGCTGAAGCGGCGGCACATCTCCAGGTACTCGTCCATGCCATGCTGCCGCTGGAGCCAGGCCCGCTGGCTCTCGTGGCACGCGAGCATTTCCAGTTTGAGATCCATCGTCGACGTGATGTCGACGATGAAGTCAACCGGCTGAACCAGCCCGTACCAGTCGGCTCCCTCCATCGCATCGACATAGTAAAGATGCGGCAGGTGGGTTGTGGACGGGGCCGGATCCCATTGGCGCGTGCTGTAGTTGGGACACGAGGCATTGAAGCAGGCGTCGCGGACCAGTCGGCTTGTCATCTCATGATCGGACATGTAGTCGATCGGCGGGGCAGTGAGTACGATGTCGGGCCGTGCCCGTCGCACCATCTCGGTCACTCGCCGGCGGGAGTCGTTGTCCGCACACAGGCACAGGTCCTTGAATTCGAGGCAGACATACTCGGCCTTAAGTAGTTCAGCTGATCGCCGCGCTTCCTCACGCCGGATGGCCGAGATCTCCTCGGGTCCGAGTTCGGCGCTGCCGCAGTCACCAGCGGTCATGGTGACCATGACGATTGGGCAATCCTTTTGTTTCAGGAGGGCGAGGGTGCCCGCGCACTGAAACTCGATATCGTCAGGATGCGCATGGATTGCAAGGATTCGTGGAGCGGCTGAGGCGGCAGGCATTGAAATTTCCGTAGAATGCGGCTGTGATGGCACAGAGGCGGCCCGTTCGCATGCGATGGTAAACACCGCACATCCCGACGTCGATCATCGAAAGCGTCCCGAACATCCACTGTCCCCATGACACATACTCGGCCCCATGGCTGTGTCAACGCATGATCGTGCGATAGCAGCCTGAAGCGCCAGCGAAGGAACCCGTGAATTGCCCTTCGCTAACGCTTCAGGTTTTGATTCAGCCACCCCAAACACATCCATCTGATAGGGCACTATGAACGTTGCACCAAACAGCACTGCTCCGCCGCAAGGCCCTCCGGCTGACGTCATCCCGCAGGGGAAGGTCGTCGAAGGCACCCGAGTCCCCACGCGAGCCTTCCAATCGTCGGAAGACGCCGGTTGCTTCGTAGCTCACGACATCGCCGCTCTGGTGCGGGAACGCAACTCCCAGGGGCTGCCGACGGTGCTGGGACTGGCGACCGGCTCGACGCCGATCGGTGTGTACCGGGAACTGATCCGGCTGCATCAGGGTGAAGGTCTCGATCTGTCGCGCGTAGTCACATTCAATCTCGACGAGTACTGGCCGATGCCGCCCGACTCGCTGCATGCCTACAACCGGTGGATGCGCGAGAATTTTTTCGATCATGTGAACATCGCAGCGGAGAACATCCACATCCCGCGGGGGATCTCCGGCGCGACGAAGTGCAGGCGTTCTGCCGTCAATATGAGCGCGACATCGCACAGGCCGGGGGCATCGACATTCAGTTGCTGGGGGTCGGACGGACCGGACACATCGGCTTCAACGAACCGGGGAGTTCGCGGGACTCACGGACCCGGCTGATCACGCTCGATCCGGTCACGCGCAAGGATGCCGGCAGCGGCTTCTATGGCGAGGAGAACGTCCCGCTGCAGGCGATCACCATGGGCGTCGGGACGATTCTCAGTGCCCGGCGTGTGATCTGCATGGCGTTGGGGGAGCACAAGGCGGCGGTCGTTCGTGAAGCGGTCGAGGGCAACGAGTCCGAAAGGGTCGTTGCCAGTTTCCTGCAGTCGCATCCGCAGGCGCTGTTTGTGCTCGATCCCGCCGCTGCGGCACAGCTCACGTCAGTCCGCACTCCGTGGCAGACGGCCAGTGTCGATTGGACGCCCGTCCTGGAACGCCGGGCCGTGATCTGGCTCGCCGAGCAGACCGGCAAACCGATTCTCAAGCTGGAGGCGCACGACTTTCACGAACATCACCTCACCGATTTCGTCCACGAGTGCGGGCCGGTGGAGAACATCCGCCAGCGCGTGTTCGAGACGCTGTCGGAGACCGTCTGCACATCGCCGGGTGGGACCAGCAGGCAGACGATCGTCGTCTTCAGTCCGCATCCCGATGATGATGTCATCTCGATGGGGGGCACACTCACGACGTTGTGCAACCAGGGGCACAACGTGCACGTCGCCTACATGACCAGCGGCAATATCGCCGTGTTCGACCACGATGCCCTGCGGCACATGGCCTATGTCAGCGAGTTTCTCGACTTGTTCGGCCTGCGCACGCCGGAGAGTGATGCGATCGAGCAACGGCTGCAGCAGGAGATGGCCGTCAAACCGCGTGGCGAGCCGGATGGCCCGGAGGTGCTTAAGGTCAAGGCTTTGATCCGACATACCGAGGCGGTGCAGGCGGCCCGCGTGGCCGGAGTGCCCACCGATCGCTGTCACTTTCTCAACCTCCCGTTCTATCGGACGGGACAGGTGCGAAAAAACCCGATCGGCCCGGAGGATGTCGAGATCATTTCGGCACTGTTGCGAGAGCTGAACCCCGGACAGATCTACGTGGCCGGGGATCTGTCGGACCCGCATGGCACTCACCGCATGTGTGCCCAGGCGATCATCGGAGCTCTGCAGGAGGTGGCAGCAGATGGTCATCGCCCCGAGGTCTGGTTGTACCGGGGTGCCTGGCAGGAGTACGAGCCGCATGAAATCGACCGGGCCGTGCCTCTCAGTCCCGAGGTGATGCTGCAGAAGAAGTTGGCGATCTTCCGGCACGAATCACAGAAAGATGCGGCCCTGTTCCCCGGACATGACGAACGGGAGTTCTGGGTTCGTGCGGAGGAAAGGACCAAGCACACCGCAGCGTTGTACAATGCGCTGGGCCTCCCAGAGTTTTATGCCGTCGAGAGCTTCAAGCGCTACGATGGTGGTTTGTAAGATGTGATCTGCTTGCGGTTTCGCCGCACTTAACGACCCTCGCCTATACCGAACCGGCGAAATCGCAAGTGGGCTAATGTCGTGACAACGATTGACTCATGTGCATCTTCATGTGTAGCATCTTGGTCTAAGTTCAATGTATCTCGCTTGCATGTCGGGGGGTCAGATCATGCGCTCGCATCTGCTCAGCGTCGTCGCATTCCTCGGCATCATCACAGCCGGCGTGGCCGTTTACGGTGCCGACGATCCGGCTCCAGTCGGAAAGACATGGACGGGCGTTCTCAAGCGGTTCGGAGCACCCAACGAGCAGAAGGAGATCATCTCCTCGACCGATGCGGCGATCAAGATCACCGAACGGGACGGGGATGAGTTCACGGGGGCCCTCGGCCTCCAGAACAATACGCGGGTGGGGGAGATCCAGGGGACGATTACGTCTCGAGGTGCAGTCAAGTTCACCGTGACGAAGTTCCTCAAAGGGCCCAAGGGTGAAGTGGATTCCATGAAGGACATCATCGGCCGGGCGAAGTTCGTGGGTGCCATCAAAGAGGAGAAGTTGACCGGGAAATTCACCATTCCCAAGAATACGGGCAATGGGAAAGCGGTCATTCCACGGTTCGGGACGCTGGAGTTAACGCAGGACTGACCTGAAACCGCAATCGAGGTTTCAGCGTGTCGACACCGCTGCTGCACGTCGTCCTCTATCAGCCCGATATCCCTCAGAATGCCGGCAACATCGCCCGCAGTTGTGCGGCTGTCGGGGCCAAGCTCTGGCTGGTGCGGCCGCTCGGCTTTCGTCTGGAGGATCGCTACCTCAAACGGGCCGGCATGGACTACTGGCAACATGTCGACTGGGAGGCGGTCGACGACTGGCGGCAACTGACCGACCGGCTTCCCGGTCGGCGGATGTGGCTGCTCACGAAGTTCGCCCAGAAGCTGGTGTGGGACGCCGACTTCTCTCCACACGATGTGCTGGTGTTCGGCAGCGAGACCCGCGGGCTGCCCGAGTCGCTGCGGCAGGAGCATGCACACCACTGCCTGAAGCTGCCGATGCGCGAGAGCGTCCGCAGCCTGAACCTTGCCAGCACCGTCAACACCGTGCTGTACGAGGCGGTGCGCCAGTTCGGGGGCTTGGATTGAAGTCGGCGCTACGTCCGCTCTCTTGCCGCTTTCACTGAATCTGGCGACACTGGCGAATCTCGTTTGCCGGCTCATGTGGAACCTGTTCAGCGTGTATCCTTCGAAGAAACACCTTCTGCCCGATGACTGTCCACCGCCGACAAGACCCCCAGCGAGGCTGGCAGGAGTCGATCTACGATGAGCTTCACCGGATTGCCCAAGGTGCCCTCGCGCGTGAATTGCCGGGACACTCCCTGCAACCCACGATGCTCGCCAACGATGCGTACCTGAAGCTGCTTGAGCAGCGGAACGTCGATCCGGGTGATCGCTCCCATGTGCTGGCTGCCGGTGCCATTATTCTCCGCCGCTTGCTGGTGGACCATGCGCGGCAGCGGAAGGCGCAAAAGCGGGGGGATGAAAAGTCGCGAGATTCCGTTGCACGTTTTCCTGCGCGATTCCGCCAGTCCATTGGATCTTCTGGAATTGAACGACGCGCTGGAGGTTCTCGCCGGACAATGTCCCCGGGCCGCCCAGGTCGTCGAACTGAAGTTCTTTGGCGGTCTCTCCGGTCAGGAAATGGCAGAGCAACTTGGCGTGTCCCTGCGAACCGTGAACAATGATTGGCGATTTGCGAAAGCCTGGTTGTATCGAGCCTTGCACCCCGATGGAGAGGATCGCAACAACGATGACTGACAACGGCGAGAACCGGATCCAGCAGCTGTTTCTCGCCGCCCTCGAGCGGCCTTCCAGCGAGCGTGACGCCTGGCTGGTCGAACAGTGCGGTCAGGACGCATCGCTGCTGGCCGAGGTCCGCTCGCTGCTTGAACACGACACGCCGGTGGACGACCCTCTGGAACAAGGACTGGATCGGGCATGGCCGGATCTCCCCAACACGCAGATCGCTTGTGACAACGCGCCCGCTGCCGTCGCTGATTGTACGCCCACATTGGTCGAGAGCACCGACTTTCTCCACCGGCTGTCGGAGATCGGCGTGCTCTCGGCCCAGGAGGTCTCCGACCTGACTGAGAACATCACGTCAGGAGAGACGCCCTCCGATCCCCAACTGCTCGCTTCGCGACTTGTCTCGGAAGGCAAACTGACCGCGTATCAGGCCTCGGCCCTGCTCAAAGGGCAGCCGGAACTGCTGATTGACAAGTATCTGATCCTCGATCTGCTGGATGCCGGCGGCATGGGGATGGTGTTCAAGGCGATCCACCGGCCGATGAAACGCGTGGTGGCGATCAAGATGATTTCGCAGCACCTGCTCTCTTCCGCTGAGCAGGCGAAGCGGTTTCAGCGCGAGGTGCGCGTGGCCGCGACGCTGGAGCATGCAAACATCGTGCGGGCCTACGATGCCGATCAGTCTCGCGGCGTGCACTTTCTGGTGATGGAATATGTTCGCGGAGAGAACCTGGCGAAGGTCATCCGTCGACAGGGGCCGCTCCCATTGGACAAGGCAGTGGACGTCATCCGGCAGGCCGCCCACGGCTTGAGCTATGCCCATCACAAAGGAGTCGTTCACCGCGACATCAAGCCCGCCAATCTGATGCTGACCGACGACGGTCTCGTCAAGGTGCTCGATCTGGGGCTGGCCAACATCGACGAATCGTTCCGACTGGCTCAGAAGAGTTCACAGCAACTTGCCGGCCATCGCGACACGGAGCCTCGATCACACTCCGATTTGACATCGGCAGGTGCCATCCTCGGCACAGTGTCGTACATGGCACCCGAGCAGTCGCTGGATTCAAACCTGGCTGACGCACGATCAGACGTCTACAGCCTGGGTTGCACACTCTACTTTCTGCTGACCGGGGAAGCCCCCTATCGTGGGGACAGCCTGATCCAGGTGTTCATGGAACATCACAATCAGCCAGTCCCGTCTCTGCGCGACAAGCGACCTGATGTTCCTGAACCCGTTGATGCATTCTGCAGAAAGATGCTCGCCAAGTCGCCTGACGAGCGGTTCGCATCGATGAAGGAAGTGCTGACGGCGATCGACGAGTGCAACGTCGCGATCCCGGTATACACAGCCACTCCCAAACCCAGGAACACCGAACCTTTGCGAGGAATCAACACTCCGCAGACGAGCGTGGAGAGTGGCGGTCGCTCGAGCGTCGCGCGGTGGTCCATGTCGCCTGTCTGGTGGGGGGTGGTGGGCACAGGATGCCTGCTGGTGGCGCTCACTCAAGCTTATCACTGGTGGCCGTCATCACCGGTCGTATCGACTGCGCCAACTGCTCCGCCCCCCCCGCAAGCCCCGAATGACAAGCCCTCTCCGTCCAACGAGGCAATGACCGAAATCAGCGAGGCATTGACCCGCGCTGCCGTGCTCCGCGACCAAGGGCAGATGCCCGATTCGCCGGCCATACGGCTCGTGTCGCCACAACATCGGCTGATCGGTCATAGCGATCGCCCTTATCGGCTGGCATATTCTCCAACCGAACCCGTACTCGTCTCAGGCAGCATCGATTGCTCAATCCGCTTCTGGGATTCCAACTCCGACGCAGAGCTGGCGACACGCCGGATCACTCTTCCGGGTCCGGTATGGGCAGTGGCCATTTCACCAGATGGAGCCACACTCGCAGCCGGTCTGTCGAACGGAATGATTCTCCTCGTGGACGCAATATCGGGCGAAGTCATCGCTAGCCAGCAAGCTCACGAGGAGAGCGTGACGGCCGTCCAGTTCACACGCGGAGCGTCGGCAGTCGCTTCCGCCGGCTGGGATGGCAAGCTTCGCGAATGGCGCACTCCGAGACTCGAAGAAATTCGTCAGATCAATGCCCACGACGATCGCGTCCATTCCCTGGAGATCAATCGCGACGGCACGCAGTGGGTGACTGCCAGCATGGATCAAACCGTTGCCGTCTGGGAAGCAAGCACTGGTGCCGAGGTGTCCCGGTTGCGCGGCCATACCCAGAGCGTTTCCCGGGCAGTGTTCTCGCGAGATGGAAAGAGTGTTGCCTCGTGTGGTCGGGACGGTCAGGTTCGAATCTCTGAGATCGCTTCGGGTAATCCGACAGGGCAGTATTCAGACAGCCGGGCGATTCTCGCTCTCGCGTACACCCCCAATGGGGAGTTCCTGGCGATCTTGCCGGATGGACCACGTCCGGTGCTGCTTGAAACGAGGAACTTGTCACCGGTCGCCATCTTCGATGCGGAGCGAGGCGTGGGCCTGTCCCTGCTCGTCTCGCCCGATGGTCGCCAATTGGCATCTTCCTCATCAGACAACACGATTACTCTCTGGGACCTCAGCATCAACCTGGGCCGACTGCAATGACCGTTTTGACGACACATCCACAAGGGCGTTCCAAACACGGCTTCACCTTGATCGAGCTGCTGGTCGTGATTGCCATCATCGCGATTCTCATCGCGCTAATCCTCCCCGCAGTCCAGAACGCTCGCGAAGCGGCGCGGCGCACGGCGTGTCGCAATAACCTGCATCAGATTGGGGTCGCCCTGCACAATTACCACGAAGTCCATCGCTGTTTTCCACCCGGAGCCGTCTCTGGGTCCAGCACCGGCAGCTGTCCTTCCAGCGGACGGGGCATTTTCAGCCAAGGTGCCCCATGGACGGTGATGATCCTGCCGCAACTTGACCAGTCACCGTTGTACAACAAATTCGATTTCACACGTCCTTTCCAGGCATACACGTTCGACAACACCGATCACGGCGGGCCGTCGGCGTACCCCAACCTCGCACATCAGTTTACGGCGTTGCGCGTGTTTCAGTGTCCCTCGGATATCAACTCGCGCTCTGGACGCGCCAGCAACTGTTATTACGGCTGCAGTGGGGGCAAGGCGGGTGGCCAACTGTGTGCCACCGACGGATTCCATTTTCAGAAAATCCACTTTCGGGATGGCGTGCTCTTCTTGAACTCATCCGTTCGGATCGCCCACATCACGGACGGGACCTCCAACACGATTCTGGTCGGGGAACAGAAGTACCAGATGCCTGAAGTGCAATGGTCCAGCGGACCTTATCAGTCGAATCTGTACGGCATCGTGCACAATATCTGTTCCACGATTGATCCGATCAATTACTACCTGTACGAACCGGATCCGGGGCCGGGAAATGACTCTGCCACACCCGAGACCCATCCCCCCGGTGTGAATGCGCTCTACCAGGCGACTTCGCTGAGATCCTTCAGCAGCTACCACAACGGTGGTGCCCACTTCCTGTTCTGTGACGGCGCGGTGCGCTTCATTTCCATGAACATCGATCGGGATGCCTACCAATCACTCTCCACTCGCAGCGGGAATGAAGTCGTCGAGCTTCCGTAAGGGCCCGACCGTGATGCTGTGAATGATGTGAACGAAGGGCTGCTGACATCCGCCAGAGTTCACTTGGCAGCATCAAACCGCGAGACACGATAGACGTTGATCCCAGAGGGGCCTTCATAGACGAGGGCGAGCGTCGTGCTATCGAACGTCCGGCTGGCCGGTTCCCAGGGGACGTCCGACTGGCGCACCACCACGAACTCGACGCCGCGGTTGAGCAATTGCCCGATCGACTCTTCATCCGGAAACGAGGCGTTCACCAGATCCTGGATCTCGAAGTACGACAACGGGAAGAACCCCGAGTAGCCGTTCACCAGCGGCAGACCGTGATAGGTGCCCAGGTACATCCAGCGCGTCGTGTCTTCAAAGTCGGCGGCCTTGTCGCCAGGGGGCATCGGCAGACAGGCGAGCGACCGGCCCGGCGAGATGTTGTCAGTCACAAAGTCCATCCAACCGGCATGTGAGCGGACATCAGGCACCTGTGTGAGCTCAACGGAGTAAGGACGTACCTCGAACACAGCGGCCAGTCCGAGCAGACACAGGGCCACACCCGACAGACGTCTGAGGACGCGTGACCTGAAGCAGCGGCGGCGCAGCAACACCAGCCCCCACATCCCCAGTGCCGCCAGCAGTACGACGACCATCTGTACGAAGAACGCGAAGCGGGAGGCGTTGCGGACCTGTGAGAACCCGGGCACAACATGCATCAGTGTCTCCCAGGGCATCCAGGCACCGATGCGGAGATTGGTCCCCAGCGACAGTGCGAACGCGACGGCCCCTGTGAGCAGCAGGAAGATGGTCCACCGCCACCAGCGCCGCCGCGTCAGGCCATAGATCATTCCCACTAGCGCGAGTCCCATCTTCAGCCAGCCGGGTGACAGACGCCAGTAGTCTCGGGCTGCCATCTGTCCGGGATCCACCCACTGCTGACCGTGTGCCGCGGTGTAATCCCCCGGCAGGGCCGAGAGCTGCGCGATCAGTTTGACAGGACGGGTGAAGTCATGCAGCCGGGCAACGTCGTGCAGACTCCATGCGATCGGCGCGACGAGTGGAGCAGCGACAACGACCGCCGTCAGCCATGCAGCCAGTGTCTTGTGGAATTGACGACGATCGAACAGCACCCACGCCGCGACCATCAGCAGGAGCGCCAGGAACAGCGTCTGATGCACACAGGTGTAGAACGTCGCCGTGAACGCCAGGCCCAGTTCGATGCCTCCTGGCCATCGAGGTGCCTGCCGAATTCTCCAGAGGGCGATCCACACCCACAGGATGCCCCAGACCGGCACGAGCTGAATTACCTCACGCTGCCAATGGATGATTGGCAGGAGCAGCATCGCTGCCCCCGCACCACAAGCGGTCCACCAGCCGACGCGCAGCACCCGCAGCAGCCGCACGGTCAACAGTCCGTTGAGCATCAGCGAGACCCACAGATACACGTTGTACGCGAGGACACGCGATCCGGTGAGCCAGAGGACAGGTGCCACGAGAAGTGTGGTCGTCTGCGGTTCTGAGAATGCGAACGTGTCGGGAACCGAATAGAAAATCGGTGCCTGCCAATACGCCCGAAAGCCATGGGCCGCGCGATCCGCATTCCACCAGATCGTCCAGACGTTGAAGAGCGGCACGGTCGCATCGGCCATCGACCCCAGCGGCAAGGCGCGGGTGGCGTCGCGCGCAAGGGGCCACGTCGACCACAGTACCAGCGCAAGGCACATGCCGGCGAGGAAGCCCACGCGGCAGCGGCGAGTCTTGCGGAATGATTGATGTCGCGAAGTCATCAGCTGTCAGTTGATAGTCAACAGTTGCCAGTTGTCAGTTTCCCTGGGATGCACATTCTCTCCGGAAGCACACGCTCTTGGGAACCTTCGACCACGCTTTTGTGTACAGTGCGGGTGCCATGTGGCTGGATCCCCGCCTACGCGGGGATGACGAAAGAAGTAGCTGCGGGAATGGCGGAATAATCAATGCGAGAATGCCATGGCACGCGAATCATGTATGTGCCCGACGGGCTTTCCATCAACCACGCGAGCGTCAATATCGTCGCCAGAGTTGTGACCTTCAGAGTTCACGGTACAATGCCGGCTGAAATCGGGGCGATGTCGCGATTCCGTCTTCATCCTGGACAGCATCAAGGGAGGTGGCGGCTGATGAGAGACAACGTGCAAGACAAGGGCAAGCAACAGCGAGGAGGCCCGACGTTTTCGCGACGCGGCTTCCTGAAGGGGTCTGGGGCCGTCATGGCCGCCACGGCCGTCGCCACGCGGGGTGACGAGGCCGACGCGGCCCAGCAGACCAACGTCGTCAGCGGGGCCCAGAAGATCACGCTGAACATCAACGGCAAGGACCAGCAGGTCACCGCCGAGCCGCGCACCACTCTGCTCGAGGTGCTGCGGAACCAACTCAATCTCACCGGCTGCAAGGACCTGCAGGACGTACACGTCGACGGAGCCGATACCGTCATCGTCGACGGCAAGGCGACCTATGCCGGCACGCTCCTGGCACTGGAAGCCCGCGGCAAGCAGATTCGCACCGTCGAGTCGCTCATTAGCGGTGACAAGGTGGACGCCGTCATCTCGGGGTTCGTCAAGCACGATGCCATGCAGTGCGGCTTCTGCACACCAGGCTTTGTGATGGCGACACGGGCGTTTCTCGACAAGCAGCCTCATGCGACGCTCGAAGAGATTCGTGCCGGCCTGGGGGGCAACATCTGCCGCTGCGGGACATACGACGGCATCACAAAGTGCGCACTCGAACTCGCGAAGGGAGGTGCCTGATGGTCGATCTGAAAGTTGCCTGGCCTCCCCGTGAGGAAAACACACTGCTGGGGAAAGAGGTCAATCGCATCGATGGCGCGGTGAAGGCCTCGGGAGGTGCAAAGTATTCTGCTGACATCAATACGCCGGGCACGTTGACCGCCCGGTTGCTCACCTCACCGCATGCCCACGCACGCATCAAGGCGGTCGACGTATCCGCCGCGAAGAAGGTGCCGGGCGTCAAGGGGGTGTATGTCTTTCCGGGTCGGGCGCCGGCCGACGGCAAGCTGTACGAGATCCGCTGGGAGGGAGAACCGATCGTCGCTGTAGCAGCCGAGAGTGCGGCCCAGGCGGCAGAAGGGGCCCGTGCGGTGAAGGTCGATTACCAGGTACTCGATCACTTTGTGGACGAGTTCGACCTGGCACTCGCGGCCGAACTGGGACTCACCAAGTCTCAGCGTGACAGTGTGACCGGTGATCCCGGCAGTGCCATCGGCGAGGCCAAACATGTCCACAACGGACTGTACGGCGTTCACACCATCACCCATATGTGTCTGGAGCCTCATGGGTCGCATGCCGAGTTCAAGGACGGTAAGCTCGTGGCGCACCTTTCCACGCAAAACGTCTCGGGCACCGGCGGTCAGTACGTCAATCCGCTGGGTGTGGACCAGGCGAACGTCGAGGTTAACTGCCAGTACATGGGCGGCGGTTTCGGCTCGAAGTTTGCCGTCGACGAATGGGACATCGCCGCCGCAATCCTGTCGAAGGAGACCGGCCAGCCTGTCAAGCTGATGCTCGACCGCGCCACGGAACTGAAGGTCGCGGGCAACCGCCCGTCTGCCTTCGCCGAGGTGACGATCGCCGCCGATGATGAGGGCAAGATCGTCGGGTGGGACAGCCATCACTGGGGGACGAATGGCACCGCCGGTGCGACCGTCAACCCGCAGGTCGTTCCGTATGTCATCCAGCCGGCTAACCGCAAGGTGCGTACGACGGGACTGATTTGCAACACCGGCCCGGCGCGTGCCTGGCGGGCTCCGAATCATCCGCAAGCGTGTGCCCTCACCTGCACCGCGATCGATGATCTCGCGGCGGAGATGAAGAAGGATCCCTACGACGTCTTCATGACGAATCTCAACCTAGCCAGTGGCGGACCTGCAGAGGTCTATGCCGCTGAGATGGAGATTGCCGCCGGCCTGATGGACTGGAAAGGGAAGTGGCAACCCCGCGGGAAGTGGGATGACGGCGGGTGGAAGCGGGGTCTCGGTATGGGCCTGCACACCTGGGGCGGACGTGCCGGCAACGGTACCTGCACCGTCAAGGTTAATGCCGATGGCACGGTGGAGACGTTCGCCGGAACCCAGGATCTGGGCACCGGGAACCGAACGGTCATCGACGTCGTCGTGGCGGAGACGTTCGGCCTGCCGATGAATGCGGTCAAGGTCAACATCGGCAGCAACAAGTATCCGCCCGCCGGTGCCTCCGGAGGAAGCACGACGATCGGCGGGATGTCGGGTCCACATCGTCGGGCCTGCCTGAGTGCGCTGGGAACGATCTTCGACAAGGTCGCCGCCAAATACAGTGTCGATGCCGCCTCGCTGAAGGCGCGCAGGTGGGAAGATTCTCTCGGGCGACACGGAGGTCTGCACCTGGAAGCAGGCCACTGCGCTGCTCGGGCCGATGGGGCAGGAGTTCGCCGGAGAAGGCCCCAAGGACGACGGGCTCACGAGCCAGCAGGTCGGCGGCGTGCAGATGGCGGATGTGTCTGTCGATCCGGAGACGGGCCGCGTGCGCATCAACAAGTATGTCGCCGTGCAGGACATCGGCTTGGTCGTCTCACGCAAGCAGGCGACCAGCCAGGTGCTGGGGGCGATGATCATGTGCATTGCCTATGCCCTTTCCGAAGAGCGGGTCATGGACAACGCGACCGGCCGGTTCATCAATGCCAATCTCAAGGACTACAAGCTCCCGCGGATCGGCGACATTGGCGAACTGGTCGTCGAGTTCTATGAGCCGGACAGCCAGTACAATCGTGGTGTGGTGGGGCTGGGCGAGCCACCCGTCATTTCCGGTGGAGCCGTCATCTCCAACGCGGTCGCTAATGCCATCGGTGTGCGTGTGCCTGTTCTTCCCCTGACTCCCAAGCGCGTCCTCGATGCGCTGGCCAACGCCTGAAAGTGAGGTGATGCATGCAGCCATTCGAATACGCTTCACCGCAGACTGAAGTCGAGGCGGTGACCCTGCTGGGCGAACCGGCCGGTGCGACGGCCGTCCTTGCCGCCGGGACCGACCTCGTCTCTCTGCTGAACGATGCCATCGTGACGCCGCGCCGTATCGTCGCTCTCTCCGGTGTCTCTACGATGCGGGGTATCACACCGGCAGATGACGGTGTCGTCATCGGGGCGCTCGCTACACTGGAAGAGATCGCCGAGAGTTCACTGCTCGCCGACTATCCGTCGCTGGCGGATGTCGTCGCCGGAGTGCACGCGATCCAGATCCGTCAGAACGGCACCTTGGGAGGCGATCTGTGTCATCTCCCCAACTGCTGGTACTTCCGCAAGGGGTACGGACTGCTCGCCATGGAGAACGGGCGGTCGCTTCCGGAGGCCGGCGACAACCGCTATCACGCGATCCTCGGCAACAACGGGCCGGCGAAGTTCGTGAATGCCTCGCGGTTCGCCCCGGCACTCATCGCGTGGGGGGCGCACGTTCGTCTCATCGGTCCGCAGCCCGAGCAGGAAGAATGGGTGCCGCTGGCCGACTTCTACGTCACTCCTCGTCAGCCCCGGCAGTCAGGCACCGTCCTGACGCCCGGCCAGTTGATCTCACACGTCTGGTTACCTTCCGCGACCCGACAGCTCAGCGCGACCTACGAAGTGCTTGAACTGGAAGGGCTCGACTGGCCGCTGACCTCATGTGCCGTCACGCTTGAAATGGACGATGGACTGGTCCGGCGGGCAGCGGTGGCGCTCGGGCATGTGGCCCCGGTACCGTGGATCAGCGATGCGGCGGCGGATGTGCTCATCGGACAGCCAGTGAACTCGACCACGGCGCAGCATGCGGGCGATGCGGCGGTGGCTGAGGCGACGCCTCTGTCGGAGAATGGTTATAAGGTGCAGCTGGCGCGAACGTCGGTCAAGCGGGCGTTGTTGAAGGCCACTGGTCAACTCGAGCGAGGGCTTTGAGATGCAGGAAGAACTCTCGATCATCCATCATCCGCGTCGCTGCCAGCATCTGCTCTCGAAGGGGCTGTACATCAATGCGGGGTGTACTCCCGGGCAGGAGATCACCGGCGACGGCAACTTCTGGTGCGGAAAGACGCTGCGCATCTATGGTCCCGACGACCAGATGTGCGACGGCGAGGGCTGCCTCGATTCGGGCCGGGATTGTTATGTTGCACCATGATGCCAGCGTTGTACGTCCTCCATCATTCCTGCGCTGGTGGGACTCCAGAGAGGCATCGGCAGACGTCGCCTCCGCGACTGGATCCCCGCCTGCGCGGGGATGATGATGTGTGCGGGTGCCACTGCTGGCTTGTCCAGCAGTGCGCCAGAGTGCTGGGAGCCTGCGGATCTGACCAAGTTTTCAGAAGCGGCATCTTAGACTTCGCACACCGGCATAACTTGTGCGAGCCGGGGCTTTCGACCACGCTGATTGCAGCGTGCCTCGTGGGCGTGGCCCTGTTCATGCTTTGGCCGTCTGCCGCGATCGCTCAGCCCTCTCGTGGTCTTAGCTCCCCGCCTCAATGGATCGATCCCGATCGCGACGCACCTCTGCGCTCGCAGTATCACATTTTCCACAGCGACGTACTGGACAAGGAGGTCAGCTGTCTGGTCTGGCTGCCCGTCGCCTACAACCGGGCACCCAACCGGCGCTTCCCCGTCATCTACTGGCTCCATGGAGCGAATGGCGATCAGCGCAAGTGCGCGAGACGTTCCTGCCGTCCTATGTGGAGGCGCTCAAAGGCCGGGCCGCACCCCCGGCGATTGTGGTGGCCGTCAATGGAATTCCCGGCAGCTTCTATGGGGATGCGATCGACGGTAGCTGCCCGGTGGAAAGTGTGATCGTCAAGGATTCTGATTCCCGCCATCGATCGCGACTTTCGCACACTGGCCACCCGCGAAGGGCGGCTCATTGAAGGCTTCTCCATGGGCGGGTTCGGAGCCGCGCATCTGGGGCTGAAGTATCCCGAGGTCTTCGGGGCGATTGCCATCAATTCTGCCGGCCCCTTGCCGCGGGAGAAGGACCCGGCCCGTGTGCCCCTTGTGCTGCGACGCGTGTTCGGGGACAACCTCGAGGAGTTGCCTCACAGGCTCGCGGCGAAGAATGCGGAGACATTGCGGAAAGATACGCTCATCCGCATCGCGTGTGGGGGTGAGGATGACCTGCTCGCCGGCAACCGTCTCCTCCACGAGGTGCTCGAGGACCTGGACATCCCGCACGTGTTTCGCGAGGTCCCCGGCGTGGGGCACGAAGGGCGTAAACTGTATGAATGGGGTGGCGACCGTGCGTTTTCGTTTCATCAGCGGGCCTTTGGAGATCGTCGCGCTGCCGACGCCGATCCTTAGTCCGCCCCTGGTTGGGGGACGCGCGACCAAGAAAGGCAGCGAGTGCAATCGATAACCGAATTCGCCGGTGCGTCGTACTGGAAGTTCTGTGTGATGATGGCGCTGTCTCTCGTCTGGGCACCGCCGGTCGACGCGCAGTTCGCCGAGCGCACAGTGATCGACAATCCACGGGGCGGCTTCTACACGTATCCGCAGGATGTCCTCTCCTGGCGCGCGCTGGGCTGTAGTGTCGGACGGGCCAATTACCGCTTTGACCTCATGGACCCGGAGGCGATCAAGGGGATTCATGGCCGACTGCAGCACTTCGAGCAGATTCCCGAAACGTTCGAGAACAGCTACTTTCCGACGCCCGCATTGCAGGAGTACGAAGCCGACGAGGTAGGGCAGGGCCGCCCCCCCCTGTGGTGCACGGCGACCTGGCAGGGCCGCTCGCGCAAGCTGGTCTGGGAATGGCACCTCAAAGACTTTGGCATGAGCCAGCCGGTGAACGTCGCCGATGAGCGACTCGTCGATTTCTTCGTCAATAACTATTGCCGGGGGATTCTCAATCAACGTCAGTATCCCCACTGGTGGGTCGGGGTGGACAACTTCACCTTCGACTACAGCCTGTACGGTGTGCTGGATGATGCGAACCAGTTTGTCCCGGGAGTTGTGTGGGATCAGCCGTTTCCGCAGGACAACGACGAGTGGATGCAGGCGGCGGTGACGTGTCTCGATGAGATGGCCCGGATGGCCCCGGATCTCCGCATCATTGCCAACGAAGCCAGATTTCCGTCAGAGGAATTCCATCAGAAAGTCTTCGCGCGCATCGCCGGAGTCATTTTTGAGAACTTCCTCGGGTATGGCGACAAGGACCACATCGGGGAGATCATCCGGCATTGCCGGACCACCTATGCCGAACATGTGCAAGTCTTTCAGTTTCAGGCGGTCGACCCTGATGATCCGATCCGCATCGCGCGAACTTCTGCGCATATCTCATCGCAGCCGGGCCCAATGGCTTCTGCAACATGCTGGACAGAGATTCGCGCGAAATTGATCCGATGTTGTATGCCGACCTGCAGAACAGGCTGGGTGCCTCTGTGTCCGCGGGGGTGGACCTCCAGGAGCCGGGCCAGAATCCTGGCCATCAACTGCATTCCCGCCAGCTTCAGGGGGGAATGGTCTACTTCAACCGGACGGGAACGCAGCAGACGCTCGATCTGCCAGCGGGGCAGAACTGGTACGATCGCAATGACCAACCGGTGACGACGTTGACGCTCGCCGACGAGACGACAGCCTTCGTAACAACCCAGCCGGGACGTCGCTGTGCCGTCCCCCGCATCAACCCGCGCCGTCCGGAGGCGGTCTGCGGGCCGCTGAAGGTCACCATTACGCTCGATCCGCCCCATCCGCGCCGATCATCCGGTATTCGCTCGATGGCTCCACGCCCACGCCGCGTTCGCCTGTTTATCGGCAACCTCTGGTGCTCAGGGACAGCTGTACGGTCAAGGCGGCGTGCTTCGAGGAGGGACGGCTGGACAGCTTCGTCAACTCGGCGACATATGAAGTCACTCGTCAGGAGCCGTCGATCGCCTTTCATCTGCCAGCCGAAAGTCAGAGCGAGTTTCTCGCGCAGCGATTCCCGCTGGTGGCACTCAGTCACCTCAGTGGTGCGCCGGTGAAGGTGAATTGGCAGGTGACGGGAGGCACCGCGCGACCGGTCGACGATTTCCGCCAGACAAGGGGCACCCTCACCTTTCCACCGGGTGAGCGTTACCGTTTCTTCCCGCTGCAAATCGTCGATGACAGCGACCGGGAATCGGACGAAACCATCGAGATCACGTTGTCAAATCCGTCGAACGCCGTGCTGGGTGAGCAATCGCGATATACCTATACCATTCAGGACAATGACTGAATTCCGTATGACCACTGCTGTTGGCAACATGAGACACCCGACTTGAATCCCCCAGAATACAATGGCCCACCGCGAGCCCATTCCCTACTCAACGCAGGTGGAAGTGTTTCCTCCTGACGAGGCCGCCGACATTCGTCGCGTCATCCAGGTCTTGTGACTCGCGTCTGTCCATCTTCGCTGGCGGTCTCTCCCGCGTACCCCCCCCAGGCTCACTCCAAGGCGAGCGCATGGCAGAATGACCGAGCCACCTGCGCAGGGTCATCCGCTGAGCAGATGGCGGCGCTGACGGCGATACGCCGGGCACCGGCGGCGCAGGATCTCGCCGACGTTCTCCGGTGTGATGCCCCCGATGGCGAACCACGGGCGGGTGATTTCCGCTGCCACCTGTTCGACCAGTGCCACTCCCGCGAGGTCTGAGAACTCCTTCGTCTGCGAAGGGAACACCGGCCCCACGCCCAGGTAATCGGCTCCGTCAAGAACCGCCTGACGCGCCTGCTCGATCGTGTGCGTGGACACCCCCACCAGCCGGTCGCCTCCGACAATGCGCCGGACCTCATGCGGGGACAGGTCATGCTGACCGACATGCACGCCGTCGGCACCGACGAGGGCCGCGATGTCGGGGCGATCGTTGATGATCAGCAGCGCGCCGGCGGCGGCCGTCCAGTCCCGCATACGTCGCGCGAGATCGATCAGCCGGTTGTCGGGCATCTGCTTCTCCCGCAACTGCACCATGTCGACTCCCCCTTGCAGCGCGGCCTGCACGAGAGGACCCGCCCCCCGCGGACAGAGCCGGTCACTCACCAGCATGCACAGTCGGACGTTGAGCAGCCGCTCGCGAGCCTGAAATGTCTGGAGTACCGCCTGTTCGATGGTGTAGAAGCGATAGCGGAGCGACTGGAAGAGTGACGCCGCGTCCGACCGGAGTGTCTTCGAATACTCCTCCAGAGTGCGGAGCGACTCCTCCACCCGCTTGCAGTTGGCCCGGACGACGTCTACGGCGTGCGCCCGGAGCTGCTCGGTGGGAGTCTGAATGTCCGTCCCCACGTCGCCGGTTGTGTCACGTGATCGGAGCATCCGATCCTGCGGCAGCAGGTTGAGGGCGGCGGTGAGGGCGTGCCGGTGCTCCTTAAGCAGCCGGGACAGGTGGGCATCGTCGAGTGTGAACCGCACGAAGTCTTCGACGACCCGCAGTCCCTCACGGGCGCGGTTGGCGGCCGCGTCCAGAATGCGATCGACGTTGGTTGTCTCCCGGCGTGAGCGCGCACGACAGGGGTCAGGGTGATGTCGGCGGCGATCGGCTCGTGGGAGAAGCCGGTCTGTGCCACCACTTCGCGTTGCAGGTACTCGACGGTCAGTCCGCAGTCTGTCAGCATCGCCCGAATATCGGTATCAGCTTCGAGCAGTCCCAGCAGCAGGTGTTCAGTACCGGTCTCCGCGTGTCGCCCCAGTTGTCCGGCGGCAACCTGTGCAAGGGCCACGGCCGCGTTAAGAGGGGCGCTATGCGGGAGTTGATGCACTGCTCCCGAGGACTCATCGCCGGCTGTCGTCGCGTTGAGGTCGGCGAAGTCGTCCTCCCCCAGGCCGAGGATCGGGGCCGTCACTCCATACCTGTGCAGGATTTCGGCGGCCCGGCTCTCATCCAGCCAGAGAGCGGTGAGCAGATGTGTCGTCTCGACGCACGGGCGACCTTCAGCATGTGCGAGAGAAGCAGCCCGCTGATAGACACGGCCGACTGCTGCAGACGCTGGACGATTCTGGTGCATGAATCGGGATGGCGATACGGGTCTTGAGCAACGGGAAGCGGGGCCAATGGGCGAACCCTCGCAGAAATCGAGTGTAGCAGGACTGGACCATCAGTACCGGCGTGACTGATTCGCAGGGTGTAGAAACAACCTGCCGGGCGTCAACAGGTTGTGTCCGGGGCCCAGACCTCTATCTTGCCTCATTTTCGGTGGCGAACTAAGATTCCCCCGCCCGGGGGGTTACGGCCGGGTCTGTGGGTCTGCCAGGGAGGTTCCGGGGACCCGCAACCCATCCGTCAGGGATCGTCCTGAAACGGGGATGAGCCGCCTGCCGAGCTGCACTCCTTCCCCTGGGGAATGAACTGCGTAGAATTGCGACAGATTGACCGTTCCCATTCGGGCGGTCTGAAGTTTACACAGAGGAGAGAGCAGTCGCATGTACGAACGATTTACCGACCGGGCCCGCAAGGTCATGCAACTGGCCAACCAGGAGGCCCAGCGCTTCAACCACGAATACATCGGCACCGAGCACATCCTGCTGGGACTGGTCAAGGAAGGCTCCGGCGTCGCGGCCAACGTGCTGAAGAACCTGGACGTCGACCTGCGCAAGATCCGGCTGGAAGTCGAGAAGATCGTCCAGTCCGGCCCGGACATGGTGACGATGGGCAAGCTGCCGCAGACGCCGCGGGCCAAGAAGGTCATCGAATACGCGATGGAAGAGGCCCGCAACCTCAACCACAACTACGTCGGCACCGAGCATCTGCTGCTGGGTCTGCTGCGCGAGCAGGAAGGGGTCGCCGCCCAGGTGCTGATGAACCTGGGCCTCAAGCTCGAAGACGTGCGCGAAGAGGTCCTCAACCTGCTCGGGGCATGGGCTGGAAGGCGAAGAGGCGCCGGCAGCAGCGGCAGCGGCGGTCAGCAGCGGCAAGGAGCAAGAGCAAGACGCCGGCCCTCGACAGCTTCGGCCGCGACCTGACGGAACTGGCCCGGCAGGGCAAGCTCGACCCGGTCATCGGCCGCGAAGACGAAATCGAGCGCGTGATCCAGATTCTCTGCCGCCGGCAGAAGAACAACCCGGTGCTGCTGGGCGAGGCGGGCGTCGGCAAGACGGCCATCGTCGAAGGCTTCGCCCAGATGGTCGTCGACGGCAACGTGCCGGAACTGCTGCGCGACCGGCGCATCGTCGTGCTCGACCTGGCGATGATGGTCGCCGGCACGAAGTACCGCGGCCAGTTCGAGGAACGCATCAAGGCGGTGATGAACGAAGTCCGCCGGGCGAAGAACACGATCCTGTTCATCGACGAGTTGCACACGCTCGTCGGTGCGGGCGGCGCCGAAGGGGCGATCGACGCCTCGCAACGTGCTCAAGCCGGCCCTGTCAGCCGCGGCGAGCTGCAGTGCATCGGTGCGACGACGCTGGACGAGTACCGCAAGTACATCGAGAAGGACAGTGCCCTGGAGCGGCGGTTCCAGATGGTGATGGTCGATCCGCCGTCGTCAGACGCAGACGGTCGAGATTCTGCAAGGGCCTGCGCGATCGGTACGAACAGCATCATCGCGTGCAGATCACCGACGATGCCCTCGAGAAGGCGGTCGAGCTGTCGAACCGCTACATCACCGGTCGCTGCCTGCCGGACAAGGCGATCGACGTGATCGACGAAGTCGGGTGCCCGCATCCGGCTGAAGAGCATGGTCCGTCCGCCGGACCTCAAGGAGCTCGAAGAGGAAATCGAGCGGCTGAATCACGCAGAAGGAGGAAGCGGTCGCCAATCAGGACTTCGAGAAGGCCGCCGCGCTCCGCGATCAGGCCGACAAGCTCAAGAAGAAGAAGGAGACGCTCACCCGCGAATGGCGCAGCAAGGCGAAAGAGACCGATGGCGTCGTCGATGCCGAAGTGATCGCCGAAGTCGTCGCCAAGATGACCGGCATTCCGCTGACGCGGCTGTCGAGCGAGGACGCGGTGCGGCTGCTGGAGATGGAGGACGAACTGCACCGCCGCGTCGTCAGCCAGGACGAGGCGATCAAGCTGGTCGCGAAAGCCGTGCGCCGAGTCGCGGTCGGGTCTGAAGGATCCCGAAGCGGCCGACGGCGACGTTCCTGTTCTCCGGTCCGACCGGCGTCGGCAAGACGCTGCTGGCCAAGACGCTGGCCGAGTTCATGTTCGGCGACGAAGACGCGCTGATCCAGATCGACATGTCCGAGTACAGGAGAAGCACAACGTCAGCCGGCTGATCGGTGCCCCTCCGGGCTACGTCGGCTACGAAGAGGGCGGCCAACTGACCGAGAAAATCCGCCGCCGGCCGTACGCGGTGGTGCTGCTCGACGAAATCGAGAAGGCCCATCCCGACGTGTACAACATGCTGCTGCAGATCATGGAAGAAGGCCATCTGACCGACAGCTTCGGTCGCAAGGTCGACTTCAAGAACATGGTCCTGATCATGACGACCAACGTCGGTGCCGGTCGATCGCAGTCGCCGGACTTCGGCTTCAGGTCGGCAAGCAGACGAACAGGCCGAGCTACGACACGATGAAGAAGAACGTGATGGACGAAATCCAGCAGGAGTTCAAGCCGGAGTTCATCGGCCGTCTCGACGAAGTCATCGTGTTCCGCAAGCTTGACCGACGAGAACCTCAAAATGATCGTGGACATCGAACTGTCGAAGGTCCGCGAACGGCTGCGGGAACGGGGCCTGGCGCTGGAACTGAGCGACGACGCGAAGACCCTCATCATCTCGAAGGGGCGCGGCGACGATCGCCGATGAAGGACTCGACTACGGTGCCCGCCCGCTGCGCCGGGCGGTCGAAATGTATGTCGAAGACCCGCTGTCCGAAGAACTGCTGCGCGGCACTTCGAAGGGAAGAACCTCGATTCGCGTGGTCATGAAGGAAGTCGGCGACGAGAAGCTGCTCGACTTCCTCTCCAGTGTCGTGGAGTACAGTGACGACGAGAGCCTCTCACTTGCCACCGTCGGTGCGGGCGAAGAGACTGCCGACAGCAACGGGTGACCCGTACGCTCACTCGCGAACATGTTCCAAAGCCCGTGGGTCGCTGCCCACGGGCTTTTCTTGTGTGCGTCAGCGAGTTGCGATGCACCAACGAAAACACCCGGCCTCATCGAGACCGGGGCGCTCTCTCAACCCGACTCACTCGCTCCCGTTGGCGGGTGGATCATATGTGTCATATCTTCCCGCCGCCTGTGGCTGCCATTCGTTCAGAGGCCATCGTGTCCGATCGCCGCCTCAGCAGGGAGGATCATCAGAACGCATGGATCGCAAGGCCGCTACCTTCTGCCTGGGGAGCCTCGGCCCGCCGGTCGGGAGTCACGGCTTCCCAGCTGGTCCGCTGCGGATATCGCCGCTGTGTCCCATTGGGCAAGGGGGCACTGCGACCCCGAATCCACCTCATCGGGGCTGGGAAGAATCTCGACGGTCGGACCGTTTCTCTGTCCGGTCGGCAGAATCGGTGTCACCGAAGTTGGTCGGGCGGTCCGTTGAGCAGGAACGTTCGTGTTTCCGGAAGGCGGCCTGATGCCAAACAGACTGGCCCATGGCGAGGGTTTGCGTTCGGTGTTGTTCGTCGGCTGTTGGCACCGGTTCGAATCGAAGAGCCTCCAATTCCATTGGCTGATCGGGAGGACATCGCCGGCTCCCAGCCCTGGTTACCCCGCTGTGCCGCCGTGCCCAGCGACTCCTGGAGTTGCTCTGACGCCTTGTCCAGAGTCTGATCGACGATCAGATCGGATCGGCCACCCTCCGCCAGCACAGTGAGACATTCGAATGAGCCGTCCACGTACCTGTGCTCCATTGACGGATGTCGGCATAGGCGTCCGGCAATCCCTGCTGCGGTGTGCGACGCACCATCAGAAAACCTTCGTTCGCCCGCACGATGTGATACTGCAGCACCACATACATGCCGGCCGCACCCAGTAACACTCCCACCAGAACATTCTTGAACTTTCCCTTCATGAGACTCCCCCTTGTCAGCGTTGGTTGACGGCCCGAGTGGACTTGTCAATGTCACCATACCCGCGCACACCGTCATCCCTTTGATCAAAGAGGAAAGTTTGCAGGAGCAACCGCAACTTGTTGACTTCGCGAAAGAGCGATCGCTGCCGTCAGCGAAGATTCCGCAGCCCGGCAGCTTTGTCAGGCAGCTACAACAGACAAGACACGCCGGGACAGCAGGACCCTCAGTGGTGACCCAAGACCTGCATCAGGAGGAGCGCGCGACCTCACGTCGCAGCGCGATCACCCGGACCGTTGTCCGCGTCCGCCTCCCCGGCGTCCGGACCCTCGCCGCGATCCGCCCCCTCCGCGTGATCGGCCTGACCCCCCGCCCGATTCACCGGAGGGATTCCCTCCGCGCGGCGGGACCTTGACCAGATACGAGATCGCCTGTTCCCACGTGGGAACACTGCGGTAGCGCTTTTGAGAGACCCCCTCTTCGGTCGTGCTGTCATCATCGTCAGCGGCGTCCGCATCGACATCCTCATCAGCAGAGGCCGACTCGCCGGCATCGTCCTCAGGAGGACCCGACTGTGGTGTGGCCTTTGTCTGTGACGATTCTGATGTCGATGATTCCGTGGACTTTCGACGTCGCCGCCCGCGTCGACGCGAACGGGGCCTCTTCTCTTCGGCTGGTTTCACTTCCAGTTCCAGCCCGGCCCCGAAGCCATCGCTGTCGTCGACGGAATCGTCCGCACTCTCTGCTGCTGGCCTGTCTGATGCGGCCATCCCGTCATCATCGTCGTCTTCGAGATCGCCGGCCTCGTCACGACCGGAGTCGGCTTTCGGCGTGCGGTCGACGCGATCGGGCTGCGCACTGCCTTCCTTGCGACGGGAGCGACGTCGGCCTCCCCGCCGCCGGCCACGACGCGGGGTCTCTGACTTTTCGTCCACCGGCTCTTCGGCTGGAGACGGTACATCCACCTCGACCACTCCCACCCCGAAATCATCATTGGCGATGAGCTTTTCGGTCTTGGGGCGTCGCGGAGCTTCCTTGGGGGGAGCGGCCGGCTCGGTCTTGCCTGCGCTCACCCCTCCGAAGACGCTGCGGGGCGGTTTGGCGGAATCGCTCGAGGGCTCGTCCCAGTCCCACCCGTCCAGAGCATCCCAGTAGTCGTCGTCTGCCTCGTCGGACGCCCCTTCAGCCTCGACATCTTCCGTTGCCAGATCAGCATCGTCCTCCAGATCATCCGCCATCTCCTCAGCCGTGACCGGGCTGTCGTCGTCGATATCGGATGGGTCGTCGTCGCTGGTCTCGACCAGATCGAAGTCCTCAACCTCGAACGGTTCATCGATTGCCGGCGGCCGTGTCAAATCGACACCCAGCAGGTCTTCGGCGAGGGACTCCCAGTCCTGGTCTGAGGGATCGGGCTTTGTGTTCATACCCGCCAAAAGTAGCGGCGGCAGAATCCCCTTGCAAGGGAGTGCCCCAAGCAATCCCCGCCGACCCGAGAGCTGAATAGCGGCTCCCAACTCGGGCCGATCACTCCGGCGTCTGAGTCCCGGTCTGGGAAATGCGGGCTTGGACCTGCCGGGCGGCCGCCAGTTTCTGGTATAGGGAGGACGGAGTTTCGAAGCCCTCAATCCGGCCCAGCAGAATCCGCCTCGGCATCAGAATGATCGTACAGGGGAGCGACTCCACTTCGAGAATCTTCGCCACGCGCGGGTCCTTGTCTACGTCGATGTGGACCGGCACGAATGTACTGTTGATGTACTTGACCATCTGCGGATTCGCCAGCGTCGTACTCTCGAGTTTCTTGCAGTAGCCGCACCATTCGGCACCGAACACCAGCATCATCGGCTTCTTGTCGCGCACGGCCACTTCCCGGGCAGTACGAAGGTCCTTCTGCCAGGCGAGACCCTCAATCGTGCTGGCGGGCTCCGCCAGGCCGATGCCTGCCGCGGACACCACCAGGCACATGCCCCACACCCAGGATCTGACGTTCAGCGGTCGCATGCAAAGACTCCGGGAAACCGATGCGGAAGTAAGGTCCGCTTTCAGTTATCGGAGTCACAGTGCTGCGTCGTTTGTAAGAATCGCCACATTCACAATAAACGCGAGAGACCCGCCCCATGACAGAGCCAGTGGCGGAATGGGAGGCAATTCATGGCAACTGGCCATGCTGCGAAAGATGGGGCGTTGCCGGTGTGACAAGGTGCGAAGTCGCCAACAACCTGTCAATCGTCCTTTGCTTGCGCTCAGGCTTCAATTGATTGATGCCGATCCCAATCCGTAGACTTGACGACGCACTATGGTTCCGTCGATTCCTCAGCTGGCTTGTCGGCTTGCGTCTCAGCCGGTTTCTCGTCCTCGGGCGTGTCATTCTCTTTGCCGTCAGTCGGTGGCGGAGTTTCTGCCGGTGCCTTCTCGGCCGGGGTGTCTGCGGCTGCCGGTGGTTTCTCTGCGGGGGTGTCCTTGGACGACTCGGGCGTGCCCAGTTCGGAGGCGGGGGAATCGGTCGACTCCTTAGTCTCCGCTTCCTCCTTCATCTCGGGGGCCGGCGTGGCCTCGGGAGTCGCAGGAGGTTCAGCGGTCGTCTCGGGCGCGGGAGTGGAGTCCGCAGGGGTTGCGGGGATCTCGGGAGCGGGATTCTCTGCAGGTGCCTTGGCCTCCACCAACTCGTCGTGTCCGACACGGATCTTGTCGAAGCTGTCGGCGGAGATCACATAATACCAGTCGGCGAACCGGGCGTTCAGCTCCTCGGCCCGTTCGCGTCCCTGCTTGAGCATCTCCTCCCGGGACTTCTTGCGTTGTTCGAAGCTCGCGAGATCCCGCTCGTACTGGGCCAGTGCCTCCTTGTACTCGGCCTGGGGATCGGGCGTCTTCTCCGCGTCTGCATCACTCTTCTCCGAAGCAGGCTGACCATCGGCGGTATCAGACTTGGCCTCGGTCGCGTCCTTGTCGGCATCCCCTTCCGGCTTTGTTTCAGAAGTCGCAGCGTCCGCAGGAGCATCTGGCTTCGTCGGCGCTTCACCCGGACCTTCGACCAGAGCCTCATCGAAGTTCGCGGTGATGAACACATACCGGCTCTTCGCCAGGGCATCGGTATCCTCCACCGCCTCGTCTGCCGGAGTGTCCGCGTCAGCCGGTTTGTCGGCATCGGCAGCCTGCTTGTCCTCCGCCGCGGCATCCTTGCCGATCTCGAGTTCGACATCGGAACCGGTGAACACTTCGCCGAACCGCAGCGTGTACTGGAGCCCTTCGGCGGTCGAGAGTCGTACTTCCCCTTCGTTCGAGACCAGGGCCCCGCGCGAATCGATGAAAAAGCCTCGCGACTGGAGATCGAGGAAGGCCAGTGTGTCCATCTTGATCGATCCGGAACTCTTCAGGTCGGCACTGAGGCCCGGGGGCTTGGGGCGGACGCCGACGATCCGCAGATCGTCCAGCGCACTGATGATCTGATTGACGGTGCTGGTCTTGACCTTTTCGGTTTCCTCAGTGATCCCTTTGAGCGTCCACGGGTCGGTGTCGTTGGGCCGGGTCAGTTGACTGATATCCCCTGGGATGAGAGTGCCGCGGGTTTCGTCGATGCGATAGCGGTCGATGTCGATCTCGCGCAAGTCGGCCCGGCGGATGTCGAGTAGGTCCGGCTCAATCCAGTCGGCGAACTTCGTGGAGATGTCAATGTCCAGGACGGCCCTGTAGGTCTGGTCCTCGTCAGCCCGACGGACGTTGTAGGTGTTCTCCTGGTCCTCGACCTTGTTGCCTATGATGAAGTCGGCCAGGACATTGTCGCGGTCGGCGAGCGTGATGCGGTCGCCCCGTCCCTCGGTCCCGGTAATGGAATCATCCAGGGGGTCGAGCACTCCCAGTCGCTTGTGGTCCTCTTTCGAAGTACTGACAAGCGCTCCGCGGCGAATACCGATGACGGAGGTCGCGGTCTTGGCCAGGCGATCGGCGCCATCGGCCGGGTAGTTGTGATGCGAGGGGATCCGCCAGTCCCCGTTCTTGAACTCGACGTTGAACACATCGACCTGGGCGGTCTCGTCGTTGAAGGCGGCGACCCGCAACGATGTGGCGGTGTTCGGATCCTGGAAGTCTTCGAAGAACTCCTTGCCCTCGTTGGAGTACTCGGAGAGCGTGGCAGGCCGGGTGGCGATGTGCACGCTGGCTGCTGCGGCGACGGACGCGGCCGCCAGGCCAAGGAAGGTCAATGTTCGGGATGTTTGTGACATGGCGAAGGTTCAGCTTGCTGTGCCGGGGCCAGATGAGGCCCCTGATGATTCGGGTTGTGGGAGCAATGGGGTCACAAGCCCCGGTTCACACGTGGCGATCCGGGGAAATGTGCTTGCGTTCGTTAGCCAGGCGCATACTCACAACGATCAAGCCCACCAGGATGGCCGGCAGCGGCGGAAACAGCACCGCCCACAGCCACATGCGGTTTTCGATGGCCTTGGCCCCCCGGTCCGATTCCATCTTCGCCCGGCGGATCTCCGCATCCCGTTCCTGGTCAATCTGACGCTGCTCCAGTTCGAGTTGCCGGGTCCGGTTCTGTTCGGCATTGGCCAGCAGTCGCTGTTTGGTCATGCGGTCGAGCTGGGTGTCGTTTTCGATCTTGGCTACATCCTTGTCGAGCCGCGCCCGCACCGCATCCAGCTTTTCCTTGGCGGCGTCGCGGGCTTCGTTCTCCCGTTCGTTGCGGTGTTTGATGTAGCGGTCCTTCTGCTCCTGAACCACCGTCAGGATGCGCTGCTCGGGCCGCCGTGTCCGCAAGTCGGTGAAGCGCTCCTCACCCGCCAGCACATCGACGGCATTCAACACGAACACCACGTTGTCGATCGGCAGATTGAGGAACGTGTCCTCCCGCAAGCGGAACGACTCGTTCGAGAGCACGTCGGTATCGGCGACGAAGATGACGTTCACGCCGCCGGGTGACTTCGACTGGATATGCATGGCCATGACATGCGCCTGGTCGTCTGGGATGCGGGCCGGGCTGCGGTTAAGGTCGCGCCCGCCGAAGATGCCCGGACGGGTGATCTCATCCCAGTCGAGCACACCCGACTTCTCCTCGCCGCTCCATAACAGGGCCGTGAAGTTGAGATTACTGTCACCGCGCTTCTGCAGATGCCCGGGCAGGAACATCAGCATCTCCTTGAGATCGCGCGTGACGGGGCTTTTCTCGTTGAAGGCCGCACCGCTGGCGGGATGAATCCAGACGAGTTCCGGCGGAACATCGGGAAACTCGGGGTGCGGGTTGAAGTGATCGAAGACGACGGTGCCGGGCTGCCAGACCAGATCGAGCGTGTCGAGCAGTGGCGTGAGACGTCCTCCGAACGCCTTCTCTTCCGTCGGTTGCTGCATCCCCATCATGCCGCCCCCCTGGGGAGGCTTGGGCATCAGCGGAGCCATGTTGATCCCGCTTCCATACGTCGCCGGCAGCGGGTCATCGAAGATCAGCGTCGGATGTCCGGCCTGCACATAGGTGACGAGGTTGTGCAGTTGCGGGTCGGTCAGCGACGACGGGAGGACGGCGATCAGCACGTCCATCTTCTCCTCGATCGGGGCGTCCGGTGAGATACTTTTGACGATGTACTGCTTCTTCAATTCGCTGACGATTCGCCATTCGGGATCGGAACTGAACGACTGCATGTTGAAGCCGCCTGTCACCTTGGCATCCGTCTGCAGGATGCCGACCGTCAGTCGGGCCGCCTTCGAGACAGTCGCGATCGAGCGGGCCAGTTCGTACTCCACCGCGTCCCCCACGCCATAGAACGGGGTGACCACCTGGTCGAACCCGCTCTTGGTGACGGTTCCCAGGAAGATCGACTTGCGGACGTACTTGCCCCCTTCCTCCTCGACTGTCACGGTCTGCGGAGTGATGCCCCAACGTTCGGCGGCCTCGGCCTGCGGGCTGAAGGGCTGCACATTGACAAACCGCACCTGCAGGCGCGAGCCCCCTGCTGTCCAGCGAACGCAGCAGTCCGACCAGCTTCTTGCGGATGCCGACGAACTGCTGGGGCACCTCGTGCTCGGGGCTGAGGTAGGCCTCGATGGTGATCGGCTTTTCGCTGCTGATCTGGTTGACGATGTTCTTTGTCGTCTCGGAGAGGGTGAAGACCTTTTCAGACGTGAGATCGACCCCACCGCTCGCCTGGCCGACCATGTAGTTGGCACTGAAGAGAATCGCTGCCAGCGACAGGGCCCTCACGAGAAACTGCATCCCCATGTTGGTCCCCTGCTGCCCGCCGGCCCAGTGCCTGCGGGCAATCATCACGGCGTTGAGATACAGCATGAACGCGGTGAGCGAGACGAAATACAGCACCCCTTTGAGCGAAATCAGCCCCAGATTGAACTCCGCCAGTCGCTCCCGCACGCTGAGTCCTCGCAGGGCATCACCGGGGAAGGGAAGCAGGTCGATGAACACCGGAATCGCACACAGCACGACCCCCAGCACGAAGGCGACCGTCACACTTCCGGTCAGCACCGACGCGAACATGCCGCAGGCGATCAGGGCTGCCCCGGCCAGCCAGTAGCCGACGTAGGTCGAAACCACCACGCCCAAATCCGGGTCGCCGTAGTAAGCCAGCACCGCCACATGGGAGAGGGAAAACAGCAGCGTGACCGTGTACACAGCCAGGGCGGCGAGGTACTTGCCCATCAGGATCTCGAAGTCGCTGGCAGGGAGCGTGAACAGCAGTTCGTCGGTCCCCATCTTGCGCTCATCGGCCCACGTCGTCATCGTGATGGCGGGGATAAGAAACAGCAGCAGGTAGGGAAACCAGTAACTGAGCTGGTCGAGGTTGGCGAGGTTGTTCGCGAAGAAGCGCGCGTTGAACGCGGCAAAGGCCCCCGCGATCACGAACACCACAATGAACAAGTACCCCAGCATCCCGGAAAAGTAACTGGCGACATTACGTTTGAAGACCGCCAGAATCACGTGGCTGCGCATGGATCAATCATTCCTCTGACGTTTGTCTGTATTGTTCACTGGATCGTTCCCACTCCCCCCGGAAACCGGAAACAGCTCACGCGCGGCCGTTGGAGCCGGCGGTCAGCTCGCGGAAGCGCCGATCCATATCGCCGCCCTCGCCTGCCATCTCGGCAGAGGTTCCGTCGAAAACAATCCGCCCCTTGTCGATCAGAATCACCCGGCCGCACACGGCACCGACCTCTGAGAGGATGTGCGTCGAGAGCAAAATGGTTTTGGTTTCGCCCAATCGTCGGATGAGTTCGCGGGCATGATGCGTCTGGTTGGGGTCGAGTCCGCTGGTCGGTTCATCGAGGATGAGTACCTGCGGGTCATGCAGCAGCGCCTGGGCCATGCCGACCCGCTGACGAAACCCGCGGGAGAGCTTGCCGATCGACTTGCCCCACACACTGCTGAGGTCGCACTGGTCGGCGACGTAGTCCATCCGCTGCCGGAGCGTGCCCCGCGCCAGGCCCCGGGCCTCGCCCATGTACCGCAACAGGCTCTGGGGGGTCATTTCGTTGTAGAGCGGGCCGTTCTCGGGGAGATACCCCACGAGGCGGCTCGCCTCCAGACGATCGGTCAGCACGTCGTGTCCACCGATGCGGGCCTGCCCTTCGCTCGGAGCCAGAAACCCGGTGAGGAGTTTCATCGTTGTGCTCTTGCCGGCCCCGTTGGGACCCAGAAAGGCACAGACCTGCCCGCGAGGGACGGCGAAGCTCACGTCGCGCGCCGCAGCAAAGGGGCCATAGAACTTGCTGAGGCCAACGGCCTCGATCATGAGCGGGGCGGACGACGTCGTGCCCCGGGAACGTGAATCATCACTGGTCATGTCGAAGTTTTCAGTGGTCAGTATACAGTTGTCAGATTCGGTGAGACTTCAGCCGAATGGAACATTCCCTGCGTTACTTTCTGTGTCATGCCGGCGAAAGCGGGCATCCAGTGACTCATAACTCAACTGCAACTGCTGGATTCCCGCCGTCGCAGGAATGACGGACGCTTGCAACGACGCCTGTTACATTGCCAGTGAGCTTTTTAAACTCCCTGCTCCTCGCTCCTAACTCCTGTCTCCGTCGTTGGCGCTGGGCTCCTCGTTGCGGGGCAACTCACGCCACTGGACTTTGTGCTTCTCGAACAACTTGCGGCTCCAGTCGGTCTGATACTCACCCGCCTTGGCCATGGCCAGCTTCCCGTAGTCGGTGAACTGGGCATAGCCGAACAAAGGCTCCTTGAGAAACCGTTCCTGGAATGCCTGCATCTGGATCGTGCTGCCTAACAGTCGATCGCCGACCTTGACGACATACAGGTAGTCCTTGTCGAAGCTGTGGGCGATGCCGACATCGCCGGTCTGCAGTTCGTTGAAGGCGACCTTCATAAAGTCGGATCCGATCATACCGGGGATACCCGGAATCTCGCTCAGGCGCGGCGGAGGTGTGTTGAAGGGATTGGGCGACAACCGGGGATCGGCCTTCGTGAGCCAGGAGAATGGCGGAGGATGCAGTACGGTGAGCGCCGGAGCCCCTTCCTTCCCGGTCACCGTTTCGTTGGCCAGTACCGCGCTGAGTTCCTCATCCGAGGCCCGCACTTGTTTGGCAATTTCCTCAGCCCGCGTCTGAGCCTTTTCGCGCCTGGTTCAGTCGCCAGGCATCAACCACCTGTGAACGGATTTCGGGGTCCGACATATCCTGCGGGATGAACGACTCGACGTCTTCAGTCTTCCAGTAAACGAACTGGCTGTCGGTCTGCGGATCGACCGCCTTCTGGGCCCGAAACAGTTCCGCCGGTCCCGAACTGAACACCTGGTTGACGACATCGGTCGTCGCCATGAACTTCTGATCGACCGCCTTGCCGATCGGATACTCCTCCGATCGCTGCAGGCCGCGGGCCGACAACAACGGGGTCTCGACGTACAGCAGCCCTCGCTCAGCGGCGATCGTCTTCAGCTTCTCGCTGGCCTGCGCAGGGGTGATGTGGGCGGAGCTGCCCTCCGGTTCGTACAACTCGAGTGCGAGAGTGCCTGACATGTACTCGAGGACTTCCTCGGTCAGGGCATCCATGCGCGCCTGGGTTCGTTCGCGGAGCAGCGTGTCCCGAATCTCGCTGCGCAGGTCGTCATCGAGCGGACGAGGGCCGGGAGGTGCCGAGGGGACTGGGCTCCCCTCTGCCGGTGGAGCGGTGTCCGTCGAACTCGACACAGGCGGGGCCGGCGGACGACCCGAATCAGCCGTAGGAGCCTCAGTCTGGGGTTCGACGGGTGCCGAGGGCTTGTCGTCAGTCGACGCGGGATCGGAACCGGCGGCAGGTACGTCCGCCTTCTCTTCGGCGGCCTTCGTCTCTACTGGCTTCTCGTTGGTAGTCGTGGTCTCCCCGGAAGGTGTCTCGACAGGCTTGTCATCAGAAGGTGTCGACCCGGCGGGGGGATCTTCATCGAACAGGGCCACCGTCTGGAAAGGTGCCTGCCGAGGCAAGGCAGAGGTCTCCGGCGCGTTCGCATCTCCCTCGGCAGCCGGCTTCTCCGCAGCGGGAGTCTCCGGAGTCGTCGAACCTTCAGGGGCGCACTCTCCTGGGAGGGGGTCTCAACTTTGTCGATCGGCTCGATCGAGGACGTGTCGCTCGACCCGGGCTCAGCTGGGGGGAGGGAATCAGACGCAGGCGTTGTCTCGGGAGTGAGACCCGGCAGCACCGGGCCATTGGTCGCCTCTCCCGGTTTGCCGCTGTCCGATTCATTCGCGGGAAGGTCCGGGAGTACCGTCTTGAAGTTCTCGGCGTAGTAGGCCTCGACTTCTGCATCGGTGACCGGATCGACCTGTTTCTCGATGTCAGTATACGCCGCCTCGACGTAGGCCAGTTTCACACGGCGCGGCTGACGGAAACCGGGTCGCCCTTCGTCAGGCTGCCCGTCTTCAGTCGTGTTGGAAAACGTCTTCTGGTACTTCGCGAACAACTGCTGCAGTTCGCTGTCCGGTGGTTCGACCGATTCATCCACAAACAGTCGGACGTCGAGGGGCACAACCGCCGCGTCCTCCTTGACATTCAACTGCCGATAGAATTCCCAGTAGTTCTCGGGAGGCAGCGGCATTCCTCCGTACAGGTACTGGGCTGTGATCCGTGCGAGGAGTTCGTCCTTGAGGACTCCGTACAGGTCGGATTCGCCGACGCGCAGCCGATTGCGGATCTCACGCATGTCGGGTGCAGTAATCTTGCCGTTGAACACCGACTTGATGTACTCGTTGACGGTGCTGTCCGTGACGCTCAGCCCCAGTCGATCGGCTTCGCGTCGCAGGAGTTCACCGAGGACGACATCGCGTCCGGGATCGGGGCTACCAAACCCGAACGGCTGCGGCTGGGGAACGAACGACTGTTCTCCTCCGGCTCCGGCGGAGGTGTAGTAGGCCTCCTGCAGGAAGGTGTTGGCGAGCGCCCGGCGATGCTGCAAGTCAGTGAGCTCGTTGGCGTTGATGTTGCCGGAGTCTGCCAGGACGACATCCTGCGGGCCGCCGGCCAAGTTCATGGCGATGCCCAGAACGGCACCCAGGAGCACTCCGAACATGCCGTACTCAGACGACTTGCCCGACTGCAGACCCGCGAGCCAGCAGGCCCCGCCAACGATGGCGGCGACCGCGATCACGATCAGTCCCGGAGGCATGGACCGAGGGTCCTGCACCGCCCCCAGAATGACGAAGGCGAACATCGCCATCCCGGTCAGAACAACGGTCAATACCTTCTGATGCTTCCGAAAGATTGCAAACGGGGATCTCATCCGTGGGTCCTTTTGATTGCGATGGGCATCAGAACAAGAGGCATCAGAAACTGTGGCAGCGATGACGACGAACAGGGCCAGATGCTGCGCGAAATCGACCGCCGAACACCGACTGCCGGGCAAGTGTTAATTCGCCGGCCGCCCTTCAGAGCCGCTCGTCGCATGTGACCGGCCCGGGGGAGCGACTCTTGACAGACCTGCATGGCATGCCTTAAGCCATTCGACACCGGGTCGGGTGGCATCCGTCCGCCCTGCAGGTTGCCGTCGGCATTGTATCGGCGGCGTTAAACCAGACAACCCCACCGCTTACAGTCACGGAATTGACCATTGGCCTCCAGACGCAAGAAGGGACTGGTCATCGTCGAGTCGCCCGCCAAGGCCAAGAAGATTGGCGGGTATCTCGGGGGTGACTATGTGGTCCGTGCCAGCATGGGACATGTCCGTGACCTGCCTGCCAAGGCCGCCGATATACCCGAAAAGCTCAAGAAAGAATCGTGGAGCAACTTGGGGGTGAACGTCGCGGAGGACTTCGCTCCGCTGTACGTCGTCCCCCCCGAAAAGCGCAAAGTCGTCAAGGAACTGAGGGACGCCCTGAAGGATGTCGACGAACTCATCATCGCGACCGACGAAGACCGCGAGGGGGAGTCGATCGGCTGGCACCTGATGGAGTTGCTGGAACCCAAGGTGCCCGTCAAACGGATGGTGTTCTCTGAGATCACCAAGAAGGCGATTGCGGAAGCGCTGGCACAGCCGCGCGAACTCGATATGGACCTCGTGAAGGCCCAGGAGACCCGCCGGGTCCTCGACCGTCTGTACGGATACACCCTCAGCCCGCTGCTCTGGAAGAAGATCAAGCCCAAGCTCTCGGCGGGTCGCGTGCAGAGCGTTGCCGTGCGCGTCCTCGTCCAGCGCGAACTCGAACGTCTCGCCTTTCGCAGCGGAACCTACTGGGACCTCAAGGCGGAACTCGAAACGTCACAGCACGCCTGCTTCGCGGCCCAACTCGTCAGCGTCGGCCGGCCAGCGGATCGCCTCCGGCAAGGACTTCGACGAACACACCGGCAAGATCGCCGAGGGGAGCGACGTCCTGTTACTGACGGAGGATGATGCCCGTCAGCTGGAAGCCCGGCTGCGGGAGGCGTCGTGGGTCGTCAGCCGCATCGAACATCGCGACCAGAACCGACGACCGGCGGCCCCCTTCACCACCAGCACGCTGCAGCAGGAGGCCAACCGCAAGCTCAACATGTCGGCGCGGCAGGCCATGCAGACGGCGCAGCGTCTGTATGAAGACGGGCTCATCACCTACATGCGAACCGACAGCGTCACGCTGTCACAGGAAGCGCTCGACGCGGCCCGCACCCGGATTAGGGCAGACTATGGTGAGAAGTTCCTGGCGCCGGGTCCGCGTCAGTACACGTCCAAGACCAAGAACGCCCAGGAAGCCCACGAAGCCATCCGGCCCGCCGGTGAGGAAATGAAGACGGTCGCCGAACTCGGGCTCACCGGCGGCGAAGCCCGGATGTACGACATGATCTGGAAGCGGACCATGGCCTCACAGATGGCCGAAGCGGAACTGCGGTTCGATACGGTCACCATCACAGCCGACGATGCTGAGTTTCGCGCCACCGGACGTCAGGTGAAGTTCCCCGGCTTCTTCAAGGTGTATATCGAGGGGAGTGACGATCCGGACGCGGCCCACGAAGAGGAAGAAGCAGCCCTCCCGCCGCTGCGTGAGCAGGAGACCCTCGACTGTGCCGAGTTGGAGGCCGTCGGTCACGAGACCAAGCCCCCGGCCCGATTCACAGAGGCGACGCTCGTCCGCAAACTCGAGCAGGAGGGCATCGGCCGCCCGAGTACCTACGCCAGCATCATCAGCACCATTCAGGACCGCGGCTATGTGCGCAAGGCGGGCAGTCAACTGGTGCCGACCTTTACCGCCTTGGCCGTCACGCGGCTGCTGGAGGACTACTTCCCGAATCTTGTCGACCTGCAGTTCACGGCCCAGATGGAGCAGTCGCTGGACGACATCTCCAACGGCGAAGGCGACCGGCTGCCGTATCTCAAGAGCTTCTATTCGGGCAAGGACGGGCTCGAAGAGCAGGTGAAGTCGCACGAGGCGGAGATCGATCCCCGGCAGGCCTGCACCATCAGGCTCGATGGACTGGAGTCGGAAGTGCGCGTCGGGCGGTTCGGGCCCTTTCTGGAGAAGCAGCAGAACGGCGAGCGCATCACCGCCGGCCTGCCTGAGGATCTGGCCCCGGCCGACATCACGAACGAGACAGCGGAGCGGCTGATTGAGGAGAAACAGCGCGGCCCACAAGCACTGGGCATGCACCCTGAGGAGGGAGTACCGATCTACGTTCTGCGAGGGCCGTTCGGTCCGTATGTGCAGCTGGGGGATGTCTCCGACGAGCAGCCCAAGCCCAAGCGGGCCAGCATCCCCGGCAATTACGACCCGGACTCGCTTTCACTGGAGACGGCTCTCAAACTGCTCGAACTGCCCCGTCGTATCGGTCTGCATCCCGAAGACGGCAAGGTGGTGAATGTCGGACTGGGACGGTTCGGTCCCTATGTGCTTCACGCCAAGAAGTACGGCAACTTCGACAAGAAGACGCACACCTTCGAGACGGACAACGGCCGGGTGGTGGACGTGCTCTCGGTCGATATGGACGCCGCCTTGGAGATGCTGGCCAAGAGCAAGTCGCGAGCAAAGGCCGAGCCGCTCAAGGTTCTGGGGAACCATCCCGACGACGGTGCACCGGTCGAGGTGTATGAGGGGAAGTACGGACCCTACGTCAAGCACGGCAAAGTGAATGCCACCATTCCCAAGGAGACGGACTTGGGCGACGTGACGCTGGAAGCGGCCCTCCCCTGGCTGGAGGCGAAGGCGGCCCGCAAGGGAGTCAAGAAGAAGGCGTCTCCCCGCAAGTCAGACGCCGACGCTGCGAAACCTGCCAAGAAGTCGCCGGCGAAGAAGTCCCTCGCCAAGGCGACGTCGCCCAAACGCAAGACGTGATGCCCGTTGGATTCCGGCGAAATCCCAAAGCACCCCGGTTGCTTCAAGCAGCCGGGGTGCTTCATCCGCAACGGATGGGTGGCTGGGGTCGACCAACGGGAGCCCCCAGCATTGTCGCGAAAGCGCGTGCGGGGATGACGGAGCTCGCGAGTAAGTCGGAGGTGGGTCTGTGGAAACAAGTCTGAAGTCGCCAGCAAGTGTCGACGACTTCCACCAGCAGCCCATGCCGTTTTGCAGATCTCCCTCCGCCACGTTATGATGAAGGGAGTCGCCGCGTGATGCCGGCGCGCCAGTTCCGGTCATGCGGCGACGACTTTCTGCGGGCGCCTTCTTGCCTGCCTCAAAAGAGGAGAGTCATCATGCGTCGCTCCCGCCGTGAATTCCTCCAAGATGTCGGTTCCGGAATGCTCATCGCCGGACTGGGGATGCCGCTGGCCGGCGACCTCGGTATCTCGGCGGCCTTCGCCGGCGAAGGGACTGACGAACTGCACTTCGGGGCGCTCGACCCGCTTGTCGGGCTGATTCAGGAAACGCCGCCCGATCGACTGCAGCCGCTGCTCATCAGCAAATTGCGCACCGGAGAGACGACGTTGCGGGAGTTGATCGCCGCCGCCGCCTTGGCGAACGCCGAGACATTCGGAGGGCAGGACTACGTCGGTTACCATTCGGAGATGGCTCTGGTGCCGGCCCTGCATATGGTCTCGGAACTGCCGGTCGAACGTCAGCCGCTCCCCGTGCTGAAGGTGCTGTACCGAAACGCCGAGCGAATCCAGAGCAGCGGGCTGTCAGAACATCCGCGGCTGAAGAGGGTGGAGGCCCTGTCGCTTCCCGCAGGGATGGACGAAGCGCCGCTGCTGCTCGAAGCTGTGCGGAATGCGGACATGCAGCGAGCCGAGCAGATTTTCGCCGCACTGATGCAGCGTTCAACACCCGAGGCGTTCAATCAGTTGTTGTGGGCAATCGAGGACAACGCCAACGTCCACAGGTTTGTGATCGCGCACCGCGCGTGGGAATTGATTGACGTCGTCGGCGAGGACCATGCCCACACGTTACTCCGTCAATGTGTCCGGTTCTGTGTGGAAGAGGAACCGTCGATCCGGCGGTCTCTCGCCAAGCGCGGACTGGAAGTCGACCCGCTGCGTGCACAGATCCCGAGACTCCTGGATCAGTACAACCTTCTCGATCGCTCGCTGGGGACGAAACAGATGGATGATGCGTGGCTTGAGGAGATGTCACAGTTCATCTATGCGCACGATGCCGCCGAATCGACCGAAGCGATCGCCGCCGCACTAGGAGAGGGGGTGAGTCCTGAATCGGCCGGGCAGGCGATCTCGCTGGCCGCGAATCAGTTGGTGCTGCGCCAGGATAAGAGCGGCGACGACAGTTGGCGGGCTCACGGGGCAACGCCCGGTGTTCACGCCGCCGATGCGACCAATGCCTGGCGCAACATGATCCGCATTGCCGACCAGCGCAACACGGTCGTGGGTCTGCTCGTGGCAGCCTACAACTGCGGCGGCTCGCGCTGCCATACCGCCTACGAACCATTGCCTCATGAGGTGGATCTGGAGCAGATCCGGTCCACTGACGCGCAGGAACTGCTCCGCGAGGCTGAGGACGCCATCTGTCAGAACGATCAGAAACGGGCGGCGGCGGCGATTGCCATCTATGGCATGCAGCGTCATCCGGCCCGTCCGGTGTTCGACCTCATGCTGCGTTATGCGATCAGTGAGGACGGACGGCTGCATTCCGAGAAGTTCTATCGCACCGTCGCGGAAGAGTACGCGACAACCAGTGAGGCGTTTCGCTGGCGACATCTGATTGCACTCGCCCGTGTGACCGCCAGTGCCTACGGCTTTGGACCAGGTGATGAACCAGGCCGGCGGGCCGGTGGCTATGAGGAGGCCTGCCGGGAACTCAACGTGACGGTATAGGACTCGGTCCCGCCTGTCATTCGATCCCGATGAAGACCCGAGGGTCACACTGGCAGCATGCCGGCCAACGTGAAACAATGGCCGGTGATGAAACCGGATCGCGAGCGCGGCACCGACCCGCTGGATGAACCGCCGGGACCAGTACCGGATGCTGGCCATGGTGGGGCTGTTGTGTCTGGTGATGGTCACCATCCAGCTGGCGGCCCGGCCCGAGTCGTGGCACTGGGTCGTCCCCCCCAACGCCGATACTGCGGAAAACTCCGTCCCCGCAACCATCCCGACGCTCGAACACCTCGACTTCCGCGTACAGGAGGGGCCTCCAGGGCCACCTGGGACCGACGGCTTCCACGCCATCGCCGACGATGAGGCCGAACCACAAGGTTCGAGTGACGAGGCAGTTTCACGCAGCGACGCGATCACGTCGGCCGAGATCCCCGCAGAACTGCTGGCGGGCATCGAAGACAATACGCTGGGCGTCCGGCGCTCCGAGGTCGATGCCTACTATGCGATGCTGGCTCGGATGCACAATCTCAGCGACACGCAGCTGGTGCTCGCCCGGGACGATGTTGCATTCACCGTCCTCATGCTGCAGCCCGACCAGTTCCGCGGCCGACTCGTCACACTCACCGGCCATCTGCACCGGCTCACCCCCTTCCCGGTGGACCCTGACAATGCCTTTGGCATCACGCAGCTTTATGAAGGCTGGATGACGACCAGCGACTCCGGCAACAACCTGTTCCGGTTCCTGTGCACCGAGTTGCCGGCGGGAGTCTCGCCGGAAGAAGCGCTGGGACCGCTGCCGGTGCGCGTGACCGGCTACTTCTTCAAGCGGTATGGCTATGCCTCGCTGGGGGGCATGCATGTCGCCCCGACGATCCTCGCGCGAACCTTCCATGTCCTGCCGGTGTTGATGAGTCAGTCGCCGTCGTCGAGTCAGATGTCGCAATACGTCCTGGGGTTCTTCGGCCTCATGGCGATGGCACTGGGAGTGGCGTGCTGGCGGACCCGAATCAGCGACCTCCGGTACGAACAGGGCCGGCTGAAGCAACTCGCCGCCGCTCGACTGGATGCCCGCCCCGATGACCTCGCCGCCCTGAAAGACGTACCGACATCGGAGCCCGGCGAGTTTCTCCAGCAGATGGCTGCCGATGACCCCGCGACTTGAAGACACGAGTTCTCACAGATCCACGTTGGCTTGTGGCTCCGGCTCGTTCGTTCGTTCGTTCTTCACCCTCCCTCCCGGTTAAGTATTCACCCTCCTTCCGGGAGCGTCGGACACGAGGAACGAGTATCTGGGGAGGGCGAGTTGGGAGATGACCCCCTCCCCTCGCTGCACTCGACCCCCCCCAGTGGGAGGGTGAATTCAGGCGTTCATTCTTCATGGCGGCACTGTGCAGGAACAACACCACACGGTCTCGTACCCACAAGACGCCGCCCGTGGCTGTGCAATCTACCTGTTTTCTGTTGAATGATTCGAAGCAATTTCAATAGAATGATGCGCGATGGGCACATCGAAACGACAGCAGTTCACGATCAGCCGGGATGAAGAATGGGACGCGATCAATTCGGCGATCCGACTCGAGATGCTCGTCCTGATCGTGACTATCGGCCCGTGTTCCATCCGCGAACTGGCAGAGCAGCTCGATCGTGCGGCCGACGGCCTGTATCACCACATGCGGATCCTTGTCGCGTCGGGGCTGGTCGTCGAGGTCGACAGACGGAAGGTTGGCAAGCAGACGGAAGTCATTTACGACGCGATTGCCAGGGACATCACAATTGATCGCGACATCGCACACAGAAAAACCCGTGAGCGCATCAGCCGGCTGTTCCGCACAATGATTCAACACGCCCAGCGAATGATGGAAGCCGCCCTCCACGATCCGCAGACGATGCTCGAAGGAGAGAACCAGAACGTCAAGCTCAGCTGGACGGCCTCTTGGCTGGATGACCGACAGCTCGCGCGGGTGAGGGCCCACCAGGATGCCATTAACGAGATTCTGCAGGCAGGCCTGAAGCAGCGGAAAGGCCGGCTGTTCGCAGTGCTGACCTATCTCGCGCCCATCATTCGAACTCGTGGCTCAGAGAAGCCGACCGACTAAACCACCCATCCAGACAGGCACTTCCATGACGAAAGCCGAAAAGACCAAACTGCTCACAACCAACGCCGCTCTCTGGTCAGCCGGAATTCTGGCCGCATTCATCCTCCCGCTTGTGACCGACTCGATCACCGACGGCCGCAGCGCGTTCCTCAGGATGCTGATGTTTCTCCTGCCCATGTGTGCCACGCTGATGATCTCGAACAGCCTGCTCAGCAAGGCGATTGGCCCGGCAACGGACGAGTGAGAGATCATCGGGACCGGTTGACGGCTTCCGCCTGTGCCCGATAGAACGCGCCCTGCAGGTTTCCCGCATCAGTCGCCCTTCGTACCGGTGGCCGGGAATACCTGAGAGTTCCGCTGATACGTTCTCCGCCGCGAACCGATCACACCCGCCAGGTGTCCGATTGCACAGGCTTCGCCGTGCGGCTGACAACCAGACATCCCATGCACATCCAGCTTCCTGACGGCACTGTCAAAGAATACCCCCAGGGGACATCGGCCCTCGATGTGGCCCGATCGATTGGAGACCGGCTGGCCCAGGCCACGATCGCCGGGTCCATCAATGGCTCCATCGTCGACGCGACACGACCGCTGGAGGAACTCTCCGACGCCGATCCGGTTCCGCTGCGGCTGCTCACGCACGCGACCCGGAGGCCCTCGGCGTGCTGCGGCACTCCTGTGCCCACGTGATGGCCCGGGCGGTCATGCGGTTGTACGAGGGGGCCGGACTGGCCTTCGGCCCCACCACCGGCAACGGCTTCTACTACGACTTCGATCTCGCCAGCACCCATCAGCGAGGAAGACTTCCCGCGCATCGAGGCGGAGATGGCAAGCGATCGTCAAGGAGGCCGAGCCGTTCGAACGGTTCACCCTGCCGCGCGACGAGGCGCCTGCAGCTGGTGCAGGGGCTGCATCAGGAGCTGAAGATCGAGCACATCGAGACCGGACTGGCCGACCATCCGACCCTCAGCTTCTACCGGCAGGGGGAATTCGTCGATCTGTGCCGCGGTCCGCACATTCCCGACGCCGGCCGGATCAAGGCGTTCAAGCTGCTGAGCGTGGCCGGCTCGTACTGGAAAGGCGACGCCGTCGAACAAGCAGTTGCAACGGCTGTACGGCACCGCCTTCTTCGACAAGAAGGACCTCAAAGCCCATCTGGAACAGGTCGAAGAGGCCAAACGCCGCGACCATCGCGTGCTGGGCAAGCAGCATGACTTGTTCGCGATCTCGCGAGGACGTCGGGCAGCGGACTGTGTCTGTGGATGCCCAAGGGAGCGACCGTCCGGGCGCTGCTCGAGGAGTTCATCAAACAGGAGTTGCTGAGGCGCGGTTACGAGCCGGTCTACTCGCCGCACATCGGCCGGGTCGAGTTGTACGAGACCAGCGGGCACTTCCCCTACTACCGCGACTCGCAGTTTCCGCCGATGTTCGGGCATCCGGCGGGGCAACTCGTCGACGACTGGAAGACCCGCTTGCAGGAAGGTCGTTCTGACAGCGAATGACGGAGACAGGACTTTCTGACGCACCGCCGGCGATCTGGGCGTGCGACTTCGCCGACTACGCCTCGGTCTGCGTCCGCCGAACGACCGGGCCACTTATTTGCAGCCGTTGGGAGCGATCAGCAGGAGCGGTACCTGCTCAAGCCGATGAACTGCCCGCATCACGTCCAGATGTACAAAGCCCAGCCGCGTCAGCTACCGCGATCTGCCGGTCCGGCTGGCCGAGTTCGGCACCGTCTACCGCCACGAGCAGTCGGGCGAACTGAACGGCATGCTCCGCGTCCGCGGGTTGACGCAGGACGACGCCCACCTGTTCTGCACCGCCGGAGCAGGTCGAGCGAGGAGTTTCGCGACACGCTCGAACTGGTGAAGTTCGTCCTGCAGGCGTCGGGCTGGACGACTACCGCATCCAGCTGTCGCTGCGCGATCCGGGCAGCGACAAGTACGTCGGTTCAGCGCCGAGTTCTGGGAGCAAGCGGAGGCAACCCTGCGGCGAGTGTTGACTGAACTCAGGCTTGCCGTTCCAGCAGCGCGGAAGGTGAAGCGGCATTCTACGGTCCCAAGGCCGACTTCATGGTCCGCGATGCCATCGGCCGCGAATGGCAGCTGGGGACCGTGCAGCTCGACTACAACCTGCCCGAGCGGTTCGACCTGGAGTACGTCGGCCGCGGACAATGCCGCTCACCGGCCGGTCATGATTCACCGTGCCCCGTTCGGTTCGATGGAACGGTTCGTCGGCATGCTCATCGAGCACTTCGCCGCCGCGTTTCCGCTGTGGCTGGCCCCAGAACAGGTCCGCATCCTGGGCCTCAACGACGACATGCTGCCCTACTGTGGGCAGATTCACGCAGCCGTTCCAGCCGGCCGGCTTCCGCAGTCACCATCGACAGCAGTCGGCCAACGTGAAGAAGAAGATCCGCGACGCCCAGCTCGACCTCGTGCCCTACATGCTGGTCGTCGGCCCGAAGGATCAGGACGCGGGGGCGTGAGTGTCCGCGACCGCATCGACGGCGACCTCGGCTTCCTGCCGCCGACGCCTTCGCCAAGCTGACCGCCGAACGTGACCAGCCGAGAGATCCGCCAGGTGGTGAAGTCCTCCTTCCAGGGCCTCGGCAGTGATGCAGACGAAGGCCATACGTACTGAATCGATCTCGTTGCGCATGAATAAAGCCATCCTCAAGGCGGGGTGCTATGAGGATGGTTCGGCTGACTGAAGAACAGCCCTGACCCTGACTCTGTCGATTCACACCTGCTGCGGCTGGCCGATTGCTTTCATCCGGCGACGTCGGCGGACGACGCCCATCCCTGCGGTGCACATGCCCAGCAGGGCGAATGACGTCGGCTCGGGGACGACGTTGACATTGATCGCCGATTGACCCAGCAATGAATCGCCCGCTGCGTTATACGCCTGCAGTGCCAGCGTGTACTCACCTGTGGCGAATCCATTGAATGCGGTGAACGTAGGCGGGGTGAGAACTCCCGGGATCGCGGGACCGGCGAAGAACCCGAAGTAGAGGTTCTGCGCGTCTTGGAACAACGGACCGGTAACACCGGCGGCGTCAAAGTCGATGACGCCCAGATCCGACTCATCGGTTCCCACTCCCGGATCCAGGTCATACAGCAAGTCAAAATTGTAGTCCTCGATCCCCCCGCCACCGGCGACGCTGATGTAGTAACCGAAGCCCCAGGTGGTCCCCAGCGCGTGCGGCGGCAGATCCAGACCGTCGTTCACGCCCGGGCCGGCAGTGAAGGTTCCGGCACCGTCGTTCGAGATGGGCGGATTCGCAAACCGCTGGAAGGCGGTCAGCCCCAGGGTGATGGTGTTCATCCCATCCATGATCGTCGTAATGGCGACCGCGTCATTGGGAATGCCGCTTCCGCCAAAGGTCGCCCCCGGCAACGTACCGAATGTGTCAAACGTCGGAGAGATCGCCGCCGCAGAGACGGGAGCGGCAGAAGAGACGCAAAGCACTGCGGACAAAAGACTTGCTGTCAAGAACCGCATGGGAACCTCGGGAGCCAAATGGTGAATCGGGGACACATGGGCTGAACCCACACAAGCTTCCAGCCTTCCCATGCTGCCTATGTGTGTCAACCCTCAGAATCGGAAATTGTGTGAATCTCACAGTTTTTCACGGATGTCGGGCCTGTGCCGACAGAGGACCGGTGCGCCTGAGGCCAGCGGGGACGCTCGACGTTTTCGGCCTGCGTCGCCTGTCCCTCGGTTGATGTGCATCCGAATGCGTTGAGCGGACCCTCCAGGGGTGACCACGCGAGACCACCCCGGCTGTTTTGAACAGCCGGGGTGCTTCTTCACACGCTTGCTCGCAATGCATCGGCGAATGGCCGTACACTGGCGATCTCCTCACCTCCTCGTTTCCGTCTCCTGCCCGGAGCTACGATGTCCTGTTGCCGACTGTTGCCTTTGGCCCTGGCCTGTTTGATGTCTCCCGCAGTTCGGGCGGCGGACGAACCGGCACCCAATCTTGTCATCATCTACGCCGATGACCTCGGCTGGGGGGACCTGGGCTGCTTCGGGCATCCCACCATTCGTACGCCGCACCTCGATCGCATGGCGGCGGAGGGTATGCGGTTCACGCAGTTCTACTCGGCGGCCTGCGTGTGCACTCCCAGTCGGGCGGCCCTCATGACGGGCCGACTCCCCGTTCGCAACGGCATGTGCAGCGACAAACGCCGCGTGCTGTTTCCCGAATCCGGAGGTGGCATCCCGGCGGAAGAGATCACACTCGCCGAGGCGCTGAAGCGCGGGGCTACGCCACCGGCTGCTTCGGCAAGTGGCATCTCGGTCATCTGCCTCAGTTTCTGCCCACCAGCAACGGTTTCGATACCTACTTGGGCATCCCGTACTCGAACGACATGGATCGACGAAGTGACGTCGGTCCCAAAGGGCGCGAGGCATTCTCCGATCCGAGGTCGGAGTACTGGAATGTGCCGCTGCTGCGTGACACCGAGATCATCGAACGACCTGCCGACCAGACCACGATCACGCGCCGTTACACCGAAGCGGCGGTCGACTTCATCCGCACTCACCAGGAGGGGCCGTTCTTTGTGTATCTGCCTCACTCCATGGTGCACGTGCCGCTGTTCCGGTCGGAAGCCTTTGTCGACAGGAGTGCCCGCGGCCTGTATGGCGATTGTGTCGAAGAGGTCGACTGGTCGGTCGGACAAGTGCTCCAGACACTGCGCGACGAAGGTCTGTCCGATCGCACGCTCGTCGTCTTCAGCAGCGACAACGGCCCATGGCTGACGTTCTTCGAACAAGGGGGAAGTGCCGGGCTGCTCAAGGATGGCAAGGGGAGCACCTGGGAAGGAGGCATGCGGGAACCGACGGTGGCCTGGTGGCCGGGCAAGATTCCCGCAGGCGTGGTGTCTCAGGAACTGGCCTGCACGATGGACCTGTTCACCACCTGTGTGAAACTCGGCGGAGCCGAGCTTCCGAGTGATCGCATCATTGATGGAGTCGACCTGCGTCCGGTGCTGTTTGGTGACGGGTCTTCGCCGCGCGAGTCGTTCTTCTATTATCGGGGGACGCATCTAATGGCGGTGCGTGTGGGACCGTGGAAGGCCCACTTCTTCACGCAGCCTGCCTATGGCGAGGGAGCCGACAAGCGGACACCGCACGATCCGCCCCTCTTGTACCATCTCGAACACGACCCCGGTGAGCAGTACAACCTGGTTGAGGCACACCCTGACGTGTTGGACAGAATCGCGGAGGTTGTGGTGGCCCATCAGCGGGATCTGGTGATCGCTCCGTCCCAGCTGGAAATCCCGCTCCCCGCAGGAAAATGAGGCCGGGATGCGCTGGTGGATGTGTCGTCTGGGAGCCGCGGCGGCGTGCCTCGTCTGTCTGGCGGGGCTGGTCGAGGTCGTGCAGTTACTGCAGGTCTCCGACCCGCCATCGGTGCTGATGACAGTCGCCGGGATAGGGATGGCGCTGACGGCACTGCTGCTGCTGCTGGCGAGTGTTGCACCTCGGTCTTGGTGGCAGTCAGCGATCATGCGGGTGACGCACTGGATCGAGTCGCTGCGGGCGGCAACTCCCTGTGGCGATGCGGCGGCAGGCCGGGCGCTGTTCATCACGGGCCTGTTGACGTTTGCCGTGATGTCCGGACGACTGCTGACGCTGCCGATCGATCCGTGGGATGACGACCAGGGGGCCTTTCTCGCAACCGCCCGGGAAGTGCAGCGAGATGGTGGCCCTGTGGGACTGATGCGCGACCTGTTTGCGGGCCACTTTGCCGAGGCCAACCGGCATCCGTTGTACATCGGGCTGCTCTCGCTGCAACCAACCGTGATGTTTGGACGGGGACTCTCGACGGCAATTGGTTGCCTGACGCTCGTGACACTGAGCTGGCTGTCGTCGCGCCGCTGGGGGATAGTGACGGGCGGACTCACGTGTGTGTTGATGGCGACGAATCTCGCGTTCCTGCTGTTCTCCACACGCGTCGTCTGTGACATCCTGATGGTGCTGTGGGGCGGGCTGATCTGGCTGGCCCTGCCTGTCCAGGGGCCGACGTCACCGCGCCGCAGCCTGCTGGTCGGAGTGCTGACCGGTCTGGCCTGGTTGACGAAAGGGACCGGTCTGCTGCTGCTCGCCGGGGTGGTGATGCTGAAACTGTGGGAGTTGTGCCGAAAGCAGTCCGACGCGAGTCGGCGGGATATCGCCGTGTCACTGGTGTTGATTGTCATCGGCTGGGGCATGATCGCCTCACCGCTCCTGGTGCGAAACGTCGTGCGGTTCGGCAGCCCGCTGTACAACGTCAACACCTGGCTATTGTTTACCGACAGCTATGAAGATCCGCAGGCGTTGTCAGAATTCATGACATCAGGCGAGGCGGCCCGGCGGTATTTTGGCACTCACAGCGCAGCAGTCATTCTGGCACGGGAAGTCTCCGGTCTGGTCTGGGAGACATTCATTCTGCTGCGGAAGCTGGGGCCGAGCCCGCTGGATGATGCCCGCGTGCTCCCGGGCTTCCTCCTCGCGCTATTGGGAGCGGCTGGGATGTTCTTGATCGACCGCAGCCGGCGGCGACAGCTTGTTGTGTGGATGCTGATATTCGTAGCTGTGTTTGCCTGGTATGTCCCGGTCGCGGCGGGTGAACGCTTCCTGCTCCCCCTGCTCGGCCCGGTGCTGATGTGTGCAGCGATCGGCCTGAACCGGCTGTTTGCCTGCGGTCCGGACAGGAACGCTCAGCACTCCGGTTCGGGATGGATCGTGATCGCGTCGGGCCTGTGGTGCGCCGTTTGGGTGGTGCTGACGTTCCTGTCGACGACACTGCCCGGTCGACTCTGAGTTGGCAGCGCACGGTCGGGTGTCCGGCATTGCGACGACGATTTGGTGGTAGGGGGCATGGGAGTGCCGGAGTCGGAAAGTATTACGACGCCCTCGCACGTTCGTACGCCGACAGCAGACGGAACGGCGCCAGTTTCGTAGGGTGCATGGAACGAAGTGCAATGCACCACATCTGACCGGATGATGAACCGGTGCATTGCGCCGCGCTTCATGCACCCTGCCTGGTTCTGCGATCGACGGTGTCAGACCCGGCCACCCGGAATCGACGTGTTGTCAGGAGCTCTTACTCGTGGTAATCAATGCGGGGCGCGTCGCCCCACAGATGTTCCAGGTCGTACAGCGCACGCGTGTCGGGGGTGAACACATGCAGCACCACGTCGCCATAGTCCTCGACGATCCAGGAACTGGTCTCGTACCCTTCCAGTCCCTGCCGGAGTGAGCCAGACTCTCGCAATACCCGGTTGGCCTCGTCAGCGATGGCCTGCATCTGCCGGCGGCTGCTGCCGGTCGTCAGCACGAAGTAGTCGCAGATCGGCGTAATGCCCGTAAGGTCGAGCACGACCGTGTCCTGTCCGCGAAAGTCCTCGCAGATCCGGGCCACCTGGCACGCCTGTTCCTGACTGCGTGTCGTGTTCGCGGTAATCATGGGCTCCTGTCTGTCGTTGGAATGCACAGTATCGTTCGACAACACAGCCCATGGGTCAAGACCCATGGGCTGCCAAATCACGCGAATGTTGTCGCAATCTGAGAGTTCATAGATTCAAAGAGTATTTCACAATCAGGCCGGCGAACACGACGCTGACCATGCTCATCAGCTTGATGAGGATGTTCAAGCTCGGGCCGCTGGTGTCCTTGAAGGGGTCGCCCACGGTGTCGCCGACGACGGCGGCTTTGTGGGCGTCGGTGCCCTTGCCGCCGTGGGCGCCGCGATTCGATGTACTTCTTGGCATTGTCCCAGGCCCCGCCCGCGTTGGCCATCATGATGGCGACGGCGAAGCCGCGACGTCAGGCCGCCGGCGAGCATGCCCATCACGCCGGCGACGCCCAGCAGCAAGTCCGACGACGATCGGCGCCAGACAGTCCCAGCAGGCGACGGGAGGATCATCTCCCGTCTGGGCCGCCGCGGTGCTGATGGTCGACGCAGGCGGCGTAGTCGGGCTTCGCCGGTGCCTTCCATGATGCCGGCTGATTTCGCGGAACTGGCGGCGGACCTCCTCGACCATGGCGCCGCGCCGCGCGGCCGACGGCCTTCATCGTCAGCGCACAGAAGACGAACGCGAGCATCACCCCGATGAACATGCCGACGAGGACCTTCGGATTCATGAGCGTCACGTCGTAGTAGCGGCATGAAGTCGGGCATCGTCGCCCGTCGGACGTCGACCACGCAGACCTTGCGTCCGTGCAGCGTCTGGGGATCGGCCGGCTGACGCTGGACCTCGCTGCCGCGTCCGGTTCGTGATGTCCCCTTGAGCTCGGCTTCGGTCTGAGGGACTCGGTCAGGGCAACACGCCAGGTACGCTGTTGGTCTTCGGCAGTCTTCGACGGACCGCCTGGTAGGCGCAGCACTGCCGCGACGCGGATCACGCGCGAGCTTGGCCTCGATCGCAGACCGTCGACGACGTGGGCGACGATGGGCAGTCTCGGCCCAGCGATCGAAGCCGACGCGGACCTCTTCGACGTAGGCGGCCAGCAGAGCCAGCGCGGTGAGGGCCGCCGAGCCGATGGCGAAGCCCTTGCCGGTGGCGGCGGTCGTGTTGCCGAGGCTGTCGAGGGCGTCGGTGCGCTCGCGGACCTCGCGGTTCATGATGGCTCATCTCGGCATTGCCGCCGGCGTTGTCGGCGATGGGGCCGTAGGCGTCGGTGGCCAGCGTGATGCCGAGCGTGGCGAGCATGCCGACGGCGGCGATGCCGACGCCGTAGAGGCCCATGGCGAACAGTTGCCGGCTCCTGGAAGTCGAAGCCCGTGCAGAACCCGAAGGCGAGGAGTGATCGCGATCCCGATCGACGACGATCGGGCACCCAGACGCTGTAGAAGCCTTCGGCGATGCCCGCGATGATCACGGTCGCCGGTCCGGTCACTGCCTGGTCGGCGATGCGTTTCGTCGGAGCGTAGTCGTCGCTGGTCGAGTATTCGGTCCACCAGCCGATGATCACACCGGCGAGCAGTCCGATGACAACCGACGCAAATACCCCAAACATCTGATTGCCGAAGCGCAGCCCCTCGGCGGCCAGTTCCGCCTCCATCCCGCTCGAGGGCTGACCAACATCAGCCAAACGAGGACGAAGGCCACCACGGCGACTCCCAGGCTGCTGGCGTTGATTCCGCGGGCGAGTGCCTTGAGCAGATTTCGCTGGCTGGCCCCTTCCTCCGTCCGCACCAGATAGATGCCCATGATCGACAGGACGATACCGAGGCCGCGAGGACCATCGGCAGCATGCAGCAGCATCAACTGCATCCGGAGATGCCCGGTATAGGCAGCGACGCCGAGCGCGGCGGTGGCCAGAATCGATCCGCAGTACGACTCGTACAGGTCGGCCCCCATGCCGGCGACATCGCCGACGTTGTCGCCGACGTTGTCGGCAATCGTGGCGGGGTTGCGGGGGTCGTCTTCGGGGATGCCGGCTTCGACCTTGCCGACGAGGTCGGCTCCGACGTCCGCCGCCTTGGTGAAGATGCCGCCACCGACGCGGGCGAAGAGCGCCTGGCTGCTGGCCCCCATGCCGAAGCAGAGCATCGTCACGGTGATTTCTTCCAACGACAGGTGATACCCCATGGCGAGAGCCAGCCAGTAGAGTGACGGCAAACCACAGGCAGATGTCGAGCAAGCCCAGCCCGACGACCGTGAGCCCCATGACGGCGCCGCTGCGAAAGGCGACCTGCAGCCCGTCATTGAGCGAGCGCTCTGCCCGCCTGCGCCGTGCGGGAACTGGCCCAGGTGGCGGTCTTCATGCCGAACCAGCCGGCCAGACCGGAAAAAAAGCCGCCTGTCAGAAAGGCGAACGGCACCAGTCCCGACTGAGCCTTGAACACGAAAGCGACGACCGCCAGTGCGGCCGAGGTGACGATGAAGAACAGCGCGACAATTCTGTACTGTCGCCACAGGTAGGCGTTGGCACCGGCCCGCACATGGCCGGCGATCTCGATCATACGCTCGTCGCCTTCATCCTGTTCCATCATCCATTTGTAGAACCGGAAGGCGAAGACCAGTGCGAGGATCGAACCGGTCATGGCGACCAGCCAGCCCAGTACAACGCCGATGCCTCCGCCTTCGCCGGCGTCCGCCTCGGAGCCTTGCGCCCACACCGGCGACGCCCACAACGCCGCTACCAGAAACGATCCCCATACCCGCCCGATCCTCGGGCTCGCCGTGCGTCCATTACGTTGGATTGTCATCCGGTCCCGGTGCTCCATTAATCCGAAGGAACGATGTGAAATTCGTCGTAACATTCCATCCAGTCAGCAGAAGGGCTGGGATGTGCGCGGTGAGTGTAGTGCTGCCCGCAAGCGACTGTCAACGAAGTTCAAACTGTACGGACAGTCAGAGTCTGCAGGGGACAATTGATGGTGCAGCGTACATCCACATGCGGCAACATAGCCCACCGGCTGTGTCCAGTGGGTATTCAACCCGCAATGTCAGGAGACTGAGGGACAAACCCCGCATCGAAACCCTGTTCTCGCGACACGAATCCCAAGCTGGCAGCTTCGGCTACAGAGGCATTACGTGGTCGGCCTCACATCGCGTCGTTGGTCGTCGCGATGATCGAGTTCACCACGTCGGCACTGCCGAAGGCGAATAGGCTGTCCCCGGCCTGGATCGTCGCAGAACCGGGCGGGGGCAGCAGACGCTCACCATTGGCCCGGCGGATGCCGATGATCATCACCCCCCGCTCGCGCAGGTCGGTCTCCGCCAGCCGCTTCCCAACAAAGGGACTGTCGGGGGGAATGGTGATGTCGGCCAGTTCGAGTTCGCCGCCCCGTTCGTCGGTAATCTCGAGAAAGTCTTCGATGCTCGGGCTGAGCATGAACCGCGCCATCTTCGTCGCTCCGCTGCTGAAGGGGCTGATGACGCGAGTGGCACCGGCCCGCTGCAGCTTCTGCACGGCGGCGTCATCACTGGCGCGGGCCACAATCGACAGGCGGGTCGACAGCATACGGGCCGTGAGCACCACATATACATTGTCGGCATCGGTCGCGAGCACAGTCGCCAATCCGCGCGCCTCGGCGATCCCGGCCCGTTGCAGGACGGTATCATCGGTCGCATCGCCATGCACATAGTGCCAGCCGCGCGTCCGGGCCCGTTCGGTCAGCAGCTCCTCATTCTGATCAATCACCACAAACGCCTGCTTGCGACGTTCCAGAAACTCACAGATCGTCAGCCCCATGCGCCCCATGCCGCACACAATGAAGTGCTGCTTGAGTTTGCGAATGTCCTGCTCCATACGTCGTCGCTCCCACAATCGTCGCAAGTCGTTGTTGACCAGTATCTGCCCGATTTGATACGCACTGTACGTGAAGATGCCGAACCCGCTGATCAGGTACGCCATCACAAACAGCATCACCGCCGGCGAGTCACCGGCGTCGCGCGATCCCAGTGTCGAAAGCGTGATGATCGCCAGGTACCCGCACGTCAGCCAGGGCTCTCCGGTGGTCAGCCGGAACCCGACGGTCCCTAACAGCGAGACCGCCAGCAGCAGCACGACAATGACGATGACGCGATACATACTTGATGACGATCCGTGTCTGCCGTCCGCGTAACGTTGTGCTTGTCGACGCTTTCAACCGAGACGACGTCACCTCCCGGTGTCCTTCAGGCCGAGCATCCAGCGCGCCAACCGGCTCGCAGGCAGGTCCGGTTGCAGCAGCGGCTCGGGCTGCCCCAGTCGTTCCAGGACGTTCGCTGCCGCAAGATATCCGCTGCGGACGGCTCCTTCCATCGTGGCGGGCCAACCGGTACGCGTCCAGTCGCCCGCCAGCTGCAGGTTGCCGACAGGCGACTGCTGCAGCGGACGACATTCATCCACACCGGGCACCGGCGAAAAGACCGACCGATGCTCGGTCACCAGCCGGGCATGCTCCAGCGTTGCGGACTTCACGTCGGGCCAAACGTCCGCGAGTTCACGGATCACGTCGGCGATCACCTCGGCCGAAGGTCGATCGCTCACCCCCCGACTGGCACTGATGACGACCTGCACGTAGTCGGGAGTGGGGAGCGGAGAATCGGGACTGGGGAGCGGCGAGTGGCGAGGAATATGCTGAGAAATCGTGCCCTCTGACTCCGCACCGGCGGCTCCATGCTCCCTGCTCTCAGCTCTGGACTTTCCGCCCTCGACTCCCCATGCCCCACGCACCGCTCCCCGCTCCGTGTCGCTCGCCACTCGCCGCTCGCCTCTCTTCCGAAACACCCACTGGCTCAGTCGCCCCGTCAGCACGGCATGAGGCACATCCAGCACCGGGCGATCGAACCACAGGTGCACGCTCGAAATCGGTGCCGATTGCAGACGGACAATCCCCGCCATCTGCGGATGCTCCCGCAACGATTCCGGCAGCAACTCAAGCATGCGGTACCAGGGGACCCCCAGAATGAACTCGTCGGCGGTCAGTCGCTCCCCCGATCGCAATCGGACAGCAGTGATGGCATCCCCGGCCAGTTCGAGGGCCGTCACGCCTGAGTTCGTCAGCACCTGTGCGCTATGGGACGTCAGCCAGTTGTGGACCGATGCGCCATACAGTTCGTCCAGCGGCACGCAGGGGATCTGCACCCGCCAGCCCTCCCGATGAGTGAGAAATCCGTCCACGATCACCTTGCGGGCATAGGGCACAGCGATCCGGTCCAACGATTCACTCAGGGCACTGACCAGCACCGGATCCCAGAAGCGTTCGCGCAGGTCGAGTGTCGTGCCTTCCTGCTGCAGCCAGTCGAGCAGCGAGAGCCCCCGATCCTTGGCCCAGCGGGGATGTGCGAGCCGCCGCAGGTCGCGCACGAGCCGGTGCTGTTCGCGCCAGTCACTCCAGCCTGCACGGTCTATGCTCAGCCGCAGATGCAATGGCGTCGGCAGCGATCGTGATGTCAGGTGACTGCGACGTCCCGCCGGATCGATAAACGTGAGTTCGTCCTCGGTGCGGAACAGATCTTCGATACCGAGCGTCCGGCAGAAGTGTCGCAGGTTGGTGCAGCAGCCCATGGCAACATGCTGACAGGTGTCAATCCACTCGCCCGACTGCTTGTCCAGAAATGACCCGGCCCGACCTCCCAGCCGGGGTCGCGATTCGAGCACGGTCACTGGCAACCCGCGCACCGGCAAGTGACACGGCTGCGGCGAGACCGGCGAGTCCTCCTCCGACAACGATCGTGTGATGCGTCATACCACGCACTGCCGTCGGATCAGCACTGCTGCTCGACGCGAGCAGATGAGATGCACTCGGTCGCGCAGACCAGCGTCCGTGTCCTGAGCTAAGCGATCACTCCTCGGCGGAGAACGATGTACAGACGGGAGAATGCGATCAGATGCTTTCGCAGCGGCGCCACAATCCCGGCGTCTCGAAGCGTTCGCTCTTCGAATGATGCCCAGGTGCCAGACCACCATGCGGGGAGTGCCCCTGGAGATCGGGGACCCATAACGAAACAGGGCCTGTCGAGTGGCGACAGGCCCCAGCCGTGTGTTGGGGGTGATGGATTCAAGCCGGCGAAGGATAGAATCCCCAAGGCATCACGGAATGACGGAATGAAACAAACGAATCTGGCCGTAAGGTTAGCAACCCTCATCTTCGATGCAAGAAAAAACTTTGAGAATCCTAAGGAATGCGCGGAATTCGTTGACTGTACCGCTGGCCGCTGGTCTTGGTTGCAGGTGTGATTGCATCGGGGACGCTCGACGGTTTCGGCCAGCCTCGCCCGCTCTGCTTGTGATGTCCATCCCAAACAGTCGAGTGGACCCTGCCCAAGTCACTGCGGGATAGCACCCGGCTGTCCACTGCGGATAGCACCCCGGCTGTTTCCAACAGCTGGGGTGCTTCGAATGCGGAACGCGACTGCACTCGAAGCTGGCCGCTGCGACTCCGGATCGAGTGGCCCCGGTATCGCATTCGATTACGGACTCAGATCAACGGCGGCGCTCGCCACCGGAGCGGGTCCGGGGTTTGCGCGGAGATCGGCGGGGACCGGCCGACGTACGCGGAGTGGCCGCCGTCTGTGCGTTGCTGCTCTTGCCTCGTGCCGGTCGCTTGTTGCCAGAAGTGCGGCGGCCAGATGTTGCGGAGGGTGCACCTGTGCGTCGCTTGCCGGCCGCAGGCCTCCGCTGCCGGGGTGCAGGACGTTCTCCGGAGGTCTTCTGCACCAGTTCGCGGAGGGCCCGGACCTCCTCGGGCCGCAGTTCACGGTACTCACCCGCCTTCACGCGCCCCAGACGGATGGGACCGAAGCCGACTCGCTGCAGCCGCATCACCTTGTGACCCACGCGGGCCATCAGTCGCCGAACTTCGCGATTCTTGCCTTCCCGCAGACGAATCTCCAAGAACGTGCTCTTGCCCTGCTTCTTGAGGGGCTTGGCGCTCTCGGCCTTGAACTTTCCGTCGGCGAAGTACATGCCCTCTGTCAGTTGCCCGAGCAGTTCGCGGTCAGGATGGCCGGCCACCTGCACATGATAGATGCGATCAATGCGGAAGCGGGGATGGGCCAGCTGGTTCGCCAGTTCGCCGTCGTTGGTGACGATCAGCAGTCCTTCGCTGTTCTCGTCCAGTCGTCCCACGGTGAACAGTCGCGGACCGTCGGCCGGAAACAGATCGATCACCCGGGGACGCCCTGGGGGTCGCGGCTGGTGCACAGGCAACCGACTGGCTTGTTCAGCAGATAGTAGCGGTGTCGCTGGGATCGCAGCGGTTCGCCATCAAAAGTGACGGCCTGCCGGGAGGGATCGACCTGTGTCCCCAGTTCAGTGATCTGCACGCCATCGACGGTAATGCGTCCCGCGAGGATGTATTCTTCGCAGTGGCGACGCGAGCCAAGACCGGCCGACGCCAGATAGCGTTGCAGCCTCACGAACCGGCCCGTCGATTCGGGCGCGGGGGCGTAGGACGACGGGAGCGGGGGGCGGATGTCATGGGAGGTGAGCTGACGGCAAGAGCCCCTGCACAATGAGGTCGCAGGGTGACGGAATCAGGGGGTGTCCACGGACGAGGGTTCGGCAGCGGCGTTCGTCCGGCGTCTGGCAGCCAGTGCCTCGTAGTACCTGCGGACAGACTCATCGTACTGAGGCAGGTACGATTCGTTGAAGGCTCCACGCAACTCTTCCCGCAACTTTGGTGGAAGATGTCCCCACGCGGCATTCGCCCGGGCAACGCGGGATCGACGTTCGACCTCGGTCAGCGCCCGGCCGTCGACCGCTCGGCCGATTGTCCGGCGGCGGCATTGGGATCGGTCTGTCCCTGGTTCCCCTGACCTCCTGGCTGGGCTGAATTCGAGGTCCCATGCATTGGGTCCTGCGCCGCTGCGGAAGCTGCCTGCGATGCCCCTTGCTGAGCCGGCGGGGGGGAACCTTCGGGTGAGGCAGGTGATGTTGCATCCAACTGCTCCAGCAGTCGGTCGAAGTCGTCCAGGACCTTCGCCTGCAGATCCTGTGTCTGCCTGTCAAGCTGCTGATCCGCGAGACGCACCTGGACCGACCGCGTGTGTTCCACCAGTCGCGAGAAGACGTCTGAATGCGAGCTGGCGTCCGGATTCTCCAGCTGCTTCAGGAGCGCTTCGTCGAGAGGATCGGCCTCTTGTGCGGCACACAGTTGAGGCAACAGGCCGACCAGCAACAGTGCATTCAACACAACTTGTGCCCTGCGCAACAGAAGGATGTCCGTCCATCGTGTCATGGGAATACTCACTGTCCCTGGGCCTGGGGAGCCGACGCGGGAGGTTCGGCGGTCCACTCCTCGATCAGCGTCCGCGTCAGTTCGGCAATGCGCTGTTGCTCCTCGGCCAACGTCGCGAGCCGTCGCTGTTGATCGTCACTCGAAGCTGCTTCATCCGCGCGTCGCTCGATCAGTCCGGTGGTGCGTTGATTGATCTCGGCCTGCCACTCACGCAACAGGCGCAGTTGCAGCACTGGCGGCAACATCGCCTTGCCTTCACCCCGTTGTTCGGGGGATGTTGAAGATTCCTCACGTTGTGCATCTGCCAATGAGGGGGAGGTTTGGCGTGTGAGCACCTCCTGAACCGCCTCCAGTCGCTGATGCGCCGCCTGCTGCGCAAACTGCGTCGCCTCTCCGGTCTGTTCATCCCGCAACAGTTGCTCGGCGTCTGCCATCTGGTCGGATGCACCGGTCAGCGCCGACAACAGGACGGGATCATCTGGGATTTCGGCGAGTGTTTCCTGCACGTGGGCGGCGAGATCGGCCTGCTGCTGCGTTGTGTCCTGCAGGGTCTTGCGCGGGCCGGCTCCAGCGGGTTCGCTCGGCATACTCCCGGTCCAATGTGCGTGTCGCTTCCAGCAGCACCGATTGCTGCTCCGTCCAGTCGGTCACTTGCGACGTCAACTGACCCAGACGTTCGAATGCAAGCAGCTGCTCGGCATTTTGCAGGGCCTGCGCCACTGGTTGGCAGCTTGGCGCAGGTCGTGTGCCGCGTCCTGCTGATTCTCATCGACTGACTGCGGATCCTGCCGCGTCGAGAGCTTCGTCTGCCTGGTGCATGCGTCTTGAGGCCTGCGCTCGCCGCACGAGCGGCGGCATCCAGCTGATCCTGTTGCAGACGACGGGCCAGTGAGTCGACCTCGTCGGCGAGTTCGGACTGCCGCTTCTGCAAGCGTTCGAGCCGCTCCTGACGGTCGGGATCAGCCGACGGCGTCGATGTGTCGTGTGCTTCTGCGTTCAATTGCTCCTGCTGTTTACGCAGAGTATCGACTTCCGAGACGCGTTCCCGCAGTTCATCGACACGCTGTTGTGGATCGTCGGTCGGTGGAATCGGCGAGTTTGTCGACCGAGTTTCGCAAATCCTGCAGACCTGCTCCTGCGCCGCAACCGCCTGGGGATCTCATTTCGTCTGAGGGATTCGGTGGCCGCCTGCATTTTGGTCAGAGACTCGGGATGCGCAGGCGCTGGTGTGCCCGGCGACGACGAAGACGAAACCGCATCCTCGGATCGACGACCGCCCGAGGGTGATGAAGTCGTTGCCGCATCCAGACTGGCGAGGCGCTCGGCCAGACGACGCTGGCGCTCGGCCAGTCGCTCCAGATCGGCCTGTTGCTGGGGAGTGAGGCTTTCCCTGGCGCTGCACAGCGTCCCGCGGCCTATGTCCTGTGTTTCCTGATGCAGCGCCGACTGGTCGCCGATCAGATCGTCGAGGGCGCTGGACAGCTCGAAGCGTCGTCGCCAACCTTCCAGATCTCTGGTCATGCCCTGTAGGATGTCGACCACACTGGCCTGTGCCTGCTCAGCCTCCTGCAGCCATTGCGACGTCGATGCGTCAGACTCCCCGCTGATGTCCGCAATCGGAGTTTGCGAATCGACCCCGTTTGCGGGCGTGCCAGTCTCAGATGGTGATGTTGGTGCCGACTTCCGGGCCCGCGCAAGGACTGTTCAGCTTCGGGAAGCCAGTCGGCAGCCAGCAGGTCGAGTCGTCCGGTGAGCTGATCCAGCCGGGCCTTCGTCGCCGCGTCCTCCAGACGATTCGCGTCCAGTTCCGCTTCAATGACCTGAAGTCCCGCGCGGGCACCGGCAGGCGACAGCGTCAGTTGCTCGGCAATCTGGTGTTGTTCGAGTTCGACGGACTTCAACAGGTCGATATCCTGCGGTCGCAGTTCACCGGCGCGTTCCTGCTGGATGCGAAGCCCGACAACACGTTCGGCCGCTCTGGTCTGCCGCTCACGCAGATCGTCGATCGTGCCCAGAATGCCCGACTGACGCGCGGCGAGTTCCTGTCGTTTGGCGTCGTCGGAGACCACATAGAGTGTGCGGCGTGCGCTGCGTCCGATTTGTCCCAAAGACTGGTCGGGACCGGGGCACGCATCGAACGCCTCGGCGACGTATTCGACCTGCGATCCCGGCGTCAGTTGCAGGGGGGCCAGTTCCCAGTTGATGTTGGCGGAGTGCTCGCTGACCGGCGTCGCTGCCGAGAAGAGCAGCAGCGATGCCGGGTCTCGATCGTCCACACCATACATCAGTCTGATCTGCCGCAGTCCCACGTCATCCCGAGCGACGACGCGCAGCGGGACCTGTGCCTTCGACGTGACGGCTAGATCGGTGACCGGCTGATCGATGGTGACCACCGGTTCCCGGTCGGCGATGCCCCGCAGTTCGTAGTGGGTGGGATCCGGAATCTGCAGACCGTCGTGATCCGTGAGCGAAAACCAGTACCACAGGCGACCGGGCTGATCGAGCGTGAACTCGGCAGAGAGCGTGCGCTGATCGACTCCGATCGTCAACGGGAGCAGCGGCAGCCGGTCGCTGTGCAGACGCGCCTGCGTTAGCGATTTGTTGGCCCGTCCCTCCAGCATCAGACGACTGCCGACGAGTCCCTCGATCAGACCGGCTCCTCCGTAGGTCTGCGGCGGCAGACCGCTGTAGGCAGGTGGAACCACCGTGATGGTCAGCGCCTCGAGGCCGGGAGCGGGAACAACTTCGACCGTCCGCCAATCCATCGAGTCGTCGTCCCCCCCCGTCACCCGGAACTGAAGTGAATCAGTATGGGCCAGCAGACGAACCACGCCGACTTCGTGCGCATGGCCGCGTCGATCTCGCAGCAGCGTCGTCCGCAGCGTCTGACGGGTGACATGTCCATCAGCGGTTCGCACGTGAAGCTGGAGATCGACCGGCAGTTCGTCGAGACGGTCTTCCACATAGAACTGCAGTGGCTGTCCGGCGGACGTCTTGAACTGTGCCGAGGTGACAGGATCCAGGTGTTCTCCCAGCAAAGCCAGTTGTGTGGTGCGGGGCCATGGACGGGACCCCAACGGCATGGCCAATCGCCTCAATGCGATCGCGGTCTCCGCAGGATGAGAAAGCGTAGTCGCGCCTGCGATCAGTCCGACCACAGCGGCCGCCGACACTGCCACCCACACCTGCTGCAGACGATACAGGCCGTCGAGGTCAGCCTGCCGCAACCGTTCCGCGGCCTGTGTGATCGCCCGCCGCTGAAGTTCTGCAGAGGCTCCCGCGGACGCCTGTGTTGATTGGCGGAACTGGGCCGCACTCGAAAGCTCCTCGTTCCAGCCGGGGTGCTGGCGTTCGATGAGACGGGCGATCGTCACATCACTGAGCGGCACGCGCAGCGGTCGGATCAGGCCCCCCCAGATCACGAATCCAGTGACCGCGACGACCAGAGCGAGGAGCGCAGTCGCAGCCAGGGTGAGTCAAGATGCAGGGACCAGTCAGTGAACGTGACCAACCCGACGGCCAGCAGCAACGTTACAACCGACCACGCCACGCCCCGCAGGATGATGATCCTCCGCAGACGGTGACGCACGTCGTCGAAAGTCGTCTTCCAGTGGTCGGTCATGGACGGATAATTAGCTGATGGCTGACTGGCGTATGGCTGCGTTGGCCGATTGAAGCCTGCGAACTCACCACTGATGACTGACCAGTGACAACTCTGAACAATCATACCAGTCCCGTGCGCTTGCGGATAATCCACTCGAGAGTCAGCAGCCCCGTCAACCCCAACAGGACCTCCCAGCGGTTCCACAGAGGGACCACCGTTTCCGCGGAAATCGGCACGGCCCTCGTGCGCGGGAGTGATGCGACAATCTCCTCCGACTTCCAGAAGGGGACGTAGGTTCCATGGGAGATGCGAGCCGCCGACACCAGTTCCGACTGGCGGAACAATCGGTCGCGCAGCTCTCCTTCCGGCGCGTCCACCCGAAACGTGACGCTGGGAATCGCCGGGTCACCGGAGGCGGCCCCCTCCAGACTCGCTGGCGCGTTGCCGTCCGCAGGTGTCTCGGGAGACCTGTTTTCCAGGGTCAGCACCGGCGCTGCAAGCCAGGCGCGCCAGGCTCCGGTCGAGGTGGTGCCGATCCGGCCGGCGAAGAGCAGCGGTGCCTCGCTCGATGGTTCGAGCGTCACGCGCTCGCGAAACCCATTGGGTCCCTCGACGACAACAGCCACTTCCCCGCTGTCCCCAGGGACCAGCAAGGGATCGGCGAAGCGCACGCGCAGCTCGACCCTGTCCCCGGGCTGATACACATGACGATCCGTACTCAGTTCAATGGCAGAGCCCTCTGACCGCAGGCGCGAGCGGCTGAGGTATCGCATCAACTGCAACCAATACCGACCGTAGTACCGGTCCTCGACGCGCTCGCGCACAGCGCCACAACTCATCCGTCGCGTGAAAGACTACCTGCCCCGCCCCATAGCGCTGTGTGATGATGACCGGCTGGGGACCATCGCTGGTGGACCGCCCCGGATACGCGGCCAGCGTCTCGGCCCCAGGCTTGCGCGGTCCAGTCACCGCACACCAGTACAGAGGCGGCAGGTTGCCCCAAACCAGATGATTCTCCGCCGCCTGGTCGGCCAGTCGGAGGGCCGCCCGCAGGTTGCCTGCGGGAGTGAGCGTTGGGACGAACCCGGTGCTTGCCGATGGAGCCACCGCATCCGACTCGAAGCCGATACTGACGGGCAGCAGATCTTCCAGCGGTGTGCCTCGATAGTTGAAGGGGTTGTGCTCTTCGCCGGCGATCATCACCAGTCCGCCGCCCCGTTCTGCCACAAAGGCCCGCAGATCATCCAGGGCGGTCGGCCCCAGATAGGCCAGGTTGACATCCCCCAGGATGACGACGTCGTAGGCGAACAGTTCGTCACGAACAACGGGGAACCGGCGGAGCGCGCTGCGGTCTTCGTCTGCATAGCCTGAGTCGGACTCCTGCAACACACTCTGCAACGAGATGGCCGGATCGCGCTCCAGCACGCTCTTGAGATGTCGATACTCCCACCGGGGCAGGCGATCGACAAGCAGCACCCTCAATTGCTCCTTCCGCACGCTGACACGTGCCGTCAGCGAGTTGTTGGTGAGGGTCGACTCACCAGGGAGGGGCTCGGCTTCGAGGACGAACTCATACTCTCCCGGCTCTGCGGGAGTGTAGGTCAGTTCGCCCGCCAATGGTTCCTGGGAATCTGTCAGTGGCAACTCAATCGACGCCAGCACGTCGGGGGCCGACGCTTCGCGCAGCGTGATCCTCGCCGACTGGTCCTCAAAGCCGAAGTTCCTCACCTGAAAGGTGAAGGTCACCGGGTCGCCAGCGAACACCACATCATCGGCCAGCAGATCGGCGAGCTGCAAGTCCCTGGCAGGTTCCTCACTGCCGACTCCCAGAATCACCAGAGGCACCGCCTGAGACCGCGCTTCCTCGGCAGCCATCGGAAACCGATCCTGTGAACCACTCGTCGTGATCCCATCCGTCAGCACCACGATGGCGACCGGAGGTGAACCGCGCAGATCCTCCAGCAGCGATCGCAAAGCCGGCAACGGCCGGGTCGCGGCACCATCGGCAGTCAAATGTCTGACGAAGTCCGGCAGCGAGTCCTCGGTGTCGGTCGCGGGTTCGCGGATCGCTGTTGGCTGCTCAGCCGGCACCGACCATGCATCTGCATCGAACCGATAGAGCCGCAACTGGTGCCCGTCCTGCAAGCGTCGCAATAGCCGGCTGTTGTTGTGCAACAGCGTCGCCTTGGCCAGATCAAGACGACTGGCCGACTTCCGGTCGAGGCTCTTTGCGAGGACACGGGCCGTGTCGCGCGCTTTGCGGTCACGGTAGCTGTCCTCAAGGCCCATGCTCGCGGACGTGTCGATCATGACCGCCAGCGTCGGCAGACCGGTGCGGCGGAGAACGAGCGTCCAGCGCCCGAGCATCATCACCACCAGACATATGCTGAGAATTTCGCAACAGCATGAGCGGCAGTTGTCGTCCGAGCGGCATCAGGCGCGCATCGCGACGATAGACCAGCAGAACGCCCCCGATCATCCCCAGCAACAGGAGGACAAGTCCCCATGCAGGCACCGCTCCTCCTCCGGGCCAGGTCCAGCGCAGACCCCAATCCGTCCCCTGCCCGGGCCGGGCGGCCGGCAGTCCGAAGTACCATTCCCAGAATCGCATCAGGTCACATGTTCATCCCCGGACAAACCACCAGGTCAGCCAGCAGAGCAGCGGGAACAGCACGAAGATGAGTGCCGCCGTCGTCAGCGTCGATCGCAGGTTGTCCGGCCAGCGTGCCATCATCACATCATACGGGGGACGGGAAGTGTGTCGAATGCATCGGGCGACCAGCTCAAGAAGAGTCCTCTGTCATGCCACTTTGAGCACATCTCGCTATCTCCTGTTGATCACGGGAACTGTTTGCCGTTTCATATACTGCAGGAAGTGCACGAGTCCGGTGAGCGTAACATGTCTTGCAGGAGATCCCCATGATCTGCCTTCGCCCTCTGGTTGCCGCCGGAACCCTGTTGGCTCTGTGGCTGGGGGCCAATCGATCCCTCGTCGCACAGTCGGGAGCGGCCGACCGCGATCAGTTGGCAGTCGATGTCGTCCGGCTCAACGATGGCATCGAGCTGCGCGGGATCGTGCTGAAGAGCCCCTCAGGCGGCACAGTCACACTGGCGGCCCGATCCGCATGGCTGCAGCAACATGCCCCACGCAGGCTCGAGCGTCAACAGGCCATCACCAGTCCCACAAGACGGACGCTGTATGAATCACTGATCCCCCGGATTGACAACTGGCTGAAAGAACTCCCGTCCAGTCTCCCGCAGGGACCCGCCCAGGCACCAGCGGCTGCCGTTGTTAATCGGGCTGCGTCCGACGATTCCGCATCGACACAGGAACTGTTGCGGTTGCTCACCGACGAACGTCAGAACCACCGGCAGACGCTGCAGCAACTCGAACGCTTCGCTGCTGCCGATGCGACAGCGCGGGCGCGACAACAGGCGTACCGACAGCTCATCGCGAGGCTGGATCGATGGATTGCCGAGATCGAGAGGAACGGAACCCCCTCAGATCTTTCGCCGATCGAGGTCGCCGGATCACATCCCCCCGCTGCAACGTCCTCGCAGCGGCTGATCGACCTCCTGCAGAAGGAACGCGACGAGTTCCAGACGCTCCTGCACGACGACGCAACCGACGGAACTCCGGTCGACACCATCGTGCAGATCGAGGTCCCCCGCCGGGAGATCGAGGCGCTGCAGCCCTGTTCCCTGCCCCGGCGGCGCATCGGCTTTCTCGCCTTGCAGCAAGAGCTGTCGGATGTCGAGACCCGCCCGGCCGATGAGTTGCAGCAGGCACTCACCAAGGCGGGACTGTCGGCAGCGAACGTGGTTATCGATGGGTCGCTGCTGGCACCGGTGGCGACCCCACCCGACGATCGCGAGTGGGCGGCACGCCGCGCCGTGTATGAGTTTCAGTTTGGCAATCGGCTCGAATTCCAGGGAACCGGGAACCTCATCGTTCGCACGGGCGAGAATGCTCCCCGCCCACAGATGGCCGAGTTGTTACAGGGCGTTCTGCAGGAACAGTTGTCGTTCGCGGTGGGGGACTTGCTGAACGATCCGGCTCTGGGACTGGGGAATATCAAGCTGGGGGATGCCGAGAGCTGGAAGTCGCAGGCGATTCGCATCGCGGAGCAGGAGCATACGCGGGGCTTTCGGGTGACACGAACGCAACCCGACGTGAACCGTCGACAGGTCAAGGTCGAGGATCAGTTCGTGGCCTGCATGCCTGACGGGACTTGGGAAGCGATCTGGAGCGATGCGCAGATCAAGTCGTCCCTGGATGTCGCCGACGGTGATATCGACCGCATTCTGCAGGATCCACAGGTCTCTCAGGCGTTGCAGCTCACGAAGTTACTCGGCTTGGGAGGGCAGGGAAACATCAATCTGGCGATCCGGATGGGCGCGGCGACGATGGCGGCCCAGCAAGCCGCCAACGATGCGTTCTATGAGTGGCGCGAACTCCACACCGCCCGTCTGGACGGCCCCCCGCTGGAGTGGTGAGTTGTGCCAGTTCACGCTGACCCGACTCCATGCCAGCGCCGCAGACTTCGAGCCAGGATGTCTGCCAGATTGGCAGATGTGTGGCGGTCTCCGGGACGGCCGGGGGCGATTCGGCAGTCGGCCAATATCACGCCAATCCGCATAAGGCATTCTGTATCAGTGGTTTGCGGATTAGCGCCGATTGGCACACGCTTCGCCTAGTGTGGCCTCACGTGAACAGTGTCTCTCCGCGCGGATCCCGTGCGAATTGAAGTCAGAGGAAGCATTCGAGGAAATCACATGGCAAAGAAGGCCAAGACCAACGGCACCCGGATCGTTCCCTTGGGCGACAAGGTGGTGTTGCGGCGTCAGGAAGCGGAAGGGGTAACGGCCGGGGGCATTGTGCTCCCCGATTCAGCGAAGGACCGGCCCCAGCGGGGCGAGGTCGTCGCCATCGGCGATGGGCATGTGCGGGATGACGGCACCAAGGTGCCGCTGACAGTCAAGGAAGGGGATCGCGTGATCTTCAGTTCCTACGCCGGCGACGAGATCACCGTGGGTGACCAGGAACTGCTGCTGTTGCGCGAGTCCGACATTCTCGCGACGTACTGATTGAGTTGTCAGTGCCCAGTTTTTAGTTGTCGGCACGAGCCACTCGAGGGTTCTCTGCCACGGGCGGGCAAGCTGAAAACCGAAGACTCAGTACTGATAACTAACTACTGAATACTGACGAATATCTACTGAATACTCACGACTGGAGAAAAACATGGCCAAGATGATCGCCTTCGATCAGGAAGCCCAGGAAGCCATTCGCCGCGGTGTCAGCAAGCTGGCCAAGGCGGTTCGAGTCACACTGGGCCCCAAGGGACGCAACGTGATTCTGGAAAAGTCCTTCGGCTCCCCGACCGTCACCAAGGACGGCGTTACGGTTGCCAAGGAGATTGAACTCCCCGACAAGTTCGAGGACATGGGAGCCCGGATGGTGAAGGAGGTCGCCAGCAAGACCTCCGACAATGCCGGCGACGGCACCACCACGGCGACCATTTTGGCAGAGGCCATCTATACCGAAGGCTTGAAGGCGGTCGTGGCCGGCGTCAGTCCGCTCGAAATGAAGCGCGGCATGGACAAGGCGGTCAAGGACATTGTCGAGAAGCTCCACTCGATGAGCATCGAGTGCCGGGACAAGCAGTCGATTGCTCAGGTGGGTACGGTCGCTTCAAACGGCGACGAGACGATCGGCAGCATTCTGGCCGATGCCATGGAGGCGGTCGGCAAGGACGGCGTCATCACTGTCGAAGAAGGACAGTCGCTGACGACCGACTTTGAGGTTGTCGAGGGCATGCAGTTCGACCGAGGTTACCTGTCTCCGTACTTCGTGACCGATCCCCAGAGCATGGAAGCCGTGCTCGAAGACGCCTACCTCCTGATCCACGAGAAGAAGATCACAAGCGTCAAGGATCTGGTGCCTGTGCTCGAGAAGGTCGTCAATGCGGGCAAGCCACTGCTCATCATCGCCGAGGACATTGAAGGCGAAGCCCTGGCGACGCTCGTCATCAACAAGCTGCGGGGCACCTTCAAGGTGGCTGCGGTGAAGGCTCCGGGCTATGGCGATCGCCGCAAGGCCATGATGCAGGACGTCGCCATCATGTGTGGCGGTCAGGCCATCTTCGAGGACCTCGGCATCAAGCTCGAGAACCTGCAGCTCAGCGATCTGGGCCGCGTGAAAAAGGTGGTCGTCGACAAGGACAACACCACCCTCATCGAAGGGGCCGGCGATACCAAAGAGATCAAGGCCCGAATTGACCAGATTCGTCGCGAGCTCGACAACTCATCCAGCGATTACGATCGCGAGAAGCTGGAAGAGCGCATTGCCAAGCTCTCGGGTGGTGTCGCCCAGGTCAACGTAGGTGCCGCGACCGAGTCCGAGATGAAGGAGAAGAAGGCCCGTGTTGAGGATGCCCTGCATGCGACCCGCGCCGCCGTGGAAGAAGGCATTCTCCCCGGTGGAGGTGTCGCATTGCTGCGTGCTTCCACCGCAGTGAAGGCCGGTGACCTCTCGCACGACGGGCAGGTCGGCTACAACATCATCGTGCGGTCGTGTCGGGCTCCGCTCACACAGATCGCCGACAATGCCGGCATGGACGGCTCCGTCATCTGTGAAAAGGTCTCCGAGAAGAAGGGGAACGAAGGTTACAACGCCGCCACCGACACCTACCAGGATCTGGTCAAGGCGGGGGTCATCGATCCGGTGAAGGTCACCCGCACGGCCCTGCAGAATGCCGCCAGCGTGGCGACTCTGCTACTCACCAGCGATGCCCTGATTGCCGAGAAGCCCAAGGAAGAGACGAAGAAGGGCGGCGGACACGGCATGGGCGACGAGGACATGTACTAAGCCGACGGAATCGGCCGAGTGTCACGGATGATTTCCGTCGGCAAGGATGTCTAAGAGGCACGGACTGCCAGACAATCAGAAACCCGGCTTCCCCCGAAGTCGGGTTTCTTTATGCGCACGATCGTCTGTCGCTCGGCGGGCCTGCACTTCACATGTTTTCTGCCAGTTCGGACAATCTCCGGAAATACCCTCACGGAGACTCGCTCGGGCGGCAACATCAGGGAGGAGACCCCTCAGCGAGTCCCGGCAACCGATGCTCACCCGAAGGAACGCAGCTCTGGCCAACGGAACCTGTCCCACGCTCGAGCCGCACCGGCACTGGTTACGCACCGTGGTTCGCAACCGGGTCGGTGAAGCGGATGCCGTCGACGACATCCTGCAGGAGGTCGCCATCGCGGTCTGCTCGGGGTCACCACCCGACAACGACCGCCTGGCACCGTGGCTGTATCGGGTCGCCGTCAAGCAATGCCTGCAATTCCGCCGGAAGGCAGGCAGACAACACAAACTGCGGCAGAGACTGACACAGGATATATCGGAGACCGATGAGGCTGACCCACTGGACGGATTGTTGCTGGGAGAGCGGCGCGAGGCGGTCCGGGACGCACTCCGGGAACTCACCGATATCGACCGGCAACTGCTGATGCTCAAGTACACCGAAGACTGGACTTACCAGCAACTGGCGTCGCATCTGGGCGTGGCTGCCGACACCATCGAATATCGGCTGTTGCGAGCCCGCCGGCGGATGAGACACCTGCTGACATCAAGCCATCTAGTTGAGGTCTTCCCATGACACCTGACACACTCGAACGAGACCTCTGGCGCTGCGTGGACGGGGAACTGTCCCAGACCGAGGAACAGGCGCTGCTGCAACGCCTCGATGAGTCGGAGGCCGGCTGGAGATCGCTGGCGCTGACGTTCCTCGAACAGCGCCTCTGGCGCGACGTGTGCCGGGCTGATGAGAGCAAACTGCCCAGCGGTCAGCCTACGACCCGTACGACGGTGAAGGCCGAACGTCCTCGCACGAGATCGTTCGGAATGTCCGTGACGCATGCAGCGTTGGCTGCGTCGCTGCTCGCCGGCACTCTGGGGTTCTTTCTGGGACGTCAGACCGATGCGAACCGGGACACATCGCAACCACAAGTCGCGTCCATCGACACTCGCCCCACATTGATCGTAACACATGCCGCGACACCGGCTGATGCCATCGGAACGACTCCCATCGACCCCGGCGGTGTCTCACCGGTGGAAGACTTATTCGTCCGGCCACAGCTCAATGTGCAGTTTGTCGGCCAGAACGGGCAGTCGGAGACGGTGCCGGTCCCGCTGTATTCGGAAGATGAGTGGGATCAATGGTCGCCGTTGCTGGAGGCATCTCGGCTGCCCGCTGAGGTGCGTGCCGCGTTGCAGGAGGCAGGCTATCAGGTCGAGGAGGTCACCGAACTGGTAACGGTGCCTCTGGACGAGAGTTACCAGGTGGCGTTCCCGGTCAGCAGACTGCGCGTGCAGCCGGGGGCGCTGTGAGTCTGATTGCTGTTTCACGCCATGCACGTGGGGTTGTGTGCCACTGGCTTTGCCAGTGCAATGTCATGAGATCGCACTCGTTGTGATGCACTGGCGGAGCCAGTGGCACCCGAATTCAGAATGTTGGCAAAGCACTGGATTTTCGAGCCTGATGTCGTGATCCGAACGCGGACTGAGTGCCACGTTGAATGCCACATCTGTCACCTGTGCCGTCAGTGAAATCCGTGGTCAAGAATCTGCGCACGGAAGCAAGACCTTCGAATCTTTGTCCTATCAAACAGGAGATCCAACGATGCGAGTAACCCAATCAATCAGGCGTGTCCTGCTGCTGGTGTTGACCGCACTCTCGGTCACGATGCTGCGGGCACAGGACGAACCTGAACAACCCTCTGCCAAGCCACCCGGTGAGCAACGGCGGGAGCAGGTTCAAGAGCAGATCCGCGAGCGCCGGGAAGAGATGGAACAACGCAAGAAAGCGTTCGAGGCCATGCGCAATGCCCAAAAGAAGTTGCGGGAAGCTGAGGCCGAAGCATTGAAAACATCGGCGGCTGAAGAATGGACGAAGTTTGTTCTCTCACTGATCGACGATGTCTCACAGTCAGATCTTCATATTAATGTTCAAACTCCTTCGGCGGGTGAGTCAGGTGCGGTCAAGATCAGCGTCATTGGTCCAGATGGCGTCATACGCGATTTCCATGTCGGGCGGGCGACCAATCCCCTCTGGGAAGCTGAGCGCAAGGCACGGTTTCGAATCGGTGCCGTTGTGGAAGCACTCCCGGACCAGTTGCGGTCTCACTTCAAGCTCGAACCGGGAGAGGGAGTCGTCGTGACGAGGGTCTTCGAAGGAGGACCTGCCGCAAACGCCGGACTGAAAGTGCATGACATCATTCTCGCGGCCGATGATGATGCTCTGAGTGGGGCAGAGCAACTGATGGAGATTGTCGACAAATCAGAAGGCGCTCCGATCGAATTGACGATCATCCATGAAGGAGACTGGACGTCGCTCGACGTCACCCCGATCGGACGTGAGAAGTGGGACTTGCCCTTGTTGGACGACACTCTCCGAGAGGCGATGCAGCGTGAGCTGTCCAAGATGTCAGGCGAACCGCCAACTGCATCGGATCCGCCCCATGCACCTGGTTCCCCCGAGGCTGACCATGACTTTCTCGAGTCGTACTACGACACTGAAATCCAGAAGGTCGGGCCGGGAGTCGTCCTCGAACGGGATGGCATGCGACTGTGCGCCGGGCGGATCGAACTCGGCACTCCCGGTGCGAAAGCGACTAATGGCGACGCCAAAGCACAGGCCGAACTCAAGGCGCAGATCGAGCAGCTGAGCCGGCAGATCGAGGCGCTGCAGCAGGCGGTTGAACGCCTGTCCCACCCCAAGGACGCGAGCAACGACGGCGGGGATGAGTGAGTGGTTGAGTGGGGTTGCGGGAGCATCTCCGAACACCAGATGAGTGGCCCCTCACCCGGCTCGCTCGACTCGCCACCCTCTCCCCGCGGGGGGAGTGGAGTTCTTGCGACGCTCCCCGCACGCCTGTGACTTCTAGAGAGGCTCAGTGATAAACAAAAAGGGGGAAGCCTGTTGATGGCTTCCCCCCTGTGCGACCCGTCAATCGGGGCCTGCCGGCCCTGATCGGTCTTACTGAAGCGTTACTTCAGTTGGTCGAATTTTTCTTCTTCCCTTTGCCACCCTTCGCAACAGTGATTCCCGACGCCTCTTTCTGCTCTGCTGTCAGAATCGCGAGGACATCCTTCTTGAGAGCCGTGGTAGCGGCAGTAATCTTCTTCTGCAACTCGTCCAGCTTCGCGGTCTGCTCGGCAGTCAGTCCGGCTGCTTCATTCACAGCTGCCTGCAGATCCTTGCCCTTCTTCCCTTCGGCCGTTGCTGCCTTGCGGGCTTCGCTCATCTTCTTGATGACATCGGCCCCCAGCAGTGTCTCCCGGGACTTCTGCAGTTCCGCCAATGGGCCTTTGTGCTTGGCCTGGATCTCCTTGAGGCTGGCCTTCTGCTCCGCCGTGAGTTCCACCTTTTCGAGTGACTTGTTCAGCTGGGAGATCGCCTGCGGCTGGGCGTCCCCCTTTTCCTTCTTCTTGGCTGTGGCCTGAGCCTGGGCAGGGACGGCGAGTGCCAGCATCAACGTACAGGTAACAACTGCGGCGACGAACTTCTTCATTGTTTCACCTCGAGATCATGGATGTTCGCCCACAACACCCCATGTGTTTCGGCGAACGTGAAGGCTTGATCGTATCCTCACCAGCACGCGTTGGGAATGGACACGGAATGGTTCGCGACGGCCGATGGTGCGCACGTCTTGTGCAGCAGTGACTGAGACGGACGTCCGCCGGTCCTCTGTGGCAGGGAACGCAGTCACTCCGCCGTAAAGGAGTACACCGTCGTCGATTCGAAGGTCTCACCCGGCTGGAGGATGATGCTGGGGAAGTTCTCATGATGCACGGCATCCGGGAAGTGCTGTGTTTCCAGACAGCAGGCACTGCGGTGGGCGTAGGTCTTGCCATCCTTGCCCTCCTGCCCATGCAGAAAGTTGCCCGAGTAGAACTGCACGCCGGGTTCCGTCGTGCGAATCGTCAGGACGCGACCGGACACGGGGTCCTTCAGTTGGGCGGCGTTCCGCATCGTCTGCCCTTCGGCAAGGTCGTTGAGTACGAAGTTGTGATCGTAACCCTTCGCTCCGGTATTGGTGAGCTTCTCGATCCGATCACCGATGCGGTGCGGCTGACGAAAGTCGAGCGGCGTTCCCTGCACGTCGGCGATCTCGCCCGTGGGAATCAATTCCTCATCGGTGGGGGTGTACTGGCGGGCGAACAGCTTGAGTTCGTGATCGAGGACCGTGTCACTGCCATGCCCCCCGAGGTTGAAGTATGCATGGTTGGTGAGGTTGACCGGCGTGGGCTTGTCGGTGGTGGCCCGATAGCCGATCCGCAGTGAGTTGCGATCCTTCGGCAGGAAGTAGTTCACGGTGATCTTCAGGTTTCCCGGGTAGCCCTCTTCGCCATCGGGACTGGTGTAGTTGAATCGCACTCCCTGACCACTCTCGCTCGCATAGGGACTGGCCTTCCAGACGACCTTGTCGAGACTGCGCTCGGCCCCGCCATGCAGATGATTGTTCCCGTCGTTCTTGGCCAGTTCGTAGGTCTTGCCATCGAGTGCGAAGCTGGCATCGCCGATGCGATTGCACACGCGTCCCGTGGTGGTGCCGAAGTACTGGTTGTCTTCCGACTCATATCCGGAGACATCGTCGAACCCGTTGAGGACATCGGCAACCTTGCCGTCCTTGTCCTGGACCAGTAGTTCGACGAGCGTGGCCCCGCGAGCCATGATCTTCGCGACGAGACCGGTGTCGTTGGTGAGGGTGTAGACTTCGACCGCCTTTCCCTGCGTCGTCTTGCCGAACGGCTGGGAAGTCGGTTCTTCGGCGGCGAACAGGGGGGAGATGGACATGGCATACAAACCGGCGAACAGGACAAACGGTCTCATGATGCGTCAGTTTCTTTCACGGAGCGAGGGAAACGGGAGTCGTTGATACCGATCCCGATTATGGCCCCGAGGTCGTCGTTGAAACAAGCGATCCGCGAGGGGGTCCCGCGGCTGCGGCATTGGCGTGAAGCTCAGTTGCATCGGCACTATGGACCCTGTAGCATTGATAAGCAGCGTAGTCAGGGAGAGTTCGGAAGGGATTCCTGGGCCATCAGCAGAGCGCGACGCAGACCATGCGAATACCTGCACGAGTTCCCGTTCAGATTGTAGCAGTGGTGGTATTTGCCGGCACGGTGACGTTGGCCGGCGGCGTCGCAGTCTGGTCGCAGACCCAGTGGGCACGGCAGGTCGCGGCGTCGAGTGGCAGCGACGTCGATCGTCCCGGGCATGCAACTCAGCCAGTGTTCCTGCAGGATGAATCTTCGCTCGATCAGAGGTTGCGCAGTCACCGGGTGCGCCTGACCGACAAAGGTCGACTTGTAGGACGGCTGCAAGTTGTCGATCCAGTCGATCACATCGCCGTGCCTGCGAGCGACATGACGGTCTCATTACTGCAGGGTGGATCGGTCGTCGCCTCGACCCAGTTGGGGGACGATGGCCGATTCGAGATCTCCGACATCCTCGTCGGTGTGTACTCGCTGGTGGGCTCGGGCCCGGGTGGCTATGTGGCTTACGGACTTGAAATCCAGGAACCTGCTGATGCTGTTCCCGGCGAGCAGTCCGTTCTCAGCGAAGTGGCGCTGTTCCAGGAAGTGGAAGAAGAAATCAACATCGAGTCGCTGGCGATCCCGCGAGGAGACTTCCCGGTAGTGCTCGATCTGGCACGATCGAACATCCCCCCGAATCTGCTCAATCGTCAGACTGCGACAGCCGAGCCTCCTGTGGAATCGCAGCCGGATGAACCGCTGGGAGACGAGGACCAGCCCGTGGCCGATGCACCGACCAAGACCACGAACCTCAAGCAGCACCAGGTGAGGCTCACGAGCAATGGCGAACTCGTTGGCCGGATGCGCCGCATCCACCCGCGAACAGGAATCGCGACTCGCATCCGCCGGCTGAATGTCTTTCTGGTGCAGAACAACACGCTCATTGGCCAGGCGCAGGTTGAGCCCAGCGGTATGTTTCGTCTGAAGGATGTGACCCCGGGGACCTTCTCGTTCGTCGCGGCGGGTGTCGAGGGACTTGCGGCGTTTTCAATCGAGACGGTGGGTGAATCGCTGGCCACGCGTGATGTCCCAGGCGAGCTGACCATCCCGGTGGCGCTGTTTGATGATGTGGCTCCCCCTTCCGGATTCTTCAGTACGACCTGCGATCCAGAAAACGTCGGGCAGGCCGTGCAGCAGTTGTCCGATGCGGCCGGTGGACAGGGCGGAGGAGTCGGCGGTGGTACAGCCAGCACTCCCTCTTCAACGGGCGGTGGTGGCAACGGAGGTTCGCCACAATCCGGCACCGGCGGTGGAGGCGGCGGCGGTGAAGGTGGTAGCGGTTTACTGGGAGGTCTGGCGGCCGGAGCACTGGCCGGTGCCTTGGCAGCGGCCAGCAACGACAGTTCCAGTTCACGTTCCGGCAACGTGATCAGCCCCAGCCGACCTCCGGGTGGTGGTCCTCCAGGTGGTGGTCCTCCAGGTGGTGGTCCTCCAGGTGGTGGTCCTCCAGGTGGTGGTCCTCCAGGTGGTGGTCCTCCAGGTGGTGGCTCCGGGGGACATCCAGGTGGTGGTCCTCCAGGTGGTGGACATCCGGGCGGTGGCGACCCCGAATACTGCCCTCCGACTCCACCACATGGTGGAGGGCACGAACCACATGATGGGTCCTCGCACACTTCCTCATCGAGTCACAGCGACTACGGACAGTCCACTAGGAAGTGGTAACCCGTCGTCCCGTCAATAGTCGCGTTGGAGCGACGCATGCCGGATACACTCTCTGCCTCTCCCGCAGAGACCTCGTTGAACGTGATCCAGGACGCGACGTGCACCTTCTGCGGGTGTGTCTGCGATGACATCGATCTGACGGTGGATACCACTGCCAGCCGCATCACCGAGGCCAAGCGCGCCTGCGTCCTTGGTAAGGCGTGGTTCTTCCATCACCACATCGAGAACCGACCCGAGGCGACGATCGACGGGCAGTCGGTCTCTTATGACGAGGCGATCGATAAGGCTGCCGATATTCTCCTGTCGGCTCATTACCCGGTGACCTACGGCCTCTCGGACACAACCTGCGAAGCCCAACGGGTGGCTGTCGCCATCACCGACTGGATTGGTGGGACTGTCGACACCACAACCTCAGTATGCCACGGCCCCTCGGGGATCGCCTTCCAGGGGGTCGGCGAGGTCACCTGCTCGCTGGGCGAGATCCGCAACCGGGCCGACTTCCTCATCTTCTGGGGAGGTAATCCGGCGGAGAGTCACCCGCGGCACTTCACGAAATACAGCCTGATGCCCAAAGGGGAACTGGTCCCCAATGGACGCAAGGACCGCTATGCGGTGCTGGTCGATGTGCGCAAGACAAAAAGTGCCAAAGCGGTCGACCTGCACCTGCAGCTGAAGCCTCGTTCCGACTTCGAACTGGCGTGGTCGCTCCGGGCGCTGGCCAAGGGAGTCGATCCCGATCCGTCGGTGGAGGAGAAGACCGGCATTCCGCTCGACACCCTCCGCGAACTGATGGACCGCATGCAAAGGGCGAAGTTTGGTGCCATCTTGTTCGGGATGGGACTGACGATGACGCGGGGCAAGCACCTCAACAGCGAAGCCGTCCTCACACTCGCGCGAGACATGAATCGTTTCGGCAATCGCTGGGTCGCCAAGCCGATGCGCGGGCATGGCAATGTCACCGGTGCCGACAACGTCGTCACGTGGCAGACCGGCTACCCGTTCGGCGTCAACCTCGGGCGGGGATATCCCCGGTTCAATCCGGGTGAGTTCACCACGACCGACCTGCTTGCGCGGGGTGAGGCCGACGCAGCCCTCATCATCGCCAGTGATCCGATGAGCAACTTCTCGCAGCCGGCCCGCGATCACTTCGTCCGCATCCCCACCATCGTCCTCGATCCCAAATTGAGTTCCACGGCGAAGGTGGCCACCGTCGCTTTCACGACAGCGACCTACGGCATCAACGTGCCGGGCACCGTCTACCGCATGGATGACGTCCCGATCTCGCTGCGACCCGCGTTTGCATCTCCCTATCTCAGCGACTACGAGATCCTAAAGCAGATCGAACGGCGCATTCGAAAGCGCCAACTGGCGACGTAGGGCCGCCGAGTGGCTTCTGACTTCCCTGCGTTCCTGCGGAAAACTGTATGCGCCCCATGATCGTCACGGTACTGCTGCTGAGCCTGAGCAATGTCTTCATGACATTCGCCTGGTATGGCCATCTGCGAAATCTTTCGTCAAAGCCCTGGCTGGCCGCGGCCCTGGTGAGCTGGGGAATTGCCCTGTTCGAGTATCTGCTGCAGGTGCCTGCCAATCGCGTCGGGTACCGCGTGATGTCGGTGGCCCAGCTGAAGATTCTGCAGGAAGTGATCGCCCTTTCGGTTTTTGCACCATTCGCTGTTTTCTACATGCGGGAGCGGCTCACACTGGACTATCTGTGGGCCGGCCTGTGTCTGTTGGGGGCGGCGTTCTTCATCTTTCGTCGCCAGCTGATGGGGACATAACGTGTGCTGACTACCAACGGGGTCTGCGGGAACCACAACACCCGACGGCTGCCCATTCAGGCCTCGGGCAGTCCTGCAGCGAGGGCTGCGGGGGGCAGGTCTTTGCCCGCAATCACCTTGAACTGCGCTCGGATCTGCTCGACATAGATCGGCCTGGGGTCCACGAGTTTGCTGTGCCGGTCCCGGGCCTCTGTAAACAGTTCGTGCTCGAGCGGAGGCTGGCTGGCATCGACCACCGTGTTGGTGTGCCTGAACAGCGACGGGTTGATGCAGCCATGCGCCTGACCGCATTTGAGCGCCGGGTCCGCAATCACAATCACGTCGAACAGCGTATCGTAGATCGACTGAAACGACACGTGCCGGCAGCTCATCAGGCTCGCCATGTGCTGGGCCCGCTTGTCATCAGGCCCGGCTATGCTGACGAGACCCTGCCGTTGGGTGATGCCGTAGACCATGGTCTGGGCGACGCCCCCCGTTCCCAGCACCAGTACGTTGAGCTTGTCGAGCGGGCACTGCCCCGATCCGCTTCGTCCCAGCACCTTCTCCAACGAATTGAGTGCCGACCGCCAGATGGTGTTATAGCCATGCCAGCCATCCGACTTGTGCAGCAGCAGGTCGATGTACTGGCTCTGGAAGTCGAGCTTGTCGATGTGCTGGGCGAGGGGCAGAATCTCCTGGCCGATGGAGCCGAACACCAGGATCGCCTTGATCTTCAGCTTGTCGAGCATTTTCTGCAGTTTGCCGAGGTCACCGATCTGAATCGGCAGACAGCGGACATTCATCCCGAGTTCCTTGAAGCCTGCGTTGAAGATTCGTGTGGTGATGGTCGCCGCCTCTCCGAAACCGGCAATCGCAATGAAGATCGTGTTACGATCGATCTCGGCACAGTGATAGATCTCGTTGAGGTCGAAGACCGTTGCCTGCCCGGGGTGTGCTTCCATCCCCTTCTCCAAGGCCGCATAGATCCACGGCGAACCGTACTTGCGACCCAGCAGCGAGAAGGTCAGCTCCGCCGGTCCGAGACCCATGCCAACGATGGGCAGCCTCCTCTTCTGGCTCACCGCCGCCAGAAGCGGCCACGCATCGTCGATGGTCGGTGTCGGCCAGGTGAACTTGACGACGTCGGCGTTCGCACTCGCGGCCTCATCGAAGATGCCGTCGATGTCATGCTCGGGACGATCCATCCGCGTGAAGCTGATCACACGTTGCACGCTGCCAAACCTCGGCACCTTCGGGGCAATGTCCAGATCCAGTTCGATGTAGGCGGGCCCGGCGACAATTGCCTGTCGCAATAACATCAGACGTTCGTCTTCGGTCCCTCTCCACTGGCCGCCATCCTCGGGTCGACGGCAGGAAACGATAATCGGCTTGTCGACCGCCGAGAGCAAATCCTTGATGTCCGGCTCCTTCACCAGATGATCCAGACACAGCTCGATGATGTCCCCCTGCCGGGCCGCATTCAGCAGGTCGACTTTGGCCAGTGTTCGCGATGTGGGCGTGACGGTGATGCAGATCATGGAGTGGCTCCGCAGCAGGGAAGCTGAGTGATGGCGATTGTTTACGAAGCGTCACCAGCGTACCCGATCGCCGGACGTGCGGCCATCGGTCAATGAGCGGACCGCCGACGTGTTTAGCCGCGATTCGAGGAGGAGCGAGTGTTTCCGAAGCGGCAGAGGAGCAACGTGGCAGAATTCGGCGCGGTCCTTGTTTACTGGCGCAGCGACAGTGGCGGGGTCAGGCGTCCCAGACGTTCGCGGCTCCACCAGTCCCCGGTCTGCGTATGTTCCGCGGATGTCGTGTAGCGATAGCGGTAGTACGTCAGCCGCACGTACTTCGGCGGTGCATCCCGAAACGGATTCTCATCCAGCAGTCGCAACACCACAGGTTCCCCTTCGAGCAGACGCTGGCACAGTGCCGTCAGCCAGCCTTCATTCCCCTGAGGATTGAGGGCCGCGAACCACATCTGCCAGTCGAGCCGAGGCATGTGCGGTGCGACGACATCGGGCAGCCGGCTCACATCGCCCGGCTTGTGCCGGAAGGCGTACTCAGTCCAGGTGGTGCCGTCGTTGCTCCCCTCGATGATGATCTCGGGCCGCTCGGTCGTCATCACGCGGAACAGCCCATAACCATTGATCGAGCGCGCAGCGGCCGGAGGGGATCGAGCAGATACGGCGCACCCCATGAAAGCAGCTTGCGGTCGGCGAAGTCCAGCGGCACGGTGACGACCGAGGGCAGTTTCTCAGGGTTCTGCGAACGCACCATCTCCTGCACCAGCGATACGCTGCTGACGATCATGATGCAGACCGGCGGCACGGCCCGCACAATGCGGCCGATCCGCGACTCCTGCAGCCACCATTGACGGGCATCGGCCTGTTGTCGCATGACGGACAGCGTACCGGCCCAGCGCTGCGGTAACACACGCCCCAGCAGTTCGTCATCCAGCAGAGGCAGACACAGCACGATGCTCAGCAGATTGAAAAAGCCATAGTTGCCGGTCAGTTCGATGCCAAGCTGCAGCCCGATCAAGAGCACGCAGGCAGCATGACGCAGACGCCTGGGTCCGAAGGTGAGCCACGGCACAAACAACTCAATGACGTACATCACCAGGCACGAGAACTTATGCCAGACCAGCGGGAGATGATGAGCCAGCCAACTGAGCAGATTGGGCAGCGGCTGTGTCTGGTAGTGCACGGTCAGCGCCGTCCATGCCGCACAGGTCTCGTCACCGGAGAGCAGCTTGGTGACGCCCGAGAGAAACATCAGCTTGAAGAGCAGCAGCCACATCAACCAGCGACTCGCCGCCGACGGAGGGCGCCCGCGCGTGATGCCCGGCAGCAAGGTGAGGGGTGCATACCAGATCGCGCAGAACAGCGTCTCCAGCAGCAGCGTGTCCCATTGAAATCCGAGGAACACCTGCCCGACAATCGACAGCGAGAGATACACGACCCACAAGCAGACGAGCACGATGCGCGGGGCGACTCCCACGATCAGCAGACCCGACAACAGCATTCCGGTAACACCCATCCATTGCAGTGTCTGGTCGTCACAGCGCCACCAGAACAGCGTGGGGAGTTGCCGGTACGCGTCGTCGCCCAATCGTTCGTGGACGACGTCGAGAAATCTCTGGGCAGGGAGAATGCCCCGGCTGCCAATCAGACCGTCGATCTGCGTCCACAGCGACCAGCAGGCGATCAGCGAAACGCCTCCCAACGCCCGCAAGAACAGCCAGCGCGACAGCACATATGTGGCAGGTTCGTTACGCGACGGAAGGTCCATCAGAGCCCGGACTTTTCAGGTGAATGACACAGCGAGAGGTCATTCTGCGACGTTTGCCGCAGCCTGCCAAGGCGACTTTGTCAGCGACATGGTTGACGGGCTCAGGTGTCCCACGTCCACACATGTTGGCTTTCGGCAACTGCGATCCTTAATCGCCCCCGTGCAATCGTCATCACTGCACCGGATGACCATGCGCAGCGGACGTCACTTCCCCAGCCTGCGCACCGATCACGGTCTGCGCAGCCCGCAAACTTCCAAGGGGTGACACAACTGCCGGGTGATCTGCAGAAATCTCGTTTGTCGGCGATTGGACTATTGCGACAGGCGGCTCCGGGCGGCAAGATGGTCGCATCAAGTCACTGGTCGAAGGTTGAACCTCAGAGCCGACACCCGGACCGACACACTCCCAGCCTTCACCCCCAACCACCTGGAGCGACCGATGCTGCCCACCCCTCATGCGGAAATCGAACTGTTGGAGTCCGTTGAGCTCCCGTCACGGACGTTGGTCGCTCCGCCGCTGCTGGCCCGCGAACTCAGACTCGTCCTGCAGGACATGGAACTCACCATTCAGATGGGCCGCGCAGGATGCCGTGATGATCTCATCCGATCTCTACGCCGCCTTCCAGCGCTGGAATGCCGAGCTCGAAGCCACCGAGAACGACTCGCTCGACAACTGACACGCACACAATTGCAGGATCGCCAGCACCCGGCCCAGGGAACGGCCGGGTGCTGGTGTTCTTAGGGGTGTTCAACTCAGCCCGTACAGCGCACCGAACTTGATTCGCAGTTGTTCGAGCAGCGGCTGTGCTGAGAGTTTCTGCCCTGTGATCACTTCCATCAGTTGTGGTGCGCAGTAGAGCTGACCGCGCTGGTGCACGTTCTCCCGCAACCATGCGAGCAATGGTGCGAACTCACCCTTGGCGAACTGTACCGACAGATCGCCGAGCGACTGCTCCGCAGTGCCATAGAGCTGTGCGGCATACATATTCCCCAGCGTGTACGTCGGGAAGTAGCCCATCAGTCCGGCACTCCAGTGGACATCCTGCATGCAGCCCACGGCATCGTCCGGTGGTGTGAGGCCGAAGAACTTCTGAAACGTCTCGTTCCACACCGTCGGCACATCATCGACCGACAGGTCACCGGCGATCAGCGGTTGCTCCAGCTCGAATCGCAGCATGATGTGCAGGTTGTAGGTCACTTCGTCCGCCTCGACCCGGATGAGTGAGGGACGCACGTCGTTGATGGCCGCATAGAAGTCATCGAGCGCCACTCTCTTGAGAGCCGCGGGAAATGCCTGTTGGGCCGGTGCGAAGAAGTGCTGCCAGAAGGCGCGGCTGCGGCCGACCAGGTTCTCCCACATCCGCGACTGCGATTCGTGCACTCCCAGTGAGACGAAATGTCCCATCGGCGTACCGAAGTCGTCGCGATGCAACCCTTGTTCGTACATGCCGTGCCCGGCTTCATGCAGAGTGCCGAAAAACGCCTGTGAGAAGAAGTGTTCGTCGTAGCGCGTCGTGAGCCGGCAGTCCCCCGGACCGATTCCCTGACAGAAGGGATGGGCCGCCTCATCCAGTCTCCCAGCGGCGAAGTCGAAGCCGATCGCCTCGGCCGCGCGCCGTCCGAACTCACGCTGCATCGGGACCGGGTACGATCGTGCGAGGATCTCCACGGGCGGTTTACGCCCGGACTCCTGAATCTCCTGCACGAGTTTCACGAGACCATCCCGCAGCGGCGCGAAGACTGTCGCCACTTGTTCGGACGTCATGCCCGGCTCGTAGTCCTCCAGCAGTGCATCGTAGGGGACGCCCTGGTTGTGCCCCAGCGCCGCCGCCTCTTCCCGCTTGAGAGTGACGACCTGCTCCAGCCAGGGACGGAACTTCTCGAAGTCCTTCTTCCGGCGGGCGTCCACCCAGGCCTGCTGCGAGAGCGTGGTGACGCGGGAGAGTTCCTCGACCAGTCGCCGGGGGAGTCTGGTGGCGCGATCGTAGGTCCGGCGCGTCTCGCGGACGTTGGCGGCCTCGGGAGTCATTCCGGCGAATCGCCCGGATTGCTCGATCTCACCCAGCCACTCACCGACCCTGGGATCCGTGGCCCGTTCGTGAACCAGCCCGGCCAGCAGCGACATCTGGTTCGCCCTCAGCTCGCCCCCCTGGGGAGGAAGATACGTCTGCTCGTCCCAGCCGAGCAGATGCGCACACGAACCGAGCAGCGCCGTCTGTTTGATGTGGGCGATCAACTGATCGTAGGCGGATTGCGAAGCTCCCACCGCGTCCCTCCTCCCTACCGGTATCACTCGGGTTCATGCATGACACGCCCGACGGATCGGACACGCGTCGATGGGATCGTAGGTGATCGACAGCGAAGTCGCCATTGGCAACCCGGCCAGAGCGTGGTGCTGCGACGCTCACCGATCGGCACTACGCGGGGCCGCCAAAGTGGTCCGCCCGATGAACACGTTCACTTCCACGACTCAACGACTACTCCAGTCTCTTGCGGACACCCAAGCCGACACGGACTGCTGCTCCCGGGGCCTGCCAAGGAAATGGTGGCGCACCGCCGCACGCATGCATGAAATCTCAGTGCGAACGGACTATAATACGCCGGCAAGAAAGGAAGCAGTTGATGCCAGATACGGCTTTGAGTGGGCTCCCCGTAATTGGGGAACCGGTCGAGAGTTACGAGGATCCGCTGGATCTGATTGAGGAGATCGATCGCCTCAAGGTCGAGCAGGACGCGACGATCCTCGCACACTACTACGTCGATGGAGACATCCAGGACATCGCCGATTTCACCGGAGATTCGCTCAAACTCGCCCGTGATGCGACCCGCGTGTCGACCTCGACGATCGTCTTTGCCGGCGTTCATTTCATGGGAGAGTCGGCCAAAATCATGAACCCCGAGAAGCGGGTCCTCATTCCGGACCTGCTCGCCGGTTGTTCGCTCGCCGACAGTTGCCCGGCGGACAAGCTCGACGCCTTCCAGAAGGGCCTGCGGGCCGAAGGTCGCGACTTCGTTACCGTCGCCTACATCAATACGACGGCGGCGGTGAAAAGCCTGTGCGACTGGATCGTCACCAGCGGCAATGCCCGCGAGGTGATTGAGGAGCGGGTGCCTGCGAATCAGGAGATTCTGTTCGTGCCCGATCAGCACCTGGGGCGCTACTTGATCGAGGTGACCGGACGGGAGATGATTCTCTGGCCGGGATCATGCATGGTGCACGAGATCTTCAGCCTGCAGGATCTGCAACGGGCCCGCCGGAACAACCCGGGGAGCCTCGTCATCGCTCACCCCGAATGCCCGCAGAACATTCTGGAAGTCGCCGACTTCATCGGGGGGACGGAGAAACTGCGGACGTTCTGCATGTCCTACACCGAACCAACGACCTTTCTCGTGGCGACCGAGGCGGCGATGATCCACCCGCTGCAGAAGGCGGCCCCGCAGCACACCTATATTCCAGTGCCGGGCATCATGACTGACACTGGTGAAACCTGCGCCTGTAACCGCTGTCCGCATATGGCCCGCAACACATTGCAGAAAGTGCGCAATTGTCTGCGGGACGGACGCCCGGAGATCGTCTGGCAACCGTACTTTGACAAGGCACAGGAAGTTCTCAACCGCAGCCTGCTGGAAAACACCCGTCAGAAGTCGCCCATGCACGGGGATTGAACACGAACAGCCAGAAGCAAACGACCAGCCACAAACTGCAAGAAAGAAGTGCCAAGTGTCAACAGGAGACCTGCCGTCGGCGGGCGTCCTGCCCCCGACGACTCATCAGCCATCAGCTAACCGCCATCAGCAAATCGCCAATCATATGCCCGACACCCTGACGATTACCGACAACCGCACCGGCAAGACCTACGAATTGCCGATCACGCACGACACCATCCGGGCCATGGAGCTCCGGCAGATCAAGGTGCATGACGACGACTTCGGCATGATGACCTACGACCCGGGCTATCTGAATACGGCGTCGACCCAGAGCAGCGTCACCTACATCGACGGCGACAAGGGAATTCTGGAGTATCGCGGCTATCCCATCGAGCAACTTGCCGAGTACAGCACTTTCACAGAAGTGTCGTATCTGCTGCTCAAGGGAGAGTTGCCGACGCGATCGCAGCTTGACGACTGGGAAGAGTCGATCAAGCAGCACACAGTCGTTCACGAAAACACCAAAGAGCTGATGTCATCGTTCCGGTACGATGCCCATCCCATGGGGATGCTCATCAGCACCGTCGCCGCCCTGTCGACGTTCTATCCGCTGGCGAAGAAGGTGCATGATCCCAAGAACCGGGCCCTGCAGATCAAACGACTGATTGCCAAGGTGCCCACAATCGCCGCCTTCACCTACCGCCACTCGCAGGGGCATCCCTACAACTACCCGAACAATCAGCTCAGCTATACCGAGAACTTTCTGACCATGATGTTCAGGATGACGGACAACCCGTACCGTGCCGATCCGGCGCTGGTGCGGGCCCTCGACATCCTGTTCATCCTGCACGCCGACCACGAGCAGAACTGCTCGACCAGCGTGATGCGAGCCATCGGCTCGGCGGACTCCGACCCCTATTCGGCACTGGCCGGCGCAGCGGCGGCCCTGTACGGCCCACTGCATGGCGGAGCCAACGAAGCCGTCCTCCGCATGCTGGAGGAGATCGGCCATGTCCGTAAGGTGCCCGAATACATCCAGAAGGTGAAGGCAGGTGACTTCCGGCTGATGGGCTTCGGACACCGCGTGTACAAGAATTACGACCCCCGGGCCCGCATCATCAAGGAGTGTGCGGACGAGGTCTTCGAGGTCACGGGCCGCAACCCGCTGCTCGATATCGCTGTGGAACTTGAACGAATCGCCCTGGAAGACGACTACTTCATCAGCCGCAAGCTGTATCCCAATGTCGACTTCTATTCCGGCCTGATTTACGAGGCCATGGGTCTGCCGGTGACCATGTTTCCGGTGCTGTTCGCCATCCCGCGAACCGTCGGCTGGCTCGCCCAGTGGCAGGAAATGTGCGAGGACGAGGATCAGCGGATCCAGCGACCCCGGCAGATCTTTCTCGGGGAGCGGGAACGAACCTTCGTACCGATCGACGAACGCTGAGGCCACCTGTCGCTGCACGAAGCCGCTTCAAGCGCCGGTGCCTGACGCCTCTGCTTCAATCTGGCTCGCGTCCAAGGCGACCTCGATCAGCGTTGTCACGCCGTGGCCTGAGGGGTCGTGGTAGCCCTTGCGAAAGTGCATTCGCCAGAACAGCGGACCTTCCAAGACCCTGCCCTCGAGCGGCTGGGTCGGTATGTATGTGACCATCGACTCGCCGGGCTTCAGACGATGGCCCAGTTGCTGATCCTTCAGATCCCATTCACTCGTCTGCGGGTGATCCAGAATCGGCAGCGGTTCCGCTTGCGAGTCCTCCGCGTCCTGCGATCGGACGAAGTTGTTGGTGAGCAATGTGTCGCTCTCGGACTGATAGCTGCGAGTCAGCATCAATATGGCGTCCAGGGGAGCGATCAACTGATCGGTTGATTCATTCGTGAGCTGCAACCAGAGTTTGAGGACCGGTGCTGATGCCGGCCGCTTCTCGTTCCCACCAGTGAAGTGGACGAATTCGACCGGCCCCCGGGTGACGCGCAGAGGCTCCACCCGGATATTGCCAAACCGCACCGACTGGCCCAGTTCCAGTGTGTGCCCCGGAGGCATGTCCATCTTCTGAGGAGCGAACCGGAACTCGTTTTCCTCCAGTGGCTTGATGTCCGGCAGGCTCTCCAGCTCGTGAGCTGTCCCGCCGCGATGTGACATCAGCAATGCCACCAGTCCCAAGGTGACGGCACTGGCATAGCTCGTCAGCAGCAGGATCAGCAGGTGATCGCGGCGGCTGCGCATGACAGACTCACGAGTGGAGCGAGCCGCCGCCGCCGTGGCAGGCTGCCCACCGGCCACGGGTGCCGGCTTGCCTTGGCTCGTGACCGCTGCCTCGAAGCTGGCCGCCGGAGGCAACTGTTCGGGCGGGATGATCTTCGTCTCGGCCGTCGGAGGCCGGGGAGGAGGCTCTCGCAGCAAGGGGCCGACGACTTCGTCATCCTCCGATTCCAGAGCCTCGTCCCGATTGTTCGTGTCGGCGGCTTCCGCGAGCAGATCGACGGCCGAGTCGCTGGGCCGGGGCATCCAGGGCGCCACGCCACCGGGGTCGCTCGCTTCCCCAAAACCCTCGATCTCCGGGCTCGAGTCCCCCGGATCCGGGGGACGGAACGCATCACTCATGACGATGAAACCTGTGGTCTGTCGCGAGTCCGGCGTCGTCAGGGAAGTTGACGCAGCAGTCCGCCGGAAGCCAAGCCCGTCCAGTCGATTCTCTCCACCTGCCCAAGGGGTTGCAACCCGTGAAGGGCAACATCGTCCTGCGATTGATGGGCCAGCGTGGCAAGGATCGGCACATCACAGCGAGACGTGATTTCGGCGATGTTTGATTCGCGCCAATCCCCGACGCCCGCGTGACGCTCATTGAGGATGATGCCCGCGATCGGCAGACGTCGCTGCCGGGCCACCGCGACGCTCAATAGCGTGTGGTTGATCACGCCCAGCTTCTGGGCCGCCACGATAATCAGCGGGAACTGCAGACGTTCCGCGAGGTCGGTGACGGTCCAGTGAGTCGAGATTGGGCATAGCAGCCCTCCCGCCCCCTCGACCAGCAGCAGGTCAACCTGGTCACGCCACCAGCGGGCACCATCCAGCAGCAGCGCTTCGTCAACCTCGCGATGTTCCAGCCGGGCGGCCACCGGCGGAGCCAACGGGGCCATGAAACGCTGAGGACAGATGCGGTGTGAATCGAACCGGCTCTCAAGGGCGGCGCTGAGTCGTTCAATATCGCTCCAGCAGCGTCCGCCGTTCTCATCGGTTTCGGCACCGCTGCAGACCGGCTTGTACGCACCCACTCGCATGCCGCACTCCCGCAACTCGCGCAGCAGAAGCGCGGCGATGTGCGTTTTGCCGACGTCGGTATCGGTTCCGGTGATGAACAATCCGCGCATAAGAGCCGTGATGATACGGTGGGGTTGTCGGAAAAGTCTGCGTGACACGCCCATTCGTCGCATCATCGTGACGTACCGCCGGGCGTTGGGCAACAGCGGATTGACCCTCTTTCGAGCGATGTCTACACTGAAATTCCAGAGGTCTGCACTCACCACAGCGCCGGTCAGGGGGGTTGGTATGTCTGAAATCACAACAGTCGATGAGACAGCGGCGGGTGGCGTTCACGGGATGAGAGATCGTCGCATTGGGCTTTTACTCTTGTGTGTGGCAGGGCTGCTGTCGACTCGCGCTGTCTCTCGTGCCTATGCGGAGGCGGAGGGGCGCACGGAAACGCTGAAGTCGGCAACCGATGGCTGGCCGATTCACATTTCCTATTTCCCGGTCAAGGGCGCTCAGGGTGCGGGGGGAAACCCCAACGCTCCCGTCGTCGTCCTGCTGCACGGCAACAACGGCGATCGTCTCGTGTGGGAAAAGCAGGGAGGCGGAAAGCTGTCGGGGCTGGTGGAAGTGCTGCAGCAGGAGGGCTATGCCGTGGTCACGGTCGATCTCCGCAAGCATGGCCAAAGCGTGGTGGATGGCCAGGCCACGGCACTCGTAAACTCCGACTACCAGAACATGTGGCGCGGCGATCTCGAAGCGGTCAAGCAGTTCCTCTACGAGGAACATCAGGCCAAGCGACTCAACCTGAACAAGCTGGCGATTGTCGCGGCCGACATGAGCGCTCCGATCGCTGCGACGTTTACCGAGTTCGACTGGCGCAAACCTCCGTACGATGACGCACCGGCAACTTCTCCCGGCGCGGACGCCGAGAGGGCAGGATGTGCGCGCCCTGGTGCTGCTGTCACCGAGTCGTACGGCCGGACCCGTCAACATCAATAAGCCCCTCGGGTTTCTGAAGGACCCGCGAATCGGCCTCGCCTTGCTGATCGGTGTCGGCGCCCAGGACAGCGAGGACTCTGGACTTTCCAAAACGCTCGAACAACTCGTCAAGGCTCCGTCGGCGAACAAGGACCGGGTGTATCTGCAGGAGTACCCGGTGAAGTTTCGCGGCACCGATCTCCTGGACAACACCAAGTTTCAGGCATCGGCCAACATCCTGGCGTTCCTGGACAAACATCTGAAGCAACTCGACAGCGAGTGGCGCGACCGACGCAGCCGACTTGAGCGGTGAGTCCCGATCGCACACATTCTGCTGCAAACTTCTCTGCTGCCGGCGAGGTGAACGAGCCGGCGCATATGTCGGACGTCATCATTTCCGGCCGCGCACGCCTGTTGATCTCGCTGTGCACGTTCAATGAACGGGAGAACATCGAGCGTCTGGTTCCCGTGCTGCTCGACCTCGTGCCGAGTGCCGAGATTCTGGTGGTCGATGACAACTCGCCGGATGGGACCGGCACATGGGCACAGGCATTCTCGGACCACGATTCCCGGATACACGTCCTGCATCGTCCGCAGAAGCTGGGACTGGGGACGGCGACGATCGCTGCCATCCACTATGCAATCGCGCACAACTTCGAGTTGCTGCTGAACATGGACGCGGACTTCTCGCACCGGCCGGAAGATGTGCCCGGCGTCATTGCCTGTCTGCAGCGCGTGGATGTCGGCGTTGGCTCGCGGTATGTCCCGGGCGGAGGTGTGGTCGGCTGGGGACTGCGCCGGCATCTGATGAGCCGCTGCATCAACCTGTACGCCAGAGTCCTGCTGGGGCTTTCGACACACGACAACAGCGGCAGCTTCCGTTGTTACCGCGTCGATAAGTTGAAAGAGATCGACCTGCAGCGATTCCGCGCGCGGCTACGCAGTGCAGGAGGAACTGATGTATCGCTGCCGCATGGTCGGCTGCACCTTTGAGGAACATCCGATTCTGTTCGAGGATCGGCGATACGGACAGTCCAAAATCAACCGGCAGGAAGCGATCGCGGCGGTGTGGGTGCTGTTCCGACTGGCCCTCGATCGACTGTGCGGTATGACCGTGAGGCGAGAGGTCACGACGGTCTGATTCACCAACGCGAAAACGGCATCACAAGCAATGCCTGTGATGCCGTCTGTTGCGATGGAGACGTAAAGAGTCGGTCGCCGCTTCCCTGCTAACGATCGATGCAAGCGAGTGCTGCCGCGGCAGCTTCGCTGACGTCCGTGTCATCGCTGGTTGCTGCTTCCCTCAAGGGGACCAGGGCCGACGCCGCTGCCGGTCCGAAGGCTCCCAGTGACAGGGCCGCATTCGAGCGGACCTGGGAGTCCTGATCTTTCAGCGCCACCGTCAGAGCGTGGATGGTGGCCGGATGTTTCTCCAGAGTGACCGATCCGAGTGACATCACTGCCAGACTGCGAATCTCGGCCGAGGAGTGTGTCGTCAGTTCGATGAGGGTCCCCACCGCCTGCTGATCTTCGGACTGGATGGCGATGAGCGCGCTTCTGCGGCATGGAGCTGCAGCGAGGCATCGCCCGTGGCGAGGACCTGTCGCAGTGCCCCGGCGGCAGACGCTGCGTCTGCACCGATCGCCCCGAGGGTGTACGCCGCCACCTGCACCACTTCAGGACGATTGCTGGCCAGGAGACTGGACAGGGGAGTCACCGATTCCCATGCTTCGCGATCAATCTCCCAAAGTGCCCCGGCCGAGTGTGCCACCACCAGTTCGTCGGGATCATCCAGCAACATCTTGATGGGCAGCCGAGCAGACTTCGCAGCCGGTCCCATGTTGGCCAGAGCCGTCAGGCCCTGCTTGCGGATGTCGGCTTCGGGTCGATCGAGCTTTTCCACCTCGGCCAGCACCGTTTGATCGGCTCCCTGGCACAGGCGGATCATGCTGCGTGGCTGGAACGGAGAGTTCGACTTCCAGTCGGTGGCCCCAGGAAGGGTCTTCTGGGCCGATGCGACCGAATGTGCGTTCGCGGCGATCACGGGCATCTTCTGGACGTGAGGCGCGGCGGCGAGCTGTTTGTGTCCATCAGCCTGCGCGTCGGAATCCACGAAGGGATTCGCCAGCTCCAAGTCCAGTTCAGAATCATACGACTGGTCAGCATCAGACATGCGGACGACACCCTCGACCGAGTCGGATGAGGGAGTCTCTGCAGGACGAGAGGCCGGAACTGCAGCGACAGGCTGTGCCGCCGGAACCCCTGCAGCAACGGGAGCAGCCGTGGCGGCCACCATCGGTGTCGGTGCCATTGTCTGCACAACGACATTCGGAGTGCTGTCCGGCTCCACCTTCTTGGCCGTCGCGGCAGCGTTGGCGATCATGCGGGCAACGCTTTCATCGATCTGCGCCGGGGTGAGATGCCCCTGGGGCGACTGGTGATAGCGATTCTTGCCAGATTCACTGGCAATCAGTTGCTGAATCTCGTGCTGACCGCGAGGTTGTCCCGACGTCACGAGATACAACCCCTTGGCTGCGTCGGCATTCATCGGATCGGCCGCGAGCACGCGAGTGTAGTACAGACCCGCCTGCTCGTTTTGTCCTTCCTTCTCGTACTGCCGGGCCACAGCCAGCAGCTGGGTCACGGAGTGCGTGGGCTGGACCTGCGGCTTGCGGTCCGCCAGCCGGGATTGTCCTCGCGCCTGGCAACCCACAGAAATCATCATCATACCGGCTGCGCACAGCCGAGCGGCTTTTCGCCTGAGTGTCATCGAAGCCCCCCCTTATCGTCGGTGCGACGTCGCTCAAAGACGTGGTCAGTGAACAGGTTGTCGAAACTGTCCGAGGATGTGTCTCTCTAACAGGTGAAGTGGTGGACAGCGGGCCGGCGACGCCGGATTGTTCAACGTCCCGCAACAGGCAGGAATCGCCACCAGCCGCCGGGCATCAAACGCTGTGCGGGCGATCTCACACCGAGACCACCTGTGCTTGATTTATCGGTCGTTCGGACTGTGACGCTCAACCCAATCAGACACGATTCAACGAATCCGCACGGCAATCGCGTCGCAACGATTCTGACGGTTGGGTCGGGTCGATCGTGCGGGTGAATTGGGATCCTGTGAGCGTCCCGAGCATTGGGCAACCGGCCATGAGGGCCGCTGGTGTCAGATTTCGAGTGCTGACCAGATAAGTGCGTGCCTCAGACAGCAATTTTTGCGCAAGAGTCCCGGTCGCCCTGGGCCAACCATTCGCTGCAGCGGTGAGAACCGCTAACCAGGAAGGAACACCGGCCACATGAAAAAAGACCCCCAGCCCGAACCTGTTGTCCGGACCGGGAGTTGTGTCAGTGCCCAAGAGAGGACTTGAACCTCCACGGGGTATTAACCCCACTAGGCCCTCAACCTAGCGCGTCTGCCAATTCCGCCACTTGGGCTGGGCATCTCACCCGCAACGACCAATGCGTTTGGCATTCTTGTGAATCAGCGACAGGGAAGCAAGCGTTCCCTCAGCAAACATCTCGGCCCTGTGACACTTGATTTGAGCTCGAACGAAGATCACGCTAGGGTCATCATTCGGCCGTTCCTCGCATGCGGCCACGTTCCGTTCTCACTCGTCGAGCCGTTCTATGACTGGGTTCCCCTGTCGCCGGATGTGGAATGTCGCCGGACCGGCACTGCTCATGCTGTCCTCTCTGGCCAGTGCCCAGGAGGAGCAGGGCGTTCTGTACAAGGACGAGGCCCAGATTTCGCCGGGCTACACGCTGATCTCGCCACTCAGCAGTCACGAGACCTTTCTGATCAACGCCGACGGCGAGAGCGTGCACTCCTGGCAGGCCGAGTGCAAGCCGGGCAATTGTGCCTATCTGCTCGCAGATGGCAGCCTGCTGCGCGGAGGCAAGGTTGAAGAGACGGGTGACTTTCCAGACCAGGCGGGAACCGGAGGACGACTGCAGCGATTCGACTGGGACGGAAACCTCTTGTGGGACTTCACGTATGCCTCGGACAATCGCATGCATCATCACGACTTTCATCCGCTGCCCAACGGCAATGTGCTGCTGATCGCCTGGGAGAAGATCCCACGCGACGAGGCACTGGCGGCCGGCCGTAATCCAATGATCATGGAGGAGGACAGCCTGTGGTCGGAAACGGTTGTTGAGGTACAACCGGTCGGAAAGACCGGAGGGCAGATCGTCTGGAAGTGGCGGCTCTGGGATCACCTTGTGCAGGATTTCGACGAGACGAAGCCCAACTTCGGCAATCCGGCCGAGCATCCCGAACTGGTCAACCTGAACTACACGTTTCTCACCGGGTCCGACTGGATCCACATGAATTCGATCGACTACCACGCGGAACTCGATCAGATCCTGTTGGGGGCGCGGTGGTTCGATGAGGTGTGGGTCATCGACCACGGCAACACCACCGCAGAAGCCGCTGCTCATTCGGGCGGAAAGCGCGGACGCGGTGGCGACTTGCTGTATCGCTGGGGTAACCCGGCGACATACAGGGAAGATCGCCCGGACGACCGGCAACTCTTTCGTCAGCACGATGCGCACTGGATCAAGCCAGGATTGCCGGGCGCAGGCCACATCCTCATGTTCAACAACGGCAACCTGCAGGGGGTGAGGCGGTTTTCCAGTGTGGATGAGTTTGAGCCTCCTCTGCTTCCAGGCGGCACCTACCCGCTGGATGAGGACGGGACCTATGGCCCGGAGGATTTCGTCTGGGGATATGCCGATCGCCAGCGACTGTACTCACCCCGTATCTCCGGAGCACGGCGCCTGCCCAACGGGAACACCCTGATCTGTTCGGGCACCCAACGAACGCTCGTCGAAGTGACACCCGATCATGAAGTGGTCTGGGTCTATATTCATCCCCGGCGTGCCCTGGAGGTCCAGCAGCTCGAGGAACGACGCAAGGCTCTGGAGCAGGAGGGCAACAAGGACGAGAACATTCCTGAGGAGTTCCTGCCCCGCGAGCGCCGGCTCACCGCGCGACCAGCTGTGAGCGATGAGGACTCCTCATTCGATGAGGACGATGGCGGGACGTTGTTCAATGCGACGCGCTATCCGCCAGACTATCCGGCCTTCAAGGGCCGGGACCTGTCCCCGGAGTCATCCAGATAACCACTCCCGCGCAAGGAGAAAGCCCACGGGCACCGTCCCATGGGCTTTCTTGTATCCTCGTGATCCTCAACTCCTGGCGATCACGAATCGAGGGCCGCCTGTGCCGCAGCGAGACGGGCGATCGGAATTCGGCGCGGTGAGCAGCTGACGTAGTTCAGGCCGATCTCGTGGCAGAAGAAGACGCTCTTCGGGTCGCCGCCGTGTTCGCCGCAGATGCCGATCTTGAGATCGGGCCGGGCTTCGCGACCGCCTTCGACGCCCATCTTCATCAGCTTGCCGACACCCGTCTGATCGATCGTCTGGAACGGATCGGTCGGCACGATGTCGTGCTCCATGTAGTAGCCGATGAATCCCTTGTAGTCGTCGCGGCTGATGCCGAGCGTCGTCTGCGTCAGGTCGTTGGTGCCGAAGCTGAAGAACTCGGCTGTTCGGCCGATCTGTTCGGCGGTGAGTGCAGCCCGCGGCACTTCGATCATCGTGCCGACCAGGTAGTCGACGGTCGACGCCCTGTTCCTTGAAGACCTGCGCGGCCGTCTCGCGGACGATCTTCTCCTGGTTGTCGAACTCGGTCTTGAAACCGGCGAGCGGGATCATGACCTCCGGATGCACGTTGATGCCTTCCTTCTTCACCTGGCAGGCCGCTTCGAAGATCGCCCGGGCCTGCATCGCGGTGATCTCCGGATAGACGATACCCAGCCGGCAACCGCGATGGCCGAGCATCGGGTTGGACTCGTGCAAGTTCCTCGACGCGGCGGTGGACATCGTCTTCCGTCACGCCGAACGTCTTGGCCAGCTTCGGAGCCAGCTTCGGGTCCTCTGCCAGGTGATGCGATGCGACAGGAACTCGTGCAGCGGCGGATCGAGCAGTCGGATCGTCACCGGACGATCGCCCATCGTCTCGGAACAGATGCTGCGAAGTCGTCCCGCTGGAAGGCGAGCAGCTTGGCGAGTGCCTTCTCGCGGTCCGCCTTCGTCGTCGCGAAGATCATCTCGCGGATTTCGTCGAGGTGATCGAAGAACATGTGCTCGGTTCGGCACAGGCCGACCCCTTCGGCACCGAAGGCGACCGAGACCTCGGCATCGTGCGACTCGGTGTTCGCTCGCACCTTGCAGCGTGCGGTACTCGTCGGCCCACTTCATGAGCTGGGCGTAGCGGCCGTACAGTTTCGGCTTCTTCCGGCTTCTTGTTGCCCGATCAGCACTTCCATCACTTCGGATCGCGTGGTCTCGATCTTGCCGTTCGAAGACTTCGCCGGTGAAGCCGTCGATCGAGATCCAGTCGCCCTCTTTGAGCACCGTCTCGCCGACGGTGAGCGTTCGCCTTTCGTAGTCGATGTTGAGTGCCGAACAGCCGCAGATGCAGGTCTTGCCCATCTGCCGGCTGACGAGAGCCGCGTGCGACGATGCCCCGCCGAACGCCGTCAGAATGCCCTTGGCGACCTTCATGCCGCGCAGGTCTTCCGGGCTCGTCTCGCGACGGACCAGAATCAACTGCACGTCGTTGTCGGCGTTCCAGCTGCTCTTCGGCGTCGGAGGCATGGAACACGATCTGTCCGGTCGCCGCACCGGGGCCGGCGTTGATGCCCTTGGCCAGCAGCCGGTCCTCCTGTCCGGCAGCCTTCTTGGCGCTTGGGATCGAAGATCGGCTGCAGCAACTGGTTCAGGTCGTCCGCCGGAATGCGGCGCTTGGCCTGAGGGCCGTCTTCGGATCGATCAGGCCTTCGTTGACCAGATCGACCGCGATCCGCACGGCGGCGAAACCGGTTCGCTTGGCGTTGCGGGTCTGCAGCATCCAGACCTTGCCGCGCTGCACGGTGAACTCGATGTCCTGCACGTCCTTGTAGTGCTGTTCGAGCGTCTTGCCGATGTTCGTCGAGCTGCTCGTAGGCTTCGGGCATGTCCTTCTGGAGCGTCTCCTCGATCCGCTTGGGCGTGCGGATGCCGGCCACGACGTCTTCGCCCTGGGCGTTGATGAGGTAGTCGCCGCAGAAGCCGGGCGTCGCCGACCGAGCAGTTGCGGGTCAGGCCGACGCCGGTCGCACAGTCGTCGCCCAGGTTGCCGAAGACCATCGCCTGCACGTTGGTCGCCGTCCCCCAGTCGTGCGGAATGCCGTACTGCCGGCGGTAGACCATCGCCCGGTCGTTCATCCAGCTGCCGAACACGGCTCCGATGCAGCCCCAGACCTGCTCCATCGGATCGGTCGGGAAGTCGACTCCCGGCTGCTTTCTTGATGACTGCCTTGAACTCCTCCACGATGTCCTTGAGTGCGCTCGGCGGACAGATCCTTGTCGTGCTCGACGCCGGCGTTCTCGCGAGTTCCTGTTCGAGAATGTCCTCGAAGTGGTCCGGGTCGGTCTTCGTCTTGCGGCTTCAGTTCCAGCACGACGTCGCCGTACATCTGAATGAAGCGGCGGTAGCTGTCCCAGGCGAAGTGCTCGTTGCCCGACTGCTTGGTCAGGGCCTTCACCGTCGTCGTCGTTCAGGCCGATGTTCAGCACCGTGTCCATCATGCCGGGCATCGATTCGCGGGCACCGGAGCGGCAGGAAAGCAGCAGTGGATTGGTGCTGGAGCCGAACTTGGCTCCCATCGCCTTCTCGATCTTCTTGAGGCCGTCTTCGACCTGTTCCTTCAGCTCGGGCGGATAAGTCTTGCCATGATCGTAGTAGTAGGTGCAGACGTCGGTCGAGATGGTGAAGCCGGCCGGGACCGGCAGCCCGATGTTGGTCATTTCGGCCAGGTTGGCCCCTTTGCCGCCGAGCGAATTCCGCATCGACGTCCCGCCGTCAGACTGGCCATTCCCGAAAAAGTAGACGTACTTGGTGTCAGACATCTCGCGTTATTCCTGCTGCCTGGGATCAGGCATCGAAGCCACGCCGACTCATGCCGGCAAACAATTCAACGACAGGACACCCATACCCCGCCGCGTGACCGAGCTTAGCCTCCTCGTCCGTCCGCGCGCTCCCCGAGCCGCGCGATCGAGGGACCAAGCGATCGACAGAAACCTATCAACGCCCGGACCAATCTTCAAGGCAGTGCCACGGGAGGTTCGCGCGGCAGCAGGTGGGCCAGAGCCGCCGTTGCCCAGCAGGTGGCGGCCGTGGACAGAAACTGGTGTTCTCCGTGCGGGTCGCCGTTCTCGAAGAAGGGCTGGGCCTTGATCTTGACCCGGGATTCCACCAGCCACGACCCGTCGGCGTGCTGTGTGTTCAGCAGCCAGTCACGGGCACGAATCGAGACCGGATCGTCCGGTGGGGTTCCGGTCTGCAGCAACATGTACAGGGCCTGACCGGTCGAATAGGCATCGCTGGCTGGGTCGGCATCGGTCTGCGACCACCCGCCGTCCTCCCGTTGAGCCTTGATCAGTGCATTGCGGGCCTCGGCCAAGGCTATTTCGGAACCACCCAACAGATGGATGCCCCACAACTTCCAAAGGCGATCCTGCTGGTTCCGGATCGGTGCCTGGTCCAGATACTGCTGGGCGGACTCCCGGGCAACTTCCAGCTCTGGTCGCTGTTCTGCCCTCGCGTAGCGATCCAGACCGATCAGCACCAGCACCGTGTCGCCGATCTCGAATCCCTGCAGCGGTGCCGCACCGGCACGAGGCGATCCAGCGTCCATCCACCGACTGTGCCAGCTTCCCGGTTTTCCGGTCCTTCAGCCGCTGCACCCCCTGAATCTGCAGCAGATAGTTGACGATCGCGGTGGTGGTCTCGTCCGGCGGCCATTGATCGAGGCTCAAGGCCCACAGTCCGTATCCCGCCGTCGCCGCACCACCGGGGACGTGTTTCCCCTCGTCCATGTCGTCGATGCGTGACTTGAAATCGGCATGCGTCGTCTCGGCCTGAGACTTCAGCCATGCGTCGTCGACCGGAAAGCCGGCCCCTGCCGCCTCGACCATCGCGAGCATGGGAAGCGTCTGATGATGGCACGAGAAGCAGGCGGTGTTCCGCTCCCAGTTGCTCGCCGCCCGTGTCACCAGCGCAAGCCCTCGCTGCACGGCGGACCTCACCTCGGAGTCATCCGCGGCGGCGAATTCACCCCAGCACAGGAAACACCACACAACAACTGCGCAGCTGACCCGGTGTACGTTCATGGATGATTGGTCAGGTGTGGTCAAGAAGCGGGTGTACAGAGTCTAAGGCTCAGCGTTGGACGTCGAAAACAACTCGGCGATACCGGGTGAGGGGCGGCGATCCTTCGTCGGTGACTTCGAGCACGACATGCAGCGTCTCGCCGGCCGCATCACCCGGAATGCTAACATGGCACGTTGCCGGATCGGAATCCTGCACCTCCGGTTCGAACACACCTCGATACGTCGACGAACTGCCATCCGCCCGCCAAACGTATGTCAGCTGGTCCCCGTCGGGATCGGACGATCCCTCAGCCACGAGGCGCATGCGCACTCCGGGAAAAGACTTCGCTACGACGGGAGCCTTGCCTTCCAGTCCGTTGACGACTGCGACCGGAGGATGATTGGCCTGGCCGTACGGCTTTACGCACCAGTCCATGCGGGCAGCAAACTCATTCTGAAATGCCTGTCGGAACCGGGCGACCAGATCACGCGGGTCAAACTGTTCGACCGCGGGATCACCGGCATCACGGAAAATCCCCCGCTCGTTCTGCTCGAATCTCCCACCCCAGGTCAACCACTCTGGATGGTCCGGATTCCCCAGCCCGAAGGGGAGAAAGTAGAGCCAACTCGGCGTATCCCCCTCCTTGAGAACGCCGTGGGGATTCGGTGCGGTCCAGGTCTTCACCGGGTACAAGGCCCCGAGAGGTCCATGGTCCTCTCTGACGTGGAAATTCACCCAGTCGAGCGACGTCAGCGACTCATCACCTCGCAGGTACATGCCCCGGAAGATGGCCGTACGTTTGTCATGATCGGGTGCCGCAGCGTTGAGAACATAGAACATTCCAGAAAACTCCTGCCACATTCGGGCGGCGATCCCGTCCTGGTCAGCGATGTCATAGACGCGGAGCTTGTCCAGAACCGCCTGCAGCCCGGCTTCGCCCCGATCGTGTCTGATGCGCCACAGCGCCTGGGCGAGGTCGGTCTGTCCGCCCCAGATGGTGACGTTGAGGGGCCTGGGATCGTCCCGGTCGAGACAGGTGATGATCCAGTGCGAACCTTCCGTATCGTTCCCGGCACCAACGGCCTCCCAGCCACGCTGGGGATTGCCCGACTTGATCCGCTCTCGCAACAGTTCCGGTGCCGCATAGCCGTCGTCATGCTGGACGAGATTCGCATGGACCTGGGCATAGGCATCGACCTGCTGGCGGATCAGGTCCGGCCGGGTGACCTTCTCGGTCAGCTCGTTCGGGGTCCCGGAGGCGGAGGCAATGAGCCCTTCGATGTCGAACTCGTTGGCATGGACCAGCAGACGGATGAGCGACTGCTGGTCGTCGGGATCTCCGCCGATGTCTGTGAGGACGACGAGCCGCGGCCAAAATGCAACGTCATCGAACTCATCCGCCGCAAAGCTTCCCTGCCCCGCAACAAGCAAACCTGCCACCAGAGTTGCATGAGTTCCGAATCTCCTGAGCATTCCACTCTCCTCAATGGTCGATTCGCTATAGTCCACAAACGATGGCGGCTCTTTGGATTCGACTTATTGGTTGCGATGCGACTTAATCGCGTCCGAGAGTTCGAGCAGATGGCGAATCCCGTGGAGAAAGTAGAGCGCACCCGTCATCGATATGGCTGCCGTGTCGAGGTCGTGCTGAGAAGCATTGCGGAAATACCTGTACAGAGGCAGCGCCTCGGAAGCGAACTGTTGCTCGTCGTCAGATCCGCAATGTAAGTGCCTACTTAGAACATTGTACAAAGGGCGACTCTTCGACAGTCGCTCGCGGGTGTTGAAGTCGGCCGGCCAACATCGAAGAGTCAGGGCCTCGATCGCGTTTTCCAGCGCCTCCACGATGTTGACCGCAGTGACGTGGCCTGTGTACCCCTGGCGAAACCAGGAGTCGACGAGTTCCATTTGCCCTCGAACACGGTCCACGTTAGCGGTAGGGGAGAGCCTCGTGAATCGCGGATCGTGGCTGAGCGCATCCTGCGCAGTGCGCGTTGCATCATGATCCCAATGTCGACCGGTCAGTTCGCCCAGAGCGAACATCAGCGATGAACGGATACTCTCAATCTCAAAAATCTCAGCGACGCCGGTAACATCGCCGTCGCGATTCACAAGCCCGTCTTCGTCCAAGTCGAAGATACGCGAATCGCTTTCGATACGCTGCACTTGTCGCTGCAGAACCAGTCCCCCGAGCCCACCTTGTGGCAGAGCCGGACAACTGATGAGTCCACGCAAGCCCGAGACCATCTGTGACTTCCACGAACTCCATGTCTCGTCAAAGTATTCCAGTTCGGGGTCGTAGTTGTACGAGAGCGGCATCCGCAAATACCCCCACATATCTTTCGCATCGTGCCCGGAAGTCTTAACAAGTTCAAGATTCTGAGCGTCACTGATCCTCGCATAGAGTTCTTGTAATCTCCACAGGACCAAATTCTGATAACTGTTACAGAACCCTTCCAACCGACCGAACAACCGCCCGCTCTCGAAGAGAGGCAGCTCGTTGTTCGGTGAGCTGGCCACAAGCTGCTCCAGCCGCTGGATGATCTGCTGCGGATCATCATTACCCAGTCTCCCTTCGAGAACGACGTTCCCCTGCGCCACGCGAACCGCCTCAAACTGCATCCGCGCCCAGTCCTCAGGCAATGCGTAGCGAATGTCACCGAAGAGGGACTTGGCAACGACGCGGTCGAGCCATTCGGCGATGAGCACATCCGTCGTCCTTTCGAGCCTGCGGCGGTCGACCCGCAGGAGCTTGCCTTCCACTTCGTGATAGAGTGAGCCCGGCGTCTGCGCCGAGTACCCCAGTCTTAGCCCCTGCTTCGTAGCGACCCACTCGGTGTCGGACGGGGGTTCTGCGGGACGTTTGATCGTCTTATCGGCAAGCTGCGGGAAGAACCGCCCGAATTCCGATCCCAGGAAGCCGAGGAACAGAACATCCTGACGAGCTTCATCCCACGCCTGCCAATACTGGCGATCTTCCTGCATTGCCATCAAGCCTCTTTGCAATTGAGTCCGCACGCCGTGAGTCGGAGGGCGCGGGACCAACGCCTCAAGTTCCTTGATAACTTCCTCGCTCCACGGCGCGCGCAGCTCTCCGAAAGCCACACGCCGCTGCAGATAGAGCTCCAGGCATCGGCCCAGGAGCAGTGCCTCACTGGCAGTGACGAGGAAGGGTTGCATTCCCGGTTCTCGTTCAGGCCCGGACTGATCCATCGGACGCTCCACGGTTGGATATGGAACAGTGTGGCGAAACTGTAGGTCTCGACTTGAAGATACAGTACGTTGAACGTGATCTGATCAACCACCCTGCGCGGTCGCTGCGCTACGTCCATTTACCCCACAACAACCTCGAATTTGCGGACAATCAGCGCATTCTTACCGCTCTTCTGCTGCGGACGCGGCTCGGGCTGGGCGAAGCCGTTCCTATCCAAAGCACGAGCCCTTACCTCATACTTGCCTGGCTGCAACCCGCGGAGGGTGGCGATCCACGACGCCATGCCGTAGCGCGGCGGCCATGACAGAGGCAGACCGGTCGTCGGGTCGAACCCCAGCAGGTCCCGGCTGGAGACACCGGCGGGGAGTACCGTCTCCCAGTCGGGAGGCGGCAGCAACTGACAAGCCGTCCACGGACCGTTGACCAGCGCGGGATCGTCGTCGGCAAGCGGCTGTGGATCGTCCCCCACTTCACGCAACCAGTATTCGACGCGCTCCAGTCCCGAGAGTCCGGAGATCACCTGACCCGTCACCTCGACCGAGGTTCCCGCCGCGATCTTCTCAGGGCCGTCATCGACATACGCCGCCGTCTTGAGGTGCGACTCGGGATCGTTGTTCTGCAGGGCGTAGGTGTCGTTGGCCCGGTAGTCGTTCGTCAGAAAGATGTGCTGAAGCCACTTGATCGACTTGAAGCCATGCGCCCACGGGACAAGCATCCGCACTGGCCCGCCGCGGATGGGAGGAATCGGTTCGCCATTGAGCCGATAGGCCAGAAACACCGGCAGCTCGCCCGGAGGTGTCTCCATCACCTGCGTGTAGCTGAGCGAAGACTGGAAGACCTGCCCCGGATCGTTGTTGTGAAAGCCCTGGTAGTAGATACGGCGGACATTGGTCAGCGTTCCGCAGAGGCTGAGCACATCACGCAGCGGCACCCCTTCCCACAGACCCTGCCCGAGGGGCGTGGGGATGTTTAGGCACTGCATGGCCTTGATGAACTTCACGCCGTGTCTGGTGCCGAGGTCCATCAGCCTTGGCAAATCGAGGGCGGTGCCCTCTTCGATGGTGAGTGTGCGCAGACTGGTCGCGGGCAGTTTCACGCCAGGGGGCTCGACAAACGGATCGGCGGTGATCTCCAGCCGCCAGGTGTCGGGGGTCATGCGGGCCTGGGCCAGTGCCTCGCCAGTCAGTGTGTGAGGTTTCGGAGTGCCGCGAGCGACGGTGTAGAAGTCGTTGGCGGGTGTCAGGACGGGATGTGGATTAGGGGCGGCCTCCCCGGCGGGAGTTGCTGCGGATGTCGAGGCGTCACCCGCCTGAGAGAGCCTCCCTGCCGCGATCGATGTCCCCGCAAGAACGGAGACCTGCTGTACGAAGCTGCGGCGGGAGATAGGGTCCGGGAGAATGGAACTCATGGCGTGATCCTCGACGTGCGACACGTCCCTGATTGGGCCAGGCCAGCTCCGTCTGCCTGGAGAGGTTTCTGTACCGGGTTTCGACGATCCGGGCACTCAAATTGACGTATCCGGCATTCCTGTGGTACATTAGGACAATCGAAACCAATTGAGAAGCCCCTCGTTAGGTGTCACGTCGTGTGGCGAGGCATGGACAGGGACAGTCGCCTGCGCACGAGCGTGAGATCGCGACCATTTCATTGACAACACAGGAGAGGAGGATTTGATTAAGTCCATTGAAGGAACGACCCCAGTATTGAGTAAGACTGCTGCTGAACACACGCGCCCGACGCCGCCTGGGTTTGCTGGCCTCGGCTTGAGCACTCCCATGCTGGAAGCGCTGGAGGATATCGGCTATCAAACGCCGACTCCGATCCAGATACAGTTCATCCCCGTCGCTGTCAGCGGCAAGGACTGCATCGGCCAGGCGCACACAGGAACCGGCAAGACGGCGGCGTTCGTCATTCCGATTCTGGAACGCATCGATCATTCATCGACCGATCTGCAGGCGATCGTGCTGGCACCGACGCGCGAACTGAGCGAACAGGTCGCCGCCGAGGCGCGACGACTGGCAGCCCGGCACGACTGCAACCCTGTCTGTCTGGTGGGGGGGCGTCCGATTCGCGGCCAGGTGGATGATCTGAAGAAGTATCCCACGATCGCCATCGGCACTCCGGGACGCGTGATCGACCTGATTCAGCGTCGCGTCCTCGACCTCAGCCGCATTCGCATCGCCGTGCTCGACGAGGCCGACCGTATGCTGGACATCGGGTTTCGCCCCGACATCGAGCGGATTCTGAAGCGCTGTCCGACCGAAGGACGTCAGACGCTGCTGCTCTCGGCGACAATGCCGCCCCCGGTGGAAAAGCTCGCCCTGCGGTATATGAAGGATCCGCAGCGTGTCGATCTGTCGCAGAACAGCGTCGCGACCGATGCCGTCGAGCAGTTCTATTGCACTGTCGACAACGACCGCAAACTCGGTTTACTGGTGCGGCTGCTGCGTGTCGAACGTCCGCAACAGGCGATCGTCTTTCGCCGGACGAAGCGGGGGGCGGACCAACTCTACCACAAGCTCTCCAAGCGTCTCCCCCACATCGAGGCCATTCACGGAGACCTGCCGCAGAACCAGCGCGACCGGGTGATGAAGTCATTTCGTGCGGGCCGGACCCGGCTGTTGATCGCGACGGACGTCGTGGGTCGGGGCATCGACGTCAGCAGCATCTCGCACATCATCAATTACGACGTACCAGAGTACTGCGACGACTATGTCCATCGAGTTGGCCGCACGGGCGCATCTCGTCCGCCACGCCTGGGCGGGCCTTCACCTTTGCCACCAAGGAGGAAGGCAAGCAGCTGACGAATATCGAGATCCGCATCAACCGCTTGTTGACGGAGTACAAGGTGGAAACGTACGAGGCGTACCGGCCGCAGGCACCCCGGCAGCATGTGGACGACCTGGACAACGAGGTCCGCATCCAGCAGGCCCCGGACTGGGACCTGCACCTGGTGTAGTGCGGCATGGATGCTGCAGGGGAAGGGGGCGACCGTCGTCGTCGCAGCCGGCAGCTTCGGGTTTCACTTCAGGCGGATGGACAGCCTGGTGCCGACGAAGAAGTCGTCGGCCGCGTCATTCAGCCCAATGCCCCCGCGAATGTCCCACTGCCGTCTCTGCAGTGAGAGAAGCCAGTGGCTTTCGGTGCACTCGCACGGCTGACACAGCCGTGGCACGCGCGGCGTTAGCGGGATTTCCGTCCAGAGTGGTGCTTCGTGTCACCTCCCGAATCGACGACCACCCGGCAGTCCGGCAGGCTTGCGAGAAACATCCGTCCATACGGCTTGGTGCGAATACGAGGGTCGAGGATGACCACCTGTCCGGTGTCTGTGCGAGTGCGGATCAACCTTCCGAAGCCCTGTTTCAGTTTGATGATGGCCGCGGGGACCTGGTATTCGACGAACGGCTGGCCTCCCTGTTCCTGAATCTGTTCGATGCGGGCCTCCAGCAGCGGATGATCCGGCACGCTGAACGGGAGGCGGACAATGATCACGTTCTGCAGGGCATCGCCGGGCACATCCACCCCTTGCCAGAAGCTCTCGGTCCCGAACAGCACCGACCGTGAATCGGCTCGAAACTTCTCCAGCAGGGCCGATCGCTGCAGCTTCTCCCCCTGGCACAAGAGCGACAGATTCTGTTCGACAAACCAGCGAGTCAGCCGCGACGCGAAACTCCTCAGCATCTGGTAACTGGTGAACAGCACGAACGCCCGGCCTTCGGTCGCCAGCACATGTTTCTGGATGCGCTCGCACGCCTGCTGCTCGAAGCCACGGGGATCACCGGCGGGATCGGGTATGTTGTCCGCGAGAATCAGCTTCATCTGCGTCTGGTAGTCGAAGGGACTGCCCAGTTGCAGTTCGCTCGCCCGTGTGAGACCGATGCGATTGCGGAAGAAGCGAAAGTCGTGCTCGCCCACGGCCAGCGTGGCACTGGTCATGATGACCGACCCCACCTGATTGAACAGCTCCTCACGCAACACCGGTCCAATGTCCAGCGGCGCACACATGAGCTTGACATTCTGCCGTCGCCGTCCGGTCTCCTCGATCCAGTAGACGCCGTCGCTGCCCGACTGGGTCCGCCAACTGTCGAGGGCTTCCGCCGATCCCATCAGACGCTGGGCCGCCGAGGTGAGCTCGATCTGCTGGGCAGGATCATCGAGATCCTTCGCGCTGCCCGAGATATTGGCCGCCAGTTGACGCAGTTCCGGGATCAGCGGTGTTTCGAGGTCGAGCGGTGCGCAGGACGCGTCCATTGCCGCCGGCCCGTTCACGAATGAACCGCACCTGTTCGAAGAAGGCGTCGGACACATACCGCAGACGCTGCACCAGCTTCTGGGCGTCCTCCAGATGATGATGCAGCAGCAGCCCCTTTTGCGTGCGGTCGTTGTACAACCGGTTGAACAGATAATTGAGTTGCCCGTGCGAGACCGATAACCCGAGATGCTCGCCGGCCACCGCCTCCATCGTGTGGGCTTCGTCGAAGACCACCACATCGTAATCGGGCAGCACGCTCGCCCCCTCCCGCCGCAGGGCCAGGTCCGCGAAGAACAGCGCATGATTGACGACCAGCAAATCTGCGTGTTTCGCCCGGCGTCTTGCCGCGTAGTAGTGACATTGCTGATACGTCGGACACTTGCGGCCCAGGCAGTTGCCATGCTCGCTGCGCACTTCATCCCACACGGTTGTCGCAGGCGTAAAACCCAGGTCTGCCAGACTGCCGTCCGTCGTGTGTCTTCGCCCAGCGCCTGAATCTTCCGCAGCTGATCGACCTCTTCGGACTCTCGCCAGAATCGAACCCGCGCTCGACCCGCCGCCGACATCCGCCGCAGACTGATGTAGTTCGACCGCCCTTGACCAGCACCGCCGAGAACTCCACCGGCATGACGGCGTTGAGAAACGGAATGTCCTTGCCGATCAACTGCTCCTGCAGGCTGATGGTGTGCGTGCTGATGACGATGCGTTTGGCGTTGTCCTCGTCCTGCCGACGCCTCGTTGCCGCCAGAATGGCCGGGACCAGATAGGCGAAGCTCTTCCCGACACCGGTGCCCGCCTCGACCACCAGGTGAGACGACGTCTGGATGGCGGTAGAGATCGCCCGGGCCATCTCCAGTTGTTGGGAGCGATGTTCGTAGGCCAGCAGCCGTGCGCGATCAGCCCGTCTTCCCCCAGGATCTGTTCCGCATCGAGTTCCATCAGGATCTCTTCGCTCCGTCAACTCCGCGACTGCCGGTCGGAGTGCATCGTAGGCGAATCGGAGATCAGAATATACGGGCACACGGCTCAAGCCTGGGCGTGCACGGAGTGGCCTGACTGGTTGATGTGTTGACGAGAGAGCTCGCCCGCTACCCCCGGCGGGTCTCGCGAGGCGGATTCGCCCCCCCGGGCCAGTCAAGGCAGCCGGGGTGCGATCCATTCCTTGATCTGACCAATGGAGCACCATGCTGCCACCGACTCGCGTTTCTCGCTGCTCCAGATGGTGATGTCACTGGATCGTCTGGCGGCATGGATTGTCATCTCTGCAGCGACAGTCCCCTGCGGACTCCGTCGTGACTTGACGCGTCATTTACCGCGAACATTTGGGGACAAGCTGATCGCGTGACCAGTGTCATGACGGATACCAGAAGTACGTTCACAATGCCGGGCACCTTGCTGAGCGCGATTGACGAAGCTGCTGCGGTGTCTACGATTCGTGGGAAGATGACTTTCAACGGTTCTGGATCACAGATGTCTTTCCTGCAGTCGATTCAGGTGGGTCTGCCTCAAACCCGCCACTACGAACGGGCACAGGACTTTCAGCCCGTCCAGTGGCGATCCGGGATCTTCAAGAGTCCCATCGAAGGATCGGTCCGGGTCGGCGAGATGGGGTTGGACGGTGACGGACAGGCAGATCGCCAGCATCACGGGGGCATCGACAAGGCAGTGCTGGCGTACTCGGCTGAGCATTACGTTCACTGGCAGAAAGAGCTGCCCGAGATCGACTGGGTTGCTGGAGGCTTCGGGGAGAATCTGACTATCAATCGTTTGGATGAATCCACTGTTTGCATCGGAGATGTGTGGCAGATTGGTACCGTCGAACTGGAGGTGTCGCAGCCCCGACAGCCCTGCTGGAAACTGTGCCGGCGCCGGGATCGGCCCGACCTGGCCAAACGTGTGGTGCAGACAGGGCGATGCGGGTGGATCCTGCGCGTCCTGACTGGAGGCGAGATTGGTGTCGGCGAGGACTTGGTTCTGGAGAGGCGACCCTGCCCGGAGTGGACGGTTCGGCGGGCTCATGACCTGCTGTACGGTCGGGTCGAAGATCGCGAGGCGGCAGATCGACTCGCTGCGCTTCCGCAGTTGTCGGTCGCGTGGCGGGAGGACCTGTTGACCCGCCGGGTGGTGTAGAGGGGGGGGGGATTGAGGCAAGACAAGAGCAAGAGACCGTGCACGCCCATCCCAACGTGCAAACGGGGGGATGGGGGCCCGTCAGAAATAATGTCCAGTGGCGAATGCCTGGCGGGCTGTGATGGACGCAAGTATAAGTCCCAATAACGATTACTGTCGGATTGCCCGGGCAATTGCATCTTGAGGCAATCGACCGATTGCGATAGCATTCACCGGTTTGGCTGTTCCGAGTGGCGGGCGGTGTCGCTGGCCACACGAGATCTTTACCCATCTGCTGAGTCCTACTGAGAGGGGAATTCAATGGCGGGACGCAATCCCTCACGAGCCTTGAGTGTGGTGACAGTCGCTCTGATGCTGCTGTTGGCCACCAGCATTTTCGCACAGCAGCTCAGCACAAAGCCTCCCGTCGATGAGCAGACCGCTCAGATCGTGGCCCAAATGGTGCCAAAGTACCACCTGAACCGCGTCCGGATTGACGACAAGGCCTCGGAGCAGCTGTTCGACCGTTTCATCGACCAACTGGACCCGCAGAAGATTCTACTTCCTGCAGTCCGATATCGACGGCCTCAGCAAGTTTCGCGAGACGCTCGACGATGCGGTTAAGGAAGGTCACATCAACTTCGCCTATGAGGCGTTTGACATCTATCGCCAGCGACTCCATGAGCGACTCGCCAATGCCCAGAAGTTGATCGACCAGGATTTCGACTTCACGATCGACGAATCGATCGACATCGATACCGAGAAGGCAGCCTGGGCCAAGTCGTCGGAAGAACTCGACCAACGCTGGCGGAAACGCGTGAAGTACGAAGTGCTGCAATTGCTGCTCGACGATGAAACGATCGACGAAGTGCGCACGCGGTTGCACAGCCGGTATCACACCATCCAGCTCAACATTGAGCAGATGAAGAATATGGAGATTCTGGAAATCTATCTCACCGCACTGGCGGAATGCTTCGATCCACACTCGAGCTATATGTCCCCTTACACGCTGGAGGACTTTCAGATCAGCATGCGGCTGAGCCTGGATGGGATCGGAGCCGCGCTGCGTTCGGAAGATGGCTACACGGTAGTGGCGGAGATCGTTCCCGGTGGTGCGGCTGACAAGGACGGCCGGCTCAAGGTGGGCGACAAGATCATCGGTGTCGACAAGGAAGGAAAAGGTGACGTCACGGATATTGTCAACATGCGGCTGACCGAAGTGGTCCGGCTGATTCGCGGCCCCCGCGGGACCGAGGTGCAGTTGCAGGTCAAACCCAAGGCGGGCGGCGATACGGCCCTCTACAAGATGGCACGCCAGAAGATTGAACTGAAGGAATCCGAGGTCAAGGGCGAGATCATCGAGAGCAACCCGCGCATCGGCCGCACTGGCAAGATTGGTGTCATCAAGATTCCTGCGTTCTACCGCGACTTCGCCGGGCGCAGGGAGGCGGCGACAGCTTCAAGAGTGCGGCGAGGGATGTTGAGCAGGTGCTGCGGGACTTCACCCGCCAGGGGGTGGATGCGGTCATCGTCGATCTGCGAAACAACGGCGGCGGCGCCCTGGCCGAAGCCATTGAAGTCTCCGGACACTTCATCGACAAGGGCCCGGTCGTGCAGGTCAAGGCTCCCAACGGCGATGTCACCCAGCATCGGGATGATCGTCCGGGAGTGTTGTGGAATGGACCGCTGGTTGTCTTGTGCAACCGGGCTTCAGCCTCGGCCTCCGAGATTTTTGCCGGCGTGATCCAAGACTACCATCGTGGCATTGTGGTGGGTGATACGACCACCCATGGCAAAGGGACGGTGCAGAACGTGATGCCGGTGGCACCGGACAACATGCTGCGGATCTTCAATACGGAGAATCGGGGGGCACTGAAGCTGACGATCAACCAGTTCTATCGGGTGAATGGTGACAGCACCCAGAACCGCGGTGTCCCCTCGGATGTCGTGTTACCCTCGATCTTCGACCACTGGGACATCGGCGAGGCCTTTCTCGACAATGCACTCCCCTTCGACCAGATTCCTGCCGCCAAGGGATATGCTCCCGCCCAGGCGATCGAATCGCAGGCTTTGAGTGAAGTACGCAAGTCGAGTGCCGAGCGTGTAAAAGCGGACGAGAAGTTCAAACTGGTCCAAGACAGCATCCAGCGCTATCTCGAGCGGAAGAACCGCAAGTCGGTGTCTCTCAACGAGGCGACGCTGCGGGCCGAGCGCGAAGAGGATGACCGCCTGGCCAAGGCCATCGACGACAAACTGGCACTCATCACCGGAGAAGAAACGCCAACACTGAAGGATGACGAAGATCTGGCGGCGGAACGCAAGAAGAATGAGGAGGTGTTCCCCCAGAACTTCTACAACGATGAGATTCTGCAGATTACGCTCGACTATCTCAATCAGTTGAAGACGATGAGAACCGTCGCCCGCTGATCGTTATACAAGGCCACACAAGGTCAGATCGATAAGGAATGAAGAGCCTTAGCGAGCTGGGGACGTGAACCCCCCGCCCCCGTTTTGTACGTCGAGCCAACTCACGTGTATCCGCAGGCTCACGCCTCGGGCTCGCCTCTGACAACCGGGAAGCTGGACTCGAGCTGGAAAGGTCACGCGGGTCGTGCGCCTGTATCGGCGCATCCTCATCGCTCGCCTGTTCCAGTCGCTGGATAAACTCCTCCGTCAGCCCGGCGGCGAGTCTCGCCGAACGCTGGAAGTTGTCTCCCCGGGCCTTCTCCGCGCAACGGCCAGTGCAGGTGCGATACAAACGCGTCCCAGTCGGTCTGTCCGGCCGGCTTGAGTCGCCGCAGCCATTCGATCCCGAAGGCCACATGCCCGATCTCGTCGCGATGGATGACGCGCATCAGGGCCGCGCTGCGTTCATCGCCAGCCGCAGCAAAGGTATCGGCAAACTCCAGTGTGTGGTCGAGATTGCGACCTTCGAACACCAGCGGGAGACCGGCGAGGTAGTCGAGCTCGGACTGAAAAGCCATCGCCTTGGTCCAGATGTAGCAGTTGACGGGAAGCTTACCGAATCGCACTCCCAGAACCTGCGCGCGCTCCGCATGCATGCGCGTGTGCCGCTGCTCATCCTGCATGACCTGCACGAGTCCGCGTCGAAACTCGGGGGGTGATTCGGGAAAGGCGAGCAGCATCCAGGCCATCACCTCCAGAGCCTGCAGCTCATGATTGGCCATGATGTGATGGGCCACCGCCCGCTTCAAAGGATCGGCGAACGCACCAGGGGCAGGCATCTGCGGTGCCGCGCGGCGCGGAGCGAACTGCAGGTCGTCACTGCGGGTGGGCTGCTCCAGGCGGACCGCAGGACCGGGACCCGCATCGGTCACCGGCCCGTCAGGCGCTGTCAGTTTGACCGAAAGTTCCCGCTGGCACAGCACTCGTTCAGCAAAATCGCGAATCTCCATACGAGCACTGAACGCTGGGTGTGATGTTGACTTTGGGCAGCATCGTCCGTGCAGGCGCGTTGCCTTTCGGCATCATTCATTTAGTCGCGACACGGCCTGTGAGTGCATTGTAGGTGATATCCCCTGAGCGCAGCAGGCTTTGCAGTGGGCTGTCCAGAATCGCTGACAGTGCGGTATCACGTTTGTTGACACGTTGTGCGGCATCAACCTGGTTGCAGGATAAAAGCGCTGAAGCGCCAGCCCAGGAACTCGTGAATCGTCCTTCGCTTACGCTCCAGGCTTCCAGAGGCGTCAACACCGGCTGCCGCCCCACACTACCGGAACCTCGTCGTTCCGATCGCTTGTCATGGAGTGCCTCCTGTGAATCCCGACAACTCCCCAATGCACGCATCCGAATGCATGGCGCAGTCCACAGATCCGCCCGACGATCGGCTCCTGAGCGGCCTTGAGGGTGACCATGCAGGTGATGCGCTCACCGAGGCGAACGTTCTGCTCCGCGACTTCCGGACCGCATCCCTTCCGTTACGCCGCATGCTTGATGACCTGAGCATCGCTGCCACACACAATGTCACCGTGCTGCTGATTGGAGAAACCGGCACCGGCAAGACGTTTCTCTCCCGGCTCATTCACCAGGCCTCTCCCCGGCGGGAGGCCCCCTTCCTGCATGTGGGCTGCGGCGCACTCCCCCGAGAATTGATCGAGAGCGAGCTGTTCGGGCATGTGAAAGGTGCGTTCACGAGCGCCTGTACCAGCAAGGAGGGCAAGTTTCTCGCCGCTCGCGCGGGAACCGTCTTTCTCGATGAGATCGACGTGCTCGCAACGGAGCAACAGGTCAAGCTGCTGCGAGTGATCGAGGAAGGCGAGTTCGAGCCGGTCGGCTCAAACGACATACTTCGCTGCGAGGCCCGGCTGATCGTCGCCAGTAACCAGGACCTGCAGCCGCTCGTCGAGCAGGGCCGGTTTCGACCCGATCTGTACTATCGCCTCAACATGCTGAAGTTCGAAATCCCGCCGCTCAGGCAGCGACGAATGGACATCGTTCCACTCGCCCGGCAGTTCATTCGCCAGTTCGACCAACGGCACGGCATTCCGGTGAAACGGGTCGACCATGAGCTGTTCTCAGCACTGCTGGCGTATTCCTGGCCCGGCAATGTGCGCGAACTCGAAAACGTCATGCAGCGCGCAGTCATCTTCTGCCGGGACGGCCGATTGACCCGCCGGCACCTGCCCCCCGCACTGCTGGCAGGAGAGGAGGAGTCTCTCAGCGATCCGTCTGTGCGGATGGAACCGGCCGGGTCGCGTCGTGCCGCACTCAGCCGGCAGGTTGCTCGGACGGAACAGGAGATCATCGAACAGGCGCTGCGGGAACACAGCCACAGCCGGACACGGACAGCCAAGGCCCTGGGGATCAGCCGGGTCACGCTCTACAACAAGATGAAGCGGTTTCAGATAACGCACGGTCCGGAATCTCGCTGACATGCCGAGTTCGTCCGCGTCAACAGGCGTGCATGGGGGGGCCGACGACACGTCCTGGAGTTATCGGAGGCCGCACGCGATAGCCTGACCCCAGCCACCTACTCCCACGCGGCTGGACAAGCCAGTAGTGGCATCCGGCGCAAGGAGATACGAGTGGCGAGCAGCGAAATCATCTCGCCTCTCGTTTCTCGCGTCTTATTTCTCGCCCCGCTCCTTGCTCTACGCTCTTAGCGCCACTTCACTTCGTCAGCAGCGGCTTGACCACATCCGCGATGTCCCGGATGTTGCCGAAGTCGGCGAAGTCGACGGTGAGCCGCAGTTGCTTGGCACCGGAGACCGGCAACGGCCCCACGGCGACGGGGGGCTGATCTCCCGTGATGCGATCCGACTTGAAGGCGACCTGTCCATCCACCTCGACAGTGAAGGTGACGCTGCCTTGCGGACCAGCCATGTCATCGATCCCCACCAGCGCCTGAAAACGCTCGTACTTGCCACCGAGGTCGTAGGTCACCTCACTGTGCGAGTGCAGCCCCATTCCGCGGGGATACGTGTCCCCCTGCAGTCGTAACCACCCGCCGTGCACATTACGGTTGGCCACCAGCGAATGCGACTCACTCAGCCAGGGCCGGAACGTGAAGTCGGAGGGTTGCAGGGCCGTCAGTGACGTGACACGCGAACCGAATAACCTCAGCCGGACGATCTGGTCCAGCGGAATGGCCATGTTGCTACCCCACAACGTCTGGCCTGTGACCTGGCGCTGATCGACGAATGCCAGTTCCTGCAGACTGATCCAGTCGCCTCCTGCACACTCGGCGATGACATACTCCTCCGGTGGCGTCGGGAGGCTGAGCAACTCGGGATTCCCGGCAAAGGCAGCGACCTCGGCTTGTGGCGTCTCCACCGGGCCCAGCGATGTCTGCATCCGGAACGTCCCCAGGTCAAGTTCCTGCAGTTCCCCATCGATGACGGCACCGGTTCGCAGGATCAGTCGGTCGACGGGTGCCGCGTGCAGGCCCCACATCCGCGTCAGCCGGTCCCGCTCCTCTGTTCGCGAGGGTTCGGCAAAGACGATGGCCCGGATGAGTTCCAGTGGCACATCAAGTGGCGTGGCAGTCGCACCGCCGGGCCATTGCAGTTGGGCCGATTCTTCCGTGATGCCGGTGATGGTGCCCTGCAGCCGATCGCCGTTGCTGAGCAGGAGGGTGTGCTGCGGACTTCCAGTCGCCGGGAGCGGCCGGGTACGCCTGAGTTCAATCACATTCTCGCGAGGGATCGACAAATCATTCCCGTTCTCCTGGATCAGTTGGATGTGCGTGGGCGTGATCGCGCTTGCCAGCCCTGTGGTGACGGAGCCCACGATGTCAACGACTTCGACCGACGGCAGGCCTGCGGCAGTCTGGGCGTGGAGGCGGTTGCAGGCGACGAGTCCCCACGCGAGGGCGGGGAGCATAGCGCAGAGCGCAGCGGTCAGAACGCGAAGGGCAGGGGGCGAAGGGCCAAGGGAACCTTCTCCATCCTCTCCGCCCTTTGCTCTCTGCGCTCCGCTCATCATCATCGCTCAAAGATCGGCAGCAGGTTGTTGGGCATCTGCAGCACCAGCAGCGACATCGCGGTTGCATACTCGGGACCGATCCACGTCTCGGGCCAGCTTCCGTCGGGATTCTGCTCTTCCAGCAACTCGTCCCGGACGGCGGGATACCACTGCAGCCAGAAGTCACCGCCGGCATGCCAGGCGGCCTGCACGGCATAATACTGGCCATAGTAATAGTGTTCGACGCTGCGGCTGATGCCGCCGGATGGTTGAAACGGCTTGAGGTACTGCAGACCGCGATCGATGACTTCGCCCTCGTGGACTCCCGAGGTGTACAGTGCCACGACGGCGGCGGCCGACCGGGGGAAGTCGCTGCGCGAGGCCCGCAGCATCTGATACTTGAACCCTCCGTCGTTGTTCTGCATTTGCTCGATGTAGCTGACGATGCGGTCAATGGTCTCCTTGGGGACCGAGATCCCTGCATTGCGTGCGGCCCTGAGGGCCATCGCCTGGCAGACAGTGACCGAGATGTCGGCGGTTTCGACGCGGGGATTGTAGCGCCATCCGCCTCGGTCGTTCTGAGTGTCGACGATCAGCCTGACGGCCCGCCGCAGGGCGTCACCGACGTCGTCGCGGGGCGTTGTGCCATAGGCCTCGGCGAGGAAGAGGGTCGCGAAGCCGTGCCCATACATCGGGCCGTGGTAACGATCCGGGCTCCCCGGCTCAGTGATGAAACCGCTGGTCTGGGAGCACGAGAGAACATAGTCGAGTGTGCGGGAGACCTGCTCTCCATACGGGCCGCGACCCGGAGTGCTGCCCGACGCGAGAAACGCGAGACCCGCCAGACCGGAGACGCCAACGTTCTTGCGATACTGAAAGCGGTTGCCAAATGCCCCGTCTGGATGCTGTTCGATGGCCAAAAACTTCAGCCCGGCGGCGATTGACGCCTCGGCCTTGGGGGTGACGAGTGCACGACTGTCGCGCGAGCCACCAGCGACCTCTTCCGGCTCATCGGCCCGAGTCCTGGGGAGCGTGCCTGTGAACATCATCCCTGAGAGCAACGCGATCAGCAGGATCCGCCAACAGCGGGGAGCAACGAGAGGTGAGAAGCAAGAAGCGAGAACCGAGACGTTGGTCAAATCATCCCGTATCTCGCCACTCACCGCTCGTCTCTCATTACTCGTTGATGTCACCACACCCCCCCGAATTCGGCGGAGCGACTGAGGTTGTGTCGGCAATTGCGCACAACGACATCGCTCAGCTTTCTCCTGCCAGTCTAAGAGCGGCACGCTCAGAAGGGAACCACCTGCGGGTATTCCCCGCCGGGTCCGGGACTGACAGGCGCGGGTGTCCCGACCTGCTGACGAAACCGAGAGATCTCGAAGTTCTCGCGCGTGCGAACCGGCAGGGGTCGCTGCTGATCAAACTGCGGGGGGCGTGCGTCGGTGGCGGGACCCAACTGCGAATCGGGGAACGGATCGAGGTATTGCGATTCCCGCCGCTCTTGAGCAGGTGTGCCCGTCACCCAGGTGGGAAAGCGTGTGAAGTACGGATTCAGACAGCCTGAGAGCCCCAGGCTCACGATCAGGGCGGCACCAAGGCGATTCCCCGACCCTGTACAAAGGGGGATCTCGCAGTACAGGCGGGGCGACGGACGCACAGGGCACCGGGGAACAGTGATTTCGTGTCTGTTCATGCAGGCTGATGACTCGCAAGAAAGCATGTCCCGCCGCCCGGGTGCGGGATTCTATCAACCGGCCAAATCTGCTGATAGATGCGTTTGCCTAGCGATCCACGTGGGGAATGCTGGGCAAGCCAGCAGTGGCACCCAGCGGCCGATGACGTGCCCAAGCTGCAATTGCCCAACAGGTTGCGTCCATGGTTCCGAAAGGTCACCCTGGAGGAATGCTCGCAGTTCTCATTCAGTCTGCCTACAATCCCGGCTGTTCGTGGCGTAACCCTGATGGTCGCGCTCCCTTGGCACAATCCTATTGAAGTCCTCATGACAGCTCCTCGCGTCTGCATTCTCCGTGCCCCAGGGACCAACTGCGATGTCGAGACGGCCTATGCCTTTGACTTGGCTGGAGGCCGGGCTGAGCGTGTGCATCTGTTCCGGCTACTGGAGGATCCGTCGCTGCTGAAGAGCTTTCAGGTCCTGTGTATTCCCGGAGGTTTCAGCTACGGGGACGACGTCGGGGCGGGCGTCGTCTTCGCCAGTCAGTTGCAGGGGTTGCTCAGTGCGGCGATCGGCGAGTTCCTGCAGGAGGACAAGCTGGTACTGGGCATCTGCAACGGGTTTCAGGTGCTGCTAAAGAGCCGGATTCTACCGGGTGGCTGCGACGCCTGGCCTCCGGATTTGGCACAGTCGCCCGAGGCCACGCTGACCTGGAACGACAACGGACGGTACACGGCATTGTGGGTCCATCTGGCAACAAGCGCGACTCACAATGTCTTCCTGCAAGGCATCGACGCACTGGAGTTGCCGATCGCCCACGCGGAAGGACGACTGGTCCCCCAGGAGCGCGGGAGAGTGGCAGACTGGCGGCAGCGAGGTCAGATCGCGTTGACTTACGTGGGATCCGACGGCGCTTCATCCGATTCCGGATGCGATGATGAAGTGCTGCATTACCCGGTCAATCCAAACGGGTCGACTGCGAACATTGCCGGCTTGGGAGACCCGACCGGCCGGGTACTGGGACTGATGCCTCATCCCGAACGATACCTGCATGCGACCCAACATCCGCAGTGGACCCGGAGAGGTCTGCGCGGTGAAGGGTGCGGCCTGCACCTGTTTCGCAATGCCGTGAACTACTTCACTTGAGAAATGCGCCACGAAAGGCTGTTATGGATTCTGAACTGCTCGTCAACGTGCTGTCCCGGTGGATTCACATCGGGTTTGCAATCGTGCTGTTGGGAGGAAGCGTATTCATGCGCTACATCCTGATGCCCGCAGCCGAGCAACTGCCCGACGCCGAACACGAGGCCCTGCGGGCGCGGATCCTCACTCGCTGGAAACGGGTGGTCATGCTGGGGATCACGCTGCTGTTGATCAGCGGCTTCTACAACTATCTGGTCGTAGGGACACCGCAGCACAAGGGGGTGCCCCTGTATCACCCGGTGATGGGGGTCAAGATACTGCTGGCCTTTGGGGTCTTCTTTCTCGCATCGGCGCTGACGGGGCGATCTCCAGCCCTGGAGCCCCTGCGGCGAGATCGCAAGCGCTGGCTCGGAGTGCTGATTCTGCTGGCCGCCATCGTTGTGGCGCTGGCTGGCTATCTTAAGGTGGCCGTCCCCCCGACGGCTCCTGTTAAAGCGGCACTGCATTTGCGGTTTCACCATCAAGGCATGGTGTGTGTCATCGGCTGACGAGCGAAGACCGCCGCAAGTGACTGATGCCGTTGCCTTTAATGTAGGTTCCCTTCACATGGCGCGCTTGCCATGAGTTGCCGCAGTGATTGCGGAGCCGGAGTGTCACCGACCAAACTGGTGTGTCGGAATGCAGCACTACACGGCGACTTAGGGAGGCCGCTTGAAGAATTTCGAGGGTCCTTGGGTAGTTTTTTCAAGAAAATTGGTTCGCATGCGAACTTTCTCACAGTCCAAGCGTCCAACTTTCGCGTATTAACCTGCAGAGGGGAACAACAGGCCCCCGACCGACGCGACAGATTGGGACGTCGCCGGCCAAAACGTTTAATTACCGACCATCACACGAAGGGGTGGAATCTCGGGCCTACTGAGGGAGTGACAGCTATGACGAAATACCGCAATCCGGCCATGAGACAGTTGAAGGACCAGCAGGTCCGGTATGCACCGGTCGATGTTCGCATCGAGCAGATGGACAAGGCAGAGACCCTGCTCCACGATATCGATCCCGAAGCGACGTACCATTATCGCGATCTGTGCGAGAAGGTTACGAGCTTCCGGTCGGAGTTGTATCCTGACCTGCTGATTGACGGACAGGATGCCATCCACGACCTGAAACTGCTGGTCGAGGATCTCTCCGCCAGTGCAGACATTCCCGTCGAACGGGCGGGCGAACCAGTGCTCACCGTCAGCGATCTGAGCGAAAAGTTCAAAGTCTCGACCAAGACCGTCGATCGATGGCGCAAGCGGGGACTGGTGAGTCGTCGGTTCCGGTTCGGAAACCGCTCACGCGTCGGCTTCCTGAAGTCCTCCATCAACCGGTTTTTGGATGACCACCAGGACGAGGTCGAGCGGGGCTCGCGGTTCACGCAGCTCAGCAACGATGAGCGGGAAGACATCGTCCGCCGGGCACGCAGGCTCGCACGGCATGGCGGATGCCCTTCGGAGATCAGTCGGCGGTTGTCCAACCGTCTGGGCCGATCCCCCGAAACGATCCGCTACACGCTTAAGAACTACGACGAGGAACATCCGGAATCGGCCATCTTCCCGGATGCGAGCGGTCCGCTGACTGAGGAGCGCAAGCGGGAGATCTTCCATCGCTTTCAGCGGGGAGCATCCGCCGGAGAACTGGCGCGACGACTTCTGCCGGACCAGGGCGAGCATCTACCGCATCGTCACCGAGGTTCGTGCCGAGCGACTCTTCGGTGAGCCGATCGACTGCATGGACAGCCCGGCCTTTCATTTGCCGAATGCCGACCGCACCATTCTCGGTCCTCCGCCGGAAGTCGAAAGGAAGCAGGCACGGGTGAAGGCACCTCCAGGGCTGCCTCCCTACCTGGCGAGCCTGTATTCCATTCCACTCCTCACACGAGAAGAGGAGGCCTATTACTTCGCCAAGATGAACTACCTGAAGCTCCGGGCGGCGAAGCTGCGCCAACAGATCGATGTCAAGCATCCGCGAACCAAGGACATGGACCAGCTGGAAGAGTTGCTGAACAAGGCGATGGAAGTCAAGAACTTCCTCATCCGCAGCAACCTGAGGCTCGTGGTGTCGATCGCCAAGCGGCACATCACCCCGACCTCGAACTTCTTCGAGATGGTCAGCGATGGCAACATGTCATTGATCCGGGCCATCGAGAAGTTCGACTACACTAAGGGAAACAAGTTCTCCACGTATGCCTCCTGGGCGATCATGAAGAACTTCGCCCGTTCGATTCCTGCCGAACACAAGATTCTCGACCGTTACCGCACCGGTAACGACGAAGTCTTCCACAGCACGCAGGATGACGGCGGCAATCAGTTTGAAGAGGAACTGACCAACCGCAAGCAGCATGCGGTGATCATGAACATCCTGGAACAGCTCGACGACCGCGAGCGGGATATCATCCTGCACCGGTACGGGCTCATTCAGGGAGCCGAACCGCAAACGCTCGAACAAATCGGCCGTCGCATGGGCGTGACCAAGGAGCGCGTGCGGCAGATCGAGTCCCGCGGACTGAAGAAGCTCCGCAAGATTGCTCACGAAGAGCAGCTGGAGATACCCGGCATCTGATTGTCGGAGTCGGGGAACGAGAACCACTGGTCCGACGCGTGGCGGGTGAGATCCCGAAGCTGGCGCGTCGGACCATTCTCGTTGGCAGGTTGCTCTGGTTGAAACAGTGCCAAGCCGATCTGGTCAAGTTTCCGCTCGGCCGAAACTACGAGCGACCAATCGGGTGAGTGACGAGCGACCCACCGGTCAAATGCCGGGCTGCATTGGACCGAGTTGACGATCAACCCGGAACGAGGTGCGAGATGCCGGAAGGCCAGCTCCAGTTCTCGTGACGTGTTCTGCAGCGTGAACAGGCTGTCATGGATGAACAGGCCGATTGGCGGCAGCGTTCGTGTCAGCTTTGGCAGCAAACGAACCGTTGTCCCCCGGTGAAGTGTCCATGCTGCACGCAAGTCATCGGGGATGAGGCAGCCGACATGGTCATCGGCAGCAGGGACCAAGGGAGGCAAATCGATACTGTGCAGCACGCCCCGTCCGTTTTCTGCCAGTGCCGCCAGTATCATGGTCGAAGTGACACCGTGAGCGACACCACTTTCGACAACCACATCTGGCTGCAGGAGTCGGGTCATCAGATAGCACAGGGAATAGAGGGCGGGATCGGCATTGTGCTCGGGGTGGAAGGGCATTCCTTCACCAAGACTTGCGATGCGATCCTCGACACTGCTGAGCGTGTCCCGAAACCGGGGCTCCCCAAGGATGGCAGTGACCTCAGCATCACAGTGCAGATGTCCCAGTTCGTCCACTGCACGAATCCAGCGGGCGCATCGGTGACGGGTTGCGACTGGGTCCGTCTGGTCCTCATGGCCCGGGCGGCGAACGCCTGGAGCCGGTCCCGAAACTCCAGTGGATTGGTGGGCAGCAGCCGTGTCAGCAATATGGCCATCAGTAGGATTCGCGAGAGATTCATGCAGCTTCATCACGGGTTGAGTGTCAGTTGCGCTTCCTGGCTGGCCATGGTCCGACGAACCTTCCGGACGGAACCGTGCTCCCAATCTGTGCAAGTCGAAGACCAAAATCAACAGCAGCGATTGGGTTGCTATGGGGAATGGCCATTCACTATAGTGCTGCGTCGGTTTGTTCCAGCGGACAGGGCCCAGCCAGGCCCCTGCAAAACGGCGACGACGGGAGGAGAGCCGCCCGTTCGCATGCAATTTCCCTTTCTCCCTTGCGTGACAGGGGTTGCACGCTAAGATCGGCGGTCGCGTCGCAGTCTTGCGTTGCTAGCGTAGCTCAATTGGCAGAGCTCCGGTTTTGTAAACCGGAGGTTGTGGGTTCGAGTCCCACCGCTAGCTGGTTCGAGGGGACAACCGTCAGGCCCCGGTGGGAAGTCGCCTTGTTCCTGCGGCTGGGGAGGGGCAGGCGGCCTGCCGGAGAGATCTCCGGCCAGGCGTTTGCAGTTCTCCGGGGTGCCACAGGGCGAGCAACATACGGGGGAATACCCGAGTGGCCAAAGGGGCCAGACTGTAAATCTGGTGGCACAGCCTTCGCAGGTTCGAATCCTGCTTCCCCCACTTCAGGACTAAGCGGCAGATAACAAGTGACAATGCAGGGTGCTTGAGGTTTGCGAACTGGCACGTTTGCAACTTAACAACTGCGGGTGTAGCTCAATGGTAGAGCTCCAGCCTTCCAAGCTGGTGGTGTGGGTTCGATTCCCTTCACCCGCTGATGAGAGATAGGAAGCATTGGGAGTTGTCAGCAGTCAGTGATCAGTTTTCAGTCAAGCAGGGACCGGGTCCTGGCCGTGCGGCGAACTGATCACTGAGTGCTGATGGTTGGGAACTCTGCCGCTGCTGTAGCTCAGTTGGTAGAGCGCGTCCTTGGTAAGGACGAGGTCGAGGGTTCGAGTCCCCTCAGCAGCTTTCCGGTCGTGTGCCGGTTGCCAAGGGGTTGTCCCGACTTGCCTCAGCAGGGGCCGGTCACCTAATGTTTCGCCCGCAAGCGGAATCATCCGCCGGCGAGATCCACACATCACTTACCGATTTTGAACTGGGAGTTGGAGTAACGTCATGGCGAAGGAAAACTTTGAACGCAACGAAGCCGCACGTGCAACGTCGGCACGATCGGCCACATCGACCATGGCAAGACGACCCTGACGGCCGCTATTCTGGCGGTCCAGGGAGCCAAGGGGCTGGCGAAGTTCAAGAGCTATGCCGACATCGCCAAGGGCGGTACGGTTCGTGACGAAACCAAGACCGTCACCATCGCCGTCTCGCCACGTGGAATATGAGTCGGACAACCGGCACTACGCTCACATCGACTGCCCCGGCCACGCCGACTACATCAAGAACATGATCACCGGTGCCGCCCAGATGGACGGGGCCATTCTGGTCGTGTCCGCCGCCGACGGCCCGATGCCGCAGACCCGCGAGCACATCCTGCTGGCCCGCCAGGTGAACGTGCCGGCACTCGTGGTGTTTCTCAACAAGTGCGACCTGGTCGACGACGAGGAACTGCTCGAACTGGTCGAGATGGAAGTTCGTGAACTGCTCACCAAGTACGATTTCCCCGGCGACGATGTCCCCGTGATCAAGGGGTCGGCCAAGCCGGCTCTCGACAACCCGAAGGATCCGGAGGCGAATGCGTGCATCGGTGAGCTGATGGAGGCCCTCGACGAGAACATTCCCGAGCCGGATCGCGAGCAGGACAAGCCGTTCCTGATGGCCATTGAAGACGTGTTCTCGATCGAAGGTCGCGGCACCGTGGTGACCGGCCGAATCGAGCAGGGAACGGTCAATGTCGGCGAAAAGGTGATGATCATCGGCTTGCGGGACACGCAGGAGACAACGTGCACCGGCGTCGAAATGTTCAACAAGATGCTCGACCAGGGGATCGCGGGCGACAACGTCGGGATCCTGCTGCGTGGTACCAAGAAGGATGACGTGGAGCGCGGGCAGGTGCTGGCCAAGGCTGGGTCCATCACGCCGCACACGAAGTTCGAGGGCGAAGTGTACGTTCTGAGCAAGGACGAAGGTGGCCGCCAGACGCCGTTCTTCAGTGGGTATCGTCCGCAGTTCTACTTCCGCACGACGGACGTGACCGGTTCGGTCAAGTTGCTGGGCGGAGCGGAAATGTGCATGCCCGGCGACAACGTGAAGCTGGAAGTGGAATTGGGCAAGCCGATCGCCATGGACGAAGGCAGCCGGTTCGCCATCCGCGAAGGTGGTCGCACGGTCGGCTCGGGCGTGGTGACGAAGGTCCTGCAGTAGGGGTGATTGACAGGTGCCGGATCCTCCGTGGATCCGGACAGGGCATCCGGTCTCCGCTTCGCGATCGCGAAGCGGAGACTCTCGCGTTTACACAACACTCGACACAAGAGTTGACAAGTCTGCGGGGTTCACTGGTCGCGCAGACAGGAGGGGAGGCCTTGAAGCCTCCTGTGTGGGAGAAGAGCAACAATGCCTCGCGAATATGTCTGGCTCGAATGCACCCAGTGCCAGAGCCGTAACTACCGCACGCCGAAGGAGACTCGGGGGACCGAGCGGCTGGAATTGAAGAAGTATTGCTCGAAGGATCGGTGTCATACGGTACACAAGGAGTCGCGGAAGAAGTGACGGGAGCATGGCACTGGGCCCATGGCCACAGGCTATCTGCCATGAGCCCTTCGCCGTCAACGGGCGTAGCTCAATTGGCAGAGCAGCGGATTCCAAATCCGCAGGTTGGGGGTTCAAGTCCCTCCGCCCGTGTTTGAGGGAATCGGATCGAACAAGGTTCCACAGGATGTGGTGAACACAACTATGGCAAGAGTCACACACGATGCGTCGTTCTGGGCCGAGGTCGCCTCGGGAGCGCTGTACAAGCGCAATCAGGGACGCCTGACGCGGCAGCTGACGGCCTTGGCGGTCGCGGCGGTGTTCCTCGTCGGTGCCTGGATGTTCTCGAATACATTGCTCTCGGAGCTGGACCGTCCAGTGCGGGTGGGCGTTCCCTGCCTGATCGCCGCCGCCGGCGCCTGGCTGGCATTCCGGCTGGTGAACTATCCGCGCTTTGCCGACTTCCTCATTTCTGTGGAAGCGGAGATGGACAAGGTCTCCTGGCCCGACTGGCCCTACCTGGTGCGTGCCACCGGTGTGACGCTGGCGGTGATGTTTCTGCTGTGCGCTTACTTGTGGTTGTGGGACCTGGTCTGGTTCAAGGTATTTGACTGGATCGGATTCCTTGACCTGAGTGCGCTGCGGGGAGAATGACGAACGTTGAGGAAATTGGCGACTGAGATTCTTGAAAACAGTGCTTTGATTGCGGAAGATGACCCCCGTGATGGGTGAAGGCATGACGATGACCGACGAGACCTCTGCCGCCGCGGCTTCCGACAGCCCGGAAGGGATGCAGTGGTACGTCCTGAAGGTTCAGAGCAACCGCGAGCGGACGATTCGCGATTCGCTCGTCAAGCGAATCAAGCGGGAAGGCGTCGAAGACTATTTCGGGGAGATCGTCATCCCGACCGAGAAGGTCGTCGAGACCAAGGGAGGCAAGAAGCGCGTCCGCGAACAGAAGCTGTTTCCCGGTTACATGATGATTCACATGAATCTGACCGAGGAGACTTGGTATCTCGTGCGTGATACCAGCGGCGTGGGGGACTTCACCGGTGCGGCCGGTAAGCCCATGCCGATGCAGGAACACGAGATTCAGCGGATGCTGGGGCGTCCGGTGCCCGGCGAAGAGGACAAGCCTGCGCAGCCCGTCGTCAAGTTCAGCATGCAGGTCGGGGACACGGTGAAGGTGAAAGAAGGGCCGTTCGAAAGCTTCGAGGGAAGCGTCGATTCGCTGGACGAAGCGAGCGGCAAGGTCAAGGTGATGATCGAAATTTTCGGCCGATCCACCGAAGTGGAACTGGAACATTGGCAGGTAGAAAAGGTCTGATCGCCCGGCAAATTCGCTGGGAACGGTTTGGCGGCCGAGGTTCCGCGGTGGAACGCGTCAGGCAGGGGCAGATCGGGGAAAGTAGCGCATGGCAAAGCAGGTCACAGTACAGGTCAAGGTGCAGATCCCGGGAGGCAAGGCCACGCCGGCACCTCCAGTGGGCACCGCCTTGGGTCCGCACGGCGTCAACATCGGCCAGTTCGTGCAGCAGTTCAACGAGCGCACGAAGGACCTGAACGGCATGGTCGTTCCGGCCGTCATTACCGTCTACAACGACCGGTCGTTTGAGTTCATCATCAAGAGCCCGCCGGCGGCGGTCCTGCTCAAGCAGGTGGCCCAGATCGCCAAGGGCTCTGGCAATCCCAAAGCGGAGAAGGTCGGCGTCGTCACGCGTGACCAGCTGCGCGAGATCGCCAAGACGAAGTTCGAGGACCTGAACTCCCCCAACCTGGAACACGCCGCACGCACCATTGCGGGAACCGCCCGCAGTATGGGGCTGGAAGTCGTCGACTGATCCACATCACTGACATGCACCATCGGGCAGCCGGATCGGATCGGTGTCCGCCCGAATTCAAACCTCAGACACTTCAATAAACGTCATACACTCATGCCGACTCATTCAAAACGACAACGGGCGATGCTGGACAAGCTGAAGGACGTCGGTACGGTCGACGTTCCCACAGCTGTGCGTGCGCTGCAGGGATTGGGAAAATCGCTCCCGAAGGCCGTCAAACCTCCGGGATTCGATCAGACCGTGGAAGTGTCCATGCGACTGGGTGTGGACCCGAAGCATGCCGACCAGATCGTCCGCGGTTCCATCGTGTTTCCGCACGGAATCGGCAAGAGCCAGCGGGTCCTTGTCTTCGCCCAGGGGAACAACGTCAAGGTGGCGGAGCAGGCTGGCGCTGATCATGTTGGCGGGAAAGAGCTGGCCGAAAAGATCAAGGAGGGCTTTCTCGACTTTGATGTGGCCATTGCGACGCCGGATATGATGGGCGTCGTCGGTCCATTGGGACGCGTGCTGGGTCCGCGGGGATTGATGCCTTCTCCCAAGGCGGGCACTGTCACCCAGGATGTGGCGACCGCCGTGAAGGAGTACAAGGCCGGCAAGGTGGAGTTTCGCTGTGACGATCATGGCAACGTGCACTGCGTCGTCGGCAAGATCTCCTTCGAGTCCGCCCACCTGGAAGAGAACATCGAAGCCCTGTTGCGGCTCATCCGGTCTTTGAAGCCGTCATCGTCGAAGGGTGTGTATCTCCGTAGCATCACGCTGTCAGCGACACAGACCCCCGGAGTGCGGATTACGGCCGCCTGACACATTCCAATGCGGGGGCCGATCGCCCATCGCCCAGACTTGAGACTTTGCAATGAGTAAATCGGTCAAGGACATGATGATCCACCAGATTCGCGAGCGGGTCGGCGAAAACCGCGACCTGCTGGTGGTGGATACTGCGCGGGTCGATGCGATCACCGACAACCGGTTTCGGATTTCACTAAGAGAGCGGGGGATTGACCTGATTCAGGTCAAGAACTCATTGGCCCGCAAGGCTCTGGAGTCTGCGGACGTTTCGCTGGACCACTGCCTGAAGGGACCTTCAACACTCATCTGGGGTGGGGAAGATGCGGTGGCCCTGTCCAAGGAACTCTCGAAGTGGGCGAAAGAGCTGCCAGGACTGGAGATCAAGGGGGCTTCTGTCGATGGACAGCCCCTGGATGCGGCGGGAGTGGAATCGCTCAGCAAGAGCCCCAGTCGACTCGAGTTGCTCAGTCAGATTGTGGGACTGGTTCTGAGTCCGGGGGCCCGGTTGTCGGGAGCCTTGCTCGGCCCAGGTGCGAAGTTGAACAGCCAGTTGAAGTCGATGGCGGACAAGGAAGACGGCGGGGAAGCGTGACCGTTGCCTGCAACGGATGAAACAGTTTTTTCTAGAGAACTCGCCCGGGCCAGTCACCGCACTGTGCCGGGCAACTTTCGACGAAGGGGAAAAGAGATCATGGCAACGGCAGAGGTGATGGAAACCACGAGCAAGAATTTTGACAGTGCCACGAAGGAACTGGGCGACCAACTGGTCGGACTGACGCTCCTGCAGGCCAAGGCACTCTCAGACTACCTTAAGGATGTGCATGGCATTGAACCGGCCAGTGGTGGCGCGGTGATGATGGCCGGCCCGATCGGGGGTGGAGAGGGTGCCGCCGCTCCTGCGGAGCAGACCGAATTCAAGGTCGTGCTCACCAGCTTCGGCGATCAGAAGATTGGCGTCATCAAGGCGGTGCGCGCCATCACGGGGCTGGGTCTCAAGGAGGCCAAGGAACTGGTCGAAGGTGTCCCCGGCACGATCAAGGAGGGCGTCGACAAGGACGAAGCCGCGAAGCTCAAGAAGGAGCTGGAGGACGCGGGTGCCACGGTAGAATTGAAGTAATTCCCTGCCGCGTTGTTGGTGTGGGTAATTCGGGCAGGTTTCCGCGCCGAATGTCGGAAACCTGCCGGCGTGAGTAATCTGCGGAATCGTGTGCAGTCACATGTCGCGAGACTTGTTGACTGGCACGAAATCTGCCATGATTTCGTTTCGCGCGGCGCTTGGGGTGTGAGTGCCGCAGCTGACCAGGGGTGTCGCTGGACTTGTGGGGGAAGTGCCGAGTGACTCGAACGCCAACCGGAGTTGGCTGTTACGTCGTCGGAGCTTGTTGTGAACGGTCACAATCGGCGTTGAGATTGTGCGCCTGCGTTGTGCACAGTGTCCTCCCTGGCTGCGAAGCTCGCTCGCGTTTCCTCTCTGATGCACCAAGCCCTCTTCCACCTTGTCCCCGCAGGTGGAGATAGCGGAGTTTCCCCGGATGCACTGTGTGGCAAGGACGCCTGGTCTGTCGAGTTGTGGCCCCCTCGCACCGCTCGGATTTTGCAAGCCTGAACGAGATTGACGTATGCCGATTAGTGCCCAGCGGATCATTGCAACACCGAACGTCAGGAACTTCGGCAAGATTCCCGGAGAGTTCGAACTGTCGGATTTGACGCGGATTCAGACCGAATCATTCGCACACTTCCTGCAGCTCGACAAGCGGGCCGATGCCCGGCGCGATCACGGGCTCGAAGCGATCCTCCGCGAAGTCTTTCCCATCGCGAGTTACGACGGCCAGTATCGACTCGAGTACATCAAGTACGAGCTGGGCAAGCCGCGTTACTCACCGACCGAGTGCCGCCAGTTGCGCCTGACATACGGCCGCCCCTTCCGCATCTGGTTGCGCCTGGTAAAGGAACAGCCGATTGAGGAAGAGGTGTATCTGGGTGACATGCCGATCATGATCGGCGGTGGTGAATTCATCATCAACGGGGCGGAGCGCGTCGTCGTCAGTCAGCTGCACCGGTCTCCGGGTGTCGACTTTGTGGTGACACCCGAGCCTGGTGATCGCAAGACCTACTCCTGCCGGATCATTCCCGAGCGTGGCAGCTGGATCGAGCTGGTTATCAGCAAGAAGGAAACACTGGGCGTCCGCATTGACCAGAGCGGCAAGTTTTCGGCGATGACGTTGCTGCGGGCCATGGATCCGCAGTACACGAGCGACAACGCCTTGCTCAAGCTGTACTACGATGTGAAGTCGGCCCGCGTCGTTCGCTCGCATGCCGCCGAAGAACTGGTGGGAAGTTATGCCGCCGAAGACATCGTCTATCCGCCGGGTCACGAAAAATGCGGAGAGATCATTGTTGAGTGCTGCGAGCAGGTGAAGGCTGAAAAGGCAGCAGAGATCGCCGAGTCCGGCCTCAAGACCGTCGAGATCATCGAGAAGCCCGACGATCACCTGATTCTCAACAGTGTGATCGAGGACAACACCGCCAGTCACGAGGAGGCGCTGCTCAAGATCTATCAACGGCTGCGTCCGGGCAACCCGCCGCAACTGGAGAAGGCGATCGACTTGTTCAAGGAGAAGTTCTTCGACGTCAATCGCTATCGTCTGGGGCGCGTGGGGCGATTCCGGATCAACCGCAAGTTTCAGCAGGACATCCCGGATGACGAGATGACACTGCGATCCGAAGACTTCGTCAATGCGATCCGGTATCTCGTCCGGCTGCGAATCGGCACGATGTCGGCTCACGTGGACGACATCGACAATCTCGGTAACCGGCGTCTCCGTACAATCGATGAGCTGGCATCGGACGAAATCCGCAAGGGATTCCTCAAGCTGCGTCGCACCGTCCAGGAGCGGATGAGTCTCAAGGACGTTGAGGAGATGACGCCGCGTACGCTGATCAATCCGAAGAGCGTATCCGCCGCGATCGAATTCTTCTTCGGTCGCAGCGAACTTTCCCAGGTGGTGGACCAGACGAATCCGCTATCGATGGTGACTCACGAGCGTCGCCTCAGTGCATTAGGTCCGGGTGGTCTCAACCGCAAGCGGGCGGGCTTCGAGGTCCGCGACGTGCACATTTCACACTATGGGCGCATCTGTCCGATTGAAACGCCCGAAGGCACGAACATCGGGCTGATCTCCAGTCTCAGCATTTTCGCGAAGGTCGACGACTACGGCTTTCTGATCACGCCGTACCGCAAGGTCGAAAAGGGCAAGGTGCTGGAAGAGATCGAATGGCTGCGGGCTGATGAAGAAGCCGAGGTGTACGTCACGCCGGCAGATACGCCTACCCACAACGGCAAGATTACAGAAGACCGCGTCCTCGCCCGGTATCACAACGACGTGCACTGGGTAGAAGCCAAGGACGTACAATTCATCGACGTCGCCCCCAGTCAGATGGTGGGGATCTCGGCGGGACTGATTCCCTTCCTGGAGCACGACGACGCCAACCGCGCCCTGATGGGATCGAACATGCAACGGCAGGCGGTCCCGCTGCTGATCACCGAACCTCCAATCGTGGGGACCGGTCTGGAGGACAAGATCCCGGAGTATTCAGGCATGCTGCAGCGTGCCGAGCGACCGGCAAGGTGACCTATGTCGACGCCGAGCGGGTGGAAATCGAGGGAAAGAACTATCCCTTGCGGAAGTTCACCGGCCTGAACGAGCGAACCTGCCTGGACCAGAAGCCGATCGTCAAGATGGGGGACCGTGTCAAGCGCGGACAGATTCTCTGTGACAGTGCGGCGACGCGTAACGGTGTGCTGGCGCTCGGGCGCAATGTGCTCGTGGCGTTCATGTCCTGGGAGGGTTACAACTTCGAGGATGCCATCATTCTCTCCGAGCGGTTGGTAAAGGATGACGTCTACACGTCGATCCATATCGACGAGTTCGATGTGGAGATTCGCGAGACAAAACTGGGGCGTGAGGAGTTCACACGCGATATTCCCAATGTCAGCGAGAAGGCTCTGCGGCATCTCGACGAGAGCGGCATCGTGCATGTCGGCACCCGTGTTGCACCCGGCGACATCCTGGTGGGTAAGGTCTCTCCGAAGGCGAAGTCGGAGCTGACTCCCGAAGAGAAGTTGTTGCACGCCATCTTCGGCCGGGCCGGTGAAGACGTGAAGAACGAGTCGCTGGAAGTGCCCAGCGGTGTCGAGGGAATCGTGACTCACACCGAGCGGTTCTCGCGAAAGATGAGCCTCACGGAGGTGGAGCGCAAGGCCTTCGACGCGGAGGTCAAAAAGACCGAACAGGCCGGCAACCAGCAGGTCGCCGACAAGTTTCAGACCTTTCTGGCAGAGTTCGAAAAGCTGCTGGGGCGACATCTGGCCAACGATGACGGTCAGGAGATTCGTTCGCTCGAAGATTCCAAGGCGCTGGCCGACTATGCGCGGGGCTTTGAATCGCAGTTCGAGAAGCTGGACTTTCGCAGCCCCCAGAAGCAGGCCGACTGCCGTAAGTTCATCAAGGACGAATGGCCCGCAGTCGAGGATGTGATCGACATCGCCGATCATCGGGTCAACAGCCTCAAGCGGGGCGACGAACTCCCCAGTGGCGTGCTGCAGATGGTGAAGGTGTATGTCGCATCGAAGCGGCAGATTTCGGTCGGCGACAAGATGGCTGGACGTCACGGCAACAAGGGCGTCATCTCCAAGGTGCTGCCTGAAGAGGATATGCCCTACCTCGAAGACGGAACTCCGATCGACATCATTCTCAATCCGCTCGGCGTACCCAGTCGTATGAACGTCGGCCAGATTCTGGAAACGCACCTGGGTTGGGCCGCGTCGAAGCTGGGCTTCCGGGCTGTCTGCCCGGTGTTCGACGGCTGCACCGAAGAGGAGATGCGGGAGTGCCTGAAGGACGCGGGCTTGCCTGAAGACGGCAAGGCCGTGCTGTACGACGGTCGCACCGGGATCGCCCTCGAACAGAAGGTGACGGTCGGCATCATTTATATGCTGAAGCTGCATCACCTCGTCGATGACAAGGTGCACGCGCGAGCGACCGGCCCCTACTCGCTGATTACCCAGCAGCCCTTGGGCGGCAAGGCGCGGTTCGGTGGTCAGCGATTCGGCGAGATGGAGGTGTGGGCCCTCGAAGCCTATGGGGCCGCCTACATCCTCCAGGAACTGCTCACCGTCAAGAGCGACGATGTCGAAGGCCGGACAAAGATTTACGAGTCGATGGTGAAGGGCGAGAACACCCTCGAAGCGGGAACTCCCGCCAGCTTTGACGTTTTGAACAACGAAATTCGCGGTCTGTGCCTGAATCTGCAGCTGGAAAAGGCACGCGGTTGAGACGTCACGACGGCTGCCGGAGAACGCAGTTTTCCGGTCGTCTGCGTCGCATGAGGATCATCCACCCTACTCTTCTCCCGGAGCACGCCCCGTGAGCACTGGCGAATCGGCCTACGATCGTGTCAATGATTTCGGTTCGATCAAGATCGGACTGGCCAGCCCCCACGATATTCGCAGCTGGTCGTTCGGCGAAGTCAAGAAGCCGGAAACGATCAACTACCGCACCTATCGCCCCGAGCGCGACGGGCTGTTCTGCGAGCGCATCTTCGGTCCCGAAAAGGACTGGGAGTGTGCCTGCGGGAAATACCGCGGCATGAAGTACAAGGGGATGATCTGCGATCGCTGCGGCGTGAAAGTCACGCACTCGCGCGTCCGCCGCAAGCGCATGGGGCATATTGAACTGGCGGCACCGGTGGTGCACATCTGGTTCTTCAAGAGCATGCCCAGCCGGCTTGGCGCGCTGCTCAACATGAAGACCACCAGCCTTGAGAAGGTCGTGTACTTCCAGGACTATGCCGTCACGAATCCCGGCGACACTCCGCTGCGGCTGGCCCAGATTCTCACCGAAGAAGAGAAGCGCGAGGCCGAGCAGCGGTTCGGTGCGGGTTCATTTGAGGCGGACATGGGGGCCGAGGCGGTACTGAAGCTTCTTCAGCAGCTCAACCTCGTGGAGATCTCGGTGCAGTTGCGACAGGAACTGCGCGAGACCGGCAGCCAGCAGAAGATGAAGGACCTCATCAAGCGGTTGAAGATTGCCGAGGCCCTGCGCGACAGCGACAACCGTCCCGAGTGGATGGTGCTCGATGTCATTCCAGTGATTCCGCCGGACCTGCGGCCGCTGGTGCTCCTCGACTCGGGCAACTTCGCCACCAGCGATCTGAACGATCTGTATCGGCGAATCATCAACCGCAACAACCGGCTGAAGAAGCTGGTCGACCTGAACGCACCCGAGGTCATCGTCCGTAACGAGAAGCGGATGCTGCAGCAGTCGGTCGATGCGCTGTTCGACAACAATCGCTGCAAGCGACCGGTGCTGGGTTCGTCGAACCGCCCCCTGAAGTCGCTGACTGACATGATCAAGGGAAAGCAGGGGCGATTCCGCGAGAACCTGCTCGGCAAGCGCGTGGACTACTCGGCACGTTCGGTGATTGTGGTGGGGCCCGAGTTGCATCTGCATCAGTGCGGGTTGCCCAAGAAGATCGCCCTCGAACTATTCCAGCCGTTCATCATCCGCCGGCTCAAGGAACTGGGGCATGCGGACACGATCAAGTCGGCCAAGCGCATGCTGGAGCGCGAAGACGAGGAAGTGTGGGACATTCTCGACGAGGTCATCACGAATCACCCGGTGTTGCTGAACCGGGCGCCGACACTGCACCGCATGGGCATTCAGGCATTCGAGCCGATGCTGGTGGAAGGTAACGCCATTCGCATCCATCCGCTGGTGTGCAAGGGCTTCAATGCCGACTTCGACGGCGATCAGATGGCGGTGCACCTGCCCCTCTCCATCGAGGCCCAGGTGGAAGCGGCGACGCTGATGATGTCCACCCACAACATCTTCAGCCCGGCCAACGGGGCGCCGATCATCACGCCGTCTCAGGATATCGTGATGGGCTGTGCCTACATCACGCTCAAGCGGGCCGAGCAGCAGCGGCGAGGGGATGTTGTTCTCCTCAGCCCGCGAGGTACAGATGGCCTTCGCGCACGGTAAGGTGTCGCGGCATGCGATCGTCAAGCTGCGGCTGCCGCGAGACAAGCGGGTCAAGGGAGAAGGAGCCGACAGCTACAAGTCCGGCCAGCCGATCCAGACGACCGTGGGCCGGGTGATGTTCAACGACATCCTGCATCCGTCGATGTCGTTCTACAACATGACAATGAAGAGCAAGGACCTCTCGAACGTCATCTCGGACTGCTACCTGGAGCGCGGACGACTGGCAACGATTGCACTGCTGGACAACATGAAGAACATCGGCTTTCACGAGTCGACCAGCAGCGGCCTGTCGTTCGCGACCAGCGACCTGGTCACTGCTCCCAACAAGGAAAAAGTGATCGCCTCCGCCGAGACCGAAGTGCTCAAGCAGCAGAAGCTCTTCGAGCGCGGCATCATCACCAACCAGGAACGTTACAACAAGGTGCTGGATACTTGGACACATGCCCGGGAAGAGATCACCAAGTCGATGATGCATGAACTGGAAAATGACATCCGTGAGCAGGGGCGATACGTCAATCCCATCTACCTCATGTCGGACTCAGGTGCCCGTGGCGGTGTCGAGCAGATTCGCCAGCTCTCCGGCATGCGGGGATTGATGGCGAAGCCCAGTGGCGAAATTATTGAGACGCCGATCAAGGCCAACTTCCGGGAAGGTCTGACGGTGCTCGAGTACTTCTCCTCGACACACGGGGCCCGCAAGGGACTGGCCGATACAGCCCTCAAGACGGCCGACTCCGGTTACCTGACCCGCAAGCTGGCCGATATCTGTCAGAACGTGGTGATCACCACGGAGGACTGCGGCACAACCAGCGGTGTGACCCGCGGAGTGCTCTATCGTGGTGAAAAGGTCGAAGTGTCGCTGGCCGATGCCATCACCGGACGCGTCAGCCGTACGAACATCGTCAACCCGATTACCGATGAGGTCATCGTCCAGGAGGACGAGCTGATCACGGTGGAGATTGCCCGCCGGATTGAGGACATGGGTCTGGAGCGCATCCAGGTGCGCAGCCCGATGACGTGCGAGGCCGAACTGGGGATGTGCCGGCTATGCTACGGCATGGACCTGTCGACCGGGGCACTGGTCGAGGAAGGGCTGGCGGCAGGGATTATTGCGGCCCAGTCGATTGGCGAACCCGGAACCCAGCTCACGATGCGGACATTCCACATCGGTGGTGTCGCCTCGACCGATGTCGAGCAGAGTGACATCAAGGCCAAGAAGGTGGGCATTGTCCGGTTCGCACGCATTCGCAGCGTGGTCAACGCCGACGGACAGAATGTCGTGCTGACGCGGAACGGTGAAATCATTCTCGTCGACCCCAAGGGTCGCGAGATGGAGAAGTACACCATTCCCAACGGTGCCGTGCTGATGGTCGCGGAAGAGGAAGAAATCATTGAGGGTCAGGTCCTCTGCCAGTGGGATCCGCACTCCGTGCCGATCCTCGCCGAGGTCGGTGGCAAGGTCCGTTACGAGGATCTTGTCGAGGGTCGCTCGATCAAGTCCGAGACGGACCCCAGCGGTCACATTCGCCGCACCGTCATTGAACACAAGGGAGACTTGCATCCGCAGATTATTCTGGAGGATGGCACCGGCAAGATTCTCGATTACTACTATCTGCCCGAACGGGCCAGCATTGAGGCCCAGAACGGCGAACAGATCGCGGCTGGCAGCGTCCTTGCCAAGAACCCGCGCGAGTCGTCCGGTACACAGGACATCACCGGCGGTCTCCCGCGCGTCACCGAACTGTTCGAGGCCCGCAAGCCCAAGGACCCGGCTATCATTGCCGAGGTGGATGGCGAAATCGAACTCGTCGCCGAACGCAAGCGGGGCAAGCGCGTCATCAATGTCAACACGGCTGACGGCCAGTCGTATGAGCATGTGATTCCTCACGGCAAGCACTTGCTCGTTCATGCCGGCGACCGCATCAAGGCGGGCGATGCGCTGGTGCGAGGCCCGCTCGTTCCCCACGACATTCTGCGCGTCTCCGGCGAAGAGGCCGTCCAGCAGTACCTGTTGCACGAGATCCAGAACGTGTACCGGGCCCAGCGGGTGGACATCGACGACAAGCACATCGAGATTGTCGTCGCCCAGATGCTGCGCAAGGTACGTGTCGAGGACGTGGGCGACACCGATCTGTTGCCGGGAATCGTCATCGACAAGTTCGAGTTCCGACGGATCAACCAGAAGCTGATGGATTGTGTCCGCGTCACCGAACCCGGCGACAGCGAATTCCAGCTGAACGATATTGTGCCGATCTCCACCTTTGAAGAGGTCAACGCCCAAATCGAAGCCGCCGATGGATCACCGGCGAAGTCGACGCGGCCGCGACCGGCCTCGGCTGGGACTCAGCTGCTGGGTATCACTAAGGCGGCCGTGCAGAGCGAGAGCTTTATCAGCGCGGCTAGCTTCCAGGAAACGACCAAGGTGCTCACCGAGGCGGCACTCGCCGGCAAAGTGGACAACCTCGTCGGCCTGAAGGAGAACGTCATTCTGGGCCACCTGATTCCTGCGGGGACCGGCTTCCGGACGCATCAGACCGCCGATGTCCGGATTCGTCCCGAAGCACTCATGGAGCAGAAGGCCGAGCGGGACAAAATCCTGGCGGCCCGGCGGGAGCTGCTCAATGAGGCCATTGAAAACGACGGCTTGTATGGCGAACCGGGGCAATCCTCCCCATTGGCGGACCTCTTTCCCGACTCAAGCGACGGATAGCAGGCCTCTCCGGAACATGACGACGCGGGATTGATGAGCGTACAGGGGTGATGGTGCGCTTCCAGCAGCCGAGCGGCGACCTCTGATTCTGTACGGCGAATCAATTCTTCGCCGATGCGGTGTATCATGGTCGCTCCGGAGGCGGCTCGGTGAAGGTCCGAAAGAACGCTCGGGCCGTGACCGAGAGTGGATAGGCATCGAAGTCGCGGATGCGGACCCACTTCCAATCTGTCGATGTTCGTCGCAGTCGCCCCGACACAAACGACGCAGTCAGGCACAGCAGTTCGATCCGGAATCGCGTAACGCTGTGACGGATCGTCGTCACATGCCGAACGTCATTGATCTCGACACCGGTCATCCGGCGGAGCTGTGAGCAGACAAATGCCGACTGCTTCCCGGCGTATCTATTGGACGAAGTCCCCCCCGCAGTCTCTGTGAGCTCGAAACGGGGAAAGTCCCACATCCCCGCCCAGCGTTCGTCGTCGCCGCAACGCCGCAGCAGATAGGCATCGGTCTTGCGGATGGCGACGGCTGCTTCGGTCAATCGCGTCGGTGGAACTCTGGTGGATCGACGCGGGATCAAAAGCTGCGTTCCTTCCCGTGCGGTCACACAGCATGTCCGCAGCGGACACGCGTGGCAAGCGGGATCGACAGGCCGGCAAACGGTTGCCCCCAGCTCCATCAGTGCCTGATTGAACCGGCCCGGTGAACGCTGCGAAACCAGCGCTTCCGCGAACGACCACAGCGCTCGCTGACCCGTCGTCGACCTGGGGTCACCGGCAAATCCCATCAGCCGGGAATAAAGCCTCAGTGTGTTGGCTTCAACGATCGGTGCGGGTCGATCGAAGGCAAAACTCACAATGGCGCCGGCGGTGTACCGGCCAATGCCGGGCAGCCTCATCAGGGCATCCACCTCACGGGGAAACTCGCCGTCATACTCATCGACCAACTGCCGGGCCATTCGATGGATGTTCCGCGCCCGGCTGTAGTAGCCCAGTCCCTCCCACAACCTCAACACCTGTGCTTCGGGAGCCTTGGCGAGGCTCTCGATGGTGGGAAACTGCCTGAGGAACCGCTCGTAGTAGGGGATGACCGCCGCCACAGTTGTCTGCTGCAGCATGATCTCGCTGATCCAGATGGCATACGGATCACGGGTCCGCCTCCAGGGCAAATCCCGCGCATGCCGGGGATACCAACGGCGCAGGTTTCGACGGACTCGGACCAGCGTGGCCGGGTCGATACCGGACGTTCGCCCATCAGGATTCGTCATGCGGGACATGCGGCGTTTCTGAGTTCGCTCAGCCATGATGCACGGAGTCTACAGCATTTGAGCGTGACTCGCGGCTGAGTTCCTTGTTCTTCGAATGCCGAGTGTCCATCATTAACACCAGGCGCCCAGCACCGCGCCCGTCAGGAGGATTCCGCCCGTGCCCGTTCTGTTTCGCGATGACCTGTTTCTCAGGCACGACACCGGGCCACACCCCGAGTGTGCGGCCCGTCTGGTCGCGATACATCAGGCTCTCAATGTTTCGGAGGTCGCGCAGCAATACACTGCGGGCAAGGTTGTACCTGCATCGCCAGAGACACTCGCGCTCATTCACCCGGCGGGCTACGTCTCCCGGATACGCACCGCTGCACAGCGCGGCGGCGGACGTCTCGATCCGGATACGGTGGTGTCTCCTGACTCTTTCGATGTCGCCTCGTGTGCGGCTGGAACGGCGGCTGCCGCCGTCGATGCCGTTTTCGGTGCCCAGCAGCGTCGAGCCGTCTGCCTCGTTCGCCCGCCGGGACACCATGCGTTATCGCAACGAGCCATGGGATTCTGCCTGTTCAACAACGTGGCGATTGCGGCCGCATATGCCCGGCAAGCCCATCATCTCGACCGCGTGCTGATCGTTGACTGGGATGTGCACCATGGCAACGGCACGCAGGACATCTTCTATGCTGACGAGCACGTCCACTTCTTTTCGGCCCATCGCTTCCCGTTTTATCCGGGAACTGGCGACGTCGATGAGATCGGTACCGGCGCAGGTCTGGGGACGACGTTCAACCTGCCGCTGCGGTTCGGCATCTCCCGGCATGATTACCACGAAGCGTTTGCCGGTGCACTGACCAAGGCTGCTGATCGCTGTCGACCACAACTGGTACTGATCAGTGCGGGGTTCGATGCCCACCGAGCCGACCCGATTGGCTCACTGGGACTGGAGAGCGAAGACTTCGGCAAGCTGACGCGCATGGTCTGCGACGTGGCGAACCAGCACTGCGAGGGACGGATCGTCAGCCTGCTCGAAGGGGGCTACAACGTCGACGCACTGGCCGAGAGCGTGCTCATCCACATGCGGGTCCTCGCGGAGTTCTGAGATCGGTTACCTCACCGGCTGCACGAAGCTCATGTGCATCTCGGCATGTCGCAACTGAAACTTCTCGTGCTCGCGAGGCGTCAGGTCGCCCAGCAGCGGATGCGGCGCACGATGCGACTCAGACTTCGTACGCTCCACGGCCCGCTGGAGTGCCGCGAGACCCTCCTCGATTGTGACATCTGGTGGCGGTTCCAGTTTCGCGCGGGCAGCGGCGGGAAACTTGAAACCGGGCTTCAAGGTCTTGTTGAGAAACCTGCTTTTGAAGAATGTCCGGCCGATGAGTCGCACGGGAGCCGGCACAGGAAATGGAGCACCGTCGATGGTGGAGTCCACACCCACCCCTAGATGCCACAGGATTTGACCGAGCGTCCAGTTGCCCAGCGTGTGGACGTTTCCCTCGGCCAGCTGCCGGGCGTCTGCCAGCAGGTCGTTGTAGGTGTCGTAGGAGACCGTCCGGCGGCCAGTAACAGTGCGCGTGTTGACGGGCTTGGCGGTGGACATGGCACACACCTCTAAGGGGAATCAATCGCCCCGCTCACATCGCTCGCGAGTCAACTTGATGATGTCTGGCGATCGCTTCCAGTAACTTCAATTCTACCCGACGCTGACAGCGTCAGCCACGTTATGGATGTTGGCACGATTATCCGTGCCACGCCGAGCCATTCTTGTCATTCGTGCGAATCATGCAGCACACCTGGTTTCACCAGCCAGACGCCGCCGGCCTGCCCGCTGTCGCCCCGTTCGGGAGCACTGAAGTCGGCGACATACAGCCAGCCCCGCGGGTCCTGCACAACATCGAGTGGTGCACCAAGGCGGAGCATGCGGTTCTCGGTCTCCATCAATGGCTGCGGATCATCGACGCCGGTGCCATCGCTGTGGACCCGGTACGTATGAAGGCCGCGTGTGGCGGTATAGAAGCAGAACAGCAGGCGGCCCTGCAGTGGACCGGCGGTGGTCCATTCGCACACACCATCGGCACTCGGCCCCTTGTCCTGTTCCAGATTGCGAATGAGCAGGCTCGGGTCAAATCTCGTTTCCGGCCTTGTCCCCACCGGTAACTGCGGAACTTCCCAGGGATCGACCCCAGCGGTCGGATTGCCTCCCAGCAGCACCCATTCGTTGCGCGACGGATTGGGGTGCCCGTAGTATCTGCCGCGAACGATCCGCAACATCATCTCTGCGGGTCGCACGTTGACGGGCGGCAGTCCATCGCGGCCAGGTGTCTGCTCATTGGTGTCGTTCATGTTGACTCCGGCGAACAAGCTTCCTCCGGAGTGCCAGCACAGATCAAACGCCTCGCGAATGCCGGTCGCGAACACTTCGAGCGCCTCGGACGCAGTGTCAGGAGTGAAATCGCGGACATCCACCGGTAGATCCTTCGACCAAAGATCATGCTGCAGATTGATAGCGAGCGTCGCGGCGGACAGCGGCGTTTCAGGCACCTCGGGCTTGCCTCCCAGCATCGACAACGCCCCCTGCGAGATGAACAGACGGCCATTAGGACCGAACACGAGACCGCTGGCCGGATGATCTCCGGTCGGCAGTCCGGTGATGACGTCCTCGACCTGCACACGTTCTCCCTCGATGGATACGGCGAAATGGTGCCGCTGAAGTCGTTGGGGCCCAGGCTCAATCGGTGCTGGCTGTCGTGACTGAGCCAGAGAATTGTTCGCTCTGGAGTTGACGCAGGGTCGGCGACGATGGCGTTAAAGCGGCGATTGCGTTGCAGCAATACTTTGGGCTCTCCGATTCCCAGCCCCGCGTCGTCGAGCAGATAGCGCACAAGTTGCCCGTCCCAAGTGCAGGCATACAACTGGTGTGGGGGGGCGAGTGCCAGTCCGCAGACGCCGTCACGCCGGTCGATACGCTGCTTCGCGAAGAGGAAGTTGCCGATGTCATCGCGCACAGGCGCGTCTGCAGTGGAAGTGGTGCGAAAGCGCACCGACTGCGGTGTGAGCGACTTGCCGGTGAGACTAATGATCGCGTCTGTGGCCCTCAGTTCGTACTCAGTGTTGCGCCGGAGCGGAGCTTCGACTGATAGCGTGACGACGCCTCCCAGGTCGCCGCCGACATTGACGGGCACCCGCGCTCCGCCCAACTTCCAGAGCTGCACCGCGTCCTCCCCCAGCGACGACGGATCGAATTTCTCGCTGACGTGAATCTGGATCAGCGGGTCCAGTTCCACCTCCGCCGTCTTGTTGCCAGGCAACATGTCGACGACCGTAAAGGGCGTCGCCTGGTCCTGTCCCCGGGCCTGGACATACAGGAGACAGCTGATGCCCAATGTCCACAGTCGAATGGTCCAACGCAGATTGGTGTTCATGGGCTGCCCGGTCTCTGAAATGCGAGGCCTGTGGACCGGTTTGCGGTGTTGTTACTGACAACATACGGACTTATCGTGGGCGTTGCGACCCGCGGCCCTGGCGTTGAGAATTGAGGTGGTTGACGTTTCTCGCCATCGACGCATATAGTGAAGTGTCCTGTTTTTATTAGGGCGATTCTAAGCGTCCGTACGTTAGATTCTTGTCGATGCCCATCACGCGATTCAACTCGGCGGCAGCATGGCTGCTCGCGATGACGCTGACCGTCATCGGGGTGCAGGCCGTCTGTGTCGACACGGCCCGTGCGTCGTGCGGCGACTATCTGCTCGATCACCAGTCGATGTCGCAACTGGGGGACCAGGCGGGGGCCGAACAATCCATGACCCCTTCCTCCCCCCAGGAGCGCCCTGCCCGCCGACCCTGCGACGGACCGGGCTGTCGGCAGGCACCGGCCAGTCCGCCCCCCACAGCACCCGAGCGGACCCAGTCAAACGACGGGGAACGCTGGTGCGCCTGCCTGGAGGCGTTCTCCAGCGACGCAGCTGCCTCCGACTGGATGCGACCCGAGGGAAGGCTGTTGATTCCCACCGGGGCCGATACGCCGATCGATCATCCCCCGCGGGGCTGATCGACGTTTGCGGCTGAACGAAGCGGCACCGCGCCTCTGGCGGTCCGCGCTTCACTGATGGACGAACACCACGCCCTGACACGCGCTGTCGTTGCTCGCCCTCTCAGGTGAAGTGCCTCTGGATGCCCGTGACATCAGACGGTCGTGTGATGCGCGCGGTTCGGTGAATGGTGAACTCTGCTGCCCTGTCGAATCGAGACGAGCCCTCCATGTCCCAGGTTTCTCCCCCCTTTACCGTCGATCCTCCGGCACCCCGGCCGACGTATGTGCGGGCCGTCAGCCCGCGGCTGAGGAAGCTGCTATATGTCGTCTTCGCCTTGGTGGCGCTGCTGGCGGCGAACGCGTCGTATCTGGCGAGCATCACCGCGCTCGAATGGTGGACAGGCCGGACCTATCAGAACTACTTCTATCAGTACATGTTCCTTGCGCACTTGGCGCTGGGGCTGTTGCTGATTGTGCCGTTCGTAGTGTTCGGCGTGCTGCACATGCTGGCACGCCCGCAATCGCCGCAATCGACGGGCTGTGCGGATCGGCTATGTGCTGTTTGCCGCATCGCTGGTGCGTGCTTGATCAGCGGGTTGCTGCTGATGCGAATCGGCGGTTTTGATCTGAAGCAGCCCGGCTCGCAGCACGGTCTATTGGCTGCACGTCGCTCCTGCCGCTCGCGTGCGTCTGGCTGTACTGGCTGCATCGGCTGGCCGGGCCGCGGATCAAATGGCGGATCGGTCTGGCCTACGCGGCGACTGGTCGCGGCACTGTGCTGGCGAATGATCTGGATGCACTCGGAGCGACCCGCGGCAGTGGTATGCCGCGGGGCCGGAATCCGGTGCGCGAGTACTTTGAGCCCTCGCTGGCACGGACCGTCGACGGGAGACTTCATTCCCGCCCACAGCGCTGATGAACGACCAGTACTGCCAGAAGTGTCATCGCCGACGTGCACGCCGGCTGGAGCGACAGCGTGCACCGCTTCAGCTCGTTCAACAACCCGCCCTATCTGGCGAGCGTCAACGAGACGCGCGAGGTCTCGCTCGAGCGGGACGGCATCGGTGCAGGCGTCGCGCTGGTGTGCCGGCTGTCACGATCCGGTGCCGTTCTTCAGCGGCGCGTTCGACGACCCGAAGTTCGACATGCTCCAATCATCCCACTTCGCAGGCGCGGGCATCACCTGCACGGTCTGCCACGCGATCACGCACGTCAACAGCACCAGAGGCAACGCCGACTACACGATCGAGGAGCCGCTGCACTATCCGTTCGCCTACAGCGACAATCCCGTTCTGCAGTGGATCAACAATCAGCTGGTGAAGGCCAAGCCGCGAATTCCACAAGAAGACGTTCCTGAAGCCGTTCCACAAGACGGCCGAATTCTGCTCGACCTGCCACAAGGTGCATCTGCCGTAGGCGCTGAACCACTACAAGGAGTTCCTCCGCGGGCAGAACCACTACGATCCGTATCTGCTGAGCGGCGTGTCGGGGCATGGCGCCCGCAGCTTCTACTATCCACCGCAAGGCGCAAGACCAACTGCAACCGCTGCCACATGCCGCTGGAGCCTTCGACGACTTTGGGCCAAGCTATTTCGACGGGGCCGACGAGCTGAGCATTCACGATCATCTGTTCCCCTCGGCCAACACCGGGCATCGCCTGGCTGCGGGACCGAGCCGGACGTCATCGCGGCCCACCAGGAGTTCCTCGAGGGCGTGATGCGGGTTGACATCTTCGGCGTGCGCGAAGGCGGCGAAATCGACGGCACGCTGATCGCACCGCTGCGCCCGACGTGCCGGCCCTGCGAGCCCGGCGAGAAGTACTTGCTGGAAACGGTCATTCGCACGCTGAAGATGGGCCACCTGTTCACGCAGGGGACCGTCGACTCGAACGAGGTCTGGCTGGACGTTACGGTCACTCAGCGGCGATCGGGTGATCGGCCGCAGCGGGGCAGTCGATCCCGCGAGGCAGAACGAAGTCGATCCCGTGGTCGCACTTTGTCAACGTCTTCATGCTGGACAAGGACGGCAACCGCATCGATCGCCGCAATGCTCAGGACATCTTCACTCCGCTCTACAACCACCAGATCCCGCCCGGTGCCGGGCAGACCGTGCATTATGGACTGGAGTTGCCCGATGATCTGCGACGCGCCGGTGACGGTCGAAGTCAAGCTGCAGTATCGCAAGTTCGACCAGCGGTACATGGACATCGTGGACGAAGTCGAATGAGAAACTGGGCCGCATGATTCGCGGACATCGAGCCCGGACAGCCCTACGACAACGACCTGCCGATCCTCACACTGGCAACGGACCGTGTGACGTTCCCTGTCGCCGGTGTCGACAGTCGCTGTCGAGAATCCGACTCGCGGAGATCCCCGTCTGGCAGCGATGGAACGACTACGGCATCGGTGATGTTGCTCAAGGGCAAGGCTGCACTACGTCAGGCCGAGGAGGCCTTCCTCGCGGTGGAGCAGCTCAACGAGACCGCCGGACTGAAGCGCTGGGACGGCCCGATGAACTTGGCTCGGGTCTATCAGGCGGAAGGACGATTGACCGAGGCGGTCGAGGCCCTCCAACGGGCCGATGCTTTCCGCGAGGAGGAGGGTTACCCGCGCTGGACCTGGGCCTGGCTGAGCGGCGTGATTAATCGTCAGGAGGGGCGGCTGGAGGAGGCGGTGCTCAACCTGCGCAGTGCCCTCGAAGATAGCACCCCCGAGACCCAGCGCCGCAAGTTCGACTTCCGCCTCGACTATGAAGTGCGGAACCTGCTCGGGCAGACGCTGTTCGACCTCGGTGTGCAGAAAGCACGAAAGCCCCCCAGAGATACCGCCAAGGTAGTGCGAAGTGCGATCCGAGGATTCTCCGAGTCGCAAGAGCTGGCTCCGGACAATGTCCTGGATTTTGACGATCCGCAACTCCAATTGTTGGGCCAGGAGTTGTTTGACTTGGGTGTGCAAAACCCACGACTGCCAAACCGTGATGCCCAGACCGAGAGCATGCTCGACGCGATCGCAGACTTCTCCAAGTCGCACGAGGCGGATCCGAAGATCGTCCTGGCGTATGACGATCCGCAACTCCTACAGCTGTGCCAGATGCTCTTTGACCTTGGTGTGCAGGAGACACGACATTCAGCCATCGAATTTTCGGCGCAATGCGATCGACGAGTTTCATAAGACGCTGGAGGTCGACCCGGAAAACGTCGGTGCACATCACAATCTGCAACTCCTGCATGGGCGTATCGCTCAGCAACTAGAGGCCCAGGCGGAGCTTGAAGATGTTGGGAAGAAGGCCCAGGCATCTCGCGTCGAGGCAGAGGAGCATCTCCGCAAGGCAGAAGAACACCAGAAGCTGCATGAGCGATACAAGCCCGATGACAATGCCCAGGGGCGGGCTGTTCGCCTCGCTCGGGAGAATTACCCGGCCGCCAACCAGGCCGCCGAGGCCGTGGTCATCTATCCTCTGCATCGTGCCGGGGCACCGGGCCTGCAGAACACAACCGAATCAGCAGCGGGGGCCAGTCCCGCAGGAGAAAAACTGTGACGAAACTGCCACTCGACGTGCGTGATAGAGGCCACTTCAGTCAGGACCCCGAGGAGCGGGACGATGCCATCATTGGCACCGCGCTGAAGTGGTCGCTGGGAGTGCTGATTGTGCTCGCAGCGATCGGAGGCACTGCGGCCTGGTGGCTGACGAGGCCCGAGCCGCCGCCGCCGGTGCAGGAAACGACCCTCGCTGCAGTGGAGGTGCGGGCGGCCCCGCAGATTGAAATCCCGAAGACACCGTTCACCGACATCACCAAGGCGGCAGGCATCGACTTCGTGCATGAGAATGGCGGGACCGGAGAGAAGCTGCTGCCTGAAACTATGGGCAGCGGCGGTGCCTTCTTCGACTTAGATGCCGACGGCGACCAGGATCTGCTCCTCGTCAACTCCTGCCGGTGGCCTTGGGACACCTTGGCGGCAGACTCTCCGCCGACAACGATGGCTCTGTATCAGAACGATGGAACCGGTCAGTTCGTGAACCTCACCACAGGCTCGGGGCTCGATGTCTCCTTCTATGGCACCGGGGTTGCGGCGGGTGACTATAACAACGACGGGCTGGTCGACTTGTTCATTTCGGCGGTCGGAGCGAATCATCTGTTTCACAACGCAGGGGGCGGAAAGTTTCGCGACGTCACCACCGAGGCCAACATCGCCGGCGCTGATGATACCTGGAGCACCAGTTGTGGCTGGTTCGACTACGACCGCGACGGTGACCTCGACCTGTTCGTCGCCAACTACGTCGGCTGGTCGCGTGAGCACGATGCGGCCCAGAACTTTCAGCTCACCGGAGGCAGCCGGGCCTATGGACGTCCGCAGAACTTCGAGGGGACACTTCCGTACCTGTACCGCAACGATGGCGAAGGCCGGTTCATTGAAGTCGCCGAGGAAGCGGGCCTGTGTGTGCTGACCTCGACCACCCACGAGCCAATGGCGAAGTCGCTGGGTGTGACGTTCGCCGACTTCGATGGTGATGGCTGGCTGGACATCATCGCTGCGAACGACACGGTGCAGAACTTCCTGTTCCACAACCTTCAGAATGGCACATTTGAAGAGATCGGGGCGCTGGTGGGAGTGGCCTTCGACATGGATGGCAACGCACGCGGGGCGATGGGGATCGACGTCGCGCGCTTTCGCAACAACGACGCCCTGGGGGTCGCCATCGGCAACTTCTCGAACGAAATGACCGCCCTCTATGTGAGCGAAGCCGACCGCATGATGTTCATGGACGAGGCCATCTCGACCGGCCTGGGGCCCAACACGCGCCTGCAACTGACGTTCGGATTGTGCTATGTGGATTTCGACCTCGATGGCCGGCAGGATCTGTTCGCCGCAAACGGCCATCTGGAAGAGGAGATCAATCGCGTGCAGCCCAGTCAGCACTACGAACAGCCGCCCCAGTTATTCTGGAACTGTGGGCCGCAGCACTCGACCGAGTTTCTGCCGGTGACGGAGGAGTACTGTGGCGAAGACCTGCTGCGTCCGATGGTAGGGCGCGGGGCGAGCTATGCCGACATCGATGGTGACGGCGATCTCGATCTGCTCATCACGGCGGTCGATCGTCCACCGCGTCTGTTACGCAACGACCAGCACCTGGGGCATCACTGGCTGAGGCTTAACTTGCGCGGAGTCCACAGCAACCGTGATGCGATCGGTGCAGTCGCTGAGGTGCATCTGCCCGATCGTGTGCTGCGACAGCAGGTGATGCCGACCCGCAGCTACCAGTCCCAGGTCGAGTTGCCGCTGACGTTTGGTCTGGGGGACACCGACCGCGTGGATCATGTGGAAATTCACTGGCCCGATGGGGTTTTGGAGCGGGTGGACATCACCGAAGTCGACCGCCTGTATGAGGTCGTGCAGACGGTGCCGTGAATGACGAAATCAGCGGTTGCCGAACAATTGTAAGATTCTTGCAAGAATTCGGACGAATCTGCAGGACACTCTGGGCTGAGGGACGTTGCCTGTGGGAGAATGGTCGCCGATCTCAGGAAGATCCGTCATGAGTCGTGTCCCCGTTGTCGTCTTAGTGTCTCTGGTCTGTCTGGGCGGATCACTGAATGCCGGTGAGGTCGGGCCGCCGGAAGGTCATCGTCAGGAGGCGTATGCCCTGCGGGAGCTTGCAACCACCGCCGAGCCGTTTGCCCTCAGCATCACCTTCGCTCACGACCCAGGCAGGGGTCACTACGACGGCGTCATGGGTGAACCTGCGGACACGTGGAATCTGATCGACGTCGGCACACGGGAAGCGGCCGGCCTCCGCACAGCGGATGGAGAGATGACCGACGTCGTGGCCGAGGTCTCCGAGAACGATGGCGAATGGGGGATCAGCGGCCAGTCAGGGGTCTTTCACGGGTATATCTATCACAACTGCCGGTGTGTCGATCTGACTCTCTCGCTGCGGTATCTGCCGGCGGGAGTCTATGAGGTGTATGTGCTGGCGCATGGCGACGCCCCGGACCAGAATGCGGCGATCGAGATCGAATCGGCGGGAGTGACCTCCACCGGAAAGTCGACTCTCAACAACGGGACGTGGAAGTTTCGCGATGGGAAGCTGACGGAGGGCAACCAGTACGTGCGATACGTCGTTGAGGTGAAAGGCGGTTCACCGCTGGTCATCCGCAGCCAGCGGGACGGGAGTTCGTACGCCATGCTCAACGCGATCCAGCTCCGCCGACTGATGAGTGCCGCCAGCTGAATTCACCCTCCCCTCCGGGAGATTTGAGCGCAGCGAGGGGAGGGGGTGATGGACGGCACGGGGACGTCCCTGGCCAGGATGTCGTCCGGCAACCCCTTGCGGCTGCGCCGCACTGCTTCAAGAAGCGGTGCTACCCACTGTCTCGTTCCTCGCGTCCGACCCTCCCGCCGGGAGGGTGAAGAACGAGCAATCGCGGCGAATGGCCACAAGGCTTGCTCATGTTCCGCACGCACTTCATTCCGGTGGACGCCCCATCTACAATGCGATGAGTGCCTGATGAAGTTGCCAGTCGGTCGCCCCTGAGCACCGAGATACCTGATTCTCTGGACGACCGATGAGTACTGTTCGCGATCTCCCCTCGACCCCCGCAACTGCCGGAACAGCGTCGACACCGTCGCTCCCACCCAGGCAGTCATTCGCAAAGCGAGGTCTGGTGAGTGTGCTGCTGTGCTCGGGGGTGCTGTTTGTGGGCACGAGTGTGTTCGCCTGGCTGTCGTCCCAGAAGCAGGAACCACCGCGAGAGAGTGCGGATGCGCTCACGAAGACCTACAATGTGTCGGTCTTTCGTGTGGAGCCGGCCCGGTTGCAACGGATGATTCCGGCATTCGGCACCGCAGTGCCAGACCGTGAGGTGGTGATCGCTGCGGAAGTTGCCGGACAGATCGTGGAGGCGAACGACCTGAAAGTCGGACGTCATGTCGAGGCTCCCAGTGTGTCGAGTGCGACCGATGGCACCACACGCAGGGAGGGAGGAAGCCTGCTCTTGCGGATTGATGCCAGCACCTACCAGGAGCGGGTGTTGCAGGCCCGCAAGCTGATGGCCCTGGATGACGTGCAGCTCAAGCAGCTGGACCAGGAACGTGAGAACAGCCGGCGATTGCTGACGACGGAGCAGGCGAATCTCCGCACCGCGAAAGAAGAGTACGAGAATGCACAGCGACTTAGCCGCGAAGGGGCCGGCACCGCCAGTTCCGTACGTCGGGCCGAGCTGGAGATGCATCGCTATGAGGATGCCGTCATTCGCCTGGAGAACGACCTGGGGCTGTACGACGTGCGGCGTGAGCAACTGCTCAGCGCGCGGGATTCCCATGAGAGTGATCTCGAACTGGCCCAGCAGGATCTGCGGCGGACCGAGGTTTATCCTCCGTTCAACGCCGTTGTCAGCGAGGTGATGGTCGATCAGGGCCAGTATGTTCGTCCGGGTGAGGCGTGTCTGCGGCTCACCGATCCCACGCGTGTCGAAGTGCCGCTGTCGCTGACGCTGACCGACTTTCTGGAGATCGCCGCCATGCGCGAGGCGGGCATGGACGTACACGTGGCATTGTCCGAGAACGAGTCGGCAGAACCACGCTGGTTCAGCGACCCGCTCACCGACCTGCGTCAGGCACCGGAAGCGGATCAACAGACACGCACGGTGAAGGTGTATGTCGAGGTGGACAATACGAAGCAAACTGTTCCGCTGCTTCCCGGAACATTTGTCTTCGCCCGGATCGAGGGACAGGTGGCGGACGAAATAATGGTGATCCCTCGCGACGCCATCGTGGAGGGAGCGGTGTTTGTCGCGGTGCCGGAGCCCGATCCACAGACGACAACCCAGGACGCGGGTTCGCCAAGGGGGGAGAGTGAGGAACGGTCATGGACGGCCCGCGTCGAACGCCGTCCGGTCCGCGTCGGACGCACACTGCAGTCGCTCGCGCAGATCGACGAAGGGCTCGCCGCCGGAGAGTGGGTGGTGATGACCAATCTGGACGTGATGTTCGACGGGGCCCGGCTGCGCGTTGAGCGTGCCGAAGGTGAACGCCGTCTGGCCGATGAACTGACCCGGCTGCGGATCCCGCAGGTACGGATTGTTCCCTGAAAGTGCCCGCTGCTTGCGGATGTCCGCCCCGCGCCACAGAATGCAGGTAACCTTTCCTGCCGGAGACTGTGTCATGCCCGCCCCTCGATTCTCAAATTCTTCGCGTCATCTTCCTGTTGGGTGTCTCGTCCTGCTGTGGTGTGCGTTGCCACAAGCTCGGGGCGTGCTGGCTGCGGACCAACTCAGTCCGATCGGCGGTGTGGAGCATCAGCCCTTCATCGCAGCGACCGGGCGACTGCTGCAGGCGCTGGACTATATCGGCGCGCCGCTGCCGGATGATGATTTGCAGGACATTCGCGCGGCGATGAGTGATGCCGACCAGCAGGCGGCGGTGACCGCAATCCAGCAGGTACTCGATCGTCATTGTCTGGCACAGGTCAACATCAATCCGGAGAGCCGCGTCTCTGCCATCGATGGGCCGGCCCCGAAGGAGTTGGTGCAGCAGGGATGGCGGCACATTTCTCCTCAAGGTGCATAACGAAGCCGGGATCACGCCTCAGTTGGTCGTCGACAGTCCACAGGCCGGACCGGTGTACGAGGTGGGGTGGGGCACTCGGCAACGCCCGCAGACCGAGCAGAAACTGGTGACCCCCGCAGAGGCGTCGCAGCGGTTCCTGGAGGTCGCCACGTTCACCAAACAGCCGCTCAAACCCAACTTGTCGGGACTGAGTGTGGAGTACGTTGTCGTTCAGCTTTACAGCCGCGATGCCGGCCGACGCGAAGCGACACTCACGTTCAACGTCGGCCAAGGGACGCAGGACCTCGGCTTTCGCAGCGAGCTGCCGGTGCTGTTCGACGCAGTGCCGGCTGTCGATGTCGTCCTGGGCATTCAGGATCACGACGGAACTCCAACGACAGCGGCATTGGTGATCCGGGACAAGCTGGGCCGGATCTATCCGAACCCGGCGAGACGACTCGCTCCCGACTTCTTCTTTCATGACCAGGTGTACCGGGCGGATGGAGAATCGGTGCCTTTGCCTCCCGGAGAATACACGGCGGTCATCTCCCGTGGTCCGGAGTACGTCGTCGAAACGCACACGTTTGAGGTTCCGGAGGATGCGACAAGTACCCGCCAGACATTTCAACTCACGCGCTGGATCCATCCCAGGGAGCGGGGCTGGTTTTCTGGCGACCATCATGTGCATGCCGCCGGCTGCAAACACTACGACAGTCCCACGGAGGGAGTTGCCCCGAGCGACATGCTGCGGCATATTCTCGGCGAGGATCTGAATGTGGGATGCGTGCTGACCTGGGGACCCTGCTGGTACACGCAGAAGCAGTACTTCGAGGGCAAAGTCTCAGCGATGTCACGCCCGGACTATCTGATGCGCTACGACGTCGAAGTCAGCGGGTTCCCTTCATCACATGCCGGTCACCTCTGTCTGCTGCGGCTTGTCGAAGATGATTACCCCGGGACCACGCTGATCGAAGAATGGCCCAGCTGGACGCTGCCGGTGCTCAAGTGGGGGCAGGAGCAGGGGGGTGTCGTCGGTTACAGTCATTCCGGCTGGGGACTGGCGTTGCCCGATTACGGACCCAACGGACAACGGCTCAATGCGATCGCCTATCCCCAGCGTCAGCCATCGGGTGGGCGGGCCGCGGACACACTGCCGGACTATGCGATGCCTCCGTTTGATGGCATCGGAGCGAATGAATACATCGTCACGACGGCCCATGGGGTGTGCGACTTCGTCTCGGCGGTCGATACACCGGCGATCTGGGAGCTGAACATCTGGTATCACACGTTGAACTGTGGGATGCGTCGCGCATCAGTGGTGAGACCGACTTCCCGTGCATCTATGGCGACAAGGTGGGTCTGGGGCGCGTGTACGTCAAACTTCCGCCTGATGAGCCACTCGACTACGACACTTGGATCGCCGGAGTGAAGGATGGCCGCAGCTACTGCGGCGATGGGCTCAGCCATGTGTTCGATCTGCGCGTGAGCGATGCTTCGCGAATCGGCGATCCGCAGGCCGAGGTGGCCCTTGGTGAATCGGGAAGCAACGGAAGGATCAGCGAGTTGAGTCTGACCGGTCCGGGCAAGGTGCAGGTGCAGTGTGACGTCGCCGCACTGCTGGCTGAGCAACCCACAGACGAGACCGAGGCATTCGACAGACACGACTCGATCAGAAGCCTTACTGGCACATCGAGCGCTGTCGCATCGATAGCACCCGCAAAGTGCCGGTGGAGGTCATCGTCAATGGTCGACCGGCAGCCACTGCGCAGATCGAGGCTGATGGCAGCGTCCGGTCGCTGTCCTTTGACGTGGACATTCCTGATTCATCATGGGTCGCCGTCCGCATCCTCCCGAGTGTGCATACGAATCCGATCTGGGTCACGATCGACGGCCAGCCGATCCGCGCGTCGAAGGCGTCGGCCATGTGGTGCCGCCAGGCGGTCGATGTCTGCTGGAATTCGAAGCGTGGCCAGATTCGTCCTGAGGACCGGGCTGAGGCCCAGGCCGCCTACGATGCCGCTGCCAAGATCTACGAGCAGATCGCCCGGGAGTGTGTGGCTGAGTAATGCTGCGGCTCAAGCTCGGTCATAGCGACGATGATGCTGTGTGAGGGTTTGAGAGTTTGAGCGTGCCGGAGTGAGAACCGACGTCGACATGTCCCCTCTCCCTCACACCCTCCTACCCCGACACAATCTGAGCGGACATTGAGCGTAGATTCGGTTGGACAGTTGGAGTTCGTAGACCGGAATGTCGCGATGACTCAGGAGAAGACCGACGCACTGGTGATCAAACTGGTGGACTTCAGCGAAAGCAGTCGGGTCGTCACGCTGTTCACGTCCGAGTTCGGCAAAATCAGCGCTTTGGCGAAGGGAGCGAAGCGATTACGCGGTCCGTTCGAGGCTGCCCTTGACCTCTTGGCCGAATGTGGCGTAGTGTTCCTCCGCAAGTCGGCATCCAGCCTGCACTTGTTGACGGAAGCCCAACTCAAGTCACGGTTTGCGCCGCCGCGTCAGTCTCTGGCCGCCCTATACGGCGGCTATTATGTCGCGGAGCTTCTGCTGGGACTCACGGAAGAAGACGACCCCCATCCCGGTTTATATCAGGAATCTCTGCTGACCCTGCGGCGGCTCGAAGCCGGCCAGGATCCGCGTGCAGTCTTGGTACGATTCGAGGTCGTGCTCCTCAGGGAGCTCGGCCACCTGCCTGAGTTTGATGCCTGCCTGTTGTGCGGGCAGCCCGTTGTTGAAGGAACCACCTATCGATTCTGGGTTTCCCAAGGCGGCCTCATCTGTGTCCGCTGCCGGAAGCCCGAGTACTCTCAACGTCCCATCCATGCCCAGACCATTTCCCTGCTGAACCGACTGGCTCAGCCGGATACGGCTTGGGACCCATCCCAGACGCTCTCTCCGCAGCAGTTTCAGGAACTCAGACACATCCTGTCGTCGGCCATTACCCACCTGCTGGAACGGCGGCCGGCGACACTTCGATACCTTAACTTCGATTGAGCAGTTCGTGTTGGACCAATCCCATCGGACAGCGGTTGACTCTGCGCACAGGCCTCCAGTGAGTGCCGGACACTGCGCTCCGCGGTGCGCAGCCCGAGGGTTGCTGCTGCTGCTGCTGGTCATCGGCAGCACAGGCTGCAGCGCCACCCGCATGGGTCTGGCCGGTGACGTGCCCCAGGGAGTGGCGCGAGGGCAATCGGAAACGAAGCGAACATCGGCCGTGGACATGCTGATGGGTCCGCTGGGACGCCGGGTCCGCGGTGCCGAATGGGAGCAGCAAAAGCAGGATGCCGCCGCTACCGGAGCGACGCAGGGCATCCCGGGCCTCAGTGAATACTTCGCTGCCGAGAAGCTGTACGAGAGCGGCAACTATGCCGAGGCGGAGAAGTCCTTCAAGGCACTCGTGCGTGCCCGCAAGTGGGAAGGACGTTCATGGGCCGAGCGCACCGTCGATCAGTTAAAGGGTCAGAAGAAGGATGCCTTTGACGCCTACTACTCGGAGTACGGAGACCCGGTCGAGGAAGACGCACTGTTTATGGTGGCCGAGTGCCGGTACCACCAGAAGAAATACTCCTGGGCACAGGACAGCTACGGCGAATTGATCGAGCGTTATCCTGCGACCCGACATCTGGACGCCGTCACACGGCGGTTGTTTGAGATTGCACACATGTGGATGGGATTCCCGGAAGTGACATCCGACGGCCAGGTGAATCTCGCCTCCGCCGATGCCGTCGCCAACAACCCCAAACAGGCCTCGAAGGACTTTCAGAAGCCGTCGTTCTTCAACTTCACGAGTCGCAGCCGGCCCATTTTCGATACATCCGGCCGGGCATTGCAGGCGCTCGAGTCGATCTGGCTGCATGATCCCAACGGCCCGCTCGCTGACGACGCACTGATGCTGACCGCCAACTATCACTTGCGTACCAACGACTATGTGGAAGCGGCCCGGGTGTATGAATTGCTGCGTGAACAATATCCCGACAGTCCGCATTTCAAAGATGCCTTCCTGCTCGACTCGTTCGTGAGGCAGGCCTCCTACGACGGCCCCGGGTACGATACGCGACCACTGGAAGATGCCCGGCGACTCAAGCAGGACGCCCGGCAGATGTTCCCGGAACTGACCGACGAACAGCGAAAGCGACTTGAGACCGAACTGGTGCGGATCAGCGAGGCGGAGGTCGCCGACCTGTGGCATCTGGTCGAGTTCTATCAGCGCAAGCAGAACCCGTCCGGTATCGCCCTGCATTGCAACATGATTCTGACCCGGTTCCCCGACAGTGCGTATGCGACACGGGCGCGTCAGACGCTGCAAGCCTTGGCCGATGAACATCGGGGTGAATCCCAGTGGTGGCTGCAGAACGGACTCGCAGCACCCGGAACTGCATCGGCACAAGAGTCGGTTGCGAGTGATGACGACGGTGCCGGCAGCCCAAAGGGCACATCAGGCCAAGCCGCCGTCAAGTCTGAGTCAAAGCCTCCGTCGCGCTCCAAGCCGAGTCTGCTGGATTCCATGCTGCGTCGTGTCGAGAAGGACCCCGAACTGCGTCCGGTGGAACGCTGACCTCCAGGCGGCATGCCGTCTGAACAAGCGACCGGGCGTGCTGGCCTGCAGGCGTTTCCCATGACAACAGTCACGGCTGCACAGCGGACACCGCTCCCCGCGAGTCGCGTCGTCGTGGCGGTCCTGCTGCTGGGAGCCATGGGGGTCTCGGGATGCGGATACATGGTCGGCGGCGGGTTCTCGCCGAACATTCGCACGGTGCATGTCCCCACCTTTACGTCCGATTCATTTCGCCGCGGGTTTGAACTGCAGTTGACGGAAGCTGTCCAGAAACAAATCCAGCAGCGTACACCTTATCGATTGACCAATGGGCCGGGGGCGGAGACCCGGCTGACCGGTCACATCGTCGAGATCCGCAAGGATGTCCTCGGCGAAAATAAGTACGACGACGCCCGGGAACTGCAGTTCTCCATCGCTCTGGAGGTACGCTGGGAGGACCTGCGGACAGGTCAGATTCTCGCGCAGCAGCAAGTGCCGCTGGGGAACAACACCGCCCATTTGATCGCCCAGGCCGATTTTGCCCCGGAAGTCGGCCAGTCACTTGCAACGGCCACGCAGGATGCTGTCGATGGGCTCGCCAGCCAGGTCGTGCAGATGATGGAATCTCCCTGGTGAGTCTCCGGCGGCGGTAATCGAACCTGCCGGTGTCAAACTCCTGTGGGGTCGGCAACCGCCCTCACCCATGCACTGCGCCTCTGTGATTGCCCTTGCTGCCGGCCCATGTTCGCTTCTAGTATCCTCGCGCTCAGGTTGGGTAAGGTTGCCCACGGTCGGGGTTCAGTGCGCGTGACAAAGTCGCCGAAGGTTTCATAAGTCGAGCAAGGGAATCAGGGATGGGGTCCAGTCGTCTGGAGAACCGGCCGCCACGCTTCAACGCCGGGCCGATATCCGGGTCCTCCCTGTCAGGTTCCTCACCCGGTGCCTTCGGCCAGGTGGACCCGGCTCGCCTCCGCAAGGCGATTGAACGGACCCGCAATTACCTGCTTTCGCAGCAGCATCCTGAGGGGTACTGGGTTGGCGAGCTGGAAGGAGACACGATTCTCGAATCGGAGTACATCCTCCTGCTGGCATGGCTCGATCGGGAACACAGCGAAACAGCGCTGCAATGTGCCGAGTACATCCGCAGGCAGCAGGCTGACCATGGGGGCTGGTCGCTGTATCCGGGGGGCCCTCTGGAGATTAGTGCGTCGGTCAAGGCGTACTTCGCCCTCAAGTTAACAGGCGACGACCCGCAGGCGGCTCACATGATCCGGGCGCGAGAGGCGATCCGGGACGCGGGCGGAGTCGAGAAGGTCAACAGCTTTACCCGCTATTACCTCGCGCTGCTGGGGGTCATCTCCTACAGGCAGTGTCCAGCCGTGCCTCCGGAACTCGTGTTGCTGCCGCGCTGGATGCCCTTCAACATCCACGAGATGTCGGCGTGGTCGCGAACGATTCTGGTGCCCCTCAGTCTCCTGTGGGCATTTCAGCCGGTGCGACGAAAGGCTGATGCGACCGACATCCGCGAGCTGTTCCTGGGGGCTCCCGAGAAGTTGTCTGTCGTCATGGGGCCGGCAGAACAGGTCGACGGACTGCACCAGTCCCGGTGGATGGACTGGGCCGGTCTGTTTCGGCTGGGAGATCGCGTCTGGAAACTGCTGGAGACCTGTCGCATCAAACCGCTTCGCCGCTGGGCGATTCGACGCGCCCAGACATGGATGATGGATCGCCTGCAGAGCAGCGACGGCTTGGGTGCGATTTTCCCGCCCATCGTCTGGAGCATCGTTGCCCTCCGCTGCCTGGGTTATGACGCCAACTCTCCAGAGGTGACCGCCCAGCTCGACGAACTGGAGAAGCTGACGATTCGCGACGGACAGACGGCGCGGCTCGAACCGTGCCGCTCCCCAGTGTGGGACACAGCCCTGACGATGATCGCACTGCGTGACGCTGGCGTTCCCGCCGAGTCTCCCGAACTGCGAAGGTCGGTCGAGTGGCTGCTTGCCAAGGAAGTCCGCCAGCCAGGAGACTGGTCCGTCAACCATCCCGAGGCAGAGCCGGGCGGGTGGTTCTTCGAGTTCAATAATCCGTTTTACCCCGATGTCGACGACACGATCATGGTCACCATGGCGCTGGCGCGGGCTCTGCCGGGCCGACGTCATCGGGAATGGATGGCCAGCCTCGTAGCGACGGCATCGGGAAGTCCGAACGAGGCAGAACTCTCCGCTGTCATCACGGGCACGACCCAGCAGACGGATCGGGCGCTCAGCGACATCGAGCGGATGACGCCGATTCTCGCCGCCATTCGTCGAGCCGTGGGGTGGGTGCTCCTGATGCAGGGACGTCACGGAGGCTGGGGGGCGTTCGACGCGGACAACACGCGGGAGTTGCTCACACAGGTTCCCTTCGCCGACCACAACGCGATGATCGATCCACCGACGGCAGACATCACCGCCCGCGTGCTGGAGATGTTCGGCACCCTCGGAGTGGGGGTAGCTCATCCGGTCATCGAGCGTGCGATCGACTTCGTCTGGCGCGAACAGGAGCCCGATCACTGCTGGTACGGTCGCTGGGGGGTCAACTACGTCTATGGCACCTGGCAATGCCTTGCAGGACTGCGGGAGATCGGTATCCCCGCGACCGACATGAGAATTCGCTATGCCGTCGGCTGGCTGAAGGATCATCAACAGGCGGACGGTAGCTGGGGCGAGACTCCGAGATCGTATGACGTTCCCGAACTGCGAGGAGAAGGCCCGGCAACCCCCTCGCAGACCGCATGGGCCCTGCTGGGGCTGATGGCGGCGGGCGAAGTCGATTCGGAGGCGGTGCGTCGCGGCATCCACTGGCTGCTGGAGCATCAGGAGCGCGAGGGCACCTGGGTCGAAGAAACCTTCACCGGTACCGGATTTCCGCGGGTGTTCTACCTGCGGTACCACATGTATCGCATCTACTTCCCGCTGATGGCGCTGTCACGCTATGCCCGAATGGCGAGCTAACTGCCCGCATTACCAGCGGGCGGCCTGGGGCGTACGATCACCGGAAGCTGCGGTGCGCCTTCGGCCTGCGAAGCGTTCGCCATCCATTCCCGCACGAACTCGACGAGCTCGTCGCTGGTAATCTGCAGATCCTGGTTGGTATCGGCGGCCCCATCGAAGGCTTTGGCGAGTGCGAGGGCAAACCGGCCATGAGGCTCGGCGGCGGAAATCTGTCCGCGTTCCTGCGCCGAGCTACTCCCGATAATCGTTGTGGAACTGGGCTGCGCCTGAATCTGCTGCAGCATCTCTGAGACGGAAGGCTCACGATCCAGATCGGTCCCGCTGCCGGTATGGCACAGATCCAGCAGCAGCAGCTTTTCGCGGGCGCTGCTTTCATCGATGAGCTGAATGACGGCCTTGAGCGGCAGTCCGGTGGCCGCCGGCTGATCCCAGTTGAAGTCTTTCATCGCGAGATAGACCTGTCCATCCTCCGCCGTATACGCATGACCGGAAATGTAGACGATCAATTGAAACTGAGTCGTCATCGACATCAGTGCGTCTGACAGACCGGCACGCACTTCCTGCAGGTTCTCATCGAGCAGTCTGGTCATGCGCTTGCGGTCAAACGCATACCGGTTGATCAGCGATTCCCCCAGCAGTTGGGCATCATCTACCGCGAACGGCAACGGCGTCAGTGAGCGATCGTTGTACGCTTCGGTCCCGATCAGCACGGCCCAGCGATCGGGTTTCGTCCCCCGGTGAGCGTCGATGGACTTCGCCGTCTTCCCCGATTCCCCTTCGTCGCTGAAGCGCACCGTGACTGAGTCAATCTGTCGGCGCAGATCATCCAACGTCGCCGGCTGCAGATTGAGCACGAGGTCAGCATCCGCCGGAACGGAGATCGTTTGCAGCACACCGTCGTCCGTCTTCACCACCAGCATGCGGGCCGTGGCATCCACTGCAGAGACGGTGCCGGTCAACTCGAGCGACTCGCGATCGACGACCAGTTTGCGAATCTCCGTGTCCAGCAGCATCGTGATGCGGTCCCCCTGTTGAACGTCTCCCAGAAGCAGTAGTTCGCCACCGGCTTTGGTTTCAATCTGGCAATCGGCGGCCAGCGGATAGGTCGCGGACGACGAGGTACTGCCCCGGCCAAACGACACAGTGAGTGTTCGATCCAGAGGATTGATCTCCTGCACAAATCCAGTGACTTCCTGTTCGCGAAAGGCGGACAGATGCGACAGCAAATGTCCCCGCCGCCCCGCCGGATCCAGCACGTGCTTGACCTCGACCTGGTCGCCGGCGGCCAAGTCCCGGAGGCGTGCCGGTTTGCCGTTGAGTTCGAGGATACCGCGATCCAGCGGCTCCTCCTGGGGGAGCTGCAGTACGAGGTCGTCGCGCACCGTTCCCTGGGTCCGGGCCAAGGTAAGGTTGCGACTTGCCAGGTCGATCGCATGGATCACTCCGGTACTCTGGACGGGACGTGCCACCTTCAGGCTGACGACCGGCCGCCCCTGGGCGTCCGCACTGTGCTCGATCTCGATGTGGTCCCCCGGCAGCAGCTTGCGGGTGAGTATATTCTGGTCTTCGTTCATCAGGAAGATGCGCGGCCGACTGCCGAGCGAGACCTCGGCGGGAATTCCGGTGCGGGGATCCTCATACTCAATCCGATTCTTCTCTGGATCAACGGCGCGGATGATCCCCAGTTCCGACCGGGCCGGTCCACGATGTTGGGAGCTTTCACCGGGCATGAAAAGCATCAGGAGCGACATCAGCGTCGAGAATCCCAGAACCGACGCCAGCAGGATCAGTCGTTTGCGGTTGGCGGGAGGAGATGTCTCGGCCGCTTCCTGTTCATGGTCGGAGTCTCCATCAGCCCGCATGATCTTCACGTCGATATTCAGGTCGGAGAGCGCCTCCTCGGCCGTGCGGTAGCGCTGTGCGGGATCCTTCGCGGTGAGCTTCTGGATCACATGAGCGACATCGTCCGGCACACCGGAGAGCACACGACCAATCTCAGGCAGCTTGCGATCCCGGGCCGCATGCCACATGACCCACGCCGCCTGCTGATCGCGAGAGAAGGCATTGAGTCCCGGAAACAGATCCGCGAAGTTCTCACCGCACATCAACTCGTAGGCAGTGAATCCGAGCGAATACAGGTCGCTTTGGGGGCCGACTTCGCCAAACTCTTCGGAGACCATCTCCGGTGCCATGTACTTGGCGGTGCCCTTGAGCACGCTGCCATCCTCGTCGCTCACACGGCGTGCCAGGCCGAAGTCACCCAGCTTGATGCGGCGGCGATGGTCGATCATGAGGTTGCCCGGCTTGATGTCGCCGTGCACAATCCCCTGTGCGTGCAGGTACTTCAGGGCCCGCAGGCTGTGTGCCAGGGCCGTCCGCAGCGATTTGAGGTCCATCTGCCGACCGGCCAGACGGTCCTTGAGGCTGGCCTGCATCAGCTCGAGTATCAGCCAGCCGCGCTCCCGGTGAATATCGAAGATGGTGACGATGTTGGGGTGATGCAACGAGGCGAGCAGTTGGGCCTCGCTCCAGTAGCGATCCAGTTGAGAGGGGTCATCCAGATACTGCTGGTGAATCTGCTTGATCGCGACTTCGCGTCCCAACTCGTTGTCCCGCGCGATACACCGTCGCGAAGCTGCCGGCGCCGACCTTCTCCAGTTTCTCGTATCGGGAATCGAGATCCACAGTCCATCCTCAATCGGAATCGGGCAGGGACTGCCTGTCCCGCCGCCCCGTTTATTCGTATCTCGTCACGCTGCACCGCTCCGTCTGCGCAGACAGAGGGCGATAGCCCGCTTTCGATTATCGCGGGACGTGCGTTCGTCGGAAAGCCTCCGCACGATTGCGGCCGCTATTGAGCCAGAAGAGTCTGCAGCGATTCGCGCAGCTCGTCATCACTGGCACGACCCCGCCGGGTGACGTGTCCCGTCAGTCCGTTGAGGTTTGACCGGTCGGTGACATCGGCAGAGTTGAGCAGCCGCAGCACCTGGCGGTACATCTGCTGCTCTTCGCGGCGATCACCACGAGAATGGGCGACGAGTGCCTGCCTGAGCAGGATCTGATACGGGGCCAGCTCGTCGTCCGCATCCCCATAATGCTGTTCGAGGACGTGCCGGGCCGCCTGCGTATCGCCCGCCGACGTGCCCGACCCGGTCGGCTCCAGCAGTAACAGCCCCAGCGAGAGCACGACGCTGCACGCCAGTAGCCCGTACAGAACCAGCGGATTCGAATCTGCCGGTTCGGTCTTTTGAGCCGGGTCGGCCGTGGCGAACTCTTCGAGCTGAAGTTCGGGCAGGTGTCCGTCGGCCCCCAGTCGAACCAGAGGTTCTCCGGGCTGGTCGGTGATGAAGCGGGCCACCGAAGATTCGGTGGCATCGCGCCGACTGCTGCGGCGCGATCGCTCGGTACCAGGACCGTTGCGACGAGCGCCCGAGCGTGAGCGACGGACGACGGACGCCGACGATCCCTCCGTTGAGACTTTGTGCACCGGGAATTCCGACGATCCACCTGGAACGGGGGGCGTCAGTTCCCCGCTAAGTGAGGCGGCAACTCCGGGAGTTTTGAGTACCATGGACGTTTCGTATCCGCAATGAATGACCGCCGCATCAGGCACCCAGACCCAGCGTTCCGCGGGAACGGCGTTCCCGTCGACACTCAGTGCGTCGGCGAGGGGACTGAAGACCGCAAAACGCCCATTGCGCAGAACGAGGCTGAACTGGTGGTCCTCGAGCGATTTCTCGCTGAGAACAACCTGATTCTCTGCGGCCCGACCAATATGGATCAGTTCCTCCGTCAGAGGAAACGATCGTCCCTGGTCCGGCCCTGCAGTGACCAGAATGTGCGGAGCCTGCGCCATTTCTCTATCCTAACCGTTCCGCTTCGCCCGACAATCGGCATCGCCCATCCTTCCCTGTCGATACGACGCGTATGGCCCAGCCGGCCCCGGCAATTGTAATAGCCGTCACAATCAAGGTTTCATTGCCTCACGAATCGTCTTGCGGGCATCCTCTTTTTTCAGTTGTTCGCGTTTGTCGTGCTGCTTGCGGCCCCGGGCGACGGCGAGCTTCACCTTGATGATGCCCCGGGTGAAGTACACTGCCAGGGGGACGAGCGTCAGTCCATCGTGGTCGGCAGATTCCGCGAAGCGGTGAATCTCGCGCTTGCGGAGCAGCAACTTGCGGCGGCGGCGCGGTTCGTGATTCATCACGTTCGCCTGTGGATACAGGGCGATGTCCGCACCGAGCAGCCAGACTTCACCCCCCTCGACCTTGGCGTAGGCTTCCTCGATCGAAATCTTGTTGTCCCGGATGCTCTTGACCTCGCTCCCTTTCAGGGCGATGCCGCACTCCAGCTCATCGAGAATCTCGTAATTGTGCCGCGCGCGGCGGTTGCGGCACACGGTCCGGGAGTTCGGATCGTCCTTCGCCTGATGCGACTTGCTCTTCCTGGCAGCCATCGTAGGGCTCAATCTGAATGATGCTGGTCTCGGCAACAACGGCCGATGGGTCAGGAATTGTACGACAAACGCCCGCGCACCGTCGAAATGAACGGTGTTGATGGTCGAGGAAGTTCGCTCGCGAAACTCGATCAACCATCAACCATAGACGATCCACCACTGTCGTGCACGGTTCGCTGCGACCGGATGCAACCATGCCTCACAGATCGATCTGGACCCAGTACAGCCGCTGCCGGTCGCCCCGCAGTCGCAGATCCTCCAGCAGGGATTGCAAATTCGGTGTGACGAAGTCGCTGAAGACGCGGCGCGTCCCCATGATGACCCGCACCCGCTCGTCCAGGTTGCACAACTCGGGAGACAAACGTATCCGCGCCCGGCGTCCGGACGACTTCACGCGAATCGTGTTGCCCGGTGTGATCTGACCGACGATCGTCTGCGGACGGGGCGCGGTCTTCTGATCGCCGGCCCAGACGATCGGACGAAAGGTGTTCTCGGGGAAGTCACTCACCTCCAGCCAGTAGAATCGTCTGTCCCCCGGCCGCAGCACATTCATGGTGAACTCATGCTGTTGCGGCACGCGCCGGTGCAGTTCCATCCAGTCGAACAGGCGGTCGAGTTCCTCGTAGTAGGTTTCGTATCCGCGGGCCGTGTACTCGCAATACACCAGGTCGTAGACCGACTTGACCATGCGGTTGAGGGCATTGGCGGCGTTGCGTTCGAGGGCATCCCGATCGAGTTCCCCCCCCACGACGTACCACCCCAGCTCCTCGCTGTTCTCGCAGTACCACTTGCAGTAACGATCTGCGATGCCTGCGATCGGAATCGCGCCGGCAAACAGATCGGGATGAGACATCGCGATATCGAAGACGGCATCTCCCCCCATGCCATGCCCGGCGATGTAGATGCGGTCCGAATCGACCTGGAATCGCTGGCGGACGTCGCGGATCGATTCCAGCACGCTGTTGTGAGCGGCGGTGCTGTAGTCGTACTCCCGCTGCCCCGAAGTGGCGTATTCCGGAGCGATCGTGAGATACCCCCGGCGCTGGGTGTGTCCCGGTTGAGCTGTTATTCCCGCCCACCATTCCAGCTCCTGCTCGACCAACATGCCCTGACTGTGCAGCACCACCAGCAAGGGGTAACGGTGGTGCGGGGTGTATTCGGGAGGGAGGGTCACTGCATAACGCACCGGCGTCGCATCCGGTTGAGTGTGGGGGACGTCGATCATCGTGGGGACCCCAGCCTCCGGCAAGGGCGTTTCCAGCGGCAAGGGGAGCAGCGGCACCATGGCGGCGACATGGGCGACGCTGGCATCATCAATACCTGCCAACTCGCGCAGGACATCGGTACGAGTCGCCTCATCTGTGCTGCGCAGGTACTGCAGCACCAGAAAGCGGACCTGCCACAATCGCAGAGCCGCGGAAAGGTTCGTGTCTGCCTGCGGCGCTCCCATGGTCCAACCGCTGTAGGCCAGTCCCAGCTTCTCTTCCGCAGACAACGACGTATCGTGCTCGGCCCTGAGAAACGGTTCCAGCCGATCGAGACTCTCTCGATGCAATTCGTCGATGACGATCGAACGCAGCGGACCCACCTGGGCCGCGAGTTCTTCAGGCAGTTGGGCCTGCAACTGGCCGAGCATCATGCGGGCCCGTTCCATGTCCGCCGACTGCTTGTCGTAGGTCTGAGCGATGTCCCGTGCCTGACGCAACATGTCAACACTCACCTTGTCAGCCGGAAAGCTGCGGGCATAGGCCTCGGCGAGTTGATGCTGTCCGGCCTGCCGACGTCGGTGCAGCTCGTTCAGCGCCTTGACGGCGATCAGTCCCCCCAGTCGTCGCTGCGCTTCGTCCACCTGGTCTCGCATTTCAGGAAATGTCTCGACGATGTGGCCCAATTCCCGTTGGGCCTCACTGTACAGCCCGGCATCACTGTAGAAGCGGACGATCGACATGCGATCGGACGGGTTGCCAGGATCGGTCGCTTCCGTCAGCAGCGAGTCGAGCACCGGCGCGGGGATCGTCCAGGTCGAGAGCCCATGCTCCCACCGGTGTGATGTGGACTCCACCGTCACGTAGTCGGGTCGCAGGCGGGTGATCGCCTGCATGATGTGAATGTCCCCCCGCGCACCCCCTTCCAGCGTGACTCGGCGATGTCCGTGGTTGTCGAACGAAGTCTTCTCCTTGAAGGACCCGACGACTGTGGGACCGATGTTTCGCCCCGTCCGGTTCCGCCGGATCGTAAACTCATCGAACCGCGACAAGTCGTCATAGACGACGTCTGCCGGATCGACCTGATGTTTGGGGACGAAATACTTCCGCATCCCGTCGTCGACCATCCACAGCAAATGAACCGTGGTGGGGCCACGATTCTGGAAGCGCAGACTTCAGCGTGAGGGCTTCGACAGAGAGCACCGAACCCTCGAACACCATGCCGTTCTTGAGGGTGATTTCGCCCCCGACCCCGAATCGACAGGAGACGGCACACGCGATTCCGGCCAGCAGCAATGCCGCTGGAATGATCCCCCCCTCTATTCGTGCAGTGTGCTCAACCATGAGGACCAGACTCCCTGCCAGTGATGTTCATCGGCCCTCCAACCAGTGATCGATCCCCATATGGAGGGACGCTCCAGCGCTATGCTAACGCCGGATCGTAGCCTGAAGCGCTCGCGAAGCAACTCGTGAACTGTCCTTCGCTTGCGCGTCAGGATTCAATGGGACCAACCCAAATTCTCAGTCTTGACGCAGATCTAGTGGCAGTATCGGTCTTATGATTGCGCGTGGGGAGCGGGAAATCCAGACATTTTCCCGCGAGGATGCGGAATGGGCCGAAAGCCCGCTGGCGATTCCCCGTATCACCTGCAGCGAGAACACCGCTGTACTTCTTCGCTCATTCCCGCGAACACTTGTTTCGTCATTCCCGCGAAGGCGGGATTCCAGAACTGGACACAGGTCGACTGGATCCCCGCGTGCGCGGGGATGACGGCTTGCGTGGGACTGACGTTATGCCCGCGTGTAACGATCAGGCAAACAGTGCGAGTTGCGGGAACTCGGCGTCCAGCACCGCTGCGGGACTTACGCCCAGCCACTGGTCGAGAATCGTCGCATACACGCTGCGAAAATCCGTATGGAACTTGAGGTCTCCGTCGTCGAGGTCGCTCAGACTTGGATGGGCCCCCAGCACCCCCGGTTGCACCATGTCACCAGCCAGAAAAATCTGTGAGGCCGCACCGTGGTCGGTCCCCAGCGATCCGTTTTCTTTCACGCGACGGCCAAACTCCGAGAATGTCATCACCAGCACACGTTTCTGCTGTCCGTGATGCGTAATGTCCTTCAGAAACGCCAAAAGCGAATCCCCCAGAACCTCCAGCAGATGATTGTGCTGAAACGCCTGGCGAGCATGCGTGTCAAAGCCTTCCAGTGATGTGTAGTACACGCGCTCCGGCAGCCCCGCATCGATCAACTGGGCAATCAACTTCAGTTGCCTGGCCAGCGGGTTGTCAGGATACGTGATCGGCGTATCGTATTCCGCCGCAGCCTGCTGGATCTGTTCTGCCGAGCGATACGTTTCGAGGGCCGAACTGCGGACCAACGACAGCAGCGGGTTCCCTTCACCCTCGGCGGCGGCGAACGACTGGATCGTTTTTCGGCGGGCCGGGTCGTCACCATGTTCGGCGACTCGCAGCTTGTACTCGGCCAGTGATTCCAGCGACGGAGCGTGACCGGTGGCACCGAAGAGCGCCAGTGGTCCGTCACCCGGACCGATATGGAGGGCACCGGATCCCTCGGGAAGCAGCGGCGTCATGCGGCCGATCCAGCCATAGGCTTCCCGCTCAGCAGGAGTGGCCTTGTGCCAGATGTCCATCGAGAGAAAGTGCGAGCGATTCGGATTCGGATAGCCGACTCCCTGAATAATCGCCAGTCGATTGTCTTCAAGGAGATCGGAGAATCCCCGCAGCGAGGGATGCAGGGCCAGGTCTTCGTTGATGGCATGCAGGTCTTCTCGCTTCAATCCCAATGTGGGTCGCAGCCTGCGATAGTCCGGATCGCGATGGGGCACGACCGTGTTGAGGCCGTCGTTGCCGCCGGTGAGTTGAATCACCACCAGCACGGTCTCTCTGGCCCCCGACTGGTCAGCCTTGGGGGCCGCCTGCGCGACGCGGCGGAAGAACGCTGGCAGACTGACGCTGCTCGTCAAGGCCGACGCGGCCAGAAAGTCCCTGCGTGAAATCGTCATCGTTCGTCTCCAAGTGCACTCATCCCAACTGATAGTCGGGCATCGTCAGCGCCAAGTGTGCCGCCAGACGCGCCTGTGCGACGCGGGCTGCACCTGCCCCCCAGGGGCTGGTCGACTGATTCCCTTCGCGGCGAAGTTGTTCGGCAATCTGCTCCACGGCCCGCTTGTCGACGTCCTGATGAAACAGTCTGAGGAAGAACGTCGCCAGTTCCTGCTCTCCGGAGATTCCCTCGTGCAGCACGAGCTGTGCCGGATCGCACGACCTAGCCGATCCGGCTCCGCGCGTCAGCTCAAAGGCCAGATTCTGCCGCTGCAGCAGTGTCGCTGAGTTGATCCAGCGGTCACCACCATCCCACCCCTTGACGCTGGGGGGATACAGCAGACTCTGCCCCATCTTCGCACAGATCTCCACGGCCTTGGCGGGACTGACACGCCCGGACAGCGATTTGACCGTGCCGACGACATACTCCACCGGGGACTTGATGCGCTGCGAGATCGACGCGCGCGAGTAGAACACCCAGCTCCGCAGCATCCGTCCCATCACCCAGGAGATGTCGTAATTTCGCAGCCGAAATTCGTCGGCCAGCGGCTCGATCAGCTCATCCGGCGGAGCGACGCCCTCGCTGATGAACTCCCCAAACAACTTACGGACGATGAAACGTCCACAGGCCGGTTGGCCGAGTACGAGGCGGATCACATCGCCGGCCGTGAAACGACCGGTCTGCCCGAAGATCGTCTTCTCGCCGTAGTCGTGATGAGGAAAGGTCAACACCGGTTGCTCGTTGAGCACGCTCCAGCCGGTGAAAGCGCGGGCCGCTTCCTGAATATCCTGTTCGGTGTAGTTGCCGGGCCCCAGACCGAAGAGTTCGAAGACCTCGCGGGCGAAGTTCTCGTTGGGAGCCCCCTTGCGATTTGTGTTCGCGTCCAGCCAGATCAGCATGGCTGGGTCAACGGTCATGTCCTGCAGCAGCTGACCGAAGTTACCAAGGGCATGAGTCCGCAACGTTTTGAGCTGCCGGTCCATCAGCCGTGCGTTGTCGACCTTGGCATTCGACGTCGCGAAGTGGTCGTGCCAGAAGAGCGTCATCCGCTCCTGCAGCGGGTGCGGCGACGACAGCAAACGCTGCATCCACAGTGCCTGCAGCGCTTTGACGTCGTTGGTTTCGAGGACTCCGCGGCGGATGCGTTCGACTCCCGCGTCAAACTCCTCCAGGCGCGCATCTCCCTGCAAGAGTTGCGAGGTCAACTCCTCCGGCGATTGCTCCAGCCCGGCACGCATCTGATCCCAACTGGCCCCGAACGCTGCCCGCCGCCAGAGGTGCCCGACCTTGACCTCGTCCCAGCGGTTTGTGCGGCTCGGGAAGTACGCCTCCCAGGCGGTCTCTGGACGAAAGCGGTCAATGGCCTGCTGTGCTGTGGAGTTCGTCATCGTGCTGCTCCCTGTGCAGGAGCTTGCTTAACCGACCGCGTGAGTTCGAGGCCATATTCGACGCCGTCCGGTATGGCCCGGCTCTCGGCCCGCGCCTGCTCGAACAGGGTAATCAACGAACGGGCGACTTCCAGTTCGTGCTCAGCCTGGGGCACGTCCAGTCCATCCTGCAGAACCGAGTGCCTCAGAATCGCCTCTTGCAGCGGTTCCAGTCCTGCGAGCAGTTGCGAACCGCTGAGAATCTGCTGCGAAGTCGTTCCCGGCTCGCAATCGACCTTGCCATTGTTCGATTTGATGCTCTCCAGTTCGTCGATCACGGCGCGGACAATTCCCGGTGTGGTGCCGATGATCATGTGCCCTTGGGTGATCGCATAAGTCGTCCGGAAGTTGTAGTCGCCCCGCGACCGGCGACGCAGTGCCTCATCAGTTGTCGGCAGGGCCAAACTTGTCAGTCGGGCTCCGGAATAGTCGGATTCCTCCGTCAACACGCCCTGCTCGAACGTGATGACAATCCCGATCGCACGCAGCAGCGGACGAACCAGTGTATCGAACTGCTGTTCGTCCTTGAGTTCCACCACCAGGGCGGCGGCGGGCAGACGATCGGCAAGACTGATGTCATACGGCGGTTCGTCTTGTGCGGCCACGACGACCCGGAAGTTCGTGCCCAACTGTTGTGCGACGTCGCTGAACCCGACCGGCGCTCCCAGGGCCTCGAACTGTGCCGCCACCTCGCGGTCCTGACGCTCCAGGCGTTCGCGCGTCGATGATATGAGCAGCGTGTCGCGGTTGTCCCACAGGCGAGCGTAGTCGCGAGTCCACGTCGCTGAGTAGATGGTCTGCGGCACTTTCAGCAATGGCGCGGGGCCGCTTTTGGTCGCATCGTCATACGCCGACAGGGCCGGCAGTGGCGGAGCATTGGGTTCCGAAAACAGTACGCGCGAAGCAACTCCAGCGTCGTCAAGACTCACCTCGACGCTGAGCAGGTCGTGTCGACGCAGGGCATCCACCCACGATCCCAGAAAGGCCACCAGTCCCGCATCCTCGGCGGGAATCCGCAGCCCCTTCTCGACATCGGGCAGTTTGCGGAAGCGTTCGAGGTTGACTCGGGCCGAGGCATGCCAGCCAGCGTCTGTCTTTGGAGCCACGCGTTCATTCGACCCCGGTACTCCGTCAAGAATGCGGTCGACCGCGGCCTTGAGCGTGTCGGACTGACTGGCCACCAGCAACCGCCGACCGTGAGCAGCGAGCGACACCTTTCCCAGTGCATAGCCGGTGACCCCGCGGTGCTCCCCCTTCCGGACGCCCTCCGGCGCGGCAAGACGAGACAGCAGCAACACCATTCGATCGGCGAAGTCCTCATCGACAGTAGTGAATGCCAGCACCCACTGCGGCGGCTGTGCGTCACTCATAGTTGCATCGACACCCTCCGCTGTCAGTTTGCGGATCAGTTCCGCAGGGTCCTCTCCCATCTGGGCAGACACAAACTGCAGACCCTCGGTGAGCTGAATCAGTTCAGCCGACTGCAAAGCCTGCTCGAACTGGCCACTCCGGCTCAGCACAGCGAGCAGGTCCTGTACGAGCTCCTGATGCTCCAGGGTCGCCAGACCGTCCACGTGCAGGTGCAGCAGGGCTTTCGGAAGTGCGGCCGCCTCGTCAGGAGATGCAGCGTTGGCCCTTGCTCCAGCGACCATTATCGCCAGCAGCATGATGGACGCCAGGAACAACCTGCCCGGCCGCCGCCTCCCTGTCTGTCCCTGCATCACAGTCATCCGCGCCTCCTCGACCATCGCCCCCGAATCGCGTGGGTGTCCTACCAGGCCGCCCCGAGCAGAAGTACCCGAAGACGCCGGTGATGGTTTCAGGCGAAGCGTGGGATTTGCGATCGGAGGGAAGGGAGTCGCCCACTACTCCTCGGGCACCTGCTCACCCTGCAGCGACTGCCCCAGGTCCGTGCCACGCAGATAGTCATTTGCGAATCTGACCCCGAAGAACAAGGCCACAAGGACGGCGGCGACCAGCGTCAGATACAGGATCAGCCCGACCATGCCCAATGTTCCATCGCGAAAACGGCTGAGCAATCGCCACCACTTCTGGCGATCGTACTGTTTTTCGATCTTCTTGTAGGCCTCTGCCAGACTGTCGTCGCGACGCTGGGACTTCACGCGCGTCACCATGCGCTTCGCCTCGTCCTCGAAGACGGGAATCTGGGCAAGCGGCAGAAAGTCCCCCTGCTTCGGGTCGCGGGTGATGCGTGTCCTCAGATCCAGCTGGTCAGACTTCATCGCCTGCTTAATCTGCTGCGTGGACATCCGGCTCACTTTGGTCTTGCCGGCGGAGTCCGTGTGGCGGACATACCAGAGATCCTTCTTGTCCGAAGTCCGGAGGTCCTCTGGCGAATTGTTTCGCCTCTTGACTGACTTCCCGTCACTCGTACCGTGCAGAGCCCTGGTCGGCGGCATTCCTTTGGACGGAGCACGACCCACATCGCCAAGCAGCGTCGGAGTGCCCGCAGGGACACTGGTGGCTGGGCCACCGCGCCGCATCACGACCTTCTGATCGGAATTGATGAAGCTGAGTGAATCGGACGCGAGGTTCAGCATCTCCAGATCGCGAATCACCTCATCACACGAGGCGTAGCGATGTCTGGGGTCGCGGGCGATCATCTTGTCGATGATCAGGTCCAGTCGCTCCGGCACGTTGTTGTTGATGCGGCGGGCCGCAGTGAACTGCCCCTTCTCCTTGTTGGTGATGAGATCAACGATCGTGTCACCAGAGAAGGGGAGCTTGCCGGTCACGAAGTGATACAGCGTGCACCCCAGAGCATAGATGTCGCAGCGGTTGTCGACATGCTTGGCGTTGCGGGCCTGCTCGGGAGGCATGTAATGCGGCGTCCCCAGGCCGGTGCCGCTCTGCGTCATCGACATATCGTCGTCGAGCGCCTTGGCGAGACCGAAGTCGGCGACCTTCACCAGCCCGTGCTTCGTCACCAGAATGTTGTCGGGCTTGATGTCCCGGTGGATCATGTTCAGTCCATGCGCGTGCCTGAGGGCATCGGCACAGACCAGCGTCACGTGCAGGGCGTCGGGAATGCTGAGCTGCCCGAGCTGGTCGAGCCAGTCCTGCATGCTCTGGCCGTCCATGAGCTCCATCGCAACGAAGTGCTTCCCCTCGTGTTCGCTGACGGCATAGCACTTCACGACATTGGGATGGTCGATCCTCGCCATCGACCGTGCCTCGCGGACGAAGCGGTGCACGAAGCCCGGCTTCTTGGCCAGTTCGTTCGACATCAGCTTGACGGCACACGGGCGGTCGAGACTGATCTGGTGGGCCAGATACACCTTGCCCATGCCCCCCTGGCCGAGCTCCTTGCGCAGCTCGAAATCTCCCAGCGAATACGTCTTCGGCCTGGCTGATGCTGTTGCAGGGTCGCCAGGCGCAGCCTTGTTTCCCGACGGCGAGGGTTGTGAGGCGGCCTCTTGTGACATGACGTGCGTGCCCTCCAGATCACCTTGGCCCCGACCCCCAGGCACAGCGGTCTCCGCCAGTGGGGAGGTCGCCGACTTGTCGGGAAGTTGAGGAGTCGCCATCGTCGGTTCCCGTCAAGGTCTGCGGGGAAAACGGTGCTGACCGATTCGGTCAGGCGACGAGATCGCAAGGCCCGGTGGATACTTCGATTCTATTATGCGATACGTTGCCGACGAACACCATTCTGTCCAGTTTTGTTGATCGATGGCGACAGCAGACACCCGCACGCGGAAGGTCGGCATTCCCTTCCGGCACCATCGAATGAACGCTCAGAATCCCTCAAACTGACATTCGTGGCATCTCCAGAGGCATAGCGAGGCTTCCGGCCACCCGTCATCCAGATACACGCCCGCATGGCAGGTGGTCCAGATCTCGGAGAGTCTGAACTCGATCCAGCAGGCGGAATGGGAGTATGTGCCGGAAATGAGCCATTCGTCCACTCATCTTGCAGAGGTTGCCACCATACAATGGCGAAGCGTCATGGGAGTCCTAATGAAGCGTACACCGTTTCCACAGATCTGGGATGGAAAGCAGTGTGAGTATGGGATCGAAACTCTGGACAGGCTGGCTGCTGCGCTGGTTTGGCCGGCTGAGGTTTCCCTGGCTGCTGGCTCTCACCTCGGCGGCATTCCTGATTGATCTGGTCGTGCCCGACTTCATTCCCCTGGTGGACGAACTCCTGCTGGGGCTGACGACCCTGCTGCTGGCATCCTGCGCGTGCGAAAATCGCAGCCCACTGAGGAGAGCCGTCTGTCTAAAGAGGACCAGTGAGACACAACCGCATCGCAATCTTGAGCCGGACAGCTTGAGACTCGCCGCCCATTTGGTACGTTATGAGGATGTCCTTTCAGTTGAACTCGGCAATTCACCGGTCCCCCGCTTCCCACCACAGGATAGATCGATGACCCATCATTCGACGAATCGTCGTCAGTTCCTCCAGACGTCGGCTGCCGCGACCGGGGCGTTTGCCATGCCGCTGTGGTGGCGGAAGTCGTACGGACAAGGCTCGGCGAACGACCGCGTCAACGTCGGTTCGATCGGGACCAGCATCTACACCGATCGCTACACCGGATCCGGGGAACATCCCGGGCGAGGGATGACGATCGCCCTGCAGGCCTCGAAACTGGGGAACACGGTGGCGGTCGCCGACGTCAATCTGCGTCATGGACGGTTCTTCGCCGATCGACTGGATCATCCGATCGAGGTATACCAGGACTATCGCAAGCTGCTCGATCGCCATGACATCGAGGCGGTGACCATCGGCACGCCCGACCACTGGCATGTGAAGATCGCCATTGATGCCCTGCGGGCCGGCAAGCACGTCTACTGCGAGAAGCCGCTTTCGCTGACCGTCGCTGAGGGTCGGCAGCTCATCAACGTTGCCAAAGAGACCGGGAAGGTCGTGCAGGTGGGCACGCAGCAACGCAGTGAGTTCGGCAAGAACTTCGCCAAGGCCGCCGTCATCGCCCGCAGTGGTCGACTGGGTGACAAACTGCATGCCCTGGTGTCAGTCGGACAGGGAGTCGGGGGCGGACCCTTTGAGAACTCCGATCCTCCCATAGAACTCGACTGGGACATGTGGCTGGGACACACGCCGGAAGTTCCCTACTGCAAGCAGCGCGGCAATTACGACTTCCGCTGGTGGCTGGAATACTCGGGTGGACAGGTGACTGACTGGGGCGTGCATCACATGGACATCGCCCTGTGGGCCTTGGGGTTGGACGACACCGGTCCGGTCGAGATCGAGGGGCACGGCACTTATCCCGACATCCCTAATGGCTTCAACGTGGCGATCGACTTCGACTGCAACCTGAAGTTCGCCGATGGTCAGACCGCCCGGCTGTACAGCGGGACGAACGAACTCATCATCTCGGGCGAAAAGGGACGCATCCGCGTCAATCGCGGCGGACTGACCGGCAAGCCGGTCGAAGAACTCACCCCCGCCGACGAAGACTGGATCAATGACGAGATCGTCAAGCTGTATCACGGCAAGGATTACCCCGGTGCCGACGGCAACGATGACCACGCCGGCACGCACATGCAGAACTTCTTCGACTGCATGCAGGACGGTGGCATGACAATCTCCGACCCGGCGTCCCATCATCGCAGCGTCAGTGCGTGTCATCTGGCCAACATCGCGATGCGTCTGGATCGCAAGCTGCAATTCGATCCGGAGGCTGAGGTGTTCATCGGTGACGAACAGGCAACCGCCATGTTGAGCCGGGAGCAGCGGGCCCCCTATGCAATCGAGACGTAGGGAGAAGAACGACGGACAGACGGTTCATACAAGCACGACGCGGCAGCGAGTGTGAGTCGGTGCGTACTGGGATATGTCATTCCCGCGCAATGTCCTGCCCCCACGACGCGGGACGAGAATCCAGAATGGGGCACAGGTTGACTGTGACCACCGAAAACAGACGCCTGAAACCCCAGCGATGGGCACCATTGCGGATTCTTCGACCCTGCCTGGTGACATCGCACACCCGTCAAGCTCAATGAAAATCGCGACGAACGCTCGCTGCGAGTTCACTCCCTCATTGGCTTCGACGACAGAGCCTCGGCGGAGCGTCGGCGGTTCTCGGCGGGTTTGTTGCGGCACGCGATCAGTTCGGCCACGATGCTGATGGCGATCTCGGGAACTGTCTGCGAGCCGATGTCGAACCCCAGCGGGGCATGGACGCGGCTCAGGGCCTGTTCGGAAACCCCTTCACGCCACAGATCGTCGAAGATCAGTCGGATTCTTGCGTTTGCTGCCGATCATCCCCACGTATCGGGCCGGGGTGTCCGCAAGGTGGAACAACGCCTGTTCATCGTGGTTGTGCCCCCGTGTGACGATGATGCAGAACGTCCCCGCGTCGACCTCCAGCGATGACACGATGTCCTCGATCGGCCCCACCATCAGCCGCTGAGCCGACGGAAACCGGTCAGCGTTGCAGTACTGCTCACGATCGTCGATCACCCAGACATCGAAGTCCACGGACGACGCCAGGGCGGCTACCTGTTGGCCGACATGACCGGCACCGACGATGACCAATCGGCAGCGAGGCAGGTGCGGCAGAAACGAAATGCCCTCGGCAACGTAGGGGCGCGGCCGATCGGTGAGGGGACGCAATGCATCGGGTACGGTGATCGGGGCATCGACAGTACTCGCAGTGAGTTGTCCCTGTGCGTCGTAGAGCAATCGTGCCGCCGTCGGCAGTCCCGAGTCTGAGTTCTCCAGAACGATGGCCTCGGTGAAGCCGGCACCTGCATCAAGCAACTCCCGATAGCGATCGTAGTAGGCCGGCCGGCTTGTCGGATCCGGATCGATGAGCATGGTCATGCGTCCGCCGCAAATCAGCCCATCGTCCCAGCCATAGTCGTTGTCGAGCTGGAAGGTCATCAACTCGGCACCTCCGGTGCCTTGCAGCCCCAGTGCGCGCCGTTTGACTTCAGCCTCAACGCACCCTCCTCCCAGGGTTCCGACCTGTGTGCCATCGGAACGCACGAGCATCGCGGCTCCCGACTTTTGCGGAGTCGAGCCACGTGTCTCCACCAGCAGCGTGAATGCCACCGCACGACCCGCAGATTGCTCGGCCTGCAACGCCTCGAAGATCGCTCGCATCATCATGTTATCCAATTTGTGCTGTGTAATTCAGCGAGGTTCGAAGCCCTGTCGAATGCTGCCATCTTGATGAATGAGCGGCTCGGCGTGCTCGACCTTCCCCAGCGGACGGCAACCGGGACCGATGCCATCCTGTCCGAGGTCTTCATCGGTTCTTGCAGCGACTACCCGCAACTGGGCGACGACGTCGGGATGGGCGGCGGCGACATCTTCCGATTCCCCAATGTCCGTGGCGAGATTGAAGAGTTCGCCTTTGTCGAGGTGAAGTTTCCAGTCACCGCTCCGCACCGCTTCCAGCTTGAGTCCCCGAAAGTAGTAAAACTCGGGATGCGGCGGGACAGCAACGCTTTCTCCCGTCAGTACTGCGCGGATATCGCGGCCATCGATGCGGCGATCGGTCGGCACCTGGCCGCCTGCCAGTGTCACGAACGTCGGCAGAAGGTCCATCATGCCGGTGACGACGCCGGTTTCGGTCCCCGGAGGAACCACGCCCGGCCACCAAGCGATCGTGGGCTCCCGCATGCCCCCCTCCCATGTACTCCCCTTGTGACCCCTGAGTGGCGTATTGAGTCCGCGCTTTGTTCCGCCATTGTCGGATGTGAACAGCACCAGAGTTCGCTCGCCCAGGTTCAACTGCCGTACGAGGTCGAGCACCTGGCCGGCGCTCCAGTCCACCTCCTCGACCCAGTCGCCATACAGGCCGTTACTGGATTTCCCCTGAAACGCCTTGCCGGGATAGAGGGGGAAGTGAACCGCCGAGTGCGGCAGATACAGGAAGAAGGGCTGCTGCTGTCGGGTACGGATGAACTCCAGTGCTGCCTCCGTGTAGCGGGCAACCAGTGTGGTCTGATCCTCCGCCAACACACGTTGCAGGACGGTTTCGTTATGAAGCCAGGGGAGGGGCGGCTGACCCACGCCTCGCCCCTTCGGCATGGGAATCGGGTCACCCAGGTTGCTCTTGACTCCATCCTCCGCCGGGCCCATGTCGTTGGAGTAGGGAAGCCCGAAGAACTCGTCGAACCCCTGTCGCGTGGGCAAGAACTCCGGCTGATCCCCCAGATGCCATTTGCCGATGCAGGCGGTCGCGTACCCTTGCGCCTTGAGCAGCTCAGCGAGCGTGACTTCAGCGGGAGACAGGCCGACGTCGTTGCCCGGAAAGAGCACATGCGGAATGCTGAGGGCACGCTTGGGATAGCAGCCGGTCATCAGGGATGCGCGCGACGGGGAGCAGACCGGAGCCGCATAGAAGCAGGTCAGCTTGCGGCCCTCGCGGGCCATGCGGTTGAGATTCGGCGTGCGATTGAGCTGCGAACCAAACGGTTCGATGTCGGCGTACCCGAGGTCATCGATATTGATGATGATGAAGTTCGGTCGCTCGGCGGCCTGGGTCGGCACGGCAGTTGCGATCAGGAGCAGCGGCATCAGCCAGAGAAGGCGGTGCAGGTTCATGTGCTTATCCAAACTTCTCGCGGGTGTACTGAGGAAAGTGTGTGCGTTGTCGATGTGTCAGCGAATTCAGTTCGGGCCATCGATTTGATCGGCGTTTCGCCCGCCGACTACTGGAGGGCCATCACGACTTGGGGTGAGCAACATGCCCCCCCTGAGGTTGAGGACCTTCAGGTTCTTCAAGCCTTTGAGCGCACCAATCCCCCCGGTCATCAATGGCGGCACAGTCGCTCAGATTCAGATCCTCCAGTTGCCGCAATCAGCACCTTCATCCTACCGGTCCGCGGAAACGACCGCCAACAAGGACAGTTTGCGGCGATCCGCCGTCACTGAACTCCCGCGACCCGCACGACGTGTGACTCCTGCTGTTTCCTTGAGCGTGAAAACTGAACCGCGACCCGGTGCGCATGGTAGATCCACATCTCCGTAACCTTCCCTGCCGACGCCATACGGATGATGGAGGACGGCTCTCCCCCCAAAGCCGCCTGCACCTGCTGGGGCGTCATACCCGGCTTCACCTGCCCGTCCCGAATCGCCCGCTGCAACGGGTCGACATCCGCAGTACGCCCGCTTCTGGAATTGACCCATGCGCTTCCACTCAGATAGTAGCCATGTTCGGTCAGCCAATCTTTAGGAATGCCGAGATCCGGGTTGAGTTCGTAGGCCTCGATGTACAGACGGGCTGCGTCCTCCGGACCTTGCAGCAGATTCAACGTTTCGTCCGCGAGTTCCATCAGACCACGTGGTCCCTCTGTACGCGCCTGCTGATGGCGATTGTTCAACCAGGTGCGCTTGGCCTGGGTGGCCTCCTCAGTTTGGCCGCTGGCTTCCAGCCGTGCGGCGAAGGTGACCAGCTGTTCGCGGGAAAGAGACTCCAGATGCTGTGACAGATACATCAGCTCCTTCTCGCGATACTCGGCAATGAGCGGCGGCAGTTCCGGCAGATGGCGTTCGATCCGTGCGGCGATCTCCTCACCATTGCGACCGTCAGGAGCCGCGTCGCGCTGGATGTCCTCCAGCAGCACGTCCATGTAGAGCAGGCGCTGGCAGCGCTCCCGTGTTTGCTCGTCGGCAGCCTGATACACGGTCTGAGGAGATTCGCGGTACTGTTTCTGAAGTGCTTCAAAGTCTCCTTGCAGCGGAGTCTGGCTGGCAGGCAACTCCCGGCGGATTTGATCGAGCAGGGCCGTCACCTCGCGGCGCTGTGGCTGCTGTAGATGTTTCCACTGAGCCCGCAGCGCATCATGAATGAGCGGTTCGATACTCCGCGGAGCAATCTTCATCGCCAGCGCCTGGTTCGCCAGCGCCCTCAGCCCGGCGATGTCATCCCGCGGTAGCTGTCGGCGGGCTGCCGCGAGTCCCGACTCAAATAGTTCGTCCGCCGCCTGTTTCAGTTCGTCATCCTCATAGAACTCGCCGCGATTGCGGGCCCACTCGGCCAGCTGGTACCAGCCCTCGGGGGTGTTCGCAGCAAGCAATCCCCGCTGATGGTGAAGTACGTCCAAGTCCACCGGACGGGAACGCATCGATGTGACTTCAAACACCGTCTCACCCTTCTGCTTCACGAGAGTCCCGGCGACCTCAATCACCTTGGAATGTCCGGTGGGCCGCGGAAACTCTCGCACGGTTAGAAACCGCAGGTCGCAGTTGACGAATCGGATCTCGGTGGCGCTGAAGAAGGTGTAGTGTCCCTCCACACGGAGTGTGACGCCGAGCAGATCATCCCACCGCGGCTGTGCGGCCACCAGTTCTTGAATGGACGTAGGCCGCTCAGGCTGCTGAGCCAGAAGCGGCGGGCACAGGGTGCTCGCTGCCAGCAAAGTCATCAATGCTGCCGCTACGTGCGAGGCGGTCCCGTTGGGGTGGAATGAAATCTGTCGGCTCATGGGAGGTCCATCACCTCGGATTGTTCACGCAGGCACGCCGCCAGTTCCGGATCGGCTTCATCATCTTCCATAAGGAATCCCGCCGCGTGCAGATTGTTCTGGTGGCACCACAGGAAGCCGGTTTCGGGCCGCAACGTGACGACCCAGGTGGTGCGATCCGCACTGAGGGAGCACTGTTCGAGCTGGGCGGCGAAGATCACGCGGCGAGGCACATCGAGCGGTTGCCAATGTTGCCAGACCGCCCAGTCCGCATGCACGTCAATCGAGCGGTTCTGACTTCCGACGGTGAGCGGGAAGACGACGGATGTTTGTCGCGTGCTGCCCGCCGTTGCCGGCGCGATCATTCCGTCGAAGATGATCCAACTGTCGAGGTAGCGGGCCCGAAACGCATCGTCCCAGGTCTTCGCATTCTGTCGGCTGAGGGTCTTCTCGGCCTCCAGCACCATGTCATACAGCGAGTCCGGCGACAGCCGCGTGAGGGCGGTCGTCTCCCGCTCCAGTTGACTCAGCAACCGGGACTGGGGGTCGGACAGTTGCAAACTATCGGCGGCAGCGGCAGCCAGGGCGAATTGCTCGCGCGCCGAGTCAGATCACCCTCAGCCAGCGCCTGCTGCCCCTGCTCAAACCCCGACTGAAAGGCCTGGGAAGCGGCTTCCAATTGACGACTTCGCCATGTCCACAAAGCGGTCGCAACGATGATGCCCGTGATGGACACGAGCACGACACGAAACGGGGTGAACTGCGAGCGAAAGAATGTCAGGAACTCGCGCCGCCGGGTCTGCATCGACGTGCGGGCCGCAAGGCCCCGCCGGCGCACCGAATGGCCGACCTTGGAGGCCGCGGCTGTCGAGCGTTGGAAGACATAGGTCGCGACCTCGGTCACCGGAGGCAGCGAGGGTCCCTGGGGCGGTCCAGAGTTGCTGCGGCGCTTCTTCTTGCGAGCCGGTGGAGGCGGATAGACGTTCTTGGGCAGCACGAACAGCGCTGTACCGCACGACTGGCAGATGATGCGCTGGGCGCGCGACTTCCTCAGGCCCTGGTGCTCCTGCCCGCATTCACAGGTCAAGGCGAATGGCGGAGGAGGTGCCTCCGGTTCCCGGCTCAGAGCGGCAGTCGCTTTACCCAGCCAGTTTGCCATGGATTGAAAGTGATCCGCCGATTGGGGGGCCACGTCGACCAGAATGTGATGATATTACCCTTTGGATTATCAGGCCCCTTGGACAGGGGGTCAATGGCCGCCTTCACTTGGACGTGCATCTCGATTGTCGGTGCGATTTCGTCGGGAACTCTTTTGATGTGAAGCCCATCGAGTCCGCCTGATCAGCCCGTCAGGGTGCAAGACCATAGCTCACGGCGTCAGCCGTGGAAATGAAAACGAGTGGTTCCTCCACAGCCCCGCCAGGGGCGAACATGTCGAGCGTCCCCGGCCACCTGCAATTCAGATGCACGTGCCGTGCAAGGCGACAACGCCTCTCGCTGGTGTCGTGCCTCGATGAGCGACCCCTGTTACACTGCTCTCCACACCGATCTCTCGTCGGTCCGACTCAATCACAAACTGGCAACTGGAGTGGCATCGATGCGCTGCGTTATCACGGTCATCGCGGGAGCTCTCATTCTGCTTGTGGCGACGCTTCAGGCGAGGAAGACTATCCGGTCCATCCCGATTCCGTGCGCCAGCCGGGAGTCCCGGCTGGTGAGGTCAAAGGCCCGTTCTCCTGGCAAAGCCGAATCTATCCGGGAACCGCACGGGACTACTGGATCTACGTGCCGGCTCAATACGACGGATCGAAACCGGCCTGTGTGTTCGTGGTTCAGGATGGACTCAACCGCGCGAAGGACTGGAAGCTCCCCGAGGTGATGGACAACCTGATTCACGAAGGGGCGATGCCGGTCACGATCGGCGTGTTCATCAATTCCGGAGTTGTGCCTGCTCCCAATGAGAACGCCCAGCCCCGTTTCAACCGCAGCTTCGAGTACGACTCGATGGGCGAATCGCTACGCACGATTTCTGCTGGAGGAGATCCTGCCCGAGGTGCAGAAGACGTACAATCTCTCCGATGACCCGAACGATCGCTCGATCGGCGGAGCCAGTTCGGGGGCCATCTGTGCTTTCACCGTCGCCTGGGAGCGTCCCGATCAGTTTCGCCGTGTGCTGAGCACCATCGGCACGTATGTCGGACTGCGAGGCGGGAACGAGTATCCGGTACTCGTCCGCAAGACCGAGCCCAAGCCGATCCGCGTCTTTCTGCAGGACGGGTCCAACGATCTCAATCTGTATGCCGGCAGCTGGTGGGTGGCGAACCAGGACATGCTCGCCGTCGCATGAGGTTCGCCGGGTACGACGTCGAACATGCGTGGGGCGAAGGAGGCCACAACGGCAAGCACGGCGCGGCGATCATGCCGGATGCGCATCCGCTGGCTGTGGCGCGACTATCCCGAACCGATCAAGGCCGGACGTGCCGCCGCGAAGCGTCGGATCGATATCCTCATCCCCGGCGAAGACTGGCAACTTGTCAGCGAAGGGCATCAAGTTCACCGAAGGACCGGCCGTCAACGCGAAGGGCGAGGTGTTCTTCACCGACATCCCGAACAACCGCATTCACAAGATCGCGTCTGGATGGCACGGTGAGCGTCGTCGCCGAAGAACACTGGGGGAGCGAACGGCCTGATGTTCGGGGCCGATGGCTACCTGTACGCCTGTCAGAACGGCAATCAGCAGATCGTCCGGTACGATCCCGAGTTTCGCGAAGAGGTCATTCTGGAAGACGCGCCGTGCAATGATTTGATTTCGCTGCATCGAGGCGATGGATACTACACCGACCCGGGCAATCACAAGATCTGGCACGTTGATGCCGAGGGGGACCGCACGCTCGTGGATGAGGGCATCGAACGTCCCAACGGAGTCATCGCTTCCGCCGACCAGACTCTGCTGTTCGTCAACGACACACTGGGGCGCTGGGTGTATGTCTTTCAGATCCAGCCGGACGGTTCCCTGGCCTACAAGCAGGAGTACGGCCACCTCCATCGCCCGGACGAAATCGGACAGAGCGGAGCCGACGGCATGACAATGGACACGGAGGGACGCTTGTATGTCACGACGCGAGTGGGGCTGCAGGTGCTCGACCAGCTGGGTCGAGTGCACTTCATCATGCCCAAACCGCAGGATGCATGGCTGTCGAACGTCGTGTTCGGCGGGCCGAATCTGGATACGCTGTATGTGACCTGCGGTGACAAGGTGTATCGACGGAAAGTGAATGCCCGGGGTGCGGTTCCCTGGCAACCGCCCGTCAATCCACCCAAGCCAGGGCTGTAAAGGTGTTGCAGCAGCTGAGCGCGCATACAAGCACGCAGCGCGAGCAAGTGCGCTGAGGTCACGCCTTGGTTGACTCACTTGCTGGCGCAGCGTGCTGGTATTGTCCGCGGAGATTCAGGATTCCCCGTGTCCTGCCCGGCGTCTACAGTGTCATGAGACGCACAAGCCGAAATCGCCCCATGTTCCTGCCCACATGACACAACGTCCTCCCTCCAGTCACCAGCAATTCGATCGGTATAAGCGCGACCTGCGCTCAGGTGTACAGTCGACACATGCCGACCGAAAGCAGAGGCGAAGGGAACGATCGTCACTCACGCTCGTGAGTGCGTTCTGGGGACTGTTGCGAGGTTATCGCGGCGGGATGCTCCTCGCACTCGGGACACTGACGATCGCGACGCTACTGGCGCTGGTGCCTCCGGTCGCCACCAAGGTGATCGTCGACACCGTACTGGGTACCGAACCACTGCCGGCCTCTGTGCCTGCGTGGGTGCCCCGCGCTCCGTGGCCTCTCCTGGTCACGATCGTCGGCGGTGTGCTGATTATCTCGTTCGTCAAGCTGGCCATTCACGTCTGGGGTCGCTGGCACGCCACGCGCATCACCAAGCTGCTGCAGGTGTCGGTCCGGCGGAAGGTGCTCGATCATGCCGTGCGGCTGCCGCTGCATCGTGTGCAGGAACTCAAAGCCGGCGGCGCGGCCAGCATTCTGCGGCGAGGATGCCCGGGCCGTCGGCGATCTGGTCTTCGGCATGCTGTACAACCCGTGGCGGGCCGTCATTCAACTGGTCGGCAGTCTGTGCGATTCTGGCCTGGGTCGACTGGCGACTGCTGCTGGGGGCGATTAGTGTTGATCCCGCTGGTGTATCTGACGCATCGGACGTGGATCGATCGCATCCGGCCGCAGCACCGCCGCATTCGGGCCCAGCGGGAGGAGGTCGACGCCTAGACGACGGAATCGTTCGGCGGCATGCGGGTCGTGCGGGCCTTCAGTCGGCAGCGTTCGGAGACCGACCGCATCATGCGGGGCAATCACCTCATGACGCGGCAGCAACTGCTACGCGTGGTGGTGGTCGCGGATCGTCGAGATCGTCTGGGAGACGCTGATTCCGCTGGCGACCGCCGGGCTGTTGCTCTACGGCGGCTGGCAGGTGATGCAGGGGGAGCTGACGCTGGGCGACCTGATGATGTTCCTCGTCTATCTGCCTGATGCTGCTGGAGCCGATCGCGGTGCTGGCCCAGAGTGCGACAGAGTTTCAGAACAGCCTGTCCGGTCTCGACCGCATTCTCGATCTGCTGGACGAGCCGCGCGAGATGGAGACCTCCGCCGCGACCGCAGACGGTCGACTCGACAGCGGTGTCGCCGGGCCGTGTGACGTTCGAGAACGTCAGCTTCAGCTATCCGGGAGCCGACACGTTCGCCCTGCAGGACTTCTCCCTCGACGTGGAGCCGGGCGAGACGATCGCACTCGTCGGTCCGAGCGGTGCGGGAAAGACGACGCATCTGCAATCTGGTCGCCCGGTTCTACGATCCGACGAGCGGCCGATTCTTGCTCGACGGCCGCGACCTGCGGGAGTTCGACGTCGAGAGCTATCGCCGTCTGATCGGCATCGTCGAGCAGGACGTCTTTCTGTTCGATGGCTCGGTGGCCGCGAACATTGGCTATGGTCGACGGCACGCCACGATGGCCGAGATTCAACGGGCCGCCCGCGATCGCCAATGCCGACGGAGTTCATCGAGGAGCTGCCTCACGGCTATGACTCGGTCATCGGCGAACGGGGCGTCAAACTCAGCGGCGGACAGCGGCAGCGGATCGCCATCGCCCGGGCCATTCTGGCCGACCCGCGAATCCTCATCCTCGACGAAGCCACCAGCAACCTCGACACCGAGAGCGAACGGCTGATCCAGTCCGGGACTGCGCCAGCTGATGCAGCATCGGACCTGCTTCGTCATCGCCCACCGGCTGAGCACCATCGTCCATGCCGACCGGATTGTCGTGCTCGACGGAGGCCGGCATTGTCGAAGTCGGCACCCACGAGTCGCTGATGGACGACGGCGGCCGGTATCGGGACATGGTCCGCCTGCAGACAGAACAGGCGGGCGTCTGATCTCCTTCACCCGATCTTTTGGATTTTCTCTGTAACAGTTCACCTGAATGTGCGCTGTGGGATCCGGAGGGGTCCCGCGCGGGGCCCGGCACAGGACGTGGTTGATGCCCGACCGTCAAACGTCGTCACACACCACGAGAATCGGGAGAATAGCCATGACTACGCTTGGTCGAACACTACTGTGTGCCGGTCTGATCTGCCCGGTATTGATGAATGAGAGCCACGCCCAGCAGGTGTCGGTCTCCAGTGACGGTGCGGTGGGGATCGCGGTCGCCGGGCCGAATGGGCTGACCCACGTGAGCGGCAACGGTGTCGCCCTGAGTCTGGACGGCTCCGGAGTTTCCGGAGTGGTCGCAGGACCGGGCGGCGTGCGGCAGTTGAAGTCAGTCACGTCCGGCCCGAACCCCTTTGCCGATGCCGGGGCTCTGCCCAGCGTCACAATGGTTCCGGGCGTAGCCGGTCCGCTCAACCTCGACCTGGGCAACATGAGGATGTCGCTGGGGAATCAGGGGTCGCGCGGCATTTCGATCGATCTGGGCAATGGAGTGATTCAGCTTCCACAGGCGGGGGGTGTCTCGCTGCCGGGGATCCAGGTCGGCCCCGCTGGAGTGCAGGTGCAGTCGGGGAATGTCAGCATCGATACCCGACAGGGATTCGACGTTGCCGTTGGTCAGGGATCCTCTCAGATCCGGGTGTCGCAGTCGGCGATGCAGGCCCTTGCGGATGCCCGGCAGGCATTCCTCCTCAAGGACTATCCGCTTGCCCGGGAGTTGTGCGAGCTCGCGGCCCGGCACATGGCGTGGGATCCCGAAGTGCAGCAACTGCGGTCGCTGACCTACTTTGCGCCGGGGGATGACCATATGGCTGCCGCAGCCGCGTATGAGGCCCTCTCGCGCGGAGATGCGTGGGACTGGCCGATGCTGTCCCGCTGCTATGCAGACCCGGCAGACTATACGACGCAGTACCGGGCTCTCCAGGAGCGATCCCGGAAGTCCGGTGCGTCGGCTGAGGTCCACTTCCTGATGGCCTACCACTACCTGATGCTGGGGCACATCGACTCGGCCCGGACCGAGTTGCAGCAGATGCTCGAAGTGAAACCGGGCGATCCGCTGTCGATGGAACTGCTCCGCCGGCTGGCCCCGGCCCCGTCACAGGCTCCGCCCTCGGTGGACTGACGCGACTCAGCCAACAGGTAATATTGCGAGAAAGCCCGGGGGAACAACTCCTTCGGGCTTTCTTTCGTTTGGGGGGAAAGGCTGCACAACTTCTGTCCGCAAAAGGAGCACGACGCGTCAGCGAGTGAGTATTGCGGGACAGCACTCCGGCTGCTTCAAGCAGCCGGGGTGCTTTGCTGTGATGTGGACCACATTCTGGCGGAGGGAGGTCTACTCAGGTACCTCTTCGCGGCTGTGCCGCCCCAGATTGCAGGGCAATCTGAGCCATCCGATGAGAATTCATCAACCATCAACGAGACCCATGGGCTTTCAGGTCTGGTGCCCTTGGGAGGTGGGCCGCCGGAGCCACCCGCCAGCGCTCCATCACTTTGGGCCAAGAGCACGCGAGTCTCACAAAAGAAACCTGAAAAGTTGTAACAGTTCTCCCGGCTGTCCGCATGAGGGTGTATCAGGCAGCCCGACGACGAAGGCCGCCAACCTCAACAGAACCCCCCAGGATAAGGGAGATTTGCGATGACCAGTCTGAAGAACTTCTGGAAGGCCGCGTTGATGACCCTGGTGGCCGCGACCCTGTCTTCACCGGCCCAGGCCCAATGGAACAAGGGCTCGTTCAAGAGCTTGATGAACGGTGGCGGGGGGAACCCCGGCATGCAGGCGATGAGCTTCGGTGGCGGACAGGGCGGAGCCATGGGCTTCGGGGCCAACGGCGGGGTGCCGGCCATGAACTTCACCAACCCCCAGGGGAACGTCAATGTCGGGCTCAACGCGCAGGGTGGCGTAGGAGTGGGAGTCGGAACCCAGAATGGTCTGGGCATCGGACTGGGAGTGAATGGCGGGACCGGAGTGGGCGTCGGGGCCGGTGGAGGAACCGGAGTGGGCGTTGGTCAGAACGGTGGTGTCGGGATCGGCATCGGTTCCAACGGTGGAACGGGCGTCGGGATCGGCAACAACGGCGGCCTAGGACTCGGCGTGGGGAATAATGGCGGAACTGGCATCGGTGTCGGGAACAACGGTGGCACCGGCATCGGCATCGGCAACAACGGTGGCACCGGCATCGGTGTCGGAAACAACGGCGGCACCGGGATTGGCCTGGGGAACAACGGAGGCACAGGAATCGGCTTCGGGAATAACTTCGGCACCGGGATCGGGGTCGGAAACAATGGTGGAACCGGCGTCGGGATCGGCAACAACTTCGGCACCGGTATCGGCATCGGAAACAACGGCGGGACCGGCGTCGGAATCGGTAACAACTTCGGCACCGGCATCGGCCTCGGCAACAACGGCGGAACCGGCATCGGGATCGGAAACAACTTCGGCACCGGCATCGGCCTCGGCAACAACGGCGGGACCGGCATCGGGATCGGCAACAACTTCGGCACCGGAATCGGCGTCGGCCAGAATGGTGGACTGGGCGTGGGATCAGCCAACGGCCCCTTCACGACAGCCGCCGGATTCGCCAGTGGGCCTGGAAGTGTCGCCGCCGCGACAGCCACGAACCCCTTCCTTCCTTAGTCACGAATGAGTGACCAGGCTCACTGACGACGAGTTCAAGCAGCGAACTGGCACTCACGACGAACGGCAGACCTCAGTCTCTGGCTCCTGTTGTCTGCTCCTTTGAAGGCTCACGTTGCTCCGGCAACGTGAGCCTTCTTCATTGGTACGACTTTCTGCCGCCCTGGAAGAATCCCTGTAACAGTCCGGCTCGCTTTCCGCAGTAAGAGGCAGGCAGTGCGAGAAGAGCTGCCACAAAGCAACCCTGAAACTCACCAACCTCACGACACCAACTGACAAGGAGCTCGATCATGACTCGCCTGACCACCAGCCTATGCATCACTTCACTCGCCCTGGCAACACTGCCTTCGATCGCGACTGCCTGTCCGACAGCACGGAAGACGTATCCCTCCTATGGCGGCGGCTACGTCACCCACGCGGCACCGGTCTATCGGACGGTGACAGTAGCCCGTCCGGTGACACCCGAGGCGAAGGCCCGTGAGCTCGTGACGCTGGCCAAGACAGCCTTCCGGCAGTCCCGGTACGCCCAAGCTCTGCAGTACACCGATCAGGCCCTCACCTATCTGCCCAAGGACGCAAACCTGCACCAGCTCAAGTCGCTGTGCCTGTTCGCCCAGGCCGACTACAAACCCGCTGCCGCTTCAGCCTACACTGCCTTCACCCTGGGGAACGCCTGGACGTGGCCGACGGTTGAGGGGCTGTATGCCAGTCGCGATCAGTACACCGCCCAGTACCATCTGCTGGCACGGACGGCCAAGACGCCGAGACGGCGGACGTCCACTTCCTGCTCGCATACCACCATCTGGTGCTCGACCACAAGGACGCCGGTCGCCAGGAGCTCGAGAAGGCACAGCAGTTGCTTCCAGGTGACCCGGTAGTCGCGGCCCTGCTGAAGGTGTTGCCAGCTCCGGCCGTGACCTCCCCGGCACCTTCACCGGCGAGCATGGCGGCGACTCAGCCTCCCCCCGCCGAGTGACGACGAATCGGGTTTGAACAAACAAAACCACAGCCTCCCGGGTGCGTTGCATCCGGGAGGCTGTTTTGCTGACTCCGCCGTCGACCATGACTGAACAGACGAGCCAGTGGTTACACCGAACCTTCCATGAACTTTAAGAAGGGGAGGCGGGCAACCTCCCGAATCGAAGGGGAGTGCCACGGGCTAGAAGCACTGCATACCAAACCATGTCCGTTTCCCATTCTTCCCTGCTAGCCTTGGTGACCGGCCTGCGGCTCATCGATCTTCGTTGAGCTCACTTATAGCGATCCTGCCAAGGCTCCACACTCCTGAGAATAAGATGGCAACGTCCCGAATTGAACGGAAGTGCTACGGGCAAAAGCACTGCACGCCCCAGCGTGCCCGTTGCCATATTCACTGTGTCTTCACAACTGAATGCGGAAACGACAGACAGAACCCGCAGTGTTCTTATGAACAATCTCGAAATTTGACGCTGTGGACACGAGAGGACGCCATAAGCCACTAACCTGAAAACAGGTTAAGACCCTGGCACGGTGGATGCCCACGTCAGGCCACAGGGATCGTTGGCAGCCCATGGTCTCCAGTTCGCACGCTCGTCATCTTCTGGATCTCCTCCTGGTCGCCTCCCACCATTCGGCGGCCCGTTCACTGGTCCAGGGGACCACGAGCGGCACATCACGCAGCCGGTTCAGCACTTCCATCACCGACTGCGGCCGTTCTGCGGCATAGCGCCGCTGACAATCGACGATGAGGGCGTCAAGTTCCAGCGGAATGGGGACGCTGATGAAACTCGACGGCGACGGTGCCGGACGTTTCATCGTCTGCGACAAGGCATCGATCGCACTCACAAACTCGAAGGGATCCTGGCCCGTCAGCAGATTGAAGCCGACCACGCCCAACGCGAATATGTCAGATCGCGGGTCGATACAAGTGGGGTCCGTGATCCGTTCGGGGGCGATATACATCGGCGTGCCGACAAGAATCTGCAGATCGGTCGCTCGGTCGCTGGCGCGCCCCCGATCTTCCCGCGCCAGTCCGAAGTCCAGCACCTTGACGACGTCCGATTCTCCGCCGCGCTGACAAACCATAATGTTCTGCGGCTTGATGTCCCTGTGGACCAGCCCACGCGCATGGGCCTCTCTGAGCGAGCGGCAGACACTCTGCAGAATCCACACGACGCGGTCGGAACTCAGCGGCCCGTTCAGCTCGACAAGCTGCTGCAGATTGAGTCCCTGGACGTATTCCATCGCGTAATAGAACAGCCCTTCGGGCGTATGTCCGAAGTCGTAGATTTCGATCGTGTTCGGGTGGGTCAACTGGCTGACGAGTTGTACCTCACGTTCAAATCGCTTCAGGTTCTGCTCGTTAATCTGTTCGGACCGGAGGACCTTGATCGCCGTCGGACGCTTGAGCAGCTGGTGCTGTGCCAGGTAGACGCGCCCGAGTCCGCCTTCACCAATCAGCCCGTCGATACGATACGGACCGATCTGCCTGCCCTGCTTCACCTGACTGCGCAGGCGGAACAAGGCAAACGCGCTGAATGCGGCCGCCAGCGTCGTCAGCATCAATCCCCCCAGCAGCACCTCAAACGCTCGATGCAGATATGCCAGCGGGGCAAATGCGTCGTCATAATCGACCTCCGTCGCGACCCCGATCTGCGAATCAGGAAACCAGTCCCACACGCCGACCACCGTCTCCCCCCGATAGTCCCGATACCCTTCCATGTCTGATCCAGGACGCCCGGCCAGCGCCGCACTGGCCATTTCGGTCAACGGCCATTCCTGGGGAGGACGTGGATTGCGAAACCCTTCGAGGAGGTTACCGCCCGGGTCGGCCACACGCACCATCAGCGCCGAGACCGCATCGTCCCGATCTGCAACCAATCCTACTGTTCGCAACTGATCGTTGAAGCGGCTCTCCGTGAGCAGATAACCATCACTCGAGAAGGCATAGGTCTCTCCGCTGTCGAGAAAGCGACCCTGGTGGAGGATCTGATCAAACCGCTCCTGCATGACCGGTCCTGATACCAGCAAGGCGGCGATTACTTGTCCAGAGTCGTCGCGTACCGGTGCCATGATGGCGATCCCCGTCCGGAGACCTGAGTTCGGTGGCACGTATCCTTCCGTGATGTATCCCTGCCGCGTGGGGATCCACAGTGTCGACTCCCCCCGCCAGATGCGGGCCAGCAGCGAGGCTCCGTATTCCGTCGCCAGACGACCGAGACTGGGTGAATCGACGTCCCAGTCGACGATCAGATATCCCTTCCGATTCCAGACGGCGAACTGCACGTCCGTCTCGGAGGTCAATTCCCGCATCGTCGACAGCAGAACGTCGCGTTCCGCTGAACTGCGCAGTGTCTGAGGATCATTCCCGGTCTTCCGCGCCACCTCCTTGAGCTGCTCGACGGCATCGCGCAGGCGGGGATCATCGGCCCAGGAGTTGACCAGCTGTTCCTCGGTGAGAAGCCAGACCCGCAGGGATTGCATCTGCTGCTGGAGAATCGCCTGCATCGTCTGCTCGACGAAAGTGCTTACCGTACGCCGGATTCCGCGATCCAGCAGGTACCCCACCAGGCTGAGGAGCAACAGCGAGATCAGCAGGGCTGCCACATAGCCCCGTCGCCCCCGCATGAACTGGTCGCCGATCGATGAAGTCAGCGAGTGGCCGGCCCTCTGAATGCGGGAGAGCTGTGTTCCCCCGTCGGGTGGCGTGGGCACGTCGCCCAGTGCACCGACTTGTCGATGGACTTCGAGCAATGTCTGGCGGGAATGATGAGCCAGCAGCGACTCCACCTCGGTGTACAACTCCCGATTGTCGCCACAGGCCTCGTGCAGGTACGCCGATCGCTCGTCGGCGGGTAACGCGACTGCCTGCAGAAAGATCTGCGCACGCGTTGATGGTCGGCAGGCGCCATGCCCTATTCCTCGTCGAGCTTGGCACTCAAATCGCGACGCAGCCAGGCACGGATCATCGTCCATTCGGCTTCGACCGTGCGCTTGGAGACCCCCAGCACCTGGGCCACTTCGTCGACCGTCATACCGCCGAAGAACCGCATTTCGACAATCTTCGCCTGACGCGCATCGACCTGCTCGAGTCGCTCGAGTGCGTCTTCGAGCAGCAGGACATGTTCGTTGTCCCGACGCGACAAGAGGTGTTGATCGTCGAACTCCACCCGCCGCCGCCCACCCCCCCGTTTCTGGGCCAGCATCGTGCGGGCATGATCGACAAGAATCCGCCGCATCACCCGGGAGCCGATGGCGAAGAAGTGCGTCCGTCCCTGCCAGTCCACGTTCGACTGGTCGATCAGCTTCAGATACGCCTCGTGGACGAGGTCGGTCGCCGACAGGTCCTTCGCCAGCGGGTCGTGTGCCAGATGACGGTGGGCCAACTGTCGCAACTGGTCGTACACAATGGGGAACAGCTTCTCGACGGCGGACTTGTCACCCGCCTGGGCCGCCAGCAGAAACTGAGTCGTCGTAGACTGAGAAGGATTCGCCATCAATTTGCCCGTAGTTGCTTACGCCACTATTCTTCAATCCCCCCGGAACTCTGCAAGGGTGGGCCACCAAATCGGCCTCAGGACGATTTGCGGGAGCTACCCGCTCGGCTTCTGCTTCGTCAGGCCGGGGGTTACTCTTCACGTGGCACACGGTGCGTGTTGCCTGCAAATCCCGATTGCGCCCGACCTTGGTACTTTGCCGCTTAGTCACTTTGCCACCCTGCCACTTTTTCCACCGGGCATTCTCTTCCACTCTCACTGGGTGTTGCCGTGATCCTTTCCGCTGGTCTGAGCCCAGTCTGGCAGCAGATTCTGGTGTTTGACGGCCTGACGCCGGGCGAAGTGAACCGTGCCAGCGAGGTGCAGTGGTGCGCCTCAGGGAAGTCGCTCAATGCCGCCCGGGCGATCATGGCATTGGGTGCCCGCGGGCTGACGATCAGCACCTGCGGAGGTATGACCGGTCGCGCCATCCGTGATGAGTTCAACCGCGACGAGATCCCGACCCACTGGATCGAGACGTGCCATGCGACACGCGTCTGCACAACCGTGATCGACCGGCAGACAGGCACCGTCACCGAACTCGTGGAAAATGCGCCGATCATCACTCCAGACGAACTGCAGCAGTTTGAGGCGGCCTTTGAGTCTCACAAGCACGACGCCAATCTGATCGTGCTGAGCGGATCACTCCCCCCGGTCGAAGGACGAGCGACGCCGGTCGACCTCCATCGTCGCATGCTGAGTGACGCACCCCGCTCGATCCTTGATATCCGTGGCCCGGAACTTCGCGAAGCCCTCTCCGCACGCCCTCTGCTGATCAAGCCCAACCGGGCCGAGTTGCAGGCCACTGCCGGGCGCTCGTTGACAGACGAGCGAGACGTACTGCGGGCGATGCGACAACTCAATGCCGCCGGTGCCGCATGGGTCCTGATCACCAACGGGGCAAAGGACGCGCTGCTCACCTCTGCGGCCGACGCATTCCATCTCACACCGCCGGCCGCGGACGTCGTCAACCCGATTGGCTGCGGAGACTGTCTGGCCGGAGGAGTGGCCGTGGCCCTCTCCACAGGTGCCGATCTGGTCGAGGCCGTCCGATTTGGTATGGCCGCGGCCTGCGACAATCTCGCCAGCCTGCTCCCCGCCCGCCTTGACCGTCAGCGCGTCGATCAATGGGCTGCCGACGTGCATGTTGAGCGACTGTGAACCTCGCAAGTGCCGGTCATCAGTCCGCCGCGAAGTGACACCGCATCAGTTCCACGGACCTCATCGCCCGGACCTCGAACTGTTCGTGGGAGCGTGGCACACCCAGGGCCCGCACCGCCACCTGGACCTCCACGCGTTTGGACACGCTTTTGCCCACGGTGAACGGATCGCCGATGTTGAGGACGATCTCGACCGGTTGGCGTTCTTCGGTCGTCCCCCAGCGTTTGAACAGGCCCGCACGTCCCATGCGTACGGTCACCTGTTTTTCGGAGGCCTGTTTGAGGTCGGCCTTCGTCTCCTCGACAAATCCACCGACTTTGTAGGCCATCATGTTTGAGGCGACACAGGTGGTGAACTTCGCCAGATGGACAAACCCTTCCTGATCCTTCTTGGCGGGGCTGGCAGCCGGTGCTTCTGAACGCGTATCGCTTGACGTGAGTGTACAGGTACGATTCCGTCCCGTGGCCTTGGCTTTGTAGAGCGCTGCATCGGCCCGGTTGAGCAGTTGTTCCAGGGAGTCGCCGTCCTCTCGTTCCGCCACTCCCAGCGACACGGTCACGGATAACCGTGACCCATCGCCCACGTTCGTCTGCTGCAGCGTCTTGCGGAGACGCTCGGCCTTGCGCACGGCAGAGGCCAGATCGGTGGAGGGACACAGGATGACAAACTCCTCACCGCCATAGCGACTGACGAGTTCGCCTGAGTACAACTCACCCTGCAACAGTCGGGCAACTCCGATGAGCACCTGATCCCCGACACGGTGTCCGTGCGTGTCGTTAAAGCTCTTGAAGTGGTCGATGTCGAGGAAGATGACGCTGAACTGTTCGGCCTCTCCTTTGGCATGATCGGCCAGCAGTTCCTTGAGGTGCTTTTCCAGCTCGCCGCGGTTTGCCACGCTGGTGAGGGCATCCCGGGACGCCGCCAGCTTGAGCTCCCGGAACTGAGGCTCATTGCGCTTGCTGCGCGACACATCGCGAAAAATTTCGGCAACTCCCTGCAACGTTCCCGTCTGGTCGACCAGCGGAATGGCCTGCAGTTCGACTTCAATCCATTGGCCGCTGCGATGCTGCACTTGCAGACTGCGGCAGGCTGGACGCCCCGTCGCCATCACATGGTGAATCGGGCATTCGGAGTCGGGCAGTCGATGGGTGCCTTTGTCGGTGTACGCCATCAGCCGGGACGACCAGGGCTGCCTGAGCACCTGCGAGCAGGTGCGGCCGAGCAGTTGTTCCGCCCCTCGGTTCCAGACCACGAAGTTCAGATCCGCATCCAGCACATAGAAGCCATCGTACAGGCTTTCCAGCACATACAGGTACGAGAAGATGTGGCACAGCGAACTGGCTTCGATCGCGGCATCCAGCGTGAGCGGTGCACTCGCTTCGACTGATGTCTCCGGTGTGCCCCCCAGCAGAAACGCCATGCCGTCTTCGTCCACCCAGCGGCGGAGGGCCCGAACCACGTTGCCATCGAACCGCGTGCCTGCCTCGCCTTGCAGGATGGACATCACTTCGTCATGCGACTTCCCTTCGCGATACACCTGTTCGTTGCTCAGCGAATCGTAGGCATCGGCGACGGCCAGTATCCTCGCCCCCAGATGGATCTCGTCCCCTACCGAACGGCAGTTATCGAGCGGGACGTCGTAATAGGTGTGCGAGTCGATGACGATCTGGATGACCTCCTTGTCCAGACGACACGCCTGCAGGACATCAGCACCGATGTTGTGATGCACGGCCATCAGCTCCGCCTCGTCGGGACTCAGCTTGCCAGGCTTGAGGAGGATGTTGTCCGGCACACCGATCTTGCCGATGTCGTGCAGCAGGGCCGCGACTTCCAGCACACGCAGATGACGGCCGTCCCATCCCAGTTGCTGGGCCATGCCGGTCGCCAGCATGCCGACGCGCCGCGAATGCCGCAGTGTCGATACATCCCGGTAATGCAAAGCCGAGATCAGTCGTTTGAGGACGCCACGCGCCACCACACTGTTGAGGCTCTCGGGATTCTCGTGGACGGCGATCTCCCCCTGCTGGGCGAGGGACATCATCGACAGCAGAATCCGTGACGACTCCATCGGATGACTGCTGCGGAACTGCAATTCCGGAGTGTCGAGGGGGGGAGACTGGGACTGCGTGAGCATGGCCGACCTCGCTGAGGGTGTCTCGAGGAGGACCTGCCGCGATGCGCAGGGTCTGCCGTCATCGGAAGTCCTCGGGAAACGCTAGGTCACACGGACGGCACGTCAAACCGAAATCCCCGCTCGGAAGACGAGGCGCGAAGCCCGTTGACGAGACTGCCCCGGAGGAAACTCGCTTGAGATCCTGGTCGAAATCACTCTCTCCCCCACGCTCGGTGAGGAATGCAGACACGGGTCCCTTGTGAGGGGAGAGGGCCGGGGTGTGGGGCAAAGGAGGCGTCATTGACTGCAGAAACCACAGTCTGCTCCCCCTCATCCGGCCTGCGGCCACCTTCTCCCCCGAGGTCACACCACAGGGTTCCCGGCACCACACCGGGGGGAGAAGGGACGTATGGACCACCCGACGCGCACCCTCCACGACGCTGGCTCGACCGTTTACAGCGACTCGCAGGATCGTCCCAGTTCGACCGATCGCAACGTGGCGGCCACCACTGCATCGATCAGTGCCGACCGCAGCCCTCCATGCTCCAGCGCATGCAGGCCGGCGATGGTCGTCCCTCCGGGACTGGCGACGGCATCCTTGAGTGCACCGGGATGCTCGCCTGTTTCGAGCACCATCTTCGCCGCCCCCAGCACTGTCTGGGCCGCCAGCCTCATCGCCGTCTCGCGGGGGAGTCCCACGCGCACACCCCCATCACTGAGTGCCTCGATAATCTGAAAGACATACGCCGGTCCGCTCCCCGAGAGACCCGTCACCGCATCAAGCTGCGACTCCGGCACCTCCACGGCCCAACCCACCGTCCCCAGCATCTGCTGGACGAGTGCCGCATCTTCCCGGCTCGCCGATGAGTCGCACGCGAAGGCCGAGGCCCCCGCTCCTACCAGGCACGGCGTGTTGGGCATCACGCGGACCAGCCGACCCCGATCTCCCGCCGCCTCGCGCAGCGACTGCAGGGTGACACCGGCGGCGATCGACACCAGCAGATGTTCGTCCGTGATTTGCGGGCGCTGTTCGGTCAGCACTTCCGATACCTGCTGCGGCTTGACGGCCAGCACGATGACAGTGGAATCGTCGATGACCGCACCGTTCGATGCGGAAAATCGTCCGCCGGTGGTCGATGCAAAGCGTTCGGCGGCCTCTGGACTCACATCACTGGCGACGACGCGGGTGGCATCAACGAATCGGGCCGCGATCAGTCCTCGGGCCAGGGCCGTCGCCATACGTCCGGCTCCAATGAAGCCAATCCCCTCCAGCTGAGTCTGTGCGGTCATGAGGCCATCCACGCGGGCACTAATCCAGGTGCCTCGATTGTGGCGGCCCCGGCGGTCTGACACAAATCATCTGTGACGATTCGCAAGCCTACTCTGCATCAGCCATTGGAATCTACACATCCTCAGCGGGAGTTGACGGGTGCGCGGACGGGGGTGGACGTGACGGACGAGGGCGTCGAGTTCCTCACGGGTGTAGTGGCGCAGCAGGTCGCGGTGATCAGGCACCAGCGAATCGGATTCGCGAGCGACGACAGGCGCGACCTCCCGGGCCAGTCCCCAGGTGCGCGAGGCCTGCATCGTCGGCAGCACCTGTTCCAGATGGCTGACGTGATGCGCAGGAAGAAAGCCCAGGGGGCACGGCCCCCGGGGCTTGTGGATACCTCACAACGTTTGCAGGACCATCATTACTTCACGTCCCACCACCAGCGGCCCTCCGGAAGTTGCGGAGGCTGCGCGTCGTTGGCCACGTTCGACACGCGTGGCGACTCGGTCATCTGCTCCCGCACGACCGACAATAGATCGGCCCGCACGCCGCCGGCTACCTGCACCACAACGTCTTTCCCGCCGTACACACGGTGGTTGACGACCGACTCGCATTCGAGCGGCACCATGTGACTGGCCGGGTGATACAGGCCATTGGTCGCGAACACACCGCGGTCCCAGTCGAGGCGATCATCCACCCGTTCGTGCTGGATGAGGGCCGCCACCAGAGCGAGGTCGAACACATTCTGCAGGTCGGCAAACACCGGGACCTGGGTTGCAAGTTCGTCGTAGTGCTGCGTGAGCTTTGCCGCGAACAGCTGGTTGAGCGGCTCCGACTTGCCGGTCTGAATCCGCTGGCCATTGTCCGCCAGGAACTGATTCTCCGACTGGCACAGCACCGACGACCCACGGATTTCGAAGGCGTTGTGATCGTCACTGTGCAGCACGTTCTGGTACTTCATCGACAGCCACCAACGCAGGGCGTCGATGCTGCCGGTGACTGCCTGTGGCTCGGCGGCGACGAGGTCGAAGTAATTCGGGATGTGCGGACCGGCCGACAGTTTGCCGATGCCGATCAACTTCATGCGGTAGTCGGCCTCGACAATCACGCGGGCCGCACGGGAGTCGGCGGGCACGCCATAGATCTCGATGTCCTGCCGTCCGAGCTTCTCACCGAGTTGCTTGGCCCAGAATCGCGTACTGCCCGACGAGAGCGGGCCCTTGGCCTGCGACGCCTCGACAAACTGCTTGAGTTCCTTCAGTCCTTCCTGCCGCGGGTTGATCGAGCAGCCGAAAATCTGCATTCCGTCATGGGAAAACGTTCGCAGCACCGTGACGAGGTCATCAAGGTGCAACGTCGGCTGTTCGCTGGAGACGCCGACCGTCATGCCGTCGACAGTGTGCTGCCATGCTTCGGCTGGTCCGGCAATGACGATCTCACCACCTTCGGGATAGACGAACAGGTACTGAATCTCGGTGAGTCCGGCGAGCTGCGCCATCGACTCGGCGACCGGCTTGCCCGTCTCCAGACGTTCAGCAACCGATCGCTCCAGACGGGTCAGCGAGACCATCCGCAACTGCGACGGCCGGGCCATGTCGTCATTGAGACTGGCTTCGCGGGCCTCGAGCCCCAAAGCCGCGAGCCGGCCATTCTGTTCGGCCTTCGAGAGGTGATGCAGCAACCCATGCGGATTGACCCGCACACCGGCTTCATATTCGGTGATGGTACCGCCGATGCCGTCGATCTCTTCCCACGGCCCTTCGGTCTGTTCCTGGATGAGGTTGATGAGCGAGTCGAAGTCGGCTCCGGTGCCTCCTTCCAGAGAGAGTGCCTTCGCTCGGTCGACCCGTCCGGTTCTCCGCGCCTCGGCATCGGGAATCTGTCGGACCGATCCCAGGGCCGCGCCGAACTCACCCGCTTTGATCTGGGCCTGGGCCACCAGACTCAGTAGATGCGATTGCTCACTGACATCGGGTGCCGACTGAGCAGTCTGCAGGGCCGGACCAAACTCACCGGCGGCGATCTGGGCCGCGATGAGCTGGGCGCGTCCGTCGCGGGTTGTTGTCGATGGCCCTTCCGCACTGGCCACTGACCAGGAGACAAGCAGACAGATCCCAAATCCCAAAACCGTCGATGTTCGCATGGTCGTCCCCTGGAAATGACAGACGCCCCCCGGATGTGAGCCCTGCGTCGACATGCGACGCACCTTCCCACCAAGAGGTAACTCTTAGGATCGTCATGTCGCCCGGCATCGTCAAGAAGATTCCGGCAAAACCCGCCGGTCGCCCGCTGACGGCGGTCCATCATCGAAAGAACGGGCAAAGCCGCTAGAATGACGACGCCGCGATCGATCGTCCTCAGCCTTCAGGTTCCGCCCGGCTGTAATGCGAGTGACGATCGTGCGGCGTGTGATGACCGAGCGGGGAGCAGAGAGGGTCTCCCGGTAGAGTTGAGGAAGGGGTCGCGGGTGCGACTCACGATGAAGCGATCATCCGGGCGATGGCCCTGCATGCTCTGGCTGAACAACTGGAAGAAGGTGAGAGTCGTCCGCAGGCCATTCACAACACAGTGCCCGAGTGATTTCGCTGTCTTGAAGAGTTGCAATGCAAGCGAAGCTTTGTGAGACTTCACAACACCGCACGAACAACCTCCATGCAAGAACTCTTTCGTCAGACGCAGGAAGCCTGCCAGGCCATTCGTTCCCAATGGAAGGAACAGCCGCAGGCCGGCATCATTCTCGGGACCGGGCTCGGCGGCCTCGTCGAAGAGATCGACGTGCAGGCAAAGATCGACTACGCCGACATCCCCCACTTCCCGCGATCCACGGCCCAGAGCCATGCGGGTCGGCTCATCTGTGGCGAGCTGAACGGTCTGCCGGTGCTGGCGATGGAGGGCCGCTTCCACATGTACGAGGGGTATCCCCTCCAGCAGATCACGCTGCCGGTCCGCGTCTTCAAGGCGCTGGGGGTCGAACTGATGATTGTCTCCAACGCCGTCGGCGGCATGAATCCGTACTACCAGTGCGGCGATCTGATGCTCATCGACGATCACATCAACTTGATGGGGGCCAACCCGCTGATCGGCATCAACGACGATCGCCTCGGCCCGCGCTTCCCCGACATGAGCCAGCCCTACGACCGCGAATTGGGAGACGCTGCCCTCGGCATCGCGCGGCGGGCTGACATCGTCTGTCACCGGGGGGTGCTGGTCGCGGTCTCCGGACCAAATCTGGAGACGCGTGCCGAGTACCGCTTCCTCCGGCAGATCGGGGCCGACGTTGTCGGCATGTCGACCGTGCCGGAGGTGATTGTGGCGGTCCATGCGGGACTGCGCACCGTCGGCTTTTCGATCATCACCGATATGTGTCTGGCAGATGCCCTGAAACCCGCGGATGTGAGCGAGATCATCGCTGTGGCGAACTCCGCCGAGCCGCGCCTGCGGACGCTGGTGACCGGCACACTGGCTCACTTCGCGGGTGGGAGTGCGTAGGAAATAGGCATTCGACACTCAATAGGCAGGTGACCCGCCGACGCGGTCGGGGGGGGGGGCTTTCTGCGACCCAATATCGACCGGCATTCGCCCGTGACCCTCACTTCTAAATACCGGACTTTCGCGTTGCTCGCACTGCTGGTGCTGGCGGCAGTCCCCGTCTCTGCCGATGAACCGGACCACGCTGCCGCCGCACGTTACTGGCCTCACTGGCGCGGTCCGCTGATGACCGGGGCCGCCCCGCTGGCCCATCCGCCTCTCACTTGGAGCGAGACCGAGAACATCCGCTGGAAGGTGGACCTGCCCGGCAGCGGACATTCGACGCCGGTCATCTGGGGTGACCGCGTGTTCGTCACCGCAGCAGTGCCCGTGGGTCCCTCGCTGCCTCCCAAATACAGCGATGCTCCGGGAGCGCACGACAACCTGCCGGTCACGCATCGCTACGAGTTCGTGGCACTGGCGCTGAGTCGGACGGACGGCCGCATCCTCTGGCAGCAGACGCTCAACGAGGCACTGCCTCATGAGGGGGGCCACTACACCGGCAGCATGGCCTCGGCCTCCCCCGTGTGCGATAACGCGCACGTGTTCGCATGGTTCGGGTCGTTCGGCCTGTTCGCACTCGATCACGACGGCAACCTCCAGTGGCACGCCGACCTCGGCCGTCTGCACAGCAAGCACGGACATGGAGAAGGAAGTTCGCCCGTCCTGTGGGGAGATACGCTCATCATCAACTGTGATCACGAGGAGGGTTCGTTTCTCGCGGCCTTCAACAAGTCAACCGGTGAGCAGAAGTGGAAGGTCCCGCGGGACGAGACGACAAGCTGGTCGTCACCGATTGTCGTCGAACAGGACGGCACGCCGCAGGTGGTGGTCGCGGCGACGAACCGTATTCGGGGTTACGACCTCGCCACAGGTGAGGAACTCTGGGCCTGCGGAGGGTTGTCGAGCAACGTCTGTGCGTCACCGGTTGCGGGCGGGGGACTGGTGTTCGCCGGCAGCAATTACGACACGCGCAATCTGCTGGCAATCCGGCTCGCAGGCGCTCGCGGGGACATCACCGGCACCGACCATGTGGTGTGGTCGCGAGCAGAGCAGACGCCCTACGTCCCTTCGCTGCTGCTGTATGACGACTCGCTGTATTTCCTGCGGATCTATCAGGGGATTCTCTCCCGCGTGAGCCCCGGGACCGGCGAGGACCAGGTCCCCACGATGCGCCTGGGAGGGCTGCGGAACATCTACTCATCACCGGTGGCTGCCGCGGGCCGGGCGTACATCACCGACCGCAACGGCCTGACGATGGTGCTCTCCCACACCAACCCGCCGGAACTGTTGGCCAGCAATCGTCTGGAGGACGGCTTCAGTGCCTCGGCGGCGCTCGTCGAGGGGGAACTGTACCTCCGGGGTGAGGAATCGCTGTACTGCATTGTCGAGGAATGAGAGCCGACGCGACATTCGCATCAGGGGACTGACGTCCCATATGTGTTTAACGTCCAGAGCGGATGCCGATGTGGTTCTTTCGTCATTCCCGCGAAGTTCGTGCTTAGCGTAGCCGCGCGTGTCGTCATTCCCGCGAAAGCGGGAATCCAGAACTGGATGCAACACGACTGGATCCCCGCCTACGCGGGGACGAGGAGACTTGCTAAACGGGGACGACGTCCCCCGCTCGCCGGCTCTCCCCCGGGGGTGCCACTGCTGGTTTGCCCAGCAGTGTGGACGTCCATCGCCGTTCAGCACCCGCCGGGCGTTGCCGGCGGGCTTCGGTAGTGCCGGTTCTGCGGGCATCACGTATGTTCGTCATCCGCCGCCGCATCACTCATCAGGTCGCGGATCCACACATTGCGGATGCGGGTCGGGTTGTTGTGATACTGAATCTTCAGCGGTTCCCGCCGGCTGTGCGGCGTGTAACGCGGCGGACTGATATAGTCGGTCGGGCCAAGCAACTGGTAGTGGTTCTGCACCAGCACGCCGTTCTGCAGTACGGTGACGTACGCAGGTGACTTCAGCTGGCCCTCGGCATGGAACTGCGGAGCCGTGAAGATGATGTCGTAGCTCTGCCACTCCCCGGGCGGGCGGCTAACGTTGACCATCGGCGGACGCTGCTTGTACATCGCTCCGCATTGTCCGTCGAAATAGGTGGTGTTGTCGTAGGAGTCGAGAATCTGCACCTCGTAGCGTCCCATCAGATACACGCCGCTGTTGCCGCGACCCTGCCCGTCGCCTTCCACGACCGATGGCGTCGCAAACTCCAGATGCAGCTGGCAGTCGCCGAACCCCTGCTTGCTCGCGATGTTGCTACCGACAGTCCCCGCTCCGTCTTCGAACGTCCAGTTCTCGACCCCATCCCACTGATCGAGATTGGTGCCGTCGAAGAGCACGATGGCATCAGCAGGTACGCCGCCGGGCGGTCCGGGATCGACGATGGCCGGTTCCGTCCAGTTGACGCCACTCTTCCACTCGATCACCTGAAAGAACGCCGGTGCGCTCGTTGCGGCAGCGACCAGTGCGACCAGAGCCAGTAGAGACCACTTGCGAACGGGAGCAGAATCAGGCATTGGAGCGACTCATCCATCGGAACAGGAGCAATGGCCGGACATGCAACAGGGATTGTCACTCCTGGGACTCTGCCTGACAAGCGATGGCGGACAGCCCAGACTCTCCATTTGCAGTCGTCCGGCTTGTGCTTATGCTGAATTGTCGCGTCTCGTTCTGCCCCCACTCCATGAAGTGTCCGAACCCATGAGCATCGTGCGTCTCGCTATGTCAGACCCGCTGCGATTTCTGCTGATCACAGCGTTGGCACTGACCGGTTGCTCCGGGGCCGATGCTCCGGCGACATCAGCCGGCGATGAAGGAGCCTCGCTGCAGCCCGGCGACAAACACCAGGCGGCCAATCATCCCGATGCGAGCGCGGCAGACGCATCCCTGACGTTGCCGTCGATCTCGCTGGGAGGAACCTCGACCGCGACAACCGCTACCTCCGGATCCCAGCAGTCGGCCAACGAGCAACGCCGCTCGCTCCTGGACGCCATGTATCCGCTGCAGATCATGCTCGGCCAGTGGCGGGGGACCACCCAGAAGGAGGTCGGCGACTTCAAAGCACTCGATCAGCCGGAGTGGATCTGGGATTTTCAGACCGACGAAAATCAACCGGCCCTGGTGATGACCTCCGCCGCCAGTCCGCACTTTCGCAAGCTCCGCCTGACGTATCTGACCGGGCCTCAGCAGTATCAGGTCAGCGTGACCGAACCGGACGGACACATCCGCACACTGCGGGGGACGTTCTCGCAGCCGGTCGAAGAGTTCCAGGGGGACGACAAACGTCTGCACCGCCGCTACAAGCTGGAACTCACGGAGGTCGACGCTCCGGCGGCCCGCGACGCCTGGCAACTCGTGTTCAACCAACAGGACAACAATCGCTATCTGGTCGAGCTGTCACGTCAGCGCGGGTCGCGGTTCATGCGGTTCGACACGGTGGCCAACCAGCGTGAAGGGACCTCGTTCGCGCTGGACGATGCCGACTACGGCGAGCGGAAATGCCTCATCTCCGGCGGGCTGGGAACGATGACCGTCAGCCATGCGGGCAAGACGTACTGGGTCTGCTGCAGCGGCTGCAAAGCGGCGTTCGAGGAGAATCCGGAGAAGTGGATCGCCGCCGCACGCGATGTGCCGTGACCGGAGAGATCACGATCGCCCAAGGCGAGAACATACAATCACGCAGCGCCAGCAAGTGCGTTTAGCTGTCCACTCGCGGGCGTGTCGTGCTTGTACTGACAGAAGCGTGTTCGCCAGCGCACGCTCACTGCCGCGATTCGTAGCTCGTCGGGACGATCTCGCTGCTGGTGCGGGTCTCGAAGCCCTTGATGAGTTGCTCGTTGTCACTGGGAGGCAAGTGGGCAGCAAGCTGCTGCCGAAACTCCCGGACTGCGGCGACACTCTCGGGAGGCACCGACTGCAGCAGGCGGCCGAACTCCGAGAGGGCCACTGTCTGCTGGATGATCTCAACGAGCTGCTCCCGCCGACGCGTCGCCCCGTGAGTGTCCGAGACCTTTCCCAGCCGCAGTTGCTCGTCCAGTAACTCGAGCTCGCCGATGGTCGTCTCCAGTTGCTGCTCGGTGCTGACGACGACGGCATCCATGTCGAGGTTCGCGCTCACCACCTCTGCGGAAATGGCACAACTGATGCGCGTCACCAGTGAGGCGAGCTGCTCCGGCTCCATCTGTTCGCGAGCCAGCGCCTGCTGCAACCGGCGGTCGCGACGCCACAGGTTGCCTTGCGCGACGGTATCGAAGGTCGCCCGGAACTCGCGGCGATAGGCGTCCGCCAGTGCGCGAGCCGCCAGCTGATCGGTGACCGTCGGCCGGGCGAGTGGCTGAAACTCCGGCACGCGCTGACCTGGCAGCCTGGGAGCGACGGAGAGGAACCGCTGCACCTCGGCGGGGGTGAGCGGGTCGGCGACGGTTGCCTCAGGCTCGCGGGCAACGGGAATTGCTGGCTCGCTGGTTGAGGAACTGCGACCACAACCGGATGTGGCCGACAGCAATATTGCGAGTGTCAGCGCTGATGAAGGCGCGTGGGTACCTTGAGGCCCGCCAAGCTTGCGTTGTATCACGACCTGGATTCGGTGTTGATCTCATCGAAACTCCAAGGCACTGCTGGACGAGCCAGCAGTGGTACCCGCAAGCCAAGTTGTGACAAATCACTCGATGTTTGAACGCATTATGGGCAGACATGGGCGAAGCTTCCCAACGTGATTGCCGGCGGACAGGACTCGAGTTCGGGGCGGAACCCTATCGATGGCTGCGGCTGCGGGTCAATCCGAGAACGGCTGGGCGAACGCTCGCTGGATACCCCCGAAGGAGGCGCACTTGCTGGCGCTGCCTGCTTGTGTTCAGTGGACTCGGCCCGTGGGCTTCGCATCGTCTGTCTGCTCACAGGCTTGCGACTGGGGAGGGGCCATCATCTCACATTGACCCATTCTTTCGGGCGGGGATATACTCCCGCCCCGCCGCGGCTACCCAGCTGTGATTTCTGCGGTCCGCGGTCCCCTTTTCGCAGCCTTTCGGGGGTATCTCCATGTCATCCGTCACCGCGCGACAGATCGTTCCGTTTCCGCAATTCAACCAACTGGAAGAGGCCCGCGAGATCCTCCGCCGCGAGGCCGACGCGCTCTATGGGGTCTCGGACCGTCTCGACGATCGGTTCAATGCGGCCATCGAACTGCTCACCGGCTGCCGGGGATGTGTGATCGTCACCGGCATGGGCAAGGCAGGTATTGTAGGGATGAAGATCTCCGCAACTCTCTGCTCGACGGGAACCCGTTCTCAGTTTCTGCATCCGGCGGAAGCTATCCATGGGGACCTGGGTTGCCTGTGTGCCGACGATGTCGTGATGGCCCTGTCAAACAGTGGTGAGACTGAGGAACTCAATCGCCTGCTGCCTTTGTTCGCCGAGCGATCGGTGCCGGTCATTGCCGTTACCGGGAGCGAATACAGCACACTGGGCTCGGGAGCCCGGGTGACGATCGAATTGGGGCATCTCAGTGAGGTGGGAGTCTCGGGACTGGCCCCTTCCACGAGTACGACAGTGATGCTGGCGATCGGCGACGCACTGGCTCTGGTCACGAGTCGCCAGAAGGGGTTCTCGCCCCGCGACTTTGCCAAGCTGCATCCCGGTGGAAGCCTGGGTCGCAAGCTCCGCCCTGTCCGCGATCTGATGCGATCGGCTGACCAGGTCCGCATCGCACCCCAGACGGCCACCATCCGCGAAGTGTTTGCAAAGCTGTCTCATCCCGGACGACGGACGGGAGCGGTGATGCTTGTGGACGAGCGTGGTTGCCTGTCCGGACTGTTCACCGACAGTGACCTCGCGCGACTGCTCGAACGACGCGGCGACCAGCAACTTGACCGGCCGATCCGAGAGGTGATGACGTCGTCACCGCTGACGGTGGCACCCTCGGCCACATTCCTTGAGGTGATCGACATCCTCGCCGGACGCAAGATCAGCGAACTGCCGGTGGTGGACCAGGACGGGCGACCGCTGGGTCTGGTGGACATCACCGATGTGATTGGCTGCCTGCCGCAGTCCCAGGAGGAGAGCGGCAGCGAACGCACCTTCGGGTCACAGGAATGGCGGGCCGCCTCCTGAGTTGTGCAGCCAGTAACTGCCTGACGGGGGGTGACTTTCGCGGCCAGACCATGCACCGATTCGCGCTGACGACCACGACCCTGCTTTGCGTGTACAGCGCCTACTGGGCTTACGCTGCCGTCGTGTGTCCACTGGTCCGTGTGACGCGCGCATCGACAGAAATGGTGCCATCCCCGGCGCATCAGGACGTCTCCCACAACACGCTGCAGGAAGACATCGCCCATGCCTTTCTGCCGCGCGAAACCTGGGCACCCCAAGCCAGCTACTTCTGGCAGCGATCCGAAGATGCCTTCTTGTACTTCGACGAATGGCTGCTGGTCGACGACGAACGGCACAACAAGGTGCGACTCAGCCCCTTTGCCGTCGTCTGGTTTGATGCCGATCAGCGCGATCGCGAGCCGTACATCATCACGGCCCACTCCGCACTCGTCGAGTTTGAGTCCAAGGTTGAGCTGAGCGAACAGGATCCGGGACGCATCATGCGGGCCGACCTGGTCGGCGTGGTGACCATCACCGGTCCTGACGGCCTGAAGCTCGTGGGGAAGGAGTTCACATTCGACGAAACCGAAGGGCGGATGTACAGCGCATGGCCGGTCACGTTTGCAGCGGGTCCTTCGGCAGATCGACCGGACAAGATTCAGGGGCAGGCCAACCAGTTTGAGCTGTCGTTTGAGCAGACCGACGAGTCACCGCATGGCGACGGAATGCCGAACATCGGAGGTCTGACACGCGTCCTCCTGCGGAGGGACGTGCATGTCGAACTGACCTCCGTGGTGGATGACACGCCGACTCACGCCACCGTCGACAGTGACGGCCAGTTCTCCTATGCGGTCAAGGACCAGGTGGCCAGTTTCGAAGACAACGTCCGCGTCGTGAGACCGACACCGGGTGACGCAGGGAAGGAGGCGTTCGATCGCCTGCAGTGTGAGCGGCTGAGCCTCGCCTTCGTTCCCAAGGAGGATGCGCCGGTTCGCCGCGAACCGCATGAACTCAACCTCGATCTTCGGCTGCAGCAGTTGTGGGCGGTCGGCCAGCGCGTCGAGTTGCAGTCCGACGAACATCAGCTCGCCGGGCAGATGCAGGAGTTGCGATACGATCTCGATGCCCGCACCATTGTGATGCTGGACAACGAAAAGGTGACCGTGCAACTGGCGGACGATGTGCTCCAGTGCCCGTCCGTCCGACTGGTGCATGATAAGGCAAGCCAGTTTCGTGAGGCGGAGTGCCTGGGCTTGGGTCGGTTGATGCATCATGTGCCGGACACGACCGACATCGACTTGCAGATCGACTGGAAGCGGAGCATGTCGCTGCGACCCGACCCGGAGACTGGGTGGGATTTGCTGGTGCTCGAAGGAGAGGCCCGCGCCATGCAGCCTGCCCGTCAAACCGGTGCGGCCGCCGATGTCATTCGCATCTGGGTCGATCGTGATCTGGCCCATCAGCAAATGGGAGCGCGCCACGAGGAGGCTGCTCCTGCCGACGCACCGCCGGCTCTGCCGGTCAAACGCATTGTCGCCCAGACCGGAGTTGCGATTGTCAGTCCCTCGGTGCACATCGAGACGCAACAGCTCGTCGCCGATGTGGTGCCCGCCAATCTCGGTGACGCGGGCGCTGCAGCGGGCGGTACCCCTCAGAACGCGCACACCCCATCGCCGTTCGTCGGTCCCACCAGCTCGTCGGAAGCAAAGCCGGACCCGGTGCTGATCTCAGCCGAGCACATTGTGGCGCAGATTGCGCATGATCCGAATACTGGCAAGACCGACCTCGCCAGTGCCGACGCCACCAGGGGGGTCACAGTCCGCCGCGTGGTTGAATCAGCAAATGCCCATTCATCCTCAGACAAGTCGGCGGCCCAGCGGGGATCCTTCGCGGTTCAAGCCGATCGTCTGCAACTGGCCAACGACCAGGGACAGGTGCTGCGACTTCTAGGTGCACCGGCCCGCATCCGGCTCGCTGAAGGTGAGATCGAAGGCCACGACATCGTTTTTCGCCGCCAGGAGAACCAGGCGGAAGTCTTCGGAGAGGGAGCGCTCACCATCCTCGTCCCTCAGGATCTCGAAGGCAAACAGCTCAAGGTCCCTCAGCCACTCACCGTCCAGTGGGAGGAGGGCATGAAGTTCGACGGCCGGCGCGCCGACTTCCTGGCGAACGTACGCACCCGGCTGGCAGACAGCCTGATGCGTTGTGAGGAGATGGTGCTGCTGCTGGATCGTCGGCTGTCGTTTACCGAAGACAACTCCTCGACCAGCGACGTTAAGATCGAGGAACTGCATTGCCGCAAAACGGTCGAAGCCCAGTACGTCACCTGGGACGAAGGGGCGAAGCTGGTGGGTATCCGGAAGGCGGCTCTCGCCGAGTTTTCGGCCAACCTGCCGACCGGAAAGTTCTGGGCCCAGGGACCCGGCTGGGTCGCCGACTGGAGGCGTGGACAGACCATGCGCGTGGGACTCGCCCCCGACGCTTCGGCCAGCGCCAATCAACCGGCCGAGTCGCGCAAGTTCGACTGGGAGTACATGCGACTCGACTTCGCCGGCAACATCGAGGGGAATCACCACGAACAATACGCCACGTTGTATGACCGCGTGCAGGTGATGTACGGACCGGTCAGCGATCCGAATATGACGATCAATCGCGACAAGATCTTCTCGGCCGAGACCGACCAGTCGCGTGACTGTGTGTGGCTGGGTAGCGACCAACTCCGCGTCTCGCTGGTTGATGCGAACGTCAAGGACGCCCGGAGCACGATCGAAGTCGTCGCTTCGGGCAACGCTGAACTCGAAGGTCAGCGCTTTCGAGCACGGGCTCACTCCATCAGCTATGAGGAAGCCAAGGAACTGTTCATCCTCAGGGGTCGCGGTAACGATGCCAGCATCTGGCATTGGTCCAAGCCGGGTGCAGAACCGGCACAGGCCACGGCCCGTACGATCCAGGCGGTTCCCGGCAAGCGGCAACTGGTACTCGACGGCACTCGCCGTGTCTGGGGCGTGCACTAACCCACCTGCCCAGCGACTGACGCCGGGTGCCATGCCCGCATCGCGCAGCAGGGCGGGCATGTCTCTGACGTCCGACGCATTCAGGACGCAGCTATCGGGCGGCGGCATGGCGAAACTGCAGCGCGATCAGGCACTGCAGGACGACGCAGGCCACCGTTCCGGTGTAGATGATGGGGCCGATCGCGACCGCTTCGTCCTGATACGATGCACTCAGTGCCAGCGTCAGCGTCGAGACCACCGGTAACATCAGCACGTCGACAATCAACAGAATCGCCACCGCCAGAGCCGGTGCCCCCCACTTCACCCACAGCGAGCAGAACGCCGCCAGATGCAACAGCACCGCGAACTGCATCAGCAGCATCCAGGCGACGGGCTCGCTGAAGACTTCGGTCAGCGGACGAACGCGGTCGGGAAACAGGGCATATAAGCCCATCAATGTCGCGAGCGCCGGCAGCAATGCCAGCAGGCAACCGGCGACTTTCGACAGGCAGATCCACGTCACCGAGCAGGGCAACAGCGCGAGGTTGGGCAACGTGCCCCATTTGACTTCCTCGTGAAACACCCGCGAGGCATAAATCATCAACTCTCCGGCGATGATGCAGACCATCAGCCATCGCGCCGAATGCAGAAAGGACAGCCCGGTCACTTTGTCCACCCAATCGTCGCCGTACCACATCAACGCCAGCAGCGAGGGATAAGCGACGAGCTTGAGGAGCGCCATCGCATGGCCTCCGGTGATGAAGTGATAATCCTTCCAGACAATGGCATTGTTCCAGGGCCGGTCGATCAGCGGCGTGTATCGCAAGGTGAGGCGCGGCAGCCAGCCCCGAGCCGGTGTCGATACATCGGCATACCGCGCGAACCTGTCGAATACGAGCCACGAGAGGCCGAAAGCAACCGCCGCCCCCGTCAGGTTCAGGATGACCTGTGTGCTGACCAGCGACCCGTCGAAGCCGGTCTCCAGAATCGTATGGATGCGGGTGACAATCGAGTGCCGGTCCACAACTGCCAGCAGCCGCTCGATGACACCCAGGACGGGATGCGATTTCGGGAGATACCCCGCAACAGTCAGCACCGACAAACTGTAATTGACGGCTGGCACACCTCCGAGCCACAGGCCCAGAAAGAGCATCATCCACACACACGCAGACCCGGATCGACGAAAGACTACGGAACACAGCAGGGCAACATTTGCAGTGAATGCGAGAAATGCGCCCAGCGCCACATACGTCGCCAGAATCTGATGCGCGGTAATCCCCCCCAGAGAAATTGAGAGCAGCGCGAACGGCAGTTGTCCCAGAAACAGCATGAGAGCGGAGATCAGCCGGGAGGTGCCTTTCCCCAACAGCAGACCGAGGGGACTGATACCGGCCAACTGCAGCAGACCGAGCGTCCCTTCTTCCTTCTCTTCAGTGACGGCGGTCGCAAAGTAGCTCGCAGCCGATAGGCAGATGAGGGCCAGGTTGAGCCAGCTGATGAGCAGGAAGAACCTGAGCCCCGGTGCCCCCACACCCGCTGATGTCACATGAGCCGTGATGAGGAACACGAAAATCAGCAGCACGCTCCCCAGCCGGATGAAATGCCCTGCGCGATGCCGGGCATCCAGCTTCAAGGCACGCGAGAGTAAGGCAAGTGTCCCGTGGAACATGCTGGTTGATCGATCGATATTCGGATTCTGCGCTGGCCCGTGGTGTCGCCGGCGTTCCACCAACGATTGAATGCCAACAGCCCCCCGGATCTGGTTTCCTACTCCCTACTCCCTACTCCCTGTCTGGCGACCGGCAGATCCACGACATAAAGGACGTATCCCCATTGATCCGGAAACGCGTCTCCCGTGATCTGGAATTCTGGGGGCATTTCGGCGTACACCAGCAGTCGGACGATGTCCGGCCCCAGCATCAGCGCCAGTGGGTCGATCGTCGTCCGCAGCCCGAAACTGTGGCCCAGCAACGGACGGAGCAGCCCCTTGAACACCTCTTCGGCATCTCGCTCGTCTTCTTCCAGCGACTGTCGCCAGGCCCAGGGGGACAGATAGCTCGCCTGCAGTGCATCGTTGTACGAGAGCAAGGCCAGTCCCGGCTTATGCGACATCGCGTCCAGCACCAGCCGATCGTTCAGCTGACGCATCTCGTAGAACTCTCCCTGGTAGCAAACGAACAGGGCGGCGGGGGCTTTGGGAAAGTCGGGACCGATTCCCAGCGTGAGCTGATCGAGTTGATTCCCCTCAAGCAAAACTCCCAGCACCTTGACCTCCAGTGCCGCATCCATCACTCGTGCCCGATGAATAACCGTCCGGGTCGAGGCCGTGGGAATGTCCACCTCCATCCGCCCGTCGACTCCATTGATGATGCGGCCGCTCACCGCTTCGAGTTCGTCGCCCGTCGAGTACAGTCGTCCGGTGCCTTCATGCTGGATGGTGTACTCTCCGCCAACCTTGGCGGCCGCACTCGTCCACTGGGTCACATCGTAGATGCCTTCCGACAACTGGTGTGCGATGGCGACACTGTGCGCGCGGCTGAGTTCTCCGCCTCCCAGACGTCCCAGGAAGGTGAACCCGACTGAAAACAGAACCGCCGATGCCAGAAACACCGCATAGAACAGGCGGTAGTCGCGGGCTTCTCGTCCGACGAGGTAACACCCCGGAAACAGGACCAGCAGCCAGGCCAGGGCAGTCCCATAGATCACCAGCCAGTTTCGCTCGAAGCGACTGGCCGCCTGCAGTTCCCGGAGCAGCGACGTATCCCCTTCCCAGCTGGAGTCGACAAGTTGTGGTGCTGTTGCAGCGTAGCCCTGCGAACGGCGGTATCGATCCCATTTGGCCCGGTCGTAATTGCCGATGCGAGGGTCGGTGAGAATGGTCGTCTTCACGAAGTCCATGTCGAGCGAGCGTACGGATTGCGGAATCCGCAGGACCCAGCCACTGCCGACGCGATAGCTGTCCTCATCACGATTGAGCAACTCCAGCGATTCGGAGAAGCGCGGAAAATGGCCTTCGTCGTTGTGCAGCAGATAGAGACGTCCGCCGGCATGCAGCCAGTCGAGAAAGGCCTTACGCCGCTGGGCCTGCCAACGGGGTACCTCGTCCATCACCAGTCCCCGCAGTCCGTCGAGTGCGGACACCAGCGGGGGAAAGAGGTCCTGGTCGAAGCGCCGCAGCACCCCCCCCGACATCGCCAGCGCGCGAGGGTCGTAGAGTAAAACCGTCGCCCGCTCACCCAGCGAGGGCGTCGGGACGTCATAGTGCTCATCCCGACTGGCCCCCGCCCCCCACGAGAGCCGGTACTCTTCCCAGTCATCGACGATGAATGGATAGAACTGCACCCAGCGGCTGGTCATGGGGGCGAGATACACCTCGCGTTCGATCGGTGCACCGATCTGCCTGGCCAACCGCAGTCCCTTGGTCAGCCGCAGCGACCCCTCGAACTCGCTGGCCGTGTTGTTGCGAACCAGTACCGACAACGGGATGAAGGCTCCCCGACACGCCTTCCCGTCGAAGCCCCAGTGGGTCTCTTCGATCGTGACATCGGCCGGCACTTGGGCGACGGCTGACGACGTGCCGATGGAAATCGCGCAACACGCGGCACACAGGGCGATTGATCTCGCGGCGTGTCGAGACCTGGAATGATGAATGACTGACATGCATTGTCTTCGACACTGTGACTTCGTCGAGTACCCACGGGCCGTTGCCCGTGGGCTCTTGACTCGCCCATCAACTCGTCAACTCATCCACTGTGGCGCACAACTCTCCCCCGAACCCTCCGTGTGAGGGAGGAGAGTTATGAAAATCAGCCTCGTATACGGTGCTCAAAAGCCCTCCACCATTTGACCGTCGGACCGGTGTCCCAGACGGCGGAAGGTCTCCGCATCCATCTGGTTGATGAGCATCCGCACAGACCCATCGCCGAAGGCGAAGTGCGCACCTTGCGAATGAGCACTCGAGAAGCCGCCCACCTTGAGTCTTTCGGCGGCCTTCTTGTCGGACTCTGTTTTGTCGTCAGCCGGACTCTCCGTCGTCGCGTCAGCGGCTTCCTCGACTTCGCCGTCGATCCCGGCTCCCCCATCTGCCTGGCCGAGCATATTTCCCTGCGTGTAAGGGTCGAGGCCCTCGATCGCCAGCAGGTCAATCAAGGGTCCCCCATTGATGGGATGTCCAGTGTTTCGCAGCGTAGACTGTGTCCCGGAGGCCCATCCCTGTGGACTGGCGAGAACTTCGCCGATGAACAGCGTGTGCGAGCGTCCGTCGGGAATGTCACGCAGCCCGATGCTGCTGTTGAGGAACAGCACGCCATGGTTGTCCACGTCGATCGGTCCCTCGACATCGTGATGTACGCCGGCATAGTTCGGCCCTGAATTGGTGGAGGGACATTGCAGCAGGCTGATGGAGTGCGATCGCACCGGCTGATTCGCCTTGTCGTAGATGCTGCGACCAAAGTCGATCTGACGGAACGCGTTCCCCTCCTCGATGTAGGGGAGAATCTGCACGATCCAGCCCATGTGATAGCCCTTCTCTTCCGCCAAGACCGGCCCGGTGGGGTTGACGCAGCCCGGCGGCAGGACCTGGTGCGCCATCATGTAGTTGTGCAGGGCCAGCGAGAGCTGCATCAGATTCCGCTTGCACTGCGTTCGGCGGGCGACCTCCCGCGCCTGCTGGACCGCCGGCAACAGCAGCGAGATCAGAATGGCGATGATGGCGATCACAACCAGCAGTTCAATCAGGGTGAAGCCCGATCGTCTTGGCCGGCGACGAGAAGCCTGTAAACGCGAGATCACGAATGGACCTATGGGATGGACTATTGATGACATGCTGGTCTTTCTGTCGTGGAGTGATTCATTCATCGGACAACGTCGGCAGTCGTCCAGGTGCGGGTGGTGCGGACACGATCCACCGGATCGTCGGGAAAGTCGGCGGTCACGATGAGGGTGTGCCCTTCTGCGTTCGATAGAATCTCAATGCGGACGACGCCGGAAAGGTGCCTGGCGTCGATGTCGTCAATCTGCCACGACTCTCCAGTGTAATCGGGGTCGCGGCTGACGCGGTCCAGCGCCCGGACGAGAGCCGACTCCGACAGCCAGGCCGATTGCAGCCGCCACTGCTCCCGGTCGGACTGTGAGTGTCGCAGGGTCACGATCTGGACCATTGAGACTGCCATCGCGCTGACCAGACCCAACGTGATCATGGCGATCAGCAGGGCCGACCCGCGCCGACCCGCTCGATGATCTATCTGACAATAGGCGCTGGCACGCATCTCAGGGCTTCCTCTCACGAATAGTTGTGCTGGGTGGCTGGGGTCGACCAGCGGGAGCCCCCGGAATGGTCACAATTGGGGCCTCGCTGCGCTCATCCCCAGCCACACTCCCACTCGCGGCGTGCAATGGATGCAGGTTCGACTCCCACGACTGGTGCAGCGCGGGCAGGACATCCACTCGATATTGCTTCACCGGACGCTCAGCGTCGTCCGCAGTATCAAGAGTACCGGCGGTCATCGGAATCTCGCGCTCGTGCCGCCAGGTGATGAGCGACAGTTCTTCTCCGGCGGGACGCTCGAACCAGCTGCGTCCGAAGGGGAGATGGAAGCGCTCGACGATCGGCGTCTCGCTCCCGTGCACTTCTTCGCGGACCACTCCATCACTCGCACACGTGTAGGTCACCTGCGTGTCTTCCGGCAGCAACCATGTGCAGACTGCGAATAACCCATTTTCGTCGTCGGTGAGAGCGAACTGCGTAGCGGCATGGGCATCGGCACGCAGTTGATCGGCCAGACTTGAGATCGTTCGCTCGACCCACAGCGATTCGGCCGACTGCTGCTGGGCCGTCATCAGCAGGCACGCTGATGTCAGTCCGATGATGGACAGCAGCACTGTGCCTGTCGTCGCGAACAGGGTCTCGATCAGAGTCATCCCCCGGCGACGCGCGCGTGGCGCGGGCTGCATGCCATGCCGGCTCGCGCCGCTGTGTCGGTGCCTGCGGTCTCTCGAAATGCGTACTTTCACGGGACGGCCTCCCGCACCGGAAACCAGGCGGTCAGTTCGACAGGGCTGCCACGCACGCCGGCGTCGTTCAGCCAACTGATCTGCAAGGTCACGCGCTGTACCGAAACGTCGCCGTTCATCCGTTCGGAGGCGACCACCAGTTCGGACTCCGGCAGTTGTCGCTGTAACTCGTCGGGCAGTGTCAGAGTTGCGGCCGACACTTCCTGAAGGCGATTGGACGCAGCGAGCCCGGCAACGTGCTCCATCAGGTTGGCCATCGCCTGCGTCGCATCAGTGCGCCGTTCGATTTCCAATTGCATGGATCGCACATGTCCCAGCAGCGGGATCGACAGTGTGAACACTGTCCCCAGCAGCGCGGACGCCACGAGCAACTCGGCCATGGTAAAGCCGTGCCGTCTGTGCACAGGAACGAACTGTCCGAGTCTGCGATTCATGCGAGTTCGTTGATCAGTTTGACCAGGGGGAGAAACATGCTGATAACGAACAGGCCCACCACTACACCGATGCCGATCACGATCAGTGGCTTGAGGAGTTCGGCCCAGAAGCTTCCCCGGCGGCGCCAGTGACCGTCGATGCCATCAGCAAGCATCGTCAGCACCCACGGGAGGTTGTCGTTGCGCGCCGCCGCTTCGAGGGCCGCCGCCTCTTCCGGACGTACGAACCCCTCCTGCCGGAGTACCTGCCAGGTGGGCTCGCCGGCTTCGAGGGCCTGCGACATCCGGCGATAACGGGCCGACAGATCACGGCGGGGATGATGTTCGGCCAGTTCACTCAGCATGGCAGGCAGCGGGAAGCCGGATTTCACTGTCAGCGCGAGACTCCGCATCAGCGACGGTGCATCGCGCCGGGGGAACCAGCGCATCAGCAGCGGCAGGTTCAGGTTGCCCCACCCCACGATGTACACCACAGTGGCGGCCAAGGCGGCGAGAATGGGGATCGTGACCACGACCGACAGCAGCCCGAAGTGATCGAAGATGACATCGGACGTCCTGATCAGCCCCGTGGTCAGCGTGGGGAGTTCGATGCCGAAGTCGTTGAAGATGTATTTGATCTTAGGCACGATCCAGTACATCAGAAAACTCACGATGAGCGGGATGATCAGCAGCATCCCCCAAGCATAGGCCGAGAACGGGAGCAGCGATCCCTGAGACTGCTGTGCAGCCAACGCCGCCGTCTGCCGCAGCGCGCATTGACGCAGCACCTGGGTCAGGGTTCCGGTCTCCTCGGCGACGCGCAGTTCCATGATGGTCGGGCGTGGCAACACTCGGGGGCGAGCTCCAACGCATCGGAGAGACTATGTCCATCCCGCAGCAGACCCGCGAGAATCTCGAACTTCCGACGGGCCGACCGCCACTGGGTCTGCGCGAATGCCTCGACTTCCGGTACCAGCGGCAGACCACTCTCGGTGGCGAGCGTCAGCACCCACAGGAACTGTCCGTCGCGTGTACGGAGGAAGGAGTACACGAACACGCTCAGGTACAACAGCGGCAGGACCAGCATGACACCGAGCAGACCCAGCAACAGAAACGGAGCCAGCAGCAGCGCCCACTTGGCGAGGTGAAACTGAGCCATCCGCTGCTCCTGCCGGATGTGCTCGGCGATCGAAGCGGCCTCAGGTGTACCGCGGGCCAGCCAGAGCGACCGCCAGCCAGCGAAGAGGACGACTCCTCCAACGATCATCCGGACGAGGAAAGTGAAAAACCGCACGACCCAGGGAGAGTCGTCCATGGACGGCAGCAATGTTTCGACTACCGAGACGAGAATCGAGCAGCCGACGATCACCAGAAGTGCGCCCGCCGCACCGAGCAACCGGCGGCCCCAGGCGCGTGCGCCGGGAGTCTCACCGTTGCGGCGTAACGCGTCGGCACCGGCGATGAGGGCACCGAGCAGCGGAATCACCAGCATCAGGACGAGCGCTTCCAGCAATTCGTTGTTCTCCTAAGAGAGTTCGTTCAGCAATTTGATCAGCGGCAAAAACAGCGAGATGACCAGCAGTCCCAGAAAGCCGCCGCCGATCAACATCAGCCACGGTTGAAAGAACAGGGCCGCCATCCCCGACTGCACCTGTGCGCGGGCGGCATACAGGTCACCGGCGGTCCGCAGGGCCTCGGCAAATGTCCCCTCCCGGTTCGCCCAGCGAAACAGATTGGCGAGCGTGGGAGTGAAGTGAGGAAGAATGCGAACAGCGTCCTCCACCGTTTCTCCCGACTCGACACGCACCGCGAGTCGCTCGGCTCCTTGGCGCAAGTTTGGGTCGTCCATGGCACCGGCCGTCAGCCGCAGGGCCTCGGGTAACGGGATGCGTCCACCCACCAGCAGCCCCAGCAGCGAGCAGAACTCCGAGAGCCCTCGCATGCGTGAGGGAGTTCCCACGAGCGGGATGTGCTGCCACCAGCGGACGCGCGACGCCCGCCCGGGCAGAAATCGCAGCGCGCACACCACACTTGCCAGCACGGCAACGATGACCAGCACCCAGAACCAGTGGTGCACCAGCCAGACCACGGTATCGGCGATGCTGATGACGGCGAGCGTCAGACTGGGAAGCTGCACGCCAAAGTCGTTGAAGATGTCTTTGAACTTGGGCACGATCCAGTACATCAGGAAGACGCCGCCCAGACCGATGACCGGCATCAGGAGCAGCGGATAGGCGAATGCCAGCCAGTATTGAGTGCGCAGTTCGCGTCGGCGTCGGACGGTGCGAAGGAACTCCTCCAGTACACCCCCCAGCTGGCCACACTGGATCCCGGCCCGAACGAGTCCGCGCAGGTAGCCCGGCACGCCACGTCCCGATTCCGACAGGACCTGCTCGGGAGGTCGGCCCTGTTCGAGTTCGCTGCTCATTCTGCGCAGGGTCCGCCGGAGTCGCCATGAAGGTGCCTCCTCGCTGAAGGCGCGGAGACCCGCTTCAAGAGGCAACCCGGCCTCGGCCAGTTGGGCCACATACGCCGCCGGTCCTTCGCCGAGCATCGCTGGACCTTGCCGGTCCGCGACGTCGGAGAGTTCGGGATGGCGTGCATCTGGACTCATGGCTGAGCAAGGTTTCGCAAGAGGTCGGTCAATGGCAGAAACAGCGTCAGTCCATAGGCCAGGGTGACTGCCCCCCCCAGCAACAGCACAATGGCCGGGGGAACCAGGCGGCGAATCCAGTCCATGCGCATCCGGGCGCGTTGTTCGTAAACCGTGGCGAGCTGACGCAGCGACGATCCCAGCGCCGATTGCTTCTCGCCGACACCCATCATCCAGCGCATCAACGTGGGGAAGTCGTCGTTATCCTGCAGCGCCTCCGCCAGCGACTGGCCGCTTTGCACCTGTTGCGCCAGGTTCCGGGAGCCACGCTGCAGCCGGGGATCTGCACAGGCATCGGCGCAGAGGTCCAGCGCTTCCGGCAGCGGCACCTCATGCTCGACCAGCACTGCCAGCAAGCGGGAATACTGCGACTGCCTCGCCGCACGCAGGCCTGTCAGCGATCCACTCGCGCCGAACTCCCGCACACGGCGGGCGGCTGCCGGGCTGACGACGTTGACAACAGCGGCCAGCGCGGAACTCACGCCTTCCATCAGCCCGCCGAGCAGATCGGTGCGCCAAATCTTCCTGACCAGCCACGACAGCGCCACCACTGCAAGCACGATCACAGGAATTCCCCAGGACCACACGGCGACCGACTCGTGCAGTCGTTCCAGCAGCCTCAGGGGAGAGGAATCCCGAATCTGAAAAATCTCCTGGGTCCGCTGAAGTTGTGGGACCACGAACCAGACAAAGCCCGCGAACAGTACCCACGCAAGTACCAGGACGCTGAGGGGATAGATGAAGGCGATCCGCAATTGTCGGCGCAGGTCGGCGATCGATCGGGTCAGTTCCGACAGCGATGCGAGAATCTGCGGCAATTGCCGTGTCCTCAGTCCTGCACTCAACACCGCTCTGTACAGGGGAGGGATGCGTGCGCCTTCCGCAGCGATCGCCTCGTCGAGGGAATTGCCAGCAGAGAGTCGCTCGGACAGACGCTTGCACAGTGCCTGGAGCTCCCCACTGGTCCGCGACGAGACCCCTCCAAAGCCCGCATCCAGAGGAATGCCGGCACGGACCATCGAACCGAGTTCATCGCTGAGAGCGACGAACTCATCGACCGATAGCGAGCGACCATGCGCAGAGACCACAGGAGGGGTCGAAGTCATTGACGGAGCTTAAGGATGTCTGCAGAACTGCAGGGCACTGTATCAACCAGCGAGTTGCTGACGAAGTGCCCGGCGGACTGATGTCGTTGATCGATACGTCGCTCAGCAGTCTCACCCCTCGTAGTACGCCGTTCCTCGTCGTCTGTTGGCGCGGAATGGGAACGCCCGGCATGATTTTGCCAATCTCCACCTCCCTGTAGTCTCCGGCGGCCTGAATTGGCTAATATGGGGTACGGGACCGACGGTACACACCAGGAAACGCCGGAATGTCATACCGGGGGATCAAGAGAATTCTGGGCGAAACGAGCCTGGAGTGCAAATGCCGGTTCTTGTTCGGCGGTGGGTTGATGCTGCTCATCACCGTCAGCTTCTATTCCTATGCGAAGCTCAATCTGCGGCTGGTGCGGGAGCAGACGCGCGAACGTGCGCGACTGCTGGTCGCCCCCAACCTGCTCGCGCATCATGCGGGCAAGTCGGAGCAGGACCCGAAGTATCTGCTGATGTTTCAGGACCTCCGGGCCCTTGCCGAACCGACGGGAGACGATTCGAAATCGGGGCACCGCTTCGCCCTGTACAAACCGGATCCGACGCACGAGGAGGTCGTGGCGAGCCATCGGCCGCAGAATGTGGAGGGCTACGAGGCCATCAATGACATTCGCCGCATGCACGCGAGCAAGGAGGAGTTCCAGGAGGTTGACTACGAAAACCGTGACGGAGAGCAGCCGGTCTACAGTTATTACGGAGCGGTGCTGGCGCGACAAACCTGCATCGAATGCCATAGCGACCCGCACCTGTTTCCGGAGATCATCGGACAGCCCGATCGGCGGGTGGGCGATCTGCTGGGAGTGGCCCACATCACGTTTCCGCTGGAGGTGGCCAATCGGGACATCGCCCAGAACAATGCGATTCTGATCGCGATGGCCATCGTGACGGCGTTCATGGCCATGCTGGCAGCCTATGCCATCGTGCGCTATGTCATCGTCAAGCCGGTTCTGCACCTGAAGGAGGTCAGCGATTCGATCGCCCATGGCGATCTCGATCAGCGGGCCGACATCCGCACGGGGGATGAGTTCGAGGAACTCAGCCATGCCTTCAATCGCATGTTGCGCCACCTGCTCACGCTGCAGGACGAACTGCGGCAGGTCAACACGAATCTCGACGGGAAGGTCGACGAACTGGCCCAGGCGAACCTCAGCCTGCACGAGATGAACAAGCTCAAGAGCGAGTTTCTGGCGACCATGAGCCACGAACTGCGCACGCCCCTCAACAGCATTCTGGGGTTCAGCGAGCTGCTCGCAGGAGCCGAGAATATCGACGACCGCCAGCGCCGGTATCTCAAGAACATCGAGACCTCAGGTCACAGCCTGCTGTCGCTGATCGACGACATTCTGCAACTGGCAAAGATTGAAGCCGGCAAGATGGACCTGCATTTGCAGCGGTTTTCCCTCGAGGAGTTGATGGACCGGTCGGTTGCCAGCATTCGACCACTCGCCGAGCGGAGGAACATCGAGCTGAAGTGGGAGCCCGATCCAGACGTCCCCATCGTCAGGCAGGACGCCGGTAAACTGCAGCAGATCCTGTACAACCTGCTGTCCAATGCCGTCAAGTTCACACCCGAAGGAGGACGGATTCTGGTGCGAGCGGTGCGCCACGGCGATGACCAGGTCGACCTGATCGTTGCCGACAACGGCATTGGCATTCCGCTGGAAGACCAGGCCACGATCTTCGAGAAGTTTCGACAGGGACGCACGGTCCCCGGAGAAGCCGACGCCCTCACACGCGAGTACGAAGGCACCGGTCTGGGACTCTCGATTGTCAAAGAGTTGACGCGCCTGCTCGGCGGGGAAGTGTTGCTCGAAAGCGAGTTTGGCAAAGGGAGCACGTTCACGGTTCGTGTGCCCTGCGAACTGCAACCTTCTTTCGAATCGTCGGACGTCACACCTTCTCAGCAGACCGTGGAGTTTCGCCGACGCCTCTCCGGCACTGCCGCAGCCGGAGCACTACCCGCGGACCGCGTTGATTCCTCGCGGTCCGCGCCGTGCGCGATGCCGGCTGAATGCCCGAAGTTACCCTGACGCCTACTGTGGCAGTCGATCGGCAGCGATCGGTGGGAACTCACCGGTCATGGCTTTCATGAATTCCACCAGATCCTGCTTGTCCTGGTCAGAGAGATCGAGCTTCTTGATCTTCTCGTCGAGATGGGGATTGGGATGTCCGCCCTTGGCATACCACTCGACGACCTCCTCCAGAGTCTTCTGACTGCCATCGTGCATGTAGGGACCCGTCATCGCCACGTTGCGGATGGTGGGGGTCTTGAAGGCTCCCTTGTCCTTCTCCACTCCGGTCACGACAAACCGGCCGAGGTCGGGCTCCTCCGCATCCATGCCGACGCCAATGTTGTGGTACTTCTCATCCGTCAGGTTCGCGCCGACGTGACAGGCCGAACACGCCGCTTTGTCGCTGAAGAAAAGTGCCATCCCGCGTTTGGCCGAGTCTGACATCGGCTGAGCTTCCGAGGCCGCGCGGGCCTGTTCGTACTCCGCGTACAGGTCGGGATCGTCGCTCTTGAGATTCGCCAGATCGTCCGCTTCGAAGTTGTCGTTGAACTTCTTGACCTCGGCGTAGTAATCATAGGGTGACGGCCCTGTCACGATGGCGCGCTCGAAGCTGGCAATCGCCTTGCCGATGTTGTCGATGTTCACCGAGTCCGCTCCGAATACCTTTTCGAATTGCAGGCGATATCCCTCAATGTCCTTCACCGTGGCGACGGCCACTTCGTGGGTGTTGGACATTTCGATCGGATTGGCGATCGGTCCGACAGCCTGTTCTTCCAGAGAGGCGGCCCGACCGTCCCAGAACTGTGGGCCACTCAGGATGCGGTTGAAGCTCACCGGCGAATTGCGATTGCCGGTCTGGCCCTTCACGCCGACCCCAAACTGGGTCTGTGCAGCCCATCCCTGGTCAGGATCGTGGCAGCTCGCGCAACTGATCGTATTGTCGGACGACAGCCGCGTGTCGAAGTACAACTGCCGTCCGAGTTCAATCTTGCGCGAGTCAGTGGGTTCTCTTCGAGACCGGCGATCTCGTTGATGCCGAAATTGAGCCCCAGCGGAAGCGACACGAGCAAGGGTTCGTTAACGCCCGGCGTGTCCAGCCATGCCTGAATCTGCTCGATCGTCAGCGGTCCACTGCCCGGAATCGCCGAGGTGAGTGACGGATCACCCAGCAGCACTTCGGTCGAACGTGACGTCGCCGCTGTCTCGGGTTTCGGTGCCGGATCGGCAAGGGGAGTTGTTGGTGAAGTGGGGGCGTCGGGGGTGGCAGCATCCTGGGTCGTTCCCTCCGCGGGTGCCGACGTGCCGTCTGACATGACAACCTCGGGTGCGGCAAGGGGCTCACCAGGATGCTCGGGTGACGTCAGCCCCTTGTCGTCTAATGAGCTGGCTCCCAGCGTGCTCCCCGACTCCGGGGGTGCTTGCACCACAGGGGTCGTTTCCGTTTTTTTTGCACACCCGCTGACCGACAAGAGCATGGTCAATGAGAAAATCGCCGCTGTTCCCTTCCGCATGATCGACATGAGTCCTCTTCCCTCGCTGAAATGCCATTGTGAATGTGTAATTGTCGGTCGCATGAACGATTCCGTCAACCACGCCAAGTCGACACGGCAGGGCTGATGACTATTTGATGATACGGAGTCTGGTGAAGAGGCGCTCGACTTTGAAGGCGTGTTCACGGAGGGTGGCCGTGATCGGCAGGCCGAGACTCCGCAGGAAGTTGAGGGCGGTGGCTCGCAAGGCACTCATGACCTGGGGGGCGGTGCCGGTACGGATTCGACTGGCATCTTCACCAAACACCATGTCGAACACCCAGAAGGCCCGATTTTCGATGTCCCAGCGGCCACGCAGGGCCTGGAGGAGTTGCTCTGGCGTGAGCACTCCGGGTGGCAGGCTGGTGATGGCATATGTCACCGTTACGGTCTGGGTGCCATCACGGATGGTGCGACGTTCCAGCCGCAGGAACTGACGCACGCCCGGCCAATCGCAGTGCGCGATGCCCACCGTCGTGGTGGTCAGTGTGCGGACTTCCAGGCGTCCGCGACTTTTCTCGGTCGTCGTCACGGTGGTGCGGGCTTCCTGTGCCAGCCGCACTCGGCAGGGGGGAAAAGGCCCTCGGGATCACGAAGGCTTGCTGAGCGGCGCGGTGCAGGTTCGGCTGATTGTCTTTGACGACTAGCAGGTACTCCCCCTCGTCCTCCAGTAACTTTTCGCAGACGTCTCGCTGGCAGAACGCCGCATCCCCCACGATGAGCTTCCCCTTGAGGACCAGTTGCTTGAGAAACTCCAGCGCCGCTTTGGACTCGTTGGTGGATGCCTTCACCGGTGTCTGCGAGAGAACGCAGCCGGTCTGCTGGTCCAGAAAGGCCAGCAGTGTGACGGCCCGGGCATGCGGCGACCTGGTCCCCCGCAGCACCTTCCCGTCCAAGGCCACCGCCTGCAGCACCTCGTCGCTGGGCGTCAGCCCCAGCGACGCCAGCCACTGTCCGAGCGCCTGCTGCAGAGCCTCGGGATCGACCTTCATCAAGACCTTCCGAAAGCCGTACCACGTCGGGGGCCGCCGCCAGAAGCCCAGTAAATGCCACGTCGGGGGCTCCTGCAGATGCACCCACTGGGCCATCGCCCGATAGCCGCGGCATCCGCAAAGCACCGCACACACCACAGCCGCCAGCATGGCGGAAAGCGAATGGCGCTGTCCCTGTCGCCCACGAGAGTCGGGTACCTGCTCCAAGAACTCGAGCAGGCCCCGCTCGGGGCCAATCGTCACGGTCGCTCCTCCTTGCCTGAATGGATCCAGCGAACTCCGTCAAACTCACAACATCCTACGCACGGCACCTCACATCAAATGGTCATCAGCCCTGGTCGACACGGACCCTCGGAACCTCGCGCTGGTCTGCAATCGTCGTGAGTTCCAGAGCCCGCTGGCGCGGTGATTCATCGCGCATGCGCGGATTTACCAACAGGCGGGGCGCGAGGATCGTCGATCGTCAACTCTTGCGGGCCGGTTCCGGGTCGAGCAGGACATGGTGATACAGCTGGGCGGCGGCGACGGCTCCGATGATCGGGGCGACCCAATAACACCAGTGCCAGTCGAAGTCACCATACACCAGAGCCGGGCCGAACGACCGGGCCGGATTCATCGAGGCACCGGTAATCGGGCCCCCCGCGAGAATGTCGAAGGTCACCGTCAGTCCGATGCCGAACCCCCCGATCTTGACAGCCTTGCCGCGTTCGTCGACAGCCGTCCCGAAGATGGCGGTCATCAGCAGAAATGTCATCACGATCTCCATCACCAGCACAATGCCCGTCGTGATCCACTCCGCATCCGGCGGCAACGGGATCCCCAGTTTCGCACTCTCAACTGCGGCAGCAGGAAACACTGACTTGCAGATGAAGGCGGCAACCGTGGCCCCCAGCAGTTGGGCGATGATGTAGGCGACGGCCTTGTTCAGGGGAATGCGACCCGTGCTGAGAAACCCGATGGTCACGGCCGGATTGAAGTGGGCTCCGGAGATCCCGCCGAACGCATTGACTGCGACCGACAGCGCCAGTCCGTGGGCCAAGGCAATTCCCACCAGCCCGGCACCGCTGTTGATGGGATCCTGCGTGCTGAGAATCGCGGCAATTCCCGCAAAGCAGAGAAAGAACGTCCCGATCACTTCGGCGATGTAGGCGCGTGTATTGTCCATGGTCTGTTATCCCGTGACGTGTTCAGTCAGCACTGTGACCCTGAGGGTGCGGGTAGACTATCGGGGCATGCCAGAGGCGTCAATCAACCGGATTGGGGTCCGCAAGTGGCAAGTGCCAGCTGCAGGACGTGTCCCTGTTCGATAATGTCACGCGGACCTGTGGCACACTCAGCGAGGATTCGCCGGCACTGACGTCGCTTCCGGTGACCGGGGATGGTACGCTCAGGACATGTGCAGCGATGCGGACATCATGGCCCGGGTGCAGGCGGGGGACATCGACCGCTTTGGAGATCTCGTCCTCCGCTATCACGATCGGCTGCTGCGTTTCGCCCAGAGCAAGCTGGGACATCGTGCGGCGGCGGAGGACCTCGTCCAGGAGACGTTACTGGCGGCGTTCGGAGCCCGCGATACCTACCGTCCGCAGTTCGCCTTCTCGACCTGGCTGTGGACGATTCTGATCAACCTCTGCCGACGTGATGCCCGTCGACAGAACTCCGCGCAACTTCGGCCCACCCGTCGCACCGGCGACATCGGCCGCGTGGTGGATGGCAGCGAGTCGAGCCTCGAACAGATGTTGCGCGAAGAACAGCGGGTGGAAGTGCATCGACTGCTGGACGCACTGCCCGAGGCTCAGGCCGATGCCCTGCGGCTGCGTTTCTTTGGCGAACTGAGTTATGACGAGATCGCTGAGACCATGGGCTGCAGCGTCAGCGGAGCCAAGCGGCGTGTGAAGACCGGGCTGCTGAAGCTGTCGCGACTGGCCCCTGCGGCGTTCGAAGACGTGAGCGAATCACCTGCGCTGGAGCATGAACGATGAACTGTGACCAGGCCTTTGAGGCGATGACTGACCCGCGGGGAGCCGAAGCAGGACGTCTCCATCGTCATCTGCAGTCATGTCCGCGTTGTCGCCGCATGCGCGAGACGCTGGAGCCGGCCCTGGGGGCACTGACTCCTCTCGTGGCCGGACGTTCGACTCCTCGGCATCCGGGGGAGAATGATCCTGCGAGTCTTGCCGCCGTGCGCATGGCGCGTCGTGTGGCCGATCGGCTGAGTGTCGCCCACACACGAACAAAACCTGCGGAACAGCGCGAGGTATCGCGGGCGTGGGGCTATCTGTTGTCGGCATCGTGCGGCGCGCTGGTGGCGATCGGGGCGCTTCTGGCGATCCAGCAGCCAGCGTCCTCACCACTGTTGGCAGAGGGATGTGTCTGGCAGCATCGACAGGAGGCGTTCGCAGCACATACTCCACGAGCGCTCGTGCTCTCCTGCGTCAACTGCCATCTGTAGGGGCATCATCTCGCCAGTCGTGACTCCATCAACCGCCGCTTGCCGTTTCGCCGAACGAACAGACTTTCGCCATCACCCGACCGGCTAAGCCGCAAGCGAGTCGGCGCGGTCCATCCGCATTCATTGTCAGGAGATAACGATGACATCTGAGTCCACGCGACGCAGTTTTCTGGCAAGCACCTGCGCAGGGGCCGCCGCGATTGGGCTGGCAAGTCACGGGATCCTCACACAACACACGGCCCAGGGACAGGCACCTGCGGGGCGCGACACACTGCGTGTAGGGTTTGTGGGAGTCGGTGCCAAGGGCTCGTGCCACCTGGGGACGCTGCTCCGACTGGAGGGTGTTGAGATTGTCGCGGTCTGCGACGTGCTGGAACGGCAATGTGTCGAAGCCCAGCGACAGGCGGAGCGATTAGGACTCCGGACCCCGACCGCGTACTTCCGTGGCGAGCGCGACTTTGAACGACTGTGTGCCGAGGAAGAACTTGATCTGGTCTATACGGCGACTCCGTGGGAGTGGCACACACGAGTCTGTCTGGCGGCCATGAAGAATGGGAAACATGCGGCCACCGAGATTCCGGCCGCCGTCACACTCGAGGAATGCTGGCAACTGGTCGAAACGTCGCAGGCAACGGGTCGGCACGGCGTGATGATGGAGAATGTGAATTATCAGCGGAGCGAGATGGCCATCTGGAGGATGATCCGCAGGGGACTGCTGGGCGAACTGGTGTATGCCGAGGCCGGGTACATGCACGACACGCGGTATCTGAAGTCGCATGACTATGGGGACGGGCTGTGGCTGGGGACGCATCATGCACTGCGCAACGGCAACCTGTACCCGACCCACGGACTGGGGCCGCTCTGCTGGTACATGGATATCAACCGGGGGGACCGGCTGGAGTATCTCGCTTCGATGAGTTCTCCGGCACGTGGCCTGGAACTCTATATGCGCGAGCATCTGCCCGAGGGGCATCCCAAGCGCGAGCGGGAGTACCTCAATGGGGATGTCAACATGTGTCTGATCAAGACGGCGCGCGGTCGGACGATCACCATCAAGCACGACACCGACCTGCCGCGTCCCTACAGCCGGCGCAATCTGGTGCAGGGAACCCGTGGCCTAGTGCGGGGGTTTCCCGAGTTTCAGGTGTGCCTGGAAGGGGAGACGCATCAGCACAAATGGGAGTCGGGTGAGCGATATCGGGCCGAGTACGATCATCCGCTGTGGCAGCAACTCGAGGCGCAGTCACTGGGCAGCTACAAAGACGTCCCACTGGGCCCGATCACAGAGGGCGCGGTCTGGGAGTATGATCCGGTGCGGGAGTTGCGCGGGGGCGACTTTCTGGAAGACTACCGCCTGATCGAAGCCCTGCGGACCGGCGTCGCACCGGACTCCGACGTCTATGATGCGGCCACATGGAGTGTCGTGGCTCCGCTGAGTGAGCAGTCGGTCGCCACTCGCAGCAGCGCCGTCGACTTTCCCGACTTCACCTCCGGCCGATGGAAGACCGCCCCTCCACTGACAATCATGGATGTGTGACTGTCGGCAGCGCATCTTGACAATGCGTAACTTGTGTGGATATCGTAGGTTGTCGTCGCAAGGCGCTGTCGTTCGGGGTGCAGGGCCATGACCTGCATCTTGCCCGGTTGATAGGGGAGACGTCAGCGGGCCTTGCGTCGCACCTCCACTGCGCTCCACGAGGGAGACCCGCCATGCTGATGATTCCCGGTGCCCGCCTGCCGTTGTGCGACAACCTCTCGCGTCGCTCCTTCCTTCGCATCGGCGGGCTCACCTTGGGCGGCCTCTCGATGCCGCAGCTGTTGCAGGCCGAGCAAGCGAGTGGAGTGAACGGTCAAGGCAAGGGGATCATCATGATCTTCCTGCCGGGCGGACCTTCGCACCAAGACATGTGGGACATCAAGGTCGATGCCCCCAGCGAGATTCGCGGCGAGTTTCATCCGATCCCCACGGCAGTCCCGGGGATTGAGATCTGCGAACTGTTCCCCAGGCTGGCTTCGCTCGCCGATCGGCTGACGTTCATCCGCTCGATCGTGGGAGCGACCGGCGACCACTATGCCGTGCAATGTCTGACCGGACACGACCATCGCAACACTCCGTCCGGCGGCTGGCCGGCGCTGGGATCGGTCCTCTCGAAGGTTTATGGACCCAAGGATCCCGCTCTGCCGCCCTACGTCGGGCTCTCGCCCAAGACCGGGCACCGGCCGTGGGGCGACAATGGTCAACCCGGATTCCTCGGTGTCTCGCACGCTCCCTTTGCTCCCCACGGAGATGGGAAGGGAGATATGGTACTCAATGGCGTGACCGTTGATCGTCTCAGCGATCGGCGGAGGGTACTCACCGCGCTCGACCGGTTCCGCCGGGAGACCGACCAGTCGGGCATGATGGACGGACTCGACGCCTTCAATCAGCAGGCGTTCGGCATTCTCACCAGCAGCCGGCTGGCCGAAGCCCTCGACTTCGAGAAGGAGGACCCGGCCGTCATCGAACGTTACGGGCGCGGTGAAGATAAGCTGCAGGCCGACGGCAGCACGCGGTTGCTGACGAACTTCCTAGTGGCACGACGGCTGATCGAAGCGGGCGTGCGGTGTGTGTCGCTCTCCTTCAGCCGCTGGGACTGGCACGGGGGCAACTTCGCACGGGGTCGGCAGGATATGCCCATGCTCGATCAGGCGGTGAGTGCGCTGATCGAGGACCTCGAACAACGCGGACTGCTGGACGACATCAGTGTGGTCGTCTGGGGAGAGTTCGGGCGCACGCCGAAGATCAATGGTGATGCCGGTCGCGACCACTGGCCGCAGGTCTCGTGTGCGCTGCTTGCCGGGGGTGGCATGCGGCACGGTCAGGTGGTCGGTGCCACCAATCGCCTGGGCGAGTACGCCGCCGAGCGGCCGGTGCACTTTCAGGAGGTATTCGCGACGCTGTACACCGCGCTGGGGATCGACATCGACCAGTTGACGCTGAGGGACCTCCAGGGGCGTCCGCAGTACCTCGTCGACCACAATCAGTACCGGCCAATGCCCGAATTGGTGTGACGGTTTCGGAACCGCCGACAGTAACGGCTATCCCACGCGCAGGATGCCGGCGGCGCACAGGTCTTCTCGACAGAGTTTCGGCAGACCGTGCTCGGCAATCAGGATCACGAACGGAGCATGCACGCGACGGCAGTCGCGGGCGAGTTCTTCCTGCAGGCGGAACAGCCGGCCCTTGTACTCGGCGATCGCCTTGCGGTTCACGATCAGGTCGGTTTGGACTCCCCGTTCGATGTCGACCAGCCGTCGCCCCCCCACCTCCGTCGGGTCTGACTCCCATGCGGTAAGCAGCTGCATCACCCACAGGGCACTCGCACCGGCGGCCAGTCGACGGATCAGCGTCCCCGGATCGTGCGGAAAGAGGAAGTCGCTGATCACAATCCGAACTGCCTGGGGCTTGAGCGGCAGCGCCCGATCGTCGAGCAGATCCGACAGTGTGCCCACCGCATCCATTTCCATGCGTTCCAGGGCGTCAAGCCCTTCGAGCCCCATGGGCCGTACGGGGCGGTCGTCCCGCAGCGGAATCAGTGTCGGCCGTCCACCGGTGCGACCGCTCAACTGGGCGAACAGACTCGCCAGTTGTCTGGTCAGGCGCGCCTTCGTGCCGTCGCCGGTCGTCATCGACCGGCTGGCATCGAAGAGAATCTCCGTCCGGGGGCTGATCTCCTCCCGGTACATCCGCACCATCAATGCATCGGACCGGGCGTAGGCCGACCAGTCGAGGTGGCGGATGTCGTCACCCGGCAGATACTCGCGGTACTCCTGGAACTCGAGCGAGCTGCCTGTCCCCCGTCCCATCAGTTCGCCGGAGCGACCGGCCGTCGGCATGCGCGGCAGCCCGAGCTGATAAGAATTGACCGCCTGTTGAACCTCAGGGTCATTCCGCATGCGAATCCCAGACAACTCGATGACACTGCCGGACTTGGCGCTCGGCGATGCCTCGCGGCTCACGCCGCATGAATTCATCAACTCAACAATCAGTCCACTAATCCGGCGGTGTGCTGTCCCAGGCACGGGCGAACACTTCGTGTCCCATGTCGGTATACGGGTTGCGAAAGCTGTCGCGGTAAACGGCAACCGATGCCGTGGCACAATGCGCCCGGCAACAGCGGCATCACCGAACTGACGCGCGTTGCGGATGGCGGAGGCGATGATCAGTGTGGGGTAGCCGCCGTTCGCCAGCATCAGCGCGATGTCGGCCACCAGCGTCAGTCCGTCGTCCCCGTGGGCCTCCTTCCAGCCCACGAAGGGGCTCACGTAGGTCGCTCCGCTGCGGGCCGCGTGCCAAGCCTGAGCCACTGAGAATACCAGTGTGAGGTTGGTGCGGATGCCACGCTGCGAAAGCTCGCGCACCGCGCGAAAGCCTTCCTCCCCCGCACCGACCTTGATGACAAAGTTGGACGACATCTCCGACAGTTTGACGGCGTGCTCGACCATGTCGCTCCAGATCTGCAGGTGTGGATCGATCTCGACACTGACCGGCTTGTCCGTCCCCGCAACGAGCGCGGCGATCTCCTGCAGCACCGTGTGCCGGGGCTTCCCCGATGTCGCGATGTGCCGGGGATTGGTGGTGATCCCGTCGATATCCCAGTGGGCCAGTCCCTCTGAGATCTCGTCGGTCTCGGCACTGTCCAGAAACAGCTTCATGCGCGACTCCTCAGTGCTCCGTCAACGATTGATTGTCGAATCGTGGCCTGACGGGCACTCGAACATCCTGATGAGTTGTCCTTCGCTGGCGCTTCCGGCTTTGATGAACTCCAGTGTGCCTCATCCGGCGGCGTTCGCTTTGGCGCGAATCTGTGGCTTCGCCTCGGGATGGCCGGCAAGAATGGCCCGCAGACGTGCGACGACCCCGGGCTGTTCCTGGGCGATGTTCTTCGTCTCCAGCGGATCGGTTTCGTAGTCGTAAAGTTCAAACTCAGCGGTGTCCGCTGATGCGCCGGGTTCCTTCCATTCCACCAATCGGTAGCGGCCGTCGCGAATGGCCCGGCCCAGCAACTTGTTGCGCGGGTAGACGTGAATCACGCTCTGGCGAGTCGAAGCGGCGGGGTCTTTCAGCACCGGGGCAAAGCTCTTGCCATCGAGTCCTGCGGGCACCGGGACGTCTGCGAGCTCACACAGTGTGGGATAGATGTCGACCGTTTCAATCAGTGAATTCGTGTGGACATCAGACAGGCCACCGGGGACCGAGACGATGACAGGAATGCGGGCCGCCTGTTCGTAGTTGGTGTGCTTGCACCACATGCCATGATCCCCCAGGTGCCAACCATGATCCCCCCACAGCACCACGATGGTGTTGTCCGCGAGGCCGCTCGCATCGAGGGCATCGAGAACACGGCCGATCTGCGCGTCGGTGTAACTCGCCGCTGCGTAATAGCCATGGATCAGGTGCCGGGTCAGTTCATCGCTCAGGTCCCCCTTGGCCGGGATGCCACTATACGAACGCAGTTCGCCGCCCGCTGTCGGTGCATAGGAGGGCGCACCCTCAGGTGCCGCTGTAATGCCGGGGAGTGCAAGTGCCGCCGGGTCGTGCAGATCCCAGTACCTCTGGGGAGCGACAAATGGCAGATGCGGCTTCAGAAACCCGACCGCGAGAAAGAACGGCTTGTCGGGGGTTTTCGCTGCGGCTTCCAGTCGATGCACCGCTTCGGCGGCGATTTGCCCATCGGCATAGGTGTCGTCCGGGACATCGGCGTGCTCGGTCGCGGCACCGCGGTTACTGCCGTCGCTGCGTTTACGCGGGTTCGCGGTGCTTTCCTTGAGTGCATAGCTGGTCGCCTTGGGCCGCCAGTGCGGCACGCTCCACGACGCCTCGTCCTCCTGGTTTCCATGCCCCGTGTGCAGGATCTTCCCGAGTCCTTCAGTGTGATAACCGTGCTGACGGAACTGCTGCGCGACGGTCACCGCTTCGGGAGCCGACTTGCGGAAGTTCGTCGGCAGGTCGTAGATCCCCAGCGTCTGCGGGCGCAGGCTGGTCATCAGGGAGTTGCGTGAGGGTGAGCACACCGCCTGATTGCAGTACGCCGACTCGAACAGCACGCCGCGGGCGGCGAGGCGGTCGATATTGGGGGTGAGTGCCAGCGGGTCGCCAAAACAACCGATGGCCGGCTTCAGGTCATCGATACAGATCAGCAGCACATTGGGCCGCTCGGCTGCCAAGGTGGTGTTCACATACGTCAGGCAACTCAATGCGAAGACACCGAACAGAGTGCAACAGACGTGTCGTTTCATAAGGACTTGTCCCTGAGTAGGTGAGTGCAGCCCGAGTGACCAGCTGTCAGTCTGCACGATGGGGGCGAGACCGGCAAGTCCCGGCGGTCAGACGAAACCGCAGGCGGTTGAAGCACGCGAAACTGCCAGGGGCAACAGACTGGGTCAGTTGTCAGCCGGCGGAGCCTATTCTTCGAGGCTGTCGAAGTACTTCTTAATGCCGTCGTGATACCCTGGGGGTACCTGTTCCTGTTCAATCGCTTCGCTGACGGATTGCCGGATCTGGCCGACCGCCTCCAGGTATTCCACGTTGACGCTGTCCTTGTCGTCTTCGGTCACGCCCTTGGTTTTGATGGCCAGCAGCAGCTTCCCTTTCTGGATGGCCGCCTTGGTCGTTTCATCTTTCGATCCGGTGCGAATCGAGTCGTCTTCGGGAACTTCGCTTCCCTTGCCGATGCCTTCGCCGCCCGTCCCCATCCCCGGCTCCCGGTTCGCCATCAGTTCGGCATACAGTTCCAGGTAGTCGGACATCGACTCACAGTCCTCGCACAGCTGACCATCCAGCAGCCCCTCCTTGTTGGCTTGCTTGGCCATGTTGATCGCTTGCATGGCTTCTTCCAGCTTCTGGAGGTCGCGGGCCGACTGCGCCAGTTTCTGAGCCTCGAGTTCGGCCAGTTTGATCGATTCCTGCAGTGCCTGCATCGCTTCAGACGATAACTTGGAATCGTCTCCCGCCTTGGCGGTCTCAAGCTGCTGCATCGCCCGCTCGAGTGCCTCGGAGAGCGGTCTAGAGTTGGCGTCGTCCCGGGCAAACTCGCGCAGATTGTCGAGTTTCTTCTTCAGCCGCTGCATCGCCTCCGATCGCTCCAGCGGATCCTTCATCTGAGCGATGTCCTTGAGATCCTCCATCACACTGTCGAGTTCCTGCTCCAGTGCAGCCGACGACCCCTCCTTGAGCTGATTGAGCATGTCCCGCGATTTCAACTCCCCTCGCTCCCCGAATCGCTGCTGCAGCGGTGTCTGCGCCAGCAGCGCCTTGAGTTGCTCGGCATTAAACTTCCACTTTTCGCCCAGCGACTTCTGATTCGCCGCCAGCAGACCTGCATTCTCCTTGCGGGCCTCGGGGATCATCTTGCGAAAGGCCTCCCGGAGTTGCTCCAGCGCCTCGAGCACCTCCTCCGAGTTTTCCGCATCGACATCCTGCTTGACCAGCTGCTCGCGGCGCACCTGTGTCTCCTGCAGGGTCTGCTGGAGATCCTGCACGCGCTGCTCGGCCTGCTTTGCCGCCGCCACCTTGCCGAACGGATCAAAACTCGGCACAGAGAGGATCCCCAGCACCAGTAGGGAGATGACACCGGCCAACCTCAGCGTCGGAGGCTCCCAGCGCCAAGGGACCACGGCCGTCGGCTCGATGCCCGGCGCTCGTGTCTCCGCATCCCGACTGACGAGAGGTTGATACTCACCGGCGGCCCGGTCCAGCGTCGTCAGCGTAAGAAACAGGTCCTTCGTCCGTTCGTGTCCATCGACCTTGCGGGCGGCATCGGCGACCGCCGGTCGCCTGAGGAACAACAGCGACAATAGCACCGCCACGACAGGCACGACGAGCAGCGAAGGCACGCTGAACCAGTCGGGAATCAACCCAGTGAACCGGCTCACGAGCAACAGCGCCGCATACAGTCCCGCCAGCACCAGACTGACACGATAGGCAAAGCGACCGACGTGCGCCAGATACAACCGCTGCGCTACCCGGCGCAACAGCTCTCCGGACTTTGGGAATTGTCCCATCGCCGCCTCCTTTGTCTCGAACATCGCTGCTGAATTACTGCCGGTTGCTAGGCTTCGCAGTCACGATCTGTTGACTGTCGAACTCCTGGGCCCCGGGATCATGGCTCTCGGTCTGCTTCCTCCGGGTCGATCCACCCGCTGCCATCGGCATCCAGTCGACTAAAGGCCGCTCGCGGGCCGAGAAACTCCCGCCAGCTGAGGTCTCCGTCCTGGTTGCGGTCCATCTTCTGAAACCATGCCGGCCCTGCCGACACTTCATTGACGATCGGCAGTCGCTGGGCCGCGTTCATCATCATCATGTCGCGATCCCCTTCACGCAAGATCGAAGGTACGCCGAATGAGAAACTCAGCCGGTAGCTCGCCTGCTCGTGCAGTTCATCTTCGCTGATGCCTCCGTCCCCATCGCCGTCCCTGTTTTCGGTCTGCGGGTCTTCAGCCCGTGCCCTCGGCCGCTGGACGGCGTCGTGGAACTCGCGGGCCGTCAGACGACGGTCGCTGTTGGCATCCAGCAACCCGAACAGGGGCTGCGGGTCGCGGCGCTGAATCGACATCTCGACGGACGACTGCACCAGTCGCGCGTCAAGCATGGCACATCGCTCCAGTTCCGCAGGCAGAATCTCTCCGTCACCATCGAAGTCGACGCGGGTGAAATCAACATCCAAGCCCCCCAGCATCTCATATTCGCCGGGGTTGAGAGACCCATTGCTGTCGCCATCGGCTGTGCGGAAGCGGGTTGTCATCAGCAGTGCGACCGAGTCGTTGAAGCCGAAGTTGATGTCGGTCGCGAACTCCAGTCGCTCGGCACCGAACTCCAAAGCCAATCCGCGAGAGGGTCCAGTCTCCAGCAAATGAACGTTTGATCGGGGTTTCGAGGACAGTCGGACCTGGGAACGCGACAGATCGACGAGCACGTCCACATCCACCGGCGGACTCTTGAGAAACTCCACCAGTTCCGTACGATCGAGCTGCCGGTCGCGATTGAGGTCGGCCGCAGCAAACGCCCGACGATCCAGTTCGACCGACTTCCAGGCAAGTCCGGCGGCCTCGGGACCGGCGTACATCGTCAGCAGCCGGTCTGCCAATGGTTCGAGTGGTTGGTCGGCATCGAGCGTGACGAAAGGCCGTCGCTCCTCACCACGTTCCTGAGCCATGGCCGCTGCCAGCATGGATTGCGGAAATGGCTGCAACTCGGCCGCACTCAGGGTCTCATCATCGTCGAAGTCGAAGGCCCGCAGGTTTTCGAGTGCCGACTGGAAGTCGGCCGGTGTGAGACGCCGGTCCGCGTCCGTATCCAGGCGGGAGTAAAGCTGGACCGACTGCGTGAGCCGGGGCGGACGGTCCCGCGACTGAAACGGGGTCCCCAGCCTTGGACTGATCCCGGCCTTCAGTTCATCGGCCGTAATGACACCATCCTGCGGGGACGTGTCGAAGTCGTGCCAGTGGTCGCCGACGGACTCCTTGCCGCGGCCAAAGCGACCGTCTGCGGGAATGTTAGCAGCTTCATGTTCATCGAGTCGCGCATCTCGGTTGCGATCCAGCGAGAAGAACAGCAGGTCGAGGTACTGCTCGCGGATTAGCCCCAGTGTGCGGCCACTCGCTTCCACCTGCAGTCGCACGAACAGCGGCCCCTGCGTGCCGAAATAGAGCAGATGGTACGCATCCGGAGCGTCGGCACCCTCGACCGATGCGGCCCCGATGGACAGACATGCAGATGCGAGGGCGAGCAGCCCGAGGACCGTTCGCCGCGATCGGAACGACATGTCATGCGGGGGCCGGTTCATCAACGCCTCTCGCGGAGTGTCGCACGAAGGGCGAAATCTGGGGAATTGATCCATATCGCTCGGCACAAGGTTCCAGGAAAATGCACAGGACCACCCATCGTCTCTTACGCAGTTGGTTCGACGCCTGAGGGAAGAGTTGTTGAGTTCTCGGCAACTCACCGCGAAATCGTGTCAAGACGTGCCAGATGGTCCGGGACTTACATCGCTTTCGGCATCCACCTTCACACCGTGCGGGCCTCTCTCCAGCAGGCACTTCACTCCGATCACCAGCCACATCATCAGCACCAGCACAGCAAAGGTGATCAGGACTGGTCCCGGGCGATTCAGGGTTCGGCCCACGAGACGGCCCCCGATGCGGAGCAGGCGATCGGCCAGCACTTCCGCACGCCGACCACTCATCCACCAGACGAGGGTGATCACGGGGGCGATCGTCAGCACCGACCATCGACGCAAAGTGTGGGACGGCATTGCAGTCATGGCAGCGGCTCTCCCTGCGGGGCAAACGCCACGCTCACGCCAGCATCATCGACGCTGGTCGGTTTGGCGGCAAGGGATCAAGCAATCGAGTGATCGTGGTGTCAGGCGCACTTGTGAGATCGGGTCAGTGGATATGGCCAGTACTTCAGGGAACGAGCAGACACCACGCAGATCACGTGGTCGTCGGGGCCTTCTTTCGCAGGCGTTCATCCAGTCGCTGAAAGACGACATAGAAGATCGGAATGAAGAACACGGCCAGAATCGTCGCCGCGATCATGCCTCCGAAGACCGCCGTTCCCAGGGCACGCTGGCCGGAGGCACCGGCCCCCGTTGCCAACACCAGCGGGAGCACGCCGAGGATGAACGCGAACGACGTCATGATGATCGGCCGGAATCGCATTCGTGCCGCTTCTGTAGCGGCGTCAAGGATCGACTTGCCTTGTGCACGGAGGTCACGGGCGAATTCGACGATGAGAATCGCGTTCTTGCTCGCCAGTGCGATGATGAGGACGATGCCGATCTGTGTATAGACATTGTTGTCCAGGCCCCTCAGTGAGACAGCGGCCACGGCCCCCAGCAGACCGAGGGGGACGACGAGAATCACGGCAATCGGCAGCAGCCAGCTTTCGTATTGCGCCGCAAGCACCATGTAGACGAGCGATACTGCTGCGATGAAGATGTAGACTGCTTCGCCTCCCACGCGCTTTTCCTGGTAGGCGGTCCCGGTCCATTCATAGTCCATTGAAGCCGGCATCGTCTGGTCGGCAATCTGTTCCATGATGTTCAGGGCATCACCGGAGCTGTAACCGGCGCGGTACGTGCCCGAGATGCTCGCTGCCGGATACAGGTTGAACCGGTTCACAATCTGTGGTCCGAACGAACGGTGCACCGAGGCCAGCGTGCCAAGTGGCAGCATGCGTCCATCACTCGTTCGGACCTGAAGTTTCTGGATGTTGCCCGGTTCGGCACGATACTTCTGATCGGCCTGTACGCGGACCTGATATGTCCGTCCGAACTTGTTGAAGTCGTTCACATAGGCCGATCCCAGCATCGCCTGCAGCGTACCGAAGACATTGCTGAGTGGCACGTCGAGCGCCTTCACCTTGACGCGATCAATATCGACTTTGAGTTGCGGAACACCCGGACGAAACGTTGATGTCACGTCGACCAGGGCGGGTTGTGCATTCGCGGCAGCGACGATTTCCTGTGCGACTTGCTGAAGTTCCTGCAGACCGACATCGGCACGGTCTTCGACCTGCATCTCGAACCCGCCACGAAACCCGAGTCCCCGGATCGCAGGCGGTGCGAATGCGAAGATGTTGGCCTCCTGAATGGATTGCAGCTGTTGCCGGATGTTGCCCAGAATCACATCCTGAGTCAGTCCTTGCTTCACGCGATCTTCGAAGTTGGTGAACGAGGCGAAGATCGTGCCTGCGTTGGGGGCGCTGCTGTTGTCCAGCAAAGAAAGGCCGCCGATGGTAATCCAGCTGCCCACACCCTGGGTTTCGGCAAGGATATCATCCACCTTGGCCATCACATCCCGCGTGCGTTGCTGCGACGCGGCATCCGGCAACTGCACGGACATCAGGATGTATCCCTGGTCTTCGGTGGGAATGAAGCCGGTCGGCAGTCGCAGATACCACCAGCCCGCCAGCGTTACCAGCGCTGCGAACACCAGCAGTCCGGGGGTGACCATACGCACCAGACGGCGGACGATGGCGACGTAGACCCATTCGATGAATCCGTAGATCGTCTCAAACCAGCGGAAAAAGAACAGCTTTTTCTTGCGAGCAGGCCGGAGCCACAGGGCACACTGCGCCGGCTTGAGCGTGATGGCATTGATCGCGCTGAGCAGCGCCGTCGCGGCGATTGTCAGGGCGAACTGCCGATACAGCTGTCCTGTGATGCCGCCCAGCAGTGAAGCCGGAATGAAGACGGCCATCAGTACGAGCGTGATGCTGATGATGGGCCCCAGCACTTCGTCCATGGCGCGAATTGTCGCCTCCTTGGGCGGTTCGCCCCGTTCGATGTGATGGACCGCATTTTCCACGACGACAATCGCGTCGTCGACCACGATCCCGATCGCGAGAATCAGGCCGAACAGCGTCAGCATGTTGACCGAGAAGCCCAGCGCATACATGGCGGCAAAGGCCCCAATGATCGTCACCGGGACGGTGGTCGCGGGAATCAGCAGGGCCCGCCAGTCCTGCAAGAATACAAGGATCACGATCAATACGAGGAAGCCGGCTTCGAGCAGCGTCTTGTAGACTTCATGAATTGCCGCTCCGACAAAGGCCGTCGTGTCGAGTGGAATGTCGTACTTCATGCCCTGCGGGAACTGGCGGCTCAGCCGTTCGATCGTCGCTCTGACATCCTCGGCAACCTGCAGGGCATTGGCGCCGGGAAGTTGAAAGATGCCGACATTGGCGTTGGGCTGCCCTTCTTTTTCGGTGAACTGGTCGTAGGACTGGCTGCCCAGTTCCACGCGTGCCACGTCCTTCAGATAGACAAGCTGGGTCCCCTCGCCGGACTTGACGATCGCATTCTCGAATTGCTCGACATCGCTGAAGCGTCCCTGGGCGGTCACCGTGTACTGAAACTGATTCGTTTCGGGAGTGGGGGGTTGTCCGATCTGACCGGCAGCGACCTGTACGTTCTGCTCCGAGAGCGCCGCCATGACATCCTGGGCCGTCAGGCCGCGGGCTTTGAGCTTCTGCGGATGGAGCCACACGCGCATGCTGTAGTTGGCGGTCCCGAAGATCGTCACCTCGCCGACACCGCTCACGCGACTCAGCTGGTCCCTTAAGCGAAGCGTCGCATAGTTGGCCAGAAACAGCGTGTCCAGGCCGGGATCTTCGCTCGTCAGCGAGATCACCACGATGATGTTCGTCGATTGCTTTTTGACCGAGACTCCCTGCCGGCGCACTTCTTCGGGCAATGTCGGTTCTGCAATCGCCACCCGGTTCTGGACGAGCACCTGGGCGTCGTCGAGATTCGTGCCAATCTCGAACGTGACCGTCAATGTGTACGAACCGTCAGCCGAACAGGTCGACTGCATGTACAGCATGTTCTCGACACCATTGACCTGCTGTTCGATCGGCGTCGCGACTGTTTCGGCCAGCGTGGCCGCATTCGCTCCAGGGTACACCGTCTGCACGCGGATCGTGGGTGGAGTGATTTCTGGATACTGCTCGATCGGCAATGCCCACAACGCCACGACTCCGATGAGCGTGGTGATAATCGCGATGACGTTCGCGAAGATCGGGCGTTCAATAAAAAACCTGGAGAACATGTCTGTCTGCGCAAGGCTACGGCGTTCGTGCGGAAGTGTCTTTTGATCGGATGCGGAGTTTACTGGTCCGCTGCGCTGGGCGGTTGCTCTGAGTTTTCTGCTGCGGTTTCCTCGGTCGAGGCACCCGCCGAAATCGCTTCTGTCGGCGAGATCTCCAGGGAGGCACCCATCTCCGCCATGTCCGGAGAGACCTCGGTTCCCGGCCGTGCTCGTTGCAGACCGTTGATGACAACACGATCACCAGAGTTCAGTCCGCTCTCGATCGCACGCATCCCGTCCTTGAGCAGACCCAGCTTCACTGGTCGATATTGCACGATATTCTGGTCGTCGACGATCAACAGGTACTCGCCCCGCTGATCGAAACCAACGGCCCGTTCTTCAACCAGGAACCGGTCGTGCGGCTCGCCGACGGCGGTCCGGAGCGCCACGAAGAGTCCAGGAATCAGTTGCCCGTCGGCATTGGAAAAGACAGCCCGCCGCTGAGTGGTTCCGGTCGCGGGATCGATGCCGAACTCGCGGTAGTCGAGCGTACCGGCGAATGCAAACTCGCGCGAATCCCCCAGCGCGAGTTCAATCGTGACCGGATCGCCCTCGTTGTATTTCAACGTACCTTGTCGCTGCATCTCCCGGAATCGCGACAGTTCCGATTCGCTGATGGTAAAGTACGCATGGATCGGGTCCACTGACTCCAATGAAGCCAGCAGCGTGGTTTCCTTCTGCACCAGATTGCCGACATCCACCAGATGCCTCCCCATCCGGCCCGCAAATGGTGCGCGAATCTCTGTGTAGTTCAGGTTGAGCCTCGCCTGCTGTTGCGCGGCCTCCGCCAAAGCGACGTCTGCTCCGGCGGTGGCCACTTCCGCCTCCTGAATTTCCAGAGTGCTTTCGGTCGTTACCTGTCGAGCAGCCAGCGATCGGGCCCGTTCGAGCTGCTGTTCGCTGAGCCGCAACTGGGCACTCGCCTTGGCCAGTGTCGCATCCGCTGACGCCAGTTCCGCCTTGTAGGGTGCCTTGTCGACGACAAACAGCAGTTCGCCTTCCTCAACCAGCTCGCCGTCCTTGAAATGGATTTCCTGGAGATAGCCCTCCACGCGCGAACGCAACTCGACCATGTGGACAGCACTCGTCTGGCCCGGTGCTTCGAAGAACTCCTGCACCGGTCGGCTCAGAGGTCGGGCCACCGTGACCTTTGCAGGCGGTGGAGGCACAAATTCCGCACGCGGCTGACAACCACACAGGGCCAGCATCGCAGCGAATCGGACACCGATCGCAAGTCCCATTCGGCTGCTCATGTATAAGCTCGCTCTCGAGGCCCCGGCAATCAGTGTGAGGCAAGATCCAACGGCTTCTCAAGTATGTCGAGTGTGACGTCTGATTGCACGAGTGCCGCTGTCTGTCAGTGCCTGGAGGGCGTGTCTCTGGATTGCAGGTGGCCGGCGACTTTCCCCAACTTCGGCATGAGTCCGCCGGGACTGGCTGCGATGCACTTCCGACGTTGGGGAGTGGACCCTGAGCCGGACAATCGCGGCTTGCCAAGCTCAAAGAAAACCGATCCAGGCACATTCGATCCTTCGGAAAGACTCGGCACGGTCGGGCCACGGCAAGCCGAACGCTCGAGCGACCCCGATGAAATCGCACCGGCAATTCAGATGCACGTCCGACAACTGGCAATCGCTTGAGCACGATTGCGACGTGCTGAGTGCCAGCGTAGACTGGCCCGATGAGACCACAGCCGAAGTGGCGGAATGGCAGACGCGCTGGATTCAAAATCCAGTTGGGGTAAATCCCAGTGAGGGTTCGAGTCCCTCCTTCGGCACTCTCCTCACTCTCACTCAGTGAGTCGCAATCGTGCTCAAGCGATTGCACGTCAACAGCTTTCGCATCGTCGCCTGATGCGCGCTCACACGACTGAGCAATCACCTTGCCAGTCTCAATCATTCTCACGGAATCGCACCGAATGTCGTCAGCGCGTGTAACCATTCGTGCAACCACAGAATCAGCATTTCGGCGCTCATCGTGATGCACGTTGCCGGCAGCATCGTCGGTCGTTCCCGTGGCCTTGAGCGTCTCCCGTGAGGACGTGAGCGAGGGGAGCGCACTGAGTCCTGATGCCAGGTCGGTTGTGCGGAGATGCGTGTAGGCCTGCATCGTCAGATTGATGTCCGAATGCCGGGCCAGTTCCTGCGCGGTCTTCGGATGGATGCCGGCCTGCGCCAGCATGCTGATGAACGTATGCCTCAGACTATGGAAGTCCGCTTGCCGGCCTTGTTCGTCGAGGTAGGCGATGCCGGCGGCCTGCAGGTCGTGCCGCAACATCACAGCGGCTTGTCGATCGCGTGCCCAGCGTCCGGGCCACAGCGGCTCACAGGATGCCTCAGAATGCGTCGTGAGAGTCAGGATAGCTTGTGACTCATCCCGCAGCGTCCGGCGTGATGCGAACCACTCCCGCAGCTTCTGTGCGAGGTCACCGTGAACCGGCAGCTCATCCCGCTTCCGGTGTTTCGAGTAGCCGGCCTCAACCACGACGGTTGCCGGGTCGCCCTTCAGGTCGAATGACGTCTCGGTGAGTGATGCCAGCTCCGATGCCCTGAGTCCCGTGTACCCGGCGACCGTGTAGAGCATCGCCCGTTGTTCACCCGTCAGGCCGCAGCAGTCCCCGTTCGTCCGGGCCGCATCGATGAGCAGGCTGAGTTCCTCGGCAGTGAGTGCCCGGCGTTGACGCCTGATGTCGGCCTTGGCATTCAGTCGGGACAGGTGAGCCAGTCGGTCGTCTCCGGTCCGGCGGTCTTTCACCAGCCATTTCGTGAACGCCTTCGCGGCCGTGAGGTAATGATTCGACGACGACGCCCCGAACGCATTCGCCTCCCGCTGGTCACTGAGCCATCCCGCCGCTCGCGACGCGCTGATGTCACCGATGCGTTTGAAGCCGCAGCCACTGACGACAGCCGTTACCCGTTGAACGGTGGTGGTGACGTAGCCGGCGGTATTTCCTTTCGCCGTCAGGTGAGATGCGAAGTCCGCCAGGTGCGCGCTCAGCGGCCGTTTCGCGTGTTTCGCGAATGGGTCCACGATGCCGGCCTTACCGCGTTCCGCCTCCCGGATGAGGTCGCTCAGCATGGTCTGCGCGGCCGGCTTGTTGCTGGCCAGCTTGACCTCACAGACGATGCCCTCTGCATCCCGGTAGCGGCCGTACCACAGCTTCGAGCGGTTCCTGACCTTCCGGCTGCCGGGAGTGCCGGCCTTGGTGCGATTGCCCTCGGAGTCGAGCCAGCGGGTCAGCGTTTTGCGGTATAGGGCCATGCAGTCACCTCAGGAGAATCAACGGGGCCGGCAGGAGTGCAGATTGTGAATGTCTACACTGTCTACGTTTACACAACCTCGATAGTTCAGCGGTTTCTCAGGGTTTCGTTGATGTAGACGCTGTAGACAGGACGAACATGCGGGTCGGTCTCCCTCCTTTGTTGGTTGTGCTTGGAAACTCCCAGCGGCCGTACTGTCGACTCGCAAGATCCTCCAGCGCCTCGTCTGCCAAACCAGAACCTTTGAGCCAGTGGCAACCCTGTTGCACTTGCCGCGCCGTCGCGGAGCCTCCGTGTTGCTGGAGCCATTCAACCAGCCGGCGGGACTCGCGTTGGTCCTCAGTCTCCGACAGCATCGCATACACGCGCCGGGTCTCCCGCTTGAACCACGTCGCCAGGTCGATTCCGGCCTGCATGGTCTCCGCTGATACCTTGTCGGGACCGCCGTTGACCAACTGGCTACAGTGCAGCACGAGTGCCAGGCGAGCCGGCGTTTCCTCCAGCTTGCTCCAGGCCGCCGCGAGGTCTCCGGTCAGCTCCACCTGCTCTTGGTTGTGCGCGTTGTAGTGCGCCACCCACACCTGCTTTGCCTCGGGGGACAGGTGCACCAGTTGGGGCAATGGGTCTCCCTGCTCGTCAGTTGCCGGCCGCAGCGCGTAGAGGGCCTCCACGAGCGTCGCTATCTCATTCTCTGAGTCGGGGTCGATGTCCGCCTCCGTCCAGCGTTTCTGCTGATGGGGAGGACAAGCCAGGAGCAGCCTTGCCGCGAGTCCCGTCTCAAAGTGCTCCCGCCCCAGTGCACGCCGGAGCGTTTCCGGCTGGATACCGCCCGTCACGCAGACAGCCGCGTGCGGAACGAACAAGGTGCGAGGGTGTCCCGTCCTGCGGTCCACAATCTGACTCTCAGCGTAGTACATGCTGAGCCAGTGAGCCGAGTCACCACCGGCTTTGCTCTTGCCGGCGTAGCGGTCGAATGAACCAATCCAGCCGGCCAACTCATCCCGCTCCAGGAGCAGGCCACGCGGGTTAGCCAGGAGGATTGGAGCGAGTGCCTCAACAGTCGTGTCGCTGACGAGACAGCGCTCACAGACAGGAGCCTCGGGTTCTGCCGGCGGGTCTCCCTCCCGTTGCTTGCTGCGCTTCCAGTCGGCGGCCTGCTGCGCCCAGCGTGCATGAGCCGTCTCATACTCCCGCAAGGCCTCTTGGTCCCGCTTGAGCAGTCGCAGCTGCCGCTCGCTCATGGCCTTGAGTGCTAGACGTCTCGCCGGACTCTTGAGGGTGCCGCTCTCCCCGACAATCGCTGTCCACAGGATCGGAGGGACAAGCCAGCTTTGCTTGAGCCTCAGCCGGCGGGTATTGCCGATAGCAGCCGCAAGCATGGTCAGGAGCGGGAGTGCCACGTAGGCGGGGTCGCAGCCGATGGCTTTGGATGCCTCCGCGACGAATCCGCGGAGCGGGTCCGGGAGAGTCTCCACTGAGAACGGCGTGTAGGCGTCGACTACACCACACAACTCCCCGTTTTCGCCGATTTCCCGGGGTTGTGTAGACGACTCGTCATCGCTCGTGTCAGTCCACTTCGGCGCGGCCTGACAGACGGTCATCAGTTCCGCCACGTCATGGCCGGCGCCCAGCCAGTCCGAAACGTCGCCTTTCACCGGTAGCCCCGGCAACTCCACCACACGAATCGACTTGGCTTTGTTCTGCAGTGACCTCGCGACTTGTTCGGCATGATCGCGTCCGGGCTGATCGTTGTCGGGCAGCACGACAACGTCGCGTCCCTGCAGGTGACCGGCAAACCCGTCACACCACTTCCCGGCCCCGCCGCTGTTGCACGTGGCCGTCAGCTTGAGTGATGCGATCCGGTCGGCGTCCTTCTCACCCTCGACGATGAAAACGGCATCGGTACTCGCAAGTAATTCCGGCAGCCGGTACAGCAGCGGTGTGACGCCTTGCAGGTTCTGGATCCATCCGCCCTTGCCGTCGGGCCGGCGTTGCTTGAACGTCTTGCTGCCGTCCGGCATCGCGTACCGCAGTACCTGGTAAACCAGTTCACCCAATGCGTCCCTGTAGTCATACGTCGCGACGAGGTTGCCACTGGGCTTAGCGGTGCGATTGCCGTTGGCCTTGTCTGCCGTTGCGGTGTCCGTTGACCCTGTGCCCGTTACGCTTCGGCCGCTCTGCATCGTCGAACAGGTCCGCCATCGTCAGGCCGGCGGCCTCTGTGATGGCCTCCGTGCTGCAGTTGGCGTAACAGTTCAGCAGCGTCCGTCCATCGTCTCCCTCGGTGATCGACAGCGATGCCCTGCGATCCTCATGTGCAGGACAGCGGGCCATGCTAGCCGCTGCCGGTCTGCGTCGCATCCGGAAAGCGGGATAGGTTCTGCTCAAACGTGCTCATGCCGGCGCCTCCCACTCAGTCCGTGCGGGGCAACCGGCATCGATCCACGATTGCAGATCGCTCACCCGCCAGCGAACGCAGCGCCAGAACCCGGACTGGTGTGGGAACCTTGCCGGCGGAGTTCGATCGGTGCCAGGTCGTCTTTCGAGACTCCGCTCATTGCTGCAGCAGCGCGTGCATCGACCAAGAGGGCGAAGGGATCAATCATCTACTGTCCCTCCCTGTTGCTGACGGGACCGTCGCTGGCGTGCACGCTCGCCGGCCCGGAGTGACCTCGAAGATCGCGCGAGACTACGGTCCTCTGCGCGTCGAGGTCGGCCAGGCGGGCCTCCAGAACTGGCAGGCGTCAGTTGCTGCAGGAAGTCGATGGGTCAGTGGGTGTCGTGTCCATGCACCCATCGTCGCCCGACTACCTCTGCGCATCTACGGCAATGCTGCGGAGTTGAAACGGAGTTGCTTTGCAACATCAGATTCGAAGTCGGAATCGGCTCCCCGCTTCGATTCAATCAACGCCTGGACAGCCTCCGGGAGAAAGTCTCGAAGTTTGTCAGTCCGCACGTTAACCAGTTCCGGGTTGTGGGCACACAGACTCGACCGGAAATCCACTCGCCAGGATGGTCCGCCAATACCTGCACCCATCTCAGGGCATGCTGGCTGTCAACATCATGGGTTTCACCGTCAATGTCAGGGATCCTTTCGCCGCAAGGTCGACGGTCAATCGCTTGACCGGTGGAGCACCGCCTGCCTGCGTCCCGTCGTGAGCATCGTCCTCGTCGTTCGGCCGCTTCGCCCCGTGGCCTACCGCTGCTCCTTAACTGCCAAGGCCCCAACATAATCGA
>CAVPPT010000016.1:0-32906 GCA_963707405.1 uncultured Planctomycetaceae bacterium | reverse complement strand
ACCACCCTCCAGGGTCATCCGGAATGCGTGGAGCGGTTCGGAGGTATCTGAGGCCTTCTCGAGGGCCGACAGCTTCTCCTGAATCTCCGGGCTGATTCGTTGAGCGGCGGCCTCCACCAGATCCAACTGCACTCCCGCAGGAACACCTCCCTCGGCCAGACGGCCGAGCCAGAGTCCCAGCAACTGGTCGACGGACGGGTGATCGATCGTCGTCAGCAATGCCAGTGCCTGCTGACGTTCCTCCGTCTCTCCCTCCTCCAGCACACGAGCCATCTCCTGCAAACCGCGCTCGGGATCGGTCGAGATCAGCAGACGGCGGGCAACCGATCGCACCCGGGGCGACGTATCTGCGAGTCCCGACTCAGCCAGTGCCGCCAGGTCGTCGACCTGCAGTTCCTGCAGCGCAAGGAGACTCTCTGCTCTCAGATGCGGTGACGACTCTTCCACAGTGGCGAGCTGCCGGATGGTGTCGGTGACCTCCTGGACATGATACTCCGCCGCCAGTTTGACGGCAGGTGCCCGCAACTCTGGGGGTCCTGTCAGCAGATTCGGTAACACAGCTGCCAGCGCCGATTGAAGCGCGTCCGAGCGTGAACCTTCGATTCGCCGAAACTCATTCGTGACACGGTCCAGGACGGGCGGTTCCCGCCATGCGAGCAAGTCGTCGAGGATTGCCAGACGTCGTTCAACAGGCAGCGTGTCGTCGTTTGCCCAAGCCACCAGCCGCTCAGCTTCGTCACCCCCCCCCAGGCGGAAGTTCGCATTGATCACCCGGCGCTGAAAGGCATCCGTCTGCTCGTCCAAGGGAGCGGCCGCCATCTCGATCAAGGCAGCGTCGATGGGCAGGTCGTGAATGGCGCGAGACGCTTCATCTCGCACAGCCGCCGCCTCGTCCGCCAGGAACAGGCTGATAGCCGGGTCGCGCAGTCGACGCAGGGCGACGACCGCACCCAGTCGCACCGCTGGCGATTCATGACTGGCCAGTTCTGACAAAGTCTCCGAGTTGGCACTGCCGGCCAGTCCCATCACCGCCGCATGGCGCAGGTACGGGTCGTCATCGGCATTGTCCGCAAGCAACTGGACAAGGGTCGAAACGGCGGCGGATGCTCCCAGTCGACCCAGTGCAATCGCCGCAAAGTATTGTTGCCGCGCCGTCCCCTCGGCGACCAACCTGGTGAGTTCCGGAACAGCGGACTCCGTCCGCAGATCGCCGAGCACACGTGCCGTCTGGGCGACGACCTCAGCGTCCTCATGACTCAGCAACCGCACGAGCGATCGGTCCTGTCGGGGAATCACGCGCGCCAGTTGCCCCAGTCCCCACACGGCATGCAATCGCGCAAACTCGTTCGTCGAGGAGGCCGCGACCTCTGCGAGTGTTCCGGCTTCGGCTCGGTTTACCAGCGCGAACTGCGCCTCCTGCCGGATGCGACGGTCTGGATGGGACAGCAATTCGACCAGATCCGCGCTCGTCTGACGATTGAGCCCCTGTTGCATCAGCGCTGCTGCCTGCAGGACGGACGCATCGCCCGCATGGACCGGATCCTGGAATGTGTACAAACGCCCTTTGCCGGTGCCAGTCCATCCATCGACCCAGTCTGAGACAAACATCCGTCCGTCGAAGGAGAAGTCGACGTCGGTCGCGAGAATCGACCAGATGAACTCGTGTGAGTCCGTCACCCGATAGGTTGCCCTGTCCGGCTCGACGGCGAAGGACCGGATGCCGCTCTGCCCCGCCGTCCCACGGAAGTCTGCGAGGAAGAAGTGGCCGCGATATCGCTCCGGCAGCCCCACACCCGGGTAGGCCACCAGCCCCGAGGGACCGTCGGACAAGTTGACAATGGGTGGAACGATATACGCCGGCTGCTGCGTGGTCGTCTCGTCGTCTGAGCGGTATGGATACCACATGCGTTCGCGATTCCAGGGACCGCGATCCTCCAGATACTGAAAGTACATCCGCCAGCCCGAGTCGCCCCCTTCGGCCACACAGACCAGTCGGGCCTGATCGCCGCTGTCGGAGTTGTTGTCGACAGTCCACAGGTTGCCATAGTCATCGAACGCCAGTTCCTGCGGATTGCGTAGCCCCGACGCATACACCTCCAGTTGGGAACCGTCGGGATTGCAGCGAAAGACGGCCCCGGTGTCCGGCCGATGGAGGTGCTTACCTTCCGGCGTCTTGATGTTGAAACCCCGGTCGCCGATGCTGAAGTACAACCGCCCGTCCGGCCCCATCACGAGGCCGTGCAGGTCGTGACCCCGGAAGGCAACTCGCACGCCGTATCCGGAACTCAGCGCTCGTCGTTCATCGGCGACACCATCTCCGGTGGTATCGCGCAACGGCCAGAGATCCGGGATGTTGGTGTAGTAGACGTCCCCCTGCCGCGCAAGAATGCCTGCTCCTGTGCCGGTGACGACGTCGTGAAAGCCATCGGCGAACACGGTGCTGACATCGGCCCGACCGTCGCTGTTGGTATCTTCCAGTAGTCGGATGCGGTCGTGATGAATCGCATACTCGCTGACTGCCGGCCCCAGGTACTTCTCAAACATCGCCCGTCGGTCATCGACACTCTGCAGCGACAAATCATCCAGCAGCCAGTCCATGTGTCCGCGGTTGTCGACGACCCCCTTCTCTTGTCGGTAAGTTTCGCAGACAAATACCCGGCCCTGCTCATCCAGCCCGAAGGCGGCGATGTTGGCGACATCAGGCTCGGCGGCAAACAGCTTGACTTCCATGCCCTCGGGAGTCCGGAACCCGCTGATCGCCAACTCCCCCTCGCCGGAGGCCGGTGCCAGATCGGGCAGATACTCCTGGGCCGAGAGTGGCGTCGCCCCTGTCAGAAACTGCAGCAGAGAACACAGCATGACAACAGCGGACGTCGTACGCACAGTTCACTCCGGAATCATCACAACATCACCGACAAGACGCGGACTAAGGACACTCTAATGGTCCCGCCGACGACCGACAACGGGAACGCTTCGTGCTGATTCAGTCAGGGTCAAGGGTGCGGATCTGCTCGACCAGTCTGACGAAATGCCTCCCCCGGTCTTCAAAGTTGCGGTACAGGCCGTGACTGGAGCACCCTGGCGAGAGCAGCACCACGTCTCCCGCCGCCGACCACCGCACCGCCTGCTCGAATGCCTCATCGAGATTCACGCACACGGCAACCTCGGGCACCGTGCAGTTCGCGTGCTGCGTGAGCAGTGAGCGTGCGGCGTCGCAGGACAGGCGGGACAGCGTCTCCGCCGTCTCCCCCAGCAGGGCCACTCCCTTGACCCGTCTGGCGATGGCACTGGCGAACGCTTGCAGGTCCTGCTGCTTGTCGCCTCCGCCGGCGATTAGAATGATCGGAGACGTCCTGAAGCTCGACGTCAATGCAGCGATGGCAGACTCCGGCGTTGTCGCGGCGGTGTCGTTGTAGAAGCTCCGTCCTCCGATCCTTGCCACCAGCTCGACTCGACCGGGCACACCAATGAACGATTCCAGCACGCGGACGATGGCATCCAGCGAAATATCCATTGCCCTCGCTGCTGTGATTGCCGCGGCAGCATTGGCCACGTTGTGGGCTCCGGGGAGTGCCAGATGTTCTTCGATGACGACGTCTATACCCGGGATGCAGGTGGTCGTAACAGTCGAAGTGTTAGCTCCCGGCATCACACTCGGTGGATGCAGTTTCTGGACCTCCGGACATGTAGGCCACTCCGCCGTCTCATCATCGGCGTACAGAACGGCGATGTCACCCGGCTTCTGCCAGCGGAGGATCGCCTGCTTCGACTGACGGTAGTCGTCCAGCGTGCGGTGCCAGTCGAGGTGGTTCGGCGTGAAGTTCGTCACGATGGCGACCTGTGGACTCACCTGCATCACATCGAGATCGCGAAGCTGGAAGCTGCTCAACTCCAGAACCACCCAGTCGGTTGGAGCAATCCGGTCGACGACTGGCAGGAGACTCCGGCCGACGTTGCCCCCCAGACAGACCCGGCGTCCGTCTGCGTCGAGCATGGCATGGATTAGTGTGGCCGTCGTCGTCTTTCCGTTGGATCCGGTGACTCCGATGACCCTGCCCCGGTTGTGCCGCCAGAAAAGTCGCATCTCGCTGGTCGTCGGGACTCCGGCCTGCTGAGCCAGTTCGACGTACCGATTACCGGGTCTGACCGCCGGATTGACCACCAGCAGCTCAGTCTGGGCAAAGTCTTCGTCCCGGTGCCCACCCAAGTGTAGGACCGCCGGTTCACAACCAGACAGCAGGGACAGGGACTCAGCCAGTTGGTCGGCAGACCTGAGATCCGTCAGCGTGACGATGGCCCCGCGCGTGACGAGGTAGCGGACCACCTCGACGCCTCCTCCCTGCAACCCCAGCCCCATCACCGTCACCCGGCGACCGGCATACTCTGCAAATTCGTCACTGTCGGCAGCAGGCACCATGCATGGGAGATCAACGTAGGGGTCCACATTGCCAATGTGAGACATTCACTGACTGGCGGAGTATGAGGGTCTTTCGATTGTGAGTCTTAGCAGGTCGCCGGGGGTTTGAGAATCGCCATCTTTCGTCGGGCGAGTGATTGACAGTTTGCACCCCCCTGAACCCGCCGGTAGGCTGATGAGTCGCCTGTCTCAAGGATTTCACATGACCTGGCTGGGGCTGCACATCATCGATTGGGTCGTCCTCAGCACCTACCTGCTGGGGATCGCGGCCATCGGCCTGTGGTCCTATCGCAAGGTCCACACGGAAACCGACTACTTCATGGGGGGGCGGCGGTTCGGCAAGGTGTTCATGATGTTCTTCGCCTTCGGGTCGGGGACCAGCAGCGAGCAAGCCGTCAGCGTTGCCGCCGGGTCCTTTCGGGTCGGACTGGCAGGCATCTGGTACCAGTTCCTGTGGTTGTGGGCGACCCCCTTCTACTGGATCCTCGCACCAGTCTTCCGGCGAATGCGGGCCCTCACGACCAGCGACTTCTTCGAGGCCCGCTACGACCGCTCCACCGCCCTGCTCTATTCCGCGCTGGGAATCTGCATTTCCATTGTGTTCATCGCGGCGTCGCTGTTCTTCGGGGCGAAGATGGTGGACGGACTGACTGGCGGAGCATTCAAGACCCAGTACGCGATCGCGACGATGACTATTCTGTTCGTGCTGTATGGCATGGCCGGTGGACTGGGAGCCGCAGTGGTCACCGACTTCGTCCAGGGGATTCTGACCATTGTCTTCTCGTTTCTGCTCCTGCCATTTGCGCTGTACTACGCGGCCCAGGTGACCGGCGCACCGGATGGATTCACCGCCCTGCATCAGGGAGTCCCGGGTCGAACGGGCGCGGAACTCCTCAGCCTCACTCTCACTCGAGAAATGGCGGCGAGCATGGGGAAGGAACCGATCACCTGGTTCTATGTCCTCATGCTGTCGCTGAACGCGCTGGTGGCAATCGTCGTGCAGCCTCACATTATGGGCGTGTGCGGAGCCGGGAAGACCGAGTTTGAAGGGCGCTTCGGCTTTTGTGCGGGTAACTTCCTGAAGCGCCTGTGCACAATCGCCTGGACGTTCACCGGGCTGGCCTGCGTCATTATCTATCTGACTCCCGGCAGTTCCTTCATCTCCGCCGAGCATCTCGCCCAGCTGAACAATGACACCGCGACAATGCGCAGACTTCGCCGACAAGATCTTCGGCGTCGCCGCCCACGATCTGCTGCCGAGAATCTCCCACGGACTGATCGGCCTGCTGTTCGCCTCGCTGCTCGCGGCGATCATGAGCACATGCGATGCCCAGATGGTCGTCGCCTCGGGACTCTTCACCGAGAACATCTACAAACGCTACCTCAACCGCACCGCATCGAGGACGCACTATGTGTGGGTCGGACGCTTCGCCGGCCTGGCGATCGTCCTGCTGGCGCTGGTGTTGATGACGCAGTTCAAGGACGCCATCCAGGTGCTCAACAACTACGTCAACGCCATCCCCGCCTTCATCGGACTGGCCTTCTGGTTCGGGATCATCTGGCGAGGTTTCACCCCCGCGGCGGTGTGGGCTTCGACCTTCGCCACGATTTCCGTCTGGTATCTCACGCAGACGCACACACCGTTCGAGGCACTTCAGCGGATCGGATCGTCAGAAGTCTGGCAGCAGAATGTCGATTTTCTCCCCAGGCTGTTCCGCGAGTGGCTGTGGGGCGTGCTGCCGATGACCGTGTACAACGGCTCCACCAGTATTCCCTGGCAGTATGTGTTGTACCTGTCGGCGGGGGCGATCACCGGCATCGTAGTGAGTCTCATCACAAAGCGTCCTGCTGATGAGCAGCTCGACCGCTTCTTCACGCTCATTCGCACGCCGGTTCGTCTCGGAGAAGTCATCGAGGCCCCCTGCACTCTACCGGAGAATCCGCTGCCTGCGGAGACGCGCAAGCTCATCCCCATCCGTGACATTGAGCTTCCCTGGCCCAGTCGCGTGGGAATGACCGGGTTTCTCATCGCTTGGGTTTTTGTGGGACTGATCATCTGGCTGACTAAATGGCTCGCGGCGCTGGGAGGTTGAGTTGACAGGCAAGCAGATCCTCGCCGTGTGTGCACTGACCGCCCTGTGGTGTGGATCGCAATGCGCCTCAGCCGCGACACCTCAATCAGCCCGCGAAGCCATCACTGTCGACGACCTGCGCCGGCATGCCGCGTTTCTCGCCAGCGATACCCTGGAGGGACGCGCGGCGGGCACGCGCGGCGGGCAGGCGGCAGCGGCCTACCTCCAGAGCGAGTTTCGCAAGTTCGGACTGCAGGGAGGCGGAGATGACGGCGGCTACGTCCAGGAGTTCGGACGAGGTTACCGGAATCTGCTGGCGGTCCTCCCCGGCAGCGATCCGGTCCTGCGTGAGGAGACGATCATTGTCTGTGCTCATTTCGACCATGTCGGCTATGGAAATTCGTCTAACAGCGCCGGACCTTACGGTTACATCCACAACGGTGCCGACGACAATGCGAGCGGCGCATCGGCCCTGCTGGAAGTGGCCCAGGCGTTCGCAGAGCTCGACATTGCTCCCCGGCGCACGATCCTGTTCGCCCTCTGGGATGCCGAGGAGGACGGACTCTTGGGGTCTTACCACTGGACACGTCAGCCCACCCGTCCACTGGGGGGAGTGCGTCTCGTCATCAATGTCGACATGTGCGGCCGACTGCGGGACGCGGGACTGAGTGTGTACGGAGTCCGCTCGATGAACGGGATGCGACAGCTCGTCACGCGGGCCAATGGCAACTCCGATTTGAAGCTGGACTTCGACTGGACGAATCGCGACGACAGCGATCACTGGCCGTTTCTGCAGAAGCGCGTGCCCTATCTCATGCTCCACACGGGCGATCACCCCGACTATCACCGGCCTTCGGACGACATCGACAAGCTGAACCTGCCCGGGATGCAGCAGGTGGCCATGCTGATGTTTGAAGTGGCTCGCAGCGCGGCCGACGCATCGGACCTCGCACCGTTTCGGACAGCCTGTCTTCAGGAAGGTCGCTCACAGCAACTGGCCAGCGAACGACCCTCGCCACCCCTTCCTCGTTTGGGCATCGTCTGGCAAACCAGCCGGAAGCCCGGCGAACCGTTCCTCATCGAACGTGTCTATGCCGGCTCACCTGCTGCCAATGCCGGACTGCGACCTGGCGACACGCTTCACAGTCTGGATGGTCAGCCGGCCGATCAGATTGTCGATCTGGCCCGACATGTGCATGCAGCGACCAGTCCGCTGGTGATCACCGTTAATCGTCCTGGGCACAGTACACCGCTCTCGTTCGAGGTGCACCTGCGGGGTAACCCCGTGCATGTGGGACTGACCTGGCGCGAGGATGCAACGGAACCGGGTGTCGCCATCGTCACAGGTGTCGTGGCCGGTTCGCCCGCCGCTCTCGCCGGGCTGCAGGTCAACGATCGTGTCCTCCGCCCTGACGACGAAACGCCACGGGATATCAACTGGCTCGCACAGTTCGCTGACGGCCATCCGGAGGAAGCGACGCTTCAGATTGAGCGCGGCGGGCGTTTGCTGGATCGGCGACTGACGACAAATCCCGCCACTGAAGAGTAAATGATGGGGTTCCGCCGGTGCCACCGGCAGGCTTTCAGTCGCAGATGAGGGCATTCGGCACGGGTCAGAAGACGTGTTCATTGACCAATGCCTCTGCGGCTCGTTCTCCGCTGTGGATGCAGTCGGGGATGCCCACTCCGTGAAACGCGTTGCCGGCCAGTCGTAGCGTCTGGTGCACTGACGCAGCCGCTTGGATAGAGGCGACCCGTTCCAGGTGCCCCACGTGATACTGCGGCATCGCCCGATCATACCTTGTGACGACCGAGACCACCGGCCGGCCGCGTACGCCGATGATTTCCTGCAACTCGGAACACACGACGTCGAGCAGGGCCTCATCGGAGCATTCGAGTTGTTCCGGCTGCATGGCACCTCCGACGAACGTGCGCAGCAGAACGTGACCTTCGGGAGCGCAGGCCGGGAAACTTGCGACTGAGAAACGAGACCGCCAGGATCCTGCGCTGCTCGATGTGCGGAATCACCAGACCGAAGGCGTCGAGCGGATGAGCGATGTCCTCCAGCCGATGCCCGGTGACCACAATCGCGCTGGAGGCATACTCAATCGAACGCAGACCGGTTGCGAGCGCCGGGTCCCAGCTTACGGTGAGGTCGGCGGCCCGGTAAGCAGGAACGGCCAGAATGACGGCATCGAAAGGCTCATCACAACCGTCGGCAGTCTGAATCAACCAGCCCCCTTCATGCGGACACAATGAGACGACCGATCGCGACAGGTGAAGGGTGCCATGCGTACGCACACGCTGTTCGAGAGCATCCAGCAACTCTGACATGCCGCCGGCGAGCGTCGCGAACAGACCATAGCGGGCACCGCTGGTGGCCGCGTCGGACGATGAGGCCTGCTTGCGTTGTTTCATGACGGCACGCAGCAGTCCCCCCTCCTGTCGCTCCATCTCAACGAACCGGGGCAAGGTGGCCTGCATGCTGAGCTGTTCCGGATCAGCGGTGTAGATGCCTCCCACCATTGGCTGAATGATGCGCTCGAGTGCTTCGTTACCGAAACGACGCCGCACAAAAGACGCCAGGCTCTCGTCGTTATCGTCCTGTCGGGCCGGAAGGAAGTACTCGGCCGCGACACGCATTTTTCCGCGCCACGACAGCAACGGCGACCGCCAGAATGATCCGAAGTCCCTGGGGACAATCAACTCAAACCCGGCGGGTGTCGGTACTGGACCCCCATCTTTGAGGATCAGTGAACGACGAAACCGTGGATCCGTGCCGATCAGCCGGTCCAGCAGCCCCAGCCGACGGCACAGATCCACCGCCCAGGGCTTATCCGTAATGAACGAGTCGGCACCAGTTTCGATGGTGAAGCCGTCGATCGTCTGCGTGCCGAATACTCCCCCCACACGATCCGCTGCTTCGAACAGTTCGATGTCGAGGGGGCGTCTCTTCTCCGCTGCCAGTTCACCCAGCCGGTGTGCAGCCGCCAGTCCCGTTATGCCACCGCCGATGACGGCCACTCGGGATCTCTGCTGTTTTGAATCCATCGGCGGGATCATATCTGCAGAGCCTGTCGCCGCCGCGCCATCATGCGTGATGTGTGCGTCACATCGACCTCAGGAAACGCACTTCAGTGCTGTCCCAGCTCATGGACCATCTCGACCAGCGCCTTCACATGGGCCGGATCCATCCCGGGCATCACTCCATGGCCGAGATTGAAGATATGCCCCGGCCGACCGTCGGCGGCATCCAGCACTTCGCGCGGCGCTCCTTGAGTGTCTGGAGGTCTGCAAACAGCAGCACCGGATCGAGGTTGCCCTGCACGCCGACCTCATGTCCGACGATCTTCCAACCCTCTCGCAGGTCAACGCGCCAATCGAGTCCCATCACCTGACCACCCGCCTCACGCATGAGAGGCAGCAGCGCCGGATTGCCGGTGAGAAAATGAATCACCGGAGCATGTGGCTCGATCGCCCGAATGACACGCTGCGAATGCGGCAGGACGAACTGACGATAATCGTGAGGCGACAGGCACCCCCCCCAGCTGTCGAAGAGTTGCACCAGTTGACAGCCGGCATCGATTTGCCCCTTCAGATAGACGATCAGGCTCTCGACGAGTCGGTTCATGAACTCGTGCCATGCCGCCGGATCCGTGTACATCAGCGATTTTGTGAAGCGGAAATCACGCGATCCGCTCCCTTCGATGGCATAAGACGCCAGAGTGAACGGAGCGCCGGCGAATCCAATCAGGGGGATGTCCTCCGGCAAACCGGCACGGACCAATCGCGCTGTCTGAAGCACTTCTCCCATCTCATCGGCATCGTTCATCACCCGAACGCGAGCGAGGTCGCGGCCAGTTCTGAGGGGATTGTGAATCGTGGGGCCGGGTTCGTAGGTGAGATCGAATCCCATCGGGATGAGCAGCGGCGGCAGATTCTGCAAACAGGATCGCCGCATCAACTCCGAGGACTTCGCGAGCCGAGATCGTCACCTCTGCCGCGAGGTCCGGCCTCCGGCACAGCTCCAGCACCGACGACACCTTGCTGCGGACTTCCATGTATTCAGGCAGATACCGCCCGGCTTGACGCATGATCCAGACCGGCGTCGTGTCGGTCGGTTCACGGCGTACGGCCTTCATCAGCCGGCTGTCTTGAAGAGCCACGGTCATCGAGTCTCCGAAGGCAGTGTGGGATCGTTGTGTTCGCGACGCCAGTTCGTCAGGCGTACCTGCAAATCGTGCTTGTTGGCTGCATGTGTGTCGCTATCAGAGACGTCGTACAGTTCGTCAGGATCATCGGACAAGTGAAAGAGTTGCTCCCGCTGGACCTGTGGATACACGATGTACTTCCAATCCTGTGTGCGGACCATCCGCTGCGAATCGCGAAAGTGTGCGAAGACGGCATCGTAAAGGTCCGCCTGCTCACCGTCGAGGACCGGCCTCAGACTCTTGCCCTGGACGGAAGGCGGCACCTCAATACCGCACAACTCACAGGCAGTGGGATAGAGATCGCGCAGGTAGCACTGGGCAGACACGCTTCGACCGGCAGTGATCCCCGGCCCCCGAAAGATCAGGGGCACGCCAATCGAGTGCTCATACATGTTCTGCTTGCCGCGCAGGCCATGGCTCCCCAGGGCGAGACCGTGGTCGCTCGTCCAGATGACGAGCGTGTTTTCGAGCAGTCCGGTTTGGGAGAGAGTCTGCAGCAACCGTTCGAGCTGGGCATCGAGGTGCGTGATCACCGAGTCGTAGACGGCCAGTGCCCCTTGGGTCTCCTCCGAAGTCCGCGGCCAATGAAAGAGTTGCTCGTCCCGCCCCTCGAAGTTCCCGTGGTCGAACGGATGCCGCTCGGCAAAGTTCGGCGGCAAGGGGATCTTGTCGGGGTCATATCGCTTCGATCCGGCCGGTGGCCAGAGCAGCGGGTCGTGGGGAGCGGTGAAGTTCACATGCACAAAGAACGGTACCTCCCGCACCTGCTGCAGGAACTCAATGGCCGCATTGGCAATGACGGCGCTGATGTCCGGAGTCAGGCCGACACCACGTTCAGGAAACAGCTGTCCGTCATCCGTCTGAAACACCCAGCCTCGATAGCCAGTGACGGGCATCCCCTTCCAGTCCACTGTGCACGACAGCGGGAATCGCCCTCCCCCGCCGGCGTACAGGCCCTCGACCCGCGCATAGCCACTGTCCGAAGGTCTGCCCGTCGTGTGCCATTTCCCCACATAGCAAGTGTCGTAGCCGGCGTCCCGCATGACCTGTGCCCAGTGGGGCACCCCCGGTGTCACGCCGAATCCGTGGTCGTTGAGTCCGTTGAACAGACCGTCCCGTCCGGTCAGGATCTCGGCCCGACTGGCGACACAGATCGGCACGGCCGTCATGGCCCGTGTGAACGTGGTTCCCTCCCTGACCAGCCGGTCGAGGTTGGGAGTCTCGATGACCTCGTTGCCGAGTGAGTGGATCGTATCGGGCCGCTGATCGTCGCTGACCAGCAGCAGGACATTGGGCCGCGAATCGCCAGTTGCGAACCTTGTCAGCAGGCACACACCCACGACAGCGATGCCGAGTGATCTCATGTTGGGGCGGCAAAACATGCGGGCTTCTGTCCCGTTTTCTGGGTCTGGCTGTCGTCTGGAGAGATCCGGATTGACCCGGATTCAGCGCAACGTTATCACCTCGCCCCGCCAGTTGTCTGTCCGCCAGTCTGAGCCACCGGCGTATGGCTGTCCACCCTCCCACTCTACCACAGGGGTTACCTCGAGGGATCGACGTTGGACCGCAGTTGGGCCGCGGCCGGAGGTCCATCGTCTATGCCGGCAGCTGGGATGGGCAGGAGGTCGTCCTCAAGTGCTACACCGATGACGCGGTCCAGAAGTATCGCCGCAAGTACCGGGTGAGCATTGCCCGCTTTGAGTACCAGCGCAACGCGTCGTTCTGGCAGATTCCTGCATTGCGTCCCTGTGTCGCTCGTCCCCTGCATGTGATGTCGGCCGACAGCGGGAATTCCGAGGTCTTCATTCAACAGCGTGTCAACGGCCGCGAGCTTCGCGAGTTCCTCAATGCTCAAAGACGATTGCCGGATGAGGTCCTCTCGGTGATTGGCCGTGTCGTCGATTTCGCCGCCCGGCACAAACTGTTCGACATCGATATGAGTCCTTCAAACTTCTTGATGCAGCCGGAGGGTGCAGGCTGGCGTCCCGTTCTGTTCGATTTCAACCTGATGCCGCAACACCTGCACCCACCGAACCCCTGGGTGAAACTGCAGTATCGACTGGGAATGCGTCAGCCCTCCCACCGGGATCAGTGGATGCTCAACCGACTGAAAACCTGGCCCGATTGAGATGATGGTATGAGACTGCTTCCTGCACGAGCGACCTGGTACTGCTCGACCGACTGCGCCCGCATGCTCACTTCCCAGGGACTGGGTCGGCTGAAGGACATCCTGTCGTCGATGCCGAAGAATCCGGCCGGCAAACACCGCCACAAAGACGTGCGGCAGGTTGTCTTGACGGGGGCGGGCACGTCGCGCGTGGTGTACATCAAACGACAGTGGGCCTGGGATCGTTCCCTGCCCCGCTGGTCTGATCTGCGGGATGGTGTTGCCGGTCGATCTGATCCCGTGAACGAATGGCGTGGACTGAGTGCGCTCGCCGCTGCCGGGCTCGACGTGCCCGAGCCGTGGGTCCTGTTTCGGGATCCCCGGCCACTCTCACCGCGGGCGGCCCTCATCATGTCCGCCGTCCCGGTCACTTCATCGCTGTCCGACCTGGTTTCGTCCGGGTGGATCGAACGGCTCGATCACGCGGAACGAGCGAGCGTGGCAACGGCGGTCGCTGCCGTGGTCCATCGGATTGAGGCGGCGGGTCTACGCTGGCGGTCGATGAAGGCCAAGCACTTCTATCCCGAACAGACAGCCGATGAGGCGTGTCGCATGTGGTTGATCGACTGCGAAGGTGTGCGGGCGGCCCTGTGTCATCGCCAGAATCGGCGCGATCGCGAAGCGCTGCTGCGTTCGCTCGAACTCGCCGGGGCTCCGGTCGCCTTCGTATCGCAGCTTGTCAGTGCACTGCTCAGGCCGCCGGACGACCTGGCTTCCGGATCCCATGGGGCGTCCACGTGGCATGAGTCTGCCGCGTCTGCCGCCTGATCGCGTCATTGAGTTGCCTGGCAGGCTGAGTTGCATAGGCACGCGAATGTTCCAGGTGCAGACAGATCGCCTGATGACGAACCTGCTTGCCGCGGATGCCGGAATACTCCAGACGTTCGCCGAACTCCCGATCCAGCCCGCCGTGCTGCATGCGTTCGTCGAAGCCATTGATCTTAAGGATATCTGACTTCCAGGCCGAGGAATTGCCTCCATTCCAGGTCGGTCGGGTCGGGGTGATGGCATCGAGCCACTGGGACAGCACCGGCTGCTGGAGCAGCCTCAGGTCTCGGTGCGATCGAGGCAGCCCGCCTGCGCAGCCAAGTGACGTCGGCCAACCGTCCGGCGACGACATCCTCTGGCAGGATCGCCTCAGAGACCGCCGAAGGAAGACGGATCGCCCCTCCGGACAGAAAGCGACGCGGCTCGGACAATCGCACATGCTGCGCGACGAAGTCTCGCCTAGGGATGCAGTCACCATCCGAGAACACAACGTAATCTCCAGAGGCCGCCTGGACGGCCCTATTCAGGATAGTGCACTTGCGAAAGCCGGCATGGGAATGCCAGACATGCTCAACCTCCAGTGTCGTCCAGCGCTGCATCTGGGTGACGACCTGCCGGGTGTCCGTAGCCGAGCCGTCGTCAGCAACCACGATCTGGAATTGCTTGTACGACTGCGAGGCATAGCCCCACAGAACCAGTTCGAGCCACGCGGGCTGATTGTAGGTGCTGAGGATGATCGAAACTTGCATGGAAGCACTCGCCGGAACTGTGAACGGGCGGGTCTGGTATCGTTCCGCAGCCGTTTGGTCAAGAGGGCTTGCTCAATTGCGAGGACGGCCCTGTCGTCTGATCGGTCGCTAACCGGTGATCTGTCAGTGACTTATCCGTCGAAGGGACAAAGTCGCTGTTGTGCCCGGTTGGCAGCGTCCCCGGCGATCCGCTATTCTGGAATCGTCGCTTGACATCCCACCGCCTCTTGCCCAGTCGGAGCCTCCGCTATGCCACGCCGTCCCGCGTCCAGCCGCCGTGATTTCCTGAAGACATCCACCGCCCTGGCGAGTGCCTGGGCGGCTCCCTACATCGTCCCCAGCAGTTGCTTTGGCGCGAACGAACGGATCACCGTTGGCTGCGTGGGGGTGAAGAACCAGGGGTCCGGCAACCTGAAGCGGTTCCAATCGGCCGGATGCAATATCGGTGCCGTCTGTGATGTCGATTCCGCCGTGCGCGCCGACGCCATGAAGCTGGTCACCGGATCAAAGCCCGCCGATTACGCCGACTACCGCAAGCTGCTGGATCGTCCCGACATTGATGCCGTGGTCGTCACGACTCCCGATCACTGGCACGCCCTCATCACGATCGATGCCTGCCAGGCGGGCAAGGACGTGTACTGCGAGAAGCCGTTGTCGCTCACGATTGCGGATGGTCGCCGCATGGTGCAGGCGGCCAGGGCCCACGACCGTGTGGTGCAGACCGGCTCACAACAGCGTTCGGGTGCGGAGTTTCACAAGGCATGCACGCTGATTCGCAACGGGGCCCTCGGCAAGATCGAACGGGTGCTGGTCGGCATCAACACGCCCAATCACCCCGGTGAGCTGGGACCGGACACGGCCCCGCCGAAAAACCTCGATTACGAGATGTGGCTCGGCCCGGCACCGTCGCGGCCCTACAACGAGAAGCGGGTGCACTACAACTTCCGCTTCTGGTGGGACTACTCGGGCGGTCAGATGACCAACTGGGGTGCCCATCACCTCGACATCACTCAATGGGCACTGGGGATGGATGATTCCGGTCCCTCCGCGGCAGAGGGAACGGCAACCTTCCATCCGCAGGGATTCCACGAAGTCACCGAGACCTGCCGGGTCACGCATCAGTATCCCAATGGCGTGCAGGTGATTGTCGGTCAGGCACAGAAGGACATCCCCGGTGGAGCGACATTCATCGGCAGCGAAGGGACCCTGTATGTCAATCGCGGCAAGCTGACCACCGACCCGGCCGAGATTTTGGAAATGGACATCACCGGTCTGCCGGTCCAGCTCGAACGCAGCACCGATCACACCCGGAACTTCCTGGACTGCGTTCGCGATCGCCAGAAACCGATCTGCGATGTTGAGATCGGTCATCGCTCGGCGAGCGTCTGCCATCTGGGGAACATTGTCTGCCGTCTCGGTCGCGCTATCCGCTGGGATCCGGTCAACGAACAGGTGATCGGCGATGAGGAAGCACAGGCAATGACCGATCGGAACTACCGCGCTCCCTGGTCGCACGACAGCCAGCGTGCCGCGGCTTCGTAAGGCTCTCAAAACTTAATGGCATACACTCGTGGGTGCCTGGGGCCTCGCAGTGCGAGACCCCAGTTCTCACGCTGCTGGGCGCTCCCGTTGGTTGACCCCAGCCACACGACGTTGATCCAATGATCTTTTCGCAGCCCCCCAGCTTCATGAACAAGCGCCCCCGTTCCTGTGTGATGCACCTGATGCAGGCGAGTGTGCTGGTCGCTGCACTCGTGGTGAGTGCCCGTGCCGATGACGCCTCGACCGCGTCCGAAGAGGCCCGGTTTCTCGGCAACATTCACCAGGTGACGTTCGGACTGCCCCGCGCGGGAGAAGGCTACTTCTCACCGGACGGGGAATCGATCGTGTTCCAGGCCTACCCGGTCGGCTATCCCTTCTACCAGATCTATGTGCAGCGTCTGGATGAACGGGTTCCCCAGCGGATCAGTCCGGGCGCGGACGCACCACCTGTGCCTACTTCGTCCCGAGCGGGGACCGCATCCTGTTCTCGTCGGCTCATACCAATCCCGATATGGAGGCCAACGAACAGGAGGCGCGCCGGATTGCCGCCGAGGGAGGTCGCCGCCGGTACGAGTGGGATTTCGATCCGCACATGGACATCTACACAGTCAAAGCAGACGGGACCGATCTGCAAAGGCTGACCGATACGCCCGGATACGATGCGGAGGCCAGCTACTCGCACGACGGCAAGCAGATCGTGTTCACCTCCATGAGGGACGGTGATCCCGATATCTACATCATGAATGCCGACGCCTCGAACGTGCGTCAGCTCACGAATGTCGACGGCTATGACGGCGGACCATTTTTCTCTCCCGATGACAAGTGGATCATCTTTCGCAGCGATCGCGATGAGGAGCACATGCTGCAGCTGTATGCCATCTCGGTCGACGGCCACCATGAGTTCCAGCTGACGGACGATCCCCAGACCGTCAACTGGGCTCCCTACTTTCATCCCGACGGCAAGCAGATCGTCTGGGCCCGGGCCGACTATTCACGCGGTCCGCAGTTTGCCAACTTCGACCTGTTCGTGATGAACGTCGACAGCGACGACACACACTTTACCGGCGGCCCCATGACGCGCATCACCTTCGATGCAAAAGCCGATGTGCTCCCGGTCTTCAGCCCTGACGGCAAGAAGCTGATGTGGACGTCCAGCCGCACAGAAGACGGCAGCAGCCAGTTGTGGATTGCCGACTGGCTGGGCGTGCCCGACCCACCGGCCTGAAACGCACACCCGGCAGTCATAGGATCCCGACGGCCAAGACGCGCCTCGAATGCCCTTTCGCCGGCGGTGACAAGTGGCCGATGCCCTACATTCCGGCAGGGAATCGTACGGATCCCCCGCCTTCTGTGACGAGCAACAGGCCGTTTGCCGGCACGTTGTGGATCGTCTGCGTCAGTCCACTCGGCCACTCAATGACCAGTTCCATTACGACGTCATCCGGCCCGAGGCCGAAGTGCAGGACCCGTTCATTTGACGCCTGGTATCCGTCGCCTCCGGTGAGTTGCCTGCGAATGACTTCTCCATCGGTGATGACTGTCACGAACGTGCCGATGGCATCGCGGGCACTGGTCGTCCCGGACAGGCGGAGCATCAGCCAGTTGCCTCGATCCGCCGTCTGATTCGTCAGGACGGTGACGTTCTCATCGAGTAGCGAAACAACGAAATCTATGCGTCCATCCCGGTTCCAGTCCAGCGTCGCCAGACTCCGCCCCATGACCTTCCGACTGAAGAAACTCCCCAGATCGCCGGGCAGCAACTCCCGAAAGCGGCGGTCGCCACTGTTCCGGAAGAACTGTGTGGGCATGCGATACTGTCCGTCCGCTCTAGCGAACTCGCCGACATGCCCATTGGTGACGACGATGTCCAGTCGTCCGTCGTTGTCCGCATCGAGCATCTGTGTGCCCCAGCCGACGTAGGGCAATCCGGCCATCAGCAAACCCGATCCTCCGATCGCGTCGGTGAAAATCCCGCCATCCTCCTGCGCGTAGAGACTGTTGGCTTCATCCTTGTAATTCGTCACAAACAGGTCGAGCTGGCCGTCACCGGTGACATCTCCGGCCGCAACTCCCATACAGGCCGCGGTGTTGCCGTCTCTGTTCATCGCCAGTCCGGCGATGAACGATTCATCCGCCAAGGCAAAGTTCTGCGGATCTGCGGAGGGGACCACTCTCAGAAACGAATTGGGATCCTGATCGTTGGCAATGAACAGCGAGAGGTGTCCATCGGAGAAGCGTGACAATGAACTCTCCACAGGCGTGAGTCCCTCGATGTTCACGGCCTCAGGAGTATCGATGCCTTCCGGAGACAGTGATCGATCGACCCGAAAGGCGACAATCCCCAGGCCGGCACCCACGCGTGCCTCCGGGTCCGGTGCAACTGGACGCGTGGTCCCATCACCAAGTGAGAGATGGGCATAATCGGGGGCCTCATCATAGGCCTGGGGAGAGCAATCGGTTTCGTCACAGGTGATCTGGAAGAGTTCGTCCCCCTGCACGTAGTTTACATCGAACAGATCCGGATTGCCGTCCGCATTGAGGTCTGCCATAACAACACTGGTCGTCCAGAGGCTCTGGGAAAGACCGGCCCTGCTGCTCGCATCGGTGAACGTACCGTCACCGTTGTTGATCAGCAGCTGGTTGACGCCGATGTTTGCGACATAGACGTCGGCGAAGCCGTCATTGTTGAAATCGCCACAGGCACAGCCTTGCCCGTATCCGTCCTCCTCCGGGAAACTGGCCAGGATGGTCGTATTCTCGAAACGACCGCCAAGATTTCGGAACAGGACATCCCGATACCCGGAGGAACCGGCCGGCTCGTTTGCACCCGCAGGCCAATCCTCTCCCTGGGTGAGAAAGACGTCCGGCCAACCATCGTTGTCATAATCCAGTACGCCCACTCCGCCGCCAGTCGATTCCTGCATGCGCACCCCCTCCATGCCGGGCACGCGTCCACGGTGGTAGGTGAATTCGAGGCCGAGCCGCTCCGCCTGGTCATCAAATCGGATCGTCTCCTGTGCGGCGACGTCCGGCAAGGACGCTTCGGTCACATTCCACATCGACTCAAGCGTGCGGAAGTCAGGATATCCGCTCAAATCGAACTTCACAGTCAGATCGGACGCAGCCAGAATACGGGGAGATCCGGTGTGGGGATAATCTGCCAGCTGCCTCAGGACGTCTCGAACCCACGACGCTCGCGGGTACTTGGACTGCGCCATGATCGCCCAGCTCCAGGCTTCCCACTCTCGCCCGGATGCCAGCAGCAGTTCCACCAGGGTTCGCGCGCCTGCCTCATCCCGGCCGCCCGAGTCCAGCAACCGTGACAGGTTCAGCTTCAGTTCATGGATCTGTTCTGCCTGCCTGGCGAAGCTCTGACCCATGGCCGGATCAAAATCGCTCAACACACGTCCCAGCTGGTGTATCGCGCGGTACGATGTGGGACATTGCCGGGCACTCTCCCAGAGACAGGCGCGCGGCCACCTTGGGCTCCTCCAGTTGTTGTGCCCAGAGCCCCCGCGTGTACCAGATGACTGGGTGGTTCTGGATCGATTCTGGCAACTGGCGGTACCACGCGGCGACGTGCTGGGGAGAAGCCTCCAGCAGCAGGATCTCACCCAGCAATGCCTGGGCCAGTGCCAGCTCGGGATCCTTTGCCACCACAACTTCCAGACGCAGGCGTGCGGAAGCGAGATTGCCGCGGTTGAAGTCCTCCACAGCCAGACCCAGTTGCAGGGCCGGATCGTCCGGCGATTGACGTTCGAGGTCCTGGAGCTGTGTGAAGTCATCACCGTGCCGGCGCTCAAAATCGGTGAGCAACACCAGGTGTTTGAAGCCGAGATCGGGTGTCTTCATCAGTTTGCGCAGCCAGGCGTCCGCCTCCCAGCGCTGCCCCGTCAATGCGTACAGTTCCGCCAGTCGGCCCATCAAGGCCGTCTGCTCCGGATTGTGCTCCAGAATGTACTCGTACGAGTCAATGGCCGCACTGAGTTGTCCAAGGGACTCCTCGACAGGCCCGCCCATCTGGGCCGCCTGGATCGAGATCTCTGAGCCATCGCGAGGGATATTTCGCCAATACTCCAATGCCCCTGCACTGTTTCGTGAGCGAATCTCTGCTTCAGCCAGGATGAGCTGGCTGGCAGCCCACTGTGGATCGTCCGGAGGCACGTCGCGTGCAGTGGCACGGACGACGTCCGGGTCGCCGGATCGCAGGGCCTCCTGTAAACGCTGCTCCGTAGTTTGTTCAACGCTGGGAGGCTCGTCTTGCGAACAGCCGATGCCGGCGATCGTGATGAGCATAACGGCGGGCCATCTCAGCAGCATGACTACGCCAATCTGGAAGTGTTGCATCGTTTCATAGCAGTGGCTGACGAATCGCGTTGCCTGCTGAATCACATGTGATGCCCGACCGGTTCGGATACCGCCGGCGTGTCACTGCTTGTCCTGAGCATCTACGGATTCACCACTCAGTTTCTCATACAGTTCTCGATGCCTCTGGGCCAGATCCGGCTGACCGGTGATCTGATAAGCCTCGGCCAGCCAGCCATGGATCTGCGGATTCCAGGGTTGAATCTCGACCGCCCTAAGTGCCGAGTCGATCGCACGGTCCCATTGAGACGTGCGGCCCAGCATGTGGGCCATGCGCCCGTGGTAATCGTAGTGATGGGGATTGACATCGATCAACCGGCGACCGTAGCGGATGCCGTTCTCAGGATCTCCGTTCAAGTGGCTCTGGTACATCAGTTCCCGCAAGGTGAATTCCGAGTCCGGATCCCTCGCCAATGCCCGTTGCAATTCGGCGAGCGCACCGCGCTTGTCTCCTGCGAGAAAATAGACCGTCCCGAGCGCCGACATGGCTTCCGGATCATCCTGATGTTTCGTCACCCAGGCAGCCAGCAACGGGATGGCACGATCCGGCAGACGTCGGTCGAGCCCCTCTTCCGCCTGACGCGCGAACAGGATGCCGGTGGCACGATTGATCAGCTCCGGAGGCAAACGGTCCGACTCATAGATGGTCAACTCGTCCGGTGCTGCACTCATGTGCTGCTGGTGACGATCGCGAACAACGCGGTGATCGGTCTGTGACGTGTGAGGTACATCGTTGGCATCCAGCCGGGGCATGTGACAGTGAATGCACGAATCCTCACTGGTTTCCGCCTTCCGCCGGGTCGGATCGAGCGAACAATCCGCTGCATCGCCGGCGCCGTGGCATGCCAGACACTTCGACCGGTAAAACTCCACGCGCTCAGCGGCGGAAGGAACCAGGTGAGGGTCATGGCACGACGTACAGCTCATCGCTCCCTGACTCTCGATGTAGCACCGGCTGGCCAGCATCTGGTCGGCCTGACCCACAGCCTCAGTCGTGGCGTTGTTATCGGCAACCTTCGTCCCGCCAACAAACACGGTCCAGATGTCCGCAAGTGCCTGTCCCGGACGAAAGTCAAAATCGCGATGACCAGGGTTGTTCACTCTCTGGACACCCAGCAGGTGGCACTGGAAGCAGACATCATCCCTGTAGGGCTGACCCAGCTGAGCAGGATTGATGATGGGGTCCGACTTCAGTCCGCTGGCGGCTAGCTGCTGTTGATACGCGACATGATCTGCACCCGGCCCGTGGCAGCGCTCGCAGCCAATGCTCAGCTCCAGAAACGGCTCCGGTTCAAATACGTGGGCTGTCCCGGGCTTCGGAGCGGCGCGACCCACGTGACAGAACACACAACCGTCCAGAATGCGACGCTCGAAATGCTCGTTGGCCTTGTCGTAGGCAGGCGACAGGTCCCAGGCGTGCGCTCCCGTATACCAGGTGATCGGCGACATGTAGATCTCGCCGCCAGCATCCCGGAAGTAGGAGTGGCCTCGTATTCCGGAACCGACCGCATACTGCATCGGAACGGATCGCGAGCAGATTTCGTTTCCCTGGGCGTCATAGACTCGTTCGTGATGTGTGACCTCCTCACCCTCTTTACTGACCTGATACCTAAACTGCAGATCGGACTTCGGCAGACCCGGCGCACGGAACTCTGTGGAATGGGCATAGAACTCCTCCGCCGGTGCCGCGCTCGCCATGCTCATCGAGTGTGCCATGGGATGCGGCTGGTACGCCTCGCAGATGTCCGCGTGGCACTCCGCGCAGGCCTGGCTCCCCAGGTACTTCGCATGATCGGAACTCAACCGATCGCTGTGGGAAGGAGCAGCCGATTCCGCTGGGCCGACCGATGTGACGTCTCCGGAAGTTTCCGGCACGTCGAGATCGGCGAGGGGATCACGCCACAGTTCCACGGCTCCCCAGCCCAGCATCGCCAGCAGACACACGGCGGGCAGACCTATGGCGATGGTCGTCTTGGGATTCCAGCTCATGCGGACGGCTCTGGTTCAACAATCACGAGCTCCTGATCAACGCTGGCCGCGTCGAGCGTGCTCTTCAGTCCGGAAGGCCATGTGACTTCAGCAGTAACATCCGCGTCCGAGTCACCAAGCCCCAAAAAAATCGTCGGCTCAGGGGCCGCGCAGTAGCTGGTACCGCCCGGCAGCTGACGGTACAGCTTGCGACCATCCTGAGTCACAACCACCTGGGCCCCCACACCCCGGCGATTGCTGGTGGTGCCGACCAGCTGCAGCTTCAGCCAGTGTCCCTGCTCGCGATCGTTGCGGAGCAAGGAGGACATGTCCAGCTGATGGCTGACCGCCAGGTCCATATCTCCGTCGTGGTCGAAGTCTGCCGAAGCCACCCCCCGGCCCAGCACCTTGCGTTCGAAATACGGGCCGGCATGTGCCGAGCAATCGATCCAGCGCGAACCGGTCCACGCGAACAGCTGGGCGGGCATCTTGAACCGGTCCCCCTGGCTCTGAAACGAGTCGTCGATATGACCGTTGGCGACAAACAACTCGTCGCCTCCGTTGCAATCGAAGTCGGCCATGATCGTACCGAAGGCCAGCGTCTGCAGCGTGGGCACATGCAGGCCCGTCTCCTGCGTCGCGTCGAAGTACGCACCACCGCCCAGCCCTCGATACAGCGTGTTTGAATCGGAGGTGAAATGTGTCACGTACAGATCCGGATGGCTGTCCTGGTTGTAGTCCCCGAATCCCACTCCCATGCTGGCCTGATACAGGCCCAGACCATTGGCGGCAACACCCGCCAGTACTCCGGTCTCTTCGAAGTGCAACTGGCCGTCATTCACGAACAGATGGTTTGCCTTCGTATCGTTGGCAACAAAGATGTCGACAATCCCGTCATCATTCAGGTCCGCGATCACGACCCCCAGGGACTTGCTCCCCGGTTGATCCAGACCCGCCGCGGTGAGGATCTCCTCGAACGTGCCGTCGCCTCGATTGACAAACAGCTTGTTAGGTTCCGGTTCGACCTCGTCGGGATGACAAATGCCCGGAATCCCATCGTCACCAAAACACTCGACCGGATTCTCCGGGTCGTACTTAGTGTAATTGCAGACAAACAGGTCGAGATCTCCATCCTGGTCCAGGTCTCCCCAGGCAGCGCTGGTGCCCCAGAGCGGATTGACGAGTTTCGCCGCCTCCGTCTGGTCGAGAAACGTGCCATCCCCCAGGTTCCGGTAGAACGTGTCGTTCCCGACGTTGGTGATATAGACATCGTCAAAGCCGTCGTTGTCGAAATCTCCAACAGCCACACCCTGGCTGAAGCCCGATTCCATCACCCGGCTCGCATCGGTCACATCCTCAAAGCGCCGACCGGCGATGTTCCTGAACAGCAGATCAAGAGGATTCGAGTCGCGGTCCACTGACAGCGGGCTGCCCCCCTGCACCAGCAGCAGGTCCGGGAAGCTGTCGCGGTCGTAATCGATCCAGCCCACGCCACCTCCGGTCGCCTGCGTCATCAGTCTCTGGGGGGAGTCGCCGTTTTCGTAGCGAAAGTCGATCCCCAGATCGTGGGCGACGTCGGTGAAGTGCGCAAGACACGTCGGGCGGCAAGGCAACGTCCGCCTGGCTTCTTGCCTCAAGCTTGGCGAGATCCAGCCCTGCCAGCAGGGGAGCTGCGTCATCCCGGGTGGAAGATGCCGGTGCATTCGTACCGTCGGTGGTCTCAGGAAGTGAGGTTGCTGACGAGCCGCTACAACCGGAGACGAAAGACAGAAGCGATCCCGCCAGGAGCGAGACGAGAGAGAGCGAAACACGGGACAAGGAAGGTAACCTCAGAGCAGAACCAGCCCGATCACGAAAAGAGACGCACACGACTCGCATTATACGAGAGTCATGTGCGTCTGGAGGTCCGAACATCAATTCAAGTCGGGAGAATCAGAACTCTCCAACCACGTCACCCGCGCTCGAGGTCATGATCGACTGCAGGGGACCTTGCATGTAAAGGGCCGCGTTCTCTCGACCCATGCCGGTGCCGATGTTCTCGCTGATGAAGCGAACCGCTCCGTCAGCCATCAGGCAATGAGCTCCACCAGTGTGGATGCTCTGGAAACCGGTACACCGCGGATCGCCCCAGTCGTTGTTCGTCGGCTTATTGATCGCCTCACCCGAACTGAGTGGAGCAAACGGACCGATCCAGAGGGCATCGCGGTTGACTTTACTGTAAATCACCTGCTGCGTGACGGGGTCCTTGCCGGTCCAGTGGTGATTTTCGAAGATCGCGACACTGTTGGACGTGCCATCGGTGATCTGAGCAATGTTGGCGGAACCGCGCGCCCAGAAGCAGCCGCGGACCTTCGGGTAGTCGTCCCAATCGTGCGAGAACGACTCCACCCAATCGGCGCTCGACCACTTGGCATTGTTGCGATGACCTGCATCGCCGCAATCCTTCCAGCCATTCCAGACGAAGCCCATGTTGCCCACGTAGTCGGTGTCCGCGCCCCTCGATAGTACGGGTCGCCGGCGAAGTCCCCGCCCAAGGCATTTGCCCGGTACACTAGGTTGCCATCCACGATTTTCCCCTGGGGGTTACTGGGGCAGATCAGCCCGGAAATCACCGTCAGGGCTCCCGTTCGCACAGCCGGGTTGGCATAACCGGTCATGTTGGCAGTATTGGTGGCGTTGTTCATATGCTGGATGATCTGGTTGTACAGGGGCGCCTGATCCATATACGGCAACACGCCCGTAATCCACGAGACCCCGAACCATTCCGGCACATCGTTCTGCACGGGCCGGCCCCGGTTGTTGCTGGTCTCATAGGGAAGCGAGCCGTCGTAGCTCTGCGGGAACTGGTTGTACACGTCGTGATAGTTGTGAATCGCCAGTCCCAGCTGCTTCAGGTTGTTCTTGCACTGCGTGCGGCGGGCCGCCTCACGTGCCTGCTGGACAGCCGGCAGCAACAGGGCAATCAGAATGGCGATGATGGCGATCACCACCAGCAGTTCGATGAGCGTAAACGCCCGCCTCAGCCGTCTCGCATGCACAAGTACTTTCATCAGGACCTCCGTCGTAAGCGAGTGAGAAGAACCAAGCTCTCGCGAGCCACTAAACCAAATCCATAATGCCCGTACCGCACCATGACAATCACTACTTATCTGTCCCGGGGGCCCCCCCGCCACCGGGACCCTTTCGACCAGCATTCTCATACGCGGCGGACGCGGCCTTGCGCAGCCTGGGCCTCCGCATTGTCATCGATATTCAGGTGCGACGAGTCGGCCTCTTGAGGTGAGCCACCACAGCCAACGCAGAACGACGCCAGCGAACCAACCAGCAGCGCAAGGCACAACTTTCGCATGAGAGGAATCCTGAACAGACAGCGGGGGAGAAATGAGTACCGAACTTATGAACATTCGGGTATTCGTTGATGCTAAAGTATGAATCCCGCAAAAACAACCCATAAAGATTCTGTTTCCCCAGCCGCAGGGTGCCCGGCGGGAACAACCCCACGACACCTGTTCGCGCGTTCACTCAGCTTAGCTCCTACGGATGTTTGTCCACCTCCTTGGATGAAACGGAATTTCCGATCAATTCCTCGGCAGCCTGCGCCCCTCCCTGGTGTCGGATGCGGTCATCCAGAGCGGCGAGCACTTCCGGCTCGTCCACCTGGCTGATGTACTTCCGCATCGCCTCGACAACTCCCCAGGTCAGCGCCCGGCCATCCGTGGCATACAGCTTGTCCTGCAAAGCCTTCCCTGCCATGGCCAGCTCCTGCATCTGCCGGGCCGCCTCGGTCTTGCCGATCCGCCGGAGGACCGAGGCCGTGGCCCAGCGCGAATGCCAGCTGAAACTGTCGATCTCCAGCGATTTCTCCAGTGCCCCGATCGCCTGCTCATAGTCTTCGGCCTGCTCGAAGAGCCAGCCGCGGAACTGCCAGAAGCGGGAATCCGCCAGCGCCTCTGCCGGGGCCGACGCGAGTAACTCGACGACCTTCGCCGTATCTCCATAAAACATCGCCCGCTCAATGTGATACGAGAGCACCTCGAGGTTGTGGGGATACTTCGTCAGACAGGCATTGATCGGTGCCTGGTCTCCGGAGGCAAAGTCCGATTGCTCAAACCCCTCGGCATTCGTCGTATTCTGCTGATACTTCGCCGCGTAGATGGCTTCTGCAACTGCCAGGCTTTCATCATCCGGCAAACTCTTGCGCCAGTTGTGAACAGGCACACTCCCCTGCGTAAAGCTGAGCGCGTTAGCCAATAGCAGATAGGCATAGGCCTCGGGTGGCTCACAGCGCCGCTCCAGCGACTCCCGAATCTGCTTCACCATCTTTCCTCGCTGCAGGGAGACCGCATAGAACGTGATGAGGCGTTGATGCGCGTGCGTGTTCTTTGGGTCCAGTTCCAGCATCCGTTGCCAGTTCTTCTCTGCCAGGTCGGGGCGATGGAGATCTCCGTAGAGCAACTCCCCCCGGAAGCTGAGAGCGGCGACGGCCCCGTGGTAGTCGTCACTGACCTGTGAGAGCGAATCGGCCGCCTCAGACAGCTCCCCCGCCTGAAACTGCGATTCCGCCAGATAGACGTACGAGTCGTCGCTGGCGGGATCCCACGCCGACCATTTCCCGGCGATCAGACCCAGCCGCTGCCACTCCTTCTCCTGGGTCGCCGCGACGCAGGCCTCCTTGAACTGGTTCGTCCGGCGTTGCTGCAACCACCGATAGCCGGGGACAGCCGCCAGCAGCATCAACAACAGCACGGCGATGCTCAGGCCGATGAGAACGCGAGAAGTTCGTCGGGGCTCAGTCGTTATCGGCTGCGTCTGTGACGGGGGATCCGCTGCGTCAGTCGCGATCGATTCCGGAGGCATGCACTTGCTTTTCACGAAGATTTCTGGATGTGGCGGTGGCCACGAAAGGCAACTTCAGTTTGCGAACTGGTTTTGAAGTTTGTCAACGTCGACATCGACGAAACTCTTCAGGCGAATGTTCACAGGTGTCAGCCCATCGACACCGACACACCTGACGGGGCAGCGTGCGGGTTCGTGTGACTCCCCTCCCTCGCTTCGCGTGTCCCTCTCCCAATCGTCCATGGATCACGGCCCTGCACGTGTCGTCATTGCAGGTCGTTATCACCGCTAACGGGAATCCAGAACCACATGTGAAATGTCATGTCGCTGGATCCCCGCCGGCATCCACGTCCACTCGCGGCTCTGAAGCGTGAGAGCAACACACTGTACACCACGATCGTGAGAAACTAGATTGGCGTTGCGGTGTGGTGAGCGGTTGCTTCTCGTTCCGCAGCAGTTTTTTCCCCAGGACGCACCCCTAGCTCAATTGGATAGAGCGTCGGCCTACGGAGCCGAAGGTTGCAGGTTCGAGCCCTGCGGGGTGTACTTGGCAGGGCGAGCGTTCAGTCACGGGCTGAATGGCTATGGTGGAGCGTCGCGATCCCGTAGTGAGCCTCAACGTCGTGAGACTCAATGTCCGGAGCGCTCGCCTGCGGCTCGATTCCCGCCACACTGTTCCGCGGAATCGCGCTGCATCCTGTGACAGCGTGCGACGCCCACACAACCCCCTCTGCTGCCCGTGCACCGACCCCGGCTTGGCGGCACAACTTCTTTCCCCTCCAGTGCTTGCCGTGACAATTCCCCTCTGGCGGCCATGGTGTTCCGCATTCGGAACAAAACTTTCCGGAAATTCCTGTGGACGATTGGTGTCCTCCCACGGATTGTTCTTCAGGGAGGTGTTTCATTCACGCAATGAACCGTCTCTTTGGCCCGTGCGGCCGGGCTTGGCAACTGTCCGGACCAACGACTTTCGCCAGGCAGGCCGCTGGGGCCGTGTTACGAGACACGCCACTGGAGGCGTGTGTGAGATCGAGTCCGAGGGGTGTTGCGCTCGTTTTGAGCAGGTACTGACGAACTCGACAAACCAACAGTGTTTGCTCGAGATATGATATTGAGGCGTGCTCCGCGCCGTCGGGTCGAATGTTGTCTCACTCCGCAGAGACTCTCGGACTCGACGGCCTCTTTTTGCGCCTCCCTCAGCCCTGGAACCCTCACCTGGTGGGTGGCTGTGGTGGAGCAAAGCGACCCCTCAGTGAGCTTCATGGTCCGGGGGCTTGCCTGCGGCTCGACCCCCGCCACACTCAGCAACCACGCGGGGCACGCGGATCCACTTCCCCCGGCGCAATCCGGCGGTCGTGCTCGTACGCTTCCCGCTCGAACGGATTCCCCCGGTACCAGTCGCGCTCCCACAGCCACAGCCCCAGTGAGCACACCATGTACGCGGGAATGAACAGCGGGCCCCAGTGCTCGTACTGACGCACGTGCACCCATTCGTGCTCCCGCACAAGGTCGAGCAGCGCCGGGGTGCGGCCCACGATCACATGACCCAATGTGATGGCCAGTGCATCAACCGGCAGATGGCCCAGCAACCAGCACAATACCCCGCCGTGGAACTCCAGCGTCGGCCCCACACGCCGTACCCCTCCGCCGGTAGACAGTCCGATCCCGCCCAACAGCAACCCGACCACGGATGCCGGGGCAACCCAGACCAGCCTCAGCATGCGGATCACTTGCGGACTCATCGCTTTCTCAGAGCGCTGCGGTCGGCAGTTCCGCAGCGGCAAGTACCCCCGGCAGGATTCGAACCTGCGACCTTCGGTTTAGGAAACCGATGCTCTATCCAACTGAGCTACGAGGGCCAAAAAATTGAGGGTCCAGAGTTCAGAGGCCCGAGTCAAGTGATGAGAGTTGACGGGTTGATGCCACTCGCCACACACCAATCGCTTCTCGCTTCTCGTCACTCGCCGCTGCCATCAGCCAACCTCCGTCCTGCGAGAATCTCGGCCAGGTGCATCACCCGGATCGGCGAACCCTCACGACGCAGCAGTCCGTCGAGGTGCATCAGACAACTCATATCGCCGGCGGTGATGACCTCGGCTCCGGCGTGCTGGTGATCGTGAATGCGATCCCGTCCCATCATACACGAAACGGCTTCTTCCGTGACCGCGAACGTCCCCCCGAACCCGCAGCATTCGTCGGGACGCGACAGCTCGACGAGCTCGATGTCGGGAATGAGCGCGAGTAGCTGCCGGGCCTTGCTGAAGTCCGGCACCATCTGTTCCGATGAGCGGCCGAGGCGGAGGTCCCTAAGTCCGTGGCAGCTGTTGTGCAGTCCCACCTTGTGGGGGAAGCGGACCCCATCCAGTCGGTCGAGGTTTACGACATCGACCAGGAACTCGGTGAGCTCGAAGGTGCGCTTTCGGAGTGCCTCATAGTCGGCATTTTGGGGGAAGAAGTCGTGGTAATGATGTGTCACCATGGCGGTGCAGCTTCCTGAGGGACACACGACGTACTCATACGGGCCGAAGGTGCGGAGGAACGCCTCGGCGAGGGGCCGGGCGTCGTCCCAGCAGCCGGTGTTCGCCATGGGCTGTCCGCAGCAGGTCTGCGCTGCGGGGAAGGTCACCTCGCAGCCGGCCCGTTCGAGAAGTTCCAGCGTCGCCATGCCCACCTGCGGATACAGCTGGTCGATGTAACAGGGGATGAACAGGGCGACTTGCATGCGGTGGATTCGGTGCGGCGAGACTCGTGAGGGCATTGGCATCGTTGACTGGCCTGAGACTACAGAGGCGGGCGAACGCTGTCCAACGCGCGAAGTGGCGAGACGCGAGATACGAGTATGGGTAGCCCCGGATCTTGACCCGGGGTCGCAAAGCGACACGAGGTTGCGGGTGATGTCGTGTTGGTGCCAGATGGTGTGCAGCCGGAGACCCTCTCCCGACCCCTCCCTGAGATGGAGGGGGGTGATGGACGGCGCGGGGATTTCCCTCGGCCGAACGTCGTCACGCAACCTCTTGCGGCTGCGCAGCACCGCTTCAAGAAGCGGTGCTGCGCAGCTCCCTGCATCTCAGTCGTGGCTGTGGGCATCATCGGGAAATGCCGCCGACTGCACCTCGGCCATGTACTCCCGCATCGCCCCCAGTGCCGTCTCCCGCAGTTCCGCATACCGTTTGAGGAAGCGAGGATGGAAGCCCGGGGTCAGCCCCAGCAGGTCGGGAGTGACGAGCACCTGTCCGTCGCAGTGCCGCCCTGCCCCGATGCCAATCGTCGGAATTTCGAGTTCGCTGGTAATCCGCCGGGCGATCCCTTGGGGGATCAGCTCCAGCACGACCGAGAAAGCCCCCGCCTGTTGGGCGGCGTGGGCGTCGGCGAGCAACTGTTCCTCGTGACGCTGGACGATGGACATGCGTCCAACGGCCCGCACCGACTGGGGCTTCATCCCCACATGAGCCATCACCGGGATGTCCGCCTCCGACAGGCGGGCGATTGTGGCGCCTGGTTGACGCCCCCCTCCAGCTTGACAGCGGCCGCCCCGGTCTCCTTGAGCACCCGACCGGCGTTACGAACCGCCGACCGCGAACTGACCTGAAAAGACAGAAACGGCAGATCGACAATGACGAGGGCCCGCTGGACGGCCCGCGTGACCATCTCGGCATGATAGATCATCTCGTCGAGGGTCACGGGGAGTGTGGTGCTTTTGCCCTGCACGACCATGCCGAGAGAATCACCCACCAGAATGGCATCGACGCCGGCTTCGTCGACCAGCCCGCCCCAGAGGTGGTCATAGGCGGTCAGGACGGTCAATCGATGGCCCTGCTGCTTGGCCCGGACGAAGTCGGGCACAGTGATCGGCCGGTTCTGGGAGGGGGCGGTCATTCTTGCACGTTCCGGAGGCTGAAGTCGTAAGCGGGACAGCTATCAGTATCCCTGCAATGGACGGAATGGCAAGCAGGACAGCGAGTTATCAAGGCTGCCCACGACAGGCTCAACACAGGCCGCGCGCTCAATTCTGCCCGGGTGGATTGATGCACCCGGGCATTTTGCGGCGCACAGAATTGCCTGAAATCCTCGGTAATAATTCCTGTTACGGAATGCAAACGATTTCACAGAAGCATGTTACGAGTCAAATTCCAGTTTGCAGGGCAAGTTCTGGCACGGGGCGTGCGATCCATTGACGCAGCCGTGGTGGCAAGCGTTGGCCCGCACTTGCTCCATTGGCAACCATAAGCGTTTCGAGCGTCCATCGCTCGGAACGCTTTTTTTGTTGGCCGATGCTTCCAACGTTGCCTCCGATGACCCTCGTACCGCGACACCCGCTCTGCTCTGCGGTTGATCCCTCGTCGGCGAGTTGTCAGCGATCGGTCGACTCCGGTATGGTTGCCGTCGAACTCGCACGGCTGACCCATCCGCGGCACACGCGTTTCGACGGACTGCCAAAATTGCGGGATCGAGGGACATCGAATCAGGAGAGCCTGCAGTGCCAGAGCGTGTTGTCATCATCGGATCGGGGCCGGCGGGCTGGGCCGCGTCCATCTACACGTCGCGGGCCAACCTCGAGCCGTTGCTGTTTGAAGGAGCAGCCACCCAGGAGAACTGGGACCTCGGGCGTCCGCCGTTGGGTCAACTCGCCATCACCACCGAGGTCGAGAACTATCCGGGGTTTCCCGCCGGCGACCTGTCTACTTATCTCGATGCGGCGATCACCCCGAAGATTCGCAAGTACATGGCGCCGCATTCGGGTCATGGCGTCAGTGGTCCGGAACTGATGGAACTGATGCGGCAGCAGGGGGTAAACTTCGGCACGCGTGTGGTGACGGAGGATGTGACGAGTGTCGATCTGTCACAGCGTCCGTTCCGACTGCAGACGAGCGGAGGGCAGTCGATCGAGGCACACTCACTGATCGTCGCGACAGGCGCCCGGGCCAACTATCTGGGTCTGGAATCGGAGAAGCAATTCAAGAACAAGGGAGTCTCGGCGTGTGCGGTTTGCGACGGTGCCCTGCCCCGCTTCGCAGGACATCCGCTCGTCGTGGTGGGGGGCGGCGACAGTGCGATGGAAGAAGCCGGCTATCTCACCAAGTTTGCGAGCAAGGTGTACATCGTGCATCGCCGGGACGAGTTCCGGGCGAGCAAGATCATGGCCGACCGGGCGCTGGAGAATCCGAAGATCGAGGTGAAGTGGTCGTTCAACATCGACGAGGTACTGGGGAACGACGACGACGGCGTGACTGGGGTCCGCATCCGCAGCGTCAAGGATGAGTCGCACACCGAAGACCTCCAGGCAACGGGTTACTTCGCCGCAATCGGTCACACGCCCAACACCGATTTCCTGAAGCGGACAACTCGAACTCACGTCCAAGGGTTACATCAGTGGACGACGCCGTTCCGCACCTACACGAGCGTCGAGGGGGTGTTCGCTGCTGGCGATGTGGCGGACGACTACTATCGACAGGCGATCACGGCTGCGGGCACCGGTTGCATGGCGGCACTCGATGCCGAACGCTGGCTCGCCGCCCAAGGCGTGCACTGACGGGGACCGCTAGCGGTTTCGCCGGTCCCGCGATGGAGGCAAGGTGCCTTTCGTCCGGCTAAGCCGCAAGCGGTTTCAGCACGGGTGTCCTGGCCCCGCGCGATCGGCTGATCGCGCCTCAACTCATCAGGTCATCAACTCCGATGTCGCCCGTTCCCGGATATCACGGCCGGTATCTTCGCATCGATCTCTCATTGCGCACCGCCGAAGAACGTCCCCTCAATCCGCAGGTACTCCGGCGGTTCATCGGGGGGACGGGACTGGGCACGTATCTTCTGTTG
>CAVPPT010000015.1:0-35349 GCA_963707405.1 uncultured Planctomycetaceae bacterium | reverse complement strand
GATGCGATCGCTATCTGAAAGAGGATTCGCATCGGCGTCACCGAAGTCACTCAGAAGCAGTGGCGGCTCATTATCGGAACGAACCCCGCGTTCTTTATGGGTGACGACCTCCCTGTCGAACGCATCACTTGGCCTGAAGCCGTTGATTTCTGCCAACGTCTGAGCGAGCAGGAGAAGCAGGCGTATCGTCTGCCGACCGAGGCGGATGGAGTACGCCTGCCGTGCCGGCACGGCGTCGGTTGACTCAGCGGAGAGACGAAGCGGCGTTGGATGAAGCTGGTTGGATCTGGGGGACATTGGCGACCAGTCGCACCCATCGGTCTGAAGCAGCCCAACCTTTTCGAGCTCTACGACATGCACGGCAACGTCTCAGAGTGGTGCGCCAACCGGCCAGGCGGCGAAAGGGGCGACGCGAATCCTGCGAGCTGGACAGTGAAGAGAAGGCACTGCGTGATCCCGCGGCGGCTCGTGGGGGCTGACCGCCAGTCATGCCGCTCAGCCTCCCGCCTGAGCAACGCCGGCACCTTTCGATACCTCGATCTTCGATTGCGTGTCGTCTGCGGCGTCGATTGATCGAGCTGCATCGGCGAAGAACTCCGATCGACAGACGCGTGAGGTCCTTCATCACAGACTTTCACCGACTACCGCACGGTTGTAGACGGCGGTGAGCGAAGTGGAGCGCCCGGCGGCCGGATTTCGGGGCGCTGTTGTCGTAAGATGACTGATTCCTAGTGAGGTGAGCCACCCGGACGGGCCGAGCCTTTCTCTATTTCGGTGGGGGTGCCAGCCTGAGCGTTTCGTGCGACGTCGTTTAGCGTCGCGGAGGCGATAGCTCTCGCCGCTGGCTTCGATGATATGACAGCGGTGGGGAGCCCGCGTCGCGGCCACTCGCGGACTACGCCGAACGTAGAGAGCGAGCTCTACGGTACGATTCAGGTGAGCGAACAGGACGGAAACCACGCTCCGTTTCGGGCCACGGTTCGATGGCGAGTTGAAGCCATGGCAGGATGACACGTTTCGTGCATTCTTACGCGGCCTCTACGTCACAATCGGCTGGTGAAGCTTACCGTCGCCGACGGCCAGGTCGCATCGCTTCACGTTCAGGAGCACCCTGGGCACCGGAGTGGTACGACGACCGGGATGATCTCGGCATTTTGTCAGACACTAACGGGAAAATGGCCCATTCAGGAGTTTACCGATTATCTGGCCGACAAGGGTTGGAACAACGTCATGTATCGAGCAGGTGCAATCGATGACCGAGTACATTTTTGAGCGACACCACGCCGACCGAGAACTCGCACGCCTTCAGATGATCGAAGAAGCCGTTGATCCCGTGACAATTGCGCACCTCCAGACCACGGGTCTGAAATCCAGCGCACAATGTTTGGAGCTTGGCGCTGGAGCAGGTTCCATCATGAAATGAATGGGAAGTGTCGTGGGTGCCAGCGGCCGCGATTCCGGGTCGGGGACAGGAGCCCAACGCGCTGTGCGGTCTCACAGTGTTGTACTCCGCACGCCAACGCTCGATCAGCACTTTCGCCTCCAACAGCGTCTCGAAGATCTCGCCATTCAGCAACTCGTCCCTGAGCTTGCCGTTGAACGACTCGATGAAGCCGTTCTCCCAAGGAGAGCCCGGCTCGATGAACAGAGTCTGCACGCCCACCTGCTCCAGCCAGCGGGTCACCTTGTGGGCGGTGAACTCCGCGCCGTTGTCGCTGCGGAGGTACTTCGGCACGCCGCGCCGGACGAACAGGTCACTCAGACGCTCTAGGACGTCCTCGCTGTCCATCCGTCGGGCCACGTCGATCGCCAGACACTCCCGCGTGAACTCATCGATCAGCGTCAGCATCCGCAGCGGTCTGCCCGTCATGAGTTCTCGTGAAGACGAAGTCGTAGCTCCAAACGTGATCTTTGTGAGCCGGCCGCAGCCGCACACAGGAACCGTCGTTCAGCCACAGACACCTGCGTTTCGGCTGTTTCGCCGGCACTTTGAGCCCTTCCCGTCTCCACAGTCGTTCGATCCGTTTGTGGTTCACTCGCCAACCTTCATGTCGCAGCATGGCCGTGATCCGGCGGTAGCCGTACCGGCCGTACTGCGTGGCCAACTCGATCATCCGCTTCACCAGACGTGGTTCATCGCTGGGGACGGGTTTCGCCCGACGCTGCGTCGACCGCGACTGGCTCAGGACCTGGCAGGCTCTGCGTTCGGAGACCTTCTCTCGTCCCAGAGCGTCCCGGACCTGTTCCACAACTCTTCGACGCCTCGCCGGGCTTAGCAGTTTCCCTAGGCGGCCTCCCTCAGGATCGCTTTGTCGAGTTCCGCCTCGGCCAGCAGCTTCTTCAGCCGGCCGTTCTCCTTCTCCAGGTCCTTGAGCCGCCGGGCCTGGTCCACCTTCAGGCCCCCGTACTCCTACCGCCAGCGGTAGTACGTCTGCTCGGTGACGCCGATCTGCTTACAGACCCCGGGAGTCTTCTTCCCCTGAGCCAGCTGCACCTCTGCTTCCCGCAGCTTGTGGATGATCTCCTCCGGACGGAATCGTCTTCTCGCCATGACCTGCTCTCCTGTTCTAGGTCCAACATGCCGAGACTCTACTCAACACGTGGACTCGGTTCAGGGGCGCAGGTCACCATCGTTGAGGCACCAACAATTGCGTTCCGAGGGCACGCAGATATAGAATCGTCTTCGTCTCCTCTTTTCTTGCTCGTGGAGGAATCACCATGCCCTGCGATGCTGCCGGGATTCAGGCGCGGATTGATGGGCTCCATGACGAACGAGAGAGCTTAGACGAGGCAGCCGATGCGGCCGCAGGCCCCGTCGGCCATGACCTGCGCCATGAGATCGACAGAATAAATGCGAAGATCCGCGAGTTGGAGCGAGCGCTCGACATCTGCGTAACGGCTGATGAAGAAGATCCGCCTGTCGAACGACGATTCGAGATCATCCACTTCTCGCTGAGATTTCGGGGCTGGGAAATCCCGGTGATCAACCTCTACCAACTCAGCGGCGAGCTCGGCTTCTGGTTCAGCGCCTCGCGACGTCACGTGCGAATCCATGAATGGCCACGTCTGGGGGCCACATTGGTCACAACTCCAAGTGACGTCAACCTCTCCCTGCAGGCATCAGGGTCCATGCAGCGGCAGCAATCGGGCTCCCGGAACGCGAATGGACACATACACCTGCCGGTGAGAATTCACATCCATTCTTCCGGACATCCTGATCTCGCCTCGGCGAACGTTACCTTGAGGACAGAGCCACCCGGCGCCTTCACCTTCTGCGCGCTCCGTGCCGGAAGTGTGGAGCGAAGGCTATCCGCTGCACAGGGAAGCCGGGCGTCTGCAAATCAAGATGGTGGGCGAAGGCATACTGGGAGAATTTCTGACGGGAAGTCCGCTGCTGGTTTCGATTGAAGGCCTTTCCCGACGGCGTCTGAACGCGTCTGAGATCCTCATCGAAGGCGACCTCCGTCCGGCCTGCGCGTCAATTGACGGACGTTCTGCCCCAGGTGCCTGCCTCCGGTGCGTCACATGGTCGACATGATCGACCACTGGGGAGTACGTACGACGAGTGGAACGTCGTTGACGCCGTGCGAGAATGTGATCGACCCGTCCCCTTCCAAACGAAACTGAAATCGGATGTCGAGATCAATCTCAAGCTCCTGATTGCGATCCAACTCGAAGCGGATCGGCTCGAAGGCCATGGTCGCCGGCAGAGTTCGAACCCGATGCTCACGGTTGCTCTCTGGGGTCTCGACAAGCAGCTCTCGCCGCTGTGACGTGGTCACGATCGATCCGCCTGAGAACCGCGATTTGCCGTAGTTCCAGAAAGCATCGAGCTTTGGGGTCATCAAAGATCGTCATGTTGGTGCCCGTACTGGCGTGCACCGCCCCAGTGAACAAGGCCAGCGGATTCGAAATGAACGTGCAACCGACCTCATCCATCCGGTCCGGTCCAAGGAAGAATTGCGAGAGAATCCGGACTTCGCCGTTCCTGTTGCCACACTCAAACAGACCACAACTCTCATTCGCCGTCTGCAAGAACGTAAACCCACGAAGGTCTACTCCCCCAGAGAATGTCCCCGCGCTTCCCGGCCACCACGTTGTTGTTCCCCACCACATTTCAGCCATTTCCGCACTCCTTGTTATTCACGGCTGCCATTTCGCTGAGCAGGTCATCGCATTGCAGCCTCGAAAGCACGTTCTGCCAGAATTCATTGCGCATGTTCACGACTCGAATGGAACCAGCCCGTGCCTCCTCAATCTGCTCCAATTCCCGCTCGTACTCCCGGCATTCCTGCTGGAATCTGGAATCCAAGACCTTCTTCTCGGCGGGAGATAGACGCTTCGATCGTCTCTGGCTGAAACTTGGCTTCTTCGCCATGGCAATCCCCAGTGTTTGCGACCTCGAAATCACACGGCATGAACTCACTTCATCACCAACACACCGAGATTTCAAGAAAATTCTGTGCGACTCATAAATAAGATGTCGAGTTGTTCGAAATGGGAGAGGTGCGACGAGGAGTCCAGCAAGCTGGTATGCACAAGATCGATCACCCATCCTCCCGCCATCACCGAAACAGCTGCGTCATGTACCGCTGCAGCTGCGGGATCCGCCCCGCCCACCACCACAGGCCGCTTCCCGGGTTAAAGCTGAAGGGTCAGTCCCACCAGCGGCTGACCATGTCGTCCCAGCGCTCGAGGTCAATGTACGACTCGGCCTCCGGCTCCTCACTGACGACGCCGTACTTCTGCTTTGGACGAGCAGTGGGCACGGGCAGTTCAATCAGGCGGACGCCGCAAAACGATCCCGCCGCACACGCATTGTACAGCGCGTCGAGCCAGTGGTTATTTTTGCGGACGCGTTCCCAGTGTGTGACCAGACCCTTGCCGGCCAGAAACTCCTCCGCCTTCACCTCAGCGGTCAGATGTTTGGCTTAGCTCAGGCGCTCGTTCGGCGGGACCCGAAACAGACTCAGGGCGCCACTGCCCTATCCCCCTGAACCGAGTCCATGTGCTGAGTGACCAGTCTCGTCGTCATGGACGCAGATCAGGAGAGCTGGAGATGTCGAGGAAGCGTGATCGTGCGGAGGAGATCATCCACAAGCTTCGAGAAGCCGAGGTGCTGCTGGCTCAGGGGAAGAAGACTCCCGAGGTGTGCCAGAAGCTGGGTGTCACGGAGCAGACCTACGACCGCTGGCGGCGGGAGTACGGTGGCCTGAAGGTCGATCAGGCGAAGAAGCTCAAGGATCTGGAGAAGGAGAACGCTCGTCTGAAGAAGCTGTTGGCTGAGGCCGAACTGGACAAGGCCATCCTGAAGGAGGCCGCGTCGGGAAACTTCTGAGCCCGGCGAAACGTCGACAGAGCCGTGGAACAGGTCCGAGATGCTCTGGGCCGCGAGACGGTCTCGGAGCGTCGGGCCTGCAAGGTGCTGGGACAGCCGCGTTCGACCCAGCGTCGGACGCGGCATGTTCCCAGTGATGAACCACGGCTGGTCAAGCGGATGATCGAACTGGCCACGCAGTACGGCCGGTATGGCTACCGCCGGATCACCGCGAGGCTTCGTCGGGAGGGATGGAAGGTGAACCACAAGCGGATCGAACGAGCTTTGGAGACAGGAGGGCCTGAAAGTGCCGGCGAAACAGCCGAAACGAAGACGGCTGTGGCTCAACGACGGTTCGTGCGTGCGGCTGCGGCCACAGCATGCCGACCATGTCTGGAGCTACGACTTCGTCCAGCAGTAGAACGCACGACGGGAGGCCACTGCGGATGCTGACACTGATCGATGAGTTCACGCGGGAGTGCCTGGCGATCGACGTGGAGCGACGCCTGAGAAGTGAGCAGGTGCTGGAGCGTCTGAGTGACCTGTTCGTCAGACGCGGCGTGCCGCAGTACCTCCGCAGCGACAACGGTCCGGAGTTCACGGCCCAGAAGGTGACGCGATTGGCTGGAGCGGGTGGACGTGAAGACGCTGTTCATCGAACCGGGAAGTCCCTGGGAGAACGGCTACATCGAATCGTTCAACGGGAAGCTGAGAGACGAACTGCTCAACGGGGAGATCTTCGACACGCTGCTGGAGGCCAAGGTGCTGATCGAGCGTTGGCGCGTGGAGTACCAACACCATCCGTCCTCACAGTTCCCTGGGGTATCGTCCCCCCGCCCCGGAGACGCGCCAGCCGCACAGGTCCCACTTCCGCTACGCTCCAGCGGCCTTGTGCGGCTGAGCCGTTGACAACCCCCACACTAACTTGAAAGCTGGTACCGTCCCTGGCGGCAGGTCAAGCCGCCGGATCGCGCGTGAGGCCATGTTCGTCTCCGGATCATGAACTGACTATCGGACGAAGTCTGATGCAGAGTCCATCCGCAGCGCCCATCAGGCGTGGACTGGAATCAGGATCTGGACTCGCGTCAGAATGCACGTACGCCTGCCGACGGAGCTACCTGATGAATCATGAACTGCACAAATCCTCGTGCGACTCAGCAAGCATCGACATCTGAACCAGAATCACATCCCCGTCGTGTTGCGAGCAGTCCGCGTGGCGCTCAGATCTCGCCAACGACCTGGCCGTCGTTCTTGGCACCGAGGTACTGATAGACTTGGTGGTCGATGTTCTCCGAGATTGATCGGACACTGCCGTCTCCCAGCAGAAAATGCGCGATGCCTTCGTGACTCGACTTGAACCCGACCTCGGTGTTCCAGTTGCACGGCCGGTGACACGCATCGGCGTGATTGGGATCGCAGCTGTCGTAATTGATGGGGATGAGCGTGGTGCAATAGCCACTGCCGTTGTTGGAAGCCGCCCACCCGTTCTGCACATGCTCCGAACACTCGGGTCGGACTTCCCCGACAAAGATCGTATTTGTCAGTCCGTCCAGCACATCGCGGAACTTCGCTCGCGTGCCGACACGCGTGAACGGCCCGGCGAAGCGATACGGATCATCAACGGGAGCCAACTCCAGCGATGTCCACGGATGCGAGCAGGAACACGAGGGATTGTCCCAGACCTGGGTGGGGCCGCGGGACGCCGCGTAATTGTAAGCCGCCCGGTCAAAGTATTTTTCCAGGTGGCTGTCGCTCGGACAGAGCAGTCCCGGAATCAAGGAGGCCGCCACCAGTTCGCCGGACGTCCCGATCGTGTCGTCGATATCAGGTTGTCTCAGATCATACTGATTGTAGATGGCGGGCTGTTCGAGCATTGGCAAGAGATACACGAACATCGACCCGCGTCGAATCGTGCCTGAGGACTGATAGACCCCTCCGGGTGGCAGTTCGTTGTACACGTCCGCGAAGTTGTGAATCGCCAGACCAATCTGCTTGAGGTTGTTCTTGCACTGCGTGCGTCGCGCGGCCTCCCGGGCCTGCTGCACGGCTGGCAGCAGCAATGCGACGAGCACCGCGATGATGGCGATCACCACCAACAGTTCGATGAGCGTAAACCCACGGCGTGACAGACAAGAACCGCGGCAAATGGGACGGGTCTGCATCATTCGTCCTCCCGTTTTCGGACCAGCGAGGCACACGCATGAGCCAGCAACCAAAGCCGTCTCGTCTGCAATTGACAGTAAGATGGAGCTGTGACAACGTCAAGGGGTACGTTCAAATCGACACACCTGTCCCCGCACATGACGCCGTAACCGCGCACCGGTTGTGGCCAATTTGGTGATTTGACGTTTGACAGACGCAGGCTTAGGATGCCGCGCTGTGCACCCAGAACCTTCTCTCGCTGGGGTCCATTGTGCCAGTCGCCGTCGTTTCTGGAATGATCGCCACCTATCCTGTTGGTGGTGTCGCCTGGGATTACGGACAGTATCTGCTTGGTCTCAAACAACTTGGCTACGATGTCTACTACCTTGAGGACACAGGTGGTCCAACTTATGACCCGGTCCGCAAGGAATACGGCGACAACTGCGAATTCGCGGTCAAGTCGCTCGTCGATTCTCTGAGTGTCCTCTCTCCGAGACTTGTCGACCGCTGGCACTTTCGAGCGATGGATGGATCGACTTTCGGCATCGATGCGAGGAAAATGTCGCGCATTGTCGGTCGTGCAGACCTTTTTCTAAACGTGTCGGGAAGCGCGCTGCTACGGGACGAGTACATGAGCTCACCCCGCAAGGTACTCATCGACAGCGATCCCGGCTGGAATCATTTCGTGAACTATCCCAAGTGGGACGCGTCACCAGGATGGCAGGGTACTCATGGGTATCGATCTCACGATTTCTTTTTCACATACGCCGAAAAACTGGGTCAGCCCGACTGCCTTCTGCCAGACTTGGGCATTGCCTGGCATCCGACACGTCCGGTTGTGATCCCAGAGCGCTGGAATCCGCAGCCTCCAGGAGATACGTGGACGACGGTAATGACATGGAACAACTTCAGACAACCCATTGAGTATGACGGTCGCGTTTACGGGACGAAGGAACTCGAGTTTCCGCGGATCGAGTCCCTTCCTCAGAAGGTATCGGCAAGGATGGAAGTGGCGACGGGGGGCAGCGACCCTCCAATTGAAAAATGGCGTGATCGGGGATGGCATGTCCGTGACGCTCATGGTGTCTCCCGCACGCTCGAGGAGTATCGACAGTACATCGAATGTTCGCGAGGCGAACTCAGTGTGGCCAAGAACGTTTACGTGGCGACTCGAAGTGGCTGGTTCAGTTGCCGCTCGATCTGTTACCTCGCTGCCGGACGTCCGGTGATTGTTCAAGACACAGGATTCAGCGATGTGATCCCGACTGGCGAAGGGGTTCTGCCCTTCACAACGGAATCACAAGCGCTGGCCGCACTCCGGGAAGTCGAAGCGGAGTATCACAGGCACCAAGAGGCCGCGAGAGCCATTGCCCAGGACTGGTTCTCGCCCAAGCCCGTTCTGGGAGACCTGCTCAAGCGGATCGGACTGGAGGTGGCCTGATGAGTTTTGGTGATATCACAGGCGACTGGGACTACCGCAGTCTCCCTGCCAACATATGTGTGGGTCGCAACTGCTGGCTGGAACGAAAGGCCAGCTTCGAAGGCTTTCGCAGCGAACGGGATCCGGGATTGGTACTGGGAAATGATGTTAAGGTGTACACATGGTCCACGTTTAATATCGAACCTGGAGGTTACGTCGAAGTCGGTGATGAGAGCGTCCTCGTCGGACCTGTCTTCATGTGTGCGCTTTCCATTGTGATTGGTCGCCGCGTCCACATCTCGTACCAGGTCACAATCGCAGATTCCGACTTTCACCCGCGCGATCCGCAACTGCGCCGCGAAGATGCAGTCGCCAATTCACCGTATGGGGATCGCTCGTCTCGTCCACGAGTTGTCGGACAAGACGTGATCATCGAGGATGACGTTAAAATCGGAATCGGAGCCATCATCCTGAAAGGAGTTCGGATCGGGTATGGAGCACACATCGGTGCCGGAGCAGTGGTTGCCAGGGATGTGCCTGCACATGCGACCGTCGCCGGTAACCCCGCGGAGGTACAGCATGTCTCCGCCGGCTGAACAATACACCTTGGAACACGACTGGTTTGATTGTCCGGTCCCTCAGAATGTGCAGATCGGGCCGCGCAGTTGGTTGTATAGCACATATTCCTTTCGGCACTTCCTCAGCACAGAATCTCTGGCATTGTCCGTTGGAAACGATACCGGAATCTACAACGGCACCTTCTTTGATCTCGGTCCCCAAGGGGCCGTCGACATCGGGAACTTCTGCACGATCGTAGGCGCGATCTTCGCCACGAATCGAACGATCCACCTGGGAGACTACGTCTTCGTCGCCCATGAGGTGGTCATCGCCGACTGTGCGGTGGCGATGCCGTGGGATGACGCCCGTCGCGATGTCGATTCTTCGCCTGCCGTTGGCACAGCAGGTATCGGCAAAAGACCGACGACCATCGGTGACGGCACATGGATCTGTGCAAGAGCCTCCATCATCGGTCCCGTCGTGATCGGGGCAGATGCCATCGTTGGTGCCGGCGCCGTTGTAACCTCAGATGTGCCTGAATGTTCCATTGTCGCAGGGAACCCAGCCAAGGTTATTGGCATGGTTCGGTAAGAGAACCTGGAAGATTTGGGGAAGTGGCGAAGGTTGGCTGTTGTAATTGTGATGCGCCGGGTTAAACTTGCTCCTCGCCGCAGTCTTGAACGCGGTATGTCATCGGAGCGCGATCGCTGGCTCTCATCATGAGGCAGCGATATGGAGGTCTTGAGCGGCGCTCACTCAAGCATCGGCTTCGATTAGGCCCAAGACCATGTCAGCACGTGTGGTTGTTTCCGGGAAATTCTTTCGCGAGGGGGCCTCGAAGTGGTTTGCCCGGGGGTTCTCTTATGGCCCCTTTGCACCGAATGGTAATGGCGAGCCATTGCCGATACCGGCTCGCGTCCGCGCAGACTTTGAGCACATTCGTGGCCTCGGCGGCAACTGCATTCGTGTTTATTTTCCGCCTCCCCTCTGGCTGCTGGACGAAGCGCTGGCAGTTGGCTTGCGGGTCTTCGTTGATGTGCCTTGGGAGAAGCATCGCTGTTTCCTGGAGGACTGGCGATCCCGGCAGCAGGCCATCGCCTCCGTTAGGGACGCAGCGCAAACATTGGGGAATCACCCCGGTGTCTTTGCCTTGAGTGTGGGCAACGAGATTCCGGTTGACGTCATCAGATTCTATGCCAAAGGACGGGTCCAGCGCTTCATCAATGATCTCATCGATGAGGCCAAACAACACGCGCCTGCCTGCCCGACCACATACGTCAGCTTTCCGACGACGGAGTTCCTCTCGTACGAGCGGTGCGACTTTCTCTGTTTCAATGTCTACCTGCATGACTCTGATCGATTACGACTCTATCTTGAACGTCTGCAGCACATCGCAGGCAACAAGCCTCTGGTGTTGGGGGAATATGGAATCGATACCCTCCGCGAAGGTGAGGACGAGCAGTCACGCTGCCTCACGGGATATATCAACACCGCCGCCAGGCAAGGGCTTGCCGGTGCGTTCATCTTCGCCTACACCGACGATTGGTTTACCGGAGGACATCAAATCGACGACTGGTCCTTTGGCGTCACCGACGAGTTTCGCTGTGAGAAGCCCGCAGCTCAGGCGGTTCGGACTGCGTGGAGCCGGATTCCGAATCTCGATCCTTCAGAGTTACCCCCAGTCTCGGTTGTTGTTTGCTCCTACAATGGAGCAGCGACCATCGGCAAGTGTCTCGAATCGTTGATGTACCTCGATTATCCCGATTACGAGGTCATTCTTGTGGACGATGGGTCCACCGACTGCACCCCTGAAATTGCAGAACAGTTTCCCCAGGTGGTCTATCATCGTCAGCTTAACCGCGGACTGAGTGCGGCCCGAAACAAGGGAGCAGAACTGGCCAGGGGCGACATTATTGCGTTCACGGATGACGATTGCGTTGCCGACGAGCACTGGCTGCTCTATCTCGTTCAGGCGATGCAGGATCTGCATGTCGATGCGGTTGGAGGGCCCAACATCAGTCCGCCCGATGATGCGTGGGTCGCGCGCTGTGTGGCTGCAAGCCCCGGGAACCCCAGCCATGTCATGCTGGACAATCGCTACGCTGAACATGTTCCCGGGTGCAACCTGGCCATTCGACGGTCGACACTACTGGACCTTGGAGGCTTCGACCCCCAATTCCGCGTTGCCGGTGACGACGTCGATCTCTGTTGGCGTCTCCTGGATGCCGGATTACGAATTGGATACGCCCCGGGCGCCATGGTCTGGCACCACCGACGTTCGACTATCGAGCGATATGCCAAACAACAGAAGGGCTACGGTCGTAGTGAAGCAATCGTCCACTTCAAGCACCCACAAAGGTGCGCACTGTTTGGACGAAGTGACTGGAAGGGCATCATCTACGGGGATGGTGCCGTCGGGTTGCCCCTGATGCCCCAACGGATCTACCACGGACAATTCGGCTCGGGGCTGTTCCAGACGATCTATCAGCACCGTGAGTACGGATTCTGGTCAGTGATGCTATCCCTGGAATGGCATCTGTCAGCACTTCTCGTGTTGCTCTTGGGCTATTTTTTCAGACCACTGATCGCCATGGCGGCTCTCATGGAGCTTGCGTCCGTCGGAATGTCGATCCGCCGCAGTTGGTTCGCACCACTGACGAAGGGCGCACCATGGTGGTGCCGGCCGCTCGTCACATACTTTTACTTTATCCAGCCGATCTGGCGGGGCTGGTATCGACTGACTCATCTGCTGCGAACGAAGCGCCTTCACCCCGTTCCAGCTAACGGGAGTCCTCACAAGATCTCGGGAAGCGTGTGGGATCTCTACTGGAGTCACTCGGCCGAAACGGATAGACATCAGTTGCTTACATCCATCGTCAATCAGGCGAGACGGCTTTCCTGGAAGGGCGACTATGACAATGCGTGGGCCGACTGGGATCTCAAGCTGGTTGGCGACCGTTGGCATGATGTGCAGATCCGGACGGTCACCGAAGAGCTGGGTTGGCCTCGACGTTTCACGAGAGCGCGAATTCAAGTGAGTCAGACGCTCATGAGTCGCGTTGTGATGGCCGTGACCGCCGTCTGTTGCATCGCTTCTCTGCTCACGTTTGATGTCTGGGGATTGCTCGTCGGGTTGGTGGTGGCCTCCGGCGCCTTCTTGCGCATCAGGAGCAGCCGGAAGCAGTGTTTGATCGCCGTGACTTCGCTGGTGGCCAGCACCGGTCAGGAAGCAGGTCTTGAAGACGACGGCGTTCAGCAGGAGTCACCAGACTCGGATTCCGAGATGCCCACCGCGCTCAACGGGGCGTCCAGTTCTTCATTGGTGCCGGTGTCGGCATTTCGGGAATCGTAGGACGCCTCTGTCAGTCGCCGTCCCCGATTCGTCCTAATTCGGACTCTCGGATGGCAGGATGACCGGCGAGAGACGATCGGCTAGACGGCGGTTCGCGTCTCGCGCCTGGCGAATGAACTCAGTCGATGTGGGTTGTTGTGACAATGAGTTCAGCAACTCTGGCAGTCGGTGAATCTCATCCAGATCCAGAACCCACTTCCCGAATCCCGCCGCCTGCATGAAGGATTCAATCTTGTGGTCTCCGGATACAGCCAGGACGCGACGTCCCATGGCCAGGGCGATCACGCAGCCGTGCAGGGCTGATGTCAGCACGAGGTCACAACGTGCATATCGCTCAAGCAGCTTGCGCAGGCTCTCCTCGCTTCCAGGTTTGATGCGGTTGTTCGTCGTGACATAGTCCCGGTTCGTCGCTTCCGCAAAACGCTTTCCCGAAAGCTCCATCAACTCGTGGACACCAGCACCCGCTGTCGTGTAATTGTCGACGTGCAGCAGGCCATGACCTGCGTGATTGAGCGTCTGTACCGCGCAGACGCTGGGACAGGGGACCGGGTCGGGCAATGTCCCGAGTGCCAGATGCCGGTAGGTCAATTCGTCGCGAACAATGGCGAACCTGCTCCGAATCACAATCTCAATCAGGAGTCTTCTTGACGCGAGGCTCGGCTCGCGCTTCAAGTCGCAATAGCCAACTCCCCAGATCCCGAACGGAATGCGGTCAGCGACTTTACGAAATCCGCTCCAGAAGGGCTCAAAATAGTCCATGAAGAGCCCGCCACCTCCGATGACGACAAAATCACCAGCTTCCGCCTTATCGAGCCGGTACAGTGTTTCTTCGACGAAGGGGCCGTCGCACAGATGTTCGACAACCCTGGGGGCACCCAGGAGATGCTGAATGGCTTGAGCCGAGAGCCAGTCTCCGATATTCGATCGATTGGCATAGATATGGTGAATCATATCTGCATCTTCCGGAACACCTCGGCATAGTCTCCTTCTGGCCAGCAGTGCATTTCTCCCCGATAGCGATTGAGACACAACGCAGCCTCATCAAGTCTCATCACAGCGCACTGAGTTCGATGGGCGCGCACAGCCTTTCGTTTTCGCGCAACGTGTGCGGTGATGTCGACGATTTCGTCCATCGACATTAAGGGCGTCCACACTTCGTACATGAGGACCGTCGGCCGACGGCCCGGCGTTCCAAGTTTCCGCAAGGCACGGCGTACCAGGCGTGCGGCTGCCCTATGATCTGAATGCATCTCGTCGGAGTGGGTCACGTAGATTGTCTGCGGATTGTAGCTTCGGATGATACCCTGCAGGCGTTCGATGGCACCGATTGAGGCGCGCACACGACCGTCTGGGATTCTCCAGAATTCAAACCGTCGAATTCCCAGAATCTCTGCGGCGCGGTGCGCTTCGCGTTCGCGACGGCGGATCGTTTCCTGGGGTGACAAACCATGCCCCCCCTGCTCCCCGGAAGTCAGAAACAATGTGAACACCTCGTCGCCACTGGCGATGTGTCGGCAAAGCGTCCCACCACAACCGATGGATTCATCATCGGGATGTGGTGCAATCACCAGGACGCGAGCCATGTGTCAATTCCGTTGATCGATCGAATCGATTCCTGGATTGCCTGCCGACAGTCAAGTGATCCAGGCCGATTGTCTGCGTTCAATAACTTTTGGTCCTTGCGGAGAATCAACGACAGTCCGATCTCCGGCTTCACATGTCGGTCGGATACAAGCCCCAGTTTGTTACTGTCCTGGTCGTCGTTGCAAACCGCGACTTGAAGGACTCGTCACCCAGGCCAAAGTCGAAACATTGCGCAGTTCTCCGCAATGGCGGCCAACAGCAACTGTCTCAACAGGACTTCTCCCGGCGAGCGACGCATCAGGTCAATCTCAAATGAAGGCTTGTACCACAGGTAAGACCTCTCGTAGCAGAAACCAAAATGGAATGCGATCGGATGCTCATTCCAGTCGACACGAGTGAATCGCAGCCAATCTGTGACGTCTGTCGACATCGTCAGACGTCGATAAAAGTCTCTGTGTGCGGGATTCACAAACAAGCTGGGAGTTTCTGTTGACTCCCAACGAGCAACGTGCTGGTCGAAGAATGTGTCGAGGTGTGGCAGGATTTCAGCAGCGTTTGTGTCATGCGAAACTGCCAGTCGGCCGTGCTTGCGGAACCAACCCTCGTGCCGCCTAAGGCTTTTCTTCTGAGGGGCCGCGCGCATTTCGACTTCGTGTTCGGCAGACATCTCAAGCCTGGGGGCAGGCATGCTGGCTTCTTCATAACATCTCAGTCCCAGTTGACATGCAACCTGTGTGAGCAATGAACCCGTGGGTGAGTCGGACGGAACGTGGTAGAAGAGAAAACCGACGAATCGAGGGATGAGGCTGCGGGCCTGTTGCAGGAGTGCCTTCAGGACGTTCACGTCCTGCACGATTCCGATGAAATCGAGGTAATCTGATGCCCCCGAGCCTACGAAGTAACCCATGCCGGAATCGGTGAAAATGGGGGCCAGTGCGGTTGGAGTGTCCTCGTGCATCGCGACCAGCATTAACAGCGTCCCACGGCCGAACGACTCCCACCAGGCCTGCTGCCATTGGCGTGTCAGGAAGACTTCGTTCGTCGTCCCCAGGGAAAGCAAGTGGTGCCAGGCCTCGTGTGATACCAGCGGATCATCGAAGCCGCTGGCTACCTCAACACGAATCACAGGACTGGAGGAATCGTCTAACCGCGGGCTCATTGAGTCGTCCCATGCAGGACCACGGACTCATAGAACGCGTTCAACCGATTCAGGCAGTCACGGCTGTCCGACGTTTTCACGACTGATTCCCGGGCCGCACGTCCCATGCTGCGCCGCAGATCATCGTCGCTGAACAGATTCCTCAAGGCCTCTGTGAGTGCATCCAGGTCACTGGGCCGAACCAGTAACCCTGTCTCGCCATGCCGAATGCACTCGCTGGCCCCCGACCCAGCGCATGCAATGACTGGCAGGCCGCAGGACATAGCTTCCAGGTACACGAATCCGGGACCGCCTTCATAGATCGAGGGGGCGGCAAACACATGAGAGGTTGCGAGTTGCCACGGCAGCTCCTCCCGATCAACGAATCCAACGAGTTCCAGCAAGTTCTCACACCCCACTTCCACTGCCCGCCTTTGCAGGCGCTCCATGAGCCTCGGCTCACCTCCCCCGCATAGCCTGACACGCAGATCAGGAATCTCCCCGGATAGTCTGACTGCTGCATCGAGCAGTAACTCCACGCCCTTGTTTTCGACGATCCTGCCGACGAAAACGATCGTTGGACGGGACGACTTCTGCTCAAGTGGACGGAACCGGTCTGTCTCGACACCTGTATGAATGACCGGAATATTGCGGGCGACCAAGCCATATTCCTGCTCGCACCACGTTGCGGAACACGTGCTCGATGAATAGACGGCATCGGCAAGTCTCAGGCAGGTGCCCTCCATATGGACACCAGTTCGATAGAAACTGGAGTCTTGGTCTGGCCAGTTCAGCATTTTGCTCAACATCACCAGTGGGCCGTGTAACTGGATGACAACAGGTGGTCGCTGGCCCTCAGCGCAATTCAGGAGATGTGCGTATCCCTCAGCTCCCCATTCCGGAAAATCGATGAGATCGAGAGGCTGCTGCTCGTGGAGCTTCTCGAGCACCGCAGCCACGGTGATGCTCCACGTCAGCCATCGAACCGCATCGGTTGCAATCGATAGACGATCGTCCATCCCCGGAATCCGGTGTACCCAGATACGTCCATCACGTCGATGCGTCTCGTGAGCACTGACACTGTGAGAAACAACATGGACGTCGTGGCCCAGCGCTCCCAATCCGCACGCCTTGGCATAGGTCTGCGTTCCGAGGCCTCCGCGGGCCGTCTCTGGTGGGTACTCCTGAGAGACCAATGCAATCCGCATCTGGTGTCGCTTTGCTAGTCGAGGAGGTGGACAAACTGCGTCCCTGCCAGGGCTGTCTTCACGTCCGAGTAGTTTTCAATGACATCGCATTGCGCCATTGGATTCACCCGTTGCAGTACCGACTTAAAGCCCTGCTTCTCCACGGGAACGTCCAGGAAACCCGGCAATTCGGCAAATCTTTCAGGGTCATCACGCAATTCTTCATAGATTGCTTCAACGTAACTGCAAGGGCCGGTTGACCAGATGTTCCTCATCTTTTCCACCTGCTCCGTTTCCCATTCGAGCCTCGGTATCAGCGAACACGGGTCCAGACGGATCGTCTCAGGCGGGAGAGGATCCATACCTCGCGAGTGAAATATCCCTCGCTCGGCAGCCAGCGTCTTTGAGACGATGATATCGAGTACATTCCGGCGAATCAGATGGATGACGCGAACTCCAACGGAACTCTGCAGCAGCTCCAACAGCGGTGGCCATGCTCCCAACTGGCCGTACATGAGCTTGAATCCGATCGCGTCGACTCGAGATCGTTTGGCAAACAACTCGTCCAGATACTGTTGCAGCGTGGTAGTCAGGTCCGCATGAGGATTCGCGCGACGTCGTTCGAGCCAGAACTCATTCCAGAATCTGTGTTCCTTGGAACCACCCCACTTCGGACGTCCTCTTCCGTCCTGCAGGAACAATTCGGAGTAGGCAGCAATCCGAGAATGGCTATTGAGCATGTCGACAACCCACGTCGATCCGCTTCGCTGTGTCGCCAGAATGACAAAGGGAACTTCACAACGGACCATGGAATCGACACTCTCCAGAAACGACTCGCCTCGTTCACGTCAGCTTTCCCAACGCCATCAATTCCTCAACAGAACCCACTTCTGAGATGAGACCGTGCTCCAAAACGACGATCCGGTCGGCAGACCGGATCGTCGACAGGCGATGTGCGATGACAAAGGTTGTCCGCTGACTGGAAAGTCTCTCCAACGACTGCATCACCGCCGCCTCAGTTTCAGAGTCCAGCGAGGATGTTGGTTCATCCAGAATGACAATTCCCGCATTTCGGCACAACGCGCGGGCAATGGACAGCCGCTGCCGCTGTCCGACAGAAAGTGTCGCCCCGCGTTCGCCAAGAACAGTGTCGTACTGGTGAGGAAGTCGCACAATGAATTCGTGAGCCCCCGCGTCAACCGCCGCCGCCTCAATCTGAGATCTCGTCGCGTTTCGCATGCCCCAGCTGATGGTCGCGGCGATGGACAGCGGCAACAGATAGGGTTCCTGCAACACCATGGCGATTTGTGACCGCAACGTCGACAGCTTCAGATCCCGGATATCGACATCATCGATCAAGACACGCCCTTCCCAGGGATCGAACAGTCGAGGGATCAGTCCGACCAGCGAACTCTTGCCGGCGCCGGTTTTACCTACCAATGCCACCATCTCCCCTGCTTGAACTTCCAGCGTGACGTCATTCAGCACGGGTTGCTTGTCAACATATCCGAAGGTGACGTTCTCAAACCTCACACAGCCGCGCTGCCGCGGTTCGGCCACCGCAGGCATATGGGCACGCGCAGGTTCGGGCAGTCGTCCCTCGGCGGACAGAACCATCCCGACGCGTCTCCATCCCGCCATGGAATTCGCATACCCGGTGGACAGGTGCACGAGTTCAGAAATCGGGGCATAGAGCATCCGCAGATAGGCGAGAAACACGATCAGTTCGCCAACGGTGAGTCGTCCATCCAGAACATGGATTCCCCCGAGCAACATCAATGCGGCCGTCCCCAATGCGAGCACTCCCTCGACCCAAACACCGAAGGTCAGCTGCACGATCAGCGCCTTCAAGTATGCGCGAAGTGTACGTTCGGACAAAACGCGATATCCAGATTCCTCGAAGGGCTCGCGGCCAAAGGCCTGAACGATGGGTATAGTCGTCAGCGTCCGCTCGGCAAAGGCCATCATTTCGCCTTCCAATTGCTGCTGCTCCCATGTGCGCTGCGTCATCGGATCGAGATACAAGCGCATCAGTGCGACAAGAGGCAGTGTCACGATCAGGGCAATCAGCGTGAGACTCGCATCCACGGCCCACATAATCGCGCACATCACCACCAGCGTCACGACTGCGGTCATTGCCGGCACAAGAACACCGACGACAAACTGGCGCAGACACGACGCATCATGTGTCACGCGGCGGACGAGATCACCAGTCGGATGGCGTTGGTGAAATGTCAAGCTGAGTCGCTGAAGATGATCGAGCGTGCGATTTGCCAGTTCATATGTCAGTCGGCTCCCGACACTTGCCTGTACGGCCGCCAACCACAGTTGACATAACCAACTTCCCAGAAAGATCAGGACGCAGAAGGTCGCCAGCCATCCAAGCAGTTCCAGATCGGTCGTGGTCCACGGCAGGCTCTCAATCCATTTCAGCGTGGACCGGAGCGGCTGGTCATTCAGAACCGAATCGATCGCAATCTTGAGTGGCCAGGGCTTCGCGATTTGAAAGACAACATCGGCTAGCACCAAGGTGCAGACGGTCGCCAGACCACCCAGATGTGGCCGGACCAGTCCTGGAAGGCGAATTCCTGAATTGCTCACCTGACCGGAATCTCCCTGGCGGACAAGCCAAACTGTCTCTCGAAAAGTCGTCTGTACAAGTCGCAACTCGAAAGCAGATCCGCATGAGTACCGACGTTGACAATGCGCCCACTTTCGAGCACAACGACACGATCTGCCTTGCGGATAGTTGACAAGCGGTGAGCAACGATGAATGTCGTGCGGCCGGCGGTTAACTTCTCCAGGGCCTCGATGAATAAGGCCTCGGTTACCATGTCGAGGGAAGACGTAGGCTCGTCCAGAATCACGACAGAAGCGTTCTTGACGAGAGCCCTTGCAATGGAGATTCGCTGCCTTTCCCCACCGGAAAGCGTGTCGCCTCGTTCTCCAATTACCGTGTCATAGCCTTCGGGCAACCGCGTGATGAAGTCATGTGCACTGGCCGCGCAGCGCTGCCGCCTCAATGGCCGCCATACTGCAGTCAGGACAGCCGTAGGCGATATTCTCCGAGATTGTCATCGGTAGCAGAAACGGCTCCTGGAGCACGATCGCGATCTGCGACCGAAGACATTCCAGTTGCAGGTCGCGCAGGTCGATCCCGTCAAAGGTGACACGACCTTCCCAGGGATCGAAAGAACCTCGGGATGAGGGAGGCCATCGTGCTCTTGCCAGCCCCGGTGGGTCCCACCAGGGCGATCGTTTCACCGGGCTGGACATTCAGCTCCACCTTGAAGAGCACTGGTCGGTTTGGCTCGTAGCCAAAGGTCACGTTCTCGAAGCAGATCTGGCCACTCTCGCCTGCCTTTCGAGATGGGATCGGTCTCGCGTGAGGTGTGTCACGGATCACATGGGGAGTGTCCAAGACCTCCAGAACGCGGTCCAAACTGGCCTCCGCCGATTTGAGTTTGGTCCAGGTCTGAAGCAGTCGTCCGAATGCCGTCTCCATTGTCCTGAGATATGCGAGAAATACGACGAGGCTGCCGACGGTCATCGTTCCCATCAGCACGCGCTGACCTCCCGAGAAGAGTATGAACCCGGTGCCCATTGCCGTTGCCAGGCCAGTTGGAAGCGTGACCATCTTCGAAGCTTTGGCGTTTTGCCGGTTCGCTGAAATGGCTGAGGCTGCCAGCTCATTGAAGTGTCGCCGATTGTGATCCGCCGCGTCGTAGACCTGGATGAGTGGGACGGCTGAGAGAGTTTGCTGAACGAATTCGACAAGCCGGGCCTGGGACTCCCGATTCCGTTGAGCGTGCTGCTTCAACCAGCCTCCCAGAGCCCAGGCCCCAACTGCCGTCGTCAGGGCAGTCGTCAGCGACACCGCAGTGAGCCAGTGGTCAATTGTCCAGGCGACACTGGCCACACCAACGACGGTCAGCAGCTGCGTCGCTGGAGTCACAAGGAGTCCCTCGGTGGCCGTGTAAATGCAGTAGGTATCGGTGGCCAATCGATCCAACGAATCCCCCACAGAACGCCGGTTGTGAAACAGCAGGGATAGACGCTGAAGGCGGCCGAATAGATGCGCGGACAGGTCGTAGACCATTCTCTGTCCAGCCGCTGCCCAGCACCAACTCAATGCGAGATTGACAGTCGCATCAACCAGAAAGACCAGCAAGCTTGCCAAGGCCGCCAGTACCAGAAGGGTGCGAGCATTGACTGTGGCTCCGATCGACTCCAATGCCTCGCGAACGAGAGTTGGCGTCGGAGCGCCCTCGAGGGCTTGATCGATCAAGAGCTTAAGCGGCCAGGGGGATAGAATGGCCACGGCAGATGTCGTGATACTCAGCACGACAATCACAAGCAGGAGCCGCCATTCTCGGGCTGCAATCGGCAGCAGACGCCGATAGTCTCTGAGCATGATGGAGGCCTCGCCACACGGACCGCTCCGGGCGGTTCACGGGCGCTTGATGGGTCGAATGAGACTGCCGAGAAAACCAGCGATTACCGCTGATCAATCCTGTCGTCTGGATACGGTATTTGCAAGCTGTGGATTCGCATCGTTCTCCTTCCCTCGGCGAGCCATCTGAATGGCGAGGTATCACGGATGGTGATCGCAAGGGCACATTCCACAATGGAGTCGTAGGGCACATTGGCAAGCCAATTGCATGCCGGTGGTCGTGCGGGAACTGTTCACACACACTTCAGGGAGGCACAGCGATGGTCGGCAAAAACATTTCCAGGCGGCGAGAGCACGTTGTCAGAGTGGTATTGATGGACGAACAATGGCTGGCGATCACCGACCTGCTTCCCGTTCCACCGCCCAATTTCCAATCGTGATGATCGCTCATCCCGTCGCGACCTTGTCGGGAAAGGGCGATCTGGATCCATAGAACCGGCGCCCAGTGGAAAGGAATTGCCACGACTCTCTCTACCGAAGACCACCGCCTGACGGCGGCTACATGCCAGGGTCCACAGTGTCGTCTTGCTGGAGGCGTGGCGCAACGCTGGCTTTCGACATCGACCTGCTGGATGGACTGGACACCTCCGAAGGAGCCGGTCAATGCCTGTGGCCGCGGGCGGGTTGGCATCTCCGGCTACGACGTCAGGCGGGACGGGATGCAGTGCAGCCTCTCAACAGGGCAGGTGACTCACGGGGCCGACCGGGCGGGTCGCCGTCCCCTGATCTTAGTGGCCAAGCCAGGCCAGTCTGGCGGAGCCTACCAGTGGGAGGCCGGCACTGGCCCCGAGGCCGGCGGCATCACTCTTGGGCACAGTGGTTCGCGGAGTCGTGGTGATCCGGCCCTTCGAAGTCGTTCGGGGGTCAGACGGTGCATGACCGCATTGCAGCCCGGCTCGGTCTCCGTGCGGAGCACACCCGCCGGCCGTCGCGGCCGCAGGGACGCTTCAGGGGCCTGTGTCATCCGTCGGCTGTGCAATGACTTGCAGAAAATGCGAGAATAGTGCCTCATCCATGAGGACAGATCTGCCTCCTTTGCAACCTAAGAGGTATGGGAGCAGACACCGTGACGCAGTCAGACAAGACCGACGAGTTGCTGCACCGCGCCGTCCGTGGGGATGACTCGGCACGTCAGGAGCTGTTCGCGCGGCACTCAGACCGGCTCAAAGCCATGATCCGGCTGCGACTCCATCGCCGCCTTCGCGCCGAATGGACCCGTCCGACGTCTTGCAGGAGGCATTCCTGGAAGCCATCAAACGGCTCGACGAATGTCTACAGGATCCTCCCCAGTCGTTCTTTCTATGGATTCGCAAGGTAGCCGTCACGAAGCTGGCGGAGATCCATCGCCACCATCTCGATGTGCAGGCGCACGATGCCCATCGCGAGGTATCAATCGTTGGCCAGGCCGAACCGGCCGCCGATTCTGCCTCCCTGGCCGCGCAACTGCTGGGACAGATCACGAGCCCTTCGCAGGCGGCCATCAGGGCCGAAGAGCGATGCCAGTTGCAGCAGGTTCTCGACGCGCTCGATCCCGTGGATCGTGAGGTGATCGCGCTGCGACACTTCGAGCAGCTGGACAGTGAAGAAACGGCGGCAGTTCTGGGCCTGTCCAAGTCTGGCGCCAGCAGCCGATACATCCGGGCCATGCGGCGACTGCATGCCGTCATGGCCGACTCATCCAACCCAAGTGATTCATCGATCGGGAGGGGCTGACAGACATCTGTCGCAACCAAACGGGAATAGCCATGTCCAGTGTCGAAGGCAGAATCTGAACTCGTCGCCGAACTAGCCGATGAGTTCGCTGAACGGTTCCGGCACGGGGAGCGTCCGCCGATCTCTGAATTTGTGCGGCGCTGCCCCGAAGCGGAAGAGGAGATTCGCGAAGTCTTTTCAGCCATCGCTCACGTGGAACGACTGGCCCCGGCACCACACGACGAACGCCCCACGCCCAACTTGGCTGCCGACGTCCTGCATATGCCGACGGCGCTCGGGGACTTTCGCATCGTCCGCGAAGTCGGGCGCGGGGGCATGGGCATCGTCTATGAGGCGGAGCAGGTCTCCCTTGGTCGGCAGCGTGGCCCTCAAAGTGCTCCCGCCACATTTGTTGACCGGCGACCGGCAGCGAGGAGCAGCTCGAGCGCGAGGCCAAGGCCGCCGCTCGGCTGCACCACACCAACATCGTGCCGGTGTTCGGCGTCGGCGAACAGGAGGGACTGCACTATTACGTGATGCAGTTCATTCACGGCCTCGGTCTTGATGCGGTGCTGACCGAACTCCGCCGGCTGCGGGCTGACAGTGAGGCGGGGCGGCCGACGACCAGGGACACGCCTCATCCGCCAAGCGGCTGTGGCGGGCGCTGGACTGCAAGAGGTCGCGGCCGTTGAGGTGGCGCAGGCCCTGTTGACCGGCCACTTCGACCGCACCGTCCTTGTCGCGGAAGGCTCGGAAAGCAGCGACATGTCTTCCGGTGAGGACGCTGCGGCCTCCGTCGCGCCTCAGCCCGCGACACCCCAACCGCCACCCGCTCTGCCCGACACGGCCGTGGGCCGGCTGTCGGAGACGCTGCACACCTCCGGTGCCTTTGCCCTGCCGGGACAGACGACCCAGACGCATGTCTCCTCCCGCCGGGTGTACTGGGAGAGTGTGGCCCGCATCGGGGTGCAGACGGCCCAGGCCCTGCAGCATGCCCACGACCAGGGGATCATCCACCGGGACATCAAACCGGGGAACCTGCTGCTCGATACCCGGGGCCAGGTGTGGGTCACCGACTTCGGTCTGGCCAAGGCGGCCGACCAGCAGGACCTGACGCACACCGGCGACGTGCTGGGCACGCTGCGGTACATGGCTCCCGAGCAGTTCGACGGGCAGGCCGACGGCCGCAGCGACCTGTACTCGCTGGGCCTGACGCTGTACGAACTGCTGGCGCTGCAGCCGGCCTTTGACGAGACCGACAGGCACCGGCTGATCAAGCAAGTGACGACCGGCACGCCTCCCCGGCTGCGCAACATCGATCATCACATTCCCCGGGACCTGGAGACGATCGTCCACAAGGCGATCGACCGGGAGCCGTCGCACCGGTACCAGACCGCCGGTGAGATGGCGGACGACCTGCAGCGGTATCTGGGAGACGAGCCGATCCGGGCCAAGTGGGTCTCGCCGGTGACGCGGTTCCGGCGCTGGTGCAAGCGGAACCCGGTCGTTGCGGGTCTGACGTCCACGATCGCCGTGCTTGATGACGACCGCGGCTGTCGTGGCGTCGGTCGCCGCTGTGCGGTTCGAGAAGCTGGCCAAAGACAACGGTCAACTTGCCGGGCAACTGCAAACGGCCCTCGGCACCGCCGAACACAACCTTACACTGGTGCGGGAGCAGGAGCAAATCGCCCAACAGAACCTGGCGCTGGCCAACAGTGAGAAGCAACGGGCCGAGGAGGCCATGGTATTAGCCAACGAGCGGCAGGATAAAGCCAATGTAAATCTTGTCGTCGGCATTAAAGCCCTGGATACCGTGTTCATTGACTTCATCGCCAGCCGTCGCACCATGGCCCAGATGGAAAATGCAGGAAAACCAAAGGAATTGACATTTCAGGAAAGGGAACTGCTGCAGTTGGGGCTGGCGTTTTATCAGCAACTGGCCGACACGAACACGGATAATCGAATCCGCCAGTTTCTCCGCAGCCACAGCGCGCATCCGCATCGCGATGATCCAAAAGTCACTCAACGACAATGAGGGAGCTCGCGCACACTTGGAGACAGCGATTTCCGTACTGGAGCCGCTGGTTGCGAAGTCCCCTGACAAACCTGGTTATCAGCGGGAATTGGGTCGGGCCTACTACAATCTCGCGATGACATCCACTTGGCCGAAAGGCCAAACGGAGACATTACAAAAGGCAGATCGCGCGATATCTGCGGCGATGCAGCAGGACCCGCAAAACGTGCACGTGTACACGGACCGTGCCTGGATTAGACAATGGCTGGGGAAGGAGACAGAGGCGTTCCAAGACATGTTCCGTGCTGTGGAATTGGGTTCTTCGGATGGAGTACTTCGTGCGCACATTTCCTGGGAGCTACTTTTCGGAGGTCGATTCGGCGGCGAAAAGCCGGACCGCAAGATTGCTCTTGAGCATGCAACAAAAGCAGTTGACTGCACCACAATCAGGTTTTGCAAGAGCAGTGTTAGCAAGGTGCCTTCTTAATACTGGCAATAAAGATGAAGCGTTCAGGCAGGCCACTTTGGCGGTGGAACTCGAACCAACTAGCTTCTTTGTGTTCTTGCAACGTGGAATGCTTAACAAGTCTGCTGGAAAGCTAGAGGAATGGCTGCGTGACACGACTCGCGCCGTTGAACTGAATGATTGCGAGTTCAGCCGCAGGCACCGTGCGAACGCGTTAACTGCACTCGGTCGATATGCTGAGGCAATAGACGAGTTCGATCTCATTCCGGAAAGTGCACGAGGCAAAGGCTATTGGTACTGGGCAGAACGAGCAGATCCGCATTTTAAACTAGAGGAGTATGATAAAGTGGTTGAGCATCTTACGCGGGCATTCGAGATACGCGCCGCAGTTTCAATACCATCTTTACAAAATGCGTGCTCAAGCATTGTTCGCCACTCACCGTCCCATGGAGGCGCTGCAGGATCTGAAAACCGCCTTCGAAATCAATTCGGGCGATCTGTCCACGCTGACCTGGATTCCCCCGGCTCAGGTCGCCGCCTGCCCGAATCAGGAATTCAAAGACGGCATGCTGCAAATGGCCACAAACGCGATTGAGAAGAACCCTGCTGCCCGGGCCTCACGGATGCAACTCGCCGTTGCCCTTGGGAAAATGGACATCGCTCGGGAGGATATGGCCGAATTGGCCAAGACCGAGAATGCGACCTATCGGCAGTTTTATGAACTCGCCATGTACTCCCTTGCTGATGGACGCAATCTGGAGTCGTACAAGTCCGCCTGCCATCAGATGCTCGCAAAGTTCGCCGACAGCAGCGATCTGAACGTGGTCTCGTTCACAGGCTGGACATGCATCTCGTCCCCGGTGCTGTCGAAGATTACTCACCGGCCATGGCAGCCATGCAGCGGGAACTGGAGAAGGCTCCAAGAATGCCGAATTGCTCCGCTCGCTGGCAGCTCTTCAATACCGGGCCGGGCATTATCAACAGGCGATTGAGACGATAGCGCTCTCTTGTCGGTACGTCAGAAAACCAGGGTGAGGCCAAGTCGTCCCATGCCTACCCGTTGTTTTTTCTGGCGATGGCCCAGCATCGGACCGGCCAGACGGCCGCGGCCAAGGGGACGTTGACCCGGGCGGTTACGATCACCGACCAGGAACTGGCCCAAACCAGCACGCTGGTCTGGAATCGCAAATTGACGCTGGAGCTGTTGCAGGACGAAGCGACGGCCCTCATCGGCCCTGTGCCGAAGTTACCCCCTGCCCCTCCGCTCCCGGAACCGGTGCCAAACCCTCTGCAGGGGAGGACTGATGCGGGCTAGCGAGCAGCAGTTCGCCCGGGCAACCGCGACCGCCTTGCAGAAGCAGGGCCAGTTCGCCGAAGCCGCCGCAGTCCGAACGAAAGCATGAAAGCGAAGGCGATTCCGTGGAATAGTACGACAGACGAAGAACAACAGAATCCCGGCCGGTGAGTCGTTACGCGCCAACCAACCCTCACCGGCCGGGCGCTGCTGCCCGGGGACACGGTCCGCGCCCGGACGCACGGCGTTTTGATTGTACTGCGGACCGTTCTCACCACGAAGGGCACTCTCATGAGACGTCAGCGAACGATCTACGATTCTGCTTCCACATCACCCGCTCGATGCGGCCGGCCTGCAGACAGGTGGGGGTTCACCCTCATCGAATTGCTGGTGGTGATTGCCATCATCGCCATTCTCATCAGCCTGCTGCTCCCCGCTGTCCAGAAAGTGCGCGAGGCGGCACATCGCAGTCAGGAGGCGAACAACCTCAAGCAGATCGCCATGGCTGCGACTCATTTCAATGATACACATAGTTGGCTGCCCACGCTGGGGCGCTGGCCGATGCCGATCGTCTCGCAGGGGGACCCGATCGAAGCCTCCACCTCGCCACTGTCAACGCCGGGAGGCCCCTCTGTGACCATGATCGAAGGGGAAACCGGCTTGTTTCAGACGGGAACGAGCGCATGCAGTCCTCTGGTCGGGCCCGGATTCGAGAATCGCCCGCCCTATGAGAGCAACTGGAGCGTGTTCTACCAGTTGCTGCCGTTCCTCGAGCAGGACAACCTTTATCAGAAAGCTCGCTCAAACTGCGTTCAAGCCGCAGCGGCGCGACAGACGCAAATCCCCATCCTCAAGTCCCCATTGAGCGAAGTTTCCGGCCTGGTGGCGAACCCGCAGCTCAATATTCAGGTGGCCACCTCGGACTTCGCCGCCAATGGGGGAACGAACGTCCCGATGACCAGTCCCACGAGTTCCACCAGTGGGAACTGGACGAACGATCCCCGCCGGCTCCCTCCGACCAACGGTGCCTTTGGACCCGCCAACTTCCCTACCAGACTGTCGTCATTCCGGGACGGCACGTCGAGCACGATTCTGTTCGGAACCAAGTACGTCGATCCTCACCCGAGGCCCGGAGAGCAACCCGGGTCCTGCAAGGACGGCAACTGCTTTGGCTGGACTCATGGGTTCCCTTCCAATCAGTTCCAGCGACTCGATACCGACAACGGTCGCATGATCGAACTGCTCGTCGTCGTGGGCCCCAGTGGCACCGTGCTGAGACACAACTACGAAACCAATGACACCGACTTGGACACACCGGGAGGTTCGCAGATGCGACGGGCCCAGGCGTTCGGGGCCTTCGGAGGCGGGCCCGGGCAGTTCGCATTCGGCGACCAGCATGTGCAGCAATTGAATCCCAGCATCGATACCGCCGTCCTGCAGGCACTGGCCACGCGCAACGGTCGAGAAACGATCGACGGCGGCGACGTGTTCTGACGCGATCCGAGAAGAGCCGCCCCCCCTCGAGGGGCTGGAGGGGGACGGCGCGGGGGCGAGGGATCTCCTAAGCCCTCGCCCCCTTACGTCCACTCCGAATCGGCCCGCATCGTTTTCGGTACTTCTCCCGCAGGTGTCACCATGCAAGTCACACAACTCAGAACACGCGGCACAGATGGCGCCCTTACCACGTCACGGCATGTCGCTGGTCGAGATGCTGGTGGTCATCAGCATCATTGCCGTGCTGGCGGCACTGCTGCTACCGGCCGTGCAGTCCGCCCGCCAGGCGGCCAGCCGGGCACATTGCCAGAACAATCTCGCCATCGGCCTGGCGCTGATGTCACACGCCACGGCCTCCCGAAACCAGGAACTGCCGGGAGGCGGAGCCCGGCGCTGTACGTAGCCGGTGCGAGTGGGCACGAACTGCATCGGCCAACGTTTGACGAGTCGCCTGCGACCGGGAAGGACCAGGCGTGGGGCTGGGCCTATCAGATTCTGCCCTATCTGGAACAGGAGAACCGCTGGCGGAACCCCACCGATGGTGAGGTTCGCGGCACCTCGATCGGCATCTACCTGTGTCCGTCGCGCGAACGGCAGCGACTGGTGTACGGGCTGCAGAACCAGGGACCCCTGCACTATGTCGGCAATGGCTGCAGCAACTGTGATCTGACGACCAGTGCCGTCATTCCACCCCGGCCGAAGCCACCCTCGCCGCCCAAAGGGAAGAAGCCCGAGGCGCTCGCACGTGCAGGGCGGGACCCGGTCGATGACCGACGGCGTGTTCGTTCCCACACAGTCGGAGGAAGGCATCAAGTTGCAGCCGCCCCGCAGCCTGGAGGAGATTACCGACGGCCTGTCGAACACGGTGTTCGTCGCGGAGAAACGGGAGTTGGCCTCGGCGACACCGTGCAACGCATCGACCGGCTGGGTGAGTGGCTTCCCGCTGACGGTGGGGGACGCCGTGGTCGGTCACGACGCCTTGTTCTCGGGACGCGAAGGTTCACCAGCCGATGACGAACGAAACGCGTCGGTGCAGTGCACCTCTCGCGCGGGGGGGCCGCACGTCGTGGGTGGCAACGTACTGATGGGGGACGGCTCGGTACGCCTGATGTCGTTCGGCATGGACGACAACCTCTGGCGCACCCCTGCTATCAGTCAACGGCAGGGAGGACTTCGATCTGGTGTCCGAACGGGTGCTCTCGCAGTGACGTCTCGTGAAATGCCGCGAGGTCGGCAGCACAGGGGCGCGTGGACGTGCCCTGGCTGCGGGAATCACCTCCCCAAACTCAATCGACGATCACAAACCCAAGACAGAGGCATTCTGCTTGGCGTCGTTGCGTTGTCCTGGCAGCAGCGCTTGCTGGCTCTGGCAATGGAGGGTTGCAGACCGGAAATGAAGGACGACTCTCGGGCCTCTTCTCACGGACCTGGGGCACGTCCAACCCGAGTGCGATTTGAGGACGTGCACACGAGGGCTGGCATCGAGTTCGTGCACGACAACGGTGCCTCACCCGCGAAGTTGATGCCGTCGGCCAGTTCAGGAGGGGCTGGCTGGCTGGACTATGATGCGGACGGGCACGGGATCTGTTTCTCCCCCAGGGGAGAAGTCTGCGTGCTTTGAGCGGGTCCGACCAACCTCGCGATCAGCTATTTCGTAATCTTCCCCCCGGAGTGTTGGCGCACACATGAACAGGAACTCGGCACTGCCGACCGACCGGCAATTTGGACACGGCGTGGCGATTGGCGACTACGACAACGATGGCTTCGATGACATCTACATCACCAATGTCGGACCGGATGTGCTGCTGCAAAACCTGGGTGACGGGACTTTCACGGACGTGACGGACGGGCCGGCATCGACAGCCCCCACTGGGGTTCGAGTGCGGCGTGGGGTGACCTGGACGGGGACGACGACCTGAATATCTATGTCTGCAACTACGTGATTCGACCCCCGCCATCCGGTGGACTGCCGGGATGAAGCGGGGAATCCCGCCACGTGTCATCCACACATCCTCGATCCGCAGCCCAACGACTGCTACATAACCCAGGGCAACGGGGAGTTCACGGAGTGTGCTGACGAGCGAGGTCTGAATGCGGAGGGGAGTAAGGGCTGGGAGTGGTGATCGCGGACCTTACGGCGGACGGTCGACCGGATGTCTTTGTGGCCAACGACACGACGGCGAATCACCTGTTCGTGAATCAGAGTCACGGACAATTCCAGGAGATTCGCCCCCAACTCCTGGGATGCGCACTCAGTGGACTGGGGCAGTGTCAGGCCAGCATGGGAGTCGGCTTCGGCGACTATGACCGCAACGGCCATCCCGATCTGTATCTCACGCACTTCACCACCGACTCGAATACGCTCTATCGCAATCTGGGGGACGCGGGCTTTACGGATGCGACCCGCGATACGGGACTGCACGTCCCGACACTGGCTTATCTGGGATTCGGCACGGTGATGGCAGATTTCGATGCGGACGGATGGCAGGAATCTGTCTTGTCGCGAACGGTCACATCGACGACTTGCGCGAACAGTCCGGGACAATGTGACCATGCCGGCTCAACTGTTTTGCTTTGACGGCCGACGCTGGCAGGACAGCAGAACAGGGGCGGGCGAATACTTCACACCAGCGTTTCGGCTACGCGCTGTCGCATCGGCCGACTATGACTCTGACGGGAGATCTGGATTTGATTGTCGTCCATCAGAACGCCGAGGCCGCACTCCTGGAGAACCAGTCAGACTGTGGTCATTGGCTACAGGTCCACTCTGGGCACCCAGAGCAATCGGCGCGGCATTGGTACGACGGTCACCCTGACGCAGGACGACCTGACGCTGATCCAGGAGTTGCCCGGAGGGACCAGTTACTGTTCCAGCCATGAGCCGCTGCTCAGCTTCGGTTTGGGAGAGTCGGCAAGCCCTTTTTGCAACCTCGACATCCACTGGCCCAGCGGCCGTCGCCAGACACTCAGAGGCGTCGCTGCTGACCAGAGCCTGGTCGTATTCGAAGGCGATGCCGAATAGCCACCGCTGTCGTGAGCGGCAGGACGAGCTTCGATCTGAAGCCGGTGAAGTGCTGTCACCGTGAATGCCGAATGAAGCTGATGCCAGTTTCGATGGTCGCCAGGACGATGGCGTACCACCACGGATTCAAGAGACATACCGCAGCCACTGAAACTTGCATTGGGCGACCACTCCGACAACACCTCGCTTCACCCGTACCGACTGATGCGGACGAGCGCAGGCCTCTATCGATGCGAGGCGCACCGGCGATGCACGCTGCTGCTGCCTCTACGAGGTCCTGCCCTGGCCGCATCAAGGGAATGGAGCGCGTTGGAATATCGGGTGCACCCCAGCCGTAACATCTGGCCGCATTGTCCGCTTGGATGTCGGTAGGAGGTTTTTCACCATCCATCATCGAGGAGAAGACTCCGATGTTCACTCAGCTCCGATACTCCGCGCTGGCAGTGCTGGCCGTTTCCTGTGCCATGACGTCGACCAAGACACCCGCGGCGGATACGACGACGGACGTCCCGGCACTGGGACTGCAGTTCACCGAACTGCCCGCATCGATCAAGGAGCTGCGGTATGCGTTTGAATGTCAGGACGGTCTCGAGATCGAGGTCCGCTGGATCGCTCAGAATGTGGGTGATGTGGCCCCCCCGGACACGCTGATCGCCAAGGTGAACATGGTGGCCCGGGGGCCGCTGAACCTCGCGAGACTCAGCCGTCCGACCAACGGTTGGCCACTGGGTCTCTATCGTCTGGAGTTGTGGCATCAGGGGAAACCGTTTCAGACGGTCCGCTATGTGATCGAGGATCTCGACGCACCGTAGGTCGTCCGTCCCTGGAAGTCACCGGTGGCATCTCCGTCTCCGCGTGACATCACTCGAGACCTGTGAGACCGCTGGATCGAGAGATACAACGACCCGTTCCTCCGACGGGAATCCTGGAGCCCTCCCATGCACATCACAGCCACGCCCGAACTTGGATACTTCGAACAACAAGAGGTTCGCGATGTGCTGATCCGGGACGGCCGGCTGGCAGCCGTCAAGCACGTTCGGGACAGGCTGAACGTCCGACTGGGTGAGGCGATCCAGCTCGTGAATCGACTACACGTCCCACGCGACGCTGATGCTCCCCTCGCGGTGTCTGGCGATGCGTCCTGGTGGTCCGGATACCGGCCATTGGTTGTCGTCGCGGCGCTGTTCCTGATCGTCAGTGCCGGGTTTCTGACCGCCAGCGTGTTGGTCTGGCGCAGTCACCAGGATCTCATTGCTCGGAGCAGGAAGACGGAAGCCCGCGTGATCAGACTTCATGGAAGCGGCCGAGGTCGCGCACCCGAATTCGCCTACGAGTGGAAGGGCCAGCCGCACACCTGGCGCAGCTCGATCTCCTCATCACCGGCCGCCTACGACGTGGGCGACACGGTCGAGATCTACGTGGATCCCACGGCTCCGGAGAGCATCCTGGTCGATGACTTCCGCCACCAATGGCTGCTGGTGCTGATCTTTGGATTTCTGGGAGGTGCCTTCAGCCTGGCCACGATCATCGCGGGTGGCCTGATCCGCATGACGTTGTGAGTGCCCCACCATACGCAGCCACGGCCTGGGAGTGCCGGGGCGTCTCCTGCGAGACATGACCATTGCCGTCCGAAGAACGATTTCGGGATGCAGCGACCTGCCTGAGAGGGATGATCCATGAACGCCACAAGTCTTGTTCTTTCGCTACTGGTCTACGGGCTGGTCGTGCTGCTGACCGTGGGGATCCATTTCGGCGCGAGATGCCCCGGCGTGTGGTCGGACCGCCGTCGCCGCTGGACTTGTGGACTGCTGCTGATCGGGGGTGCGCTCTTTCCGGGTTCGTGTATGCGACCGACAGCCAGCTCAGGGCCACGACCCTTCATGAACTCGTCTTTCAGCCGCAGGACACACACACTTACGAAACCGCGTTCGACGTCGAGTCGCCCGGTGTCCAGCACACACTGCTGCTCGCTCCACTCGCCGATGCGTGGTCGCCGGCCAACTCGCCGTTGAGGGTCCGGATTGAACTGATTTCAGCGGACGGCCAGGTGTTGATCGATGAGGACCACACGTTCCCTCTCCGCACAGAGTACGTCCGCGGATCAAGACCGCAGCGACGCTTCGAGGTCTGGGACTCCACGTCCATCGCCTTCTCTCCTCCGCTGGCTGAGCCGCATCGACTGGCGATCACGGCCGTCAGGACATCCTCCCCGAACTGCATGTCCGTGTCGACGACCCCACCAAGACCGACGGCCGGCACAGCCGGGTACTGAGCGATCCCGATCGGCGTCTGGAGTGTGACGAATGTGAACTGTTTAAGTGGATCGAGGCTTTGCCTCCACGAAGATCATCCTGCCACGAGCGGGGGGGGAGGGGAAGTCTCATGGTGCGCGTGACGGTCGCTGCGGCTCATGCCTGAGTTGCTCCGTATCGGTGGTCACGACGACGTCATCGTGGTCCGGAGCCCGCTGGCATCGTATGCTGAATACTGTGTCCAGCGATCTGAAGCCGATCGAGGTGTCTGCCGCCAATACCATCATCGATGCGACGCCAGCCTGTGACGCGAGGCACTGGGAGAAGCACGCATCAGAGGCCGACTGACTTTGCGTCGGCGACGATCAATTGGGAGTTTTTTGCAGAATCTATGGTCGAGACTGCATTCCGCCGGACGGTGCGCACAGTTAAGTCTGTGGTCCAATGACCGTCGAAATGATGACCACCGACCCGAGCTCACTTCCGGACTTTGCAGGACAGGCGGCGACCGGTGACGCAGTCGCACTGGGGCGGATCCTGGAGGAGTACCGTCCCCGACTAAGACGAATCGTCGGTTTTCGGCTCGATGCCCGGGTTCGAGGTCGTTTCGACGAATCCGACGTGATCCAGGAGTCGTATGTCGAGGTCATGCGTCGCTTTCCGGAATATCTCCGCAAGCCGACACAGTCGCTGTTTGTGTGGGTGCGGTTCATCACCCAGCAGAAGCTGATCGAACTGCACCGCCATCATCTGGGCGCCGCAGGTGCGCAACGCGAGACGCGACGTATCGCTGTACCAGGGCCCGCTTCCCGAAGCCACTTCCGCCTGCCTGGCGGCCCAGCTGCTCGGCAAGTCCACCTCCCCCTCTCAGGCAGCGGCGAAAGCTGAAATGCAACTCCAGCTCCAAGGGGCCCTCAACACGATGGATCCTGTCGACCGGGAGGTCCTCGCGCTGCGACACTTCGAGCATCTGGAGAACTCTGAGACCGCTGAAGTGCTGGGCATTACGTCCTCAGGCACCAGCTCTCCTCGGTACCTGAGGGCCCTCAAACGCCTCAAACAGATTCTCGATGACATCCCAGGATTCAGTGATCAGTCCACAGCACAGTCCAGGAGCGGCTAGCGATGTCAGCGACGGAATCCTCACGAGAATCGGTCGAACGGCTGGCGGATGAAATTCGCCAAGCGATTCCGTAAGGGCGAACGCCCGTCACTCACGGAGTACACCACGCACTACCCTGAACACGCCGACGAGATCCGCGAGCTGTTTCCCGCTCTGGTGACCCTCGAACAATTCGGTCCTCAAGAAGCGACCGACCACAAACCCGACCTCGTGCTGCCTCAGCTACACCAGCTCGGGGACTTTCGCATCGTGCGGGAGGTCGGGCGCGGCGGCATGGGCGTCGTCTACGAAGCCGGAGCATCTCGCTGGACCGGCGCGTCGCCGTCAAGGTGCTGCCGCCGCAGATGCGCCCGGTCGGACCGTCATGTGGCACGATTCGTGCGCGAGGCCAAGGCCGCGGCCCGGCTGCATCACACCAATATCGTGCCGGTGTTCGGCGTCGGCCAGGACCGGGCATCCACTTCTACGTCATGCAGTTCATCGACGGGCAAGGCCTGGATGCGGTGCTGGACGAACTCCGCCGGCTGCGGGCCCAGAGCGAAGTCGGCCGGGTCACGACCAGAGTCTTCGGCCCCTCGCCAGACGCTGTCGAAGCGCCATCCACACCTGCTGCGTCCGAAGAAGCCGCACCAGTTCCAGCCTTGCAGGTGCTGGCGCAGGCCCTGTTGACCGGCCACTTCGACCGCACCGTCCTTGTCGCGGAAGGCTCGGAAAGCAGCGACATGTCTTCCGGTGAGGACGCTGCGGCCTCCGTCGCGCCTCAGCCCGCGACACCCCAACCGCCACCCGCTCTGCCCGACACGGCCGTGGGCCGGCTGTCGGAGACGCTGCACACCTCCGG
>CAVPPT010000014.1:0-39130 GCA_963707405.1 uncultured Planctomycetaceae bacterium | reverse complement strand
CCAATGTTTACAGGAGAGTGGTTTGCTCGCGGCTCGCTATCAACGGATGCTGCTGTTCTCCTTGCTGCTGCTCATGGGATGCGGAGGTGGGGGAAGCGACAAATGGACCGAAAACCTCCCGGAGACTGTCGAGGCCCGGGGGACGATTCTGCTCGATGGCAAACCACTCGAAGGGGCGGCGATCGTCCTCGCTCCGGTCGCGACCGATGGTCATGTCGCCACCGGCCTCAGCGGCAGTGAAGGCCTGTTCATCCTCAAAGCCTTCCCGTCCAAAGATGGTGCCGTCCCTGGTTCCTACCAGGTGGGCGTCACCAGACCCAGGCGGGTGCCGGGTCCGCAAAAAAGCCTACGACTACGGGGGGCCGACGCCGCCCACTCCGCAGAGGCACCGGCACCTGTGTCGATGAAGAACGTCCTGCCCGAACACCTTGCCAACGCCGCCAGGTCGGGACTGACGATCGACATCCCAGCCGGGGGTGTGTCCGACCTCAAGATTGAACTGAAGTCCACGCCCGCAACCTGATTTCGGAAATGCACTCGATACTGTCCTGTTCGGCGAAATGGCCCAGTTATCACTTTGTTAAGGAGTTGATCGTTATGAAAAAACGTCCCGGCTTTACCCTGATCGAGCTGCTGGTGGTGATCGCGATCATCGCGATCCTCATTGCGCTGCTCCTCCCCGCTGTGCAGCAGGCACGCGAGGCGGCACGCCGAACCCAGTGCAAGAACAACCTCAAGCAGCTGGGCCTTGCCCTGCACAACTATCACGATGTCTATGGCATGTTTCCCGGCGGACAATTTGTCTCGAATCCCTGGCTGGCGGCAGGGAACTGTGGAGCGGGGAACTGCGGTTGCTGGGCGTGGTCGGCCATGATCCTCCCCTATCTGGACCAGGCTCCGCTGTACAACATTTTGCAGCCCAATGCCCCCTGGAGTCTGCCGCAGCAGGCGACCAACCCGGTCACGCTGGCCGAGATGCAGAAGCCGCTGGCCATGTACCGCTGCCCTTCGGACGCGGCCCCGGGTATCAACGACCAGTTGCGGATTCCTTCGACGGGACCGGGCAACGGCAACTGCGATACTGCCGACTGTGTACCGGTGGCGACCTCCAACTATGTGGGTGCCAATCATCCCTGGGAACTGGAGCGTGATACCTGGGACGGCGTGTTCGGCCGGGCCTCCCGCACGGGCAGCATCACGAGTCCGGGCGGCCGGATGCGCTGCACGTCGATCAAGGACATTGGCGATGGCACCAGCAACACCATCGCCATTGGCGAACGGGCCTATCGTCTTGGTCAGACGACGCTACGAGCCGCGAATGTGTACGGCAGCAGCGATGATTCGGAGAACCATTCTCGCCAGGGACTCGTCTACAACATGGCGGCCGGTCGCTACAAGATGAACGATACATGTGCGAACTGCAGCCGGGGCTTCAGCAGCCCTCATGAGGGAGGTGCCCAGTTTCTACTGGCGGACGGTTCGGTCCGGTTCATCAGCGAGAACATCGACCACAACAATGCGAACGCGACGGTGGACAGCACCTACGAACGGTTAATCGCCATCCGCGATCGTCAGCCGGTCGGTGAGTTCTGAACGCGGCGATCGCGGTGCTGAGTGTAACTTGACGAGTGCCAGGCGGTCAGGGGCTCGGGTGGGTTTTCGGCCTGCCCTCCCTGAGCGGCTGGCACTTGTTTATGACGCTGCTGACTTAGGTGTGCGTGCATTGACGTGTGCCATGCTGGAGTCATTGCAGCGGTTGGTGATTTCCCATCATCCTAATCGCCTCACGCAGCGGTCTTGCGAGTGGTTGCAATTCTATACCTGTGTCTCGCGAAGTTCACTCAATGCAACAAGCCGCCCTCCGAAAGGAGGACGGCTTGATCGTGCGAATGCTCGGCGGACGTGGCAGCACTATGGCAGGACGTGGCAGCACTATGGCAGGATGACCGCATCGATGACGTGGATGACACCGTTCGTGCATTCGATGTCGGTCTTAGCAACATTGGCCTTGTCCACCATGACCTTATCGCCCTTCACCGTGATGTCGACAGTAGACCCCTCGACCGTCTTGGCTTCCTTGAGCTTCACCACGTCGGCGGCCATGACCTTGCCGGGCACTACATGATAGGTGAGGATGGAGACGAGCTGGGCCTTGTTTTCCGGCTTGAGCAGGTTCTCCAGCGTCCCCGGCGGCAGCTTCTTGAAGGCGGCATCGGTGGGAGCAAACACCGTAAACGGTCCCTTTCCCTTCAGGGTCTCGACGAGACCGGCGGCCTTGACGGCAGCGACCAACGTGCTGAATCCATCAGCGGACACGGCCGTATCCACGATGTCCTTTTTCTCGGCAGCGAAGCACACCATCGGTGCCAGTGCGACAGCCAAGGCCCATGAACAAACCTGACTTGCGGACGTCTTCATTTCTCACTCTTTCTTGTGACTGAATACTTGAGTTGGTGCTTCCTGGGGTCACGGCCCCATGTTCGAATGGGTTATTACCCTCGTGTCGGAACTGGCAAGGGGACGTTTCACGAAACATCGCCAATTCTTCACGCAGCGGCATGACCCGGGATTCTGCCCGTTGCCGAATTGACTGGCCGACGGTCCCGGGATTCTTGTGGCACGGGACTGCGGCGCTGCACTCCCTGCCATCGCCACCGAAGTCGCGACCCTCACGACCATGGCGTCTGCTGCAAATGTCAGTTGTCTGGATTTGTGTTCACTCTCGTCGCTTTGCGACGTATCGTATGGTGAGCGGTGACGCCCTTTCGCATGTTCAGCCATGGGGACGGTGCGTCCTGATGTCGATGAGATGATCTGCAGTGGATGCCGACCGGGCCCGGATGCCTCACGACCTCGCGATTGAGACAACTTCGAGATGCAACGGGTCCGACCGCCCCTGTGTCAGCGACACCGCGGGTTCACGCTGATTGAACTGCTCGTGGTGGTCGCGATCATCGCGATCCTTGTGGGTCTGCTCCTGCCCGCTGTCCAGCAGGCGCGCGAAGCCGCTCGCCAGACACAGTGCAAGAACAACCTGCGGCAGATCGGTCTGGCCCTGCATGGCTTTCACGACACCTATGGGGTCTTTCCGGCTTCGGGCTGGACGATGGCCGGACCCGGCAACCCGGACGGCAAGTACGTCGGCTGGCGTCCGCTCATCCTCCCCTTTCTCGAGCAGGCGAACCTGAGGAAGTTGTACGACGTCAAGGAGAACTGGTGGGAAGGGACCAATCCCACCGCCGCCGGAGTTACCGTGCTCACGTTCGTCTGCCCGAGCACGCCGACACGTCCGCCGGTGCTCGACGCTGTCGCCAAGCCTCCGCGTCCAGCCATGACGTTTCCGGTGCCTTTGGGAGGGACCGATTACGAGGCGCTCATGGGCCTCCAGCCTCGCTCGATTGATCCCGTGCAGTACAACTCGCAAAACCGGTTCTCGATTATGTTCCGGAACTCACGAAGTCGCTTTGCCGATGTGCTCGACGGCACGACCAACACGATCGCCGTTGTGGAATGTGCGGCACGTCCGGAAGTGTACCGCCGACGAGCGGACATGCCCCTCTTGTCGAACGACCAGGGGATCGGCTGGGCAGACAGCGAGGGGCCGTTCAGTCTGGATGGCGCGAGCGCCGATGGCTCGATGGAAGGTTGCACCCCGGCAGGTGGCTGTAGCCACGCGATCAACAGGCGGAACGACAATGAGCCGTACAGCTTTCACATCGGCGGTGCAAACTTTCTGTTCGCCGACGGCCGTGTGCAGTTCATCGCGGAGAGTGTGGACTTTCTGACGTTCGCCGCCCTGTGCACGATGAAAGCCGGTGAAGTGGTCTCGGGCGACAGCTACTGATCGAAGGCGAGAACTGCACCCCGGACTCAGGCACGTCACTCTCGCAGCTTGCTCTCACCCTGCCCTGTGGTAGACTCGGCGGCATGACGAAACAGTCCGAGACAGCACCTTCAGAGTCTCGCGACCGGCTGCGTATCTGCAGTTTCGAGAGTCGCAGGCAGGTCGAGATGCAGCAGTTGCTCGAGCGTGCGGGAGTGGACGCGGTCGTCGCCCCGTCGATGCGCGACGTGCCGCTCGATGAGAGTCCGGACGTGGCCCGCTTCGCCGACGAGTTTCTGGCAGGGCGGATTGACATCGTCATCTTTCTGACCGGTGTCGGAGCCCGCACGCTGCGGGATGCGATGCAGGCGCATGGGACGGACGACGAGTTTCTGGAAGCGCTGCGGAAGTGCGATGTCGTCGTCCGCGGGCCAAAGCCGACGAATGTCCTGCGGGAGTGGACCGTGCCGATCGCGGTACGTGCTCCGGAACCGAACACCTGGCGGGAACTGGTCGCCGCGATCGATGCCAGTCCGTTGAAAGTCGCTGGCAAGCATGTGGCCATTCAGGAGTATGGGGAACCGAGCCCCGAACTGTACGCAGCGCTCCGGACGCGGGGTGCGATCGTTGTGCCGGTCGCCATTTATCGCTGGGCGCTCCCGGAGGAGACCGGACCTCTGGAGGCCGCCATCCGCGATGGGCTTGAGCCGGGATTTGATGCGATTCTGTTCACCAGTGCCCAGCAGATTGCCCATGTGCTGCAGGTGGGCGAGCGTCTGGGGTGTCGAGACAAGTGGATCGACGCGGCCCGGACGACACTGATCGCCAGCATCGGCCCCACGTGCAGTGAAGCGCTGCGGCAGGCCGGGCTCGAGGTGGGCCTGGAACCGTCGCACCCGCATATGGGGCATCTCGTGAAGGAGACGGTAGCGGAGTTGCACCGTCGCCGCAGTTCTTGCTGATGAGGAACGCTGGACATGGGGCGCATCAGAACCGTGGTAATTGGCATCAGCGGACCGACCGCCCCTCGGTGAACAGCATCCCGATTCACCGCCCTCAATTGGTGAGCTAGAGTTCGACGGCGGAAGGTCTCTCTCGCTGTCCGGTCGTGGTGTCCAGGTACGGATCGGATCCCTCCGCCAGAGGAACTCAACGATGCCGCTGCCCGACTCCCACTCACTGAGAAACTCTGAACTCTGTCGGCGTGTCCGAGCCGGACGATCGCGGACTTTGCCCGTCACCGGCATCATTGTCGGCGGGGGTTTTGCCCTCGGTCTGCTGTGCGGGGCGGTGCTCATCTTCGGGGGCTCCGAAGAACCACGACCCTCCAAACGCGCCGAAGTCGTCCCTGCAGCGCCCCAGACGGTCGCTCATCAACAGGAAGCTGCGGAGTCCGTCGATGAGAACCTTTCCGGAGAGCGGGACCGGCTCAAGCAGGAGCTGGACAAGGCCCGCCTCGAATGGGAAGTCGCCGAACTTAGACGGCAGCTTGCCAGTGTGAAGAAGCCGTCCGCAGCGGTCGACGAATCCCCGGTGGTGGCGACATCGCCTGTCTCGACGCAGCGGGACGACGTGAGAGGGCACCAGCCGACTACCGCTGCCTCCGATGGACCCACCGGACGACCAACGCTCGAGTACTGGAACGAGATGAATGCCGTCATTGCCCAGGAGGCGCGCATGCGGGCCACACCTGCCGGAGGCATCGCCTCCGCCGGCATCGCCGGGAGTTTTCTCGATGCACGCATTCGTGCCGCCGAGTTCGCCTCCCAGTGCATTTTGGACCTCGACCCGACTGGTGTCGATCCGGCGGTCACCACGCTGGCTCAGCACCTGATCGAATGGTATCAGGAGGCCCGGAGTGTCGCCGAAACCGGGCGATCACTCATGGAGCAAGGCAATCCGCAACAACGGCAGGGATCGGCCGGGCAGCAGTACCAGGACGCCGAGCGCCGGCACGCCAAGAACGTGGACACGGTCAATGCCGAGGGAGAACAGGTCCGCCGGTCAATGTCGAAGACCTACCGCCTCGAGTTTCCGCCGCTGAACTGAGCGCCGGCAGCAAGCGGCGAGATGTTCACACAATCAACCGGGGTTGTCGTCAGGCCGTGTGGAGTCGATACTGGAGTGTCCCCTGATGCTTCCGGGGGCCCGGTGCTTCAGGGGAGCTGAAGTTCAATTCGCCCGCAGGGTTGCCCGCGTTATGTCCCGCCTCGTCATCAGCCTGAGTCTGATCGCGTTTCTGATTGCCAGTCACAGGGATGTGATGGCCGAGGTCCGCAGCCGGGATCCCAAGGTCGACAAGGCGATCTCCCGTGCTCTGGAATATCTGGCCCGCGAACAGACGCGGCAGGGTTACTGGGAGGCCAACGGCGGACAATACCGCGTCGCGATGACGGCGCTGGGGGGAACGGCCCTGCTCTCTGAAGGGTCGACGACCACACGCGGCAAGTACGCCGAGAACATCTCCCGGGCCGTGGATTATCTCATCGATATGTCGCAGCCGAACGGTCTCATCGGCTATCCCAAGGACTACCGCTACACATATGGCCACGGCTTCAGCATGTTGTTTCTGTCCCAGGTGTTTGGCGAGGAGGAAGATGCCGAACGTCGTGAGGAGATCCGTCGCGTGCTGACCAAGGCGGTCGAGTTCAGTGGCTATGCTCAAACGACTCGCGGCGGCTGGGGGTATGTCTCGGCCAAGGATGGCAATGACTTTGACGAAGGCTCGACGTGCATCACCCAGGTGCAGGGCCTGCGTGCCTGCCGCAATGCGGGCATCCCGGTACCGAAGTCAATCGTTGACAACGCCAAGCAGTACATCGCCGACTGCACAACCTCGGACGGCGGCGTGCAGTACAGCATCACGCGCCAGGGTGGGGCCAGGCCGCCCATCACCGCCGCGGCAGTGGCGACGCTGTTCAACTCGGGCGAGTACAGCGGTCCGCATGTGAAGCAGATGATGGAGTACTGCGAACGCAACGTGTGGCCCGGCGGCGGGGGCATGCGGTCGACCTTTGGCCACTGGCACTATGCCCACTACTACTATGCGCAAGTGATGTATCGTGTCGGTGGCGAGCAGTGGGAGCGGTATCGCCGGGAGATCATCGACGAGATCCTGCGGAAGCAGTCGGCCGACGGTGCTTGGAACGAGGGACACATCGGTCAGGTGTATACGACGGCTATCAACGCGACGATCCTGCAGCTCGACAACGGCTACCTGCCCATCTATCAGCGATAGTTGGGCTGCACCGTTTGCGGCATAGTGGCTCGCCGCTTTTCCATGTGAATCCCTTCTCCCCCACAAGCGATGCGATTGGCAGTGTGGAGGAAGTTGTGGGGGAGAAGGTGGCGAGCGTAGCGAGCCGGATGAGGGGAACTTCAGCATGAGCCGTCGTCCGCAACGCAGAACAACTCACCACCTGCATTTCGCCCGCGCCCTGCGATCGCAACTCACAATCCCTGAGCAGAAGCTATGGGCTGTGCTGCAAAACCGAAGACTGGCCGGCCTGAAGTTCATCAGGCAGATGCCCGTTGAGCAGTTCATTGCCGACTTTGCCTGCCGGGAATGTCGCCTGATTATCGAGGTCGATGGTGAGAGCCATGCGGATCGCGGGATGTCCGATCGGATCAGAAAGCAACTGCTGGAATCGGCCGGGTGGCGTATCATCCGCGTGGCAAACGAAGAAGTGCTGACAAATCTGGAAGGTGTGCCGAGTGTGATCGCCTCGGCGGCAGCTTCGGATCCGGCCACTTGGCGGGAGGGTGAGTAAGGTCAACTGCCGGAGGGAAATCTTAGAACCGACCTCGTACGGCCACCCACTCCGACCAGCAGTCACTGCCGCAAGAAAAGTGCCCGATTCGCTGCTCCTTCTGCTGAGGCTGATGGCACCTCGATTCGATACAACGGTTGCTTGCGGGAGGGAGTGTGTCGCGGCGTCCGGCCCCTCATCCGGCCTTCGGCCACCTTCTCCCCCACTGGAACGCCAACTCTGCGACTCTTGTCATGCGTGGGGGAAAAGGGATTCCATTTCACACGCTTTGAGAGACTGCAGACGTGGTCATGACCAGGATCTAACAACCAGTAGTGGCACGCCAAATCAGGCAACAGGAAACTCGTCGAGATCCGTGGCCGGTTCCAGTGCGGCACTGAGTGCCTGCAACTGATTCTGTGCCCAGTCGAGCCATGCCGGTTTCGGAGGGCCGTACGGGCGAAACTTCACGACGGTGCCGGTCTCTTCGCGGTACAGCAATGCGCGATGCACACCCAGCCGGGACGCGGCCGGGCTGTCGATCAGATTGCTCGAGTCACCGGCATTCATCTGGAAGAGAATCTTCAGCTCGAACTCCTTGAGCGACTGCCGGCTGAGCCAGCGTTCGACGTTGCTATAGGTGTCGGCCCACATCAGCGTGTGGATGCCGACTTCGGGACCTTTCGTGAGCAGTTCGGAGAACCGCTTTCCCGGCGATGCGACCGCCTCCGCATCGCGCGAGCCGAAGCTGCCCAACCCGAAGTCGTCCTCGTCTTTGCGCAGGTCGCGAAACTTGCTGAGGTTTGTGATGAGCAGGAACAGCGGTGCATGAGTTCCGGGGTCTGCGGAAGCTCGCCGCGCCAGTTCTGTGGAGAGTTCTTCGAGTGCCTGACGTGCGGCCGGAGGGGTGACGATGCGTGTCGAACTGCCGGCGACGTTCGCCACGCGCTTCCAGAGTTCCGCATCGGGCGTGCCGACCGGATGACCATCGAAGACCCAGAAGACCGGTGCATCTTCCGTGGAGGACGATTCAGCCCCCGGGGACTGCGCGGCCAACGTGACCAGTCCTGTCGCCAGAATGCCACTGGCCGCCGACTCATCCTGACCGACCACCAGCAGATTGCTGCCCGCCTGCGGATGAAAGTCTACCGAGGTCGGCGGGCCGATCTGCACCGACTCACCGAGCCAGATTCTCGGGCTGCGACCGGTCGGTTCCGCACTGGTCGACAGATCATTCAGCAAGGTGACCAGTTCGCTGTTGTTCCCCGGATCTGAGGGGATGTTCCCTTCGAAGACGATCGCCGGTTCGGTAGCGATGTGCTGTTCGAGTGCCAGCTGCCGCAACACAACCAGATAGGCCTCGCGTTCCTCATCGGGCAGCCAGGCGATCTGAAAGGGGTGATTGCCCTCGATGCGGCCGTTAGCGTCGTTGTAAATCGCTTCGCCGGGTCTATTCAGCAAGCGGGCTGCGGTGTTGTCTTCGCTGAGGATCAGATGGGCATCGGACTCGCTGCACTGCAGGGCGACACGGACGGCGACCTGTCCCAGCGTACTGCGCCAAGGGAGTACGCTCCTCCCAGTGTCTGCGAGCCAAGAATCACATGGATGCCAAACGCCCGCCCTTGCCGGACGAGCCGGTCCAACAGCAGCCCTGCCGTCTGCGACAATTGGTCATCCTCCACGAAGAACTCCTGAAACTCATCGATGACGAGCATGATGCGCGGCATGCGTTGGTGGGGATGCTGATCGCGGTAAGCCCGGATGTCCTGCACTCCCTGACGGCGGAACAGGTCCCCCCGTTCGTGCAGAATGGCATCGAGCCGCTGCAGCACACTGACACCGAACTCGCGGTCGCTCTCGATGGCGATCACGCGGGCATGCGGCAGTTGCTGGGAGGCATAGGCCTTGAACTCCACCCCCTTCTTGAAGTCCACGAGAAAGAAGTGGAGTTCATCCGGCCCGTAATGCAGGGCGGCACTCGTGATGAGTGCATGGAAGAAGGTCGACTTGCCGGACCCGGTCTTGCCGGCCACCAGCATGTGCTGACTCGTGCCCCGCCCCAGTTGCAGGCGCTGCAGCTTCAGGGCACCGGCCCGACCGATGGGAATGTCGATGTCGCGACGGCTGTCGGATTTCCACACGTCGTCCGGTGGGGGTGCCACGCGCGAGAACGACACCTCCACGCGGCGAACATCCCTCGATGCTTCGCCAACGTTCTTGACAATCGACGTAAACGTCTCCGGCGGCGGAGGCGTGTCGATGACCAGCGGCCACGCTCGCAGGTCGGGATCGGCCAGATGGAAAGCCCCGTCGGCCCATTCGAATGTCGTCGCCGCGTGTTCGATGGGAGCGAGATCAAACCCATGCGGGACCGGTGCCTTCGTGTCGACACTCATCAGCAGGAACACGCCGCACCGTGGACCACTGGTGGCCACACTCATGAGTCGTTGTGCGGCCTGTTCGCTGATCTTGCTGGGAAAGTCCGTCACCACGAGGATGTGATATGGCTCGGCGACTTCTCCGGCAAAACGGTTGTAGTCCTCAATCGAGGCGAACTCATTGCGCAGATACTTCTGCAGCACATTCTCCATGTGTTCGGTCAGTCGGGCCAGTTGCGATTCGATCTGTGCCGACTCTGTCCAGATGCGGCTCGTGATGAGCAATTCATCAAAGTCGGCCAGGTGCATGAATCCGGAGAACGACTCTCCCAGTCCGATTGGATCGAAGATCGTCAGCCGCAGCTTCCCGGGCGGCACCAGTGTCAGCAGCCGCAACAGCATCACCTGCATGGCCGACAGAGCCGCAGGCCGAGCCTGTGCGCTTCGCATCTTGAACAGCACGGACACTTCCTCGGGAAAGCTCAACCGTGCGGGGAAGCGATACTCCGGCGGCAGTGCCGACAGCGAGGCACTGCGAGGGGTCGCCTGCTTCAACTGCGCCGTAACGATGCCGTACTCACCGAGTCGAATGGCGGCGGGCACCCGAGACGTCGGCTGCCACTCTTTGGCCGACAGGTGGACCCAGTCGGCGAATTGCTGACGGGACTGCTCGGCCATCCGGGCTTCTGCCGAGTGCATTGAGTCGAGTGTTTCCGACCACGACCGAGTGAGGTCCTGCGCCGCCTGCTGCTGAAGTTGCTCGCGCTCCTGCTGATGACGATCAAGCTGCTCCTGCAGTCGGGGACGTTCGGCCTCGTCGCGCACCGTCAGCTCTCTGATCTGCTGTTTGAACGCGGATTCGGTCTGCTGATGGAGGGTTGCGAAAGTTCGGTCGATCTCGATGAACCGCGCGGAAAACTGTGTGCGTGTCTCCTCCAGTTGGCAGGTGCGCGAGTTCTCGATCTCTGCCAGTTTCTCTTCATGGACGGTGCGAAACCTGTGCAGTTGTCCCTGCCGCTGGCCTTCGAGTTCCTGCTGGCGGATGCGAAACTGCTTCTCCTGCAGTCGCCGCTCGCGGTCGGCCTCTGCCAGCCAGGCATGGTGAGCCCCCCGTGCAGTCGCCTCGTGGTTCTGTAGTAGAGTGAACAGCTCCGACACCCGCATGGAGGAGATGGTGTACAGAATCCCCAGAAAGATGAGGCTGAGCATCGCGGCACCGCCGGCGACGATCGCGATCCACATCGGGTCGGAACGGGTGATCGTCAGGTTCAGCAAACCGGGGTCCAGCAGCAAATACGCGGGAACCGCCAGGAGGGCCGCCAGCAGGACGCAGGCACCCAGCGGAACAAAGCCGGCAAACAACTTCGGCAGCCAAAGACTCCGGATGGCGTCGATGGTCTGCCGGGCTTCGTCGATCGCCTCGTGAAAACGGCTGGAGAGTTGCTCCGCACTTCGCGGAAGATCGTCGGGAGGCGGAAGCGGTCCCGCCTGCCAACCATGCCGGTCCATCGCCTCGGCAATTCGCGCATCAATGTCCGCCAGTGCGGATTCTTGCTGGCCCTGCGACTTCTCGAAGAGCGTCAGGTTGCGTTCATACTGCCGTCGCGGACTCGTTTCTGACGTGTCATCCAGAACCGAGCTGACGACCCAGCTGCTCTCATCGTGTCGTTGCTGCAGTGCGGCGGCCTCATCATGAGCCTGTCGCTCGATGGCGGCGAGCTGTCGGTTCAACTCGGCCTCAACCCCGGCTCGATCGGCACGATACCGGTCAGTGATGTCCTGCAGTGTCCGCTGCTGTTCTTCCCGCAAGTCCGCCGACGCCTGTTCGTAGTCGCTGATGAGTTGCTGGAGAGAATTCTGCAATGCCTGCTGCTGTGCATCCGCAGTGCGTGTGCCCAACCGGGCGAGCGCGTCCTCAGCCTGCGCACGCTGGGCGATCCCGCGAGTCAGCTCTCGTAGTGCCTGGGTGACGTCGGACGTCGGCGTGCCTGTGCTCAAGAGTGGTTGCTGTCCTTCAGTGAGAGGCGATCATCGTGGATCGTCGGCCAGTTCCCGTTCGGCCGCGGCAATGACCTGTGCCAGATGGGAGATGGCGGGCAACGCCAGTTGCATTTCACGCGAGAGTGGCTGCAGATGGTTTTCTCCGAAGTCACGGGCGTTGGCGTCCTGCCAGTATTCCTGGAGTCCGGACCAGTGCGCGGTCAGCACCTCCCATGAGTCACGCAGGCGACCAGACGCACTTTCCAATTGAGGAGCAAACATGGCAATCACCCTGATGACGAAGGCTTGGAAGGGTGGGTACGGGACGCGGACGCAGACTCACCAGCCACGACCGCCGCTGGGGGCGGTGGGCTGGATAGGGCCGCATCGGCAACGTCGCTTGGCCGTTCTGCATAGGCTTCCAGAGCGGAGGCCATACGGCCAATGAGGGCTGCCATGGCAGGAAGGTCGGTCTCGATGCTGCGTGCCAGGCCGGCGGTTCGTCCGCGGAACTCATCGATTTCGTGGCGGAGCTTGACGCCGCTGCGTTTGACGCGCTGCACCATCTCCTGGCAGTGCTGCAGTCGCCTGCGGGCCCGCTCATAGTCCTGTTTCTCTTCGATGCAGGTGGGATGACGACCTGCCACGGTTCGCATCTGGCATGTCGTCAGCCGGGTGCGTGTCTCGGTCACTTTGTCGAAGGCGCGCTTGACCTGCGAGTCCCAGTACGCCGGACACTCCTGCTCGATCCAGGCGATCACGCGGTGCAGCAGCATCTGCATCGACTCGAGTGACGAAGTCGCTTCCTGTTCAAAGGTCAGCAGGACCGATCTGAACTCACGAACCGCTTCGATGGAGGTGACTTTGGCAGGACTGGGCATCTCACACGGCAGCCTTCCCGAGCGGGAAACAATACGGTCTAAGGGTGGACGAAAATATTCTGAGAGCCCCCGGGTCAGCGCTGCTGAAGGTACTCCTCGATGCGCTGCGCCTTGCGCAGCAGATAGGGGATGTGCTGGTTGTTCACTTCGACAAACTGGGCCAGCAGACGCATGTGCTGCTGAAATTCTTCGCTGAACTTCTTGTTCTCCTGATCACGCCACGTCGTGCTCAGCGCTTCTAGGCGGGCTGCCAGCATCGCCGCCTGGTCGGACAGCGTGGAGTTGAACTGCTTGAGTTGCTGGGCAAACTGCCGGAGTTCATCCGGATCGACAATGGCTTGAGACATGGATGACTCTGTGCGTGTGTGAACAGCAGACGTTGCCCCGAATCGTCAGATCGCTTTGGCGTCAAGGTTCTCCAGAGATTGGGGCGATGCAGACTCGCAGTTGGTCATAAGCAGGACTTGCGCGGCACGCTGGAGCAGATGACTCAGGCAGTCGTCGGTCGAGTCCGCTCCGGTGAGAATCGAGCAGATCGGTCCGCCTGCGGGAATCACTGATCCAGGTTGGGGGATGTCGGCATGGCCGGGAAGCGGCCGCTGCGGCGACGTGCAGATCCACTCGCAGTTGGCGGGCACAAGAAGCTCTCGATCCGCGAAGACCACAGCCTTTCCGATCACCGGCGGGAGATTCGTCAGCGGCATATGCGACTCTTCGGCTGACACTTGGTATCCCATCGCCTCGCAATGATCCCGGACCAGGTTCACTTCGGCAAGCAGTTCGAGCACTTCGACCGAAGATGTATAACGCGGGTTGACTTCGGTCATCAACGGGCGGGTTTGGGGATCCAGGATGAAATCGCACCCAAACAGTCCCTGCAGTCCGAACTGGCGGGCCAGCACATTGCCTGTGCGGCGAATGAGGATTTCGGCAGACGTGTCGAGGACGAGCGGACCAATCGCTCCGCACCAGCGATACTGCGGGGCATTGAGTTCTGGCAGACCGATGAGCTGTCGGGTCAGTCCGACGTACCGGCACTGAAACGGCTCTTTTTGCGCAAGAAAGACCGCCGAGAACGTCTCGCCTTCGGCCTTGCGCTGAAAGTAGTGGGCTTCGTCCAGCGTGGGGGATGTCGCGGCATGTTCGTCCCAGACTGTGATGCCGCGTCCAGCCGCACCATGCAGTGGTTTGAGTAGCCATTGGCCATCGGCGGGCGGAGGTTCCCGATGAGTTCGGATCTTCAGGTGCGGGACATGAAACCGCTTCAGCACTTCACACACAGCTTGGGGAGCGCGGGCGTGCAGGAGGGTGTCGGCACCGTTTCCCAGTAACCAGTGCCCGGATTCGATCGCACGAATCACGTCGTGATGGTTCTCCAGCGCGCCAGTGTACATCACCGGTCGCCGCGACAGTTGGCCCAGTTCACCGATCAGGCCGTCGGGATAGTTTGAGATCTGCCTGACCTCAGCGACCTGCTGCAGGTCGATATCGGCAAACCGATCCAGGCAGGTGACCTGCATCCCTGACCTGAGGGCCGAGAATGCGGCGGCGCGGGCCGAGGCCCCCACGATCAGCAGCGGCGGCGCGGTGGAATCCGACTCCCTTATTGAGTCGAACGCCACAGTCAGGAGTGGATCGGTGTCGGACATTCGGGGACGTCGATGTGGGGTCGCTGGAATTACGAGCAGAGGCTTGTAAGATATCGCTTTGACGGGTCTCGCCTTGGCTTGCCCATCGGCGTCAAAAGGCGTGATGGCTCGATCACCGGCGTCTCTTCATCGTCGGTTCATAGTCCACAGAATACAAGGGAGCAGCAGCATGGCCATGTATATCGGAGAAGTCCCTGGTCGGTGAGGGAAATGAAGTCGCACACATCGATCTGCTGATTGGCGACAAGGACGGCCCGGTTGGAGCCGCTTTCGCCAACGCCTTGGCGAACCAGTCCGCCGGTCACAGCAACCTGCTGGCGGTACTGGAGCCCAACCTCGCCGTGAAGCCCGCCACCGTGATGATCACCAAGGTGACGATCAAGGGGGCCAAGCAGGCGGTGCAGATGTTTGGACCGGCCCAGTTCGCCGTCGCCAAAGCCGTCGCCGATTCTGTCGAGTCCGGCGTCATCCCCAAGGATCAGGCCGACAACTGGGTGATTGTGTGTGGCGTGTTCATTCACTGGGAGGCGGAGAGCGACAAAAAGATCTACGAGTACAACTATGCGGCAACCAAGGAGGCGATCGCCCGCGCCGTTAAGAACGATCCCTCGGCGGACGAAATGCTCACGAAGAAGGGGGGCGCCAAACACCCGTTCTCCGGAGTGTGAAGCCGAACGAAACCGTGATCCCTTCGGCCATGCGACGGATTCTGATTCAGCTCGACACCGATGCGCAGCCCAGCAGCTTCGACCGTGTCGTGGCTGTGGACGCCGGGGTGGATGACGTATTTGCTTACGGCGGAGTGACGCCGGAGAACGTCACTCCGCTGGTCCACGGGGCGATGTTCACTCGCGCGCGGACGGATCTGAAGAACACGGCCATCTTCGTGGGGGGCAGTGATGTCGCAGCGGGCGAAGCGCTCCTGCAGCAGATCATCTCGACGTTCTTCGGACCGATGCGCGTTGCCGTGATGATGGACGCGAACGGCTCGAACACCACTGCAGCCGCCGTGGTCCGGGAGGCGTCGCGTCATCTCGAACTGCGTGGTGCGCAGTCGCTGGTGCTGGGAGGGACCGGACCAGTCGGACAGCGTGCGGCGCTGCTGCTGTGCTTGAGCGGGGCGCACGTGAGGCTGGCATCCCGATCGCCACAACGGGCGGAGAGCGTCTGCCAAGACATCCGTCAACGTGTCGCGGAAGCGATCATCGAACCGGTGAGCGTCTCGGCGGATGATCCCGGCGCAGCACTGACAGGTGTGCAGCTGCTGATCGCCGCCGGTGCTGCCGGCGTGCAGTTTCTGGCGGAACGGGACTGGACGTCGATCGACTCACTGCGGGTGGCGATCGACGTCAACGCGGTGCCGCCTGTGGGGCTGGCAGGAATCGGCGTGACTGACAAGGCGGCACGGCATGGGAACATTGTCTGTTACGGAGCGATCGGCATCGGTGGTGCGAAGATGAAGCTGCACAAACGAGCGATTGGCAGACTCTTCGAGAGCAACGAGCTGACTCTCGACACCGAGCGGATCTATCAAATTGCTGAGGAACTCGACTGACGCAGCATCAGCGATTCACCTGGAGCAAGGCCTGCTGTTTGCGATTCTCGCCTTCCAGCACGTCCAGCAGATTCGAACTGGCTTCCTCGATAATCACCACGCGGCTGGGATCGGCGGGATGTGCCCGCGACCGAATGATGCAGATTACCTCAGCATCACCGTGAAGCCCCGCCGCCGCCATTTGCATCTCCTCAGCAGTGGGTGCTGATGTCGAGGCGATGGACGCCGGTACGACTTCAGCCGTCTGACGAGGCCCCCCCTCCTCTGCTCCCGCAACGACCCGCGATCCGTCGGAGTCGGACTTGCGATACAGTGCCGTAAGCGATGCCGCATCCAGCAGTTCGTGGATGGCCAGCAGTCCGGCGTAGGCACCTCGTCCCCGCTCGGCGTCGGCCGCAATGCAGACACCGACGAGCTGTCCTTGCGCGTTGAACAGGCCGCCACCCGAACGCCCCTGGACCGGCACTCCCGTGCACTCGATGTTGTCCGGTCCTTCGTAGTAGTTGAGCGCGGTCACCTGAACCGGCTCCTGCAACGGACTGGCCCCTCCGCTGCAACCGATGCTCACGACCGACTGCTGCTCGCGAGGCCGCGAGCTGTGATCGGGAACCTGGGCCGTTGCGACGATGGAGTCGGTGGGAATGGTGAGGATGCCGACGTCGGACCGGAGGTCCACCTTTTCGAGACGTCCGACGAATCGCTGGATTTCCCCGGAGAGAAACAGATCAACTTCGATCTTCGATTGCTCGTTCCAGCCTTCAAAGATGTGCCCGCACGTCATGACGATCGTCCGTCCGGTGCGCGAGTCGATCGCAGTTCCCGACCCCACGGTCGTCTGGTCCGCAACCGTCACATGGATACGGACGCTCGCCTTGAGAGGATCGATGATCGGCAGGAGGTTTTCGGGCGTGCTGGGGGTATCACTGATGTTTCCCCGGACCACAATGCCGGCCTCAGTCGGGTCGGGCTGTGACTTTGTGCGACCAAACAGCTTCCCGATCAGGCCGCTCCGTGGCGATTCGGAAGTGGCGACCTCAGCCACCTGGGACACATCGACGGCCGAACTCACCGGAATGCGTGAGGGCTGACGCGCGATGTCGGCGGGATCGGGAGCGGGAGGCGCTGACGGGGATCGGAAGTGGACGCGGTGCCTGCTCGGCGACTGAGGCGAGCGGTGCACCGACATTTTCAATGGGCGGGTCGACTGGAATCTGCCCCAGCATCTCCCGCAACTGTTGTTCAGAGACAGCCCCGACCCTGCGGCTGACTTCGCGGCCGTCAACAACGAGGATGAATGTCGGCAGGTTCTGGACGCCGAACTGTTCCGCCAGTTTGCGTTCCCGGTCGACATCCACCTGGCGGATGGAGTAACCCTGCCGATGCAACCGGTCGACCACCGGATCCATCTGCTGGCAGTAATGACACCACGACGCTCCGAAATCGAGGACGACCCCTCTGGGCTCGCCCCCCATAGTGGCCAGTGATGTCATCAGAAGGGCGGAAACAGCGGTCGTCGTCATGATCAAATCCCTTGTTTCGGGCGCTGGTCAGGCGCGCGCAAGGTCATCCGTGCTGCGCACAGCTTCGCTTCAGGCAATGGCGACTGCGGGAAACTCGGCAGCTCAGATCACTCAGCGATGGGCGGAGGACGAACCGCGGATTCCCGAGGTCGATGGCTGGATCAATGGAAGGACTAGATGGGAAACGGGTGGACGCTGAACGAGGGTGGAATCAGGTCCGGCGGTGCCGAATGGCACCGTGTTGACTAGTGCCGTAAATGGCACAGTGCAGAGGAGTGCTGAATGGCACGCTGGGGAGAGGAACGAACGGGGCGACAGCGTAGTCGCAGCATCAGGGCCTCCTTGCCGGTTCTTGAAGAATCTACAACGTTCGAGAGGTGAAACTTACAACGGAGGGCGTCGGGTCAGCATCCTTGCTGGTGACAGGTTTCCGCTGGATTTGGGGAACCGCTGCCGAATGGCGGGCGGTGATGGGACAGGACGGTTCATGAGTTGAATCCGCACCGAGTACACATGCACGAAATGTGCCGGTAGCGCGAAGATCGCCGTGAGGTTGTGTACTTTTCCATTGCAGCGGTCCTATAATAGGCAGGTGAACAGACTAAACCGCGCGGAGTTACCCTCCCCACGAGTTGTGTGGAGTGACGTAAGGTTTTGTGCAATAGTGATTTACGTTGACTGCCCCGCATCTGCTGTTCGCCGGATCTGCCCTGTCTGATCACCCGCCACCATGGATTCTGCCCCAGTGACTTCTTTCCCGGTTTCGTCCGTGGCGCGATGGCCACACCATCTGAATTGGGCCGGCGTCGCCCTGCTCTGCTGCTCCCTCTTCGCTGGGTGCGGCCGGCGAGATGAGATCACCCAGTACAAGGTCGAGCGGGTCACGCCCCCTCCACCCGATCAAGCCAAGATGCCGCCAGGTCACCCGGACGTCGGCAGCAATCCTGTGAGCACCGACCAGCGGGCCTGGTTCTTCAAGGTGACTGGTGCTGCGGAACAGCTCGCTTCCCACACCGACGAGTTTTCGGCATTCATTGACTCCGTGCAGTTCACTGGCGGGCAGCCAACATGGTCGTTGCCCGAAGGCTGGATCCCGGAATCGGCTTCGCAGATGCGGTTCGCGACGTTGCGGATCGGCAGTGCGGAGCCGCCGCTGGAGGTGTCGGTGATTCCCCTGCCGGTGATGTCCGCCGACCCGCAGCAGTATGTCCGGGACAACATCGATCGCTGGCGGACCCAACTAGGGCTGACTCCCTACACGACTGCCGAATGGACCCAGCTGACCAAGTCCGATGCGACGGAGGCTTCCGAGGACTGGAGTGTGCGTGAACTGACCGCCGGGCCCCGTCCGACGACGCTCGTGCGTCTGCGGGGCAAGACACCGGATACGGACGACGCGCTGATGCTGGGAGCAATTGTGCTGCCGCCGGCGACCATCGAACAACGCCCCCCGGTTGCCGGGACGTCTCAAGGCAGGGGCGAGGGGCTGACTTATGAGGCTCCCGCCGGCTGGGAAGCAGGGGCATCGACTCCATTCAGTAAAGCGAACTTTGCCGTAAGTGACGGGGACGAGCAGATCAGCATTTCGGTATCGACCGCCGGTGGCGATCTGCTGGCCAACATCAATCGCTGGCGTGGTCAGATTGGACTGGCCCCCGAGCTCACTCCGCAGGCGCTGGGTTCCCAGTCCCGCAAGATCGTCGTTGACGGGAACCCGGGAACGTTGGTGGAACTCGAAGGGGACGAGGAGATGATCGTCGGGGCCGTCGTTCCCCATGGGGACCAGCAGTGGTTTTTTAAACTGAAGGGCAGTAAGAAGCTCGCCCGGCGTCAACAGCAGAACTTTGATGGCTTCCTGAAGTCGGTGAAGTTCCAGTAGTGCAAATCGAATGATCGCCGCCGGGTGGTTCAGGACTCGCTCCTCGTGCAGCGAGCCTGCGCAGGCGGACCGGAAGACAGGAGTCAATCGTGGCAACAGTTCCAGCACTTGATGGCATCGCACAGACTCCGGAGGGAGTCGGGCGAAAGAGGTCGTCGTCACGCGCACGTCAGCCAGAGGCGCTGTGGCGGACACTTCTGAAGCCGCTGGCATCGTTGAAGCTGACAGTCGCCCTGTTCGCCCTGTCGATTGTGATTGTGCTCGCCGGGACGATGGCTCAGGTCAACCAGGACATCTGGGCGGTCATTCACGAATACTTCCGCATCGATTTTGCCAAAGCCTTCACCGCCACCGCGCCATGGTTTCATCCCTCTGAGTTCTTTGTCTGGATCGATGCCCAACTCTTTGCGCCGCCGTCGTTCTTCCCCAGCAAGCCGGACCTGCCCACGTGGCTGGGGATCTGGTTTCCCAAAGGCTGGCTGATCGGGGCCGTGATGATGCTCAACCTGCTGGCCGCCCATACGGTGCGGTTCCGGATGCAAGCCCGTGGGCCCCGGTTGTGGTTCGGTGTGGCCACGATCGCTCTGGGGTGTCTGGTGACGGCGCTCGTCATCGCGAGCGGCTCGAATCCCGATGGTCTGCAGGCTCAGAATTGGGTCGCCTATGACAATCTCTGGAAAGTGTTGCAGGTCGCGCTGCTCGCACTCGCCGCCGCTGCCGGATACGGAGCCTTCGCCAGCGACACGACACAGCGAAGCGTGCGATGGCTGCTGGGTGCGGCGGCCATTGGCTTGGCGCTGGCCGACGTCAGCACGTTTGTCGTCGGCCCACTCGGCGATTCGTCGATGCGGATTCTGTATCAGTTGCTCAAGGGCACACTCGCCGGAGGCGTCCTGCTGGCCGGGTGCATCCTGGTGTTCAACAAGCGGGCCGGCATCGTACTGCTGCATGGCGGCGTCGGGCTGATGATGTTCTATGAGATTCTGGTCGGCACGTCCCATGTCGAAAGCCGCATGACGATCGAGGAAGGTCAGGCAGTTAACTTCAGTGAGGACATCCGGTCCACTGAACTCGCGATCGTCGATCGGTCGTCCCCCGATACCGACGTGCACACCGTCATCCCCGCCTCGCTGCTGATGGGTGGGGCGACGATCTCGAATGAACTGCTCCCCTTCGATCTGAAGGTCGTGCGGTTCGATCCGAACTCAGACATCCGCCGGATCGCCACGGAGGAACTGGTCGACAGCGACTTTCAGAACCCCGCCACGCAGGGGAACGGCCAGCGGTTGATCGCCGAGCCGCTGCGGCTGACCGCCGGGACTGACATGGGGGGCCGGGTGGATACCCCCTCGGTATATGTGCAGGTTCTCCAGCGCGGGACCGGCAAGGATCTGGGAACCTATCTGCTCAGCACGCTGCTCATGCCCCCGTTCTTCACGGCATCGCCGGACACAGTGAGCGTCGACGGCAAGCCCTTCGAGATGAGCTTGCGATTCAAGCGGCTCTACAAGCCGTATGAGATCAAACTGGTCGACGTGCAGAAGAACGACTACATCGGCACGAACACCGTGCGCGACTACCGTTCGATCATCAAGCTCACCGACCGGGAGCGTGGCACCGAGTTCGAGCAACCGATCTGGATGAACAACCCGCTGCGGTACGCGGGGGAGACGTTCTACCAGAGCAACTACCATCCCCCCGGGTCGCTCAGTTCGAGCTCGCCCGAAGCGACCGGTCTGCAGGTGGTCAGCAACATCGGCTGGATGACGCCCTATGTCTCGTGCATGATCGTGGCAGTCGGCATGCTGGCGCAGTTCACGCTGGTGCTGATGCGGTTTCTGGGTCGCCGCCGGTCGATGCAGCAAGAGATCCGCGAGATGGAGTCCCCCGACCATCTCACCTCGCTCGCTCCGGGCCGGTCAAAGCTCAAGGCCGTAAGGCCGCCGGATCCAAAGGACACTCAGCACAAGTCGCGCGTCCCACGCTGGCTGCTGCCTGTGCTGATGGTGGGACTCACCGCCGGTCTGTTTGCCATCTTCGCCGCACCACGGCGGACGTCGCCCGACAAGATGCAGCTGGACGAGTTCGGCCGTCTGCCGGTGCTGTACCAGGGACGGGCGCAGCCGTTCGATTCGCTGGCCCGCAATGCCCTGCTGATGCTCTCCGACAAACAGTCGTTCAAGAACATCGATGAGCAGGGCTCCTCGCATTCAGCCATCGAGTGGCTGCTGGACGTGATCTCGCGGGAAGACGCCGCCCTCAATCATCAGGTCTTTCGCATCGAGTCGGTCGATGTGGTGGACATGCTGGGGCTCGAACACCGTCCGGGCCACTGGCGGTATGCCATCAGCGAATTCAGTGACAAGCTCGAAGATCTGGACAAGTCGATCAAGGCGGCAGAATCGACGGCGGCCGACGATCGCACGCTGCTGCAACGCAAGGTGCTCGATCTGGCGAAGCGGCTGTCCACGTATCAGAAGATGCAGGTGTCGTTTGTTGACTACAGCGACGCCGCTCCCAAGTTGCCCTCACGCGAGGAGATGCAGTCCAATCCGCAGGCGGCAGCACTCAAGGTCCAGGAGGCCCTCCTGTTTCTCAAAGGAGCTTCGCAACGCCTGCGTGAAATGAAATTGCCTCTCCCTGTCCCGACACAGCTCGGACGTGCTGAGTCCTCGATCACGAACATCGAAGGGTACGAAACCGACTGGTTGGAATACCCGATGGCGAGTGTGTACGCCGCCGTCGATCGGCAGGGGGGACATGGCCAGTCACCCGCCTTCGAGAAGCTCAGGGACATCTTCACGGCATATGGCAGTCAGGATGCAGCGCAGTTCAACACCGCGCTGCGCGACTATCAGAAGCTGATCGCGTCGGCCGACCCTGTGAACCTCACTCCCCCGGGGAGCAACCAGACGGTGAGTCTCGACCGCGTGGGATTCGAGTCGTTTTTCAACCGGTTCGGTCCGTTCAACCTCGCATCGTGGGTGTATGTGGTCGCCTTCGTGATCGTGGCGCTCAGTTGGCTGGGCTGGACCGAGCCACTCAACCGGGCCGCCTTCTGGATGATCGTCACGACCGCCGTGCTGCACAGTCTGGCACTGGTCGGGCGGATCTACATTTCGGGACGTCCACCGGTGACCAACCTGTATTCGTCGGCGGTCTTCATCGGCTGGGCGGCGGTGCTGTTCGGCATCGTGCTGGAGACGGTCTACCGCTGGGTGTGGGCAACGTGATCGGCGGCGGTCGTCGGGCTTCCTCACGCTGCGTGATCGCCCACGTCCTGGCGCATCGACGGCGACACGTTCGCCGTGCTGCAGGCGGTGCTCGACACGCAGTTCTGGCTGGCGACGCACGTGGTCTGTGTCACGCTGGGGTACGCGGCGACCTACGTCTGCGGGCTGCTGGGCGTGGTGTACTCTGATGCGGGGCCTGTTCACAGACAGCGCTCTCGCCGTCGACAGGACCAGCGCAGCTCACCCGCATGATCTACGGCATGCTGTGCTTTGCGATCTTCTTCAGTTTCGTGGGCACGGTGCTGGGCGGCCTGTGGGCCGATGACTCGTGGGGCCGCTTCTGGGGCTGGGACCCGAAGGAGAACGGGGCGCTGATCATCGTGCTGTGGAACGCCCTGGTGCTGCACGCCCGCTGGGACGGACTGGTGAAGGCGCGCGGACTGGCCGTGCTGGCGGTGCTGGGCAACGTCGTCGTCAGCTGGTCGTGGTTCGGCGTCAACGAACTGGGCGTGGGACTGCACTCCTACGGTTTCACCGAAGGACGCCTGATGAAGCTGTTGCTGTTTTGTGCATCGCAGCTGCTGATCGCCGGTCTGGGCTGCCTGCCTCGGGAGTGGTGGCGGAGTTCGCGAGCGGCGAGTGACGCAAGACTGGCGGCGAGTGACGAGCGATGAGATGCGAGTCAGTAACACCACCACCGGCGAGCGGGGGACATCAGTCCCCCGATGAGCTCATCCAAAGTCCGCGTGCGGCTGCGTTGAATCTGAATCGCTTCACCCTCCCAGGGAGAGTTGGACGCGACGAACGAGCGGCCGGGGAGGGTGAGTGGGTCGCACCGCTTCTTGAAGCGGTGCGGCGCAGCTGCAAGAGGTTGCGGGACGACTTCCGGTCGATGGACATCCCCGCCCCGTCTGGTGACAACGCGATATCATCGACAACCTCCTGTCGCTGCGCCACCCCGGATCGAGATCCGGGGCTACCCACTGGATTCCCGCCTTCGCGGGAATGACGGGGTTTGAGTCTGGCGGGCGCGTCAGGTCTTGATCTGGCGTCGCTTGGCGCGGCGTGCCTGGGCACTGGCCGGTCGCTTTCCGTGGTTCGCCTTCTTCAGCTTGCGTTGTGTCTTGGCCATCTCGGGGTGATTCCGTAGCTATGTCAACAGGCGACCCGTGTCTGCAGGTCGCGGGAACTGGCAATCGTGAACAGGAACTTTAACACATCCGGGCCTCAGGACAAGTGCCCGGTAGGCGAGCGTGATACCCACGGGCCGCAGCCCGTGGAGTTGGGGGACTCACATGCGCGGGGCGCCCCCTGCCGATCCATCCGCCCGAGGCAACATTTGCAGGACATGCAGCAGCGTGAGGATGGCATCGCCGCCATTGTTGATCTCCTGACGAGACGACACACCTGCCGATGTGACCATGGCCCGCGGCAGTGCACAATCAGCGAGCGGCGAACCCTGCTCGTCCCAGAACAGGCACGTCTGGCCATCCGGCTCGATCAGCACTCCAAGATCGGCCCTCGACTGCCGAATGGTCGTCACCATTGCGGCGTCGATCCAGCGACGGCCGACGTTGATCGGCACATCAATGGGCACCAGATCGACCGGCACTTCCGCAAAGATGGCCGACACAGTCGCCTCGATCACCGCATCGCAGCAGCTGAGGACGAGCTTCGTCGCAGGGAGATCATGCACATGCTTCCAGAAGGAGGCACGGTACGGCGTGCTGATGTCGAAGTAGCGCTGGCGTCCCGCCCGGCGCGACGGGCGGACGGTACCGGACTCGAAACGTTCGGCGACTTCATCGAGTTTTCCCGGTCGACACCATTGGTCTCCGCCGCTGCCGACGAACTCCAGTCCGTTCCATGCGGGGGCACAGCCCTGTCCGCCCACGTACACACCTCCGTCGGCATGCAAATGCTGCACGGCAAAGTCGAGAGAGGGCCGCGAGACCCGTCCGATGTCGACGACGTCACATTCCATGCGTCGGAGTGCGGCGGCGAGACCGACGGTGAGATCGGGCGATGACGTGCGGGCGTCGTGTCCGATGACGATGCAGGGACCGCGCGGCTGGATGATGCGACGACCCGGATGAGGGGCACTCTTGTCGATGCCAGCACGCAGCGACACCAAGTGCGGCTCGCCAATCTTCGCACTGCTGGCGGTCGTCGCTTGGTCGGGGAGACCTTCCCCTGCCCCTTCCCTGGAAAGGAGGGGAGTTGCGCCGCCCTCTCCCCTGTGGAGGAGAGGATGACGAGGGGAGCAAGCCGAGTGAGGGGGCATCGTCTCTTGTTCCGAGACTCTCCCGCATTCCGTTCATCAACTTATCAACTCGTCCACCCATCAACTTAGCCCCGGACCCTCCCTGGGAGGGAGGGCGTGTCTGTGTGCCCGACAGCGAGCGGGACTCCCACAGCACACTGGCGAAGGCAGCGCCCATCTGTCCGACGACATGACGTGTGAGTTGATTGAGGTACACGCCGCGCACATCCTTCGCGCGAAACAGGGGCCCGGTCTGCGCCGCTGCGAGGTCAGCTCCAGCCGGTCGGTGGTGGAGTGTGCGATCTGGCCGGAGTCGCGGCGGTGTTCGCAGGTTCGGCACTTGGGGTAGAAGGCGGCCAGTCGTGCCAGATGAACCGCGCGGGAAATGGGGTGCGTCTCACCGGGGCAAAGATAGGTGGCCGGTCGCTCGACGATGGGCAGCGTTGGCGGTCGGGTGCCACTGGCGGTGACAGGACAAACGGCGGAGGACAAAGGGCCGAGGGCTGACTTCCTGATGGCGTCGAAGCCTGAAGCGCCAGCGAAGGGCACAGGTGTGTCACCGCCCGTGCGGAACCCACCCACCAGCGATGGTCCAAGCAGGCTGCCATCCATGGCGCACTACCAGTCAGGAACGAAGGGCAGTCAGGAACGAAGGGACCTTGTGGATTTCGCGCAGCGGGACGCCGGGGCGGCGAAACATACGGCAGGATGAGCCTTTCGGTCAAGCACGATCGAACAGGCGTTGAAATCTGTGGAACGGCACCGATAGAATCCCGGTCGGCATCGAGACAACTTCGTTCACCAACGGTCCCCCCGAAAGGTCATGACTAAGCCGACCGACGTTCGCGTCACTGAAGTTCGCATTTCCTTTGAACCTTGTCCGTTTCGGATGCCGCTGAAGTTCGGCGGCCGCGTGATGTCGGAATCCCGGCTGATCAATGCCGAAGTGACGGTCGAGAGCCGCTCCGGTCAACACGCGACCGGGTTTGGCAGTATGCCTGTGGGCAATGTCTGGGCATGGCCCTCGTCGGTCGTCGAGCCGAAACAGGCCGAACAGGCGATGTGCCTGTTTGCCGAGGAAGTCGCCGATCTGGCGAACGACTTCCCTGAGTTCGGCCATGCGATCGACATCGTGTACCACATCTCGGCGGAGTACCGGCATCTGGGGAAGTCGATCGCACAGCGACAGGGGCTGCCCGAGTACGTCCCGCCGCTCGCTCAACTGGTGGCGGCCAGTCCGATCGATGCGGCCCTGCACGACGCCTACGGGCGCGTCAACCACGTCAACAGCTTCAACGCCCTCTCGTTGGAGTACATGAACGCCGACCTCTCCGAGTACCTCGACGAGCAGTTCACCGGCGAGTATCTCGATCAGTACACGCTCCGCGAACCCAAACAGCGGATGCCGCTCTATCATCTGGTCGGAGCACTCGATCCGCTGACCGACGGCGACATCGAGAAGCGCATCAACGATGGACTGCCGGAGACGCTCCCCGAATGGATCGCCGCCGACGGGCTGACGCATCTGAAGATCAAGCTCAACGGCGACGACCTCGATTGGGATGTGCAACGCGTGCTCGACATCGATCGCGTGACGGCGGATGCGCAGGAACGGCGCGGCTGCCGGACGTGGTACTACTCGACCGACTTCAACGAGAAGTGCCGGAACGAACAGTATGTGCTCGACTTTCTGAACCGGGTCAAGGAGCAGAGTCCACAGGCGTACGAACGCATCCAGTACATCGAACAGCCCACGCACCGAGACCTCAAGACACATCCCGAGAACACGATGCACGAGGCGGCCCGGCTCAAGCCGGTGGTGATCGACGAGTCGCTGGTCGACTACGAATCGCTGCTGCTGTCGCGGGAACAGGGCTACTCGGGCGTGGCGCTCAAGGCGTGCAAGGGGCAGACCGAGGCCCTGTTCGCTGCTGCCGCCGCCCAGAAGTTCGGCATGTTTCTGTGCGTGCAGGATTTGACCTGTCCAGGTGCGTCGTTTCTGCATTCGGCGTCGATCGCCGCTCGCATCCCGAGTGTGACGGCCATCGAGGGCAATGGACGTCAGTACTGTCCCAAGGCCAACAGAAAGTGGGCCCGTGAGTTCCCCTCGATGTTCGAGATCACGGACGGCACCGTCGGCACCGGCGTGCTGACGGAGATCGGTCTGGGCTTCTGAGCGAGCAGGGAGCGGAAGGCGATGAGCAGAGGGCGACGTGGGTCGTCATTCCCAAGCCCACGGATGGCGGCCCGTGGGGACTCATCCTGGCGAGCGGGAGGCGTGAGCCTCCCGATTGATGCGTCATTGGATGTTGTTCTGATCGGAGAACTGACGTCCTCCGATCGCCCCAAGGCACTGCTGCGCAAGATAGCAGTGGCACCCGAGTACCATCAGATGATCGGCTGAACCAATCAGCCAGTTAGCGAATCAACCGATCAACCACTTCACCGCCACCGCAGTTGTTCGTAGTTCTGCAGCGCCATGATGCCGAACAGCACCGCGATGTACGTCTCCTGCTGACGAAACGCCCACAGTGCCACGCCAGCCGCCGTCACGATCGCGATCAGCACCGCCCAGCGTTCCCCCTGCCGGGCATTCATTGAGGTGCACACGTCACGGCAGATGTGACCGCCGTCCAGAGGCAGCACGGGCAGCAGGTTGAGCAGGCCCCACCACAAGTTGACATACAGCAGTTGCTCGACGACGAACGACGAAAGCGTCCACCCCTGCAGCGGAGGTGACACGATTCCCGAGCGATACAGCAGCGGCGAGAGCAGATAGACCGCCCCCGCCAGCAGAAAACCGGCGAACGGCCCGGCCAGCGAGATGAGGATCGATTTGCCCTGCGTGAACTGGTAGTCCGGCGTGAACATCGCCAGTCCGCCGAAGTGATACAAAAAAATTCGCGGCGGATAGCCGAACAGCATGGCCACGATCGCATGGCCGAGTTCGTGAATCAGGATCGAGACGAAGACGACCGCGATCCAGGCCGCGAGGTACTCGAGGCCAAGGTGGATCGCACTGTACCCGAGCAAAACGGCGGCGAGCCAGAACCAGGGCAGCACGCGGACCGGGATCCCGAACAGGGGAAACTGCAGATCGTAGGGCGTCGGTTGCACCGGCCCGAACATGACATCACTCCGGGAACATTCGAGTTGAGAGTTGAGCCAAGCCCACGGGCGGCAACCGGTGGGTACTCAAAAGCCGACGGTCGTCCACACTGCTGGCAGGGTGCAGCGAGATGCGAGAAGTTCCCACTCGCCGCTCCTCACTCACCCGCCGGGCGACTGTATCGGATGCACCATTGGTTGTCGAACACGGCAACGTCGGGATACAATCAGTGGCACTGAGGCATCACAAAACGTAGCGGAAGTCGTCAAGACTTTCTTAGTGAATCAGGCGGGTGTAACTCAGTTGGTAGAGTGTCAGCTTCCCAAGCTGAATGTCGAGGGTTCGAGTCCCTTCACCCGCTCCTCACAAGTCCGGTTGTCAGTCGATGACAGCCGGACTTTTCTGTTGACCCGCATGTCACTTGCGTCCACTTTGAGAGTGTCACTGTCGTGGTCTTGCGCGGAGGCCAGATTGACGATCGATGACCCGGAATGACTCCGTTGCACCAGATTTGGTGCAACCATTGGTGCAACCATTGGTGCAACCAAACTTCCGGCGAACTGGTCATCAGTGCCTGTCGCTCGCACCACAGTCTCCTCGGAAGAGGCATCCAGCCGCAGCGTCGGCAGCGCGTCCAAGGCTCCGTGAACATCGAGGAGTCTGGGGTCAGTGTAGACGTTCATCGTCAGACCGATGTCAGAGTGTCGCATTGCTGCTTGGGCGATCCGGGGCGCGACGCCGCACTTGCTGAGCAGCGTTCCAAACGTGTGGCGAAGGGCATGCACGTCGAGCGTCCGGCCCCTGACATCCACCTTGGCAATACCGGCAGCTTGAAGATCGCGATCGAAGATCCTCACCAAACCGGTCGGCACATTGAACAGCGGTAATGCTGTCAATTCCTGACACTTTTGCCCCTGAGGGCTTCGAGGATCGCGTGTGCTGCGATTGTCGTCGTATGTGACTGTTTGATCGAACTGCACCGTCGGGGCGTCGCAAAGAGCCTCGGAGAGGCTCTCAGCCTTCTCCTCAATCCACCGCGACAACTCTGCCACAAGGTCGGCTCGGAGAGGTATCAGGGCGCCTTGTCGGCTCTTCTCATCCGCAGCTTCCAGCTCCAGGTGTGGTGTTGGCCCCTCCAATCGGCACTGGCCGACCCTAATCGAGGCCAATTCATTAAGGCGCAGACCGGTCAGCACGAGTGTCTTGTAAATCAATGCACGCTCACGACCCAATCGATCGAGTCGCATACGGACTTGCGGGGCGATCTTTGCGACAGGTTGTCCCCTTCTTGCCCCACGTCGCACAGTCAGCGCGTCCTGCAGTGGCCTCTGCCGAGCAGCAGCGAGCAATCGGCCGATCTCGTCTTCGGTCATCGCGCGTCGTTGCCGGCGCCGGTCTGCTTTCTCGTTTGCCTTAGCGACGCGATCGAACGGATTCCGTGACAACCGGTCTGTTTCGACGCACCAGTTTGCAAAGGCGCTGATCGCCGACAGGTGACGATTCCGTGTCCGCGCCGCCAAACCGGACGTTTCTGAGTCCAACATCCATCGCTCAATCGGAGATGCGGACAAGTCGGCCAGCTGTACGAAACCGCAATCTCTGAGAAGTCGATTTAAACAGCCGCGAACATTGGTTCGATGATGCTCCGATGTCTGTCTGCTTCTCAGATGCAACAGATAGTCCTCGATGTGCAGGATAATCGGAGAATGCTGATGATCCGCGATGGCATCCTCCGTCGCTGTGATAACATTCGCCTTGACCAGTTCCGCCCGGTGCTCCAGGTCCGTCAGCACCGACATCGCGGCCTGCTTGTCCCGACAGCCGGTGGCGACTTCGCGGACGATTCCCTGCCCGTCCCGGTACTTGGCCGTCCACGTCTTCGCCGTTGTGGTGACGCGCTCGCTTCCATCACGTCCGACCGTGACCGTTGCTGTCTGAGTCCGGCCCTGCCTGTCACGCCACCGGGCATACCGCTGACCGTTCCGGGTGAAGAGTTCCGCCCCAGAGGTCAGTGCGCGGGTGGTCTTCTTCTTGTACAGTGCCATCACTCTCACCTTTCCTTGGGTCTTTTTCGCAGTTCGAGGCCGAAATAGGTCGCCACCCTGTCCGCCAGGTCCAGCCGCAAAGAGGTCTTTCCCGCCATGAACTTCATCAGGCTCTGCCGCAGCACCCTCGTGTCCCGCTCCAGCCCGAGATAGGTCCCCCCTCTGTCGAGATGCTTCCGGATCTCCCGCTGGAGTCGTCTGGTGATCGTCGTCGGCTGGCGTCTGCGCATGTAACGACTGTTACACATCTGCGCTGCGACGTCAATCGACCATCTCGCAGGAACCGGTTCCCTGGAAGTCCGCGCCGGTGAGTGTAGATCGATGCCGGCAAGGTCTCGGCCGCGCCGATCTTCGGCGCCTGTCGGTCGGGGAGTTCAGGCGATCGTCTGAGATCACGCGAAAGCTGGTGGACCCTTCTCGCTTCCATGCCGTCATCGCGACTTCTTCCCAGAAACATACGCACGCTTGTTGAGCGAAACGCGAGTGCCGTCATGTCGAGTCACTTTCTGGCGGTACAAGTCGGTCGCCAGCCGTTGGTCACTGGTTGGCAATACGCACGATCTGAGGTCGTTTTCCCCGCAGCATGGCTACAACTTCCCGAGATACCGGTATTCGTTGGCCAGTGTGCGAGTGCCCGGCTTCACGAGTTCGATGAGGCCTAAACTGCAGAGCCCGCGCAGGATCACATTGGCCGTTGTGTGTGATTGGCCGATGTGCTCGCCTAGCTCGCGACAAGCAAGGTAAAAGCCGCCATCACCTCCGTTGTGCCGTGCCAGTTCCCGGCAGATCGCTGCCGCCAGGCCACTCGGCTGACCCTCGATGTCTGCAGCGACCTCGGGAGGACAGCCGTTTTCGATTGCGGATCGGACAACCTCAGGCAGGAGATGTTTTCCCAAGCAAAACTTGACACGCTCCCACCCGTCGAGGAACTCTTGTCTCGTCACCAGCCAGTCCTTGGTGCCGATGAACGGCAACGCCCGGGCATGCCAGCGCCGGGCGATGCTCAGACAAATGTCCTTCCTCCAGCTCTCGGAATCGGGGTGTGACTTGAGAACGCGGATGAAGTTGAAGAGCCGGTGATGACGTTGCCCCGTCCCGGTCGGTTGCGTGGCCGTGATGGACGCCTCGATCCACTCGTCGAAGTCGTTGTCCGGCATCCAGGCAAGATTGGGGTCGAGTTTTTGAACGAGATTTGGGGGAGACTTTTCTTCTCTATGGGATCTAATGGGATCTCCTGTGTTCTCCATGAGTTCTCCTGAGTTCTCCTGTGTCAAGTAGATGGGGCCGGGCGCCTCAGTAGCCGATGGGAGGGGGATTTCCTCCGCGGCCCCCCATGAGATGGCGAGGCCTGCTCTCCAGGGGTCGGAGATGTAGGGCACATCCTCATATGGCTTGATCAGCCAGTCGTACTGCCGCCCCGACTCGTGCCACGACGGGGGGAGCTTGGTAAGGGCGTCGGCCCGGAGTTCTCCGTCGCCCAAGAACACGATCCGCCTGCCAGACGGGGACAGGTCCTGAACGTCGGAAAGATCGCAAAGGAAGTAGACGTGGAAGCCGCGCCCCGTCCGCGAGGTGGGCAGCCTCTGCGCAAGGCTCGGCTGACTGTCCGCCCACCTCTGATAAGCCTCCGGGTCGTCGAAGTCCCGGACGACCAGTCCTTCCGAGGGCTCCCCCGCCAACACGGCGACGTCATTCTGCCCGTCAGCAAACCAGCGCCGGCGCGTGGCCCGGTCGGGCTCCTCTTGCTTCCATCGCAGGACGGACTGCACGCAAGGTTGCTTGGTGCCGCGCTGGACCGGGATGACTCTCCACCCCAGCTCGCTGTACCGCAGGACTGTATCAAGGAGTGAGGGGGCAGCGCTCATCGACGCACCCCCGGCGTTCGCGCTTCATAGCGGTGCACAGGCGGGCAGCCATCCGCGACCCACTCCTCGATATCTGCGCGCCTCCAGCGGACGAGCTTTCCTAGCTTCAGCGATTGGGGCATCTTCCCGGCATCGCAGAGACGGTAGACGTGGCGCGGAGAGCAGCCGAGCAACGCTGCGACGGCCCTCACGTCGATCAGCACACGGGAATCTGGAGATCCTAATGCGGACATGAGCAACTCCTGTGAGTCAGCGGGAACTGACGGCGGTTCCATTGACCGCTCGTCACTCACAGGTAAAGGCGTCAGATCTGGTCTGACTGAGTCAGATCTCGTCTGACTCTTCAGCAACTTCAGTTCGCCAGTCAATTGTCGGCGAAGGACGATAGGCGTAACCAGCACCGCGCTCGGCACTAATGCTGACCTCAAAGTGTCCGGCAACAGCGTTCAGACCACTGTTTCGCAGCCGCCGATAGGCAGTTGTCAGGGTCCCATGGACACGAGTGCGCCTGGATTGTTGGGGTTATTGAGATCGCGTGGTCGACCTCGGTGGTCGGTATCGGCGCTTAACCGGGAGTTCAAGGTGTCGATCTCTTCGCGGCAGAGGTCGGCCTCAACTGTGTTGTTGTCAGCTTCGGCGCGGCGCCGTTCCTCCTGGGCTTCTTGCAACCGCTGCGAGATCTGCTGGAGGCCCTCCGGGTCCGTTGCGTCCTGACGGCTGTGTGTGTCGGCTTGAAATCGCTGATCCTGACTTGTCTCGTCCAAGACGCTAAACGGCACCAGCTGGCCGGGAGTCTGAACCAGTTGGAAGACCTGATGTAACCCCTTGCACTGATGCGCGGAAACATGACCACTATTGCCAAAACCACGAATCTCGTAGCCGTCACCGTTCGGAATGAAGATGAAATCCGCTTCCCGGTCCGGGGACGTGGCCAGAGCACCGTCTGGTATAGCGGTCGGTGCTACTACGGATTGAAGGATCGCGCTGGCGCTGTCGTCCACGGGAGGCGGACCCAAGCCCTTGGCCCAGTGGAACACGGCGGTGATCGCCTTCCTGAGCTCCTCATCGCGAATGTGTGGCGTAAGGGCGAAACGGGAGTCGGCTGGGCGATCGTATGGTTCAGGGGGAGGAGAAACGCGCAGGGTTCGCCGGGCGCGATGACACAATCACCTCGGATAATGCTGGCAGCTCCTCTTGAGACGCCGGATTTTGTGCAGGCGGGCTCACAGCGTTGAACAGTTCGCGGAGGACCTGCACTTCCTCTTCGCACCAGGACTGAGCCTCTCTGACAATATCCATGATTTCACGATTCAGGATTCTGACGGCCGCACGCATCTGCTCTCGGGAATCCTGATCTTCGTCCGCGACTGTTTGGGTTTGGATCGCCTGTTCGAGGCTCCCGATGTAGTCCCCAAGCCTTTTCTGCAGCGTTCTGCTGTGCGCAACCGTTGGATCTTTTATGAACCCGGGAAGCTGGAGGCGTCGCAGGACCTCAAGTCGTCCATCCGCCTGTTCTGCCAGCTGATATAGCCTCAGATATGCGTTGCCAAAATTCGACCCACTGGCGGTCCGCTTTGAGGTGATCTCGGCAATTTTGACGAGGGCGTCGCCCGCCCCCCCTCCAGTTCATTGATGCACCGAACCACCATGCGGATGGTGGTATCGTCTGGCGCTGCCAAGTTCGTCGGTCGGCCCGAACCGTCTCAGGACTCGCTGCAGCTCAACGTCCATAATCATGCCTCGAATGCGGTTGGGTCCGAGATGTGAGGCGTGTCTGGCATTGCCCGAACGCTAGCCGCGCTCGGGCAGCATGCGGGTCGAGTCTTGATGCGCTGCCGGGGCGGGAGCTCGGAACGCTGCAGTATAATGGAGGTAGGCAAGCATCGCGATCGTTCTGCGTTGCTGCGACTCGCATTCGAGAGGCAACTGGCTCCGGTGCGGCCTGTTCCGCGTCTGGGGGACCTCGCTCTACACGCCTCTCCCCCCACTCTTTCCCGGAGGGACTCTATGCCATCCTCGACGTCCTTAGTCCCCGAGACCCGCATCTGCACGCAGTGCGAGCGGCATCTCCCCATCGAGCGTTTCCGCCGCCGTTACAAGGACCGGCCCGACCGGCATTCGGCCTGCAACGACTGTCGTCAGGACAAGTGCCAGACCCAGCGGGACCAGCGCCGACGCTCGGCCCTGCAGCGCGACATGAGACTCATCCGCAAGACCCGCAGTCTGGGGCGCATCCAGTCGATCGTGGATGCTCTGGTCTGCCGGTGCGGAGGTGTCAACCAACTCGTCGACCAGTGGCTGCATCTGATCGAGACGGCCCCTCAGGAGTCGTACCGCCTCAAGGCGCTGACAACCATCATCCACATGCTGAGCGTGGTGGACGCCTGCGCGGCTGGCGGAGTCACGCCAGCGGCACGACCGGGCCCTGCGGGGACAGCTGACGGCTGGAGAGATCCAGGAGCTGGACGGCCTGCGCGAGGAGGAACTGCTCGACCGGTTGGCCCAGCCGCTGCGGACGCTGCAGGCCGCCGGGCACCTGGACCGGGTGCTGCGGTACCTCGCCGACCAGGGGAGCTGACCACCTCTGAGTTGCCACGTGGCTAACCGCGAGACCCACTACCGAGCCCGAGTCGTCCGGAAGCCGCACAGAACGGTCACACAGCCTCATCGGCTCGGATTCTCCATCGCCGACGATTTCTCAGCCGCATCGTGAAGAACCCGGCACCCGCCACGCCCAGCAACGCCAGCGAAGTGGGCTCGGGAATTGCTGCGTTGAAGTGCTCCCTGATCTCCTCAGCTGCAAGTGCCCTGCCGTAGATGGCCACTTCGTCAATGCCACCAGCAAAGTAGAACAGACCCTCTGCCGCTTCGCCGATGTGAAAAGGCTGTGAGTCCGTACGGGCGGGCAACGTTCCTGCAATCGTGGCAACGTTTTCGCCGTTGATGAAGAATGTCACGTCATTCGAGGCGTCGAAGACGGCAGCGATATGGAACCACTCGTTGACATCGAACTCCAAGGGGTAGTCATAGTCTTTAATCCCAAACGTTGTGAATCGCAGCACTGAATCGTAGGTGCTATTGGTACCCAGCATCGGATCGACTGGGACGCTGAATCCATATCCCCTGGCCTTCGCGCATTGGAGTGGCGATCAACCAAGTCGAGATGATCTGGTCCTCTCCCCCGTACCCAGGCCTCGACAGTGAAGTCGTTGGTCAACTGATTCAAGACATTATGGGCGCCCACATTCACATACCCGGACACTCCGTCAAACAGAGCAGAACTGTCCAAGCTTGTGACGACCGCCCCGGTTTGACCAAGGGAGACGTTTCCGACGTACGTCCCATGAAGATGGTTCGGAGAGGCGTCGAACGCTGTAGTCCCTGTTGTCTCTCCAAGACGCCAGTATCCAATAGGGCCATCACTCAGGACGGCTGCTGCGTATGCATCGATAACCGCAGCAGGACTCTGTCCGGCACCAGCCACCAAAACCAAGACCGGTAGTAGAACTCTGGGAAGGGTCCGCCACATGTTGTTGCTCCCCGATTGGAGGTCTACGTCAGACGGGACCTGAAACCTACCCGTGCGACCCGGCAATTTCAATTGAGTCGCATCCATTTGTCCGGGCTGGCGATCGTGATGCGAGATCGGGATGAACCTGCTCGACATCTTCTGGTGCGGCGCGGGCAGCTGTCGGCCGCAGAACTGCCTGGGGGCGCCGACTGACTGTTCAGAGCGAGCATCAACTGGCCGTAATGATGGCCTTTTGAACGCCCCTCGATCTGTCTCTGTCCTCCCGCACTGTCGCTCTGCTGCTCATGCTCCAGTGCCCTGGGTGTGACGATCTGTAACATCCTGGTTGTTTAGCGGGCTCAACTCATGCTGTACGGTTGATTGTTACTCGCGCAGCGTGGTGTACTCTCCGTTCTCGGCCCGCAAGGGCCTCCCCGATATCCGATCTCAAGCGATGTCGGCCCGCGGAGCACGGAGTACTGCACATCCGTCACGTAGGACATGATCTGGCCCGGGCCCCGGTAGGCTGTCGAGTGTTGGACGTTTTCCTCGCGCCGAGACGGCGAGCGGTTCATGAGCGGGCTACAGCCTCTGGAGCGTCAGTGGATCATCCTGAAGTCGCTCTCCGCGCGCCGCTTCGGGATGACACTGCGTGAACTGGCCGACGAGCACGGGGTCTCGCAGAAGACCATGCGCCGGGACCTCTCGCTGCTGCGCGATCTCGGCTTTCCTGTCGCGCCACGCGAGGGGCCTCACGGTCGGAACCACTGGGTCTCGACGCACGATCCGGCTGCGCCGTCGCTGACGTTCAATGTCAGTGAGATTGCTGGCCCTGTATCTGTGTCGGACTCTGCTGGAGCCGCTGGCGGGAACCGTAGTGTGGGACTCCACGCAGAGTGCGCTGCGCAAGATCAGGGCCACGCTGGGCGAGCCGGCCCTCGACTACCTGTCGGATCTGTCCGGCCTCATCCATCGCACGTCGTTCCGTGACAGCACCTATCGTGACAAGTCGCAGCTGATCGACGACCTGATGGTCGCCATCGAAGACCAACGGATCACGTTCATCACGTACCAGTCCGCCCGCTCGACCGAACCGCTCACCTACGATGTCTACCCGTACGGACGTCGTCTGGCATCGCAGTTCGCTGTATCTCGTCGCCCACTCGCGACAGCATGACGAAGTCCGCACGTTCAAGGTGGACCGGATCTCCGACGTTGCGCTGGAGACACTTGAAGTTTCAGAAGCCGGCCGACTTCAACCTGCAGGACTTCCTGCAGCACAGCCTGGGCGATCTGGCAGGACGACGGCCCGCCTGCAGAGCGTAGTGATCCGGTTCGCCCCGGAAGTCGCCCGCTACGTCCAGGAACACCACTGGCACCACGGCCAGCAGACTCACCCCGCCTGCCGACGGCTCCCTGCGAGCCGAGTTCGAGCTGACTTCGCTGGAAGAGGTGAAGAGCTGGGTGCTGAGCTTCGGGGCCAAGGCCGCCGTCCTTGAACCCGATGAACTGAGAGAGCAAATCAGCTCTGAAGCACGCGCCATTCTGACCTATTCAGAGGCCATCGCATGAACTACCTCGATCTCGCCTTCACACTCACGGCCCAGCAGCCAATTCCCGTCGATCATGGTTACGCCCTGTACGGGGCCATCTCGCGGTTGCTGCCCGATCTCCACAGTGAGAATGGCCTGGGGATCCACCCGATTCGCGGCCGCCAGATCGTCGATCGGATGCTGATGCTCATGCCCTGGAGCACACTCACGCTGCGCGTCGCTGACGGCCAGATTGCTCCACTGCTGCCTCTGGCCGGCAAGTCTTTGCGCATCGGAGAATCCACACTGCGGATCGGAGTTCCCGAAGTGCAGGCCCTGGTGCCGGCCCCCGTGCTTCGCAGTCGTTTGGTGATTATCAAGGTCGCCCACGTCGATCCGGCCTCAGCACTCGATGAGCAGCAGTTTCTGGTCGCCGCCCGCAAACAGCTTGATGCACTCGGGATCGCGGCGGCCGCCAGAGTAGCCATCCCTGTCACAAAGGACGGCCAGCCCCGCCGCCGCACCCTCCGCATCAAGCATCGCGAGATCGTCGGCTACGAGCTGATCGTGGAGGACCTGTCGGCCGATGAGTCGCTGACCCTGCAAATCCACGGCCTCGGCGGGCGGAGGCACATGGGCTGCGGAGTGTTTGTGGCCATGAAGTGGTGAGCAATGCAACTAGACCTCCTTGCCAAACAACCGTTTCCAGATCGCAGTCCGGTGACGCTCGCGGACCATACGCGTGATGTGATCGCAGCGGCGCGGGAACTGTTCGGGACGGACTCTCCGAGCCGACTTGGTTCTCGCTGGTTGAGCTTCTTCGATCTATCGGAGTCGTCCTGGCCCGGCGTTCCGCATGCATCTCTGGGCAGCACTGCCGCCTGCACGATTGGGGCAAGGGAAACGACACCTTCCAGAATGCCGTCCGCGGAGTCGGACCGCAGGCGATTCGACATGAACATCTCAGTACATTGATGATCGCCCGCGCGGAAGCGAGTCGCCCGCTGGCGGCGGCAGCGTTCGACGTGCCGCTATTGATGTCCGCAGTTCTGACGCACCACTTGAAGGCCGGCAGCAAGAAGTCTGATCTCGGTCGCCGACTAGCGGATGGACCCCAGTCATTCGAGTTGCTGACCGGGGAGGAGTTTCGCGATGTCTTGGACGCCGCGACCGAAGTCGGACTGCCGCCGCTCGAACTGATCGGACTGCCGCGACGATGGCGATTGGCAGCGGCCCCAAACGGCGTCGACGAGCAGGCCAACGACGTCACAAGGCTGCTCTGGCGACTGTCGACCGAACTGCGAGAGGACGAGCCTCGCAGGCGGCTCCTCCTTGCGGTCCGTGCAGCGCTCATCGCTGCGGATGCCGCCGGCTCCGGACGATGCGCGAGGGCACACCGCATCCCCAGTGGGTGGAACGCAACGTCACCAAAGGCGAACCGCTGTCGCGAGACCGCGTCTTCAACAACATCATCACCCCACGCATCGAGGAACTCTCGCGCGGCGGCGAATGGAGCGATCAGGGTGACGGCAAGCACGGCTGGAGCGACTTTCAGCTTGCCTGCGATTCCCTGGCGAAACGAGCCCTCCTCATCGCACCCTGCGGCAGCGGCAAGACACTCGCCGCGTGGCGATGGATCGCCGCCCAGTTGAAGCGCCATCCCGCCCGGCATGTGCTGTTTCTGTACCCCACGCGAGCTACCGCCCGTGAGGGCTTCAAGGACTACGTCAGTTGGGCGCCGGAGTCCGATGCCCGGTTGATGCACGGCACGAGCGAGTTCGACCTCGACGGCATGTTCGAGAATCCCCCCGACGGCGACGATCGCCACCGCCGGAACTATGAAGTCGAGCGTCGCCTGTTCGCCCTCGGCTACTGGTCCGGCCGGGCGTTCTCTGCCACGGTAGATCAGTTCTTGGCTTTCATGCAGCATGGGTACGGACCGATGTGCATGTTGCCGGTCCAGTCGACTAAGTCATCGTGATCGACGAAGTCCATTGCTTTGATCGGAACATGTTTGCGGCGCTGAAGGACTTCTTGAGGAGCTTTGATGTTCCGGTGCTGTGCATGACTGCCACGCTGCCGAATGATCGCCGTCGGCAACTGGTCGATGAGTGCGGCCTCGCGTCGCCGCCCGACTGGCCCGAGGGTTTGCGTATGA
>CAVPPT010000013.1:0-7364 GCA_963707405.1 uncultured Planctomycetaceae bacterium | reverse complement strand
AGAGCCTTTGGGGCCGCACTGCGGGCCGTGATGCGGGGTCCACGGCTGCTTGACAACCGCACGCCAGCGGAAGGTATTGCAGGGCGGGACCCGCGAGAGGCGATGGCAGCCAAGTCATGACACTGCGCGTGGGCTTTCTGACGTCGCACCCGATTCAGTATCAGGTGCCGGTCTTTCGTCGGCTGGCCGAGCAGCGCCGACATCGACTTCACGGTCTTCTTCGCGCATCTGCCGGACGCGCATCAGCAGGGGGCCGGCTTCGGCGTCCCGTTCGAGTGGGATGTCCCGCTGCTGGAGGGATACGACTACCAGGTGCTGCGCAATGTGGCGCGAGAGCCGAGTGTGACGCAGTTCCGGGGCTGCGACACGCCGGATGTGTACGACGAGATTCCGCCGGCGACGGCTGGATGCGCTCGATCGTCAATGGCTGGGTGGTGAAGAGTTGCCTGCAGGGACTGCGCGGCCTGCCGGCGACTGGGGATTCCGTGTCTGGTCCGGGGCGAGGCGAACAACCTGCGGCCGCGGGCGTGGTGGAAGCGGGTGCTGCAGCGTCGGCTGGTGCGTCAATATGCGGCGTGCCTGTACATCGGCGAGGCGAATCGCCAGTTTTATCGTGCAGCATGGGGTGGCTGAGGAGCGGCTGTTCGCGGCCCCGTACTGTGTGGACAATCAGCGGTTCGAGTCAGCCGCCCGAGGGGTCGATCGTGAAGAGGCCCGGAAGCGATTGGGCCTGGCAGTCGACAGACTGTGTGTTCGTGTTCTGCGGGAAGCTGGAACCGAAGAAGCATCCGCTGGAACTGATCGCGTCGTTCGGGGCGTTTCGGGAGCGGGGGGGCGTGGGTCAATTACTGATGGTCGGCGACGGGCCGTTGCGACCGATCGTGCGAGCAGCGCGTGCGGGAACTGGGTCTGGCAGGAATCGGTGAAGCTCACGGGGTTTCTGAATCAGTCGGAGATTGTCGCGGCGTATGTGGCGGCGGACTGCCTGGTGCTGCCTTCGGACCACGGAGAGACCTGGGGGCTGGTCGTCAATGAGGCGATGGTCTGCGGGCGACCTGCGATCGTGAGTGACGAGGTGGGATGTGCTCGCCGACCTGATCGTCGAAGAACAGACAGGCGTCACGTTTCGATCAGGAGACTGGGCGGGCTTGACTGAGCGGCTGCTGTGGATGGCAGCGGATGCGATCGTTTGCGCACGATGGGAGAGCAGGCGCGGCATCACATCGCGAACTACTCTCCTGAGGCAGCTGCGCGTGGAATCGTGGAGGGTGTGCTGGCGGTGACGGGACGGGCCCCGCTTCAGGGAGAATGACAATCCCGAGGTGGGGTCGTCGCGGAAAGGGAGTTGCCCGCGTGATTGAAATGCTGTGGTATCCCTTCGTGGCAGCAGCCACGATTGTCGCGCTGGGGAACTGGCGGGTGGGCCTGTTCGCCGGCGTGCTGGTGGACTGCCTGCGCGATCCGGTGCGCAAGATCTCCGACGAGCAGTCGATTGCCATCACGTTGTCGGGGATCGTGGTCTGGGTGGCCGTAATTCTGCGGGCCGTGGGGGAGGAACAAGGCGAACTTCGCAAAATCATGGTGCGCTATCCGCAGCTCAGGACGGTGCTGACCTGCGTGATCATGTCGCTGGTCCCCGCCGCGCTGATGTCGACGCTGCTGTACTCACGTGGCTGGCTGCTCGCCATTGTCGGAGTCGTGTCCTACATGGCTCCGCTCGTCGGGGTGGGCGTCGGATATCTGTTCGCCACGTCTGAGAAGGACGTGTATCGACTGCTGATGTTCTATGTGGTCCTGAACGCCGTCATGCTGATCGGCGTTCCGCTGGAGTTTCTGGACTGTCGACATCCCGGGGCTCGGCGGTATCGACATGGAATGGATCCGGTATCGTCAGGGATACACGGTGGACCTGATCGGCGGGTTTCTATCGCAGTCCGGACATCATGGGTCTGCATGCGGCCCACGTGGTGATGTTTTCGGCGTTGCTGGCGTTGCGGGTCACCACCAGGCAGCCGACTGGGCTGGATTGGGACTGCGGTCTGGGCCGCCTGGTGCGTGCTGCTCTCGGGTCGACGCAAGATGATCGGTATTCCGATGGTGTTCGTGGCGACCTACCTGATCCTGGGGAGTCTGCGGGGGATCCGGCAGATGAACGCGATGATGGGTGTGATCGTCATGGGCCTGATCGTGACGGCCGGACTGCTATTTACTGTGTGGGATCCTTCGACGACTGCGGAATACACGGAGTATGCCGGCACCATTTTTACCGAAGGGGCGGAGCGGGCCAACGACCTGATCGTGACAGGACTCGATCGGAGACGGTCAAGCAGGTGGGGATTCTGGGTGCAGGTCTGGGGACCGCCACGCAGGGCCGTTACTACCTCGGCATTCAGACGAGCCGCTCCCAGCGCGGCTGGCAGGAAGACGGAGTGAGCCGGTTGTTTATGGAGTTCGGACTGCCCGGTGTGCTGATGCTGGGCATGGCCGGGATGCTGATGATCAAGGTGCTCTACGATTCCCTCAAGCTGGTACCGGCGACCTCGACGGTGCAGGCGCTGCAGATCGGCATGCTGAGTTGCGTGATGGGCAACGCGGCGTCATTCGCAATCTCGCACCAGCAGTACAGCGGCGATCCGGTGAGCGCGCTGATGGTGACGATCATGGCGGGAATTGTGCTGGGGGCCCCGAGGATTCTATGCGCGGCAGCAGGCCGAGGCGCGAGCCAGATTCGCGCCGAAGCCGGTGCAGGTTGAGCCGCCTCCGGAACTGCAGAAGACGTCTGGGGCATGACGGGAATCGATGTGCAAAACGAGTTGACTTCATCGGGGACAGCAATGACTGGCCGCGATCGAGTCGCGCCTTCACGTGGAAGCACCGGTCCGCAATCGATTCTGGTTGCGGCGCATGCCTGGTACGGTGATGTCATCGGCGGCTCGTTTCGACTGGCGAGCGAGTTTGCACAGTCCCTGGCAGAAGCAGGGGACCGCGTCACCTATGTCTGCTGTGCGCCCGAAGGGGGAGAAGTGCGGCCCGCTCGCGAGACAATCTCCGGAGTAGACGTCCGTCGGTATCCGGCGCTGGCGAAGCGGCGCAGTGGCTGGGGGCGGATGCAGTACCATGTCCGGCAGACGGCGGCGCTGGTGTCGGAGGTCCTTCGGGAAGGACCGGTGGACGCGATCAGCGGACATAGTCCACTGCAGACCAGGGGCGCAGTCAGGGCGGCACGGGGTCGCGATGCGTACATCAACTACACGGTGCATTCACCGTTCGATGACGAGCTGCAATCGAACTGGGGAGAAGGACGCGATCCGCGAATGGCGGAACGGTTGGCAGTGCGGGCGGCCCGATCGATCGACCGCCGAAACCTGAAGGCGGCAGATCGGGTTCAGACCGATTCTCGCTACACGCTGGATGTGCTCGCCGATCGACACGGGGCCTGGGTCAGGACGAAGGGGGTCGTTGCTCCTGGATGGGTGGATGTTGATCGCTTCCGTCCGGTGGAGAATCGCCGGGCCGTTCGACGCGCAACTGGGGTCACAGTGGGTCACCGACCGGCCGGTGTTTTTCACGCTGCGACGGCTGGAGTCGCGCATGGGGGTCGAGACGCTGGTTGAGGCTTCGAGGCTGCTGCGTGACGAGGGACACCGACTTTCGCGTGCTGATTGGTGGAGGAGGGTCGCTGCGTGCCGCACCTGGAAGACCTCATTCAGAGAGAGAGACTCGAAAAAAATGTTTCACTGCTCGGGCGTCTGGACGAGGAAGATTTGCCCAAGGCGTATGCCGCCTGCGACTGCTTCGTACTTGCCGACCCGGGCGCTGGAGTGCTTTGGTTTGATTGTCTTGGAGGCATTCGCGGCAGGTACGCCGGTGATCGCGTCCCGGGTCGCGGCCATTCCTGAGTTGGCGGCCTGCCAGGGAGACGAATGGATGTTCGCACCGGGAAACGCGCAGGAGTTGGCAGATCGCATGCGGCGGTTTCTGCAGGGAGACCTGACGACCCGCATCAATCTGAGAGAGACTGCCTGCGAGTATGATCGTCCGTTGGTCGTCCGACAGTGGAAGGAACTGTTGCGGCCGGAAGGGGTCGTTACCCGGTGAAGACGTCCACGCCAGCCGATGTGTGCCCCTCTGTTCGCGTCGGTCGGCATGAGTGCCCCAGTCCCCATTCTCTGCGCAACAAAGTCGGGCGCGTGCTGTGGGGGCTGGTGTGGGCGCTGTTCTTCCGCACGTCCCCACGCATCTGCTTTGCCTGGCGACGCTGGCTGCTCAGGGCCTTCGGTGCTGAGATCGGTCGCAACGCACGCATCTCCCCGTCGGTACGAATCTGGGCACCGTGGAATCTCAGCGTTGGTGACGAAGCATCCATCGCTCATGGTGTGGATTGTTATTGCGTCGACCGCTTGTCCATTGGCGCTCATGCGACGGTGTCGCAGTATGCCTTTCTGTGTACGGCGTCTCACGATCCCTGCGATCCCCACATGCAACTCGTGACCGCCCCAATCGTCATCAACGCGCAGTCCTGGGTTTGTGCCGGCGTGTATGTCCTTCCGGGAGTGCATGTCGGTGTCGGTGCCATTCTGGCCGCAGGTGCGGTGGTGACCAAGGATGTCGAAGCTTGGCAGATCGTGGGCGGGAACCCGGCTCGAATGATTGGACAGCGCGTTTTGCGTCAGCCGCATTGAGTCGAAGGCTGTTCCGAGCGTGGGGCCTGATCGTCTTTCGAGAGCCATCTGTCGCCATTATGTATATGCGGCAGAACAGGTTGTGGGAAATTGGGTTGTCAAATAGCGGAATGGAAGTCCCTCAAGCGCTCTCCACCGCGATGCGGGCACGTCCTCCGCAGGAAATCTCATCGTCATTTGGAAAATCAGTGTCGTGACACTGGTTGACCAAGGCGGTATGATTGCAGGTGTTGCCATTGGTGGCAGCATCGTAAAGTGGAGCGATCACGGGCCCGCTTCACAGCATTTTAGCACCTGTTGCGCGGGATTTTGCGTGTTGGGGTGCCGAGATGGGGGCGATTCTGGGCCTGCTGGCCGATGCATCGGTGTTTGACTGATGCTGCCTGAAACAACGAGGATTCGTTGCTTGCACGGGAGGCCCAGAGAGCTTCGGCCCCCCTCCGATTGTTGTGTTACGACCAGTTCCAGTTGAGGTCGTTCTCGCAAACTGCTCGTGGAGAAGCTTGATTCTGCTCGGCGCTCTCTCGACACTGAACCAACGTCGAACTAGACCAACATCACGACGTGACATCGGATACGAACTGACTGAACTGACGTGGCTGGCGATTTGATGCTGCCGGCCGCTGCTTCCACAACATCAACCTGCAGGTAATTCCTTGTCGACAATTTCCGACTGGCCGACCGATCTGTCAAATGCAACGCAGGAGCCGGCCCCCAGCGAGCCGGGTGCTGACCTGCGTCGGGTCTTTCTCGGGCATAAGTTGCTGCTGCTGGTTGCCTTGTCGATCGGGGCGGGCCTGGGGTACCTAAAGTTCACCCGTGCCACTCCGGAATATGCGTCATCGGCCCAGGTTTGGGTGGCACGCAACCAGGCCCGACTGCCGGTGGAAGGGGCCAATTCCCTGGCGAATGCAAAGGTGCCGATCGACACGCATGTGGCCCTGCTGAAAACACCGAAGATTTTGAATGGTGCCTATGAATTGCTGACGAAAGCCGATCGGGATGACATTTTTCCAGCGCGAATCGCTGCGGGGCTGACCGCTGTGCGCTCGGAGGACAGCGACGAGATCATCACGCTGACATATCGTGGGTCCAACGCATCCGATTGCAAGCTGATTGTTGACAACGTTGTGAAGGCGTATATCGAGTTCATTCACAAGACACAATTGGACCTCAACGAGAGCACCGTAGATCTGATTACCCGTGCCAAGGAGGAGCTTGCCACTACGCTTTCGCAAAAGGAAAATGAGTATGCGAAGTTTCGTGAAGCGTCCCAGCTGCTGTGGGTTGGTGATGAAGGGCGCAACATCCACCAGGAGCGTCTGGTGCAGATCCAATCGGCTCTGGACCAGCTGCAGGACGACGGGTCACGGATTCGAGGGGAAATCAACTCCATAAACGCCGAACTGGAAAAGGGTGAAAAAGCGGACCTCGATGCACTGCTCGCCTCCATCGATAAAAAGCTGCAGCTCAGCGTGCGCGAAATGGGGGAACGGCAGGGGATCACGCCGGGGAGCACGATCGATGAAAAGCTCTTTCCGCTCGAACTCGAGTTGCAAACGTTGCAGGAAAAGTATGGCCCCGACCACCCGAGACTGATCGCTCATCGGAATCAGATGGAGCGATATCGCAGTTTCCTTGAAGGCCGGATGACGGCGGAGACATCGGGAAAGCCTCGGGAAGACCTGATCAACGTCTACCTGAGTTCCCTGGCTCATGAACTCGACCAACTCGATGAGATGAAGCGCGAGTATGAGAGCCAGGCGGCCATCGAAGGTGAAAGTGCTAAGCTCGTGAGCAGCGACGAAAACAAGAATCGTGCACTGCGGGAAGACATCAAGAGAACTCAGGACTTGTACGATGTGCTGCTCGTGAAGCTGCAGGAGATCGATCTCGTCAAGGGCGGTGACTATCTGGCAGTCGACGTTGTGACAAGCGCCGCACTGGGCATCCAGGTGGCTCCGAAGCTCCCTGATAACCTGGCGTTGGGGAGTGTGCTGGGGTTGCTCGCCGGAATTGCGCTGGCGTTCCTGGTGGAGCTTTCCGACAAGAGCTTCCGCGGACCCGAGCAGATCATGAAGCAGATGGGACTGCCGGTGATTGGCCATGTACCGACGATCCGTACCCAGAAGTCCGACCCCGAGAGTGCCCTGGATGCGTCGCTGGTCGCCCATCATCGTCCGCGGTCGCGACTGACGGAGTCTTATCGGGCAGTTCGTGTGCCCCTGTTGTTCGGAGCCAAGCAGAACGACATGAAGGTCATTCAGATCACCAGCCCCGATCCCGGAGACGGCAAGTCGACCGTGGCGGCCAATCTGGCGATCGTCATGGCGAATTCCGGCAAGCGTTGTCTGCTGATCGACGCCGACTTCCGTCGTCCTCGCGTGCACAAGCTGTTTGGCGTGGCTAACGACGTCGGACTGGCCACCGTGATTACCGACGAAGCCGAATTGTCCGACGTCATTCAATCGTGCGAAGTCGACAATCTCGAGCTGATGAGTTGCGGAGGCCGCCCCAAGAACCCGGCGGAGCTGTTGCTCGCACCTCGTTTTGAGGAAATCCTCAGTGTTCTGCGGGAGAAGTATGATTTCGTGCTCATCGACACGCCGCCGGTTCTCGCCGTGACCGATCCGTCGGCGGCCGCATCACGGGTCGATGGTGTGTTGCTGGTGATCCGCATCA
>CAVPPT010000012.1:0-226254 GCA_963707405.1 uncultured Planctomycetaceae bacterium | reverse complement strand
CGACCGCACTGATGCCGCCGTAGTACCGAGCCTTCACACGCAGCACGACGTCCCGGTCGAAGGCCGACTCGCTGTCGGATCGCTGCAGGAACGTCTGCACCGGCCAGATCTCCGTCCAGACGAACTGCCGGCGGAAGTCGCCGATGTACCAGTCGTTGGCTGCCTGGCCACCCTGCTCGTCGATGAACGGCGAGCTGAGCACCTCGAATTGCCCATGCACCGGGTTGGCGACACGCGTCTCGTCCATCGCCGGAACTCAGCGTGACCTCCGTCGAGTGTGCGATGCTGCGGGCCGTGCCGCGAAGCGCCTCGGGCACTAGCATCTGTCGGGCCGGCACGACGATCGGCCGGCGGTCGCCGTCGATGCGGTCGTCGATCACCTGCGTCGCCCGGTAGTGCAGCACCTCTTCGATGTCGGTCCAGTCGACGAGCGGCACCGCCGTGTTGAAGGCTGACGACGTCGTGTTCCCGCACCGACCCAGTTGCGGTTCGAACCATCGGCCGCGTACAGCGTCTCGCCGCTGCCGCTGCGGACGATAGACGTACCGGCCGCTGCCGGCGTCGGCGTCGGTCACGGCCCGCACGATGGTCCGCTCGCGTTCCTGCCGCAGGTAATAGCCGAGCGCCATCGCCCGGCGGTTGATCTCGCCGGTCTGGTCGAAGGCGATCAGCTCTTCGTTGATGCTGAGGATCCGCCCCTGCTTCGACTCCAGCGTGGTGACGAACTTCTCGGCGAAGCTCGACTCTTCGTAGGGATGACCTTCGTGCACCTCGCTCGGACCGGCAAGTGCCGTGAAGCCCGCCATGCTGCGTGTTCCGCAGCCGGCTGGGAACCACGGCACACAGCTTGTGGCCGATGAACCCCGCCTCGTCTTCGTAGCCCTCGATGACCTTGCGGCCGATCAGCTCTCCGGTCACCACCTGGAACAAGGTCGAGCTGACGCCGGGGCTGGATTCGCTGAGCAGGTCGCGCGAGTCGTGCGTCTGGCGGAGTCATCTCCCGCAGCGAGCGCAGGCGGGGCAGCACCCCGCAGGCGTCGGCCAGTTCGTAGTACGAGAAGTCGTCCGGCGTGAGCTGCTTCTCGTTAAGCAGTTCACACACCTTGTGATAGAAGCCCTGGGGGCCGTGCGATTCGATGAGTGTGCGGAGATTCATGAGAGTTGAGAGTCAGGTGTTGGGTGTGCCACGGCTCTGTGAGCCGTGTGAAGGGTCGTCGTCGATCGAGGAGTCAGGAGTCAGGAGTCAGGAGCGAGTAGCGAGGAGTTAGAGAGCAGAGGGCGAAGAGCCATGAGTTGGCGACCCAGGACGCAGCCGCGGGCTTGAACCAGCGATCCAGTCAACAAATCAACCAACAGCCGCGTTGCTGTTGGACGATGACATCGCATAGGCCGAGGCGAACGTCACTCGCAGGCGGGAGACATCACCCGTGCTGAACTCAACCGCCCGGGCAATGGCCCGCGATGCCGTGCCGACCGCCACCAGCTGCTGATCCATCAGCGTGCTGCTGCTTTCGTCGGGGCCCAGCAACTGGCCCACTTCGTACGCCGCCTCGTCGACCGCGAGTTCGTACACCGACAACGGACTGACATCGATCGAGACCGGCTCGGTCTCGCCATCCTCAGACCGTTCGTGGGCGATGCCGAGAAACTGGTCGGCAAACTGTGCCTGGGTGGTGGCGAGATCGGTGTCCCAGGGGAACTCGCTCGCGGGCCGGGCGTCGGTGCCATCGAGGAACATCAGATCGCCCGGCTCGACGACCGACGAGGAATTGACACGCATCCGCAGCAGATGCACAGGTCCGGAACGAAAACGCAGATGATCAGCCATGTGGGGGTCTCGCGGGGAACAGTGATACAGGGAACAGGGGACACAGGGAGCGGACATCCGGAGACGAGCATCCCCGGCTGGTGGCAGAAGGAATGGAGCCGCAGCAGCAGCGACGTCTTCAGCGGCGGGACTTGATGAGGGTCACAAACCGGGCGTTGCCTGTCCGGTCGAGAGCGTCCGTCCGGCGCGACTGGCGGGAAGCTGCCGGCGCAGGCGGTCGAGAAGCGACCGATGTTCGGCAACCAGTTGACGCCGGGTGATGTCGTCGGCCTGGAGCAGTTCCCTGCGGAACGACGTGGTGATTGTCTCTGCCGTCAAGCCGTGCGAGTGCAGCAGCAGCTCGATTTCGGATGCGGTGCGGGAGCTGTCCGCCGTGTGCTCAAGAGCAGTGAATTGTCGTTGCAGTTCGTCGCGCTCGGCGGTCAGTGTGCTCAGCTCATCGCGGAGACGTGTGACTTCGGCGAGCAGCGCGTCGTGGTCGGATGCAGCGACAGCGGACGTCAGATCTGCATCATTCTGCGACTCACGAAAGGTGGTGGTCGTCGCGGGAAAGACGACCGCATCCACGCTGATGACGTCGTGAATCCGTGAGACGTCGCCATCGTCGCTCGCCCGTTCGGCCAGCACGACATGGCTCATCCCCACGCCCGGTGCCTGGGCGGCACACAGTGCAAGGAAGGTGCGACCCGAGTCGGTGTCCAGCACGCGGATGTCCCCCCGAATCCGCCCGTCGTCAAACCGGGGCGAGACGATCGTCCCCACCAGATCGCGGGCACTGCGGAGCTGCGGCTGACGACGGTCGGCGGCGTGATCGAGGAAGACCGGCTTGTCGGCATACAACGTGACCGCCTCACGCAGGGCCGACTCCTGGTAGCTATAGCCATTCTTCGAGGAGGTGCCGGTAAGTGCGACGTTGCGGACGAGCCGCTCGTCGCGGTCGATCTGCGTTCGGGTGTGCCAGTCGGCGACATGTTCGGTGAGGGTGAGATTGTGCATGGTGTTGAGCGGCGAGTGTGGAGTGCGTTGTGATGTCCCTTCAACTGGAGGGGGCATGGTTCGCACACCACACAGCCCGGCTTGGTCGCATACAAGGCGAGCGGGGGACGTCAGTCCCCCGATGCGAATCTCGTGCGACTCACAGCAAACCGGGAGGCTCACGCCTCCCGCTCGCCAGGCGGTCAGCCGATGCGGCCGTCCTGGTTGATGTCGTTGCCCGACTGTTTCTCGAGGTGCTCCAGCAGGAGCTTCATCAGTCGGCGCGTCTCTGCGAGGTCGTATTCGAGGTCGGCGACGCGCTGCTCGAGCGTGTCAGAGCGTTCCCGCTGCTGGTTGATCTGCGAATGCTGCACCAGGTCCCAGAAGAATCCCATGTGTCGGCCTCCCGTGATTGGCAGTCGAGGTTCAGCCCTGAGCATACCGGGGGCAGCGGGAGAGACAAGAGCGCAATGCCAAAGGCGAGCGGGGGACGTCAGTCCCCCGATGCGAACGACATTGCAAGTGCCAAGCCCGTGGGCAGCGCCCCACGGGTACGTGAGCGTCGCGCCACGCCGGCAGTGCTGGACAAGCCAGCAGTGGCACCCGCTCCCCGCCCAAAGGCTCACGCCTGGGGCTCGCCGGCCGTCAGCATCGCAGCCCCCCCAGCAGGGCCAGCTCGAGCCACTTCCAGTGGCAGTCGACGTGAGCGAACCCGATGTCACGCAGCCAGTCGAGTTGCGTGTGAACATCGAGCAGAATGTTGCCCGCGTCCTCCTGATCAGCCGTCATTCCCAGCGCGTCGAGGAATCGTCGGTGCAGCATCGGGCTGGGAGACGCAACATGTTCCAGGTTGCAGAACACGCCTCCCGGTGTGAGCTGTGCGAAAACTTCCGCATAAAGCGATCGTTTGCGTGGGTCGCTGCAGTGGTGAATCGCGAAACTGGAGACGATCGCATCGAACGTGCCCAGGTCCGGCAACTGGTCATCGAGATCATGATGCCGGATTGTCGCACGGGGATTCTCCGCGAACCTGTGTCGAGCCGCCTCGAGCATGGTCGGGGACGAATCGATCCCGACCAGTTCCGCGTCGACGCACTTGAGGGCCAGCAGCGAGAGCAACCGGCCATCGCCGGTACCGAGGTCCAGGATCCGTCGGGCCTCTGCCGGGATGAACGACACCAGCACCGCCTCGCCTTCCACTCGATGCGGGATTCCGTCCGCAATGGCGAGATAAGCCAGCGCGTGTTCAGGATCGGCGTAATCGTTGTCGGCCATGGGGACGCAGGTCTTCTGTGGAGTCGGAATGCTTCTGGTGCAGAAAGTATCCAGAGCATATCGGCGTCGGTCGGCCAGACAAGTGCCCAGAGACACGTGGCGAGCGGGGGACGTCAGTCCCCCGATGCGAACGACATTGCAAGTGCCAAAGCCGTGGGCCGCGCCCCATGGGTACGCGAACGTCGCGCGACATCGGCACTGCTGGCCAAGCCAGCAGTGGCACCCGCTCCCCGTCCCAAAAACTCACGCCAGGGGCTCGCCAGATTCTTCCCGCTCGAGCTCACGCTGCATCAGGCCGGGGTCGGCACCGTCGCGGCGGGCGACTTCGGCCCGGCTGAGGACGCGGGTCTCGACCAGTTTCACGTCCGCCTCCCGTTCGCGGGGACGATCGCGGTTCACCAGATCGGGGAAGCACCACTGCGGCGCGACACGCTCGAAGAAGTCGCCGGGCAGTTCACCGGCGGCGATCGCTTCCTCCAGAATCCACCGCCACAGCCGCGAGAACTCCTCCTTGAAGAACTGCTGCTCGGCCTGGAACATCTTCACAGCCGGGCCCTCGGCCACCATCGTCGAGGCATAGTTCGCGTTCGAGGCATCGCCCGTGAGCATGAACTCCGGCAGCCCGGCACCTGCCGCCGTGCTCAGCAGCAGCAGTCGCCCCAGCGGTACGGCGTCGCGGTAGTTAGTGTCGGGATGCAGGAACTGCAGGTCGGTACTCTGCGACGTGGTGAGGATGCTGCCGGGTCGAAACCGATTCACGGGCGACGGTGACGTCGGATCAGTGAGACTCGCGACATCCGAGTCATCGACAAAGGCTGCGGCCGATGACGGTGCACCGCTGACCTTTCTCCACAGTACGATGGACGCCTGCAGTTTGCGGGCGGTGAGTTCGGTCTCGATCCACTGGCCGAAGCGATCGAGGCTTCCTACGAGCGGTGCGAAAATCGAGACACCCCGTTTCTGGTTGGAATCGACGCCGCAGCGCGTGTGCAGCATCACGTCCGCCGGAATCCGCTGCACGACGTCGCTGCTCGGATCATCGCTGTGCAGATACCAGCGGGGCGACTCGGCGTCGTGCGGGTCGGTGAGTATGCCCTGCGAGTCGGGATGATCGGGCGTGGGGGCGATGGTCTCTGGATCGACGAACCGCACATCGGGGGGCCATGTCAGTCCACCGAACTTGCGCAAGAAACACTCACCGTCGCGCCAGGTCCGCCGGGCATGCTCCCGATACGAGTAGTGCCGGTCGTTGTGGATGAGAAAGTCTTCCCACAGGCGATCGGCCCGCTGCCGCAGCAGAGTGACCTCGGGCGATTCGTCGTCGAGTCGGCGGGGTTGATGACCGAGCATCAGTCCGGGGCCGGCGACATAGATTTCGAGCAGCCTGAGGATGTTGCTGGCGTGCGGATTGTCGCGGACGAGGCTGCGTGCCCGGGTGCGCAAGTCGGCACGGGAATGGTCGTCCAGCGATCGCCGGTCGCTCCCCAGCAGTGCCCAGCGGCCGGGATCTTCGGACACCGGAAGGTTCGACGACGTTTCGGTCAACTGCAGCAGACGTTCCTGGACGATCCGCTGATACCGGACCTGCAGTTGCGCGAGTTGCAGGCGGTCGCGAAGATAGCCGAGCATGAGGGCACCACCGGAGAGCGTGAATGAATGGCCGCTCGCGGCGAACGGCCCTGTCACTCAAAGCGTCGGTGGTTGGCGCATCCCCGGCGAGCCGGAGACGTTGACGGCGCAGCAAACCCGGCGATGGCATCGCCGGGTCGTCATAGTCAGCGAGCTTGCCTGCGGCTCGATCCCCGCCACCCATTTCTCCGCGTCCTTGGCGTCTCTGCGTGAGCGTTACCGAATCACTCAGTCGAAGCTGGCGGCTTCGATTACGGCGATGGTGAGCCAGCCGTCAGCAACACCACCCAGTCGTGCTCATCGGGCGGGCTGAACACATAGCGCTCGCCGTCGGTGCTGCCCAGAGACTTCGACTCACCCGTTCGCGGATTGAACAACGTCACCGACAGTGGGGCCGTTGACTTCCCGAGCGCCAGTTCGACTGGCTGCGTCACGCCCCGCGCATACAACACATACTGCCGCCCTGGCTCTGCCAGACACCAGTAAGTGGTTCGCGGCGGCGCGGTGTGTCCCGACTCTTTGCCATCCTCGCCGCGCGACGTCTCGCAACGCAAGAGTTCGTCGTGCGGTTCCAGCTTCCAGTACTCCCTCTGCTCGAAGAGCGAGCGAATGAGGCCGATCTGCCGTTCCCAGTCGTCGTTCTTCGCCGCGTCGAGATCGAAGGGGCCGGGGTCGCGGTTGCCGCCGAAGTACGTCGTCCCGAAACCGGTGACGACGTACCCGCCCGCCGTCACAATGTCCCAGGTCGCATGGCGCATCGCGTCGAGACTGGTGCTGTTGTCCTTGTCCGGAATGCCGTCTCCACTCTGATCTCGCAGGTGATAGCCATACTCGCTGTTGACGACCGGCTTGTTGAACCGGCGGGAGTCGATGATCCGCTGGTGCAGCTGGTTGTAGTTCTGCTGATAGTCGCCGAACGACATCCAGTCGGCGACGTTGTACTCGCGGACGCTGCCCCCGCTCGTCATCGGATGAATGGCGATCATGCGTCCCTGCGGATCGGCGGCGTGCAGGGCCTCTCCGATGGCGATGAACTCACTGCGGACTTCATCCTCCGACTGTTTGCGGTTGCGGACTTCGCCGTGCCATTCGCCGGAGACGATGAAGTACACGTTATACGCCGCATACCGGGCGGCGATGTATCGGGCGTAACGCAGTCGCGCGTCGACATTGGGGAAACGTCCCCAGGAGTACGGTTCGACGTTGCGTTTGTTGCCCCAAGCCAGCGCGATGCCGACCACAATGCCTTTGCTGTTGGCATACGCGACCCGCTCATCCGCCTCCCTCCAATAGCCGGGGTTGATCTGCTGCGTCTGGATGTCGGACCACGGAGGTCCGCCGTTGTTGCCCCAGCCCGCCTCGCTGAGAAACATCGAGTGGACGATGTTGAAGCCCTGCGCTGCCCGGGCATCGAGATAGCGGTGAGCCGCCGCAAGGTCGTGATGTTCCTCGGCATTGTCGGTCACGAGGGCCCATGCCGTATCGCCCAGAAACCAGAAGGGGTGACCATCCTGCGTCTGGAAGTGATGGGGCGCATCGGGCCGGGGACGGATGCTGCCCCTCTCGCCGGAGGGAACCACTGTGAAGCGTCCGGACTGTCCTTGGAGTCCGGCGTCGGCACTGGTGACGGACCAGTTCCACTCGCCGAGGGCATCGGGAGCGACGCGAAACTTCCAGGTCGTCCCGCCGTCCCAGAACATGGGCAGTGTCGTCACCTGGTCGCTGCCGGATTCTGGTGAGCCGGACTTCGGCCTCGATGTCGGTGTAAGGGTTGGTGGTCTGACCAGTTGCTGACAGTGTCACTTCATGCGGTGTCAGCAATGGCACATCCGCTGCTTGCGATACTGCCTGTTCACCCAGCAGCAACGCACAAAACAGAGCCGGAGCGGTGAACCTCATGGATGCCTCGGTGGAGAGTGACGTTGAATGACCAATGCTGTGGGTGCTGATTGTATGGTCAGACCAATTGGCGGTGCGAGTCACTAGGGGAGCGGCGGGCCGTCATCAGCATGCTCTTCCACAGTAGCGGACAGCGACTGGCAGGTGTGAACTGCAGAGTGCCACTGGCACCGCCAGTGCGTCACAACAAGTACGAGGTCATAACGGTGCACTGGAAAGCCAGTGGCACACAGCGATGCCTCATGGCTATCCCGGCGACCAAGTCAGAAAGTTCTCCAGCAGTTGCAAGCCGTATTGCTGGCTCTTCTCCGGATGAAACTGCGTCGCGAGGATGTTGTCCCGGCAGACTGCGGCTGTCACCGGACCTCCGTAGTCACAGGTGGCGACGACATCGTCCTCATTCCGGCACTGCATGTGAAACGAGTGGACGAAGTAGAAGTCGGGAGCCTCCGGTAGTCTTTCGAAGCAGGGGGTGCCGGGCCGATACCGCGTGTCGTTCCAACCGACATGAGGCACGTTCAGATCGGGCTGGTTGGGTGTCAGGCGGACGACGTCGGCATCGAACCATCCCAGACACGGCGTTTCGACCCCTTCAAAGCTGCGGCGGGCGGTCGCTTGCATCCCCAGACAAATGCCCAGGAAGGGACGTCCACCGTCGCGCACCGTTTCGTGCAGTGCATCGGTAAAGCCGCTCTGGTTGAGCCGGGCCATGCAGTCGACCATCGCTCCGACGCCGGGCAGCACGATCCGTTCGCAAGCCGGCAGCTCGTCGGGACTGGTGCAGATGCAGACGTCGGCCCCCAGCGACTCGAACGCATGAAACACCGACAGCAGGTTCCCCATTCCGTAGTCGACGATGCCGATCATGCGTGAAACGTCATTCTCTCAGGCGGCGTCGCGACCCGTGGGACTGCGTCGGGCCTGCTGCTGCCAGCGGGCCAGTTGCTGTTCGGCTTCTCCTCGGGGCATCGCTCCGTGCCGACACCACTGGTCGAAGTCGTGAGTCTTCTGTCCGGGCCGCTCGGCGGCGAAGTCGTGCTGATACGGGGACACCTGGTGCGTGAGCACGATCTCCTGGAACTCGTCCTCGCTCAGACCGACGAAGTCCAGAAACAGGTCAAGACTCGGCGGTCGATGCCCCTCGTACTGTCCGAGAATTGGCAGCGCGTCGTCCCGCGTCATCCGGCCGTTGCGAATGTCCAGCGAGGCGAGGTGTGTCGGCCGCGTATAACCGCGCTTGGTGAACTTGATGTAGTCCCGCACCCCCTGCATGGCGCACTCGATCTTCTCGTAGCGATAGCCGGGAGGCACATTCTCGACCTCGTCTCCCTGCCAGCCGAGCTCGTCCTGGATGATCTGCGATTGCCTCTTCACATCCCACGAGATGTAAGAACCCAGACAGACCGAGCAGTAGTTGATGCGGCGGAGTTCCTTGAGCGGTGGATAGGTGAACGGCTTGAGATCCCGTTCATCGACGTTGCCCCCCAGCCGCACGTACATGTCCTCCGCCGTGATGCCGAGGTTGATGTACCGGTTGAACCGCTTCTCGTCGACCTGCTCGGGCTGATCGTAGCTGTAGTAGGCGGTGTACTCGGCCGAGGGTTCGCCCCAGAAGACGAGGGGCACGTTGTAGCGCAGGGCGACCCACATGGGATACGAGAAGATGCCGGTGTGACAGTGCCAGCAGAAGTCCCCCTTCTCCAGCAGCGACTGCAGCATCAGTTTGCGGACGACCTTCCAGTTGGGGGTGAAGGTGTGGAAGTCGGCCCCCAGTTCGCGCAGGGCCTTCTGCGTGTTGTCGTTGAGGTTGGGCCGCAGAAAGCCGTGGTCGAACCGCACGACGAGCGGCTTGATCCCGTACTCCTTGATGAGGTAGTACAACGTCCAGGTGCTGTCCTTCCCGCCGCTGAACGGGACGATGCAGTCGTAGTCCCCCTGGCCGCGGTAGGTCTCGATCAATTGGTCGAGGTCGCGCTTGCGGGAGTCCCAGTCGATGGCCCCCTGCTTGTGTTCGTGCTGACGGCAGATGTTACAGACCCCGTCCTCATCGAACATGATGGTTTCGTGAGTTTCGGGCAGCAGGCACTTGGTGCATCGTCGCAACGCAGACATTTTCGCGAGGCCCTCCCTGGCGCAAGTGAAATTGGCGTCGGGATGATAGCGGGGGTGATCTGATCGGAACAGACCAATTGGGGGAGTCGCCGGATGCCCGAGTCCCGCCTTCAGGCTGCCAAAACATACTGAAGCGTGAACTCCAACGGCACATAAACCGCTGCCTTGTATCCCCTTTGCCAAGATCATCCGTCCACTGGCGAATGACCCGGCAGAAGGGGCTGGGGCTGTTATACTGGGCCGGGGCTTCCGCCTGAGTCCGTAATTGTCACCGCCTCGAACATCACGCATGAGTTCACGACTTGCCGAATGTGCTGACCCGGTTCGCCGGCTGCTGCGGGCCGTCTGCGCCCTCGAAACGACGGCTCGCCCTCTGCAGCTCGCTCCGCTCGCCGGTCGTGAGTGGTACGAACTGCTCACCAACAAGCTCGTGCCGCAGTTGGGGGACGATGCCTTTCTGGTGGTGGCGGTGGTGGGGGGACGAACATCGGCAAGACCGTCATCTTCAATCACATTGCCGGTCGTCGCGCGAGTTCCACGAGTCCGCTCGCCTCAGGGACGAAGCACCCCACGCTATTGGTTCCCGAGGGCTTTGCTGAACGTCATGACCTGACGCAGCTCTTCCCCGGCTTCACGCCGCAGCAGTCGCATGTCCCCGACGATGCGCTGCGGGAGGATGCGAAACACTGGCTGTTCTGGCGGGAGGAGGACTCGCTGCCCGAGAACCTGCTGGTGCTCGACACACCCGACATCGACAGCGAGGCCCGCATCAACTGGGAACGGGCCGACCACATCCGCCAGTGTGCCGACGTGCTGGTGGCGATCCTCACGCAGCAGAAGTACAACGATGCGGCGGTCAAGGAGTTCTTTCGCAAGGCGGCGAGTGAGGCCAAGCTGGTGCTCATCGTCTTTAACCAGTGCCAGTTGCCCGATGATGAAGAGTACTGGCCGTTGTGGGTCGGCACCTTCTGCGAGCAGACCGGCATCCAGCCCTGGCAGGTGTACATCGCTCCCAACGATCGACGGGCCGCCGAGGAAAACCGACTGCCGTTCTATGAACGCGACTGGCCGGTGGACTTGTCTCAACAGCAGGATGAGGCGGCGTCGGACGTCACCGGACACGACCTGCTCACCGACCTCTCGCAGCTGCACTTCGCCGACATCAAGCTGCAGACATTGAGCGGCTCGCTGCGACAACTGTGCGATGAGCATGCCGGAGTGTCGACCTATCTCGCCGACGTGCGCCGGCAGAGTGCCGAGTTCGGCAGTGCTGCCGAGTTGCTCTCGACGCATCAACTCGCCGAGATCGACAACTGGCCCGAGGTTCCCAATGCGTTGCTGGTGGCGGAGATTCGCAACTGGTGGGCGACACAGCGGGAAGGCTGGACCGCGAAGGTGCACGGCTTCTACAACACCGTCGGTAGGGGACTGACCGCCCCGTTTCGTTTTGTGCAGGGACGGCTGCAGGGGGAGGCGGTCCCTCCGATTGAGCGTTACCGCGATCGGGAGTGGCACGCGATTCTCGATGCTGTCGGCAAGGTATACGACAAGCTCACCTGGATGAGCCGGCTGGGGAACGAGCTGCTGCGTCCGCGTCTGGATGCGATTCTGGGGGGCACGTCGCGGGCGGAGTTGTTGGGCATCATCGAGCGGGCCCATCGCAGTGTCGATCTCGAAGCGGAACTGAGCGAACTGGTGTCGCGCGAACTCAGCGACGTTCCGCACCGAAAGCCCGCGCTACTACGAACTCTTTCGGCAGCTCGATACCGTCGCCGCCGCCGCTCGACCCGCGACCAGCGTGGTGCTGTTCGTGGTGGGTGGACCGGTCGGACATGCGGCAGTGTCGGCCCTCACCGATACGGCGCTGCAGTCGGCCATTCACATTGCGGGGGACATCGCCGGCGGAACCATCGCGGCAGCGGTGGGCGAGACCGCCATCAGCGGGACCGCGTCCTCGAGTGCCGGCTACCTGGAGGCCCGCTTCCGCCGACTGCACGCCGCATTCACAGCCCGGCACGCGGCATGGCTGGCCGCGTTGCTCAAGGAACATCTGCTGGGCACATTGCCCGAAGAACTGTTGGCGGCAGCCGAGATTCCGCGATCGGCCGAGTATCAAGAGGTGCAGCACCGGCTGCAGGAGGTGAGAGCAGTCCTGCGACAGGCGGGCCGCGTGGAGATGCGCGTTGAAGGTTGACACAAGCCCACGGGCGGCGGCCCGTGGGTATTCGAGTGGTGATGAAACGACGCATCGACGAGTGAATCACGTATCCTTCTCCCCCATGAGTGACGTGAATTGCTGAGTAGGAACTGCTGTGGGGGAGAAGGTGGCCGCAGGCCGGATGAGGGGATAACCAGCAATGCAAGCCGATTGGAACGCGACACACGGGTTCCCCTCACCCCAGCCCTCTCCCCCACAATCGAGTCGGGTGTGAACTCAACCTCGCCCGTGGGGGAGAGGGAGAAATAGAGATGGCCGTGTGACAGAATGACGGTCGTAGTCGAAGCTGCCAGCTTCGATCACCAAGACATTATCGAGTACCCACGGGCCGCCGCCCGTGGGCTTTGACATCCACGCCGACACCTTCGTCAAGCTTCAACCCTCAACAACGCCGCCCCATGAACACCAACGAGATCGCCCATCTGGAGATGCTCGCCGAGGTCGATGAGCTGACGGGCCGCCTGAACCAGTGGGCGTCCGCAGACTCGCCCTGGGAGCCGCTCGCTCGCGCACAGTCACTCGTCCGCCGTGTGTTGCAGCGAGTGGACACGCTTCGCATCCGGCTCGAAGCCCCGCTGATCGTCGCCACCTTTGGCGGCACCGGGACCGGCAAAAGCTCGCTCGTCAATGCGCTCGTCGGGACCGAATGCACCACCGCAGGGCGGCAACGTCCCACGACCCGCCGGCCGGTATTGATCGCGCACACCCAGACCGACGTCGAGTCACTCGGGCTGCCGCTCGATGACTTTGAACTCGTGCAACGGGATGCCGAACTGTTGCGCGACATCGTCATCATCGACTGTCCCGACCCCGATACGAACGAAAGAAATACGCCCGGCAGCAATCTCGACCGGCTGCACGAAGTCCTACCGCACTGCGATGTGCTCATCTACACGTCGACGCAGCAGAAGTATCGCTCGGCACGCATTGTCGATGAGCTGAGCCAGGCGGCGACCGGCTGTCGGCTGGTGTTCGTGCAGACGCATGCCGACCTCGACGAGGACATCCGCGAGGACTGGCGGAATCATCTCAGCGATCGGTACGAGATTCCCGACGTGTTCTATGTCGATTCGCTGCGGGCCCTCGATGAGCAGCGGGCCGGGCAACGTCCCTCGGGAGACATGGGCCGGCTGATCGACTTGCTGACGCGGCAACTGGCGGCGTCGGAACGCACCCGCGTGCGGCGGTCGAACTTGCTCGACCTCGTGCATGCGGCACTGTCCCGCTGCCGGGCGATAGTCTCCGATCGGTGGAGTGAGATCGCCCAGCTCGAAGCGGCCCTCGGCGAACAGCAGGAGGTGCTGCGGGAGAAGATGTCGCAGCGACTGGGGCGCGAACTGCTGCTGAGCCGCCATCTGTGGGAGCGTCGCATTCTGGGGGCGGTGACCGAACTGTGGGGCATGAGTCCGTTTTCGATGATGCTGCGGCTGTACCATGGACTGGGGGCGCTGGTCGCGTCGATGACGCTGTTTGCGCCGCAACTCCGCCCAAATGGCGCTGGTCGGGGCACTGCAGGGGATGCGCTGGCTCGAAGGCAAGCAGGAGCAGAAGACGGCCGACGAAGCCCTGCAGCGGGCCGGTGCGCTCGGACTGGACGACGCGCTGCTCCGCGAGTCGCAGATGATCATCGCCGGGTATGTGCATGCGGCTCATCTGGGGAGCGACTGGAACCAGGAGCGAAAGGTTCCGGGGACGAGCGGTCCGCGGCTGCTGGCCCTCCGCACTCAGGCGGCCCGCATGGAGAGCGAGTTTCTCGACGATGCCCGGCAGCGCATCGACGACGTGATCGGCCAGCTCGCCGTCCGCAACTCGGGCCTGCTGGTGCGGCTGTGGTATGAGCTGCTGTTCGCGGCGTACATCGTGTATGTGCTGTACCGGATGGGGCGGAACTTCTTCTATGATTCCGCGGTCCTGGATTCGCCGCTGCTCTCGACCGACTTCTATATTCCCGCGGCGATCTTCTTCGTGCTGTGGTCGGGGTTGCTCGTCATCCTGTTCACCAGGCGACTGCGCCGGGGTGTCAACCGGCAGATCACGGCACTCTCGGCTGAGCTCGCGGATCAACGACTCGCGGGGGGGTTGTTCCCGATCTCGAAGTGATTTGCGAAGAGGCGGAGGAGAGCCGGCTGCGACTGGAGCAATTGGGAGAACAGGTCGAGAACGTGCGGCGGGGTCTGTCCCACCGCACCGAACTGGGAGCCCCGGCGTTGAAAGTCCCGGACGTGCCTTTGTCGACGGTCCTGGGATCCGGGACGAATTGAATAGTGACTGTAGGTGGCTGGGGTCTCGCTGCTCCGGGAAGGGCATTTGTCGTAAGATGAGGCACAAAGCAGTGAGACATCCAGGTTCTCGAGATGTGTGCCACTGGCTTTGCCAGTGCCACGTCATGAGTTCGCACTCGTTGTGACACACTGGCGGAGCCAGTGGCACCCCAGTGAATCGTTGCAACAAATGTCCTCTCCCGTCATCTGTGTCGATCAGGTTTCGAAACGGTTCCAGTTAGGGACCCGCTTCTCGTACCTGCGCCTGTCGGAGACCATCGAAGGGCTGGCTCGCAGCGTCCTCACATCTCCGACGAAGCGACGTGCGGCAACCGATGAAGAAGCCCAGCGCACGCACCTCTGGGCCTTGCGCGAGGTCTCCTTCGACATTCCGCAGGGGCAGATGCTGGGCATCATCGGTCGCAATGGAGCCGGCAAGAGCACGCTGCTGAAAATCCTGGCCCGGATCACCCGACCGACCGAGGGCCGCGTCGGTGTCGCCGGTCGCGTCGGAAGCCTGCTCGAGGTCGGCACCGGCTTTCATCCCGAACTCACGGGTCGCGAGAACATCTTTCTCAACGGGGCGGTCCTTGGGATGACCCGCCGCGAGATCGAACGCAAACTCGATGAAATCGTCGCCTTCGCCGAGCTGTCGGCGTTCCTCGATACGCCGGTCAAACGGTATTCGAGCGGCATGTACATGCGACTGGCCTTCGCCGTCGCCGCCCATCTGGAGCCGGACATCCTGCTGGTGGATGAGGTGCTGGCCGTGGGGGACGCGGGCTTTCGCAAGAAGTGCCTGAGTAAAATGGGCGAGGTCCGCCGCTCGGGTCGCACCGTCATTCTCGTCTCTCACAACATGCCCACAGTGATGGCCGAGTGCGAACGGGTGCTGTTCCTCAATGCGGGTCGACTGGTCGCCGACGGCAGCCCGGCGGAGGTCGTCCGCGAGTACCTCGCGCTGATGAGTGGCACCGGCGACGGGACGGTGGTGTGGGATGATGTGACGACGGCGCCCGGCAACGATGTGTTGCGGTTGCGGGCCGTCCGCGTGCTGCAGGAAGCAAGTGAGACTCCATCGGGTGATACCGACATCGCCCTGCCGACGCACATCGCGGTGGAGTACGAGGTCCTCCGTCCCGAGACGCGCTGCTTCTGCAGCATCTGGTTGAAGACCGCCTCGCAGACGCATGTGCTCTCGACGTTCAATTCCCCGTCGGCGAGTCTGTCGCCGGATGAGTGGTACGACCGGCCGCACCCCGTCGGCCGTTACCGGGCGGTGTGCACGTTGCCGGCGAACTTCCTCAACGACGAGACGTACGAGATTTCGGCGTTCGTGGGCCGCACGGTGGGGCAAGCTGATGCTGTTGCGGAGGGGATCCTTTCTTTCGAGGTGCACGACTCGGGAGCCATGCGGGGCGAGTACTCGGGCTCATGGGCCGGTCCGGTCATCCGCCCCCGTCTGGCTTGGCAGACCACGCCGCTTGAGGGTGCGGGCGCGAGTTACACAGGATGAAGCGGCGCGAACCTGTGGCGGCAGAACCAACGGAACCCGATTTGCCCGTTCGCAGGATTGCACGAACAACATTCAGGCGACTCTCTTCAGGAGCTGATCCAAATGCTTCAGGATTGCCCGGAATGCCGACACGCTGTCTCCGATTCCGCTGAGGTGTGCCCAAATTGCGGTTATCGCCTCATTGGGCGGGAGAACATGGTCTTCTGCCCGACGTGCAAGAAAGACGTTCTTTCCGTCGTCAACCCTCACGATACGATCAGCAGGTATTGCCCCTCGTGCAACCGGCCCATTACCGCCCTTGCCGGTCGAAAGGTGTTCTTTACTATCTGCGCGATCGTATCGGTGGCGATAGTCACCATCGGCATAGTGTTTTCATGGAAACTGTCCAAACGGATGGAGCAATTCCCCAAAGCGGGCGCATCAGGACAGATGCATTCGGTTGGCACGCCCTGACGACAGGCAGGGCGTGGCTCGCGCAGCCTGTCATCGGACACGCCCATCGCTGCGCTCTGGGCGTGTCACCCTCCTCGGTGAGGAATTCGTCGATTGTAGAGTGAAGCGCGATCCCGATATGACCTTCCGCAAGTTGATCAACACGAATTGTTCGACGCTGCCCGAATGGTGTGCGATCACGCTCGTGCTCCTGCTGTGGGTGAATGCGTCACTCGCCCAAGAGATTGCCCCAGCGCTTCACCAGCCACGCCCATCGCCGCGCTCTGGGCGTGCCACCCAGGCGTTCGACATCGCGGCGGTCCTCCGGGATGAGCAGGCCCTCAACGAAGCGCACGACGTGGAATTGCAAGGACAGTACGCTTACGTTGCGGGCAAAGGGGGCAGTGTGGCGATTGTGGATGTCGCCGACCCTGTGCAGCCCCGGCTCGTCTGGTCCCGGCGGGATGCACAGCTGTTGCACGATGCCGAAACGGTGCTGCTCGTGGACGGCCGGCTGTTCCTGGGCAGCGACGACTTGCACTCGATCGATGTCTCCGCCCCCCGGCAGCCTGTGTTCGACGCCACGCTGGTGGATCGCGGCCGCATCCACACGATCAATGGCATGGTCTTGCGCGGCGACACGCTGATCGCCGCCAGCAAGGAAGGATTCCTGACGGCCATCGATGTCTCGACTCCTGCCGCCCCGAGGATCGCGGGTGTGATCGATGCCCGGCAGCAATTCGGCGTCCAGTTCCCGCACGATGTCGACCTGTATGGAGCGTATGCGGTGGTAGTCGATCCGAATGGTTTCGGACCGGCACCAGGCTCTCTCGCGCTGTTTCGTGTCTTCGATGATGCGGGACGTCTGCTGCCCGATTCGCAGTGGACAATGGCGGGTCGCATCGACAGTGAAACGCTCACCGGAGCCAACCGGGTTCAGGTGCGCGGAGACCGGGCTTATGTGGGCGGAAGCTGGTCCCCCAAAGCCAGTGGCGGGCGTCCGCTGGCGAAAGGGAGCGTGGTCGACCTCTCCGATCCCGCACTGCCCCGGATCATCGTCTCGGTCGCACTTCCCCGACGCGCGTGGCCCCAACGGTCTGACGATCGCCGGCGACGTCTGGTTTCTCGCGGGAGGCCAGACGGTGCAGGCGTATCGACATCCGCGACCCCGCACAGCCGCGACTGCTGGCGTCATGGCAGTCGGCAGAGGCCTTTCCGACAGCCGACGACAACGCCCACGATCTGGTCTATCGCGACGGCTACCTGTACGTCACCAGCCAGGGGGACCACGGTCTGGTGATTCTGCAGGTGGACTGATGAGGAGATCGTCCGTCTCGCCGCCGCTGGTAATCCTCGATGAGCAGCGCGGAAGACGCGCCCGCCGATGGACGGTCCATCATCGGCAGCAGTCTCCCGAGGCCGGCAAGCAGAGCCGGGGCGGTGTAGGGCCAGATGCTCTGCTCGGTAGCAATCGTTCGGAGGATGTGCCAGAGTAGCCGACATTGACGCTCGCAAGAGGGCGTGTATACTAATGTGCACTATCGACGGCCCTCGGTATGGAGACCTCGCGTGAGCCTCTCACTTGACACGATTCATCGGGAAGACTGCATACGCGCGCTCAGCGAGGTTGCCGAGGGATCGGTCGATCTGGTCTTCGCCGATCCGCCGTTCAATATCGGCTACGACTACGACGTCTACGACGACCGCAAGGATGCCGAGCAGCTACCTCGACTGGTCCCGGCAGTGGATGATCGGCGTGCATCGCGTGCTCAAGCCGACGGCACGTTCTGGCTGGCCATCGGCGACGAGTACGCCGCCGAGTTGAAAGTTCTCGCAACGCGAGAACATCGGCTTTCACTGCCGCAGCTGGGTGATCTGGTACTACACGTTCGGCGTGAACTGCAAACGGAAGTTCAGCCGCTCGCACGCGCACCTGTTCCACTTCGTGAAAGACCCGAAGAACTTCACGTTCAATGCGCAATCGCCATTGCGGTCCCGTCGGCTCGGCACTGGTCTACGCCGACTCCCGGGCCAACCCTGATGGCCGAGCTCCCGGACGACACCTGGATTCTGCGCCCGCAGGACTGTACCGACGGATTCAGGCCCGACTGACGACACCTGGTACTTTCCGCCCGGTTGCCGGGACGTTCAAGGAACGGGCCGGGTTTCACGGCTGTCAGATGCCCGAGCAGCTTCTGGGACGAATCATCAAGCCTGCTCCAATGAAGGAGAGACGGTACTCGATCCCTTTTCAGGAAGCGGCGACGACGCTGGCAGTGGCCAAGAAGCTCGGCCGCCGCTTCATTGGCTTCGATATCTCTGACGAATACGTCAAGCACGGCCGCAAGCGATTGGAGTCCATCGAGCCAGGCGATCTTCTTGAAGGCGATCCTGAGCCGCTGGCAAGTGCACCGCCAACATATGGCGTCCCGCAACCTGTTGTAGTGCGCAATTTGAGTCGACGGCGTGAGACCGCAGAAGAACAGTCCGTCATGGCGGCGTTTCGAGAGACGCACGACGGATACTCGGTCGATCGAGTTGTTGCGGATCCGGAGTTGAACGCGATCTTCCGCAAGGAGTGTCGCAACCGCGGCATCGAACGAGCCGACGCCGAACTTAACCGGACTCTCTTCCGAATCAGAAAGCAAGGGAGGCTAATCCAGATCCCCACGAGTAAGCGCACGACATTCGGCTGGGATGAGTGTGATGCTTACATTGACGCAAGCGAGATTGCGCTGAGTCAAATGTTCTCCCGGGGATGCGCGACATTGGACGAGATTCTGGTTGATCCAGTACTTGCAGCACGGTTTGACGACATCGCACGCAGTTTCGCGCCTGACTTCACCCCTCTTCAGTACCGATGGGCCGCGTTAAAGCTCCGCAAAGTGGCCAAGCTGGCAAAGGTTCGTTCCAGATCGGTCGAGCGTGTGAAACTGCAAAGGCAATGTCGCCTAGAAGACTTGCTCGACCGCAGTGTGAATTGTGAGCCGGGTGTGTATCTCGTCTACAGTGGACAGCGGCGTGTCGTGTTTGCAGGCGATGCACTTGATCTGTCTGGTCGCCTCCTGAAGCGCTTCGGTGATCCAGACAGTGCAGCGATCTGGAGGGATGCATTGTCAGACGCACAGATCCGCGTCAGCTATGCACATCTGACGTCTGGCGTTCAGGGCGAGGCGCGGAAGATCCAGCTGCTGGCACAGAAGACGTCGCTCGTCTCGGCCAAGAAGTCGCCCCCGCTGTGGAACCAACTTCTGCATGTCTGATCTGCAGAATCTCGATCAGCGATTGAGAGAAGCCTTCGAATCTGCGCACATGGGCTACTCCGCGGATCGCGTGATCGCAGATCCCTTGTTGAATCAGTCGTTCATTGATGCTTGCCGGGCGCGAGGAGTGGAAGCCAATCCGGCGAATCTCAATCGGCGACTGATGAACCTCCGCAAGCGTAGTGGCCTCACCGGCATCCGAACGACAAAGCTCACTTCGTTTGGGAATGACGACGAGTACCGATTTGCCAGCGAGATGAGCATTCGGTTTCTGGAGCGACGGGATCAAATCACGCTCGATGATATACTCTGTGATCCCGACCGGGTGCGGGAGTTTGACTCGCTCTGTGATCGCATTGCCCCAGGGTTTACACCTTTGGAGTATCGATGGGCCGCCCTGACGTTGCGGAAATCGCGCCGATTGCGGCCCGAGCAGCTTGCGTATGTGATGCCATCGGAGCGCGTCGAGATTCGGCCGATTCACGACATCGACCTGGCGGGCCTGCCGCGACAAGCGGGACTATACGTCTTCTTCACCGCCGATTGTGCCCTTTACGCCGGTGAGACAGAGAACCTGCGGGCACGGATGAAGAAGCACCTGGATCATTCCGATAACAAGGGACTGGCGCGTTGGATGTGGGAGCACGAAGGGGAGCCAGTCCATCTTGAGTTGCACTACTTGTCCGGTCATCCGAACTCCAGAGTTCGGCGGGCATCGAACGAGAACTGATTCAGTCACGCCGTCCGCTATTCAACGCCATCGGTCGGTGAGGCCGACGTGCGAGGGCAGCCATCATGTCGACAGCTGAAGATTCGCTCAGGCTCGCGTCGCTCTATGAAGCCGAGTTGCTCGTCGAACTGATGTTGCGGTACTGGCAACATCCGCACTGCAAGGACGATGAATACAGGAACTCACTTCTCGAGTCTGCAGTTGATGTGCTGCAGGCCGCGACCGAGGGGACTCAGTTCATCGAGTCCGTGCCCCCCGCTGCGATGAACCTGGTCGCGGCCGTCTGGTACGTGGAGTGGAACGCACTGGATGGGGCTTTGGCGTCCGATGAAGCAACTCGGGAGGCACGGCAGGCATGGGTTGATACAGTTCGCCGGTCGATCCCGGCATGCTTCTGTGATCCTCAAGATCTCAGTTGATGAAGTCAACCTCGGGAGTGCGGCGGCGGCCATGAGCCGCAGAATGGACGGGTACGCGACGCCGCGTGCGAATGTGCCGTTCTGTTCTGCTCCAGCGCGTGCGGGCTGCTGATTCCAGTATTCGGTAGCGCAGCGTCCCCGCACTCTTACCTTTGAGTGCGTGAACAGGCGCTATGGAACAATGTCGTGGGCGGCGTTTCCCACGCCCTTCGTCGCTCATGGCGTGTCACTCCGGGTCGACAGACCGTGACCCCGAGGCGCAACCAAAGCCCTTCTGATTGAAGCGACCCGATGCTGGATGCGGGACGCACTCAGGTGGTTCCGGTGATGGTCCGCGCGGCGGTATGAACGAACGTTGTTGGCGACCCGGCGACATCGCCGCCTGTTATGGGGCCGATCGCACCAGCCGGCTGATCAGTGCCGGCACTGCATCGCTCATGGGACCGCCAGACCTGCGCTGGCCGCCGTCGCATGTCGCCATCATCTGTCATGCCGCCGGTGGGCCACTGTGGGTGGAATCCACCACTCTGTGTCCGCGGGCCTGTGTGATCCGGGGGGCGTATGTGTCCGGTGTTCAGGCGCACAATCCGTCGCAACGCGCGGAGGACTACATCCGCGCAGGAGGTCGTGTGGAACTGTACCGTCTGACGGCCATCAACAAGCTGTGCGTGCGCGAGTCACAACTCTTGAGCAGGCTGCTGCTGCATCACTTCGTTTCGCGCGGCATTGGCTACGACCTGGGGGGCGCACTGCTCTCGGGCACACGGGTGTTTCAACTGTCGCGGCTGTTTCCTGCCGCCGACCTCGACCGGCTGTTCTGCTCCGAGCTGATTGCCGCCGTGCTGATGCGTCTGGGCCGGCTGAATCATGCCAACCCGACGCGGTTTCATCCGGGCCGTCTGCTGCGGACGTTGGTGCGCACCGGCAAGTATCAGCGCGTCGCTCGGTTTCCGGGAGGCGCACGATGAGCACCTGGAGTTTCCGATATGGATCGCTCCTGCTGGGCAGCGGACTACTGCTGTGCGTGAACCCGGCAACAGGGCAATCGGATGCGCAGTCGTATCACTCGACCAGCGCACTCTGCGCATGTCCGTCGCCTCCGCCCAACCTGCTGACGATCTGGACCTCGCGCTGGTGCGTCCCGTGTCGTGCGTTCTGGAACGACTACTCCACCGATGCCCGATTCCGCGAAGCACTTCACACGCACTGGCACATCCATGCGATCGACGTCGACCTTGAGCCGCGACAGGCGGCGGCGGAGTGGGTCACGTCGGTGCCGACGTTCGACGTGCCCGCAAAGCGGATCACGGGCTACTCGGGCAAGGAGTGGCTGCTGCGACAGTTGGGTGCACCTCCGTCATCTTCACCTCCGCGAAACCTTGCCCCTGTCACTCCGTTGAGTGACGACGCACCGGAAGGAGACACGCACATCCAGGACGAGGTCGTCCCGGTTCCGCAGGTGCCCGTCCCGCTCCAGCCATCGGTCGCCGTCCCCCGCACGATTCCCGAGGCAGAGATCCCGGCAGCGCCCCGCAACAGGGAACCGGAGTCGAATGGTCCTGCGAGCGAAGCTCGGCGTTCGCTGGCTGGGCGGCTGTTCGCGGCGATTCGATTCGCCGCGCCGGTCGTGCTCAGCGGACTGGAACTGGCGGGTGTCATCGGAGGGACGGCGGCGACCGGAGGACTGGGGGCAGTCGGACTCGCACTGCTGCTGCGTGTGTTGCGGCGACGGGTCTCGCGCAAGAGCACGGGACGCCAGGAGCCGGACGCAGGGGCGAGTGCATCGGGAGGTGGCGGGGAAGTCCCGCGGGCCCCCTTTCCCCGCGAGCTGGATGAGGCACGTCAGCTACTTGAACTGCGACAGTCAGAAGGACGTGTGGCGGTACTTGACGCGCTGCGGGGCATGTTCCTCGACGACGAAAGCGACAAGCTCAGCGAAGCGGGCGATCCGCAGACGCTGATGATCCTCCAGCGCCTCAGGGCGGCCATCGACACCCGCGTGGATGAGGTGGCACCGTTGTCGGTAGGGGAAGGGAGTCAGGGGTCAGGAGTAAGGAGTCAGGCCCGGTTCATTTGACACTCAGCAATCGACAGTCGGCATTCGTTCTTCGGCGCTCGCCTGGAAGTCCTGAAGAAGCTGCAGTCTGGCTTCCGCAGTCTCAAGTCACACATCTCGCCACTCGCTTCTCGTCTCTTTCAACTCACACACAGGAGCCCTCACATGCCCATCGGAGATTCCGGCAAGGAACAGTTTCGGCGTGCCATCACCACGTTGCGCAACCTGCACATCGCGGCGGCCCTCTCTCCCGTCTTCACCATGCGGTCCGAACTGCTCGCCAATGACGAACTGAGCGACCGCGGCGGCTTCGACGATCCTACGCGCGATCATCTGCTCCGGCATCTGGTGCACTGTGACCGCTGGCGGCGGCGGGTTACCTATCATCCCGAGCCGATCGACCTGGGCGACCGTATCGAGAAGGCTCTCGACTCCAAGGCGACCATCGACGCCGGCACCAATCCGTTCGGCGGCGACGACATCCAGAACCAGTCGGGCGGGCTGATCGACCTGCCCTATGCCCTGGATGGCACCGATGCCGACATTCCGCTGCAGTCGCAGCTCAAGCTCAAGAGCACGCACGCTTTGGTGCTGCTGGGAGCGATCGACAAGGCGATCGTGGCCTGGACGCGACTCAACAGCAGGGACCGCACGCGATTCATCACCCAGTACGACTCGATGCGGATCTATGGGCACTATCAGGAGATTCTGGGTTACCTGCAGTCGTTCGGCGGGGACCAGAACCGGGTCGATGTCGCCCAGGTGCTGCCCAGCGATGAACCACTCGGTGCGGACGACAGTCCCAATCGGAAGGCCGAGTCACCGCAGCGGACGACGGCCTCCTGATGAACTCGTCTGAAGGAGGGGCCACTGCGGGCTTGTCCAGCAGTGCCCCTCGAAAGGCGTCTTGCTGACGTGAGTTGAAGTTTTCTCGCAGAGGCGCAGAGACAGCAGAGGGTGCCACATGCCCTCACTCTCGCCGCTCGAATCTCGCCACTCACGCTCGCGCAGAGTCGCAGAGACAGCAGAGAGTGACACGGCTTACGTCGCGCCTTCGTGTTGGGAATCGTCACCACAGTGTCACGAAGTGACAGGTTGTCAGCAGGATGAGATGGCGATCCAAAGTTTATGTGAATCGTTCGCCGCTCTTTGCCTCTTGCCGTCTCTGCGTCTCTGCGAGAAATCACTGCATCGGAGACGCCACCGGCAACCCCAATCTTGCAGAATTGACAATCACCAGTCGTGCAATTCTTACAAGAATGCGTGTCAAACGAGGCAAGCCCCGAGAACTCTGCGGATTCTGTGGATTCGGCGCAACTGGTCACGTTCCCAGTCGGTTGTGGCCGGCGGGCGGTCGCTTTGTGTCGCGATTGTCGGGGCATTGCCGCCGGTTTGGCCCGCTGTCTGCAACGTGTCGGGGCATCGCCCGTCCAACTCACGATGGCGGGAGTGATCGACCCCTCTTCACCTCACTGTAGCCGCCTCCCAGTCACGTCCTTTCCGGACACCTCCGGCAGTCCTCTGTGCGAACGACGCCCTCGCCTGGAAGACCTGCCGGTACCTGCGGATGAAACGACTCATCTGCCGACTGCGAAGGCCCGTCATCGGAAGACGCCACGCATGGATGCTCGCTGCCTGAGAACGGCCGTTCCGCTGGTTGCCCTGCTGAGCGGACTGACCACCCCCGCCCTCGCCGCCAGCTTCACCACCCCGAACTTCGTCGTCACCGCGCCGACACCCGAGTTCGCCCAGCAGGTCGGGAAAGCCGCCGAGTACTACCGCCATCACTTGGCCATCGAATGGCTCGGCGAGCCGCTCCCCCACAACTGGTCCAAACCGTGCCCCATCAAATGCAAGGTCGGACAGATCGGAGCTGGCGGTGCGACGACCTTCAGCTTTCACAACGGTGAGGTGTTCGGCTGGGTGATGAACATCCAGGGAAGTGAAGAGCGCATTCTCGATTCGGTGCTGCCTCACGAGGTCAGCCACATGATCTTCGCCAGTTACTTCAGGCAGCCGTTGCCTCGCTGGGCTGACGAAGGGGCCGCGACGCTGGTCGAGCACGAGTCGGAACGTCTGCGTCAGACCAAGTTGCTCGACCAGGTAATTCGCACCTCCCGCCGTATCCCGCTGCAAAACCTGCTGGCCATCAAGGAATACCCCCAGGACATGCAGGATGTGCTGACGTTGTATGCCGAAGGCTATTCGCTGGCCGAGTTCCTCGTGCAGCAGAAGGGCCCCGCAGGCAAGCAGCTGTACCTGCAGTTTCTGGCTGACGCACTCAAGGGGGGCTGGGAGAAGGCCTTCAGCAAGCACTACGGTTTTGCGAGTGTGAATGATGTTGAACAGAACTGGACCGGCTGGGTCATGGCCGGCAGTCCGCCACTGAGCGTGCCCGAGGGTGAGATCTTGCGCAAGCGGACGAGCCGGAAGGGGGCGACCCAACGCCGGACAACCTCGTGATCCGTTCGCAGAACCCGGGCCAGCTCGAGCCGCTGCCCAAGCTCTCCCGCTCGCAGCGTGAGCTGGCGGTGAACGCGCGGCTCGAGGCTCCTGAGCTGCTGGCGGAGACAGTTCGTGCGAGCGTTGATGTGGAGAACCCGGCCGCCATGCCGAGCGTCGGCCACGAGTCGCCGTTTATCGGTGAGGCACCGGTGCGAATGGCCGCAGCCCCCAGGCCCTCGCCCCCGACGACGGTGCTCGCTCCTCCGAAGGTTGAATCGACGATACTGACTCGGGAGAGTCAGCCTGCGTCCGCGACTCCCCGCCCCGCGGCCTGGCTCGGCTTTCCCAACCCACGGATGTCCGACGATGGAACCCGACTCGATTCGGCCCCACCAGACGGGGGCTCATTCGGTCTCAGCGTTCCCTGACGGGGTCACTGAGGCTGGTGCAACCCATCACCGCATCCGGAAGCGAGCCCCGATCCCGCATCGTGGGCTCGCTTCATTTTGTTAATGGAGCCAAGCCACCCCATAGTCGAAGCTGCCCGCTTCGATCGCTTCGCTCAGAAGGCTCCCACCAAAGACGCAGAGCACGCTGAGAGTCGTTGGGTGGTGCAACCTGACGTCTGGAAGGGCGTGGACGGGACGTGCGACATGGTGTGGCGCTATTGTGCGCAGTGCGATCGCAGTGGCCATCGACGACTGGCATCCTGTGGCTTCCATCGCAAATAATGGTCCAAGTCCATCAAGGTTGCATTTGACTTCGCCTGCGACATTGATGACTGAGCTACGAAGAAACGGTTCAGAATGTCCACGTTCAAGCAGGTCGTTGAGGACAGTGACGCCCCAATGGGCAGAGTGTTCGCGTTTTCCGTTCAGGCGATGATCGTGGTTTCGCTGATTTCCTTTTCGGTGGAAACACTGCCGAACCTCACGTCATCGACGCGAACGTGGCTGCATCGCCTAGAATCGTTCTGCGTCATTGTGTTCTCGATCGAGTACGTCTTGCGACTGTGGGTGGCCACGCCCAAGCGTGCCTATGCCCTCAGCTTTTTCGGCATCATTGATCTGTTGGCCGTTCTTCCGTTCTTTCTGAGGACGGCTATCGATCTGCGTGCGATACGCGCGTTTCGGTTGCTGAGGCTGTTTCGTATCTTTAAGCTAGCCCGCTACAGTGCGGCCACGCGTCGCTTTCACGTGGCGCTCCTGATTGCGAAGGAAGAACTCGTTCTGTTTCTCAGTATGACGGCCATTCTGCTGTACCTGGCGGCAGTGGGGATCTACTACTGCGAAAGCGAAGCGCAGCCTCAGGCGTTCGGTTCCGTCTTTCATTGTCTCTGGTGGGCCGTTTGCACTTTGACAACCGTGGGGTATGGAGATGTCTATCCGGTGACGGTGGGAGGAAAGGTCTTTACGTTCTTCACGCTGATCATAGGCTTGGGAGTGATCGCCGTGCCCGCCGGACTTCTTGCATCCGCTCTGGCGAAAGCACGACAACTTGAGGACCAGCGGCGCGATCTGAAGGAAGAACAGTAAAGTACCTCCCAAGTCTGCTCGTACGACCGCGCCTGCCAGAACGCTCCCGCAGAGACGTACCGCACGCGGCGCCAGGAGTCCGTGTACCGATCACGATTGACCTCACCCGGCGGGCACTGTCCAATGCCGGTCGCTGAACCCTGTCTGCGAGGTGAAGGGATGTCCAACGATCCACAGGCGGCGAAGTCGACCGCTTCCGATGTCCGCAAACCGCGGCCGGTGTGGTTGCAGGCGCTCATCGGGTTGCTGATGGGGTTGGCCGCACTCGTCGTGGTGGCCCTGTTGATCGGATTCCTGCTCCCCAGCAGTTATCACGTCGAGCGGTCGCTCGTCATCGCTGCCCCGGTCGAGTCGATCCATCCCCTCGTCAATACCGTGGGCCAATGGTCGGAATGGACCAACTGGAACACGACGACGTACCCCCAACTCAAATACTCGTATGAGGGGCCCGAGTCCGGAGTCGGTGCGATCTCGAACTGGACCGACCCCGAGAACGGCGGCGGGCGCCTGGAGATCACCCAGAGCGACCCGACTCTGGGCGTTGCCTATACCACGAGCTTCGAAGGCTTCGCCAACCCGATGCAGGGCCGCATCAACTATGAGCCGCTCGATGAGGGCACGCTGGTGACGTGGGTGGCCGAGGGAGACACCGGCTCCAATCCGATCAATCGCTACTTTGGTCTGCTGTTCGATTCGATGATCGGCCACGACTTCGAGATCGGGCTTGCCAGGCTCAAGCGACTGGCCGAGGCCGACACACAGCCCGAGTGACGTGCCCACGCGCTTGCGGTTTCGCAGGCGCGGGAGTCTCCGGGCTCCGTTCGTTTAGCGAAACCGCAACTGGCGGTGTCCGGCACTCATGATCAGCACTCACTCGTTTCCGCTGACGTCGCCGCGTGCGGCCCATCTCGTGGGGATCGCCGGGGCCGGCATGCGGTCGCTCGCACAGATCCTGCGTGACCACCACTGGCAGGTCAGCGGGTCGGACGAGTCGTTGGAGCCTCACGTCGGCGAGAGTTTGCGTGCACTGGGTGTCAAAGCCGTCCGAGGACATGCAGCGGCGAACGTTCCGCCTGAGTGCGATGTACTGGTCTATAGCCCGGCGGTGCCTGGTCACAATGTCGAACGCGAGGCGGCTGCCCGTAGGGACATCCCGCAACTGGCCCTGCAGGAGTTCCTCGGTCTGTTGATGGCTGGGCATGAGGGGATCTCGATCATCGGGACGCACGGCAAGAGTACGACGACGGCTCTGGTCGGACATCTGCTCGAATGTGCGGGCCTGTCCCCGGTCGTCTTCTGTGGGGCCGAGCGCCGTGCGGCCCTGCAATGTCGCGCGAACCAGACTGCCGAAGACAGCGGTGCAGCGCCGCCTTCGAGCGAACCGGCGGAGAGATCGCGACCGTTCGTCCTGGAGAGCTGCGAGTATCGGCGTCACTTCCTGCATCTTGCGCCGCAACAGACGTTGCTGCTCAACATTGAGCCGGATCACTTCGATTGTTTTCCGACACTCGCTGATGCGCTGGACGCCTATCGGGAGTTTGTGTCACGACTGCCCGAAGATGGAACACTGGTGGTGAATGGTGACTGCCCCGCGTCGATGCAGGTGTCCCAGTCCTCACGGGCGCGGGTCGTCACCTTCGGGGAAAGTCCCGCCGCCGACTGGCGCTTGCCCGAACAACTTGCAGACGACGCGATCGACTGGCCCCTGTCGCTCTCGGGCCGACACAACCGGCTCAATGCTCTGGGTGTAGTCGCGCTGTGCCATCAACTCGGCGTGCCGATCCAATTGCTTCGCGACTCCCTGTCATCGTTCGCGGGGATCGGGCGTCGGTTCGAGGTGATCGGCGCATGGGCGGGGCGAACGGTGATCGACGACTACGCCCATCACCCGACAGCGATCGCCGCGACGCTGAGGTCGGTCCGCGAGCGGTTTCCGGGGCGACGCGTGGTTGCGGTCTTTCAGCCTCATCAGATGTCCCGCACGCTGGCCCTGCAACAGGAGTTCGCGGACGCTCTGGGTGAGGCTGACGAGGTGCTGCTGGCACCGATCTATCGGGCCCGCGAGTCGGACCCTGGTGAACAGGCGCGAGCCGACCGGGTGCTGCAGGAACTCTCTGTCGATATCAACCGCCGGGGAACTTTCTGCCGCTGCTGTTCGCAACTTGACCAGATCATCCCCACAGTGGAGACTGACCCTTCCGCCGCCGAGGTGCTGTTGATCATGGGGGCGGGGGACATCGAACGGGTGGGATATGAGATTTCCGGACGACTTCAGTGAGATTGTCCAGCGCGATACGCCGCTTGCTCCCTTCACCTGGCTGAGAATCGGGGGGCCGGCACAATATCTCGTCGAGCCGCGAACGATCGACGAGCTCGAAGCGGTCGTGCGGGCGTGTGCCGCCGAAGGCGTGACGGCCCGTCTGCTGGGGGAGGCTCGAACCTCCTGGTGCGGGATGAAGGGGTCAGTGGTGCGGTGCTCCGGCTCAATGCACCCGCGTTTGCAGAAATCTCGGTAAAGGGGACGGTGGTTCGAGCAGGCGGCGGGGCATCACTGGCCCGCGTCGTCTCCCGGTCCATCCAGGCAGGACTGGCCGGGCTGGATACGCTGGTCGGCATTCCGGGGACGGTGGGAGGCGCACTGCACGGCAATGCCGGTGGGCGAAACGGCGACATCGGGCAGTTTGTGCAGTCCGTGTCCGTCATGACGGCCCAGGGAGAGCGATTCACCCGCACCGAGGACGAATTGTCGTTCGCCTATCGGCACAGCAGCATCAACGAACTGGTCGTGCTGGGGGTCGAGCTGGCCCTGTCCGGGGACGACCCAGACGAAATCACGCGGCGAATGCGCAAGCTATGGATCGTTAAGAAGGCGACGCAGCCGTTTTCGTTTCAGTCGGCGGGCTGCATCTTCAAGAATCCGCGCGGCCTGAGTGCGGGGGCCCTCATCGATCAGGCGGGACTGAAGGGGACCCAGATCGGACAGTGCATCGTGAGCGAACGGCACGGCAACTTCCTGATTGCGAACGAGGGTGCGACCTCGTCCGACGCGCTGCGCCTGATCGAACTGATCCGTACTCGTGTGCATGAGACGCACGGCATTGAACTGGAACTGGAGATCGAGATTCTGGTGAGCGGTCCCGGCGATGGCATCGCCGGATCGCCAAGGATACATGCTCGCACGGCTGACACAGGGGGGTAGACCCGGATCTCGATCCGGGGTCGCTCGTGTCCGACCTTCCCAGTGGGAGGGTGAAGAAGTTCGTAGCAATCCGCCAGTTCGAGTGACCATCATTGTGCATGTGGTGCATTCCACGTTGTTTCATGCAACCTACCTGGTGAATTATGGCAAATGTCCCCAGCGCAAGTGGCCCTGTGCCAGTGTCCCCTGCACACTTAGCCGACCGGCCTCTGCATCCCAGCCAAACCACACCAGATCAGCCCGGCCGCCTCGTTGCAACCGGGGGATGTCGCAGCCCAGTAACTTCGCCGGTTGCCGGCCTGCCATCTCGCACGCGGCTCCCAGTGACACACCCGCCATCCGCACCACATTGCCGACGCACACATCGGTCTGCACGTTCGAACCTGCCAGTAGCTGCCGTTGACCGGCTATGACGATCGGCCCTTCGTCCAACACCTCGAACTGACCGCCGTGATACTCGTACGTCCCCGGTGCACAGCCGGCCAGTCCCGAGGCATCGCACGTCAGCACGATGCCGCGCGTCCCCTTCGCACGGACGATGCTCCGCACCACACTCGCGGGCAGATGATGTCCATCGACGATGATGCTTGCCATCAGGCGGCTGTCCCCCAATTGCTCCCAGATGTAGTTGGGATGCCGACGGAGCATGCCATGGGCTCCGTTCCCCAGATGCGTGCTGAGCCGGGCCCCGGCCTCGACCGCTGCATCGATCTGCTCGGCATCTGCGGCGGTGTGACCGATCGCCACCCGCACACCCCTTGCGACAGCCCTGTGGATGAAGTCGCACGCCCCCGCAACTTCCGGTGCGATCGTCACGAGCCGGATGCGCCCCCCGGACGCCGCGTGAAGTGTCTCGAACTCATTCCAGTCAGCGGGGCGGATGTGTTCGAGCGGATGGGCCCCGCGGGGTCCATCTTCAGCAGACAGATACGGCCCTTCGAGGTGACAGCCCGCCACCATCCCGTCAGCCCAGGGCTCCTGCTCGCAGGCCCGGCGGATGGCGTCGAACCCCGCCTGCAGTGCATCGTGCGAGTTTGTAATCAGCGTCGGGCACATCCGCGTGATGCCGTACTGGAAGTGCGCCTCCAGAATCGTCAGCACCTGCTCGGGAGTCAGGTCGGCATCGCTGAACCACAGCCCGCCATGCCCGTTGATCTGCAGATCGAAGAACCCGGGAGCGACGAACGGCCAGCCATCGATGCCCTCTGTCGGCCAGAACGGTTCCACCGACGCGATGCGATCCCCCGCAATCGTGATGCGGACCGGTTCACCGGTGTCGTATCGCCGGGCCGTCAGTTCGTGCATCGGCTGTTGCCCTGGTGAAAAACCCTGATGGACCTACGGTTGTCGCGAAAGGATGCGGTATCTGGTCACCCCCTCTCCCCCCACAGGGACCCGCACTCCGCCACTCACAACGCTCGTGGGGGAGAAGGGAATCTACCTCCCTGCGGCTGGTGCTGTCCCAAATCTCTCACGAGATCCGCACGACCTGTCCCCCGGGGAGACGACGGACCAACCGCTTCATCTCCAGAATAGTCAACGTCGAGAGGACCCGCGATGCCTCGAGCGTCGATGCGGCCAGCACCTGGTCGAGATGCTGCGGGTCCACCGTCACAAGATTGAGCACCTCGCGCTCCTGGTCGTTGAGCGACAGCTCGCGGGGTGAATGAATGGTGTCGTCCGCAGTGACCGTCACCGGGAAGGCCAGCGGACCCAGCGACTCGAGTACATCATCCACATCACGAATCAGCGTCGCCCCGTCGCGTATGAGGTCGTGGCACCCCTGACTGGCCAGACTGTCGATGCGTCCCGGCACAGCAAACACGTCACGCCCCTGCTCCATCGCATGCCGCGCCGTGTGCAACGCCCCGCTGTTACGCGACGCCTCGACGATGATGACTCCCAGCGACAGCCCACTGATGATGCGGTTCCGCTGCGGGAAGATGCCGCGTGACAGCCCCCGACTCAAGGGTGACTCGCTGAGCACCGCCCCCTGGGCAACGATCTCATCGGCGAGCGATTCATGCTCCGGCGGATAGACCTGAGACAGACCATTGGCACAGACGGCGAGCGTGCCGCCCTCCTCCCGCCATCGCTCCTCGATGGGCTGCCGCATCAATTCCCCGCGCGAGTCCGCTGACGATCGTCATCCCCGCCCGCGCCAACCCGCCGGCGAATCGCTCGGCCTGCTGACGTCCGTAGTGCGTGCACTGCCGTGATCCGACAATCGCGATCCCCAAGCCATCCTGTTCCTGCAATTCACCCCGGCAGTACAGCACCGCCGGCGGATCGCAGATCTCCGTCAGGTTGGCCGGATAGCCGGGCGCATCCCGCACGAGCAGACGGATGCCCAGCGATTGGCACTGCTCGATCTCCCGCACCGCTTCATCGGCGCTGCTCGTCGAGATCGCCGCCGACAGCTTGGGGCCCACGCCGTCCACCTGCAGCAACTGGTCACCCGGTGCGCGGAGTACGTTCCCCGGCGTGCCGAATCGTGCGATCAGCAGATCGTACGTGCGCGGGCCGATGCCCGTCACCCGGTTCAAGCGGACGGTGTCGATCAGACTCTGTGCGTCGTTTGTGGCGAGTGAACTGGGGCCCGGGTTGACGTCCATGGGAGCGACACGGCTGGGAGAAGATGCGCGTCTGGACCTGCGATCTTACCCGGCCGATGCCCTCAAGACGAGTTGATCAGCTGAGCAGCGAGTTGTTGACGAGGGCAACTGACGTCCCCCGCTCGCCTGGCGCACGAAAAAACCCGCTGTCAGATAATGACAGCGGGCTCGTCGATTGTGATCGGTGCGGACGTTGCTGCCCGGCAGCTTAGGCTGATTGGGTGTTGTCAGTGTTCGCGTCCTGTCGCCGTCGTCGGATCCGCACGCCGCAGAATCCGGCGGCGGTCAGCCCCAGAAGGGCCAGTGACGTCGGTTCGGGAATGGCGGCCGAGTCGAACGCAGTCACCCGAAAAGCTCCCCGTGTTTGATTGGATATTAAGAACGGACCGCCATCGCTCGATTGGGCATGCGGTCCGCTATCGCCAATGGAATTGAGATTCCAGACGTTGCTGCTGTTCAAGTTGGGCGTGTTGGCTACGAGCCAGTATTGCGTTGCGCCCCCCAAAATCGGATTGGACGCCGAGAGCACGGTTGTCGGCATGTCGGGTGTGCCAAACGCGGGAAACGGACCGATGTTGAACGTCTCGATGATGGCCCCCGCGCGCCGGCAGTGTCCGCTCGCAGTGTGAGCTCGACGGTATTGATCCCTATGGCGTGAGTAATCGCCGCAGTGATCGATTCGAGAGTGAATGGCCCACCTGCCGGTGTCGTGAACGCGTCACCCTGCACAAAAGACGCACCGAATCCACCGGCACCAATCGTCCAGCCTAGGCTTGGATTGTAGCCAGTCGCGCCATTGAAGTTGTCGAACAGAATGACGCTGGCCTGGGCCTGGCCCACGGCGAACATCGCCACGCCCGTGATGAAGAGACTTCTCAGTGTCGGTTGAATCGCACGCCTCATGACGTCGTCTCCAGAGGAGTATCCAAGAATAGATGTCTCCACCCTACCCGCGCCAACCCGCAACTTCAACCGAATTGTTACAGTCTCCCCAGGTTTCCGCAGGCGAGTTCCCGGACGTCTCCTAAGTCGTCCCCGCCGCTCGAAACGCAACAGGTGCAATCCTGAGCGACCGATTCCACCTCATGCCATCGACTGCAGCCATGCGGCGCGCTTCGCGGCCCTCTATTGGGTTTTCGCACGCCGCAGTGCAAGAGAACCCCCGGCATCCGGAGCCACCGGGGGTTGGAGGAATATCACTGAGGCGCAGTCGCGGTCTTACCCCGCCTGTTCCGCGCCGTCTGAATGTTGCTTTCGTCGCCTGAGCCGCGCGCCGCAGAACCCGGCGGCGGTCATCCCCAGGAGAGCCAGGGACGTCGGTTCGGGGATGACCTCGGTGTCGAAGGCCGTCACGCGAAAAGCTCCCCGGACGTTGTTGCCTACTTACGGCTGCGCCGCCCCAGATTGCAAGTTTGCAATCTGAACCACCCATCGGGGGACTCACCTCCCCCGGCTCGCCAGACTCTCTGCTCCTTGCTCCCTGCTCGGTGCTCGGGGTATCTTGGCAGACTGAGCCGACATCGGGAGGCTCACTCCTCCCGCTCGCCTGTCTCTCTCCTCCCGTTCTCTTCCCGAAAGGCACGTTGTGACCTCCACGACTCCCACCCCCACCACGCGTCGCGACTTCCTCAAGACCAGCACCCTCGCCGCCGCCGCAGGCAGCGTGATGCCGTACTTCGCCTGGACGCAGTCCTCCATCGCCAACGATTCGGCCAACGACCGGCCGCGGATCGGCTGCATCGGCGTGGGCAGCATGGGCACCGGCGACGCCCAGCGGGCATGCCGCTTTCGGCGACATCGTGGCGGTCTGCGACGTCGATTCCGAGCGCACGCCGAACGGGCGAAGACAACGACAAGCATCGGCAAGGGCAAGGCCGACGCCTACGGCGACTATCGCAAGGTGCTCGAGCGCAACGACATCGACGTGGTCAGCGTCGTCACGCCCGACCACTGGCACGTCAAGATCGCCATCGAGGCGCTGCAGGCCGGCAAGCACGTCTTCTGCCAGAAGCCGCTCACGCTGACGCTGGAAGAGAACCAGCTGATCCGCAACGCCTGCAAGAAGTACAGCGACCAGGTGTTTCTTCGTCGGCACGCAGCAGCGGAGCGACCGCGACCGGTTCCTGCGGGCCGTCAACATGGTGCAGAAGGGACTGCTGGGCGACATCCAGAAGATCACCGTCGGCATCAACGGCGGTGCCACGTCGGCGGACCGTTCGCGAAGGCGGACCCGCCGGCAGAACTCGACTGGAACATCTGGCTCGGCCAGGCGCCGAAGGTCGACTACATCGAGGAGCGCTGCCACTACCAGTTCCGCTGGTGGTACGAATACTCCGGCGGCAAGTTCACCGACTGGGGGGCCCACCACGTCGACATCGCCACTTGGGCCATCGATCAGGACCAGCAAGGCATGGGCCCGGTCGAGATCGACGGCACCGACGCCAAGCATCCGGTGCCGTTCGAGGACGGCTATCCCACCGTGGACGACTGCTACAACACGGCCCACGACTTCGCCGTGAAGTGCAAGTTCGCCAACGGCATCGAGATGATCGTCACCAGCCGCGGCGACAACGGCATTCTGTTCGAAGGGACGCAAGGGCCGCATCTTCGTCAACCGCGGCAAGATCACCGGCAAGCCGATCGAAGAGAACTGGGACGAAGGCCAGTTCACCGACGAAGACCTCGTGCGGCTCTACAAGGGCAAGCCGTTCGAAGGCCACAAGAACAACTTCTACCGCTGCATCCGCGAAGGCGGCCTGCCGGTCTCCGACGTCTTCAGCCACGTGCAGACGATGAACACCTGCCATCTGTCCGCGATCGCCGCCCGGCTGGGCCGCGTGATCAAGTGGGACCCGAAGGCCGAGAAGATCGTCGGCGACGACGAAGCCGCCGCGTTCTTCGCCCGGACGCAACGCGAAGGCTTCGAGATCCCGCGCGTGTGAGTCCTCAAAGCCCGCCGACGGCGTCGGCGGGTCAGCACCCCGGCTGCTTGATGCAGCCGGGGTGCCACACAGACATGATGTCAGCTTGTGGAGATCTCTGATGCACACCAACCGTTCTCTCGCGGTCATCGGTGTTGCCCTCGTGTGTCTGGTCCTGCTGGCGATTGTCGTCGTGCAATGTCCCCCGGCGGGAATCGATTCGATGTCTGAGCAGCCGCAGGCCGCTGGAGTGGAGCCGCACCTGAGCGTCATCGATCGGGCGGCGATGCAGGCATTCCTGCATCATCCGGGCGTGAATCTGATCAACACCCGCGACTGGTCCGACGGGGGGACACGGTCGTGGCTGACCATCGACCCGACGCTGACGCCGGATGACATCACCACCCTGCTCGAGAAGCTGCCGGTCGGTGCCTCGGTCCAGTTCTTCGACATCCAGCACCCGACAATCAGCGATCCGGGGGCGTTCGCCACCATCACCCGGCGGCCCGGCGAGTGGACGGTGTGGTGGAGCAATCATGGCTGGAGTTCACGCGAGGTACCGTTGTCGTTCGAACGCGCCACCAGATACATGTCCGACTGCTATGCGGTGGACTGGGGCAGCTTCCTCGGTTCGCGTGACTCATCCCGCGAGCTGATGTCCCACCATGCACCGATCGAGTCGCTCAAGGAGAAGATTCTCCGGGGCCAGGATAACCACTATCAGGAGTATCTGGACCAGCGCGTGCCCGAGTGATCGCGGCACAAGTCAAGAAGTGTTCAACGTCTCACTGCGTTCCGGGCAAGGGCGTCCTCTTGCCTGCTTTCAGGCGCGTGAGGGTGATCGCGAGATCGTCGGTAAAGTCGGGCAACTTGACTTCCATCGTCTGCCGGATACCACCGGCTTGCACCTGAATGTTGCCGAGCGTCGCGTTCGTCGCGGTGTTGATGAACTTCAGATCATACAGACCCGGCGGGAGACGCAGGGCAGTGGTCGCGTGGGACACGACCTCTCCGGTGCGCTCGGTGCAGACATAGACCACAGCCAGTTCCCGATCCGGTTCGCAGAGCACCGCACTCACCAGCGACGGGTCGCTGAAGCTCGCCACTGTGAAGTTGGGGTCGAGCGTCCAGAACGGAATGGACTGCCAGAAGTCCGTCATCGGCCGGAGGTATTCCTCGCCCGGTGCCCGATATTCCCGGTTGTCAATCCCTTCGCAGCCGTCCCACGAGTGATGCGTCCAGAAGCACCCGGCGGTGTACCAAAGCCAGCCCTGCTTGCGGCGATGCACACCGTCGTCGTTCTGGTGACGACGTTCCCGGCCCGATTCGTTGCACCAGGCAGGCTTGCCGTGCGAACGGGTGTTGCGGGCCAGTGCGAGATACCAGTCCCGCAGGCCGTGACGTTCGGTCGACGACGTGCAGGTGTGATTGATGGCCAGATCGACCCATGGCTTCGACGGCCACGCCGCATCGTCGGTGGTGCCGTCGGAGGTGCAGACCGGACGCTGCTGCGGATCGTGCTCGTGGAAGTATGTCCCGGCGACATCCTGAAACGCCTCGTTCTGCAGGTATTCGTTGTGAATCTCCCAGTTGACGATGTTGGCGTACTTCGACAGCCGCTCGATGGTGTGTTGCCAGTAGGGACGCTGCTGTTCCGCAGCGTCATTCTCCGGCTTGAGCGTGAAGTACAGACATAGATCGATACCCAGTCCCCGCTCTCCGGCCAGTCGGATGCGCCGTTCGACCTCGTCCCAGTAGGCGGCGTTGAACGTGGCGAAGTCCGGCTGCTCGCGGGTGCCGCCCCACGGCCACATCTCGATGTGCAGATCGTCCCAGTACGGCTGGCCTTCCAGGGCCACACGAATCACGCTCACTCCCTGCGCAGCGGCCCGGTCGAGATAACCTTCCGGATCCTGACAGCCGAAGTAGGCCCACGCAGTTTTGTTGAGAATGAACAGGCGCTGACCTTCCTCGTTGACGAGATGATGCACGGCGCAACGGGTCGACGCGGAACACCGAGGTCCAGGGTGCTGCGAACGTGACGAGCGGCTGGTGAAGGACCTCCGGGTCCTCGGCGTCGTAACGACCTTTGAAGCGGCTGACGAGCTGTTCGCGCGACTGCTGCTGTCCCTGGTCATCGAAGAAGACCGACGTCCACGCCGGTCGGGTCGAGGGATCAAGCAGCACTGTGTAGGCCGACGGGTTGCGTACGTTCCAGCCCCCCAGCTTGATGTCCCACACACCCCCATACTTGCGACCGAGGTCGCGGGCGAAGGGCTTGAGTTCAAAGGCCTGCCAGGCCGGTTCCTCCGGAGGCAGTTTGCCCAGCAGCGTTCCCGTGGCATCGACAGCGTACGATCCACCCTGAAAGATGCTCATGACGATGGGGACATGGCTGTCGAACGCGCGGGCGGGGACGAGGTGCTGCATATCGTCGGCAATCGACTGATGCAACACGACATCGGCTCCCAGCAGTTCGTTGCAGCGCACTGTCTCGGGGTGCCACATGTCTGAACAGATGCTGAAACCGTACCGCACGCCATCGAGCTCGACCGGCGCGAACGATTCCCCCTGCGACCAGCCGAACCAGGTCTGCTCACCCAAGTTGCAATGCACCTTACGGTACTTGCCGACGAACTCCCCGTCGGCATCGATGACGCAGGCACAGTTGTAGAGCCGGCCGCTGTCGGACTCGAGCAGCCAGGCGACGAGCGGCACGTGAATCTCACGCGCCAGGTCACGGTACCGGCGATACCAGGGTCCGTCCCCCGGCACCGGTTCGGCCAAACCGTTGGTCACGGCTTCGGGAGGATAGGGGGATCCCATCAGGGCATACTCGGGAAAGACGATGAGGTCGGGCCGGCTCTGGGCCGCCGCTGCTTTCGCCTGAGTTGCGAGGCAGTTGAAGTTCGCGTCGGTCCCCGGGTTGCCCTCCTTGTAGTGGTTGCGTCCCGCCTGCAGCGCGACCACCGTGATGGTACGCTGTGGATCGCGCGGGGTTTCCTCGCCCTCGGCCCGCAGCGAACCGGCGAGAGGTTGTGTCAACAGACAGCACCACACGAAGCACCGCAACGGACGGGACAACAGGCGTGTCATGGGACATCTTTCCAGCGCGATGATTGCGAGGGATCCGGACCATCATAGCCGTCTGAAGTGGCCGGCGCACACTCCGGGGATTGCGTAGGTGCCACTGCCGGCTTGTCAGGCAGTGTTCGATCATGCATTGTTGAGGCTGCCCGTTGACAGCCATATCCCCCAAAGGAGTCGTCTCATGCATCCCCGCACACTCTTGCTCTTGTCCATTGTCGTCAGCGGAGCAGCGCAGCAGTTGCCCGCACAGCAGACGCAGGCACCAGCGAAGTCGGCCGGGAGCATCACACTCGATGACCTCGTCAGCGGGCGGGCGCGGATCATCGACCTCAGCTATCCCCTCAACGAGCACACCAACTTCTGGCCCGGCGAGAAGTACGCACCATTCACGCTGGAGACGATCGCCACGTTGGAGAAAGACGGAGTGCTCTCCAAGGCGATGCGGCTGCCCGAGCACATCGGCACGCACATCGATGCCCCCAACCACTTCGAGGCCAATCAGCCCGACCTTGCGCAGCTCAAACCCGAGCAGCTCTTCGGCCCCGGCGTGTTGATTGACGTGAGCGCTCAGGCCGAGGCGAACTCCGACTATGGACTCACGGTCGGCGACATCGAAACGTGGGAGGAGGCTCATGGCCGGATCCCCGATGGGGCGATCGTGCTGCTCAACACCGGATGGAGCCGGTTCTGGTCGCAGCCCCAGCGGTTCCAGGGGCGGGACGCGCGGGGCGCGATGCACTTCCCGTCGTATACGGGCGAGGCGACCCGCTGGCTGGTGAACGAGCGGAACGTCCGGGGAGTGGGGGTCGATACGCTCAGCATCGATCGCGGCGTCTCCCAGGAGTTCGAGGTGCACCACATCATCAATGCCGGCGGGCGCTACGGGCTGGAGAACGTCACCCGGCTCGACGAGCTAGCGCCGCGAGACTTCACGCTGATCGTGGCTCCTATGAAGATCGAGGCAGGCACCGGCAGCCCGACACGCATCTTCGCGATCCTGCCGCAGGAGTGAGACCCGGTGAGTGGCTGGGGTCGGAGCACAGCGACGCCCCCAGACGTGAGGGAAGTGCACTGCTGGGGGCAGGTTGCGATGTGCGAACTATCATCAGCCGGTGACTGAACCGCGCAACCTGACCCCAACCACCCCAGTCGGACTTCTATGCTCTCGGGCCGCGCTCCAGTTGAAACGTCAGGTGCGATTTCACGGCGGGCCATTCGGACGGGAGGACCGAGTAGACGCAGGTGTCGCGCAGCGAGCCGTCGCTGTGGTGCTGGTGATTGCGCAGGATGCCGTCGAGTTTGGCCCCGAGGCGTTCAATGGCGCGGCGACTCTGGTGGTTGAGGTGGGATGTCCGGAATTCAACAGCGATGCAGCCCAGCGTCTCGAAGGCATGCGTCATCAACATCAACTTGCACTGGGTGTTGAGGGCCGTCCGCTGCACCCGCTGAGCGTACCAGGTCGAGCCGATCTCGACGCGCTTGTTGACGGCGTCGATGTTCATATAGGTCGTCATGCCGACCGGCGTACGGCTTGCGTCGAGCACGGTGAAGGGGAGCATCGAACCCCTGGCCTGCAGGTCGAGGCGGCGATCGATCTCGCTCAGCATGCCTGCGGGCGACGGGATGCTGGTATACCAGAGCTTCCAGAGTTCACCGTCTCTGGTCGCTTCTGCCAGCGCGGCGTGGTGTTCGCGGGACAGCGGCTCCAATGTCGCATGGCAACCAGACAACGTCACAGGTTCGGGCCAGGGCATCGGCCTGTCCTTGAGGGGAGAGCAGACGGCGCACGGAATGATTAAGAGTGGACGGCTTTCCTTGTCGGTGATCGCCACCCGGCATCACCTGACCTGCACACCCGGAGGATATCATCCCCAGCGTCACTCGTCAGGCGGGTCCGCTGGCCTATACGAGACTGCGCGTATCTTTGACTCCGCAGACCTTGCGCTTGATGGGGTCTGCGACTCCGGAGATAAAGACCGCCATCCCGATCAGGGTGCCGATCATCAGTCCGCCGACAAGACAAAAGACCAGAACTCTCCGATCGCCGTTGGCAAAGAGAGCGTAGATCCCCATCTCAGTCAGAATCACGCACAGGGCAATCACAGCGACCATGAATGTCTTTGAGCACAGGAATCGCTGCAGGTCAGTGGCGCTCTGTGTGTGTCGCGCGTAATAGTCACTCAGCTTCTCACCGCTGTCAGACCACTCGAAGTCTGTAATGGGAAACATCGTTCCACAGTTCGAGCATTGGGTTCGTTCCATGCTGGACATGGGATTGGAAACGACCTCGAATGCTTGCCCGCTGACGAGCGTATCACTACCACATTGGATGTGCCGATAGCTGCGAGACTCGGGAGGTGCTGGATCTGTCATGAGTGTGGCCTGATTGAACAAAACGACAAGCGAGTTGAGGGGCGTGACTGGCTGCAACCGCTATTGATTACCGTCGCGCACCTCGGCCGCGGCTGGTGCTTCCGGCACATCTGCCTTGGGCTTCAGATTCCCGGTCATCGCCATGTAGATGATCAACCCGACGCCGACCAGAAGCATCACTGCATACATCCCCATTTCGAACCGCTTGTTGGATTCGGCAATCACGGTCGCGGGAACAAACACTGACTGGCATGAGGAACACTTCACCTGCTGCTGGGACGCCTCGTCCTCGACAGAAACCTGGTTCCCGCACTTGGGGCATTTGGCTTTCACAAGGGAACTCATGGTTAGTACCTTTCGATTCTGTGCGTGGCGGAGTGCAGGACCTGATGTGTCAGAGCGTAACCTGTCAGCATCCTATCCCGATCCAGACGAACTTGCGAATCTCTGTGCAACCAGCGGTGACGAGCTACCGCCAAGACCGGCAGCTGCAATCACGAGATTTCAAAATCGGGGGACTGACGTCCCCTGCTCACCCCGTTGTGTCAGCATCATGCCCGAGGAGAGTTCACCGACCGCCCGAAACGACCGGCGCATCGCGTGGATCGTCCTCGCTCTAGCAGCGGTTGCGCTCGATATCTGCAAACACGTGTGGGTGTTCGCCGCAGGTCCGGCTCACGTGGTGCTCGACGCTCAGGTCTACTGGATGCTCGGCGGGTTGATGGCCGAGGGAGACTGGTGGCTGCAGCAGGTCGACAACGCCCATCGGACGCCGGGCTATCCGGCCGTGATCGCGATCTACCGGGTGGCACTTGGCGACCGGGCGCTCTTTGGACTGATCGCCACGCAGCATTTGTTGTGCGTGTTGACGTCGCTGCTGACCGGATGGATCTGCTGGCGCATCAGCGGGCGAGTGGCCGTCGCCGCGGTGGGGCTGCTCCTCTGCTCCCTGTGTTTGACGCGGCCGTGGTTTGCGTGCACCGTGCTCACCGAGACACTGTTCACCTTCCTGCTGACGCTGCATCTGGCCTGCGCCATCGAGTATCTGCATTGTCGCAGTCGGCTGATGGTGGTGGCGTTGGCTCTCACACTGGCGTGCAGTCTGCTGGTCCGGCCGGTGATGCTGCTGTGGTGGCTGCCACTCGCAGCGATCCTTGTGATCAATGGAGGTCGTGAACGCCGGCGGCAGGTGCTGGGGGATGTCGTACTGATGGGCGCAATTGTAGTGCTGCTGGTCGTCCCCTGGGTCGTGCGGAATCAACAGGTGTTCGGCGAGCCATTCTTCACGCGGTTTACGGGTCGCGAGCTGTGGATCACTACCTTTCCTCCGGATGCCGGGGCGTTCCTCCCGTTTCCCGAGACCGACGACATGCGCGAGCTGCAGCAGTTGGCGGAGGCCGCGGGCGGGGAGATCGACCTGCGTCACAATTGGACGGTCTCGCAACTGCTGCAGGGGGCGGGTGTGCGCGACGACGATATCGACCGCCGGATGCAGTCGATCGCGTGGGCGGCCATCCAGTCTGATCCCGCCCGGTTTGCCTGGTTTGCCCTCAAACGGGGGGTGAACTTCTGGCGCTGCGTGGTGCAGGAGTTTCCGTTTTTCCGCTGGGACGGACATCTGGACGTCGCCGGACAGTCCGACTGGGGCGTGGATGCGGCCCGAATCAGCACGGCGAGGCTGCTGGCGTGGGTCCCGGCTCGGTCGCTGTGGTTCAACACGATCTCCTCGGGGGCGGCACTGCTGGGTGGGATCCTCCTGATTCTCGGCCGGGAAACCCGTGCCTACGGACTGCTGCTGATGGCCCTGCTGCTGTATGTGAACGGCGTGACCGCCCTGCTGGAGATCCCCAACGTTCGCTATCGTTTCGTGCTGGAACCGGCCATGATGGCCTGCGGAGTCTGTGGTTGGGCAAGGCTTGGGCGCTCGGCAACGGGTCGGCTATGATGTGCCGCCGCCAGTGAAGGGGTGGAGAAGTGTTCGTCGAGTCTTCGCGGTTACCGGATTCTGTCTGAGCATCATGAGTATTGAATTCACACTGCCCAACATCGGCGAGGGAGTCGATACGGCCGACGTGGCCGAGATTCTGGTCTCCGAAGGGGATACGCTCGAAGCCGACCAGGTGATCTGCGAACTCGAGACCGACAAAGCGGTCGTCGAACTCCCTTGTCCGCACGCGGGCGTCGTCGAGAAGCTGCACATCGCCGAAGGGGACACGATTCACGTCGGCCAGCCGGTCCTGACGATCTCTTCCAACGGAGCCGCACCGGCGAAGTCCCCCGCCGAGAAGGCCCAACCTGCACAGGCTGAGGTGCGAGAAACGGCGACCGCCACGGCGGAGTCGCAGCAGCCAGCACGTGACAAGCAGGAAACTCCCCCCACGCAGGAACCGCCTCCAGCGGCCGGCGAGACGTCTGCCGGAGCCACGGAGCGGTTCGAGTTTGAGCTGCCGAACATCGGTGAGGGAGTGGAGACCGCTGACGTCGCCGAGATTCGCGTCTCCGTGGGGGACGCGGTTACGGCCAATCAAACGGTCATGGATCTCGAAACGGAAAAGGCCGTCTTCGAGTTGCCCTGTCCAGTGACCGGCACCGTTACCACGCTGCATATCGCCAATGGTCAGTCTCTCAAGGTGGGGGACAAGCTGCTGACGCTCGAGGTCCCGAGCCTGCGCGCTCCGCCAGCAAACCAGCCGCGTCGAAAGCAGACGCGCGTTCTGCCCCGCGGGAGTCGCGCACCGCGGAATCGTCGGAAGTCAGCTCGTCGCGGGAGCAGCTCACCGTCGTCACATCCGGGCGCGTGACATCGGTCACTCCAGACCAGGCTCAGGAACGCAGCAAGGACGCGCTGCCTCCCATCGCTGCCGCACCCTCGACCCGGCGACTGGCCCGGCAGTTGGGCGTCAATCTCAGGCAGGTGAATGGCTCGGGACCGGGCGGGCGCATCACCCGGGACGATGTGCAGGAGTATGTGAAGGGGCAACTCACCCGCATGATGCCATCGGCGGCCGGTGGAGGCCTGACCTCGCTGGCAGCGGGGAGCATCGCCCCGCCGCCGCTGCCCGATTTCTCACGGTTCGGCCGGGTCGAACGGGAGAAGCTGAGCAAAATCGCGCGAACGACGGCGGAGAATCTGACGGTCTCGTGGAACGTCATCCCGCATGTGACGCAGCACGACCGGGCCGATGTCACCGAACTCGAGTCGGCCCGCAAGAAGTTCAGCCAGGGAGCCGGGCAGTCGGGAGCGAAAGTCACGATGACGGCGATCGTCATGAAGGCACTGGCGATCTGCCTGCAGGAGTATCCAAAGTTCAACAGCAGTCTGGACCCCGAGACCCAGGAACTGGTGCTCAAGCACTACTATCACCTGGGCTGCGCAGTCGATACGCCCCATGGCCTCCTGGTGCCTGTAGTGAAGGACTGTCAGCGCAAGAGCATTCGCGAGATTGCCGGCGAAGTGGCCGAGATGGCCAAGCTGGCGCGCGACCGCAAGCTGCCCCTCGATGACATGCACGGAGCCACCTGCACCGTGACGAATCTCGGCGGCATTGGCGGCGTCGGGTTTACGCCGATTGTCAATTATCCGGAGGTCTGCATCCTCGGCATGGCACGCGGCCAGAAGGAGTTGCGGCTCGATGGGGAGCGCGTCGTCGAGAGGCTGATGCTGCCGCTCTCACTGTCGTACGATCACCGGGTCATCAACGGGGCCGATGCCGCCCGCTTCATGGTCTCCCTGTGCAATCTGCTCTCGGATCCGTTCCAGTTGCTCTCAGCGATTTAGTTGATTGGGTGACTGGCTGACCAGCTGAATGGCGAAATGGTCAGTTTGCAGAGCTTCGGCAGTGTGCCTTCAACGACTCATCGAATCAGCTAGTTAACTATTCAACCAGACAACTCGTCATGCCTGACACACCCACACATGCACAACTGGTTGTTCTCGGCGGGGGGCCGGGGGGTTATCCCGCCGCCTTCGAGGCCGCCGATCAAGGCATGGACGTGGTGCTGGTTGACCAGGATCCGCAGCCGGGCGGCGTCTGTCTCAACCGGGGGTGCATCCCCTCGAAGGCGCTGCTGCATGTGGCCAAGCTCATCAACGAATCGCGCGAGGCCGCCGAGTGGGGTATCACGTTCGGCGAACCATCGATCAATCTCGACAAGCTCCGCGAGTTCAAGTCGCACGTCGTCGGGCAGTTGACCGGCGGGATCCGCCAGCTGTGCAAGGCCCGAGGTGTGAAACTGGTCGAGGCGCGCGGCGAGTTCGAGAGTTCCACGCGCCTCAAGCTGACACATCCGGATGGTTCGCAAAGCACGCTCGGTTTTGAACACTGCGTGATTGCCGTCGGCTCGCGACCCGCGATGCCGAAGATGTTCGACATTGGCGACGAGCGCGTGATGGACTCGACCGGGGCCCTCAACCTGCCCGACATTCCCGGGCGTCTGCTCGTCATCGGCGGCGGATACATCGGGCTGGAGATGGGCTGCGTATATGCCGCCCTGGGGTCCAAGGTCACGGTCGTCGAGATGCTGCCGAGCCTTCTCGCCGGTGCCGACCGCGATCTCGTTGGTCCACTCAAGAAGCGGCTCGAGCAGCAGTTCGCCGCGATTCACACGAAGACGAAGGTCAATCGCATCACCGCCTCGCCGGAGGGGATCGTTGCGGAGCTCGAAGGCGAAGGGGTCGAGACCCCGCAGACATTCGACCGCGTGCTGGTGTCGGTGGGGCGCATCCCGAACGGCAAGGGCATCGGCCTGGAGAACACCAAGTCCCGCGTCACCGAGCGGGGTTTCATTGAAGTGGACCGCCGCCTGCGGACCGCCGACCCGCATCTGCTGGCGATTGGTGATGTCGCCGGCGAACCGATGCTCGCACACAAGGCGACACGCGAGGCAAAGGTGGCGATCGAGGGACTGCTCGGCCATCCCGCTGAGTTCGACAACATCGCGATCCCGGCGGTCGTCTTCACCGACCCGGAACTGGCCTGGTGCGGACTGACGGAGAGTGAGGCGAAGGAGCGGGGCATCGAAGTCAACGTCGTGCGGTTCCCGTGGGCCGCCTCGGGCCGGGCACAGACACTCGCCCGCACCGAAGGTCTCACGAAGCTCATTTTTGAACCGAACACCGAGCGGGTGCTGGGAGTCGGCATCGTCGGTGCCGGTGCCGGTGAGATGATCGCCGAGGGAGTGATTGCCGTCGAGACCGCGGCGGTCGCCCGCGATCTGGCCGAGTCGATCCACGCCCATCCAACGCTGTCGGAAACCATCATGGAGGCGGCGGAGGCGGCGTATGGACAGGCGACGCACATCTATCGTCCCAAGCGACGCTGAGCGATGTCACGTCTTGGTTGTGGGGTTGTGTGCCACTGGCTTTGCCAGTGCACCGACATGAGGTCACCGTCATTATGGCGCACTGGCGGAGCCAGTGGCACGCGCCTAGGGAGACAAGGGGATCCTCGATCTCGTTCGCCAAAGCGATCTTCCTGTCCCTGTGTCTCCTTGTCCTTATGCCATGGACGATCGTCATCCAAAGAAGTGCACGCGTGTCAGCATGAACATCGATGATCGCCTGCGGAAACACCTCGCCCTCATGCCCGACATCGCGGCGGCGAACTGGGTCGCCCCGACTGCCACAATCGTGGGTGACGTGGTGCTCGGACCACAGTCCTGTGTGTTCTATGGTGCGGTGCTGCGTGGGGACATCGCCCGCATTCGCGTGGGTGAGGGCACCAACATCCAGGACAACTGCATTGTGCATCTGGCCGACGACCTCGATGCCATCATCGGCGACTGGTGCACGGTGGGACATGCGGCGGTGGTACATGCCTGCACGATCGAGGACGAGTGTCTGATCGGCATCGGGGCGACCGTTCTGGACGGGGCACACATCGGTGCCCGCAGCCTGATTGCCGCCGGCACCGTGGTCACGCCGGGCACCATCATCCCGCCCGGGTCGATGGTCGTCGGGACGCCGGGCAAGGTCGTCAAAGCACTCTCCGCTGAAGTCCAGGCGACACTCAAGAGCTGGGCGGTGAAATACGTCGCGGTGTCGGCGGCGTTCGCCCGGCGGGAACGGGGGGAGTCTGTCTAGAGGTCGGTCGCGGCGACGTCATCCAACGACATGCAAAGGTGCAATGCACCATCGACCTGCAGCGGCCTAATCGACGAACTGCGGATGCCGGCGGATGCTCGTCTCCGGAATGCCCGCTGCGGACAATGCCGCATCCAGCTCAGCCTCGGTACCGGCCCGCGACGATCCCGCCCGCTTGATTTGAATGCGAATGCCGTCGGCATCGGGCGTCGCGTCCTTTGCCAGCCGGACGATTTCGGCGAGCGTGACCGGTTTCTCCGCCGCGCTGCCCTTCGGTTCGTCGACGAGCAGCAGGTAATTGCGCTCGCTGATGAGCACCGTCGGGACCGCCTCATCGACCAGCAGCGCGACGTTCGCGGTCTCGGACCGCAGTTCGGCGTCATCGACATTCACCGCCACACGCGAGGTTTCTCCGAAGCCCTCACCCTCCCCGCCGGGTCCCAGACCGTTGAACAGGCTGCTGAGCCAGATCCCCAGCCCAATCGCCACGAGGATGACACCGCCCGTCACGCGCTTCTTCATCACTGTCTCCACGGCAGATCGACCCGGAGTAATCACACGCCGTTCAGCTTAACAGATCGCTCCGATCGCCACACATGAATTTGTATGAACTCCGGCATCCGGACGGCACGACGCCCCACCAAGGGCACTCCGCCATTCACACTGCTGGACGAGCCAGCGGTGGCACCCGCACATTATGCCCGGTCGAGCGGGAACGTGAGGACGTCGTCGATGTGTGTGGAGCCGCAGGCCGACATCAGCAGGCGATCGAACCCCAGCGCGACGCCCGCGCAGTCTGGCAGCCCGGAGTCCATCGCAGCCAGCAGCCGGCTGTCGACCGGCAGCGGCGGCAGTCCGGCATCCGCACGCAGTCGCGACTGCTGCGCGATACGCTGGCGTAATTCCTCGGGATCGGTGAGTTCCTGATAGCCGTTGCAGATCTCGATCCCGTCCAGATACAGCTCGAAGCGTTCGGCGACCGGAGGCTGATCGTGTCTGATTTGGGCAAGCGCCGCCTGCGATGCGGGATAGTCGCACACAAACACGGCCCCGCGCGGGGCGAGCAGCGGTTCGACACACGACTGCAACAACAGGTTCAGCCACTCGTCCCGATCGTCGTCGCCCAATGACGCAGGAGCAGACACGCCGTGTGTTCGGGCGAGTTGTCGGAGTTCGTCCCCCCGGAGCGCAAGCACTCCCGTCCCCAGTGCATCCACGAAGGCCTGCTCGTATGTCAGGCGGAGGAACGGTGCGACGGACACTCCCTCTTCCGGCCTGCGGCCACCTTCTCCCCCCGCATCATGCCGTTCAGCTTTCGTCACCACTCCGGGGGGAGAAGGAAAGAACTGATCCTCTAACTGGGCGAGCAAGTCGTTCACCGCTGCGTGAAAGCCGCGGACGAGTTCCTCCACAAACGCCATCTGTGTCTGATAGCTGTCACCGCGGCGATACCATTCGACGATGGTGAACTCGGGATTGTGAAGGGCACCGCGGTCTCCGTGCCGAAAGCTGCGGGTGATCTGAAAGATCGCCTCGGCACCGGCGGCGAGCAGACGCTTCATCCCGAACTCGGGCGATGTCTGCAGGTACATCGTGCGACCGCCGGCGGGATGACTCGAGTCGGGGACTTGCACGGCGAACGGTTCGAGCCAGGTATCGACACAGACATCGTGCGAGAGGAGCGGCGTCTCGACCTCCCAATAGCCGTGGTCGCGAAAGAACTGGCGGGTCCATGCGAGCAGTGCCGACCGCAGCCAAAGCATCTCCAGATGTGCAGCGGGACGCCAGTCGGCCGGCGGCGTCATCGTTGCTGCAGTCCGAAGGTGATCGCCTTGCGCAGATCGCGCAGCTGAATCGGCTGCACGAGCACTTGTGCTGTGCCGGCGTCGCCATTCATGTCGCTCACGAGGTCTTGCTGCTGCTCTGCCAGGACTGCGACACAGGCGATCGATGCCTTGCGTCCGATGCGGACTGCGCGCTGGAAGTCGTCGACAATGCGATCGCCGATGGCTCCTCCCATCAGCACGAGGCAGTCGGGAGGATTCGATTCGAGCCGGGCGAGGGCCCGCTCCACATCACTGAGGACGAGCACGCGGAAGCCGTGCCGCGTGAGATACTCCCGCAGCCAGTCCTGATGTTTCTTGCGGTCGTCGACACACATCACGGTGGCGACGGTGTCATCCAGCACGATCGCGGAGTCGGAATGATTCATCCCGGCATCGAGTGTCCGAATCACCGTTCGCAAATCGCCAATGAGCTGCACCGGGGTCTGGTAGCGCTGTCGAGGGTCGATCTGCATCAGCTTGTTGATGATGTCAGCGACCGGCGGGGAAATCTTCGGTGCCAGCTCACTGATGGGCCGGACATTCTGATACCGCGAGATGTCGCGGCGCTCGTCGCGGTTGCGGGTGCGGGGATAGGGTGGGGCTCCACTCACCAGTTCGTACAGAATGCCCCCCAGGAAAAACAGGTCGCTGCGCGGATCGTTTGACGGGGCACCGGTGTGCTTCTCGAGTGTCGAATATTCCAGCGCCTGCGCCATGCCAGCCTCGCCTACCTTCTTCAACACGCTGTCGTCCGCCGCCAGTCCAAAGTCGATCAGCTTCGCCACTCCCTGACTGCTGAGCAACACGTTGGTCATCTTCAGATCGCGGTGGGTGATCCCCTGCCCCAGGGCATAGGCCAACGCCTCGGTCATGTGCAGGGCATAGCGGCAGGCCTCGGCCGGTTCCAGTCGTCCGCGAATCTTGATGAAGTCCCGGAGGTTGCCCCCTTCGACAAACTCCATGGTGATGTAGTGAATGCGTCCCGAGGCCCCTACCTCATAAATGGGGACGATGTTCTTGTGCTTGAGCCTCTGGCCGATTTCCCCCTCGCGCCGAAACAGTTGCACGGTATCGGGATCATTGGACCAGCGCTCGCGCAGCACCTTGATGCCGACCATCTGTCCGTCGGTCACCGAACAGGCCCGGTAGACGCGGGCAAAGCTGCCCGAGGCGTTGCGGTACAGCAGCTTGTAGTTCCCCAGCACCAGTCCTTCGAACTCGCCACTGCGCAGCCGCTGTACCTGGAAGCTGGTGAGATAGCCCTTGCGTTCGAGGGTTTCGAGCAGATCGCTGCCTTCGGCCCCGGCAGGCAGCAGCGCACGGCACTCACGCAATTGCGACTGGTCAACCAGGCGCAGGCGCAACAGCACCGTTTCCAGTTCATCCACGTTCGAGGTCAACATCCGGATTCGACCAGTCGAAACGGCCCCCCCGGCCGGAGGCAATACCTCGTCGGCAAGCAGGACAGTCCGGCGTTTCAGGCAGATCTGCGAATGACTCGGGGGAAGCCCAGTCCATCCCACCGAGTCCAAGGCCAACCGCTATCGTATCACCCTGCGGACCGGCGTCAAAGACAGCCGCCCGTTCGCAGGGTGCGTCGTGTCTGTGTGTCTCAATGCAGGTGGAGTTTGATCGGGGACGCGCGACCTTTCGGCCAGCCACGATCCGATCCGTCGTGACGCCCTGCCGAAGCGTTCGAGGTTGGCCGCGTCGACGACGACACGGTCGAGTGGACCCTGATCCGATCCCTTTCCGGGTGGAAAGTCGCCCCTGTCCGACGAAGGGGTGCACTCCCCGTTCCCCGAGAATCGCGCGACACGCCCGGGCGAAATCCCTCCCGACGCCTGCACGCTCAAACGCTCCTGCATCCGTACCCCGACACAGAATCGGGGTCACGGTGTCGAACCTGGTGCTGTCAACCCAAGGAACGCGCTCATGGGCCGTCCGCCTTGTCTGCCACAGCCTTGTCGTCTTCGCCGCCAGGATCCTGCGGATAGACGAGGACCCGGTCGTGTGCAAGCAGAATCAGGTCGTCGCGTCCATCGCCGGTGACATCCGCAATCACCGCCTCGCGCGGCTGCGTGCCATCTCCACCCCGCCGGCTGAAGTTCTTCTCTTCGAACACCTTGAAGTTGAGGGCGTGCACAAGCTGCGCGTCACGCAGCGTGACGATCTCAACCGCGTGCGAACGCATGTCGAAGACCGCGATGTCTGCAGTGCCATCAGCATTCAGATCTCCGGCCACCAGATCGAAGAAGAACACGTCTTCAAGTTTCGACTCGAATGATGTCAACTCCTTCAGCCGGGGAAGTCTGCGTTCGACGTACAGCACGGCGAACCTTTGGGGACCGAAGACAAGCAGGTCATCCCGCTCGTCCCCATTGAGATCGGCGACCGCCGTACCGAGGAACGGGAACGCTCCAAGGTCGACCTCCTCCCAGGGAACGAACAGTTCGTTCTCCCGCCGCAGGATACGCAGCTTGTTGACACCGGTATCCACCAGTACGAGTTCGTCGCCCGGCTCACCATCCATGTCGAGCATCGCCACGCCTTCGATCTTGGCGTTCGATTCCGCCGGATTGAACTGGTCGAGCACCTGCCAGCGTCGGTCTTCATCCAGCAGTACGCTGCGGGCAAAGCTCTTCTGGGCCACCAGGGTCGCCGGTTCGTCTCCGGCGCGCGTGAAGATCGCGCCATGCTGTACGGCCCCCAGCTGCAATCCCCCCTTCACTTCCACGGGTGCATACTTGTGTTGCTCATCCATCACCAGCAGCGTCGGATCCCGGCCCACACTCGACGTCAGCAGCAGATCCGGCCGCCCGTTCTGGTCGGCGTCGATGACCCGCATGTGCGTCGGTTCGTTCGCCAGTTTGACGGCCTGCGGATCCTTGTGTTCCACCCACTCGCCATCCTCGTGCCGTTCGATCACATGCAGGGCGTATTCGGTGCGGCCCGCCTTCGCGAGATAGACGATCTCCGGACTCCCATTGCCATCCACATCGACCACCTCGAAGGCGATCGGTTCTCCACTGATGGCAAACGTGGCCGGAAACGTCAGCCGGCCGTCCTGGTATCGGGCTACGCCAATCGCCTGCTCCTTGGTGCTGAGGACGAAGACCTCGGCATTCCCGTCGCCGTCGACGTCTCTCACCCGCACCTGTCCGACACCCAGAAAGCTCGGAAACGCGGCCCCCAGATCGAGTCCGCGCTGCTCATGCTGCACAAAGACGATCACCTGGGCCGACTCCGGATCGGTCACGACGATATCGGTCAGCCCATCACCGTTGATGTCTCCGGTCGAGAGATCGCGCCCTTTGCCGTCGCTCGATTCGCCAAAGCCATACTGCACGAGCCGCGAGCGATCGATCGCATCGTCATCGCCGTCGCGTGTGAACTGTGAGATACGCACACGACCGGTTTTGCCATCGATGTTGAGCACCTCTTCGCCGGCACCTGCGGCGACATCGCCCAACGTGATGCCTCGCGCTGCCTCCAGCTCGAAGCGAATCTCGGGACCCAGACGACCATCCCGGGCCTGCAGTCGGCAACACGCCTTGCGCTTGTCGGCATCGTCGGCCACATAGAACAGGTCGTTGCGACCATCCCCATCGAGATCGCGGACCAGCGCCAGTCCCAGGTGTTCAGCCGTATTGCGAATCTTCTGCGGCGGCAGCAGACGGCCCATGTCGGACTGCATGAGCACATACGTCACCCGCTTGCCCAGCACGACCACATCATCCCGTCCGTCGGAGTTCAGATCTCCGGCGGCAATGGACCACGGTTGAGGTTCGACGTCTGCCAGACGAATGGTCTGAGTCTCGTCCCACTCGCCATCGTCCGGCTGAAAGCGGACAATGAGCCGGTCGGGTTCGGCGAAGTAGACGAGGTCGGTCCGCCCGTCGTTGTTGAAGTCACCGTGCATCAGCGCCGCGACACCGTAGTCGAGCGGGACCTTCTTGTGTTCAAAACGCCAGTGGCTGCTGATCTCGTTGACGTTGGCCGCCGTCACGACCGGTTCCTGCTCCGGAGGGGCACTGCGTTGCAGCAGCAGATCCAGGCGCGAGTGGCTGTTGTCCACCGCGACCAGGTCGGTGAGCCCGTCGTGGTTGAAGTCGCCGGCCTGCATCGAGTGCGATCGCCGTTCGACCTTGAAGATTTCCACCGGCTGGAAGCCGAAGTAAGCCGACAGATCAACGACTTCGGGTTCATCGGCCGTCGCGACAGTCGACAGGCCTGTCAGAATCAGCAAGCCGGTGAAAACTCTTACAACCGCTCGGAGCGTTGCAGGTCGATGCATTGTGTTCCCTGTCATGACGAAGATTCACGATCGCCTGCAGTCTATGGGGGGCATCCTTCCCCTTCAAGCACCTTGTGACTGGTGCCGGACGGGTCTTGTGTCCGATTCTGACGTGTGAGAGACTGAAAACACACTCATCAGACCGCCACTCGCGTGCGGCCCGTCGCCTCGCCCTGTTGAAGGGAGGCAGCGGCCACTGCGGCAGGGCTGTCCCGTGAAGCGACTGGACCCGCGTATGCACACTCACTTCCGACTTCTGACGATCGCGGCCTCATTGCTGAGCCTGTTCGTCATCACCAGCGACGCGTCGGCCCAAGGGCTCATCTGGAGCCTGCCTGAGGTCGGTTCCTGGGTGCGCTATGAAGGCAACTATTCGCAGGTGGTCAGACGGCCCAACGCCACGGCGGGTGACCTGCAGCTGCAATGGACCCGCCACCTGACCATCAAGTCGCTCGAGTCGGTCGAGGAACCGTTTGAGGGAGAGATCCAGCCGTGCCGGTGGATTGAGCTGAAGGTCACCACGGCTCAGCAGGCCGCGGTTCTCGAACCAGGCCCGGGAGGCGCTCGTACTTTCAAGGTGCTGGTCCCCGAGCGGTTGATTCAGGGAACTGTCCTGGATGGGCGGAACATCCTCGTCGCGCACATTCCGGTCGTGCGCGGCTATCGCAAGATCGGGGACGAGGATCCGCAGCCGATCGAATCGGACGTGTTGCAGGTGTATCCCGTCATCTCGTTTGTGCAGCACTACCGCAACCTCGAAGCCGACTCCGCCGGTCCGACAACGGTGGACCTGCCGATCGGCTCGGTCTCGGCGACACTGATGAAGGGGGATCGCACCATGGAGAGCCCCACGTCGCGCTCGATGAATACGGCACAACTGTGGCGATCCGATGATGTGCCCTTCGGTCTGGCGAAGTGGATTGTCAAGGACGTGCTCGAACAGAAGTTCGCCACGCAGCCCCGGACCGAGTTCCGAGAGACGACCGAGGTGAACATCGAAATGACGGCGACGGAAGTCGGCACCGCAGCGGTGACGGAAATCGATCTGCGGTAGTTGAGGGTTCATTGTCGAAGCTGCCAGCTTCGACCGCTTCGAGATGAGGTGGAATAACCAGCGATCGTTGCGGCAGGACGCCAGGCATTCGCGAGACGCCCTACGGGAACTGTGGTCCGGGGTCAGGTGGAGCCGGGACCAGGTCAGGTGGCGTCGGGCGCTGCATCGCATCGAAGGGCGATGGGTTCATCACCGGGGGCGATGATCCGCCGAGAGCGACCGGATCGGACGCCTGACCGGAGAACGCCGCCAGGTGGTTTCGCAGCCCCACGAGTTCCTGGGCTGTCGAGAGCAGAATCTGTGCCTTGTCTCGCTCGCCGTCCAGATGCAGCAACGTTCCCAGTAGGAACAGCCGATCGGCATCATGCACGTCCTTGAGCGTCCACTCCGCCACGCGCTGCTTGAGCTGGATACGCCCGACAATGTTCTGTTCCCCCAGGAGTTCCACGAGCGAACGGCCGGTCTGCGGCCAGTCCGAATCCAGATCCAGTCCCTGCTTGAGCTCGCTCGCCGCCTCGTCGAAGTCCTTCATCCCGGCCAGTGCAATCGCCAGATGCAGATGCGGCTCGGCACGCTCCGGGGCGGCGTCAATCGCTTCACGATAGCGCTGAGACGCCCGGTGATATTCCAGCTGGCTCAGCAACTGGTCTCCCTGCTGTTGCCTCTGCAGGCTGCGCAGCTGCGCCGCCGCCGACGACTCCTGCAGGCGAGGCAACACCGGTGCCCCGTTATTCAAGCCACGAGGAACAGGATCCTGCAGCGCCAGCTCCTCCCCGAGTCCTCGCTGCAGGGCTGCCTGGAGATCCGCCGCAGCCAACGCAGCCGGAGGAATGGGTCGCAGCGACGGTAGACCGGCGTTCCAACCCCACCAGCTCTGATAAGGACTTGACCACCAGCCCAGTCCAGGACTCACCACAATCGGCTGACAGACCGGGAATGACCAGGATGTGCCCCATCCGCCAAAACCGGAGATGCAACTCCTGCCAGAGAATCCGCTACCCCAGAAGCCGCCTCCCCAGCCGACAGGTGCCGACCACCATCCACAGCCGGGAAACGAACTGCTCGCCGGGTACGACAACACCGTGAATCCACCCTGTCCGTGCCAGGGATGACCATAGCGGCGAAAGTACTCGGTGTGCGCCATCGTCGGGCCGTAGAAAGCGCCCGAGTGCGTCCGCACTCGAGGATACGAGACCCCCAGAGCCGGAGGATCGGCGTGTGTTTGACTGGTGAGCGCGGTCAGCGCCGCGAGCGTGCTGACGAGCAGCAGTGCCGTCTTGATCAAGCGTGGCATGCAGCGTCCCTCCCTCGATGCCGGCCCGCTGCTATTATCCGTCTTCAGACACGAGGGTCAAGGACGAAGCCCTTACCGACCACTCACTCGCCGGGACCTGCACTTGCCCGAGAATCTGACTGTCCTTGACAAACCCTCTCGAAGGACCGCATTATCAAGCTGTTACCTTGCCGTACGCACGGGCAGTGCACACAAGCCGGAATGCGGTGATATGCTTGTACTCCGGTCGTCAACTTGCGTGCCGGTCTTGTCTTCGGGTCATCTGAACTTCTGGAGGTTTTGATGAGAAGCCGGTCACAGAGTCGCGGGTTTACACTGATCGAACTGCTGGTGGTGATTGCGATCATCGCCATTCTGGTTGCGTTGCTGCTGCCGGCTGTGCAAAAGGCACGTGAGGCGGCTCGACGCACCCAGTGCCAGAACAACCTCAAGCAGATCGCGTTGGCCCTGCATAACTACCACGACACACACCGCGTGCTTCCCCCGGGACAGATCAACACGCTGCATATCATCAATCCCACGCTCAGCACCAACAACATCGGGCGGTACGTTAACCCGATCGAGGCCAAGTTCAACGAGCCGCAGCTCAATCAGAACAATAACTTGAACGTCAACTATCATGGCACGAGCTGGATGGTGCACATCCTGCCACAGATTGACCGCGGTACGCTGTACAACTTCTGGAACTTCAACTGGAACGTCTGGGCGAACGGAAACTGGGGCGTGCTGACCAATGATCTGCAGGTGCTGAAGCCGCCACTCACGGACATCCCCGCGTTCTATTGTCCGTCGCGTCGCAATCAGATGGGTGCTAACGGCACGTGGGCCAACACAGATCGCGTCGATCAGACGTGGCAGAAGGGGGGCAACGATTACGCCGGCTGCTCCGGTTCGGGGATTACTTTCGCCGACGCAGCGATGCAGCGGGAAACCTACGATCTCACTCCGCAGCAGTTGCAGTTGACGATGGTCAACAACAACAACCTGATTAACAATCAGAACATCACTCCCTATACGCAGGGGAACCTGCATCAGGGAATCTTCGGCGTCAACAGCGGTACGTCGCTGGCCGACATCACGGATGGCACTTCTAACGTCATTCTCGTATCCGAGCGGAGGCTGTTTGAGAGCCTCACCCCCAGCGTTCGTCGCAGCAGCGATGGCTGGTGCTGGGGTGGACCGGCCACGATGTTCAGCACACGCCTGGCCCCCCATTCCAAACAACACTTCGACGAGGCCGATAGCCCGCACGACGGGGTGGTACAGGTCGCGCTGGCCGACGGTTCGGTACGCGGCATCAGTTTCAACATCGATATCAGAACCTGGTGGAACCTGGGCAACAAGGGTCAGGGAACGCCTGTCGACCTCGGCTATTGAGCGGGAGCCGCAAGACATCGTTTCACCTCTCGCTGTGTAATCCCACAGGTTGCCTTGTCGAAACGGGGTCAGTCCGGGGGATGCCGCGCGTCGCAGTGTTGCTCGCACCGATGAGTTGAGAGCATGTCAATACGATACAAGTGCGAGACCTGCGGTTCTTCTCTGACAATCAAGGATGAGCTTGCAGGCACCAAGGGTAAGTGCCCGAAGTGCAAGACTCCCTTCGTCGTGCCCCAGCCTGACACGAACGGAACACCTAAGGAGGACCACCCGGAACCGTCGCGGAAGGCCGCTCCTGCGACCAAAGAGGCGAAGCCCAAACCGGCAAAGGCGACGGCTCCTACTGCGGCAGTGTCGACTCCGCCCCCCTCAGCCGACGATCCCGACTTCGACCCCGTCGCGTTCCTGATGGACGATGCCGGTCCACGCAAGAAGGCCGGGGCTGCCGGTCGAGCCCGATCGACGCCCCCTCCGGAATCCGATGCGGAACTCCCGGAAGACCTGCTCAAACAGGCTTCGGGACGCGGCCGACGTCGCAGCGCCGACGACGAAGAGGACGACGACCCTAAACCCGCCGCGGCCGGACGCTATCGGGGATCGGCGTCGGCGACCGCCGATGCCATGCTGGGAAACAACTCGGCTGCCGGTGCGTCGGCCGGTGCCAAGGAGTTGTTGACCCGCTCGGTTGAGGAGAGTCGTGCGCGTGCCGCCCGCATGGACGACTACGAAGAGCCCAAAGGGCCTTCGCAATTTTCCCTGGTGCTGCAGGAACTGGTTCGTCTCAGCCCGTACATCGCGGCCGGACTGGTGGGGATTATCGGGCTGTTCTGGGGGGTGAACAGTATGGTGTCGACGAGTTTTCCGCTCCCCGAACTCGGGTATGTGACCGGGCACGTGACTCTGGACGGCAAGCCACTGGCCGATGCGCGACTGCTGTTTTCTCCAACCGAACGGGAGTTCGAACTCCCCTCAGGCCGCGTGGAGAGAAAACGTGCCGCCTCCGCCATCACCGACGAGAATGGTAATTTCGAACTGATCTACATAGACGACATCGAAGGGACCGCCGTCGGGGATAACCAGGTGATGATTTCCAAAATGGTCGATGGACGGGAAGTTGTTCCCGGCGAATACGGAATGATGTCGACTGTTGTCAAGGAAGTCGCTCCCGGTTCACAGGAGATCAACTTCGAACTGAAGTCTCCCCCGAGGACCGCCGATCCTGGGCCTCAGGGCGCAGGCCCCGGTCCCGGCACCCGCAATCGGGCCGCCACCGGGAAGTGATCGGAATACCCGATGTGGTCGCGATTGTCATCGTCGGGCCACACGTAGCTGTGTCCGTTGATCATGCGCTCCCCGATCATGACGGGTGGCCGCACGACCTCCGATCCGAGCCAGCAAATCGCCTCGCCCGTCTGCAGCTCGGGATTGATGAAGATGTGGTCAAAGCCGTTGTAGATCACCCGATCGTTGCGCACGTCATTGTAGGGCAGCGTCCAGCGCTCCTCGGCCGGTAGTCCGCCCAGCGTGTTGATGGTACCGCTGCTTGCGAGAAATCGCACCGAGGCGTCGGTGTCGTCATCATTGAAGTCGCCGCCGATAATGACCGGCACCGAACGTCCTTCGAGGCGCGGGATCTCCTGGTGAACGAGATCAGCCACGCGCTTCGCGCAGTTCATCCTCAAATCGTCCCCGCCGTCAAAGCGGCTCTTCCAGTGGTTGACGATGACGTACAGTGGCTGTCCCTCGAACGCGAAGCGTGCGACGAGTATGCCGCGATAGAACTCCGGCACCTCAAAACTGTAGGCCAGAAACGGGCGGCGTGAGATCAGGGCGACATCGATGCCGCGAGCATCGGTCTCGTCTTCCAGAAACAAGTACTTGTAGCCGGCATCTTTCAGATGATTGCGGCAGAGATCCCGCAGCACACCCCGGTTCTCCACTTCCATCAAGCCCACGATGTCGGCATCCAGATTCCGGATGATCTCGGCGTCCTTCCGCAGCTTCACCTGCAGGTTTTCGGTGACGAACAGGTCTTCCTCCGGCGACCGCCGGTCGCGGAACTCGTCGAACAGGTTCTCGACGTTCCAGAACGCGACTTTGATTTCATCGGCCGGGGCGTGCCGCTGCAGTCCGCTGATGACCACAACCACCAGGTAACAGAGATTGACGATTCGACGTCCGAACATCGGCGACTCCCCATGTGATTCCACGAACGACCTCACCATGACCGCATGGCGGCATCGTACTCATCCATTCTGCAGTCGAACACTGGACATCGCCAAGCAGCATTGTAGTCGAAGCTGCCAGCTTCGATGCGGTGGTCTGCAAGACATAGGGCAAGCGTGAAGAGTCGACAGACAAGGTAGAGAGGATCGTTGTGCGGACATCGTCTCCCCGCACTGCTGGACTCGCCGCTTCCCGATGCGATTGACGCCCGTTGCTGCACATTCAACACTGACAACGGAAAACTCTCACAGACTGACAACTCGCACGGAGTGTCCCCATGACAATGTTTTGCGCCGGAGTATGGCAGGATAAGCCTGACTCCATCGATGTCGTCAACCCGTACGACGGCAAGGTCATCGCCACCGTCCCCCGCGGCGACGCCGGCGATGTGGATCGGGCATTGACGACGCTTCAGCAAGGAACGGCGGCGATGCGGAAGCTCTCCGCGTTCGAGCGGGGAGCCATCCTCGACCGGGCCGCGACGTTGATGTTCGACCGCGTTGAAGACCTTGCCCGCACCATCTCGTCCGAAGAAGGCAAGGTGCTCGCCGAGTCGCGCGTCGAAGCGAAACGCGCGGCCGAGGTCATCCGCCTCTCCGCCGAGGAAGCCCGTCGGCTGACCGGAGAGATGATCCCTCTCGACGGTGCCGAGAACGGGCAGGGGAAGCTCGGCTTCACGCTGCGGGTGCCCTGCGGTATCGTCGCGGCGATCACGCCGTTCAACTTCCCGCTCAATCTGGTGACGCACAAGGTCGGGCCGGCGCTGGCGGGGGGCAATGCGGTGATCGTCAAGCCGGCCAGCGACACACCGCTCTCGGCCCTCAAGTTCACACAGATTCTGCTCGAAGCTGGCGTGCCGCCTGAGGCGATCGCCTGCATCACAGGGCCGGGTGGCGAACTGGGCCGGGCCATCTGCAGCGACGCCGCGTGTCCGCAAGATCAGCTTCACCGGCAGTTACGAGGTGGGTGATGCCATCTGCCGGATGGCGGGCATGAAGAAGGTGACGATGGAACTCGGGAGCAACAGCCCGGTCATCATCATGGACGATGCCGACGTCGACAAGGCAGCCCAGGCTGTCTGCGCGGCGGGGTTCTCGAACGCCGGCCAGGTGTGCATCTCGGCCCAGCGGATCCTCACCGGACGCAAGGTGGCGGGCGACTTCATCGATGCGCTGAAGCCCCGCGTGAGTGCCCTGACGCTGGGAGATCAGCTCGCCGAGTCGACGAAGGTGGGTCCGATGGTCCGCGAGCGCGATGCCCAGCGCGTCGAGGAATGGGTGAACGAAGCGGTCGAGCGCCGGTGCCCAGCTTGTGCAGGGAGGGACGCGTGACGGGTCGCTGTACACGCCGACGATTCTCGACGCGGTCGATCCCGAGATGCGTGTGAGCCGGGACGAACTGTTCGGGCCGGCGGTCGCCATCACGCGGTTCGATGACATCGATGAGGCGATCGCGCTGGCGAACCGCACGCAGTACGGCTTGGCCGCGGGCATCTTCACGCAGGACATCGACCGAGCGATGAAGTTCGCACGCGAGGTCGACGCGGGCAACCTCAACATCAACTGGTCGTCGCAGTGGCGGGCGGACGGCATGCCCTACGGCGGCCTGAAGCACAGCGGCATGGGCAAGGAAGGACCATACTACGCCCTGCGGGAGATGACCGAGGAGAAGATGGTCGTGTTGCACCTGAAGGGGTGATGGCGGGGACCCTGAGCGTTCCGAAAGGCATGAGGGTCCCTCGGACGACGGCGGGAGGCTGTCGAAAACCGAGGTGCGATCGCCGTGGATCGGTGTTCACATTGCCAGGCGGGACGGTAAGTGTGATAGAATCTGGCGGCGGGATGCGCAGCTTCGTCACATTGGGTGCTGCACGTCCTGCGAAGTCCCCGTTCTGGAGTCGGCCCGATGATACGTCCTGCCTGCCTCTCACTTGCGTTTGCTTTGGCGCTCATCTTCACTAGTGGCCAGCGCCAGGTCTTCGCCCAGCGAACCGGTGGAACGACGGGAGGGACGACGACCGGGAGTACCACAACCACGGGCGGCACCACAACCGGGACTGGTACCACCGGAACAACTGGAAGCACGGGCGGAACGTCGTTCTCCTATGGTCTGGGGGGAACCGGAGCCGCTGGCGCAACGGGAGCCGCGGGTGCCCAGACAGGTGTCGGTGGGACCGGAACCGGCCTGCAGGGGCCGCAATTCCAGCAGTTCGGGCAGACAGCTACTACCGCTGCCCAAGGGGGGTTCATCGGCCGGGCGGCTCCGACCCAGTTTATCGGGGCGGGGCTGGTGGGAGGCACGGGCACCCAGACCAATCGGCAAGGGCAGTTCGGCCAAGGGGGACAGTTTGGTCAGTTCGGCGGAGGAGGTGGTGGTGGACGTGGTGGGGCCTTCGGGGGTGGAGCGGCGGCCGGACCCACGCTCAGCCGGGCCGAGCGCATGCGGCCCCGTCATCGCATCGCGTTCGACTTCGCACCGATCTCGACCGATATGGTCCGCACGAGTCTGCAGACGACTCTGGGACAGGTTCAGGGTCGTCTGGACGGCATCGCGGTCGATGTGGATGCCCAAGGCATCGCGACTCTGCGAGGAGCGGCCCTCAATGAGGACTCCCGCAAACTCGCCGAGGCAATGGCCCGACTGGAGCCCGGCATCCGTCAGGTGAACAATGAGATCGTTGTCTCACCCGGATTCTGAGTGCCCCGTGACGAGCCCGGCGACACCACAGGCTCGGGTGCCACTGGCTTCGCCAGTGCATAACAACGTGTGCGATCTCGTGACGTCGCACTGGCAAAGCCAGTGGCACACACCCCTGAAACCAAGGTACGACAGCGCCAGGAGCGCGACCCGCGATCGCTCATGCTTCCAAGATGCAAACGCCCCTCGTACACCATTCGGGACCGACCCTGTTAGTGTTGATCGGACTCGTCAGCATGACAGCTTGTGCCCAGGAGGCGGCTCCGCCAGTCTCCGCAGAAAAGACGTCAACGGCCGTCGCCGACGAGACGCGAGTACTCCTGCAGACCTTTGTCGACGAACTGGTGTCAATCACGCCGGGCGAAGGAGAGTTTCCGCAGTCATTTCAAATGGGATCGGAAGAACCAGAGGTGTCGCGCCCGGTGCATACGGTCACGTTCAAGGCTCACTTTCGCATCGCGAAGTACGAGACTCCTCAAAACCTGTATGAAGCGGTGCTGGGCCTCAATCCGAGCCGGTGGAGGGGACCACGCAACTCCGCCGAGCAGATGACCTTTGACGACGCGGAGCGATTCTGTCAGCAACTGACGGACCTGCTGCGGCGCGAACAGATCATTACCGCAGACGACGTGGTCCGTCTGCCCAGCGAAGCCGAGTGGGAGTACTGTTGCCGCGCCGGAACGACCACCAACTTCAGTTTCGGCGACAACGAGACCATTCTGGATGAGTACGCCTGGCATGCGGGAAACGCCGCCGGGAACGATCCGGAAGTGGGATCCCTCAAACCCAATCCCTGGGGCCTCTACGACATGCACGGGTACTTGCGCGAGTTCTGTGCCGATAACTGGCACGGCGATTACACCGGAGCCCCCGCTGATGGATCAACATGGGTGACGCCCGGCGAGACGTCACACGTTCTAAGGGGTGGGTCGTGGGAAGATACGGCCCCTCAACTGATGAGCGCCTATCGCAGGCCTGCCCGGCCTGGGTCCTTGGGACCAGGCACCGGATTTCGCTGTGTCTTGACCAAGGGTCGTTGACCCGCCGTTTCGCACCGTTAGAGTGGAACGTGTTGAGGATCCCCTCCGTCCACTTCCCCAGGAGTGCTGACATGTCCCGAGTTCTGACGTTCGCCACGTTGCTGTTTGCCCCGGTCCTGCTGCTGGCTGCCGAGCCGTCTGTCCCCAATGCGGGCGATCTCGCGAGCGACTTCACCCTTGAGTCGCTGCAGGGGGAGAAAGTGACTTTGCTCAATCGCACGCAGGAAGGACCCGTGGTCGTGGTGGTGCTGCGGGGCTGGCCCGGGTATCAATGTCCCATCTGCACCAGACAGGTCGCCCAGTTCGCCAAGAAACAACAGGAGCTGACGCAGGCGGGTGCGCAGGTGTTGCTGATCTACCCTGGCCCGGCTGACGAGTTGCTCGCCCATGCGAAAGAGTTCTTCGGGACGAGCAAGCTGCCCGAGAAATTCACAGCCCTCATTGATCCCGACTTTCAGTTTACGAATGCCTGGCATCTGAGATGGGATGCCCCGCGACGACCGCCTATCCCTCGACCTTTGTGGTCGGCAAGGACAACAAGATCACCTACGCGAAGGTGAGCATGGAGCACGGCGGACGCTCCAGCGTGGACGATGTGCTTAAGGCGCTGAAGTAGTTCGCAGCGGGAGTTCACGCCGATGGCTGTGACGCACTCTTTCGTCGCGGCATGTCGTGAGCCTCCGTCAAAACCATAAGACTACTGAACAGATTGGCCTGCCGATTGCATGCTGATGCTCTCCGAAAGGAGGGCATGACCCATGTTGACGCCAGCGTGCTTCCCCTCACTCAGGGGATACGTGATGGCGTCCAGGACGGATGACCGCAAGCAACTCTCGGACGAGCAATGGTTTCTGATCGAGGATCTGTTTCCCTGGGGGCCGCCCACCCGCGCCGGCGGGCGGCCTCCCGTTCCGCCGCGCACGGTCCTCGAGGCTTTGCTGTGGCTGCTGCGCAACGGCGGCCGATGGCAAGATTTACCAGACCCCTTCCCCTCGGAGTCCACCTGCCGACGCCGGCTGCGCGAATGGACGGAACAGGGGATCCTAGCCGAGGTCTGGTCGCGACTCGTCGAACTGGCCGACGAGTTGGGACAGGTCGACTGGGAACACTTGATCGCCGACGGCACGTTCTGCCGGGCAAAAAAAGGGGCTTTCTGGTCGGTCACGGCCGCAAGGGGAGCGGCACGACGGTGCTCGTGCTGATGGACGGCGACCGCACTCCCCTGGGTGCGGTGATTGCGGCCGCCCATGAGCATGAGTCGCGACACATCGAACGCCTGGTCGACTCGGCAGTCGTGGAACTTCCTGACGAACACCGCCTGCTCTACGACGGCGCTGCCGACAGTGATCCGCTGCGCGAACGTCTGGCCGCGCACGGCATCGATCTGATCTGCCCGCACCGCGCGAATCGCGTCAAGCCGCCGATACAGGACGGCCGCAAGCTGCGCCACCGACGCCATCGCTGGCGCGTCGAGCGGACCAACGCCTGGCTGCACAACTACGGCCGCATTGCGTCCGCAAAGATCGCTCGGCCATCATGTTCCTGGGCTGGGTTCAACTCGCCTGCCTGTTCACTATTCTCAAGAGGTTGTGACGGAGGTTCGTGTCACTTGGTCAGGTCGAACGTCACTGGTAGGATGGCTGCAGCCTCCTCCTGGCGACTTCCTCATTCACTCGACTGATTCGAGAAACCGACATGCGACGACGATGTACTTCACTCGCCCTGCTCCTGCTGTTGGCAGGTTGTGGATCCGGGGCGGAGAAATCTGCGCAGTCCACGGGAAACGGAGCCTCAGACGGCACCCGGCGCTACCGCATTGCCGTCATCCCCAAGGGAACAACGCACGACTTCTGGTTGTCGGTGCACGCCGGTGCCCAGCAGGCCGCAGAGGAGCTGGGGAACGTCGAAGTTGTCTGGGATGGTCCTCCCAGCGAAAAGGACAAGGAATCCCAGATCAATCTGATCGACGGCTTTGTGGTGGATCGGGTCGACGGCATCTGCCTGGCTCCCATCGACCGCGACGCCCTGATTCCGGTCGTCCGACGTGCCTCGCAGAAGGGGATCCCCACGCTGATCTTCGACAGTGCGCTCTCCGATCCCGACGCGACGATCAGTTATGTCGCCACCGACAACCTCAAGGGGGGGCGGATGGCCGGCGAGTACATGGCCCAGCTGCTGGGGAGCGAAGGGGAGGTCATCATGCTTCCCTACCAGGAAGGGAGCGAAAGCACCGAACAGCGCGAACAGGGGTTTCTGGAAATCATCGGCCAGCATCCCGGCATCAAGGTGCTGTCGGCGGATCAGCGAATCGGTTCTGATGCCGAGGAGGCGCTGCGCATCTCGTCGTCGCTGCTCGTCTCGTACGGGGACCAGGTGGACGGCATCTTCACGGTCTGCGAACCGCTCAACAAGGGGATGCTCAAGGCGCTCGAGGACCGTCAACTCGCGGGGAAGGTGAAATTCATCGGCTTCGATTCCGATCCACGGTTTGTCGAGGCGCTCAAGGCCGGAACGATGCAGGGGCTTGTGCTGCAGGATCCGGTGAAGATGGGATACACCGCGGTGAAGACGATGGCGGCCCATCTGCAGGGACAGGAGATCGAACGGCAGATTTCCACCGGGGAGTACCTGGCCACGCCCGAGAACATGAACAAAGCGCAGATGCAGGAACTGCTCTTTCCGAAGAAGTTCGGCCACTGAGCCTTGTCACCTGCTTGTGGCTTGCTGGTTGTCAGTTGCGACTTGATCACATGGGCGGCTGTATGACGACCCCACTGCTCGAGATGCACGACATTCGCAAGTCGTTCGGGGCGACGCAGGCCCTCGCCGGTGTGTCGCTCCAAGTGCAGGATGGTGAAGTGCTTGCCCTGCTGGGAGAGAACGGCGCCGGCAAGAGCACGCTGATGAAGGTCTCTCAGCGGAGCATTGCGTGCAGATGCCGGCCGGATGACGCTCGGGGGGCAGCCGTTTCACCCTTCCAGTCCCTACGATGCCCTGCAGTCGGGCGTCGCGATGATCTATCAGGAACTCAACCTCGCTGGGGACCTGAGTGTCGAAGACAACATCATGCTCGGGCAGGAAGTCCGGCGCGTGAGGTTTCCTCCACCGCCGCGAACAACGCCGGCGGGTGCGGGACGTGCTCGACCGTCTGGGGCATCCCGACCTGCATCCCCGGACGCTCGTCCATCACCTGTCGATGGGTGCCCGGCAACTCGTCGAGATTGCGCGGGCCCTGGTCATGCAGGCGCGGGTCATCGTGTTCGATGAGCCGACCAGTTCGCTCACCCGGCACGATGTCGAGCGACTGTTTCCCGTCATCGCCTCGCTGCGGCAGGACGGGATCGGCATCGTCTACATCAGCCACTTTCTGGAAGAGGTCCGCGAGGTCGCCGAGCGGTACACGGTCCTGCGGGACGGCCAATCGGTGGGCAGCGGCGATCTGCAGGATGTCAGCGAACAGGATCTGGTGAGGATGATGGTCGACCGCGACGTTGACGAACTGTTTCCGGAAGTGCCCCACCAGCGGGGGGATGTCCTCGTGCGCGTGCGGGGCCTCAGCGGGCGGGACATGCCTGAGAACGTGTCGCTCGACATTCGCCGGGGCGAAATTCTCGGGCATCGCCGGTCTGGTCGGTGCCGGGCGGACGGAACTGCTACGCTGCCTGTTCGGTCTCGACGAAGTCAGGAGCGGCGAGGTGACGATTGGGGGGGTGCAGGTCGCGGCTCATCCCCGGGGGCGTATCGCCGCGGGACTGGGCTTCGTCTCCGAGGATCGCAAGGGAGAGGGACTTGCGCAGGGACGTTCGATCGCCGACAATCTCACGCTCAGTCATCTGTCTCCCTACACGCGCTGGGGCTGGATCAACGGTTCCCGGCGAATGGCCGCGTCGCTCGACTGGATGAATCAGTTGCGGATCAAGGCCCGCTCGCCCAGGCAAGCAGTCGGTGGAACTTTCGGGCGGCAATCAGCAGAAGGTGGCGATCGCCCGCGTGCTGCATCAGGAGGCCGACATTCTGCTGCTGGACGAGCCGACGCGCGGGATCGACGTCGGCACCAAGGCGGAGATCTACCGTCTCATCGGCGAACTCGCCGCTGCCGGCAAGTCGGTCGTCTTCGTCAGTTCGTACTTCACCGAACTGATGGCGGTCTGCGACCGGATTGCCGTCATGAGCCGCGGACGCCTGCAGGAAGTGCGCACTGCCGCAGACTGGACGGAAGAGACGATTCTCAGCTCTGCGATCGGCAGCGATTCGTGACGCGAGAGCGTCGCCGGATTCAGTCTGCGTTCGGACCCAGCACCGCGAGGACAAGCGTCACGTTATCCTTGCCTCCCTGGGACAGTGCCCGCTCGACCAGTGCGTCACAGACTGCCTGCGGTGTCCGGTCGCTGGCGAGCTCCACGGCGATATCTGCGTCGGACACCATGTCGGTGAGTCCGTCGGTGCAGAGCAACAGCTGATCTCCGGGCTCCAGGTCCAGTTGATGAACCGCCGCAGAGGCGGAATCGTTCCCGCCCCCGAGACTGTTGGTCAGCACATGTCCGAACTTCTTGACGCTGTCCGCCTCTAAGCCGACGTCGATCAGATCCTGGGCCATCGTCTGATCGCGCGTGACCTGCGTGAGCTTCCCGTTTCGAAACAGGTAAGCCCGCGAGTCACCCAGATGCACGATGACCGCATGTGATCCCAGCAGGTGAGCAGACGTCCACGTCGTCCCCATGTCGCGTTTCGCCGGGTCGGATCGACTCTCCTCCTGCAGTGCGGCGTGCATTCGCTGGATGTAGGCCTGGGCCCGCTGCTGGATTCTGGTGCGCATCGATATCCCGGAACCGCATCACCCAGCTGCTCGCCTGTCCCAAGAGTTCGAGCATCGTCTGCAGCGGCGAGACGGCTGGCCAGGTCTCCCGACTTCATACCTCCCATGCCATCCGCCACCACCAGCGAGTACGAGCATGTCTCGGGTACGTTCAACTCCCGGGGATCGAGACTCGCCAGCAGCACGTCGGTCGAACGCCGCTGCCGCATCACCGTGAACTGATCTTCGTTGCGCTTACGGACCTTGCCGACATGTGTCGTGGCCCCGAACTTCAGCGGTGCCGTCCCCTTGTCCGGCACGAAAAACGTGTCTGCGAACACCTGGGGCGATGCATAGACCAGCGTGTCTTCGTCCGGTGCGCTCATCGGAGTCACTTAAGTGGACGGGGGAAGACCATGACGGGATGGTGAACAGGAATTGCGCATTCTCGTCGAGAAATACGATACCAGTTCGCACGCGACAGAACACTGAAGATTCAGTGGCACTACTGACGAGAATAGCGTCTACCTGTCCGGACACCTTGCCTTCGGTCCGCTGCCACATGGTGACGGCACGACTCCTACAGCTCAGGATAGCCCAAGCCAGTGCCGAACCGCCGCTTCGTCATCGGTCATCTGTTCGTCCGGTAGTTTGCCAAGACGCCTGATTAGCTTCACGGTGGGAATGGTGATCAGATTCTGAGCATCAAACGCACCGGACTTGAGAAATCGAACGCTGGCCGGAACCTCTGAAAGCGGGAACCTCGCGTGCTCGTGGTGTGTGGCACGGCGTCGTCAACATCCGATCTGTGTCGTCATCAACAGAGATGCTGATCACCAGGCATGGGCGTACCTTGGCAACCATCCCCAGATCAACGATCCAGACTTCACCTCGGGTTGGCGTTGCCGGCATCGGCTTCCTCGGCATCGAGCGATTGAAACAACAGGTCTGCGATCGATGTCAGCCCATCGTCCGCCAGAGGAGTGTCGGGAAGGTCGCCCGTTCGTCGCAGGATTTGAGCCACGAGTTCGTGCTGATCTTCGGGCCGGAGTGTGTCGAATGTTGCCAGAAGTTGCGTCGCAGTATCTGTCATGGTGCCTCCGGAGTGCGCATGATTCTCAATGTAGCCACATTTCGCCTCATCCCAACGCGGCCCGGGTCCGCTGCACCAGGTCGTTGTCCTTCTGTCCGGAACCCCGCAGCTTGAACACGTTCGCCGCCAGATACGTGTCTGCGCCAGCCGGGCGAGACATGAAAATAATCCTCCAGCACGGCCGAACTGAACTTGTAGTCGTGCGCGTCGTTCCCCTTGAGGAACAGAGCACGCGGGCCGCAGCCATCAGCTCCTGTGCGGATCCCCGCCCTCGCCAGATAGGTCTTCACGTCGCGAGCGGCGGACATCGGATCGGAACTCAACTCGGCCAGGATCGCCTCGGGTGTCAGCGACAGTTCGCCCTCGGGTTCTGCCGACGTCGAGCGCCTCGATCGTCACGTCCTTCACGTCACCGCGCGACGACAGTCGCATCGCGGAACATCGGCAGAAACGCGCCGTTCTGCAGCAGCAGCAGCCGACGGGTCTCGTCGTTCCCGCTGCGTCTGGAAGGCGTACCGCGTCGCGTTGCTGGTCGTGACCGCATGCAGGGCGACGATGCCCGGCTGCCGCATCAGCAGTTCGCCGGCAAACACCAGGCGTCCCAGATCGACTGCGGTGCGCGCTCCGCCGTTGATGCAGCTCGACGATGTGTCGGCACGCTTCGTCATGCCCGCCTTTGCGCAACGTCGCGAGCAGCGTCGAGAACCGCGCCGTCATCGGGCTGTCCCGTCGAGCCAGTCGGGTCGGATCGTCCGCACCAGCTCGCTGTTCGTGCGCCACGGACGGTCGGCGGCCTCATCGCTCTCGGCCGGGTTCGCTCCGTCGTGGTTCAGCAGGGCATACGCCAGCGACCGCAGCACCGGCTCCGCGTGCTGCCAGCCGATGCACTGCAGCGTCCGCTAGCTGTTGGCCACGAAAATCGCCTTGTGGCCGATCGAGCGGAAGTCCCGCGCCCCGTACCGGGAGAACAGCTCGAAGATCTCGTTCGGCCCCGCCGCCGCGCCAGCCCGGCGACCGCGACGTCGGCCGCCGACTCGTCCCAGTTGTCCATCGCCGAGATGAACATCTCCGCGCCTTGTGAGGGGCAGGGACGGCGGACTCGTCCACCGGCGGCATCGTCCAGCCCCGCTCCTTGCTCGTCGCGGCCTGCGAACTCTTGAAGTAGTCCAGCGCCCAGAAGATCGGCAACCAGCGATCCTGGCGGGAGGCGAACTCAGGCTCGCCAGATGGCACGAGTTGACCACCAGCACGCATGAAACTTGAATCCGACCGACGGCCGCGGCTCGATGTTGCGCACCCCCGCCAGCAGCAGCGCGGCCAGCAACTCGCGATAGCTGAGCCCCCGGCGGATGCGGTCGGCGACCACCTCCACGACCTCGCCGCGCGGCGTCTCTTCCAGCAGTTGCACCAGCGGCTCGATGCCCGCATCCAGACGGACGATCTGCGGATCGAGCTTGGTGTCGGCGGCCGCGACGATGGGAAGTCCCCGGAGGAAGGACAGATCCCCCACGCCCAGTCCCAGTCCGGCGAGGGCCGTGCTTTGCAGAACCTGACGACGATTGAGCGGATGTGAAGTGCGCGACATGAGACGAGCCTCCTGAAGACAAGGGCGTGTTGCGTCATGCCCGGGGCACAGTCCTCCCTGACGGGGGAGACAGCAGCGACGACGGCAGGTCCATTACGGAACAGTCGCAGTCCAGCTGCTCCCTGCTGATATAATACGCGGTTGTCGACGGACATGCGACGTCGCAGGCGAGCGAGGGACGTCCGTCCGTTGATTGAAGCCTCGCACCGGTGGGGATCGGGAGGCTCACGCCTCCCGCTCGCCGACTCCTTGGGATCAGTTCATTGAATGACGACGACGACGCTTGCCGCCATTAGACCCCATTAGGCCCAGCAGCCCCAGTGAGAACAACGTCGCGGTCATCGGTTCCGGGATTGCTGCGGGTGCCAGTTCCTGTCCAAATCGGATGTTGTCGATAGCGATCAGCTCACTGAAGTCGCCCAAATTGCGTGCATCAATCAGCAGGCTGAGCGAATTCCCACGCAGTTGAGTGGCAAATGAGTACGTGGTATGAGCAGGTCCCACTCCAGCGACTAGCGCCATTGGGTCTGAGTACAGGCGAGGTGCCATCGGGTCCAGAGATGCACCACCATCGAACACAGCCACCTCATTGATCGTATAATCGGCCTGGAACCAGCCTCCCAGATCAAACCCGTAGAGCACAACCTCGTAACCCGGATCTGCCGTGAGCCGGATGTCGAGGTAATCGTAGTTAGTCCCGATCGGCTGTGCGGTGCTTCCCTGGTAAAGCACGCGCGTGAGGTCACCATAGTCATACCGCCACAATGAAGGGTCGCCAGTGAAGATCGAAGTGGGACCGTAGTGTGCGGTCACATTGGGCGTGTAGCCTTCGCCAGCCTCGCCGTAAAAGAAATCCGTCGTTCCGTTCGTGGCCGTGGCCATGGGGCCTGTCACGCGATCGCCGTACTCCTGGTTGATGCTGAAGCCCTCCGGAAAATCCTCCGACGATGAGTACTCTACGTCAAAAATGTCAAACGTCAGGATCGTGGCATCGGCGGTTCGGCCGCAGGCCACGATTGCCAACAGCGTCACACTGCACATCAAGCATCGCGACATCATGGCCCGGCACTCCTAAAGCTGACAGATACCAAGTGGTCTGGAATCCGCAAAGATTCCCCATCTCGCTCAATTTGAAATCGGCACTTTCAAAATGTCAAGGCTCTCGCGTGCGGATTTCATGGTGCTTGATTCCGGGACTGACGACCTTGGTTTTGCGGCAACGATTGCCGATGTTCGACACTCCTCCAACGGGGCTCTGTGAGGCCTGTCAGCGACCGTCGCGATGACCCTGGTGGCTGAGGTGTGACCCATGTTCCCTGTCGCCCTGGGGTTCCGAAGATCGGCAATTGCCGCCGAAAAACGTCATCCAACTGCCGGCCGACGACCGGGGCGGCCTTCCCTATTGACGATCTCGGGAAGGCCCCCGTATATGTTCGGGCCCCTCTCTTTTCTGAAATCTCCGACTGAACAATTCCGCGGACTGCTGCCGGCGTTCCACACCATGAGGTGTCGGCCATCGGTGCCGCGTCCGCCATCCGTGTGTGTCCCTTCCGACACCGACCGGGGAGTCGTCTCGATGTCCTACCGAATCCAGTGCCTGTTGTTCAGCGTCGTCCTGATGGCGGCGGCAGGCTGCAGCGACCTCAACCTCTTCCGTTTCCAAAGTCCCGATGAGGACAAGCAGGAAGAGCCGCTCACCAAGGTCCTCGAGGAGTCGCGCAAGTCCGGCAAGACGCCGCTTATCGGCGACTACACCACCATCTCGGGCTATAAGATGGTCGTGCTCGAAGGAGTCGGGCTGGTCACCAAACTCGATGGCACCGGGGGCGACTGCCCCAGCTCCAGCTTCCGCAAAACGCTGCTCGACAACATGCGCAAGTGGCGTGTCAAGGAACCCAACAAGGTCCTGCAGTCCCCGGCGACGGCATTGGTCGTGGTGCGGGCCTTTCTGCCTCCGCTGATGAAGAAGGGCGACACCTTTGATGTCGAGGTGCGCTTCCCGGATGGAAGCGAGGCCACCAGTCTCGCCGGCGGCTGGTTGCTCAAGTGCGACCTCGCCGAGCAGGCTGTCGTGGACCAGGGAGTGCTGCAGGGCGAGATTCTCGCCAAGGCCGAAGGTCCGATTCTGATTGCCGGCGATGGAGAGGATGGCTCCAGCGTGGCGATGGTGAAGCGCGGCACAATCCCCGGCGGTGCGACGTATCTCCGCGAGGAACGCAACCTCACCATGTACCTCAAGAGCGACTACCGCAGCGTGCGTATGGCCAATCGTATTGCCAACAAGATCGGTGAACGCTTCCATGACTTCGATGAGTACGGGATTCGTCGACCATTGGCCGAGCCGGAAACCGATACGCGGATTGTGCTGCGGGTCCATCCGACGTACTCGGAGAACGATGCCCGCTACATGGAGTGCATCCGGCACATCGCCTTCAACGAAACGCAGGTCGAACGGCACCTGCGCATTCAGCGCCTAAAGCAGGAATTGCAACAAGGTCCGACGGCCCTTGAAGCCGCTATCCAGCTGGAAGCGATCGGCCCGGCAGCGATTCCGGTCCTCAAGGAGGCACTCACGGCCCCGTCGTTCGAATCCCGCTTTCATGCCGCCGAGGCGTTGGCCTATCTCAAGGATGGTTCGGGGGTCGATGTGCTTGCCGAAGGTGCCGGCAGTGATCGGGCCTTTCGCGTCTTCGCCTTCGCTGCCATGGCGGCGCTCCCTGGGGGCGACGCCCATGCCCAACTCACCGAGTTGATGAATCATCCCAGCATCGAAACTCGTTACGGTGCCTTCCGCGCTCTCACGACACTCAATCCGAACGATGCGACGATTCCCGGCAAGGAACTCAACAAGCAGTTCAAGTTGCATGTTGTCGAGTCCAGTGCCGAACCTTTGATTCACATCACCCGACGACGCCTGGCGGAAATCGTACTGTTTGGTCCTGACCAGCGTTTCCGCCTGCCGATGACCGTCAAGGCCGGACAGCGGATCTGGCTGACATCGCCTCCGGGAACCAGCAAGCTTGTGCTCAGTCGCTACGAAGCGGGTGAGAAGGACCAGCGGCACGAAGTCGAACCACGGATTGCCGACGTCATCGAGGCGGTGACCGCGATGGGTGCGAGCTATCCGGATGTGGTCCAGATGCTGATGCAGGCCGAACGGCAGCACAATCTGCCGGGCCAGATCGCCATCGATGCCCTGCCCCAGGCGGGCCGCATCTACTATCGCGAGGCGGAAGGCGATCTGCACACGACCGCCCCCACCCATGTCGGCAACCGCAACCTCTCACCGGGTCTCTTCTCGGCCACAGAGGAGGACCCCGACACTGAGGCACCTTACGAGGAAACCCCGGCCGCAGCGAGTTCCACTACGGGTAATGAACCAGCCACCCCGGCGGCAGAGGACAGTCCCCCGGTCCCTGTGGAGCCCGCCGTCGACACACGCTGACCGACAGTCACACGTTGCCTGACGACAACCTCCGCAAGCCGACCCGGTCATCTCGCCGCCGTCGGCTTCGGTCTTGAAATCTCCTGTACCCAGCTCATGCTCCAGTCTCTCGAACTGTTCGGATTCAAGAGCTTCGCCGAGCGGACCACGTTCGAGTTTGCGGCCGGGATTACTTGCGTCGTCGGTCCCAACGGCAGCGGCAAGAGCAACGTCGTTGATGGCATCAAGTGGATCCTCGGCGACCAGAGCGCCAAGAGTCTGCGCGGCAAGGAGATGACCGACGTCATCTTCAACGGCTCCACTGGACGCAAGCCCAGCAGCTTTGCCGAAGCCTCGCTGACGTTCGACAACACCAGCGGTTACCTGCCGCTCGACGCCGCCCAGGTGAAGATCGGCCGCCGCCTCTATCGCAGCGGCGATTCGGAATACCTGATCAACAATCTGGTGGTGCGGCTGAAGGATGTCCGCGATCTGTTCATGGGAACGGGAGCCGGGACGGCGGCGTACAGCATCATCGAACAGGGGCGCGTCGATCAGATTCTGCAGGCGAATCCCACCACCCGGCGGATGGTGTTCGAAGAGGCCGCCGGCATCAGTCGTTTCAAGGCGCGTAAGGTGGAATCCCTGCGACGGCTGGAACGGGTTGATCAGAACCTCGTCCGACTGACCGACATTGTGGATCAGACCGAGGCACGCCTCAATGCTACGCGGTCCCAGGCCTCCAAGGCGGCCAAGTTCCGCGAGCTGTCAACACAGCTGCGCGCCTGGTGGACGGGACTGGCTGCGGACGACTACCGGCAGGCAGCGGCTCGCCGGGAAGTGATCGACCAGCTGCTCGAAGAGCAGCGCACATCCCTTGCCGCACTCGATGCGCGTGTCGCCGAGTTCGACCAGCAACTGGCCGACTTCGACACCGCCGGACAGACGCTCGACGACCAGTTGCGCCAGTGCGAACGCCGACGCAGCGCCAATCGCGAGGCCATCGCCTCCGATGAGTCGTCCGTCCGGCATCACTCGGGACAAGATCATGAGTTGGGAACCGAGATCGAGCGATTGCGTCAGCAGCGTTGGATGCTGCACCGGCAGGTCACCGCCGTCGAGCAGGAACTCGCGGACGCCGTGCAAGAGTTGCAGGAACTCGAAGCGCGCTTCAGCGAACAGAAGCAGGCGCTGGCCGAACGCGAGGAGACGTTACTCGATCTGCAGCAGAATCTGGTCCTCGCACAGCAGGCCATGGAGGAACGACGTACCGAGCGGGCCGGTCTGATCGACGATCAGCGTCGGCTGAGTCACGAACTCGTGATGCTCGAAGCACGTCGGGAGGCGGTGGAAGAATCGCAGGCAGCGGCTGTGGAACGGCTGGAACGTGGGCGTCAGTCGCTCCTGAGTGTTGCGGAGTCACGGCAGTCGCAAGAGGCTGCATTCCGGCAGGCTGAAGACGACGTGGCTCAGGCGCAGATCCACTTGGAGGAGAGTCGGCAGGCACTGCGCCGATTGCACAGCGAACATGGGGCCGTCGAACATCAGCTGGCCCTGTGGCGCGAACAGCGCAGTGCCAAGTTGGCGCGACAGCAGTTGCTGGAGGACCTGGAGCAACGGCGGGAAGGCATGACGCTCGGCGTCCGGGAGATTCTTAAACGCGCCGCCGAGTCACCTCATGCCCCCTGGACGCTCGTGCGGGGCTGCGTGGGTGACCTGTTGCAGGCCGATCTCGACGACGCACCGCTGCTCGAAGTCGCACTGGGTCCGCGCGTGCAACTCCTGGTGATTGACGACCTCGAACCGCTGGTCGGCTACCTGAACAGTGCACTGGCGCGGGTCACCGGGCGCGTCGGGTTCATTGAAGCGGGTCCTGTGCCGACAGCCAACCCCGATGTTCCACCTCATTTCGAGTCCGCCTCATCTGGTACGAGCATCGAGCACAGCGGCGGTGAGTGGCCCGATCTCACGGGGCAATCCGGTGTCATGTGCCGGGCCGATCGACTCGTCTCGCAATCGAGCGTCCCTGGCCTCGCCGCGCGACTGCTCCGCGACACCTGGATCGTGGAAACTCTGGACACCGCGGCGCCGTCTGGCTGACGACATCAAGGTTCCCCTGCGATACGTCACACTACAGGGAGAACTGATTGATGCCGACGGGTGCCTGTTCGTGGGTCATGCACCGCACGAAACGGCAGTCATTTCGCGGAAGAGCGAGTTGCGGCAGTTGCGCAGCGATCTCCGCACGTTCAATGCCCACATCAGCAGCGCCGAACAGGAACTCGCGGAACTCGACGAGGCGCGGGCCGAGTTCGATGCCGAGATGCCCGGGAGGCAGACGCTGCTCAACGAATGTCTCGCGGCCCAGGCACTCTGTGCATCACGACTGGCTGCTGCGACCGCCGAATTCGAACAACTGCAGCGCGAGGCCTTCACACTGCAGCAGGAGATCGACGGGGCCGACGCACAGCAGCAGTCCGTCGCTGCACAGGTCGAACAACACCGGGAGTCACTCGCTGTGCAGGAAGAGACGGCCCGGCAACTGGAGGACGTTCTGCGGCATGACGAACTGCTCGTGTCCTGCATCCGGGACGAGTTGGAGGAACTGGACGCGTCGACCAAGGCCCGGCACGTGGAACTCGCCAAACACGAAGGGCGACTGAACGCCCTCCGCAACGATCAGGCGCGGCTGATGCGAGATCATCAGGCCCGTGGCAAGCAGCGGGACGAAACGTCCCTCCGTCTCGAAGCCGCCGAGCGCAAGCGGCGCGAGATGGTGCGGCACGTTCTGCAGGCGCAGTCAGTCCTGGCGGAACTGTATCTGAACGCCGACGAGTTCGACCGGCGGGCGAAGTCGCTCCTGCGCGAACGGGATGAGCGTCGGCGTTCACGCCGTGCTATTCAACGTCAGCAGGAACAGGCCCGCAGCGAATATCGGACACTCTCGGCCGAAATCCATGAGACGCAAATCCAGTCCCGCGATCTGAGCCATCAGCTGACCACCCTGGAAGAACGGCTCCGCGAGGAGTACCAGGTGGAACTGCGTGATCTGGTCGCTGCCGGTGCCTCCGCCTGCTCTCTGATGCGGCAGGAACTGGAGCAGGAAACCGACGACGAATCTCCCGCGATCGATGCGGTTAGTGAGGGCGACCTCGCACTGCAAGGCGAAGCCGATGAACCCGCAGACGATGCGCCACTCGCAGCAGGCGAAGCCGTTGACGATGCGCGGTCCTCCGCTACAAGCGATTTCGAGGCCTGGCGGCCAGAGATCGAGGCCCGCGTGGAGCGCCTGCGGCGGCGCATCAGGAATCTGGGTGCCATCAACACCGACAGCCTGCAGGATCTCGATGAACTCGAATCGCGGTACACCGAACTGAGCGGTCAACTGGCCGACCTGCAGGAAGCGAAGGCAGCCCTCGACGACATCATCCGCCGGATCAATGTCGAGAGCCGGCGGCTGTTTGTCGAAACGTTCGACACGATCCGCGAGCACTTCCGTGAGCTCTATCGCAAGCTGTTCGGCGGAGGTGAGGCCGACATCATTCTGGAGGATCCCGACGACGTGCTCGAGTGCGGCATCGATATTGTGGCGCGTCCGCCCGGCAAGGAACTTCGCAGCATCACGCTCCTCTCGGGTGGCGAGAAGACGCTGACCGCCGTGGCCCTGCTGTTCGCGATGTTCCGGAGCAAGCCCAGCCCCTACTGCATTCTCGACGAGGTAGATGCCGCCCTCGATGAGGCGAATGTCGACCGCTACAAGCGGGTGCTGGTTGAGTTCCGCGATGCAACGCAGTTCATTGTCATTACGCACCGCAAACCGACGATGACCGCCGCCGACGTCTTGTACGGCGTGACGATGGAGCAGGCGGGCGTGTCGAAGCGGCTGACCGTTCGCTTCGACGATGTGTCGGACGACGGCCACTTCCAGACCCGCAGTTCTGCCGCTTAACACGCCCAGCAGGGTGCGACCGCAAGAAGTAGGGTGCATTCCACTTCGTTCCAGGCACCCGACTCGCTGCACGGCATACTGACTGTCGCTGCGTGCCTGGATCACGTCACGAAGCTGCCGCTCACATCTGCTCGCAGGTGCCGATCCCCAGCAGCGCCAGTCCCTGCTGAATCGTCCGACCGAACAAATCGACCAGACGCAACCGGCTTGCGCGGAGGGCAGCGTCCTCCTCCTTCAGCACGGGGCACTGGTCGTAGAACGAGCTGAAGAGGTTCGCCGTCTCGAAGAGGTACGACGTCAGCAGGTTGGGTCGGTGATCGGCGGCGACCGCCTGTAGTGCATCGGGGAAGCGGGCGAGCTGCAGCGCGAGTTGCCGCTCCGCCGGATGTGTGAGCACGACGGGCGTGTCGCTGCTCCGCAGTGCTTCAGCATCCACTCCCCCCCGGCGGAGGATGCCCCGCGTACGGGCATACGCATACTGCATGTAGGTCGCTGTGTCCCCCTTCATGCTGAGCATCGTGTCCCAGTCGAACACGTAGTCACTTTCGCGGTTGATGCGCAGGTCGGCGTACTTGATCCCGCCGATCCCCACGACCTCGGCGACCTCGCGCCGCGTCGGCTCATCCAGTTCCGGTCCGTCGGGTTTGGCATCATCATTGGCCGCGACAATCTCATACGCTTTGGCGACCGCCTCGTCGAGCAGACTCTCCAGTCCCACGGTGTCGCCTGCCCGCGTCTTGTACGGCTTGCGGTCCTTGCCCATCACTGTGCCAAAGCTGATGTAGTGCAGGTCGACGTCCCGGCACCCCATCAGCCCGGAGGTCGCGAACAGCAGTTTGAAGTGCTCGGCCTGCCGGCTGTCCACGACATATAGTACGCACTCGGCCCGCAGGTCATCGACACGGTGCCGGATCGTCGCGAGATCGGTCGTCGCATAGGTAAACGCTCCATCCCCTTTCTGCACGATGAACGGCGCGGCGTTCCCCTCAACGAACACACACATCGCTCCATCGCTTTCCTGCGCCAGCCCGCCCTCCCGCAACGTGTGGACGACGTCCCCCAACACTGGCTGATAGTGGCTCTCGCCCCGCGTGATGTCGAAGTGAATCCCCAGGCGGTCGTACACCCGGTCGAGCGCCTCCAGGCACTGCGGCAGGAACTGCTCCCACAACCGCCGGTTCTCAGCATCTCCCGCATGCAGCCGGGCCGTTTCGTCCCGCGTCGCCCGGATGATCTGTGGATGTTTTGCGGCGCGGGCACACAAGTGGTCATCGGCCTGATACGCGGCCACCTTCTCGCGGGTCGAACGCACGAGGTCCTGCTGTTCCTGAAGTTGGGCGCGTTGTTTCTTCAATCCCTTCTGCTGGGACGGATCGTCTGCAGCCTGGACCTCTGCGGCGGCGAACTGCTCCTGCTGTCTTTGCAGCTGCTCCTCCAGCCCGGGCAGAGCCTGCAGCGATTCCTCGAAGTCGCACAGCGTATTGACGAGCCGGTACAGCCGCGCCAGCTCGGTGACCGGCTGTTGTTGATAGGCATCGGCATCGAGGAAGTGCTTGTAGCCATAGATGATCATGCCGAACTGGGTGCCCCAGTCGCCGATGTGGTTGTCGCTGATGACCTCGTGACCCAGGAACTTGAGGACGCGATACAGGGCATCGCCGATGACGGTGGTGCGGATGTGGCCGACGTGCATCGGCTTGGCGACATTGGGCGACGAATAGTCAAGGATGATCGTCCGGGGCCGCTCGGTGCCGGCGACTCCCAGACGCAGGTCGCCCGCGAGTGACGTCGTGTGTCGCTGCAGCCAGTCGTCCCGCAGCCGCAGGTTGATGAATCCGGGGCCGGCGACTTCGGGCGAGAGACAGAGGTCGGCAACATCAAGCTTTGCCACGATCTGCTCGGCGAGTTGCCGGGGATTGGTGCCGACCTGCTTCGCGAGCGGCATGGCGCAGTTGGCCTGATAGTCGCCGAACTTCGGGTCCTGGGCCGGGCGGACCATATCGGCGAAAGGCCGCGGATCGTCGGCGAGGCCGTCGAGGGCGGCCGCGAGCCGGGACTGAAGTTCCTGGAGAATGTTCATGGCGCTTCAGGCTACGATCCCACCATCCGGTGTTGATGCAGCATTGGTGAATCGGCAGTGGATGTCAATCGGCGAACCCGAGTCACTTCTTCCCCAGCGCGCGCTGACGGGCGAAGAACTCCTGCAGCAGCGCGCGGCACTCGTCCCGCAGTACGCCGCCGAGCACCGTGCAGCGATGATTGAGCCGGTCGTCCTCGGTGATCTGGTAGACCGAATGGCACGCACCGGCCTTCGAGTCGGTCGTCCCGTAGATGACGGTGGGGATGCGGGCCTGCACGATGGCGCCGGCACACATCGGGCAGGGTTCAAGAGTGGCATACAGTGTGCAGTCGAGCAATCGCCAGGAACTCAGCGAACTCGCCGCCTGCGTGATGGCGATCATCTCCGCATGGGCGGTGGGGTCTTTGAGTGTCTCCCGCTGGTTGTAGCCCTCGCCGATGATGCGATCGTCGTACACGATGACGGCACCGATCGGCACTTCATCTTCGTCGGACGCCTGCCGGGCCAGGTCGAGTGCCCGCCGCATCCAGTGATCGTGCGGCTGCAGGAGGTCGAAGGCGGGATCGTGCATGTCGGCGATTGTGTCGCTTGTACGGGGGAGGTGCAATGCTGCGAGGCGAGCAGGGAGCATGGAGCGGAGGCCCGCGAGTGAAGAATTGCGAGTGGAGTGGGCGCACAAAGCCCGCCGACGGCGTCGGCGGGTATTGTGATGACGTTTGGCTGATGGAAAGTGCGGCGGGTCTGCTGACTCCTAGCTCCTCACTCCTGACTCGTGCTAGAATCGGCCACAAATCCTGTGGGTGCTTCCACCCACCATCCCGCTGACAATCCGTTCCGTGTCTTCCACCCTGCCGACGAAGTGAGGTTCCGATGAAACTCAAACTGCCTGTGATTGCATTGTTCTGTCTGCTGGCCAGTTATCAGGGGCTCAGCACGGCGGAGGAACCGGCCAAGGTCCCAGACAAGGATGCGGCACCGCCCGCAGTGGAGGGAGAGTGGTCAGGTATCTGGGGTGCGTTCAACCCGACAGGGGGAGGAGGACTCGACAAGGCCAAGTGCAAGGGACTCGACTGCAAGGTCATTCGCACGCTGACAGGCTGGGAAGCCACGTTCGAGGGGGAGTGCGGCCGTCCCTACAAGTACACCATCACCATGGACGGCCGGCAGTCGGCCGGTTCGGTGCTCTTTCGCGGGACGGCCGACCTGGGTGAGGAAGATGGCGGGATTCACGACTGGGTGGGACGGGCGAACAACGACGAGTTCATCGGGTTCTACACCAGCGCCCATCACACCGGGGCGTTCACCATGTCGCGCAGGAAGTAAGTGATCGCTCCGCCGCAGCGGCTGTGACGTTTCGTGAAGCGGCTAAATCGCCAGCGATGTCATCCGTGCGGCTCATGCGTCTGCGGTGGCTGCCGGTGACGGTGCGTTCTTCGCCCGCTGTTGCCGGCGGACTTCGCGTGCGAAGACGGGAGAGACGTGCTCCAGCATCACATCTTCGCTCGTCATCGACTTGATGCTCACCTGTCCGGAGCTGAGATAGATGATAACGCCGACATAAATCGCCAGGCCGATCAGGAAACCAACGAAACCGCCAATGGCGGGAAAGGCACCAATATCCTGGGCATCGAGGGCCCAGCCGATCAATGCCCCCAGCCCCGCCACGGCGAGCGGCAGCAGCCAGCCCAGGCTGGCGAACCAGACGAGCCGGCTGCGGTGATTGCGATGTGCCGGACACACGGGACAGGCGATGCGCTGTGACTTCTCCGTCAGCGCCATGATGATCAGCCCGGGGATCACGCCGCAGATGAAGCCGATGATGGACATCGTCGTGGCCCAACCCGCTTGCCAACTGAAGTCCCGATTGATCCGATCCAGTGTGGGGGTTCCGCAGTAGATACAGACATCGGGCAGGTCGTCGTTGTCGATCTGCTCCATCGTCAGCGTCACCCAGTCCCGGCCGCCGCGCGACAGATCGGGGTCACTGTCGCTCAATCGTGTCGGCGAGCGCGATACTCCGGCATCGGAACCACTCTCCGTCAGCATGTCGTCAATCCTGAGCTTCCGCAGCACCCAAAGGACCAGCAGTCCGGACAGTACGCAGCCGACCAGCAGCGTGACGGCCAATGCAGGACCCTGGTACCGGCTGGAGGAGGCCCCGGACTCGTGCCCCAGGTACATGACGATCGTCACCAGCACGCCATTAAGCACCAGCAGCGGATAGACCAGGGCGGCAAACAGCGCCAGCCCCAATCCGGTGATGCGTCCCCGTGAATGGCGGATATCATGCACCGCCAGCCAGCCGAGGATCGTCGTTGCGAACGGTGCCACCGCCCCCAGGGGTCCGAGTGTGAACATCAGTGGGTACTGCCACGAGGCAAATCTGTTCGGACCTCCGGTCGGCAGGAACGCGAGCGGCAGGAGGATCATCAGCGGCGCACAGCAGAAGCCGAGAATGGCCTTTCTGGAGAAGCGGGGCTCGGTTCGCAGCCGCTCTGCCTCAACACGCTGTCGCGCGCGGTCGATGAAGGCCCGGCGAACATGTTTGCGGTCGAGGACGTACCAGGCCCACATGCCAACGATAATCGTCAGGGGCCAGGCCGGACTGAGGGGGACGAGCCCAGCGAACGCCCCCAGCAGCGCCCAGCCATGCGACCAGAGCAACCGCAGGTTCAGTCCACCGACGAACATCGCCAGACCAATGATCAGACCGGGAACCGCGTACCCCGACAATCCAGAGTCGATTTTGTGACTGAGCCCCAGACTGACGACAATCGCATGGCCAGCGATCATCAACAGGCCCACGACCATCAGCGCCAGCGACGGACCGTCGATCTCCGCCCGCAGGGTCAACAGGTCCTCATCGCTGCGGTCGAACGTGCCTCGACGACCCACGGAAGCGACGCGGCGACCCACCATTGCCGCCTGCAGTAGCGTGGGATCTGATCGTGTCCCCCCGGGTTGGACTTCCCCGGCGAGTGCGCCCATGGGCGTCGCGCCGGGCGTGATGGGAGCCCCTCGGCGCAGCGTTGCTTCCAGATCGCGACCCTCGGTCTCGAGCGTGCGGATGTCCTTGCCGCTGATGTAGGCCATGCCATAGGTCGTCACGCCCCACCCGCAACTGACCCACCGCCCCTCGGGATGCAAACCCGTGCGCACCGTCAGCGTCGTGTGATACTTGTGGATGTCGAACTCCGCGAGCGCGGCCAGCCGGCTGCCACGCTCGAAGATCCACTCATCGGAGCGCTCATCCACGAGCTGATAACCCAGCAACGAAAAATGGGCGACCACGCGCGGACCGATGTCGCCGGTGTCCGGCAGGGTAAAGCCGATGTGGGCCGTCGAAGCACCGGACCCCTTACGCTTGATCTGGCTGTCGGAGTCGTCCCGTTGCGCCTGCACCGCGCCCGGAGACGGGACGCGGCATCGGGTCGCGCTGGTCGCGACGCAGGTAGCTGTTCGCGCGCGAACCCGCTGCGCACATCCCACGCACCGACGAGCAACAAGGACATGGCAAAGGCGAACGCCGTGAAGAATCCTCCGTCCAGATGAGGCTCGAAGTCAGGACGGAAGAACCAGTCCACATTGAGACCTTTGAACAGCCACAACAGAAACAGGATCACCGCACCGAACAGAATGGTAAATCCGCCGCGGACCTTGGGATCACTCGGCGATCCACTGTCCATTAGCTGTCCCAGCATGAGAATCAGAAACAGCACACCCACCAGACTGCCGAAGATTGTGTCCGTGGGATGGATGTATTTTCCCGCGCCGATCACATGCACCCAGGGGACGAACATGGTCATCAATCCGCCGAACGCCAGCAGCAGCGCCAACATGCCCGGAATCGAGGGATGCCGCAGCACCTCGCGAGGCGAACCACTGCGCACACTGCGGACAACACCGGCGATGCCGTCGTCGATGATCGTCGACAAGCCGCGGGCGTGAGCGCCGCTCTGCACGCCCCTCACCCCCGGCCCCTCTCCCCAAGGATGGGGCGAGGGGAGAAAGGCCTGATCGTCGTCGCGCAGCACACCCAGGTGCGTCCGCAGTTCGCTCGCCCGCTGATACCGCTGGTCGGGGTCGCTGGCCAGTGCACGCAGCACGACGTCATCCAGCCGCGCATCGATCGATGCCCGCCGCGACGGGGGTTCGAACCGCCCCAGCGGGACCTCGCCCGTCAACATTTCGTAGAACACCACCCCCAGTGAATAGATGTCGGCCCGGTGATCCACGTGCCGCGACCCGGCCATCTGCTCGGGGGCCATGTATCTCGGCGTGCCCATCACCTGGTGAGTCGCCGTCAGCGTGAAATCCTCCGGCGAATGGGCGGCGAGTTTGGCCAGTCCGAAGTCGGCGATCTTTACTCTTCCGCGGCGGTCGATGAGGATGTTCTCCGGCTTGATGTCGCGGTGGATGATCCCCTCGTCGTGGGCATACTGCAGGGCATCGCACACCTGTGGGACGATCGCCAGCGCTTCGTCCGCGTCGAGATCACCCGCCTGCATCATCTGCCGCAGATTCACGCCGTCGACGTACTCCATCACGAAGTAGAACAGGGGCGATTCCGGCTCGCGATGGACTTCGCCGAAGTCGTGGACGGCGACGATGTGCGGGTGACTGAGCCGCGCGAGTGTGCGGGCTTCGCGCATAAAGCGTTCGGCGAAGGCGGCATCGTCGGCGGATTCGGGACGGATGATCTTCAGCGCCACCAGCCGGTCGAGCTTCGCCTGCCGGGCCTTGTAGACAGCACCCATGCCTCCCTGTCCCAGGAGACCCAGCACTTCCAGTTGCGGAAAGAGCGGCGCGAGTTCGCCGGGTGAAGGTGGACGGAAGGCACCGGGCTGCGGAGTCGTGACGGCGTATGCGTCTCCTCGCGGAACAACTCGCTCAGACGAGGCGGCGTCCGCGTCGCTCGACTCCAGCCCGACGCCCATCAGGCACTTCGGACAGAGCCCGGCAGTCGCTCCAGTCGGAAGCTGGGCACCACAATCGGGGCAGATGTTCTGTGCGGACATGACGTGTAACCCGGGCAAAGAGGAGTGATGGGACAGGCCTCTTCGCTTCTCTACAGGAGAACTTCGCGTTGGTTACAGCCGATTTGAACCTTTTTCTCCCCCGAGCACCACAAACAGCCGCCGGATTTCGTCCTCGACCTCGTCCGGCCCGGCGACGGTCTGGGCGATTTCGGCCCGCAGCAGCTCGCGATACTTCGATCGCAGCCGATGAGCAGCCACCTTGACGGCCCCTTCGCTCATGCCGAGTTGTGCCGCGGCCTCGGCATAACCCCCGGCAGTGCGCTGACCGGTGAGGAACCCCTTGAGGACATCGAACTGCGACCTCTTTCCCTGGTGCTCGAACTCATTGCAGAGGCGCTCGAGCACGCGCTCCAGCAGGGTGATCGCCCACTGCCGTTCGAAGAGCAGTTCGGGCGTTTCGTCATCGACCGCCACGATGCTGAAGCGGGACTCGCCGGAGTCGAAGTCGAGCGAGAGCAGCGGTTCCCCGCCTCCGCGCTTGGCAGATCGCAGCTTCTGCCATTCGTTGATGAGGAAGTGCCGGCAGGCTGTCAACAGGAACGATCGGAATCGGCCGCGCTGGGGGTCGGCAGCCGCGATCTTTTCCTGCTCCAGCAGATGCCCGAAGAAAGCCTGGGTCAGATCCTGCGCCTCGTGCACGTCGGCGACCCGATGCCTTACGTACAGATACACCGGCACCCAGTACGCCGTGCAGAGTTCCTGGAGGGCGGACCGGTCAGCAGACGCCTCGGGCTTCCCGGCAGCGAGGACGAGACTCCAGCGCGTCGTCGCGAAGCGATCGGCGACATCGTGCGCAGGAGTTGGTGACGGATGAGCAGCGGGCATGCCCGATATTGTACACGGGCAGAGACCAGAGAGCAGTCGAGTCTGACTCGCACGAATTACGACCGCTTGCGGTTTCGCCCTACGAACGGATTCTTGAGCACGTCCGCGCCTGCGAAATCGCAAGCGAAGGAGTGCGCTCTTCCCATCATTCAACAATCGCGGCACCGGCAATGGTGGCGATGCGGCCGATCAGCGGATTCACGACGCCCGTGCCATCCGGATGCAGCCGGTTGCTCAGAAAGATTACGAACAGCTCCTGCTCCGGGTCGATCCAGATCGCTGTCCCGGTGAAGCCGCCATGTCCAAAGGCACTCGCGCTGAAGAAGTCCCCCGGTTCGACGAGTATACGGAATGCATGTCCCAGCCGAGCCCGCGGATGCCACCCGAAGTCTCGTGCGGACTGTGCATCATCTGCACTGTTTCGGGCTTGAGAATCCGCACGCCCGCATAGGTCCCTCCGTCCAGCAGCATCTGGACAAAGATGCCCAGATCGTCGGCCGTCGAGAACAGCCCGGCATGACCGGCGATTCCCCCCAGCTCGCGGGCCCGCGGGTCATGCACCGTCCCCCGCAGCCAGGCATCTCCTTGAAGTTCGGTGGGCGCGCAGCGAGCATGCAACTCTTCGCGCGGGAGGTAGCTGGTGTCCCGTAGTTGCAGTGGTCCGAACAGTCGTTGTTGTGTCCAGTCATCCAGCGACTGACCTGTGACCCGCTCAACGAGCTTGCCCAGGACGATGAAGCCGACATCCGAATAGATGAACCGCTCGCCCGGCTCCGTCAGTGGCTCCAGCGCACAGATGCGCTCCCACGCGTGCTCTGGACCATCCAGATAGTCGCGCAGCGGATTGTCGGCGATGAGTCCTCCCTGATGCGTGAGCAGATGCTCAATGGTGATCGCCTCCTTCCCCGCCTGTGCAAACTCGGGAAGGTGCCGGCTGATGGGATCATCCAGCTGCACACGTCCCTCTTCGAGGAGCAGCAGCACACTGGTGGCGGTCGCGATTGGTTTGGTCAGCGAAGCCAGATCGAAGATCGTATCCGGCGTCATCGGCTCCGGTTGCGGTTCAACCTGCCGCTGGCCATACGCGCGGCGATGGACGATGTGCCCCTGATATCCCACGACCACCACGCACCCGGGCGTCTTGTTCTGGGCGAGACCTTCGGCGACGACGTGGTTGATGACGTCCAGTCGCCGCGCACTCATCCCTGCGTCCGCAGGATCCACGACGCTGAGATGCGGGTCTTCCTGCGCCGATGCGAGTCTGACGAGCACGGCGAGGATGAGGGGGGTCACAAGAGAAATGCCTCTCCTCCGCGGGGGAGCGGGAGGCGAACATAGCGAGCCGCGTGAGGGGTGGGGGGAGTTCATGTCGACGGACTCTCGCGGACGCCATTCGCTCACATTGAGGAAAAGGCCATCGTTCCCGAACGCAAGGACTTGTTCGCCAGATGCGCCGCCGCGGCGGCGCTGACCCCGGCCTCTGCCGGTGCCACCGGCTTGTGTCGGGTCCGGCAACACTCGACCCAGTTCGACAGGTGCAGCACTTCGCCGTTGGGATTCGCATAGAAGTCGGCTCCGCGCGGTCCGTCACCGAGAATCCATTCGCTGGGTTCGAGCTGCTGATGCGGATCGGGATGGACCTCGTACCGCCCCCGGTCGATGTACAGCGTACCCAGTGTCCCCATGAACTCGATCATGGCCCGGTTGCGGGCATTGAAGAACGTCCCCTCGAAGTACGCCTGCATCTGCGGGTCGGGGTACTTGAGCAGCGTCTGCACGGTGTCGGGCGTCTCCCAGAGTCCCTCGGCCTGAAAGTGATCGCCGATGCTCGCCGCTTGTGCCGGCTGCTGGAGATCGAGAATCCAATGGGCGACGTCGATCCAATGCACCATCAGGTCGGTGAAAATGCCGCCGCCGAAGTCCCAGAACCAGCGCCAGTTGCGAAAGCGGTACTCGTCGAACGGTTGCTCGGGAGTGCTGCCCAGAAATGCGGCCCAGTCGAGCGACTGCGGATCAATGCCGTACGACTGCCGTGCCGTCCGGGGAGAGTTACGATTCCAGGTGAGGTGCACCTTGTGCACGTCGCCGATGTGTCCCGCCCGAATGAGTTCGTTCGCCTTCTGGATGTGCGGCATGCTGCGCTGCTGCATGCCCACCTGCACGATGCGGCGATGGTCGTTCTGTGCGGCAATGACGGCAGCCCCTTCCGAGAGGTCGTGCGTGAGTGGTTTTTCGACGTACACATCCTTCCCGGCGGCACAGGCATCGACAGTCATCGGCACATGCCAGTGATCGGGCGAACCGATGATGACCGCATCGACGTCCTTGCGTTCCAGCAACTGGTGATAGTCGCGGAAGGTGCTCGCCTTGGGATCTGCGAGCTTGCGGCCTGCTTCGAGATGCTGGTCCCAGATGTCGCAGACCGCCACCAGCTTGGTGCCGGGGACAGTGGCGAAATCGGTCATCAGCCGCTGGCAACGTCCGCCGGTGCCGATGGCTCCAACATGCAGCGCGTCGTTCGCCTGATAACCTCGAGAGGTTTCAGGCCGCGTAACGGCGGCCAGTCCGGCGACCGCGAGAGCACTCCCCTTGAGAAAGTCGCGACGTGCAAGCCTGTTGGTCATGGCATTGGCTCGAAAGGAAAGGCCTCGTGCAGCGTCACGACTCAGTTGCAGGGTGCCACTGGCTCCACCAGCGTGTCATAACGAGTACGACGTCATGACGTTGCACTGGCAAAGCCAGTGGCACACAATCCTGATGACTCCTAATCGTAGTGAATCAGGCTGAAGACGTCGTGAGGTTGCAGCTTCTGCCTGCCGTGCAGTCCGTCGAGTTCAATGAGGAACGCACAGCCCACGACAGTGGCTCCGCACTTCTCCGCCAGTCGGATGCAGGCCTGCATCGTCCCTCCGGTCGCCAGCAGGTCATCAACCATCAGCACCCGGTCCCCTTCACGAAAGGCGTCGGTGTGAATCTCCAAAGAGTCGGTACCGTATTCGAGTTCGTATTCGAACGTCGCGGTGTTGAACGGCAGTTTTCCCGGCTTGCGGACCGGAATGAATCCGGCATCGAGTTCGAGTGCGAGGGGGGTCGCGAAGATGAAGCCTCGGGCCTCCGCCGCAGCGATCGCCGTCACCTTCTGATCGCGGTAGTGGTCAGCCATCCGCTGGATGGCGGCCCGCAGGGCCAGCGGCGTCCCCAACAGCGGCGTGATGTCGCGAAACAGAATGCCCGGCTTCGGGAAGTCGGGAATGTTGCGGATGTAGTCCTTCAGGTTGAGCGTGTCAGTCATGGGCCGATCATGGTGGTGAAGGATGGGTCGTCGACGAGTCCGCTGCCATTGTCGCGGCCAGCGCATCATGCGCCTGTCGCACACTCTCAGCGGCCTGGGGGTCTGCATCATACAGATCAATGAGTCCCTGCCATATCGTGACGGCGGCCTCCCGGTTTCCCTCGGTTAGCGCCTCGCGGGCGCGTTTGAGACTGGCATCGATGAAGGGCTGCACGGCGGCCTTGTGTGCGGCACTCATCTGCTCGACGAGCGTGCGCAGGGCATCGCGCGTGGTCTGCTGTGCGGAGTCCTCTGCGAGAATGTCAGCCAGGGCCGACAACGTCTGCAGAGACCGACCTGTCTGGCCCGCGTCCAACTCAGCGGCGGCCCGCTGCAGGAGACGATCGACCTCCGGATCGAGGGCACTGGGCGACGCCCCGTTTCTCTCGGGCTTGCGAAACCGCTCCAGCAGACCGTCCAGTTCGATCTGTTGCAGATAGGGACGCACCTCTGGTCCCCAGCGCGACTCATCCTGTTGGAGCAGCGGCAGCAGATATTGGTCGCGGGCTTCGCGCCACGCAGGGCCGGCCGGCTTCGACATCAGCACTTCCGCGCGGGCCAGCATCTCTTCGGGAGGTACTTGCCGGGGACGAAACCACCACAGTCCCCCCAGAACCAATAGCGCGAGCAGGGCGAGTAACACCCAGACGTTGTCCAGCAGCTTCAGCAGCGGATGAGTATCGAGCGATTCCTGGACCTCGGCCCGCAGCAGATCCCGCAGCATCGTCCCGCCGATGTCGCGCTCCTTCTGCCCTCCATCGCCGGCCTGGGTTTCTGCCGAGGCACTGGCATCGCCGAACGCGACCGCCTGACTCTTCTGGGACAGCTCGACCTTCTTCGGGATTTCCTGCAGACGCAGCGAAAGTACGTATGCATCGGGAAAGCGGTCCTCCGGGCGCTTTTCGAGGCACTTGCAGACCACCTCATCCAACCAGAAGGGGATCTCCGGCACAATCATTCGCGGGCTGTCGAACTGCCCCGTCTGATGTTTGCGGGCGATGTCAAATGTCGTCTTGCCGGTGAAAGGGGGACGGCCCGTCAGCATCACGTACATCACCGCACCCAGAGAGTACAGGTCGCTTTGCTTGGTGGCCCGCTTGCCCTGCGCCTGTTCGGGAGACATGTACTCTGCGGTTCCGATGACGCCGCCCGTGATCGTCAGCTTGTCGGACGCGAACACCTGCGCGACGCCGAAGTCGGTGAGCTTGACCGTTCCGTCCGGCCTGATGAGCAGGTTGGAGGGCTTGAGATCCCGATGTATGATCCCGGCGTTGTGGGCCGCCTTGAGAGCCGTGCAGATCTGCACGCTCATGTCGATGACTTGCGGCCAGGGGATGCGCTTGTCGCGCTTCAGCCGGTCGGTGAGTGTCTCGCCGTCGACAAACTCCATGGCGTAGTAGTAGGTGTCATCGTCAACTCCGTGCTCGAAGAGCTGCACGATGTGCGGGTTCCGCAACTGCTGCAGGGCATCGATCTCGCGGGTGAAACGGGCCACGAACCCCGGCTCACGGGCGAGCAAGGCGGGCAGGATCTTCACGGCCACCTGCTGCTGCGTTTCGTCGTGATGGGCCCTGTACACCGTCCCCATGCCCCCGGCACCAATCTTCTCTTCGATGACGTACGGGCCGATGCGCGTCGGATCCATAGAGGTCGATTGCCGAGGAGTGACGGATGGGTTATCGATACAGTATGCAGTCTAGCAAGATCAACGATCAATCATCCACGTGCCCTGGTCAACCATGCCGACAGCCATTCTGATGATCGCTCACGGAAGTCGGGTGCCCCAGGCTAATGCCGATCTGCGTGTCCTCGCCGATCAACTGGCCTCGCGCCGACCCGATGACCTCATCGAATGTGCCTACCTGGAACTGGCCGAGCCGACCATTCCGCAAGGTCTGGAGGCCTGCGTCCGCCGAGGGGCCGAGCGAATTGTGATGTTGCCGTACTTTCTCTCAGCCGGGGTGCATGTGCAGCGCAGACCTCGCGGAGTTTCGTCGCGCCTTTGTGGAGGATCACCCGACGATCGAGGTCAGGCTGTGCCCGCCGCTGGGGCCACATCCGCTGCTGGTGGACATCCTGCTCGATCGGCTGGGAGACGCCGGCTGAACGCCGGTCACTTCGACGTCTTGGACGACAACCAACCCAGCGCCACGACTGTGATGGCCGCCGTGACGTAGTTCACTAACGTGGCGTTTTGCCACGCGTCAAGAAGTCGCTCAACGTAGAAGTCCATGGCTATTCACCCGTGTGCAGCACGGCACCGGAGTCTCAAGTATAGAGGACGCTGCGGTGCGCGGATCGCGGCTTCCTGAGATTAGTACGCGGTTCTCTTCAGAATGGGAATCCCGGTGCTCACCTCCTGACATGGCCAAGAGGCCGATTCGGGTCGACGCTCACGATTGTGAGGATCGTAACGAGTCCGGTGGCGTTGTTTGTGCCAACGGTGCCGATGCATTCAGTTCACTGCAGGCAGCGGAATGAGGTCCGGGATCCGCTGGGCCCGATACACTGACCAGCCGATTTCCGGACGCGTCTCCCGATCGTCGATGATCAACTCGAAGAGGACCTCAGCGGGGTCGTCGTGAGTCACTTCCACGATGCGCGCGAACTGGGCTGCACCGGGAAGATCGACCGTTGGCCTGCCGCGGTCATCGACGATCGTTCCGCCAATGGTCACCAGCACATTGCCTGTCGTGGGCATCAAGTTCGTGTCCCCGAGAAACGCCGCGAAAAACCTGCCGACGCCCGGACCTCCATAGGCCCACACCTGCGTCGCGGTGCCGCGCTCCTCATCGATGTGGAACTCAACAGCCCGGCTGTAGGAGTCCTCGGGTGCCATCTTGGGAAACGGAGGCACCGTGCGATGATTGCCATTGTCGAACACCAGCAGTGTCCCGTGAGGCGTGAACTCGGGAGCGTGCGTGTGGTACGGCAGGTCGAACGATCCCGAGGGCCTGAGCACCTTGCGTCCCAGGGCGCCGCGCCAGCCCCGACGGGCGCCGAGAATCCATCTCACGTCGGCCGATTCGTAGTCGATCTTCACGAGGGCGTCCTGATGACGCAGGCTTACGAGCAGACTGTCATCACGCTCGTCGTAAACGATCGCATTGGCATGAGACCAGTCTCTGGTTCCACCGTTGAGGTGTCCATAGCCCCGCAGATCCCAGTATCTGTCATGCGAGTCGTACGAGATACGACGGGAGTCGAGGAGGTCCAGTAGCCGCCAGTCCCGGACGATGGTGCCATCCCGCTGCAGCTCAACAATCACATCCCCCACCACGTTCGCGGGTGCGAACCCTCGGTCGGGAGACGACTCGCTGATGGTGAAGTTTTCAATCTGGCGGACTTCGGTGCTGAGCACCAGCAGGTTGCCGTTGTCCATCTCCCAGACGTCGTGATGAAACGTATCGACCGGGACTTCAATCGCACCTTCGGGAGCGATATCGTCGATGCCGGTTGCCCACCACTCGCACACGGTCTCGCCGGTGAGGCTGATCTCACGCATTCCCATCGGTCGTGTGCCAAACAGATACAGCAGGTTGCCGTTTCTGAGTCGCCGCATGGCTCCGGACGGAGCATCGATCTGGTGATACCACATGACTTCGCCCGCTGAGTCGACGGCCAGAAACAGTCCGAAGAACTTGCTCGAGACGTCGCTTTCCCAGCGCAGGGGATTGAACAGTGTGACGCCGGGCTCCATGCGGGCCGGGTCCGAGCGGGTGATCCGCATGTTGGGAAACTCGGCTGGCAGCGGCGGGGGCGTCACCTCGACCGGTTCGCTGATGTGCGAGTCCGTCCCCGAGGAGAGTCGGACGATCAGTTCATGCGTCCGGTTGCGCGCAGCCCGAGGATGAGCACCTCGTGTTCCTCTTCGGGCCGGGAGTGATGCGGGACCTGCCACGACCGCGCTCCCTGCCGGATCTCAACGACCGCCTGGCACGGTCGGGAGGCGCGGAAAGTCAGACGACCGGCGAGCGTGCACTGCGGGCTGGCCACGAAACCGGGAGCCTGCTCGAACCTCAGGGGCTCGTCCACCCTGACGAGAGCGAGTTGCCCTGCGACGTCTGATCTCCGGAGGGTGCTCGCCCTCTCCCCCACGAGTGGCACCGGGTTTCCGTGCGACGTCGATGTCGGGGTGAGAAAGCCCACGGGTGACAATTCGTGGGCATTTGCCGTAGCCACCGCGTCGAAGCCGGCAGCTCCAACCACAAGGACCAGCAGCACGATCGCCGGGCGGGCGTGTCCGAGCCAGTGCATGGTCGGTCTCCGATAACAGGGGCGGGGCCCCTCTGATGTTACGACATTTTCGCGGATCGTGGAAATCGACTTCAGCACACGCTACAACCTCCTTCGTCATGACTGAATCCCAATCCGCGATCGATCAGCTGCGCTGGCAGAAGTTCCCCGTGCTTGATGACGGATTTGTCTGTCTTGTCGACTGCATGGGGGACGATTCTTCCATCGTCCAGGCGGCCCGTGTCAGCTACGGAGCCGGCACCAAGAAAGTCTCCGACGACCGCACCTTGATCCGCTATCTGCTGCGGCACCGTCACACGACGCCGTTTGAAATGGCCGAGCTCAAGTTGCTCGTGCGCGTGCCGATGGACTGCTGGCGGCAGTGGATCCGGCACCGGACGGCCAACGTCAACGAGTACAGCACGCGGTACTCGGTGGCGATCGACTCGGCCCAGGCGACAGCGCCGGAGCAGTGGCGCACGCAATCGTCCGTCAACCGTCAGGGGAGCGAGGGGTTTCTGCCGGCGGACGTCGGCAACACACTGACGGACTCCGAGCGAGCCTTTCAGGAAGCTGCGGAGAAACTGTACTTCGAGAGACTGGATGCCGGTGTCGCCCGCGAACAGGCGCGGAAGGATCTGCCGCTGTGCACCTACACCGAGGCCTACTGGAAGATCGACCTGCACAACCTGCTGCACTTCCTCGCGCTGCGGATGGACGAGCATGCCCAATGGGAGATTCGCCAGTATGCGACCACCATCGGCGAACAGATCGTCCGGCCCCTGTTCCCCGTCTGCTGGGAGGCGTTTGAAGACTATCGCCGCGGAGCCATGTTCCTCTCCCGGCTGGATGTGGCCGTGATGACTCGACTGGTGCAGCTGGCTGCGGACAAGCGGCTGGCGCCTCCCTACGATGAGAAGTTGTTCCTCGGCGCACAGGATGAGTCGTGGCGCTCCTTAAAACGTTGCCGCGAACGAGACGAATGCCGGTCGAAGCTGGCGAGCCTCGGCCTGCTGCACGATGAGCCGCGTGAAGAATAGTTAACGGTGTCCCTGCATGCGGTTTCGCAGGCGCGGACAATTCACGACTCTCTTGCTTGCGGCGAAGCCGCAAGCAAGAGCACGGACCCAATCATTAGACTTGTTTGACAATGACTGATCCGCCTCCCTCAACGATCGACTCACTCCTCCAGCGGAAGACCGCCATCCGCGAACAGGCCCATGCCGCCCGCCGCGCACTCGAAGACAAGGACGAACTCAGCCGGCAGATCGTCGACCGCTTCCTCGCCCTGCCGGAGTATCAACGGGCGGCGACCGTGATGTTCTATGTCGATGTCCGGGCCGAGGTCCGTACCCGGCAGGCACTGCCGGAGGCGCTCGAGTGCGGCAAAACCATCGTCGTTCCCTGGTGCAACGCGCAGGGAGAACTGGAGTTGTTCCGCCTGCAATCGCTGGACGAGCTCGAACTGGGCATGTATCGCATCCTCGAACCGCGCAGCGACCTGCGGGAGCGGCTCGACAAACAGGTGGGGGCGGACGAGCTGGACCTCATCATGGTGCCTGGCGTCGCCTTCGATCGCCGTGGCGGACGCACCGGTCACGGGCGGGGCTACTACGACAAGCTCCTGCAGCATGCCCGCCCCGACTGCCCGCTGGTGGCGTTGGCGTTCGAGTGTCAGATGTTCGACGAAATCCCGATGCAGTCGCACGACATCTTCATGGACAAGGTTCTGACGGAAGCGGCGACGTATGAGGGCATCGGACGCAGTTGACGGACAACGAGGCCCCCATGACCGACGCCCGCCGGGACATCGTTGAAGACACCTATGCCGAGGGCTTTCGCAGTATCTATGCCGAGGTGCTGGTGACGGCCCGCGATCGTTACTGGCTGGAGCAGGCGGCCCAGGCAGCCACCGGCAATGCCTCCAGCACCATCCTCTGCGACTGCGAGGCCGGCATCGATCGCTTCGTCGGACCCGGCGGTGACGAAACGTTTCTCACACCCGACGAACGGCCCGGCGTCGTGCTGCAGTTCCATGTCCCAAGGTTTCGCAAGGATCGCGAGCCAGCTCTCGAGCGGGCGCTGCTCACGCGCATCTCACAGAACATCCTCACCTGTCCCACCACGCGCTGCTTCAACCTGCTTGAGACCGATCCGTTCTTCAAACTCGGACGAAAGGTCTCTCTGTTCGGAGATGGCTATCAGTTTCGCGACCAGCGGTTCGGCCGGCGGGTGTGGGTGCTCCCGATCATGGGAGGCGAGTTCGTCATCGACCGGCGGTTCGGGTTTGCCGACGGGCTGATGGGGGGCAACCTCTGGTTCATGGGCACCACTGAGGACGCCGCCCTCGACGCCACGCAGCGGGCGCTCGCCGCCGTGCAGGCCACACCCGGCGTCATTACACCGTTTCCGGGAGGCATCGCCGCCAGCGGCTCGAAGGCCGGCAGCCGCTATTCGTTTCTCATCGCCAGCACAAATCATCCGTTCTGCCCCACACTGCGGGACCAGTTGGGTGATGATTGTCGATTGCTTCCGGGCGTGAGCAGTGTGATGGAGATCATTATCAACGGTCGCGACCTGGAAACGGTCACTGCGGCGACGCACGCCGGCATCGCGGCGGCCCTCGACACACCGGGGCTGATTCGGATCTCGGCGGGCAACTACGGCGGCCGACTGGGCAAAAGCTTCATCCCCCTGCGGACGGGCCTCACCTGAGAGTCTCTCGGTACAGCGTTCGCAGGCCCGCCGCGGGTGGCTCAGATTGCATCGCAATCCGGGGTGGCGCAGCCGCGAAGAGGTGACTGGGTGAATGTCCATCAGTCGGAAGGGTACCTTCATCAGAGCAAGGAAAATCTGGACTGCTGGACAAGCCAGCAGTGGCACCCGCGCGTTCTGGCTGTTGCTCCGCAAGATGGCGTCAGACGAGCATTGGCACAAATCAAGCGGTTTTTCGCCACCTGCTTCGCATCAAACGTCGGATAGCCATGCGATGGACGTGAGTGGTGGTGGTACGATTTGGGGGGAACGAATGTCTCTCGTCGCCGCCCTGCCGCTTGACCCAGCCGACGTAGGCCTGTTCTGTCCGGTAGGCCAGGTGCTTTACCCGACAGGCATTAGCCACCTGATCGAGAAACCGTAGCTCCCCCGGGTTTGGTTGAAACGAGATAGCGGAGGCGATTTGCGGCGGGTAGAAACGGGATTTTGAAGACTGCGGCATAGCACGGGAGCCTTGTGTGGTATACCAAGGAATTCCAGACAGCGCTCCGTCGCAACTCGTTTCACAGTTTGACACGAACCTCCGTCACAACCTCTTGAGAATAGTGAACAGGCAGGCGAGTTGAACCCAGCCCAGGAACATGATGGCCGAGCGATCTTTGCGGAGCGCAATGCGGCCGTAGTTGTGCAGCCAGGCGTTGGTCCGCTCGACGCGCCAGCGATGGCGTCGGCGGCGCAGCTTGCGGCCGTCCTGTATCGGCGGCTTGACGCGATTCGCGCGGTGCGGGCAGATCAGATCGATGCCGCGCGCGGCCAGACGTTCGCGCAGCGGATCACTGTCGGCAGCGCCGTCGTAGAGCAGGCGGTGTTCGTCAGGAAGTTCCACGACTGCCGAGTCGACCAGGCGTTCGATGTGTCGCGACTCATGCTCATGGGCGGCCGCAATCACCGCACCCAGGGGAGTGCGGTCGCCGTCCATCAGCACGAGCACCGTCGTGCCGCTCCCCTTGCGGCCGTGACCGACCAGAAAGCCCCTTTTTTTGCCCGGCAGAACGTGCCGTCGGCGATCAAGTGTTCCCAGTCGACCTGTCCCAACTCGTCGGCCAGTTCGACGAGTCGCGACCAGACCTCGGCTAGGATCCCCTGTTCCGTCCATTCGCGCAGCCGGCGTCGGCAGGTGGACTCCGAGGGGAAGGGGTCTGGTAAATCTTGCCATCGGCCGCCGTTGCGCAGCAGCCACAGCAAAGCCTCGAGGACCGTGCGCGGCGGAACGGGAGGCCGCCCGCCGGCGCGGGTGGGCGGCTCCCAGGGAAACAGATCCTCGATCAGAAACCATTGCTCGTCCGAGAGTTGCTTGCGGTCATCCGTCCTGGACGCCATCACGTATCCCCTGAGTGAGGGGAAGCACGCTGGCGTCAACATGGGTCATACCCTCCTTTCGGAGAGCATCAGCATGCAATCGGCAGGCCAATCTGTTCAGTAGTTTTATGGTTTTGACGGAGGCTCATGCAAACAATTGAAATGAATCATGACATGCCTGCCTGGGCAATGCAAAGGGTGTCCCTAGAAACTCATAGCTCTTTTCGAAGTGAGCCGGTTGCATGGTCAAGGTAGAACGAGAATCCAGTTGCCCGAACTCAAAGAGCTAAGAAGCTGGGCTAAGTCTCATGACTGGCCGACGCCCTGGTTTGGCTTTAAAGACGCATTTATCGCTCAAGCTGTTCGAAAGTAATGAGACCCTTACGCTGGCGCTCAACGAGAGCGGCATCACCATTGATATTCCCATCAAAGAACACACTCTCACGATTGAAATGCTCAAGGACTTGGATGCATTGTATGAGGCAAGGGGAGACATGGGGACTCTTGGGCAACGCCCTACTGACTGGGGGACTCTGGTCAGTGAGCTGCGGAAGATACGTCACCTTGTAGAAGCAGGTGTAGAGGTGAAAATTGAAGGGACCCAGACGGTTCTGAACACATGGCAAAGTTTCTATGGTTGGGCGCACGGTCGTTACCACATGCTTGAAGACGGCTATGACAGTTGGATAGGCGATGACGACTCGTAGAGGCAAGAGGCGCCTGGGTTTTTGAGATGGTCGTGAGGTCGTGTAGCTGTGGCATTGGATTTTCTTGGCCTTTTGCCCCTAACAAATCAATCCACGCGAATTGCTGCTACCCGTGTTTACAATGGTTGGACTAAACCGCTACGCGGTGGGAGTGAACGCGTCAGAGAGAACGGCCGTGGTTCAGATCAGCATGCGTTCAATCTCATCCAGGCTCACGGCGTCGCTGGTGCGGTCGTAGAGTTTCGTCGTGCGGATAGACTCATGGGACGCCATCACCTGAGCATGCTCAAGCAGTCCCCCATTTTGCAAATACGTTGTGATGCCGGTCGCGCGAAATGTGTGGCAGCCGATGTGTTCTGGGAGTCTGGCCTGGCGGGCTCGGCGTTTGATCATCCGTAGCACGTCGTTGCGATCCATCCGGCGGGGCGTGATCTCACGGTGTCGTGAAATCGTGCGGAACAGCGGCGACTTCTTCTCATCGCCGATGCGGGCTGCTTCGAGATAGTCGTCGATATAGGCCTCTGCGTTGTGATGGGCCGGGATGTCGTGATGTTTGCCACCTTTCTCGTACAGTCGAAACCACATGCGTCGTCCCTGCGGAAAGCAACTTTCGACGTTCATGCCGACGGCGGCGGAGACGCGGGCGAAGCTGTAGACCATCACGCCGATGAGTGCCCGGTCCCGCAGGCCGACGATCTTCGTGCAGTCAATGGAATCGAGCAGCTCTCGCGCTTCGCCGGCGGTCAGCACGGGCGTTTTGCCTTTCTTGACGACATGCTTTGGCCCTCGAACTGACGATGCGGGGTTTACCGGCAGCACCTGACCGACGACCAGCCAGTCGCACAGCATGCGATCGCTGCCAGTTGCAGCTTGACGGTGGGGGCTTTCCGCAGCTGCGAAAGCTGCTCGATGTAGGCAGCCACCAGGAACGGTGAAACCTGCTGAAGCGAAACGCCGCGTTGCTCACACCACTCACAGAATCGGCCCACGGCCCGACCATAGACGGCCCGTGTGCCGGGATTGCGAATGTGGGCGGTGAAGAATTCGAGGAACCGCCGCTGGGCCTGCTCACCCGCGTCGCGGATCAAGGCCGGCAGCCGTTCGCTGGAAACCAGCAGCCGTTCACTGCCCGAATCGACGGGCGAATTCTCCTTGAAAAGCTGCGGGAATCGATGCTTGTCCATACGCCATCCTGCCACAGATGTGCCCCCGCAAAAAGGACATTTTGCGACGCCAATCCAAGGACCATGCGACAGGGCTCCACCGGCTTCCCTTCCCGACCGCCGGTGCCGGTTATGCCGATAAAACCGATTTGCGCCGGCGGGATTTGTGAGCCATATTCAAGGACCGTTCACGATTCCCCCTCAAGGACTCCCGTCATGAAGCCCCTCCGCCAACGGATGATTGACGACCTCAAGCTGCGCAATTACTCCCCGAACACGGTCGACGGCTATGTTCGGGCCGTGAGGAAATTCGCTGAATTTCATGGTCGCTCCCCGGAAGACTTGGGGCCTGAACATGTTCGCCAGTTCCTGTTGCATCTGGTGGAAGAGCGCCGCGTGGCCTGGGGCACCTACAACCTTTACCTCTGCGGCCTGCGATTCTTCTTCAACGTGACGCTCGGCAGGGAGGAATCGCTCAACGGGATCCCCTGCCCGAAGGAGCAGAAGCGATTGCCGGTCGTACTGACATTCGAGGAGGTCACTCAGTTCTTCAATGCCTGCCGGAACTTCAAGCATCAGACAATGTTTCTGTGCGCGTATGCAGGAGGCTTGCGGATCTCCGAAGTGGCACATCTTCAGATCGGCGACATCGACAGTGGCCGGAACATGATTCACATCCGCCAGTCCAAAGGCTGGCGGGATCGCTATGTGCCGCTCTCGCCTCGGCTGCTCACCCTCTTGAGAGAGTACTGGAAGCAATACCGTCCTGAGTCGTGGCTGTTCTATGGCTCCTCAAGGAGCCGACCGATCTCCACCGAATCGATCACGCGGGCGTGCATCCGCACGCGAGAGCGATCCGGATTGGGCAAACAGATGACCATGCACACGCTCAGGCACAGCTATGCGACGCACCTGCTGGAGGCCGGTGTCGACCTGCGGACGATCCAGGTGCTGTTGGGACATCGCCACATCTCGACAACGGCGACTTACACGCATGTCTCCCGCAAGCTGCTGGGGTCGACGCCCAGTCCGCTCGATCTGCTGATTGGTCAGAGCGTGGCTGCCGAGGCAGACTCATGACGCGGCCCATTCTGGAAGTCGCTGACATCGTGCGTCAATGCGGTGATCGCTTTCAAGAAACGCACCGACCCAGTTTCGCCCAGCAGCGTGTGCTGCGTGACATCGCCGCGTGCCGCACGGCCGAGTTGGGCGGACACGTCCAGGCGTGCGGTGACTGCGGACATCGACAGGTCGCCTACAACTCGTGCCGCAACCGTCACTGTCCGAAGTGTCAGGGAGCTGCGCGTGCCCAGTGGATGGCGGCTCGCGAACAGGAGCTGCTGCCGGTTCCGTACTTTCATGTCGTCTTTACGCTCCCTCAGCAACTGTGCTCATTGGGACTCCAGAACCCAAAGCTCGTGTACGGACTCCTGTTTCGTGCCGCCGCACAGACCCTGCTCGAAGTGGCCGCGAATCCGAAACATCTCGGAGCGAAGATCGGCTTTCTGGCGGTGCTGCACACCTGGGGCCAAAAGCTCGCCCACCATCCCCACCTGCATGTGGTCATTCCCGGCGGTGGGCTCTCAGCGGACGGATCGCAGTGGATCGCCAGCAAACGGAGCAAGCGTGGGAAGGCCTTCTTTCTGCCAGTGCGGATTCTCAGCCGCGTGTTCCGGGGAAAGTTCATCGCTGGACTCAAGCAGGCGTACCGCAAGGGGCAACTCAGGCTCTTCGGTCGACTCGAACCGTTGAGGAACCGCCGAGAGTTCGAACAACTTTTCAATCGAGCCGTCCGCACGGACTGGGTCGTGTATGCCAAACGCCCTTTCGGCGGCACCCAGCAGGTGCTGAAGTACCTGTCTCCCTACACGCATCGTGTGGCGATCTCCAATCAGCGGTTGCTCCGACTGGAAGATGGCAAGGTGACGTTTGGCTACAGAGACTACGCCGATGGTCAACAAGCCAAAACGCTGACGCTCGACGGCACGGAGTTTCTGCGTCGCTTTCTGCTGCATGTGCTGCCGCGTGGCTTCGTCCGCATCCGTCACTACGGTCTGCTCGCCAACCGGGATCGCACGGCCAGGCTGAACCAGTGCCGCCAATTATTGGGCGTTCCAACACCGGAAGAGACCTCCGACCAGAAATCACCCGGCGACCGTGATACAGCAGAACCAGATGTCGACCAGACGCTGCCGTGTCCGAACTGCGAGACCGGCCGTCTGATCATCATTGAGCTGGTGCCCGCCACGAGACACAGTGTTCCACGTCCGCACTTCCTCACGGTTCATGCACTTCGCCGCCAAGTGGCCGACACGTCATGACGCTTCAAAGTCGCCCGAGGAGTCGATCGATCGCTCATTCGCACCGGTCCGCCGACAGCGAACCCGGACCTCGTCTGCGCAGCAGCCGTTTCTCCCTGGTGGGTGGCTCGACAGGACTGATGCAATTGCCACAGCCGGAAGCCCCGAAAAGAGCGCTCCTCACGGCGAACGACCAGCTTCGTCTTCAGTCGATGGTGCGGACCTCAAACGCCCAGTATGCAACTCCCATAGCGTCAGCCGCGGTTTAGTCCATCCAGTTTTATCGTGAAGCGGCAACGACCCTTGAAGAACCATTCCGCCTCTCCCAACCGCCGCCTCACGATAAAACTCATAAGGGTTATGCGCCTGCCAAGTAATGGGTCATTGGGGCGACCCTCGTCAGCCCGCAATCGCGTGATGTCAAGCATTATGTGGCGCGGGGACGGAAACTCACGACTGTCAGATCGTCGGGCTTCTGCGGGCCGTCGCCTCCCGGATGAGTCATGCGTTCGCGGGCCGCACGAGACAGCTGTTCGACGGACCTCGCCAGGGGGCCCTTGCGAACCAGCTGGACGATCTCATCGTTGCGCAGATTGTCGGAGAGCCCGTCGCTCGCCATCACGATGGTGTCGCGTGGTGACAATGGCACGGCCGGGCCGATCTCGATCCGCATCGAGTCGCAGCCCACAACATTGGTGACGATGTGCCGATCGTCGTGATGCATGGCAGCTTCGGCATCGAGCAGTCCCGACTCGACCGCCATCGCCACCGGGGAGTGCGAGACGGTGAGGAGTTTGAGCTTGCCGCGCTGTCCCGTCACGAGAATCATCGAATCGCCAACGTGATACCCCCGCATCTGCCCCGGAGTGATCTCGACAACCGCGATCGTTGTGGCAGCCCCGATCCCCAGCTCCAGGATCGACCGGTTGGCCGATTCGATGCCATCGAGTATCGCGGTCCGCAGTCGTCCGGGCTCCGCGACATCGGCACTCCCCAGAGCGGTGAGGGCGTCGGTCAGTCGCTGTACCGCGAGGCCGGCGGCTTCATCGCCCGATCGCGTCCCGCCGAGTCCATCGGCCACGACCAGTACGCCGCACTGCTCATCGATGGGAATGAGCGCCAGGGCATCTTCGTTGGGGGTGGTCTTGTCCGGGGCCGATACGCTGAAGGCGACGACCTGCCCCCCGGCGAGCGTGTAACACAGGGGGCTCGCCATCTCCGCACGATGACACAGGACCGGGCCGTCCATGGTCTGCAACGTCAGACTCCTCCACGAGCGTTGGTTCAGATGACACCATGATGGGAGAGCGACCCGCCTGCGTCCAGCCAAGGGGCGTCCGACCGGCCTGCGCTTCTCGCCCCCCGCCGCTTCTTGCGGTACGATAGGTTCGTCCCGCCTGTTGATCCAACACCTGAAGCGACCCAATGCCCGACGCCGTTCCTCCCGCCGCCCCCACCAGTGAAGAGGCCCGCGAACTCGAAGCCCAGGCCATCCGTGGCCTCGCCACTGCCTACAACCGCCTGCGGGAAGAGATCGGCAAGGTCATCGTCGGGCAGTCCGACGTCGTCGACCAAATGCTCATCGCCCTGTTCAGCCGGGGGCACTGCCTGCTGGTCGGCGTGCCGGGCCTGGCGAAGACGCTGCTGGTCAGCACGATCGCCAACATTCTGCAGCTGTCGTTCCGGCGGATTCAGTTCACGCCCGACCTGATGCCCTCCGACATCACCGGCACCGACGTGCTGCAGGACGACCCCGAGACCGGCCGGCGGCACGTTTCAGTTCATGCAGGGGCCGCTGTTCACGAACGTGCTGCTGGCCGACGAGATCAACCGCACGCCGCCCAAGACACAGGCGGCCCTGCTGGAGGCGATGCAGGAGCGGCACGTCACGGTCGGCTCCAACACCTATCGCCTGCCCGAGCCGTTCTTCGTCCTCGCGACGCAGAACCCCATCGAGCAGGAAGGCACCTATCCGCTGCCCGAAGCCCAGCTCGACCGCTTCATGTTCAACATCATCGTCAAGTACCCGTCGGCGGCCGAGGAACTGCTGATCCTCAAACAGACCACCGGCGGCGAGGAGCCGGAACTCTGGCACGCGCTCACCGGCAAGCAGATCCTGGCGCTGCAGGAAGTGGTCCGCAAGGTGCCGGTGCCGGCCCATGTGTTCGTCTACGCCCGCGACCTCGTGCGGGCGACACGACCCGAGGAGCCGGAGGCTCCGGACTTCATCCGCAATTACATCTCGTGGGGAGCCGGTCCGCGTGCCGGGCAGTACCTCATTCTGGGGGCCAAGGCCCGGGCGATATTGGAAGGGCCGGTTTCACGTCACCAGCGACGACGTCCAGGCGGTCGCCCATCCCGTGCTGCGGCACCGGCTGCTGACGAACTTCCAGGCCAACAGCGAAGGTGTCTCGCCCGACAAGGTCATCGATCAGCTGATCGAAATGGTCCCGGTCGAACTGCACGAACGAGCGAAGAAGCTCGTGAAGTAGGAGTCCATCCCATGAGTGCCGTCACGCAATACCCTCATCTCTGCCTCGACGCCGGCGGGACGGTCCGCATCGGGTCCACCCGTTACAAGGTGCGCCATCTGGCGGCCGAACACTATCACTACGGGTGGTCGGCCGAGGAGATCATGCGTCAACACCCCGATTTGCGTCCCGAAGAGGTGTATGCCGCCCTGACCTACTTCTATGACCACTATGACGAGATGGTGTCGGAAATGAAGGCATCGGCAGAGGTGTCCGAAGATTTGGTTCACCCGCAACCGCTTTCGCGGAATGAGTTGCTCGCCCGGAAGTGGAACTCGGGATCCTGAACATGGCCCTGGGATTGTACATGGACGTTCATGTCCCCTCGGCCGTGACCGAGGGACTGCACCGCCGTCAGATCGATGTCCTCACAAGTCAGGAAGATGGCACGCGAGAGGACCAGGACGAACACGTGCTGGCCCGCGCCACGTAACTTGGCCGATTGCTTGTGACACAGGATGAGGACTTTCTAATTGCCGGCTCTCAATGGCAACAAGCGGGGCGTCAATTCGTCGGAATCGTGTATGGCCATCAGTACGAGCCGGCATCGGTCAGATGATCTAAGATCTCGAACTCTTGTGTGTCTATGCAGAACCATACGAACTCGAGAATCGGCTGATTCATCTGCCACTGTCACCCCACTTCTGATGCCCGAGGCCCATCACCGACAATCGCCCGACCATGATCGACCTTGATCACAATGCGACGACCCGGCCCTGGCCCGAAGTGGTCAACATCGTCGCCCGGGTGATGCGCGACGCCTATGCCAATCCCGGCAGCCGGCATGCCGCAGGTCGCAAGGCCCGGCAGGTGCTCGAAGAGGCGCGGGACACGATCGCCGCGATTTTTGGTGCTGCACCTTCGGAGGTCGTCTTCACCAGTGGCGGGACCGAGGCGACCAACCTCGCCCTGCGGAGTTTCGCCCCAGGCTCACCGGGCACCGTCCTCGTGCCACCGGGTGAGCATCCGGCGACTGAGGAGACCGTCAAGCACCTGCAGTCGCGACACTGGCGACGGCACACGCTGCCGGTGGATGACGAGGGGCGAGTGCGAACCGAGGCACTGGACGACGTTCCCTGGAACGATGTCCGACTCGCCACTGTGCTGCTCGCTCACAACGAGACGGGCGTCATCCAGGAGATCGCTCCCCTCGTCGCACAATGTCGCGAGCGCGGCATCCCGCTGCATGTCGATGCCGTGCAAGCCGCCGGCAAGATCGCTGTCGACTTTCATGCCCTGGGTGCAACGACGCTGGCGATCGGGGCGCACAAGTTCCATGGACCGCGTGGCATCGGGGCGCTGCTGGTCCGCGATGATGTGCGGCTCCCGCCGATTGTGTTCGGAGGACATCAGGAGTCCGGCCGGCGAGCGGGAACCGAATGTGTGGCTCTCGCCGCCGGTATGGCTGCCGCATTGCAGATGTGGCACGACGATCAACAGCAGCGGACCGCGCAAGTCCGCAACCTGCGGGACCGGTTGCAGGCCGGGCTTGCGCAACGGTGCGCCCTGGTCGTCATCAACGGTTCGCAGGCGCACCGCTTGCCCAACACGCTCAACATCGCCTTCCCCGGAGTCGATGGCGATGCGCTGCTGGTGGCCCTCGATCTGCAGGGCATCTGCTGCTCGCTGGGGAGTACGTGTGCCAGCGGGTCGAGTGAACCGGCACCCATTCTGGTCGCGATGGGCTGCCCACCGGAGGTGACGCGGTCCTCCGTCCGCCTGAGCGTTGGATACGACAACACACCACAAGAGATTGAGCAGGCCATCGACATCATCGCCGCGACGGTCAACCATCAGCGTGGCCAGAACAGAGAGTAACATGCCCCGACCCAACATCCTCTGGTACTGCACAGATCAGCAGCGGTTCGACACCATCGGTGCGCTGGGGAATCCGCACGTCATCACCCCTGCGTCGATGGACTCGTCGCGGAGGGGACTGCCTTCACGCATGCGTATTGTCAAAGCCCCATCTGCACTCCCAGCCGGTCCAGCTTCATGACCGGGATGTACCCCAGCCGCGTCCACAACTGCCGCAACGGCAACGAGTCGTTTCCGCATCATCCGCCGCTCATCTCGAAGTTGCTGGCCGACGCCGGTTACGACTGCGGAATGATCGGCAAGTTCCACCTGCAGAGCAGCGGCCGGCGGACCGAGCCCCGTCTCGACGACGGCTATCGCTACTGGAAGTTCTCGCATGCTCCACGGGACGACTGGACTGCCGGCGAGCACGACTATGCCGACTGGGTTCGCGAGCAGGGGGGTGACCTCGATGCCCTGCGGCAGAGCGAAGACCACGTCCCTGCGGAGCTGCATCAGACCACCTGGACCACGACGCGGGCCATCGAGTTCATCCAGCAGCCGCGCGAGGAACCGTGGTTCCTGACGATCAACATCTACGACCCGCATCCCCCGTTCATTCCGCCGCGCGCGTATCGCGACCGGTTTGATGCGGGCGGACTCCCCGGTCCATACGTTCGTGAGAGCGACCGGGCCCACCAGCAGAAGCTGTCTACCGTCGACTTTCAGCCCCAGCTCTGCTGGCCCACTGCCGATGAGGGGCGGGAGTATCAGGCCCGCTACTATGCGATGATCGCGCTCATCGACGATCAACTGGCCCGACTGCTGGCGTATCTGGATGACAGCGGGCAGCGCGAGAACACGCTCATCATTTTCACCAGCGATCACGGAGAGATGCTCGGCGACCACGGACTGGTGCAGAAGGGGTGCCGGTTCTATGAAGGGCTCGCCCGCGTGCCACTCTTGCTTCAGGGACCGGGGATCGCGGCCGGAGTGCGCAGTGACGCGTTGGTCGAACTGCTGGACATGTCGGCGACACTGCTCGACGCGGCCGGCGTGCCGATTCCCGAGGATCACCAGGGGCGCACGCTGCGTGCCATTATGGAAGGGCGGAGCGATCCGCATCTGCACCGGGACTTTGTCCGCTGCGAGTATTTCGATGCGCTGCCCCAGGAGTTCGGCTGCTCACAGGGTTCGTTCGCCACCATGTACCGCGACCGGCGCTACAAGATCGTCAGCTATCACGACGTGGGACTGGGCGAACTGTACGATCTCGAAACGGATCCCTGGGAGTTCGACGACCTGTGGGACTCACCCGCGCATCAGTCCCTCAAACTGGATCTGCTGCAGGCGAACTTCGATGCGACAATGCTGGCCTCGATCGACGTCGGCACCCGCCGCATCGCCCCGATGTAGTTCGCAGTCGTTCTCAGTCCCCGAAGCCACTCGCGGGTTTCTCGCGCGGGATGCGGGCCTTGAAGTCTCCCAGCCACCACCACTGCGTGCGGGCATCGAGATCGACCTCGCTCACCACGACGGTCCCCCACTCGGTTCCCTCGGCGAGCAGATCGCCGGTATGACTCCAGATGCCGGTCTTCATCCAATCGTCGCGATTATTGTAGGTGCTGGTGACGAGGTAGATCTGGTTCTCGATCGCCCGGGCCGCTGCGAGTCGGGGGTTGCCTCCCCAGATCGGCAGGGCGATGACTTCGGCCCCGTTGTTGGCGAGGTTGCGGGCCACCTCGGGGAAGTGCACATCCCAGCAGACCATCATCCCCAGCTTGCCGAATCGCGTGTCGAACACCGGATACTCACAGCCCGGCGTGATGCCGTTCTCAATCTCTTCGCGTGGAAGGCAGACCTTGCGATACTTGCCCTGCAGCGTGCCGTCCGGACCCAGCAGGGCGGCGACGTTGTAGATGACGTCCCCCTCGCGCTCTGTCAGTCCCGCGACGATGTACAGGTTGTACTTTCGCGCCAGTTCGCCGAAGTATTCGGTTGACGGCCCCGGCATCGGTTCGGCCGCTTCGTCCACCGACAGACCGTTATCGACTTTGGTGAGACATTCCCCCAGACAGACAAGGTCGGCACCCTGCGCAGCCGCCTGGGCGATGAGGGGCGCAAACATCTCACGGTTGTCCGCCGCCGACTTGCCTCCATGTGGCTGGAAGTGCACCGCCGCCAGTCGCACCTTGCGAGGGACCGGCGACTCGATCGGTTCCAGAGAGACATTCTTCCACGTCGCACTGGCATTGCTCACCCAGCGGAGAGTCAGCTCCACGCGGGCCTGTGTTGCGTCGATGGGGACGGCATAGACATCACTCACCGCGGTCCAATGTTCATCGACAGGCTGTTCGTGCAAGGGGAATTCGGGTCGGGCCTTGTCGTCCGGCGCCCGATCCCCTTGCACCAGTTGCCCGCGGTCATTCTGCCAGGTGATGGTGACCAGCGCCGAACGTGCCGGGACAGCGATTCCTTCGACTCGCCGCAAACAAGAGAAGCGATAATGCTCACCGCCAGTGACCCGGAACGTCCGCTGCCAGCTGCCGGCCAGTCCCTCACGAGCGTCGGCAGCGATGGTGAGGACAGTGTCCCGCCCTTCGGTGTGAGCGGAGTACAGCGGCGTCATCTCGGGGCGGGGTTGAGTCGTACTCCAGCCATCGGGAGCCGATGTGGAGGACACGGTCGCCAGAGAGAACCAGAGCAGGGTCGCGGAGAGGGTCGGCATGGCAGAGCCTCCGGCACTTTGCGCAGTGTGAACGGGATGACCGCTGATTCTACCTCATGCCCCCAGCGAGCGGTACGGCATCAGGCCGGACTCTGGACGCCCTCCGCGCGGGCCCGTTCGGCACGGATGCGGTGAACCTCCTCCACGACGGAGTCGACAAGTCGCCCGTTCGCCTCGATGGCCGAGTATTCGAGCACGCTCGTCGTCAGGTTTGCCAGCAGGGTGATCGACGCGACGATCAGATGCAGCATGCCCCCGGAGGCCACGCGGCCCGATGAGGCGGGATCGGCCATCGCTCCCAGAGCGGCGGTCACAATCAACAGCACCACGCACCCGATCATCGCCGGGAGGGCCCGGAACTTCAGACGGATGTTCTCCTCGCGGACGTGCGGATCGAGTCGATAGGCAGTGCTCGTCTCTTCGATCCAGCGGCCGGTGCCCATGAAGTACGTGAGCACGACGGCATGCACCATCAGTGCCAGGAGCAGCGATCCCAGCGCCACCAGAAAATGCCGGGCAAAGCTGCCCGCAGACTCGAGCGAGGCCGCATCGCCAATCAGCCAGCCTAGCAGGAACGTAATCGCCAGTCCCAGATTACTGATACTGGCCAGCACAACAAAGATGCGGTTCACCGCAATTCCCCCCGGCCTGTTACTCCGAATCGGCCTGAACCCCGACACGGCCCCGTGCATCGATCTCGATGACGATCACATTGGGCCGGCAACAGACCGGACAGTCCTCGACGTACTGCTGATGCGGCCCGGCGGAGGCGTCGATCGGAATGACGATCCACTCGCCGCACGAAGGACACAGATACGAGGCCTCGTCACTCACGTCACCACAATCCACCGGGGTCGATAAACATTTGCGAGTGGATCATAGATGGACGCAGTCCCCTTGCCCAAGGGAGCGAGAAGTCGATCAGTGGCAAGGTGGCAGAGCGAGTGGTCGTGGACGGTGCGGCCCACCCTGTCGCACTTTGCCACTTTGCTCCTCAATCAACTCGTCAACCTGTCCTCTCATCGACTCCTTAAGGACTCGCGGGGGCGTTGATCTGGTCTTCCAGATCGTTGGCCTTGTCGAGGGCCGAGAGGCCGATGGCCAAACCGGCGGCACCCACGCCCAGAATGAGGATGTCGGCCACAGCCCCCGGACCTGGACCTCCCCATTGGCCGCGGACCACACGTGCGGGCATCACCAGCGCGAGCGAACTCGCGGTACCCGGCGGAGCATTTGCCGCCGACCAGACCCGAACCTGTCGCGCGGAAGGACCGACGACCAGCTCATACACCCCGGTCTGCAGGTTGGGGAACTCATACAGACCATTGTCTGCGGTGTCTGTCTGTTGTAGGACCTCTCCCTGCCGACAGAGGGCCACCCGTGTGCCAGCGAGCGGCTGTCCCGCTTCGCTGATGACGACCCCTCGCAGGCTGAGGGTGTCGGTGAGGGCCACGTCGGCGACCCGGGGCTGACCCGCAGCGGAGACTGGACGTGTCGACTTCTGCGGGCCGGCACAGGCCGATGACAGCGGGGCCGCGAGGCCCAGGCACAGCAGATATGTCAGGGGAATTTGACCGCGCATGACGGGCACTCCAGATCAGGCTGATGACGAGCAGAGACCGCATTCAAAGGCGGGACCCCGTACGTCTCTCATCGTCACAATCGGCCCAATTGTTGAATTCAACTGATGCGGAATCTTGAACCGGACCCGCGAAGTTTGCCCAGACCGCCCGGTGAATCACTCAGGGACTCAGGGGCACCGGCACCGGTTCGTCCTGTGCTGCTTCCCGTTCGGCACTGGCCTCGATAATCGTCAGCAGTGCCGACGGTGTGGGTCGCGCGTTGACGGGAGTCGCAATATCCGGGCGTTCTGAACTGGCCTGCGTGCTGGTTTGCGGAGTCGCGTGTGAATGCGGGCGACTCGCGTCTTCTGCCTCCTGGGTTCGTGCGCGTCTGCCGCTGACCAGCTGCACCGGGACGCGGGAGGCGGCCCGCGCGTTGCGGTCTTCAGCTCTCACCGCGGGGTGAGCATCTACAAAGGCGACCACTGGGGACGTCCGAACTTCCTGGATCGTCAGGTGAGATTTGTGCTCGGAGTGAGTCACCAGGGACGGCATCTGCTCGACCCATTCTGCTTGGGGCACGTGTCCGCCGTCATCAGCGATTCGGGGAACAAGCCACTGCAAGGAAGCAGTGTCGGCGAACCTTGGAGTGTCGGCGAACCATACCAGACAGATCGTCGTCAACAGGCCGGCGACGGTCATCAGGACCGCCGGCGTCGTACGACTCCAGTGACTTTGCCGTGGCATGAGTTGCATCCTGTAAACCCCCGGTGGATGCGTACAGACGTTGGAACGTCGCCTGCTCCCCGTTGCCAGTGCTTTGTCAATAGTTTGAATTCGAGTGCCACTGGCTCTGCCAGTGTGTCACAACGAGCTTGATATATAGATGTGGCACTGGCAAAGCCAGTGGCACACAACCCGAAATCCATGCGGTGACAAAGCACCAGGCAGCGTTTGTGCAGGGGGAGTTGTCGTATCTTGATCGGACGAACCGCTACAATCGCTCCAGCCGATTCAGTCGTGCCGCACGTTCCGGCAACATCTGCCTGAAGAAGACCGTCCGGGCAAGCGGGTGCAGCGGTCCGACCAGGACTTCGGGTTGACGTCACGACATCCCAAGGCACTGCTGGACAAGCCAGCAGTGGCACCCCCAGCCAGACTTCAACAGAGCACCGGCCGTCTGCAGGAGGAGTATCCACGCGTGGAGCTCGACGACACGATCTGTTACTGCTTCCATGTGACGAAGCGGAAGATTCTCAACTACATTCGCGTGCACCAACCCCGGCGGGCCAGCCAGCTTGGCGACTGCGGCGGGGCGGGCACCGGGTGCGGCTGGTGCATCGCGACGCTGCGGCGGTATCACGAGCAGGCCCAGCAGGGGCTCGAGGCAGGCGACGATCCGCTCACCCCGCAGGAGTACGAACAGCAGCGGGCGCGGTACATCCGCGAGGGGAAGGGGACCCCGGCCCCGGGAGCGATCCCGTTGCCGGAAGAGAAATGACAAGCGATCTGCCGCCCACAGTCCGCCGGACGGGTGGTGAAGGTACACGGAGTGGCTGATAACGGGGTGGCCGAGGCTGGACCGCAGGGAAGCCCCGGTTTGTTCCGGGGTTTCGCTCCTGTCGTCGCTCCAACCCCGGCCACACTGCCGACATGGCTCACAACTCTTTCCAGATGCCGGCATGCGGCGCGGGGAAATATCCCTCGGCATTCGCCAGCACCGGCGGCGGGCTGTCGTAGTCCAGCGCCTTCGGGGGCGTCACAGAATGCGAAGTCCGATTGCGTCACATCGTCCCAGGTGACGATCTGATTGGTATGGGCAGCGGCCCGCCCCATGAGCGAGGCGAAGTCGGAGTTGACGGCCCGTTGTGTCTCGTTGTGCGGCCGGTTCTCGCGAATACTGTTGATGAAGTCGATCCACTCGTAGTCCCAAGGCGTCTGTACGTCAGGAGCGGGAGACCAGGCGATGTTGTCCTTCGAGATGTGGTGGTCGTTGAAGATGTGGACCGTTGCCGCGTGAACATTCCCGGAGAACTGCCCGGCCCGCTGGCTGCCATGGACAAATGTGGCAAACTCGCTGTAGCCGCGCAGCGCGCGACGAAAACCGCAGAATGCCTTGCGACCATCCGGAAACGTGTACTCCATCGAGTAGATGTCCACATTCTGACCATGATCGTCGCTGCCGACCTCGCGGGCTCCCATGCCGTGGCAAGTCACTGGCCACGCATCCATCAGCCAGCAGCACTCATCGATCTGATGGATGAGATTGTCGACCATGTGCCCGGATCCGACCCACAGCAGATGCGTTTTGCCGAAGTCCAGTTGCTCGATGAGATCGTTCGATCGTTCGCCCATATCCTCCATCCAGCGACGGCTGGTGAGACGGTTCGCCCGCACGTACAGCAACTCGCCCAGGTCGCCATTGTGGATCTTCTCGATCAACGCGGCCCGCGCGGGTGAGTGACGGCATTGCAGACCCGCAGCCACCTTGAGTCCCTTCCGCTCGGCTTCCTCTCCGGCCCGCAACATCCTTTTCAGGCCTGCCGGATCGGTGGCGAAAGGCTTTTCCATAAACACATTGATGCCCCTCTGGACCGCGTATTCGACATGCACCGGCCGGATGTAAGCACGAGTCGTGCACATGGCGACGTCACCCGGCCTGAGGATGTCGATGGCGTGCTTGTACGCATCGAACCCGAGGAACTTGCGGTCGCCGGACACTTCGACCTGTTCGGGGTATTTCTCCGTGAGCGCCGCCAGCGTCCGTTCCATGTTGCGCTCGTGAAGATCGGCCATCGCATACAGCTTGATCGGCCCCTGCTCCCTGGTATTGAGGGCGTTGGCGACAGCACCCGCCCCACGATTGCCGCAGCCGATCAGCGCCAGCTGGATCGTGCTGTCTTCCGCCGCATACACCATCGGCACGGCACAACCCAGCGCCGCTGCACCAGCCACGAAGAAGCGGCTCTGGTTGAGGAACTCGCGCCGATTGACAGGCGACCCATCGTTGTAGTGAGCCATGAGATTTCCTTCCTGGGTGAGAACCATGGGGAGGGTGCGGACACCGCACTACGGCGTCGCGGGAATTTGATTGTAACGACAACCGACTCGCCGGGGCCACTTCTCACGACTCCGTTTGTACAGGACAGTTGCCGAAGGGGGCATGGAGCGCACGCGCACTGCACCGGTGCATGGTGCCGGGGACGTGGTGCATTCCACTTCGTTTCATGCACCCTGCTTACTGAGCCATTCGTACAGCGGCGAGCTTGCGGAGTTCAAATCCGGTCGCCACTCTTGCGGTTCGAAACGGGGACGATTCTCCTCAGCGGAGGCGAGAGGTACTCATGTCCGCACAATTTGCAGACCGCTGACTTTCACTTGGGACTCAATTCCTCTGCGACCAGAAATCGTCTTTCCTCCAGCGAGACACCAATGTGTCGACGCTGGGCATCAAAGGCCGTTACCGCCCAGCCTCCCGTTCGGCCTGCCAATAGATTCTCAGCGATTGACTGACGCTGGAACGCCTCCAGCCGATCGAGCCGAAGATGCGTCTCCCCGGTGCGAATGAAGGCGAACACCGTAGTCGTCGAATGAGGGGACTCGGTCGAATAAAGAAATCTGACCTGGTAGTAGGCCGCCTGAGGAACCGTGCGCCAGCGGAATTCCGCATCGTCCAGTCGGAGAATCGCGTCCTTTTTTGGCAGGAGCAGTTGGACTTCCTCGGCCAGCCGAACATGTGCCGGGGGAAGTTGGAGACGTTTGCCCTGAATTGTCACTTCACCTGGCCAGTGATCTGTATCAAGCTGCATCAGGCCCATGAACCGACCGCTCTCCGCGGTCCAGCGAGCAGAGTCTCCACCAAAAGTCAAGCGATAGCGTCCATCCAGGACGCCCGCGAACGCGCGTCCATCCGTCCCTAATCTCGTTATCCTGGGCAGCTTGTGAGAGAGGTTCTCGTCGGGGTCGTCGATGTTCACATCACACAGTGTCAGCCGGAATCCCATCAAGACGTCCGCCGGCAATGGCGCGCCATCGAGTGAGAACTCGATTCCTCCTGTTGGTTGCGAGTATTTCTCCGGTGCAAGCCGGGAAAGGTCACGACAGAGGTCGGCAACCAGCTGACATTCTTCTCCGCTGAGTTCGGTGCCGGTCGGCAATGAGGCACCGAGATGCGCAGAGACGCCGCTGTAATACGGATAGACCTTTCTGAAAAACTCGAAGGCGCGTTCATACGCTGCGACGGCCTGGCTGCTGTTTCCGTCGGATTCCAGTTGCCTGCCCAGCGCCATTGCCGCCTTGCCTCGCGTCCATAGGGCCTGGGCCTCATCGTTGACCGTGGCGTCCAATTCTTCCGCTGTTCCTTTCGGCAGGTGATAGAGGAAGTCGGGCGCAGAACGCAATTCTGGTTGCCTTTCTGAGAGTACAAGTGTGACGGCCGCCAGAGTTTCTTCCGCCTCTCTTCTCATGTCCTCGGGAACACCCTGTTCCAGAGCGAGTTCTAGACGTTGCCGCAACAGTTCCAGTGAGGCACTGGGACGGGCGTGCCAAATGTCGATCGCGCCTGATGCATCGGCCGCTCTCTCACGTGAGGCGAGCGCCTGGGCGACCAGATAATCCCGCTCACCAAATGAAACCGTCGAGTCGAGTTCGACCACTCTAAGAGCCAGCTCAAGAGACTCGTAGGGGCGGTCACTCAGTCGACAGGTCTGCACGATACGACCGATCAACTGCCGCCTCTGAGACTCATCTCCTTTCGTCCATGCACGTGAGTAGACGTGGGCAGCAACGTCAGCGTTGCCAGTCGCGAGTTCCTCGTCTCCCCAGGCGACCAGATCCTCATAAGATCGATTAAACACCTGCGAGGCGAGTAGCAATGACACGGTGGCTGCCAGACAAGCAGTGGCTGCCAGCTTCCAGTGTCGCCGACACCATCGAAAGGTGATCAAGAGCCACCCGGGGCGTCGCGCCGTCAACGGCTCTCCGGCCTCATAGCGCCTAATATCCTCCAACAGCGCTCCGACATTGGTATACCGGGCCGCGGGATGCTTTTGCAGGCACTTGAGGCAAATTGTTTCGAGATCACGAGGAATCCGATGGTCGAGTCGGCGTGGTGGATCCGGCTCATGATGCAGCAGTTTGACGAGCACGTCCGCCGGTGAGCGAGCTTGAAATGCCGGACGCCCGGTAAGCATCTCGTAGAGCAGCAGTCCCAGAGCGTGAATGTCTGTCGCCTCTCCCATCTGTGCGGTTTCTCCGCGTGCCTGTTCGGGAGCCATGTACTGCGGGGTTCCCAGAACTTCTCCGGTCTGAGTTAGTGAAGAGTCCTGATGTATCTGCCGTGCCAAACCGAAGTCGGTAACGAAGGCTTCCCCCTGTTTGTTTAACAGGATGTTGGCAGGCTTCAGATCACGATGAACAATGCCGTGCTTGTGAGCGTGCTGCACAGCTGAGGCGATCTGCTTAAACAGTTCGACGGACTGGGTCGGCGAGAGTGAACCACTTTTTAGCCGCTGCGTTAGTGGTTCGCCATCGACATAGTCCATCGTGAAATAAGGTTCGCCGTCGGCGTCACCAATCTCATAGATGGCCACAATATGCGGGTGCCGGAGCCTTGCCAAGTGCTGGGCTTCGTGCAGGAAGCGATCAACAAGATTGCGAAACGTCTGATGAGACGGACGCAATACCTTGATGGCGACATCACGATTCAAAGATTGCTGTCGGGCGAGATACACCACACCCATTCCGCCATACCCGAGCTCTCGTTCGATCTTGTAGTCGACCGGCAGTTGCGGTGGATTGCGCTGTTGTTCCACAGTGTTCTCACCGGCAATCTCCGTTTCATCGAGGAAGTCACGGAGCGCCGCATCGCCGGCCAAAGCCTGAGCAAACACGTCGGTTAGCGATTCCGGCACAGAGACCGATTCGCCCGCGATGTGCCGCTCCAGAAGCTGAGCCAACGTATCGTCGGTGTTTGTCATGACAACGACTCCTCACCAGGCTTCAAGTGTTTTCCAAGTTCAACCAATGCCCGCGACAACAAGCTGCGGATGGCTCCCGCAGAACGCCGCATCCGGTCTCCGGCCTCCTCGGTCGAGAGTCCCTGAAAGTACCTGAGCAGAATGACTTCCCGATGTTCGTCTGAAAGTTGTGTGAGCGCAGCCTGTAATCGCTCGCGGTTCTCGGCCCGAGCCAACGCAGTGACGGGACCCGTTGATGCCGACTGGGGGATCGCGTGCACTTGTCGCTTGGCCGCGTCAAAGTAGTCGTTTGCATCCCGAAGGCGATGGTCAATGATGCGACACATCCATCGCAGAAAGGCCCCGTCGTCCGCGTAATCAAACTTCGAGAAGCTCTGCCACGCTGCCGCATAAGCCTCCTGCAAAACATCCTGCGGTTCAACTCGCGCCCCCAATCGCCCCCCCAACCGCGCCGGATAAACACCAATAGTCGCTCGGTATGAATCGAAAAGAGTTCGTCGAATGCGGCCTGTTCACCAGCCTTGGCACGCTGCCAAAGTTCGTGTGTGATGGAGATGGGAGACATGAAGCTTAGCCTCCAACCAGATGATGAACATTTGCCAAAGGCACAGCAGCAACAGTGTTTGACTTCCAGTCGGTCCAAGCGACAATCCCCAGCTCCGGACGCGGCTCGTCCGGGAGCATCGCCAGGAACTCCAGCAGATGCCCATCCGGATCAAGGAAGTACACCGCGGCAGCCGGCATCCAACATAAAACGGCTGGCTCGTTCGTCGGTTGGCCAGCAATGTCGAGTGGAACGATGTCCGCCTGCCGAAGGCTTTCGCAGGCACTCAGTAGATCGACGATGTCGACCCGGAAGGCGGTATGCAGTTGCATGCGCTGGGGCCCGCTTCCCACTTCCCAGAGTCCAATCATCCCTTCGCGATTCGGACCGACGCAGTAAAACGCGCAACGGCGATCGTCGAAACGGGCCGCAAGTGGAAACTTGAGCACGTCTCCGTAAAAGGCTGTCGAGCGATCGAGATCGCATACCGTCAGGTGAGTTTCAAATAGTCCCTTGATCGAGATCATGACACGTCTGTTCCAGCCAATTGGGTAATCTTGAGATTGACCTTCTGACAACTGACCGCATATCCCAGACTTCGCTTGAGCATTGGAAAGACCCGAGCGGAGGCGATTGCCACCGCCAAATCAACAATCGCCCTGTCTCCCAGGCATGTCCTCAGTTCATCACGCAGGTGTTCCTGATCATCCGTGTTATCGAGCACCGCACGCGTGAATGCCACGACCAACCGGGTCTCCTGGTCGAGTCCGGAGGGATCATCGTCAATCAACGCCTGGATGATCTTGAAATTGACGCGCTCTCGAATTGCCTGATTGACGACGATTTGTACGCACGTTCCGCAGTCCTCACGATGCGTCGCCAAGAATCGGGCGGCGAACAACAGTCGGCGCGGCGTTCCCCCGTGATGCGCTGCCATCGGGACAAAGCCCATCAACTTGAAGAACGCCGATTTCGACGTCCGCGTCAGATGGCGTAAGTAGTCGACTGACGTTCCCAGGCGGCGTTCGAGTGGATCGAGTTGGCGGTTAACAATCCAGGTCAGCATTTTTCTTCCCTCATCGTGAATCGTCGCCACCAGCGCGGCTCAAGCTAGAATGTAGCACCGAATCGTTGACGGTTCATGGATCGATTCCTCGCTTGAGGCTGATACCGCGTGATCGATCACCGTCGATCAGTTCGAGCATGTGCGCGCGAGGCTTGTTTCTTCAGCGATCGGCTGCTTCCACCCTGGCAAGCGCGGAACCAGCATGGGCACCCGTCGTCGATATTCGGCATAGGCCTGATGAAACGCGAGGAGGTCGCGTTCCTCCAGTCGAATCGCCATCAGGATGTAAGCCGAAAGGGCCAACGCAAACAATAGGTGAGCGACGGTCATCGTCGGCGTGGCCCAAAAAGCCATTAACCAGCCGATATAGAGCGGATGCCGCACCAGTCTATACGGACCCGGAGTCACGAATGGCAGCGGCGTATAAGATCTTCCTCGGAAGTAGAGCCACACCTGTCGCAAACCAAACAGGTCAAAGTGATTGATCAGACAGGTGGTCAACAGAACCGTCAGCCACCCTTTGGCAAACAAGCACCAGAGCACGACACGCGCCAATATGCGTCCACATGCCAGACGGTTCCACCCATCGGTTGCCACTGCCAGAAAAGGACTCCCAGCACCAGGTTAGTTGCCAGTACATAGGTGCTTCGTTCGATCGGCTCGGGAACCCAGCGTGTCAGCCACCGTTTGAATGCTGGCCGCGCCATGATGCTATGCTGCAAGCCGAATGCCGTCACCAGCGCGAGTTAATCAGCGCGCTGGGCGATCGCCCAGGCACGCGGATCGTCGACCTCCGCGTCGAGACTGGTCGGAGTCAAAAAGCCTCCCACAAATCCGATGCCGTAGAGAAAGACGCCAAGAAATATCACATAACTCGCAAGTCCGTAGCCCAGTACAGGCAGACGTTTCATCGGATCCTCGCATTCTGTTTATCTGTCGTTCGCCGCGGCATTCTTGCTGACCGATGGCGAAAACTGACTGAGAATTGACTTTCTCAACAAACAGCGGAACTCCGGCCAAAACGTGTCGCAGATTCGTTCGTGTTTTTCGGCGATGTACGGCCCCAAGGCTCCACGCCGAGATATTGTCGAAAGTTGTGTTCTGGTGAGTGAAGAAAGGCGGCGTATCCTGTTGAGGTGTCGTCTCTTCAACGGCCCGACGTGGGCACAAGGATACGCCATGAGCACAGAGTACGACAGCGACTGCACGCAGCACCAGTGCCGGGCGAGCCGATCGACCCGGAGGTGTTGGCGTTTCGAGCGGACTTCGACGGCCGCAGTCCGCTCGATGAGCTGGTCCGCGATGGAGCCCGCCGGATGCTGCAGGCGGCCATTGACACCGAAGTGGAGGACTTCCTCGCTCAGCACGCCGATCGACGTGATGAGCAGGGGCGGCGGCTGGTCGTTCGCAACGGGCATCTTGCCCTCCCGAGAAATTCTCACCGGGAGCCGGTCCGCTGGAGGTTTCGCAGCCGCGGGTACGGGACAGGTCGCCGGAGCCGACGACCGGGTCCGTTCTCGCCGAGCGTCCTGCCGCCGTATCTGCGGAAGAGCAAGGCCATCGAAGAACTGATTCCCTGGCTGTACCTCAAGGGCGATTTCGACGGGCGACTTCGGCGAGGCCTTGCAGGCCCTGGTCGGTCGAGCGGGCGAAGGGACTCAGCGCGAACGTGATCGTGCGGCTGAAGGAGGCGTGGTGCGCAGGAGTACGACGACTGGATGCAGCGCGATCTGCTCGGACAAGCAGTACGTCTACGTCTGGGCCGACGGCATTCACGTCAACGTCCGCCTGGAAGACGACGCCAATCAGAAGCAGTGCCTCCTGGTGCTGATGGGGGCGACGGCGGACGGGCAGAAGGAACTGATCGCCGTGCATCGACGGCTATCGCGAGAGCGAGCAGAGCTGGCAGGAGCTGCTGCTCGATCTGAAGCAGCGCGGCCTGTCGATCGCTCCGAAGCTGGCCGTCGGCGACGGGGCGCTCGGCTTCTGGGCGGCGCTGCGCGAAGGTCTTCCCCGAGACGCGGGAGCAACGCTGCTGGGTGCACAAGACGGCCAACGTGCTCGAACAAGCTGCCCAAGAGCGTGCAGCCGAAAGCCAAGGCGACCTGCACGAGATCTGGCATGGCCGAGACGCGGGAGGAGGCGAACAAGGCCTTCGACCACTTCCTGGAAGACGTACGAGGCGAAGTACGCCAAGGCGCTGCGAGTGCCTGAAGAAGGACCGCGACGTGCTGCTGACGTTCTACGACTTCCCGGCCGAGCACTGGGGCCACCTGCGAACGACCAACCCGATCGAATCCACGTTCGCCACGATCCGGCTGCGGCATCGCCGCACCAAAGGCAACGGCACCGCGCCGCGCCAGCCTGACGATGATGTTCAAGCTCGCTCAGTCCGCCGAGAAACGCTGGCGACGCCTCAACGGCCACGCCCTGATCATTCCCCCTCCTCGAAGGAATACTCTTCCAGGACGCCGCCTGATCAAACCCAGAACACAACTCTTGACAATAGCTCCTTCGCGCGTTCGAATCCCATCACCATTCTTCGCCCATGCCCTTACGGTTTACGCACGAGCACGGCCGGCACGCCGACCCGGTCAGACCCGCGAGCGATTCGACCGCAAATCCAACTTGCATCGTTCAGATTGTCAAAATTGCTGACAAACTGGGTGAAGTCATACGTGCTGTCGCTGGGTACGTCCGAAATGTCCTGGAGCATTCGAACGCTTCCGCCTGATTCCCAGAGAGCCCAACCGCGCAAACCAAGTCCGGAGGGGGATTTTTTGTAATAGACACCCGCGCGACCCAATACCTGAACGGCATGTTGCAAGGTGGCGTCATTGATCGAGGTGACACTCAGGACGTAGGTGCCATAGGTTCGATCGTTGATATACACGGGCATGTTCAGGAACGAGCCATCGAACCGTTTGACGTAGACATCCTGGCCCGGATGATTGATCGTCCGAACGATGCCGGCAACGTCGCCGGCCTGGTTGATTCCGCCGACCGTCGCGACCGTGTCGCTGCCCAGCAGCGGTCCGTCGACCGCGTCCATGGAGAACTCCGGCACGTCATGGCCGAGTGTTTCGTTCGCCACCCATTGGTATGTCAGGTGAATGCGATAATCTCCTTCCAGACTGTCAAACGCGACCCACCCCGCGTCATTGAGCTGGGGGATGGACGGCACGGGGACCGGAAAACAGGTGGAGGGACCAATCCTTCGGCGGCCCTCTTCGTCCACCCATGTGTACCAAGCGATCAGGCCCTCGACGTGGTTTGACTCCTCGCCATTTAATTGATCTCCGGAGTACTCCCCGACAATGACCCCGCCGCTATTGATGGCCCGAGGCATGGCCCAGCCGGTGAATCCCGTCGGCAAAGGGAGCGGCATTGGGTCCGCCAGTTCGTCCTCCCACATCAGCGGCTGCCCTGGACCGGCATTCAGTAGTCGGCAGCCTCCGACAATGAGCCCGTCGGCATTGATCGCCTCGGCCGAGGCTGTGGGGGAATCTGGATCAGCGTTCGGCGGAAGCAACAGCGGAATGGACTGAACCTGGTCCTGTCCCGTCGCTGAGGCGGTGGCGTGCCAGTACCAGGCATCTTCTCCCAGCCAGCCAACGAGACTCGCCGAAGTCTTGCCGTCGAGCATGGTCGCCTCGGTCATGGCTAGGGCGCTTCCCGAAGTCGTCTCGAGTGGAATGAGTCGATGAGTCTTCGGCGTGGAGCCTCCCTTCCCACCTTTTTGAGCGCAGGCCGTTGAGCAGGCCAATGAGAAAACCGTCAAGCAAATCGCCGCAGATTTGGACAGCCAGCCTAGTGCCAGATGTTTACGCATCGCAGGTCTCCCAGGAAGTGTTGTGCGGTTGACGCGAGAACGCGCAGCCTCGCATGGCCGTTGAAGCTTGTCTTGGTCACCAAGTCTCGTTGCCCATCCTCGAACGCATGACGAGCCCGGTTACCTCCTGTCAGACAGTGCGAAATCGGATTCCGCATCACGTCACGACATCGCGCTTTTTTCCCAAGACCAACGTGAGTGCCGTTGGGATCGCGGAGGGACGCTAACTCCTCCCGAGATGGCAAGGCGGCGAATGGACCTGCCCCACAGGCAAATGGAGGCGGGTGGCCGTTCCAGCCAGGGCAGACGGCCAAACCTATTGGCCCCTGTCGAGCAGTGTTTCCGCTTCCTGCCGAAATCGGAGCAACTCGGCGTTGTCGGCGGCATGCTGGTCCATCCACTCGATGGCCTGCTGATACGTCTTTCGAGCCTCGTCGCGGCGATCGAGGTGCGACTGGGCCATCGCCAGGAACAATTCGGAACAGGCCAGATCTTTCCCTTGACCGAGATTCAGAGACTTTTCGAGTGTCGTGATCGCGCTGGCATACTCACCCGCTCGATACTGGGCCACGCCAAGGGTGTTCCAGAAGCCCGCATTGCCGTTCGCAAGCTCAACGGCCTTTTGAGCGTGGTGAATGGCCGTGGCGGGGTCCCTCATTTCCTCGGCCGGGCAGGTGGCCAGGTACCAGGCAAGGTTGTTGTGGGCCGTCGTATTTTTCGGGTCGAGTTCGATGGCTCTACGGTAGCAGGCAATGGCCTCGTCCAACTGGCCTTGATTGGCCAGTATGCCGCCGAGGTTGTTGTGGGCCGTCGTATTTTTCGGGTCGAGTTCGATGGCCTGACGATAGGCGGCAATCGCTTCATCCCATCTTCCCAGTACTTCCAGAGAACGCCCGAAACGATTTGCATTGGGAGCGTAGGGGTGCCGCGCGATCGCGTCGGGCGAGAGTTCCACCACCTTTTCAAAGGCCTCTCTGGCTTCGGCATCTTTCCGCAACTGCTTCAAGACTTCAGCCAGGCCGTAATAGGCACTCTGCGACGCAGGGTACAACTCAATCGCTCGGCGGTACCTGGCTGCGGCTTCCGCAGGTTTTCCGTCCCTCAGCAAACGTCCTGCTTGACTCACGAGGGCATCTTGATCGTCGGGTTTGACTGCGATAATGGCCCGGGCCACGCCGCGAGATTCTTCAACTCGCCCTACGTCTTCGAGACGCCACGCCAGGAAAAACAAGGAATTGAAGTGGTCAGGCTGGATAGCAAGGGCCGCCTCATACGAACGGATGGCTTCCTGAAGATCGCCCGCCCATCCGGCCGAGTGCCCCGGAAGGTAGTAATCAAAAGCAGTCTTGGCAGCCGTTTCCGTGAATCGCTGCTGATCGGCGGCTGCCGCCGCGGCGTCGCCCAGCAACCGATGACATTCCGACCGAACCCAATAGAGGGCCCTGGTCGGCTCGTGAAAACTCTCCGCCAATTGCAGATGACGCAGGCTTGCCTCGGCGACCTCAGCCGTTTTCTTCCAGCGAGGTCCGAAATCGGCCAACACGATCAACGTTTCGTATACCGTGTCTCTTAGCTGCTTCTTCTGCTCGTCGCTCAAATGAGCACGATCCACGCGGGCCAACCATTGCGGATCATCCAGGACGCCATACAGACTGAGGACCTTCTGGGCGATTTCATCGCCCTTTCTATGGGGATGTCGACACATCTCGTCCTGCGCGCGGCGCTAAGTTCATGAATTGCTCGAACCGCTCTTTGTCCTGACGCCAGGCGGTGATCTCTTTCTCGAGGCTTGCAATCTGGTGGTCCAATCCCGCGTCCAACGAGCCGGCGGATTGCAGCCGCGACTGAGCTTCGCCCAGCTTCCGGTGTGCCACCGTCAAATCGCCGGTGTCGAATGCTGTCCGCGCGGAGGCGAGCGCAAGTTCCACATCGCGGACGGCGGCGCGGGACTCTTGTTCTTTTGCTTTCAGGGCGGCCTGTTCTCGCCGATCTGCCTCGAGCGAAAAACCGACGTACATCCCGATCAGGCTGAGAGCGGCCGCCGCAACCAAGGAACCGACCGCCAATCTGGCCTGGTTGCGCTGCGAAACTTGCGCAGCCGGTACGGGAGCGAAGGGGGACAAGCCTGCACGGGTTCGTCCACCAGGTAGCGTTGAATGTCCAGGGCAAAACCATTGGCCGTCTCATAGCGGCGGTTGCGATCCTTCTCCAGGGCCTTCATGATGATCCAGTCCAACTCGCCGCGGACCAGTCGGGAGAGCCGCGCGGGCTCGGTGCTCCGGCTGGCCGCTATGCTCGGCAAAGTTTCGCTGCTGCTCAGCCGAGTGCTGGGCCGTGGCGGTTCTTCCTCGCGGATGATCCGCAGCAGTTCGTCCAGCGCCGCGTGCCGCAGCCGTTGTTTGTCGAAGGGCGTGTTGCCGGTCAGTAATTCGTACAGAACCACGCCCAGCGAGTACACGTCACTGCGCGTATCAACGTCGAGCTGATTGACCCTGGCCTGCTCGGGACTCATGTACTCCAGCGTCCCCACGATGGTGCCGAGGCCGGTAAACATCGTCTTGTCGGTCAACGAGCCTCCCGTCGCCTTGGCCACGCCGAAATCGATGACTTTGGCGACGGGCTGGCCATCGTATTCCGCCACCAGCACATTCGAAGGCTTGATATCGCGGTGGATGATCCCCTTCTGGTGCGCGTGCTGAATGGCATGGCAGACCGGCAGAAACAGTTCCAGCCGTACTCGCAGGCTAAGCTGCCGTTCGTCGCAGTACTGCGTGATCGGCTGGCCTTTGACCAGTTCCATGACAAAGTAGGGACGGCCACTACTCGTTGTTCCGGCGTCGAGCACCTTGGCGATGTTCGGGTGATCCATCAGCGACAGCGCCTGCCGCTCGGCCTCAAAGCGGGCCAGAATCTGCCGGGTGTCCATTCCCGGCTTGATGATCTTCAGCGCCACGCGTCGATTGATCGGACGCTGCTGGTCCGCCATAAAGATGGACCCCATCCCTCCTTCGCCGATCTGCTGCAGCAGCTTGTAGGGGCCGATTTCGGTGCCAACGGTTTCGACTAACGGTTGTACCAAAGTTGCCTCTTCGCCTGAAACACGCAATTCCAGACCGCTCGGTCGTTGATCCAAGGGTCCCTGCGACTGGTCATGCTTGGCCACGAGGACCGTTAGCCGCCGCAGCAGATCAGCGTCGTCGCTGCAGGCACCTCGCAAGAAGGCGTTCCGCTCGGCGGGCGTGGGGAGTTCGAGCGCTGCCAGAAACAGTTGTTTTTCTTGGTCGAAACTCGACATATTCAGGAGCCTCTCGATCGCCGAACAGCACGGCAGGGCCATTTCCTCTAGATACTCAGTGCGAAATAGAGCGGCGAGGCACGTCAAAAAGAGCTGGCGGACGACAATTTCTCGGTCTGCCTTCCCTCCTGGGATCCCGTGGGCTGCTAGACCTGGGGCGTGTCGCCCATCAACTCGGCGTGCAGCCACGCCCGTGCAAATGCCCATTGTCGGTCAATCGTCGATGGGGATACCCCCAGCGCGGCCGCAATCTCTGGGATGGATAGCCCCACGAAATACCGCAGCTTGACTAACTCGCAGGCCTGCCGATCGGTCTGTTCGAGCCGCTGTAAGGCCTCGTCCACTGCCAGAACGTCAACCTGGGGAACAGGGTTCTCAAACTGCAGGTCATCCAGGGGAATGCGGTGCAACTCGCCGCCATGTTTAACGGACCGCTTGGCTCGGGCCCGCTCGACCAGAATTCGCCGCATTGCTTCGGCTGCCGCCCCAAAGAAGTGCCCCCGACTGCTCCAATGTTGTGCCTGCTCGACATCCACCAGCCGCAGATAGGCTTCATGCACAAGCGCCGTCGCCTGCAGGATATGATCCGGACGCTCGGCAGCCATGCGGGCAGCGGCCAGCTTGCGCAACTCATCATAAATCAGCGGCAACAAGTCCCGCGCCGCCGAGGGGTCCCCAGCTTCGATCTTCGACAGAATGAGCGTCACATCGTTCATGATGCGCAGAAGCATATTCCCGGAACAAACCTGACGCACCAACGGGCTGCTAGGAAGTCTTCCCACTCTCCAACCGTTCTTCTTCAACCTCAGCGATCAACTCCTTAAGCCTCTTTCCAGATATCCGGCTGAGAAAACCAGCAAGGAGCCAAGGAATAGCGATCATGAAGGCGGACGCCGCCGAGTTCAGGTCTGACCATAGACGTTCCGTGTCCCCAAGCATGAGACGTCGCCAATTGAAGACTACAATCAAGACCAGGGGCATAAGAAACCAGCAAACGCCCATGAAGCAGAAAAAATAGCTGCATAGAGTGCAGCTTTTTGCCCACTGTGAGTATTTTTCAAGATCCAACATTTGTGGCTCGTGGGGTGCTGGTCATCTGATGCGGCATAACATCTGGTTGATCGAGTGGCGTAACGTTGCGGATGAGCCACCGGGCGCGTCGCCCGGTGGCGCCGTGGCCATGGTGGCGCCGGGTGTCGCGACCGGTCAGCTCGATCCGCCAGTTTGCCACCCCACGGAGTTGGGACTTCGACAAACGAACATGGTCCCCACTCGAGGCCGACTCCGCGGTGGATCGAGCGGTCGCCCTTCGTCCCGGGCTGTTGGTGGGGTAACCCCACCGGGGGTGTTGCGGATGGACCTCACGGCTCATCCGCAACGTTTTCCAGGCTGGGCCTGGAAAACCAGAGTTTATTTGGAGTGATTCCGAATAACCTGCGCACGTTATCCGGAACGGAAGTCGTCGAAATCCGCAGGGCTGCGGACGCCGCGGCCCCCCTTGTTCAATACATGAGTATAGACCATCGTCGTCCGAACGTCGCTGTGGCCAAGAAGTTCCTGCACCGTGCGAATGTCGTAGCCGGCCTCGATCAGGTGAGTCGCGACGCTGCGGCGAAACGTGCGGGCCGTCACCCGCTTCGTGATATCGCTCCGCTTCGTCGCCACGTGAATGGCCTTCGAGACGGAGGACTCGTGCAGGTGATGGCGTCGCTGCACGTCGCTGCGGGGATCCCGGTTGACGCCGCTGGCCGGAAAGACATACTTCCAGTGAAACTCGAAGGCTGCCTGCGGACACTTCCTGTGGAACGCGTGGGGCAACTCGACCGATCCAACGCCCCGGGCCAGATCCCCCTCGTGGTATCGGCGGGAGACCGCGATCTGGTGACGCAATCCGTCCACTGCGACTTGCGGCAACATCGTCCGGCGATCCTTGTTTCCTTTCGCTTCCCGGATCGTCAATTCCGCTCGCCCGAAGTCCACATCCTTCACTCGCAGCCGTAGCGCTTCCAGCAGACGCAAGCCGGAATCGTACAAGAGCAGTGCAATCAGACGGTATGCACCGTCGAGCTCATCGAAAATGCGGCGTGTCTCTCCGCGGGTCGGCACGACGGGGACGCACTTTGGCCGTTTGGCACGCACCACGCCCTCGATGCGGTTCAACGGTTTCTGGAGCACATGTTCGTACAGGAATAGTAGAGCGGCGAGCGCCTGGGTGCCACTGCTGGCTTGTCCAGCAGCGAAGGCGCACGACGCCACAGTGAACTCCATGGCCGGGGAACACACCTGCAACTCCGCCCCCTGTTGTTTCGCGTTACCCCATTCTGCCTCGGTAGGAAGGCCGATGGGGGCCTGCTCTGCCGTCGTTTCATGCACCCTACTCACGACTCCCTGTCACGCTGCCGATGTGCCCGGCACCGCTGGTGACCACGACGTTCATCTCGACTGCTGCCGTTCGAGGTAGTGTGTATCCGGCAACTCCCGCAATCGGCTGGCCGCTTGTTCGGGAGTCAGGTCGCGTTGCGCTTCGCCAAGCATTTCATAGCCGACCATGAACTTCTTGACCGTTGCCGAACGCAGCAGCGGCGGGAACAGGTGCGCGTGCAGTTGCCAGTGCGATGTATCGCGGTCAGCAAACGGAGCACCGTGCCATCCCATGGAGTACGGGAATGATGTCTCGAACAGATTGTCGTAGCGAGTCAGCAACCGTTTCAGCGTCACTGCCAGATCGGTGCGTTCTTCGTCAGTCACGTCGGGGAGTCGCTCGATGTGCCGTTTCGGAGCCAGCAGCGTTTCAAAAGGCCAGGTGGCCCAGTATGGAACGACGGCCAGCCAGTGAGCCGAGTCGACGACGATGCGTTCGGCAAATTCGAGTTCGTACCCCATGTAGTTGACCAGCAGGGCACTGCCGGACCTGTGAGCATAATCAGCCTGATGTTTGTCTTCTTCAGCGGGAATGTCGGGCAGGCGATTGCTCGCCCAGATTTGCCCGTGCGGATGAGGGTTCGAGCAGCCCATGACCGCTCCCTTGTTCTCGAACACCTGAACCCACTCGTACTGCACGCCGAGTTCCTCGGTTTGCTGAGCCCACAGATCGACGACGCGTCGAATCGCCTCGGCAGGCATCTGAGGCAGCGTCAAGTCGTGGCGAGGCGAAAAGCAGATGACGCGGCACGTCCCTTGAACAGGCTCCGTGCGAAACAAGTCCGCTGCAGCGACAGGTGCGGGTGCGTTCACTGCGCAGGACGAATCATCCGGCTGGCTCAGCAACGCCGGATAGTCGTTGTCGAAAACAAAAGTGTCGGTGTACTGAGGATTGATCTGGCCTCCCGCCCGCGTGTTGCCCGAACACAGATAGCAGTCGGGATCGTGAGCTGGACGTGGCTGTGCCGTGGATTCCTGCTTTCCCTGCCATGGCCGCTGCGTGCGATGTGGAGAGACCAATATCCAGTTTCCGGTGAGGGGATTGTATCGTCGATGAGGGGTTTCAGTCGGCATCGCTGGTTCCCTTCATCAGATGAGCGCCAAGCACCGGGCGACTGGCGAATGATGTTGCACAGCGTCCCGTTTCCGTTTCATACCGGGACAGCAGCGTCTCGCGAACATCGCCGATGCGCTTCGTACTGACCAGTGTGACCGTGCAGCCGCCAAAGCCACCGCCCGTCATTCGTGACCCGTAGACTCCGCCGGCCAGGCCGAGTTGACGCGCGAGTCGGACCAACAGGTCGAGTTCATCACAACTGACGCGGTAGTCGTGTTGCAGTGACTCATGGCTCGCATACATCAATTCGCCCACACGATTCCACTGCCCGGCCTCGAACGCATCCGCTGCCTGCAGGGTGCGTTCGATTTCGGTGACGACATGACGTCCACAGGCGTATTCGTCGCCTGAAAGTAACGCGCGTGCGACATCGAGGTCTGTGAGTTTCACGTCGCGCCAGGACGACTTCGCGAGTATCCTCAGAGCGTACTCGCACCGACTGCGGCGTCGGCGTATTCGCCGCCGGCCAGTTCATGTTTGACGTTGCTGTTCGTGATCAGCACGGACACATCATCGCAATGAAACGCGACCGGTTTGATCTCCTGACTGTTGCAGTCCAGCAGCATCAGCTCGTCAGGCCTGCCAAAGACGCTGCTGAACTGGTCCATGATTCCGCAGGGAACGCCGGCAAAATCATGTTCGGCACGTTGACACAGCAGCGCTTTCGCCACGGGGTCCAGTCGGCGATTCGTAATACCTTCCAGCATCGTCGCCGTGGCCACTTCCAGGGCAGCACTGCTGGACAGGCCGCCACCGGTAGGAACACTCGAGCCAATCACTGCCTGCAGGGGTGGAGTTTCGTATCCGCTGGCGAAAAATCCTGAGACGACTCCTTCCACATACCGCCCCCATCCACTCAGTGTTGGCGTCGAGGCTCGCGCGAGCTGCACGTCGACACACTCGCGCAGATCACTGCTGTAGAATGTCGCTCGCCTGGAGGACGAATCGTCACTGGGTGCCGCAGCGATGACGACATAGCGTTCAATCGCCATCGGCAGGACGAAGCCATCGTTGTAGTCAATGTGCTCGCCGATCAGATTGACTCGCCCAGGGCGCAGCAGCGAAGACGGTCGGCCTGCAATCGAACCGTGACCGAAACTCATGGTCAACATGCCGCTGCAGTTCAGCCAACTGTGCGTCGGGAGTTGACGTGGGATCAACGGATGGGTCTGTCAACGACGTGTCGCCTGTTTGAGAACCGTGTGAAGGAACCGCCCCAGAAGACCACGACTCGCAGGTGCGCTGCTTCGCTCGCAAACGGAATCGGCGTCTGGTTGGGTTAGCATAACCTGACCGGAGGGAGATTCCATAACCAGCACGCGTCGACCCTTCACCGCCGGGATGAAGCTGCCGAGCAATACGACGCGGCCTGCAAGGTCCGTGGGGGGGACTGCTGCGGCAGGGTGGGTCTTATGAAAACCTGTTGCTTGGCGTTCTACCACACGCGGTCTGGCTGGGCGATGGTGTTGCGCAGTGCGTCGGTGCCGACAATCACTTCGTCGCCGTCGTAGACGTCGACGGATGGCGTCGAGAGTTCCCCTTCGTGGTTCGGCAGCGTGACCGGCTCCCCCTGGCGGGTGAGTTAGGATAGACACCAGTACGTGGTACCGAGGTCGATACCGACGGCACGCGCCGGACATGAACACACCACTCCGGGGGTTTGAAATCTCGTGTTCGGTCACCTCCCTGCGATGCTCCCGGAGCGTAACAGCCAGCGCGAGCCGGCGCCAGCGGTGCTTGGCGACTTCGCATGCGTCGGGGAGTACGTTGCATCACGCTCACGGCTTCTGGCATACTACGAAACTCGTCAACACGCGGTTTTCTGTAGTGAACGCAGAGACTCGGAGACATCGATCATGCGGATTCCGGAATGGCGTCTCGACTCTTATCGCCTGACACCATCGGCTGGTCAGTCGATGGTGCTTGCGACCATCGTCGCGATTCTGTCGCTGTCGGGCTGCGGTCTCGGAACACCCATACCCGACAAAATCTGCGGTGATTATGCCACTTATCTGACGCAGTTGGCCGACAAGCTGGCAGGCATCAGCTCGACGGCCCAGGCGGATGCTGCGAGTTCCGGCATTCGCGATCTCGTTGCCCAGGTCGGCGGATTGTCGGACAAGGTGGCAAAGATTCAAGCCGATTCTGCTGCAGTCGCTCAGTCCCGAGGTCGAAGGACAGATGACTCAGGCTGCAGAAAGGGTGCAGGCAGAAATCACGCGTCTGCAGAGCGCAAACCTTATCACCGAGCGACTGCGTGGAGTGCTGGATGAAGCCCGCCTGGCCCAAGAGTCATTTCTTGCATCTGCCAAGGCGGGACAGCTGCCGTCCCCCGAATCCCCGCTTGAGGAAGCGGTCGTGGAACTTATTACGATCAAGGGACAGTTCGCGGATCGGCTCGGTGCCATTCAGAATGCAACTTCCGCCGAGACGGTTGTCGATGAACTGTCGAACCTCTGGGACAAGGAATATGCGACGCTCCAGCGGCTGGCGGAACTGGGTGCAGAGAGTCCCCCCGGCGGAATCCCGCCCAGATACGCCGATCACTTTCGTGCCGTCACCAGACGAGTAGAGCAAGCCGATGTGAGAATGCAAGGTCTTCCCGACAGCGCACAGATTCAACTGGCACTTGCACCGCCACGGAGCATGCCCCCTACAGCCGCGAGGATCCCTTTCGACTGGATGCCTCCATCCGCCAGGCCGGCACGAACCGCATTGTCACGGTCAAGCTTCTGAACAAGGACGAGTTGCAAGGTCCAAGGCACCAGCGAATGGTGCAGATGCTTGCCCAGGCTGCCGGCGGCGCCAATTGCGAAGCGCTCATCAACAATGAGGGCTACCATGTCGTGCTCTCGCCTGTTGATAATTTGGACTCCTTCATCCGGTCCATCAAGTTCGGGACCGTGTCCGATGTCAATCGCTCGTCTGGCACCCTCACCCTGACGATCGACCCTGCGCAGATCCCGTAGGCCCCCAATACTGTACGCGGGTACTTCCGGACCATGTCGTTGGGACACTCGACACTTGCGGTGTACACTGCGGGCGGGCAATCGCTTCCCGACCGAATAATTGAGTGTACGCTTCTCCAGCAATCGGCAGCGTCCTCAGTTGAGGGCGTACTTCCCGGCCAGCGGTGATGCTCCCGATCCCCGTTGCGGACCCCGCTGAGAACCCTGTGCCCGCATCTACCGATCGCATTATCTCGCTCGACCAGTTTCGCGGCTATACCGTGGCCGGGATGTTTCTGGTGAACTTCGTCGGGGGCTATGCCGCGTGTCCGGCGATCATCAAGCACCACAACGACTACTGCAGCTATGCCGACACCATCATGCCGCACTTCTTGTTTGTGGTCGGCTTTGCCTATCGCCTGACATTCGAGCGGCGCGTACAGCGTGATGGTGCCCGGGCGGCGTATGGACGCGTGATTCGCAGATTGCTGGGACTCATCCTGCTATCGGTGGTGATCTATACGCCGTCGGCACCTGCGGCGACCTGGGAGGCACTCCGTTCTCTGAGCCTGTGGGAGATCATCGGCCCGCCGCTGAAACGGGACTGGTTTCAGACACTGATGCACATCGCCGTCACGTCGTTGTGGATTACGCCGGTCATCCGCGCGACGGTCCGGGTGCGCATCGGGTGGCTGCTGCTGTCGGCTGCGCTGCATGTGGGACTGTCGTGGTGGTTCAACTTCGCGTGGTGCAACACATCTCCCAATGCCATCGATGGCGGGCCGTTGGGGTTTCTGACCTGGTCGGTTCCGGCCCTGCTGGGAACGCTGACGTGTGATGCCTTCACGTCGTCGCCGGGTCGGCCCCCCCTGCTGCGGCTGGCGGCAGGGGCACTGCTGTTGATGGGGCTGGGCTGGTTGCTCTCGTGCGGCACGCGACTGTACGACGTCGATGCCACAAGCACGTCAGCGCCCTCTGGACAGAAACTGGCGGACGATCCTGTCTGGCCAGGTGAGGAGCGCCTCGACGGCCGGCCATTGCGAACGTTGATCGCAGAACCGCCGTTCGTCCTTCCGCCGGGACGCGAGGTTCGCCAGTGGAACTACTGGATGATGAGCCAGCGGGCCGGCACCCTGTCGTATCAGACGTTCGCTGCTGGTCTGTCGCTGCTGGTCTACGTGGTGTTCTATGTGGCCTGCGATGTGATGCGGCTGCAGTTGGGCCTGTTCCGCACCCTGGGGACCAACGCACTGGCGGGATACATCCTGCATATGTGGGTGGATGCAGCGGTGAGTCCTTTCGTTCCCGGTGATGCGCCGGCCTGGTACATGTGGACGGGGTTCGCGGTCTACTTCGGCATCACCTGGCTGTTCATCCGCAGCCTGGAACGCAACAACATCTACCTGCGGCTGTAGGTGAAACGGCTACTGAGTCGTCTCGTCGCCCTGCTGGACCCATGCTTCGTTGAAGGCGGCGTGCTTCATGCTTTTGCCGTCTTTGACGAAGTAGCTGTAGACGACATGGATGCGTTCGTCGGCCCCCTGAATGACGGCGGGATAATGGAACGATCCGGCCTCCTGCTGCTCCAGATGCCGGGTCCACTTCCAGGTGTGTCCCTCATCCGTCGAAATCGACACGGCCAGAGAGTTGCGTCCCGAGGTTGTGTCGTTGTAGACGAGCAGCCAGTGACCATTAGCGAGCCGTACGCCGTCCAGGCCTGATCCGGGGTTGGGGAGTTCCGAGATGCCGACGGGACCCCAGGTCAGCCCGTCGTCGGTCGATTCACAGACACGGATGTGGTTCTGAGGTCCGTTCTCCCGCATGTACGCGACCAGCGTCCCGTCATCACGCCGCAGAACCGCGGGCTGAATGTTGCCGAACCCGATGAGGGGCTGACTGGCGAACCATGTCTGACCTTCGTCATCACTGATGGCCATGATCGAGATCGAAAACGTATCGCTGTAAAGGGGCAGGAGGATGCGGCCGGTGGGCAGGCCTGTCGGTTTGCAGCGAGGCTGCCAGCCCAGACGCTGGTGCAGTTTGTCACTTAATCGGGTGCGCCGCCTCCTCGATGGACCGACGGGCGTCTTCCGGTAGTGGGCCGGGGAGTTGCCGCAGCATGTCATCCAGCACCACATTGGCCTGTGCAGAGAAGTCGTCGGGCTTGAGGAAGATGGTTCCGGACCGCGACCAATGGAGAGGACCGGACTCTTGCGGTTTTTCGGCGACCTGGTAGCGGGTGAGGGACGACTCCCAGGAGTTCGCGAGAATGACCGGCCAGAACAACCACAGGCGGCCGCGGGCATCGACCATCAGGCAGGTGTTGCAGTCCGGAAAGCCGGGCGTGTCGACCAGCACGGTCGGCGCGCTCCAGTGATCTTCGCCGGCGCGACGTCGCGATCCATAGACCGCGACGTTATCCGCCTGACGCTCCCCCGACCCTCGATACCACGAGGCGATCAGGTCGCCACCGGGGAGTTCCGCAATCCCTGGCGCATGATTGTGCTGTCCATGCAGCGGAAAGATGAGTTCCGCCTCGAACTGCGGAGCGGCGGTGCATGCACTCAACAGAACCGCCGGCAGGATCATCGCAGCTATCATGATGGACGCGCCCCTCACGATTCCGCAGGCAGGCCATCAGTTCGGGCTGAATGACGGCGGGAACTCCTCGAAGCGGACCTCCTCCAGAGAGTCGTCATCGTCGTCCAGCAGCAACTGCTTGAGCACCCACTCGCAGCGCCGGCTCACATCCAGTTCCCGCAGTGCGTACGCGGCCTCATCCGCCGAGAGATCGAGCGACTGGCAGAGCAGATCGCACAAGGCCCCCAGACACAGGTCGGTGCGAATGACCGCCTGCAGGTCTTCATCTTCCGCCAGTCGCGGGAAGCGATTCAGGAAGGCACTCAGTACCGCCTTGCGGCATTCGCGCCAGTAGCCGGCCGGTTTGACAGGATACGTGTCGCGGACCGGCAGCAGCTGGGCGACGCGGTACAGGTGGTCTTCGGGCTGCTCGGCCAGCACTTCGGCCCGGCACACGCCGCGCAGCAGCAGGTTGTAGCAGCCATCGTCGAGACGTTCCTCGGTCACGATGGTGCCCAAGCAGACGGTGGACCAGATAGCTGCCGAATGCGAGTTGTAGTTGAGTTCCCAGCCCGGTTTGAGCAGTGCCATGGCGATGAGGCGATCCCCGTCGAGGGCATCGGCAGTCATCTGGCGGTAACGCTCTTCGTAGATGTGTAGCGGAAGGATCAGATGGGGGAACAGCACGCCTTCGGGCAGGGGAAAGAGTGGTGCATGCCCGCTGAAGGTCTTGAGGGCCTCGTCCACTTCAAAATGTCCGCTCATGGATAACACTCCGCTGTATGTCTGACGCCTGTGTGCCGGGCGTCGTTTGCTTCCCTGTCACGTCGCCTGAGAGGTGACGTTGCTTGCTTCTCTCTTAGCCGCTGGTGTGGATTGTGTGACGATCCCCTCGTCTGACACTGGGACATGCATCATCAGGCGGGGCAGTGACTTTCGCTCCAGGGTGATCTCTGCAGGATACCCCCCGGAGTGCTGCAGTAGTTTTTGAAAGCACAGATGCATGTCGCTGCGAAAGCACACCAAATCGAGGCCCAGACAACCCTCTCCACACGGTGCGAGATATCGCAGGCACGAATCGTACATCTTCCGCGCACCGCCCAGGTTGCCTTCCTCAAAATGATGCAGCGCCACCGCTGCATGAATCAGCCCCTGGTAGAAGCTACGAAGCTCTCCGAGTGTTTCCCCCACAGATCCTCCCACACATCATGGGCGGCGAAGAACTCGGCCTCGTTAAACAGCCGCAGGCCTTCCACATAACGAGGATCAAGCTGCGCTACAGAGACGCAGCACGGATCAAGGTCAGCATTCATCAGGCAGTCCGCAGCGAACTCGGGGGGACGTCGTCCAGCGACGGAATTGCAGACAAGCAGGTGCCGACTATGATAGACCAGCAATCAAATCAGGACGTCTGCATTTTACGGGGCCCCGCGCAGACTTCGTCCATCACCTTTCTGGCGTTTTTTGAGAATGCCCAAGACCCGCACCATCCGGAAGTCGCCCCAGCGAACAGAGCAGGTCCGTCAGATGCTGAAGATCCTCAAGGCGACCTATCCACAGGCGGTCTGTGCGCTCCATCATGCCAATGCCTACGAGTTGCTGGCGGCGACAATTCTCTCGGCCCAGTGTACTGATGAACGGGTCAATCAGGTCACGCCGGCGCTGTTTGAGAGATATCCGACCCCCGCCGATCTCGGCCGTTCGAGTCAACAGGATGTCGAACGGCTGATCCAGTCGTGCGGATTCTTCCGGAACAAGGCGACCAGCCTGCGGGGCATGGCGTCGGTCCTCGTTGAGCGGTTTGATGGGCAGGTGCCGCAGACGCTGGAGGACCTCATCACCTTGCCGGGGGTCGGACGGAAAACCGCCAACGTGGTGCTGGGAACGGTGTACGGAATCGCGTCTGGCGTTGTCGTCGACACGCATGTCAAACGCATCGTCAACCTGCTGGGGCTCTCGAGACAGTCCTCGCCGGAAAAGATCGAGCAGGATCTGATGAAACTGCTCCCCCAGGACGAGTGGATCAACTTCTCGCACCAGCTGATCCACCATGGCCGCCGGATGTGCATCGCCCGTCGCCCCAGGTGCCCGGAGTGTCCGCTGCTTGGGGTGTGTCATCGCGTGGGACTGAAGCCTTTGGCCGACGCCCCCTGACGTCGATGACTCGCATCACGCGCTGGCATTGCATCGTCCGGGTCTCCCCGATACCGTCAGCCCCAACGAGACCCTCCTTCTGGGCACACGCACAGCCATGATTCTCTCAGGCAACGAAATCAGGGCGCGGCAGGGGGGCGACATCGTCATCGATCCCTTCTGCGAAGAGCAGCTCAACCCCAACAGCTACAATCTGCGGCTGCACAATGAACTGCTAGTGTACGACGAGATCGTCCTCGACATGGGACGTCCCAATCGCCACAGCCGCCTCGAGATTCCGCGCGAGGGGATCGAACTGAACCCCAACCAGCTGTATCTGGGGCGCACCGTTGAACGGACAGTGACTCACAATCTGGTGCCGATGCTGGAGGGGCGTTCGAGCATCGGCCGGCTGGGCTTGTTTGTGCACATCACGGCAGGGTTCGGCGACGTGGGCTTCGACGGCTACTGGACGTTGGAAATGTTCGCCATTCAGCCCATCCGCATTTATGCGGGTGTGCAGATTGCCCAGAATCTTCTACCACACGATCGAGGGGGAGATCACGGAGTACTGTTCCGGCAAGTACCAGCGTAATGTGGACATTCAGCCGAGCCTGCTGTTCAAGGAATGGCAGCAGCGGCAGGATCCGCAGCTGCGCCTGCCGCTCGATCGCGACAAGTGAGATCGTCGCCGGACGCAGTAGAAGTAAGGGGAAGATACTCTCGCAGAGACGCAGAGCCCGCAGAGACTCCACGCGAAGGGCAGGGCGAGAATCTAACAGACGGCGCGGCGCTCACACGTCGACGATTCCGTGACCAATCTGTCAGCAGGATTGATGATTGATGAACAGGGATTGCTGAATGACGAACTGAAGCGGCCGGGGAGGGGACGTCATCAATCCGCAATGCTGGTTCGACGATCGGGCTCGCCCCGACAAGGGAGGCAGGCGGATCACGTCGATGTCGGTCTCCTCAGCGTCTTCGCGACTCTGCGCGACATTCTCACATCGTAGCGCGGGCAACCTGTCTGTGCCAGACCATCAACGGAACCGAGCCATCCGACATCGTGAAGACATCGGATGGCTTGCGGGTCCCTGGGCGTAGTCTGCTCGTGAGTCAAGGCAGCAGGATGCGTACCGACAGCATCAGCGAGTACACGTCCTGCTCGGCTTTGTAGGTGCCGAACGTGTTAGGGACATTGGGGACCGTCAACCCCAGGCGTGTCACATTCGGATCGAAGAAGCGCACGCCGACGTCGAACTCCATGTTGTCGTCGATCGGAAGAATCAATCCGGCTCCGAGCTGGTAGACGAAGCGCGTGTCGTTCTCGTTGGCTGTCACGATGCCGTCGTCGACACTCATCTTGGCCCCCATGGCCCCGACGCCCCCGCCGACGTACATGAACATGATGTCGTGCAGTGGCAGGTCGAGCCACACGTTCCCCATGCCGGACCACATGTCGGTCACGCTGGTCCGATAGAATTGCTGGGGAGGTCCGGGAAAGCTGTCGGTGACGAAGTCATAGCCCCGGTGCCAGTTCACTTCGAGTTCGGGACGGATACGGTTTCGGCAGTTGTCCCACATCAGACCGACGGCACCACCCAGACCGTAATTCTCGTCGGCGTCGGTGCCGTTGTTGGCAAAGCCCCCGGCGGTGTTGACCCCCGCACTGTCCAGACGATTCTGCGACCAGAGGGCATTCCCCTGGAAGTAGATGGCGGCCTCGTTGCGGATGTCGCTCTCGGTAAAGACGTCCCAGACTTCCATGTCGGACCACTGAGCGTCGGCCCGGTGCGTGAGCCCGGACACGCACAGCCAGGTCACGCAGATGATAAAGAGCGGTCGTCGCATGGTCTGTCTCCCTGGAGCAGTCGATCGCATTGATTCCTGTGATACGACTCTCATGACAAGAGTCTTCGTTGCAATCGGAATAGTTGATGCTCCAAAGCCACGAGAATTGTCGTCCCCCGCAAATCCGGTGCATCCGTCACAACCGGGAAAGCCCCTCAGGCGTCAGAGTCTCACTGATCGGCACAGATTGACATTGCCGCCCGTGCCATCAATCCGATCTCACGCGCTGCGAAGACGTGACAATTTCCACTGGCCAGGGGCATAACGTCCGCAGTGCCAGAAATCCCGTAACCTCCCTGCCGGCAATGGACTTCAATAACAGTCTCTGTCGACCGGGAGTGATTGGCACGACTCTCGCGTGTCAATGCGGTCCTCCCCAGCCCCCGATTTTGAGAGTGCTCCCATGCCTGTTGCCTCACTGCCTCGAACCTGTGCAGCCGTTCTGCTGCTCTGCTTCCCCATGGCCACCTGCCGTGCCGATCAGCCTGCCGCCAGCATCTTGACACCCACATTGCCGGCAAGAGCCACTCCTGGAACAGCCCCCGGTCAACCACCGGCAGATGTCGCTGCCCGGCGATTGCCCAATGTCGAAGTGACAGGTCACACGGCCGTGACGTCGACACTCCCGCAGCCCGTCAAACAGCCGTCGCTCGCACCCTCACCCCGGCAAAGCCTGATGCTGATCCTGCTGCAGCACTCGGTGAGCCGTAGCCAACGCACGGCTGCGAAGTCCACAACCAGTGAGCTGACGCAGACCGAATCCCGCCGCATCGTGCATGTGGTCCGCTGATCGACGAGTGGCGAGTCTCCGCAACTGTTGACTAAGATCAATCCGATCGGCGTCAACAACCCTCTGCGGGGACTCCACCGATGGGACGAACAGTTCTGATTGCATTCGCAGTTCTCACCTGCACCCCCTCAGCTCGATCGCAACAACAGCCGGCCGTCGCCGACCTCGCCCGGAACCTGCGTCCGGGTCAGCCGCCACAGGCCGTCTGGGTGAATCCGCCCGCGGCGGGCTCGTTGCCCCCGAGCGTCTCGCACGACACGATCTTCAGCAAGGCCCTCGGCCAGAAAGTCGGCTATTGCATCTACCTGCCGCCGGGATATGGCGACGAGACGAGCACGCGCTACCCCGCCATCTACACGTTGCATGGCAACGGCGGCAACGAACTGCGCTGTCTGCCGGACGCGCAGTTGCTGCATGAGGGGATCGTCGCCGGGCGTTGGCCACCGATGATCATGGTGCTCCCCAACGGAGGGCACAACACGTTCTACAAGGACTCGGCGGACGGCAAGTTCCCCGTGGAGACGATGTTCATCCGCGAGCTGATTCCGTTCATCGACGCGAACTACCGCACGATCACGGCCCGACATGGTCGCTGCATCGAAGGCTTCTCGATGGGAGGACGCGGGGCGACGCGGCTGGCCCTCAAGTACCCCGACCTGTTCTGCTCCCTGTTCTGCCAGGCGGGGAATGTGCCTCACACGGCCGACGGCTACGACCCCTCGCGACCCGACACCTATCCCAACTCGCTCTTGGGGCCCGACTTCGCCAATTACGTCAGCAACGATCCCTTCCGGTTGTTGACGGCGAACATCGACCAGATTCGCGGCCGGCTGCGGATCCAGATCGCCTGCGGCACGCAGGATGACGGACACCTGCCGACCGTCCGGGACTTTCATCAGGCATTGCTCGATGCTGACGTCGACCACACCTACATCGAACTTGAAGGACTCGCCCACCAGAAAACCGAGATGATGGAGCGGCTGGGCCCCATCTGGTTCGACTATCATGTGGAATCACTCCGGCGTGCCGTGCCGCAGGGCGTTGATGTGCCGGGCCCGTTCTGAGTGGTCCCCGAAACTGGTAAGTCGTCTATTCTCCACTTCGGTTCCACTGTTTCCTTCTGTTCAGAACGCTGTCGCCAGCCCGCACAGAGTAACCGAGTTTCGCCATTCTGTGATATGCCATCTCGGGACTCGAAGCACCCCGGCTGCTTGAAGCCAGCAGCCGGGGTGCTGTCTTGCAATTAAGACCTACGACTCGGCATCTGTCGTGACCCTCCGCGTTTATGCATCCCCTGTCTTGATGGATTGGTCCTCACTCATGTTTCATCTGCTGTCAACGGTCTCTCGTATGATCCATCGCAACGTCATGTCGTTCCTGCTGCTGTTGTGCGTAATGAGCCTCCTCGTGGGGCCAACACTCTCCGCTGATCCTCAACAGGAGCGGCTGCGCATTCTGTTCCTGGGTGACAACGGACTGCACCGCCCTGCGGAGCGTGCGGCCCAGCTCATCCCGGTGATGGCTGATCGCGGGATCGACATCGAGTACACCGACGATCCGAACGTCCTGCAGTCCGAGACCCTGGCCCGGTTCGATGGACTGCTGCTGTATGCGAACATCGAGAAGATCACCCCCCCGCAACTACAGGCTCTGCTGGACTACGTCGGGGGGGGCAAGGCTTTCATCCCCTTGCACTGTGCGTCCTATTGCTTCCTGAATGCACCCGAGTACATCGACCTGGTCGGGGCACAGTTTTTGCGCCATGGAGGTGAAGAGTTCTCGACCATCATCGCGGAGCCGGACCATCCGCTGATGCGCGGCTTTCATGGCTTCCGCAGCTGGGATGAGACCTACGTCCATCATCGTCATCACACTGCCGGCCGGACGGTACTCGAGTATCGCGAACAGGGCCTACAGGCCGAGCGACAGACCCGCGAACCATGGACCTGGGTGCGCACGCAGGGCCAGGGCCGGGTGTTCTACACCGCGTGGGGTCACGACCAGCGCACCTGGGGGCATCCGGGCTTTCACAATCTGGTGGAGCGCGGTATCCGCTGGGCGTGCGGCGGTGATGTCAGCGTCGTCGCCGACTATACCGAACCTGAGCAATTCGTCGCGCCGGAGATGACGAGCCCGCGAACCGATGTCGTCACCCTTCGAGTACATCGACGTCGGTGCCAAGATTCCCAACTACCCGCCCAGCAGTAAATGGGGGACGCAGGACGCACCGCTCACCCAGATGCAGCTGCCCCTTGCCGGCGGACGAATCGCTGAAGCACTTCGTCACCCCGACCGAGGCTTCGAGGTCCAACTGTTCGCCGCAGAACCCGATCTCGGCGGCAAGCCGATCGCCATGAACTGGGACGAGCGCGGCCGGCTGTGGGTCTGCGAGACGGTCGACTATCCCAACGAACTGCAACCGCCGGGAGGGGGACGCGATCGCATTCGAATTCTGCGAAGACACCGACGGCGATGGCCGGGCCGACAAGTTCACGCGTCTTCGCCGAGGAGCTCAGCATTCCGACCGCCATCGCTCTGTGCACGCGGCGGCGTGATCGTGCAGAACGGCACCGAGACGCTGTTCCTGAAGGACACCGACGGCGACGACATGGCCGACGTGCGCGAGGTGCTGATCTCCGGCTGGACACTCGGCGACACGCACGGCGGTGTGAGCAACTTCCGGTATGGCCTCGACAACTGGATCTGGGCCATGCAGGGCTACAACAACTCGACGCCGAAGTTCGGCGGCACGAGCCGGCAATGCAGCCTTTCGGCATGGGCTTCTTCCGCTTCAAGCTCGACATCCGATCCGCCGCGCGTGACTGACCTCGAGTTCCTCCGCTCGACCAACAACAACACCTGGGGCCTGGGCATCAGCGAAGAAGGACTGATCTTCGGCTCGACCGCCAACAGCAATCCCAGCGTCTACATGCCGATCCCCAATCGCTATTACGAGCGGGTGCGCGGCTGGTCGCCTCGCAACAGCTCGGAATCGATCGCCGATTCCAACCCGTTCCAGCCGATCACCGACAAGGTGCGGCAGGTCGACCAGCACGGCGGCTACACGGCCGGGGCCGGACATGCGCTGTACACGGCCCGCAACTATCCGCAGCAGTACTGGAACCGCACCGCGTTCGTCTGCGGGCCGACCGGGCACCTGGTCGGCACGTTCGTGCTCGAAGCGCGACGGGGCCGACTTCCACTCGCACAGCCCCTTCAATCTCGTCGCCAGCGACGACGAATGGTCGGCTCCGATCATGGCGGAGGTCGGCCCCGACGGCAACGTCTGGGTCATCGACTGGTACAACTACATCGTGCAGCACAACCCCACGCCGCAGGCTTCGAGACCGGCAAGGGGAACGCCTACGAGACCGACCTGCGCGACAAGAAGCATGGGCGCATCTATCGGGTGGTGTCCAGGTCGAATGACGCGATGGCTGAGCTGAGTTCGATGGCGCATCCATTGCCGGCCGATCTCGTCGATCAGTTATGTGATCCGACCATGCTCCGGCGGCTGCAGGCCCAACGCCTGCTTGTTGAGCGCGGTGATCACGATATCGTCCCGCAGCTGTTGGCTCTTCTCGATGACGAAACCGTCGACGCCATCGGCCTGAATCCAGGAGTCATTCATGCCCTCTGGACGCTGCACGGACTGGGCGTCATCGATTCCTCATCTGACGAGGTGATGCAGGCCGTCATCCCCTCGTTGCAACATCCCTCTGCCGGCGTGCGTCGCAATGCCGTGCAGGTGCTGCCCGACGATGCTCAGGCCGCCCAGGTCATCCTCGACTCCGGTCGGCTGAGCGATCCCGATCCGCAGGTACAGCTGGCGACGCTGCTGAAGCTCGCCGACCTGCCCCCCGGTGAAACGACCGGTCGACAACTGGCGCAGAAGTTGCGGGACTCCCGAACGAGCAGCGATCGCTGGCTGGTCGATGCGCTCACGTCGGCGGCGGCGGTCAATGCGATTGCGTTCCTGCGTGAGACGGCACAGTCCACCGCTCTGAGTTCACCCGATGCCGGTGTGCTGAGATCGGTCGCCATCGTGGCGGAGCATCTCGCCCGCAGTCAACCCTCCAGTGCCGAACTGAATTCGCTGCTGTCGGCGCTCGACCAGTGTGACCTGCAGATCGCGAGCGTGCTGTTGGAGGGACTCTCGCGCGGCTGGAATGACGATCACATGGTCGAACTGGACGATGCCTCGAACCGCGCGCTGGGGGCATTGCTGGAGCGTCTGCCGGTCAGCGACCAGGGCAAGCTCATCCGGCTGGCCAAATCGTGGGGCAGTCGCGAGTTCGAGGCCCATTTCGAGAAGATTGCGCAGTCGATGCTGCAGGTCCTCAGTACTGAAGACTCCCCTCCCGCAGATCGCATCACGGCGGCGAAGGATTGGTGGGGCTGCGCCCGATGATGGCGCACTCGTCAGCCAACTGCTGGGCCATGTGATCCCGCAGACCTCGCCCGAGGTCGCTGCAGGTGTCATCCGGGCCATTGCGAACAGCACATCATCCGACGTGGGGCCGCTGCTGGTCGAAACGGCGGGACGGCTGACGCCCGGCATGCGCGAAGTCATCCTCAAAGTCCTGCTCTCGCGTCCCGCAACGACGGCGGCACTGCTTGACGGACTTGAAGGTGGCACACTGCAACTGGGCGAGTTGTCGCTCGACCAGAAGCAGGGGCTCTCGCAACATCCCGATCAGACAATCCGACGCCGGGCCCGCAGTCTGCTCGAATCGGGGGGCGGCTTGCCCAATGCCGATCGGCAACTGGTGTTCAACACGTTGCTTCCGCTCACGGAGCAGACCGGTGATGTCGAACTGGGGAAGGCGGTCTTCAAGAAGCAGTGTGCCAAATGTCATCGTCACTCGGGCGAAGGGGAGAACATTGGTCCCGACCTCACCGGCATGGCGGTGCATCCCAAGGCGGAACTGCTCACGCACATCATCGACCCCAGCCGCAGCGTCGAAGGCAACTTCCGGTTGTACACCGTGCTGACCGACGAAGGTCGCATTTACACCGGCATGCTCGCAGCGGAAACGCTGACCACAATCGAACTCATCGACACCGAGGCCAAGCGCCACACCATTCTGCGTGAAGAGATCGAGCAGTTGCTCAACTCGGGCAAATCGCTGATGCCCGAAGGCTTTGAGAAGCAGATGACTTCCAGCGAACTGACCGATCTGCTGGAGTTCCTGACGGCGAAGGGCCGCTTCCTGCCGCTTGCACTCGCCAAGGTGGCGACCGCCATCAGCACGAAGAACCTGTTTGCCCCGGGCGAGAGTGGAGCCGACCGGTTGATCTTCCCCGACTGGAATCCGAAGGAGTTTGAGGGTGTTCCGTTTCAACTGGTGGATCCCCGTGGAGACACGGTTGCCAACATCGTGCTGCTGTATGGACCGCTGGGGACGTTGCCTCCCCGGATGCCGCGCGCCGTGCGCTTGCCGGTGAACACGGCGTCGGCGGCGATCCACCTGCTCAGCGGAGTGGGGGGCTGGAACTACCCGGCAATCAGGGACCCGTCGGTCTCGATGAGGGTGCGGCTGCACTATGCGGATGGCACGACGGAAGATCACGACCTGCTCAACGGCGTGCACTTTGCCGACTACATTCGCAGGGTCGATGTTCCCGAGTCCACGTTCGCGTTCTCACTGGGAAGTGCCCAGATTCGCTACCTGAAGATCGTTCCCAAGCGCCAGGAGGCGATTCGCGAGGTGGAGTTCCTCAAGGGGGATGACTCGACCGCACCGATCATCATGGCGGTCACGGTCGAGACACTGCAGCATTAGGGGGCGACGTCCGGCGGGGAGCGTGCTGTGCAGACTGCATGCACCCTCCCCCTGGAGAGGGTCGAGCGCAGCGAGGGGGAAGCAGTGACCGCAGCCCGGTTGACGGGCTGGTTCGTCGGTGCGATGAGCGCCAGTCTGACAACTCTGCGGCCTGCAGGCAATACAGTCGTCATTCGATAACCAGGTTCTGCCGTAGGCTCCGCTTCGATGGAATACAACACCGCCTACCATCTGCACTGCGAAATCGAACTGCCATGTGGACGGCATGTCATTCTCGAAGAACTTCAGCAGCGACAGACATACGCTGGACTACTCGAAGGCACACCGTTCGCCACATCAAATAACAGGAACATCCAGCGAGCACTCGACATCGCGTCAACTCGGTCCATCAACGTCGCGAAGCCGTACCTGATCGATCCAGTCCGCCGTGATTATCTTCGCGAACCCGGAGATATGGATGATGTCCACACATTTGATGGGCGAGCTCCTGAATGGCTGCCCATGGTCCGCTGTATCGGGTCGTTCAAATCTTTTCCGCCGGCGCGAAACACCCAAATGCATGGATCGCACCTGGTCATCGTCTGGTATCAGGCGGAGTTCGGGCCACCGATTGACGACATCGCGGTCTCTCAGATCAAAGCGATCAATTGGAATTCGGTTGCAGCCGACTTTGAATACTGAAACCTTCTCGATTGGCCCGACCATTTGGTCGGGTCGCGAAGTGACAGAATGACTTACACTCGTGCTGCGAGCGCGCACGACGCATCCGCAGCTGAGCGTGATTCGTCTTGTGCCTCCGGCACCCAGCCGATTCCGGCTGGGCCACCCTGCGAGCGCGAGAGTTCTTCCCTCCCCGGCCGCTATTGCGTCCGCCCCTCCCAGTGGGAGGGTGAAGTAAAGTTCTCCCCGGCGGAAGTGATGTTCATCACCTCGCGGGACAGCATCGCCCCTGTCGCCGGGTCACTCACCGTGGCCTCCCACCTCAGCACGCCGAACGGAACCGCGTCACTCAGCCACAGGTCGCGACGATAGATCGCGGGCGTAAGTGCATCACCAGGGCGATCGAGCACGCGGGACGCAGCCAGCCGGCACTCGAACGCATCCCGTTGTAGCGGTGTGTGCAGGTAGCGGAGACGGCCCGGCACATAGGCTCGCGAGCGGGGGAGACCATGCAGAAACACCAGTCGTCGACGGCGCTCATCCGCAGAGAGCAGCTCGACCGGCCAGACGATGACGTCGGAGACCGCCGCTCCTTTATCGAACGCGTTGCGGTCAATATCCAGCGTCCACTCCCGTTTCAGATCGCCAGTCTGTTCGATGACATCGATGCGCTGAATGGTTCGTCCACCAGAAGCGGTGCGTCCGCTATCCTGCAGACGGAGCCGAACGACGTTGCCGTTCGTGTCGAGCCCTTCCCACTGGGCCCAGTAGTCGGCGAGTGGCTCCAGCGATGCTGCCGGCGGCAGCTGATGGATCCAGGCATGAAACGGTTGCCCCGGTGGCGGGGCCGGGTTCGAGTAGTCGATCCAGCCTCCGGCCTCCATGCGCTGGAACAGCCAGGGCTGCTGCCACGGTCCCTCGAACGGATACCACGCCGAGAACACCGACAGACCGAGCAGCCCGACGACCAGAGCCCGCCCCCATCGGTCGGGACGCCAGCGATCCAGGACCGGAATCATCGTCAGCAGCCAGAACGGAATCAGCCACAGCATCCACCGCAGTGCGATGCTCACGCCTCCATAGTTGTAGTTCTCGGTCTTCGAGAGATAGAACCCGAACACGATCAGCGTCGTCATCAACCCGAGGACGAGCAACGTCCGCAGCGATGAGCCGCGCCAGCGGGCACACGTCAGCCAGCCCCACAGCGTCAGCAGGAAGACGGGCGTCAGTGAGAACACACCATGATGCCCGAATGTGCAGTGCAGCAGATACGCGAGCGGTCCGTCCTTCGCCTGGTCGAGTCCCTGCGGGTTGGCCCAGTAACTCGGAACTCCCTCGTGGATGAAGACGTACTTCTCCGTGCCATAATACATGTAAAACGGCTTCCAGCTTCCTGTGGCGATCACGTTCGTGCCGAAGAACGCGGCCAACGGAATGACCGCCGCCGGCACAAACCACAGCAGTGTGTGCCTGGGCGACTGCCGGCACAGGAATGCGAACACCATGACTCCCAGCGCCGCCGCGGGCAGTTCCAGACAACACGTGACCGCCGCCGAAAAGCCCGCCACTGCATACAGCCAGCCGCGCTGCTGTTCGCCGTCGAGAATCCGGCCCAGGGCCCACAGACACACGATCAGTCCGACTGTCGCCGGCGTGTGATTGTTGAGCGTCACCAGAAACGAGAGCAACAGCGTCCCCCACGCCGCCGTCGCCAGAATGCAGGCGCGCGTGAAGCTCTCCCGCGCATGTCGCTCGAGCATGTCGATCAGCAGCAGGAGCACCGCATAGAACGGCAGCACGTTGATGATCATCAGAATCAGGCGCGACGTCGCGGGAAGATCGTCGTCCAGCGTCCAGCCGAGCGTGTGCTTCACCACCCAATACACGCCGGCGACCAGCGTCGAAAGAATCGGGGGTTTCGTCGAATAGAAGTGACCGTCATGACGAACGAGATCGATCGTGTCCCACCCGGGCCGCTGACGAATCTCGTCGATCTGAAACGTGCCGCGTTCGACGAGCGACCAGACGGTGGACCACCGCGAGCGGTCGTTGGCGCTCATCAGGGGCTGTGCCTGCATCAGCCGGGCCGTCGTGAGGGCCAGCGAGATCGTCAGCAGCAGTGCATAGGCCACCCGGAGGCCTAGTTCTGAGTGCGACGTCGTCAGGTTCGCGGCGGTTGCGCTGTCATCACTCACGGTTCACACTCCGCGTTCCGGTTCACAGCAGGTCGCGCAGGTGGAAGTGGTGCTTGCCGAGCTTGCCGCCGTAGTTTCCCGCAGTGACCTGGACGACTCCCTGCTGAACACATGCTGCATGCAGACCCGCCCGCAGGCTCGCGCGGACATCATCGTACGACAGGCCGTCGACCACAATCTCATACACGCACTGGCACTCTGCCGGCAGCTCTGACTCGACCAGCGGGCGGACCGTGGGGGCATACGCTTCGTTCGTACTGGCGACGAGCTTCTTGTAGCGCGAGCCAACCTTGCTCCCCGAGCGGACGATGCCCCCCGGAAACGGCAGGATGCTGCCGGGCTGCTCCCGCACCGCAGCGACAGCCGCCGCCGTGCTGTACAGTGTCGTCTCCGCATCCGTCCCGCAGATGAGCAGGTTGCCCCCGCCGACCCCCTTCACGAAGCCGATGCGGTCTTCGCACACGAACTCCCCGTCCATCACCGGCACCCGCCAGAAGCGTCGTCCGTCCAGCAACTTGGACCTCTGCCAGCCGTCACCGAAATAGCGCAAGGCACCTCCGACGGATATGTGCCCTTCGGCGATCGATGGATCGATGCCCCCGTAGCAGGCTGTCGTCGGACAGGTGAGCACATTCTGGGCGACGCGGCTGACGACCGCCTTCCCGAGTGCCTCCTGATCAAAGGCGAACGCCAGACATGCCATACCCGGGCGACCATCGGGGGTCTCGTCCGGCGGGAGCATCCGCTCGATCGCGACCTCGGCATCGCAGCCAATCACGCTGGAGGCATGACCGCAGAACTCGCGGGCGGCTGTCTCGGCCCAGTGTAGATCGACGGCGGTGATGACGACCCGCGTCCCCCGCATGGTGAACGCCTCGGCGAACGTATCGACCACGGGAACGTCGTACAGGGTCAGCATGGATCTGCGGAGCTCGACATCAGTTGTTGGCGGACCGGGCGTCGGCAGCGACCCGGGATCGTTTCCTGACGGGCAGAGGCTACGCCGGTGTTTCAGGAAGGTCAAGGCGGCGCGAGGAGTTGATGGGTTGATGGGAAGATGAGTGGATGAGCTGAGACGTTCAGCCGCGAGTCGCAGACGAGTTGGGACCGCAGAACACGCATGCCTTTGAGGATGTGTGCCTCGTAGTCGAAGCTGCCAGCGTCGACACCATCGCTCCCCGCAGACCCGTGGGAAGTGCCCATGGGCCTGGATAGTCCCACCCATTGCTCAATGGCACCGCGCTCGCCCGCTTGTGAGCGATCACCAGTTGCTGCACAATCAACTTCAATCAAGGAACGTGCGCGCTGCACCATTCGGCAACTCATCAACACATCCACTTCTTGAGACGGTGCACCCATGAACTCAGCAATCTCCGGTTTCCGCGTTCCACTGCCTCTCACGATGAGTTGTCTGGCCATGCTGTTGGTCAACGCGACACAGGCTGAGGATCTCGATCTGGCCGTGATGCAGGGGCGGATCGTCGACGGCACCGGGGCCCCGTGGTACGTCGCCGACATCGGCATTCGCGATGGGATGATCGTACAGATCGGTCGCATCGATCCCGAGTCTGCCGAGACCGTTATCGACGCGACCGGGCTGATCGTGGCTCCAGGCTTCATCGACATGATGGGGCAGTCGGCTTCCCCGCTGCTGGAGGATCCCGCCCATGCCTTCAACCTGCTCTCGCAAGGCATCACCACAATCAACTGCGGCGAGGGGGTCTCCGCCGCGCCGCTGAGTGCCGAGGATGGGGCACGGCAGGGATGGACGACGGTGGCTGAATACCTGGCATTGCTCGACATGCAGGGTCTGTCTGTCAACGTCGTGCAGACCGTCGGACATACCCAGGTGCGGCGACTGGTGCTGGGAGAGATTGAAGTGCGACCCTCAGCCGATCAACTCGAGCGGATGCAGGACCTCGTGCGGGAAGGGATGCAGGCGGGGGCGATCGGAGTCTCGACGGCCCTCATCTATCCTCCCGCCGTGTATGCGGAGACTGACGAGATCGGCGCACTGGCGGAAGTCGCCGGGGAGTACGGCGGGCGTTACTTCACACACATGCGCAACGAGGGGGACCGTCTGCTGGAGGCCATCGAAGAGGCACTGGAGATCGGCCGTCTGGGAAGTACGCCGGTCCATATCTTTCATCTGAAGGCGGCTGGGCAGCAGAACTGGGGGAAGATGCCGCTCGCCATCGCTCGCATCAAGGCAGCCCGTGCGGAAGGTCAGCAGGTGACCGCCGACATCTATCCGTACATCAACAACGGACTGGGGATCGCGGCCCTCATTCATCCCCGGCACTTCACCGCTGGTTACGATCAGTTGCGGCGGCGACTGGATGACGTCGAACTGCGTGCGGAGATTCGCACCGAGATGGAGTCGACGGACGGCTGGGAGAACTGGTTCCGCCATGTCGGCCACGACTGGGACCGCGTGGTCATTGGTCAGTCGGATGACCGGCAGTTCGCCGACGTCGTCGGCCAGAGTGTTGCGGCCATTGCGAGGTCCCGCGATGAAGATCCGTGGGATACATTCTTCACGCTGGTGAAGGGCGGAGCCTTTGCCCTGCCTCAGAGCATGACCGAGGCCAACAAGATCATCGCCATGCAGAATGACTTCGTCTCATTCTGTACCGATGTGGGGCCGGTGAGCGCTGACGGGTCAGCATCGCACCCTCGGGCATTCGGTGCCTTTCCTCGATTGCTGTCACGCTATGCGCGTGATCTGGGAGTCCTCTCACTGGAACGGGCGGTCGCTCAGGCGAGTGCGGCGGCGGCCAACGACATCCTGGCGTATGATCGTGGGCGTATCGCTGTGGGACTCGCTGCCGACATCATCGTCTTAGACTTCGACAAGCTGACGGATCGGGCCACGTTCGCCGACCCCGATGCCCGCTCAGAAGGGATGACGCATGTGATCGTCAACGGCGTGCCGGTTTATGAGGAGGGGGAACTGACCGGGAAACGGCCGGGCCGTGTGCTGCGTGGTCCGGGATATCGACCGGAACTCGCTCCGCATGCCGTGTCGACAGGCAAGGCCGACCCGCCGCTGGCTGACTTCGACACGATGATGCAGGACTTTCTGCAGCGGCACCATGTTCCCGGAGCATCACTGGCGGTGACTGATGGGGGACGCCTCGTGCTGGCCAAAGGCTATGGCTATGCCGACCTCGCCAAGCGGGAACAGGTGCAGCCGACCAGTCTGTTTCGCATCGCCAGTATTTCGAAGCCGATCACCGCGGCCGCCCTGCTGACGCTGGTTGAACAACAGAGGCTGGGGCTCGACGATAAAGTGTTCGAGCTGCTGGACTGTGAGGCCGACATCTCCGCGGCGGGACAGAAGTTCGATCCCCGGTTGCGGGACATCACCATCCGGCACCTGCTGCAGCATCGGGGAGGCTGGGATCGCGACCAGTCGTTCGATGCGATGTTTCAATCGGTGCGCTTTGCGAGACAGTTGGGGGTGCCTGCACCGGCGACAGCGCGGGACGTCATCCGGGCGATGTGCTCTCAATCGCTCGACTTCGATCCCGGGCACCGCTACGCGTACTCCAACTTTGGTTACTGTCTGCTGGGGCGTGTAATTGAAGAGATCAGCGGACAGTCGTACGAGGACTATGTCCGCGAACATGTGCTCGCCCCGCTGGGGATCACATCGATGCGACTGGGGCGCACGCGATTACCGGGCCGGGCGGAGGGAGAAGTCCGCTACTATCATCCGCAACCGGACGAGTCTGTCTTTCAGGATGACCTGGGCGAGCAGGTTCCATCTCCCTATGGAGCGTGGAATCTCGAGGCCATGGACGCACACGGTGGGTGGGTCGCGTCGGCTGTCGACCTCGCCCGGTTCGCCGTTGCATTCGACGATCCGGACCACTGCCCAATCCTCAGTCGTGCGAGCATCGACCTGATGCAGGAGCGGCCCCCCGGACTGGCCGGTCATGACGACAGCGGGCAGCCGCTGGATTTGTTCTACTCGCTCGGCTGGTCGAACCGTGTGCTCTCAGACGGAGGGGTGAACCACTGGCATACCGGTTCACTTCCAGGAACTGCAACGATCCTCATCCGCCGGCACGACGACCGGCACCTCATCGCCCTGTTCAATACGCGGGTCAGCCCTACCTCGTCGCATCTCTCACGCGATATCGACTCCGGATTGCAGCAGACGACCAGCAGCATCGTGACTTGGCCTGCGGGCGATCTGTTTGCGGAGTTCCATTGAGGGCGTTCGCTGCTCCCTCCCTGGAATTGATCCTCCCGGAGGGAGAGTGCATTCACGTTGCAGAGCGAGCAAGCGGAACAGGGACTCACGTCTCCGGCTCGCTGTCACATGTGCAGTCCACCGTCCGTTTGTGCTGACATGGTCCGCGCGGGTACGCTGTCGGGTGATGGAACGATGCACTTATCGGGGGACTCACGTCCCCCGCTCGCCTCCCGCACGCCAGCAAATTAACCTGTTCGAGGATCAACGATGACACCATTTCGCCTGCTCGCCGCTCTAGGCCTGTTGCTGACTTCGCTCTGGTCACCAGCTTCGGCAGCCGACCGGCCCAATGTCGTCATCTTTCTGGCAGACGATGCCGGCTATGGCGACTATGGAGCCAATGGCAACACGCAGGCCGTCACGCCGAAGATCGACTCGCTCGCGCGTGAGGGGGTGACGCTCGATCGTTTCTTCGTGTGTGCCGTCTGCTCTCCCACGCGGGCCGAGTCGCTCACGGGGCGATATCACGGGCGGATGGGGGTCTCGGGCACATCGCTGGGTGACGAACGGATGGACCTCGGCGAACGCACGATCGCCGAAGACTTCCACGCCGCCGGATATGCGACGGGGGCGTTCGGCAAATGGCACAACGGCAGTCAGTGGCCGTACCATCCGATGGCCCGCGGCTTCGACGAGTACTACGGTCACACGGCAGGTCACTGGGGGGAGTACTTCGATCCGCCGCTGGAGCACAACGGCCAGCCGGTGCGCGAGAAAGGGTACATCGTCGATCTGTGCACGAACCATGCGCTGGACTTCATCGACCGTCATCGCGAGCAGCCGTTCTACTGTTACGTGCCGTTCACGACGCCTCACTCTCCATGGGCGGCTCCTGAGGAGAACTGGCAGCATTTCCGGGAAAAGACCATCACGCAGCGGGCCACGAATCCCGAGCAGGAGGAACTCGACCAGACACGCTGCGCGCTGGCCATGCTGGAGAACCAGGACTGGAACGTCGGCCGCGTGCTCCTGAAGCTGAATGACTTCGGCCTGACGGACAACACCATCGTGCTGTACTACTCCGACAATGGCCCGAACAGCTGGCGGTGGAACGACGGTATGAAGGGCCGCAAGGGGAGCACCGACGAAGGGGGAGTGCGTTCGACCTGCTACATCCGTTGGCCGGGCCAGCTGCCCGCCGGCAAGACGATCGTCGAGATTGCCGGCGCGATCGACCTGTTGCCGACGCTGACCACGCTGGCTGGCGTCACCCACAAGGGGCCCAAGCCGCTGGATGGCCGTGACCTTTCACCATTGCTGCTGGGGACGGCGGACAACTGGCCCGACCGCATGATCTTCAACGCGTGGAACGACAGTGTCAGTGTGCGGACACAGCAGTACCGCCTTGACAACCGGGGACAGCTGTTCGACATGCAGGGCGATCCGAGTCAGACGACCCCCATCAATGCGCAACAGCCCGAGGTGACCAAACGTCTGCGGGAGGCGGTGCGTGACTGCGCGCGGAAGTGTATGGCTCTACTGAGCAAGCCGGCAGTGACACCCCAGAGGAGACTGCGGTTCAAGCCCGTGGCAACCGCAAGCCGAAGGGCCGGAGTGTCGATCCGCGGCCATTCCCGGTTGGGTATCGCGAGTTCCCGCGCACCTGGCTCCCCGCGCGGGATGGCGAACCGCTGGGAGGCGTGAAGCGCAGCTCCGGTGCCCCCAACTGTTCCTACTTCGTCAACTGGACGAACACCGATGGACGAATGGAATGGAATGTGGATGTGCATACGACCGGCACCTACGCCGTCGAGATTCAGTACACCTGCCCCGATGCCGATGCCGGTTCCACTGTTGAGTTGAGCTTCGGCGACAGCAAGGCGCTGGGAGTCGTCGACCCGGGCTGGGACCCGCCGCTGAACACGAACCAGGACACGCTGCCTCGTCCGCCTGCCGAATCGCAACTGAAGCCGTTCCACCCGCTGGACCTCGGGACGATCGACCTCAAAGCAGGACAGGGACCGCTGACACTGCGGGCGCTCAAGGTGCCGGGGAAGTCGGTGATGGATGTGCGTGCCATCACGCTGACGCTGCTGGACTGACGGAGCAGGCGTCGTTGGGGAACGTCCACTCGCCTGATCAGTCTGCCAGTCAACCAATCAGGCTTCCCTGGCAGCTGGACCCAGTACCTGCGGTGCAGCCATAACAGTGACGACCCGTGACGATGCGCCGCTGGGCGAGCGCCGTCAGAGTTTCGTGTGTCACGTCACGGATGTTCTGCGGCAGCGGGTGGACGACCCCCAGATCGAGCATCTGGTTGAAGTCGCAGTCGAACAGTCGACCCTGCCAGTCGACCGACAACATCGTGCGGCACATCACCCCCTGGACCGCCACCGGATTGAAGGCATCAATCAAGGTCTGCAGGTAGGTTTCGTAGTGTCCTGACTGCAGCAGGTCGTCGAGGAACCGGCTGATCGGCATGTTGGTAATGGTGAACAGCCGGTTGAATTCGATTCCGTACCGATCCCGCAGTTCGTGACGATAGGCCGCCTCCAGCTGGCCTTGTTCGGGGGGCAAGGAAGGTCCCACTGGGTTGTAGACGAGCGTGAGCATCAGGCCGCTGTCCAGTCGTCCGTACCCCAGCGCGTTCAGCCGCTTGAGGGCGTCGATCGACCGTTGAAACACCCCGTCGCCCCGCTGCCGATCGCAGTTCGCTGCGAGGTAGCAGGGGAGTGACGCCACCACCTCGACACGATGTTCGGCGAGGAACTCCGGCAGATCATCGAAGCCCGGTGCCAGTAGAATCGTCAGGTTGCAGCGATCGATGACCCGTCGCCCCAGTCGCGCTGCCTCCGAAGCCAGCATGCGGAAGTGGGGGTTCATCTCTGGTGCGCCGCCGGTGATGTCCAGCGTCGGGATGTCGCACTCGGACAGCACCCGCAGGCAGGCCTGGGCCGTTTCGAGCGACATCGACTCCCGTCGGTCGGGACCGGCATCGACATGACAGTGCCGGCAGGTCTGGTTGCACACCCGCCCGACATTGACCTGCAGCACCTCGATGCTGGTGGCTTGCAGCGGTGCCAGACCGAACGACTCCAGCATGCGATCAAACCTGGGCGGGGCGTTGGCAGCCGATGACTCGAGGATCGCGACCTGCTTCGACGGATCGGCCAGCGAACTGGCTTGCCTCAGCAGTGTGAGAGTGGTCATCGTGAGCTTTCAGCCGGGTCGGTCAACAAGAGTGAGCCGCATGCAGTGAAGTTCAGCAGCACGGCTCATCGGTTCCGCAACAGGGTCCGGGGGATTGCGACGTGAGTGTGTATCCGGCTCCCTTGGTTTCCCGAGGAGAGCGTTGTGCGGACCGGAGACAGTCGAACGCGGGGGCAGTTTCGAGAGGGACCGGTTCGAGTGGTTCGACGGCATCAAACAGGCCGGCATACGGAGTGCGCTGGAGAAGATGAAACGTCTTGTCACACACGGCCATGCGGACGCCGCGCGAATAGGTATGGCCGTCGTCGTCTTCGACCTTCTTGAAGGGCCCCCGATAGATGAGCGCCTGGTTGCGCTCCAGGCAAGGTCCCTGCTTCCCTTTGTGAGCCACGACTGTCAACGAACGAAACTCGATGCCCTCGACCGTCTGCCAGGGATCGTGCTGACGTCGGGCGATCTCGATCCCGTGGAAGCCCGCCTGCTCGAAGGCTTCGAGAAAGCGATCCTCGCGAAACGCACCTGACAGGCACCCCGACCACAGCGTCGCATCCTGTTGCAGGTGTTGCGGGACATCTTCATCGGCGACAATGTCGCTGATGGCGGCCCGGCCCCCACGCCGCAGCACACGGAAGACCTCGGCGAACAGCAGCTGCCGGTCCTGCGGACGGACAAGATTGAGGACACAGTTCGAGACAACGGCATCCACGCTGTCGTCGGCAATGAGAGGTTGCTCCCGGCGGAGGCGCTCCTCCCGCGAACGGTAGGCGAGCCAGTCGGTCGGATTAAGAATGGGATGCTGATCCAGTTCTTGCCCGAGGGCTTCGAGGTCCAGCTGCAGGTCCTGGATCAAACCATAGCGAAACTCGACGTTGGCGTATCCGAGACGTGCGGCGACTTCTTCGACGATACTTTCGGGCCAGCGCAAGCATGTCGCGATTGCAGTCGATACCGATGACCCGTCCCTGGGGACCGACCGCCTGGGCCAGAATGTAGCAGAGTTTGCCGGCACCGGAGCCGAGATCGACCACGGTCTCACCGGTTTGCACAAAGGGCGTGGGATCGCCGCAGCCATAGTCCTTCTTCAGGATCTCCTCGGGGATGACAGACAGGTAATCAGCGGAATACTCGACGGGGCAGCACAGGGCGGTTTCGACCGCATGTGCCGCCGCCGCATAACGTCGTGCCACGGCCGTTTCCACATCGTGCGAGGCCATATTGCCGATTTCGGTCATGAGGTCCTGGGAGTCCCGAGTGAGGAACGGACACGTTCTCCGACAAGCGTGCACTGTGTGAAGTCGTGCCCGGCCACTCAGTGAGGTCGGTCACACTCACGCTCGCCAAGGTACCAATGCAGAGACTGCGAGGCGAGAGGCAGCATACCACCTGCGCGACTGTCGAGGGAGGATGTCCATATTGCACTAACGATATAACGATACCAGCATGCAGCGCCATGACGTGGCCTATCGGCAACAAGTGGTGAAAGATAGGCTGACTCACGGACTGCCTGTGGTGATGACGCAATCATTCGTGTCATAAGTAGCCCAGCGCTTGTCGTCCGATCGTCATGCGGAATGCCGGAATGTCCCCCCGCTCCCAGTCTGCCGAAGCCGACGCACAGCACCATCCCGAACCGCGCAAGACGATGTCGGGCAACTCATCAGGGTTCCGCCGCGGTGTGGCGGTCGTGCTCATCCTGGCAGCCGTCATCCTGCTGCTGCGGATGTTGCCCATCCAACCGCTACTGCAACCGGTTCAGGACTGGATCGACAGCCTGGGAGTCTGGGGACCCCTGATGCTCGGCCTGCTCTACATCGTGGGTTCGCTGCTGTTCATTCCCGGCTCAGCCATCACGCTGGTGGTCGGAGCCGCTTACGGACTGGCACGAGGAACCATCATTGTTTCGCTGGCGTCGACCACTGCCGCAGTGCTGGCCTTCCTGATCGCCCGGTACCTCGCGCGGGATCGTGTGCGAGCACGGATCGAGCAGTCTCCCCGACTCGCCGTCGTCGACCAGGCCATCGGCGAGCAGGGGTGGAAGATTGTCGCCCTGCTGAGGCTCTCGCCCGCCGTCCCCTTCAACCTGCAGAACTATCTGTATGGGGTGACCTCGATTCGCTTCGTTCCGTGTGTGTTTACCAGCTGGCTGGCCATGCTGCCAGGTACGTTCCTGTACGTCTACATCGGCTCGCTCGGCAAGACGGCCGCCGCGGGACGCGACACAACCCCGGCAGAGTGGGCTTTTCGCGGACTGGGGCTGCTGGCCACAATCGTGGTGAGTGTCTACGTGGCTCGACTCGCCCGAAAGGCCATTCGCGAGCGGACAGGTATCGAAACCGGCGGCATCGATCAGAATCGCGACGCCACGAGTCGCACGGGCTCTGATTGACAGTTCAGCGCGCCACTCACGCAAATCGAAATCCGATTGTGCTTCGGTAGTTCCGGCTCTTGCGGACACCAAACACTCAGCGTCCCACACGTTCCCCCGATGACATGACATCGCCGTTGTGGCGCACGGGCGGAGCCAGTGGCACCCGCGGGGAATGTCCGTCACGGTACTTGCCGGGCTTCATGCGGTCTGAGGGCCTCGCGCATGCCGGTCATCGGGCGGTCGGCATTGGGGTTCCAGTACCGGAACGCCGCCTTCCATTCCCAGATGGCCCACCCGAGGTCATAACGGTCCAGCGACTCCCGATAGGCCCGATAGAATCTCGCTCTCGCTTCGGGATCGGCATCAAGAACTGCCCCGAACTCACCCAGATGCACCGGGCGACCGTAGGTCTCCTGCCAGCGTCCGACCGCCTGCAGCAAACGATCAATCGCCTGCGGACTGCTGGGGTTCTGCGCCGTCGGCAGGGTGTTGTACTGATCGATCCAGGTGATCGTCTCCGCTTCGAGACCCTTCCAGACCGACAGATCGATGGGCCGTGCCGGTGGCCCGGGAAAACCGATCCCCTTCACGATCGTGAGCGGCATCGTCCACGACGCCCCCTGATGTGTGAACAGGAACGGATCGTAACTGTGGACCGTGACAATCAGATTGGTGTCGTCCTCAGGCAGCCGCAGCCGGGCCAGTTCGTGGGGCGAGTTCCAAGATCCCGGGCCGACGAACCCCGTCCGCCGCGGGTTCGACTCGCGAATCACCGGGAGCACTGCGGCGTACATGTCACTCATCACCTCGGTCGTCGCGGCGTCCTTGGGTTCATTGAGAATCTCGAACGCCACTCGATCATCAGCATCCCGATAGTGCTCGGCGATCTGCCGCCACAGCGACAGGAACTTGTCCTTCTGCCCCTGGGGGTCCGAGGTGAACGGATCGAAGTGATGCATGTTGATCATGACGGAGAGATCATTCTCCCGGGCCCATTTGACGAGTTCATCGACGCGCGCAAGGATGCCGGGCTGTAACGTGAAGTCAGGACCGGGGCCTGCGTAATGATGCCAGGCAACCGGGATGCGGACGTGATCGAACCCCTCGCCGTGGATGTGGACGAGGTCCTGCCGGGTGAACCGGGCCCCCCAGTCCTGACCCGGCGGCGCCTCCAGATAGTTTCCGAGGTTGACGCCGCGCTGAAACTGCTGGGCCGCCTGATGTGCCGGCGTATCACGCGCGGTGATCGGCTGCATCAGGGGCATCCCCGGAGGGACGACCGACCGGGCCCGGACGCTCACGGTCACCGGAGCGTCGGTCACCTTCAGGGTGATCGCCTGGCGATCGTTGTGCCAGGTCGTGACCGGAGCAAAGGGTTCGCCGGTCACCTGCGCACCGTCGACGTCGAGAGCTGTCCAACGCACCTCCTCGCGAAACAGCACACCGGGGCGTTGCTCGGCCCATTGGCCCATCAGGGAGAGTGTCATTTCCCCCGGCTGCGACGGCTGCACGCGGACGATGCACTCCGACTCGGCATAGTGGGTGACAGGAAAGGTGACCATGTAACTGGCCGCCTGTTCGCCTGCGGGCAGCCAGTTCATCCGCTCGCAGGCACCTCCCGGAGAGAGGATATCCTTCTGCGGATCTTCGGCAGGCAGGAGGGCACCATCGGTGAGCGTGCCGCCGCCGGCGAGCTTCAGATCGAGCCGCGCCTCGGTTGCCAGCCGCGGCGGCTGACCAGATGCAAACCCGGCTCCCAGCAGGAAGAATACAAGGATGATCGACGGCGGTGCTGTGTTCAGTCGTCGAGTGTCGGGCAATTGTCTGTCACTCCTCCTGTTTGCGCGAAAGCTCTGAAAGGAGCTGTTCATCACACTCGACGCCGAGCCGCCCACAAGACCTCAGTGCGGACGCAATCGGCATCGAACGCCACCACATCCCGGAGTGCAGTTGGGTTCGTGCACACTCTGATCGAATCTCACTCCGGGCTCAAGGTTGCATATCGAAATCGAACGTCGTGGACGTCTGGGAGACTTCAGCCTGGAAACCAGAAGTCCCCTCCATGCGATACTTTGCCGGAATGTTGTCCACCTTCAGATATTCTCCCTCCCGTGGTGTGTTCACACTCGCAACGTCCGTCTGAAACGGTGGTGTGACAGCCACCTGATAACTGCCAGCTTGCAGGGGGACGGAGTAGGAACCATCCTCGTTCAAGGCAGCTTGGCCGGATGCGCCGGTCGCCTCGTCAAAAAAGGAGATCGACCCCACCGGTACAGGTTGCGACTGAAACGTTACCTTGCCGCTGACGGTGTAGGTTTCTGGACCATCGCTTCCGCTGCAGCCCGTCAGACAGAAGAGGCTGCAGAGCAGCGGGATCAGACTCAATCGGCATGCCAATCGGGACATGGATACAACCTTTTTGGACACCTGAAGAATTCCCGTGGATCAATCGCGGCGGCAATCACCGACCCCGGCGCAAGCGCTGTCCGGCTTCTCGAGCAGAAGATTCTGACTGCGCGATGCCGACTTCCGAGAGGCACGTGTCAGAATTCGCCGAGCACGTTGCCGTCGTCCTTGTCCGCCAGGTTGAGGAACAGCGTCAGGTCGACATTCTCCGAGATAAACCGGACGGAACCATCTCCGAGGAGGATCTGCGCACCTCCCTCATGGGCCGAAGCGATGGGCGTGTTGCACGCGGGATGTACCTGCCAATTGGGACCGACTGGTGGATTGGGAGTTTGTCGGACCGTTGTCGTGTTGTAGCAGCGCATGTCAGTGGTCTCAGGATTGGCGGCATGGGTTCCGGTCGATGACCAAGTGCCATTGCCATTGGGACGGCGCGGATTCTTGTTCCCCATCCAGCTGCCACTGGTCGGGATCGCCGTGCGGTTGTTGCTGGCACCAGTGATCTGTCCCGACTGTTCTGCCACGACCATGACGTTCGAGGAACCGTCAGTCATGTCCCGAAAGCGGGAATTGTCGTTCCCGCTGAACAGGCCACCGGCGGAGTGGAAGCTGCCATTAAACACTCCGGCACCTCGATCCGCAGACCGATGATTCACGCTGCCCGCGATCGGTGCGAACGAAACCACGGTCTGACTGGTGTTCTGCACTTGCAGAAACTCAGACAGATTCGTTGAAGGGCAGCGGTAGATCGCGACGCCCAGTCCGTCGGTGAGCTGCCGGATGGCGATCGTGGCGGGATTCGTGGCATGCCCCAGCCAGAAGTTGACGTGGCATCCGAATCCGATGCCGCTGATCTGGTTGAAGATCGGTGCCTGATCGACATAAGGCAGAAGCTTCACCCACATGGAAGGGCCGTGGAAGCAGTTCGTCGGCGTGTTGATTCCGGCGGACGTGGCCCCTGGAAACATGGAGTACACATCTGCGTAGTTGTGAATCGCCAGTCCCATCTGCTTCAGGGCGTTCTTGCACTGGGTCCGGCGGGCGGCCTCGCGCGCCTGCTGCACTGCAGGCAGCAACAGAGCAATCAGGATCGCGATGATCGCAATCACCACGAGCAGCTCGATCAGTGTAAAGCCACGCTCAGCCTCGACTCTACCTACTAACGGTTGAGACCTCATGAGCCACCTCTTCGTGTAAATCGGGATGACAAACTGCCCCAGAGTACGCCTTTGAAATTAACCCGTCTGAACCAAAATGTCTACATGGAAACCTCTTCCAGCAGCGCTTCCTGGTGCTGATGCACGTACCAGGGGTTCCCCAGCTGATCTGAAGCGCAGGGTACGCAGCCCATTCGTGCTGGACCCAACAACCGATCTTGTTCAAGGCCTTGCCGGGTAGTCCGAGACGATCGCGCCGTGTGGCAGGGCGCTGTGGAGTTTTTCGATGCTGTCCTTGCTCAGCGGCGTCTGGCGGACATCGAGCTGTGTGAGGTCGCCCAGCGAGGTGAGTGTCGAGACATATTGATCCTCGATCAGTGTGTACGACAGGCCCAGGCGGCGCAGCTGTTTCATCGAGCCCAGGTGCACCAGCCCCGGACCGATGATCGGTGTGTTGTCAAGCAGCAGCACTTCGAGGTTGGGACAGGCCCGCGCAAGAATCCGACAAGCCTTTGTCGGTGATCTCCGTATTCACCAGCGCCAGCGATGTCAGGTCAGGAAACTCCGCCAGCGATGCCAGCCAGCTGTCGGTGACCAGTCCCGATGCCGACAGTCCGAGGTGCTTCAGCAGTCTCAGGTCGCGCAACTGATTGATGCGTAGCCGGTCATCGGGGCTGCGTTCGAGCAGGCCGCCCATCTCGATGTGGGTGATGTAGAATGACCAGTCGGGCAGGGGCTGACCGGCCTGCAGGAGCGCCGCTCGTCCGCCGCCGTCCGAGACTCGTACTGTTCCACCTTTCCGCAACACCCACAGGGCGACATCCCGGTCCGCCGCCACAGGGGCCACTGGACTCTCGCCGCTTCCCGGCGAGGAATCATCACCATCCGGCGGAGTAAGAATACCTGCCGAGGTTTCTGCCACAGCTTGTGGTGTCGGTTTCCCCGATCCGTCATGGCGCAGCAGCCACCAGCCAATGGCGATCAGCAGCAGGGCACCCGCACAGGCCCCATACATCAGTTTCTTGTCGAGGGTGGTTGCTGGTCTGCGCACGTCGCAGCAACGCTGAGGAGACCGGCGTGTGGGCCGTCGACCCCTCGGTCATCGTCAGGAAGATTTCAGAGGACTCGCCGCCGACAAGTGCGAGCGGAGCGGAGCCTGATTCCGACAGCTGCGTGGCTGTGGAGGGCGTGATTGTCGAGCCGGTGCCCTGGGGTCCGCTTCCCATCGACCGCAGGAAATCGGCAAGGGCCGCATCATCCGTCGCCATCGAAATGACGGGGGCCGCCGAAGCTGATGATGAAGTGGGCAAGGGGGTCCCCATGCGCAGTGCTTCGAGCGCATCGGCGACCTCTCCGACGGACTGCTGGCGATCGCCGGGCCGCTTGGCGGCCATCTTCCGGAAGATGGCATCCAGCTCGAAGGGAACATCCTGCCGCGCCTCGACCAGCGAGGGGATCGGGTTCTCACGATGCGCGAGTAGACGCTGCATCACCGACTCACCGGGATATGCCGCCCGCCCGGTGAGCAGAAAGTGCATCGTCATCCCCAGCGAATAGATGTCGGTGCGATGATCGACGGTATGCGTGTTGATGGCCTGCTCGGGCGACATGTAGTCCACCGTCCCCATCACCAGACCGGTGCCGGTCAGGTCGGAAGGAGTCGCGACGGCCGCCGCCTCTTCGTCGATCCGCGCAAGCCCCAGATCGAGCAGCTTGACCGTATAGGCCGCGGAGTCATCGGTACCGGCACCCTGCTGTCGGTCAGTCCGTGTCAGCAACAGGTTGGAAGGCTTGATATCGCGGTGCACGACTCCGTGTGAGTGCGCGTATTCCAGGGCACGGGCTGCATCCACCATGCAGTTCAGGCACAGAGAGACCGACAAGGGGCCCTGTTCCCTGACGAGGGCGGCGAGATCACGGCCGGAGACGTATTCCATCACCAGAAAGTGCAGGCCGTCAGCTTCGTCGGCATCGAAGGCGGCGACGATGTTCGGGTGCATCAGCTTGGCCGCCGCCTCGACCTCGCGCGAGAAGCGCTGGATCAGTTCCGGCTTCTTCGCGACCGCTGTCGGCAACACCTTGATGGCGACGATCCGCTTCATGCGGCGATGCTGGGCCTTGAAAACCTGGCCCATGCCTCCGCTTCCCAGGCGGTGCAGGATGACATAGTTGCCCAGCACCAGACCCTTCGTCTTCCCTTGGATGACGGCGGACGCCTGGAACGTGGTGAGCAGACCCTGTCGCACCAGCCAGCGGGCGAGGGCGTCGGCAGTTGTGGGGCGCGCGTGCTCAGGCAAGGGCGCGAGATGGCTGCGCACTTCCTCCTTGGTCAGCAGCCCGCACTCCGCAAGCCGGTCCACATATTGATGGAACGAGACGGCCACAATACCCGAATTAGCCCGCTGTTCAGAACTCCAGGAATCGTCGAATCCGATGGACTGCATGATAGCCTACGGGGCTCCTACAGTCACCGTTTTTTCGGGAACTGATTCCATTGGAACCTCGGAGGCCAGCCAATCCAGCAGGTTCGCAGAGGTCGCAACAGCGTTCGCCGATGGGTGCCCGGGACGTTCCTTCGCCAGATTGCGAACCCGGGCCACAATATATTGAGGTCGCGCCCGTACCTGGTCATAGATACGGATGGCGTACTCGCCGAGGATGCCGATCCCCAAGGCATTCAAAGCACCAAACAGCGATGCGAGAATTGTCATCGACGCCCAGCCCGGTACGGCCAGTCCCGTAAAGAGTTTGTGATACAACGTGAACAGGGCCACGCCTGTGCAAGTCAGCAGACTGGCCGCGGAGATCACATAGAACATCGTCAGCGGGAATGCGGAGAACGAAAAGATCGCCGTTTTCGCCAGACGGAACAGCCCCCGCAGCGAAACACGCGGTTGATCATCGTGTCGGCGGAGTCGTTCGACAGGCACTCCCGACTGCCGGAAACCGACCCATGTGCGCAAGCCGGCGAAGTAGCGGTCGCGATCGCTGACCGCCGCGATCTCCCGCACAACGCGGCGATCGATCAGTCCAAAGTTGCCGGCGTCCATCGGCATGCGGATGTCGGCAATGGCATTCAGAATACGATAGAACCCGAAGAACAAGCCCCGTTTGAGGGCATGCTCCTTACTCGCGCTCGGCGAACGGCATACACCACATCGTCACCGGCCTGCCAGCGCTCCAGAAAAGTGCGAATGGCGTGCGGATCATCCTGCAGGTCGGAGTCCATGACCACGACCGCGTCACCCTGGGCGTACGTCAATCCCGCCTGAACTGCTGACTGATGTCCGAAGTTGCGCGAGAAGTGCAGCACGCGCACGCACGGATGCAACTCCGCCAGATCGTCCAGCAGTTCTCCGCTGCCGTCGGTCGATCCGTCGTTGACGAACAGAATCTCGTAACGGCACTCGAGATCGTCCATGACCGCCGTCACCAGGCACGCCAGCTTCTTGAGCGCGGCCACTTCGTTGTACAGTGGCAGAACGATCGATACGAGACACTCGGCCAGTGGCTTGCGAGGTGACGTGTCGGTAGCAGATCGATGCGGGTGTCTGTTCATCTCGTCAGCACCCCCACGACCGACAAGCCGCAGGGCACACCGGTGACATCCATCAGCCGCCGCTCGACTCCCGCGCAGCCCAGCAACAGGCGGTTGGTCAGTGAGGAGACGCGGGGGAACTCGGCCCGACGTCCGGCAGGGCGCAGCCCGCTGCAGTCCGCGGACCGCCATCGCCGCCGGTAACGTGAAGGCATTCCAGTGTGTGATCATTCGGACGTTCAGTCCGGCCTCCTGGGCATGCGTTCTCAGCAGGGACGCGGTGTATCGTCGGTAGTGACCCAGTGCCTGATCCCAGTCGCTGTAGAGCCACTGGTAGGCAGGAACTGTCACGATGAGCGCGCGCCTCTGGGTCGAGCACTCATGAATGTGTCGCAGCGTTGCCACCGGATCATCCAGATGTTCGAGGACATCCAGCAGCACGACGGCGCGAACCGAGCCTGGCTCGACAGGCCAGGGCTGCGTCAGGTCGTGGACATGCAGATCGTCCAGACCGCGTTTCTCACCATGCGCGACCGACTGCGGCATGATGTCGAAGCCGGTGACGTCATATCCAAGTTGGCGGAACGTCAACAGGTTTCGACAGCTGCCGATGCCCCCTTCCACAAGTCGGCCCGGTGGCGGGCAATGCTCCTGCAGCAGTTTGATCGCCAGTTCTCGCTTGGCAACGTGCCACCAGTAGGAGTCCTCCAGGGTGACGAGTTCGTCGAGGTGAGCCGGATCCATGTCAAAAGGTCCAGTCGCAGGTCGGGAGAGGAGGTCTCCAACCGTACCTTGCAACAGGGAGGCATGTTGCCGGTCTGCAACATTCGACGTCGCTCCGGGGAGCAGTCGTGCGGCTTGTGTGCTTGGGACAGATTCTGCCGGTTGTGACGAACGTGAACACGCGGACGCCGACCATCCGGTCGAGCAATGCGTTGACTCAAGCGAAGTCTGAAGCGCGGGATAGCAGCCTGAAGCGCCAGCGAAGGATTAATGCACCGGTCCTTCGCTGGCGCTTCAGGCTGTGATGCCACGTTCAAGTGCTGACAGAGCACTACAGCAGCATCACCAGACCTTCCACCTGCTGCAGCTGGCGGTAGATGTCGAGCACCTGGCTCGCGTCTGTAACCGGTGGTTCAATGGTGACACACACGTGCCGACCGGCAGCGGTCCTACGAAATGAGAACGGCGGTTCGATGTGGGCACCGACTTCGCCGCGGACGGCCCCCACCACCCGTCCAATGAAGTTGTCGTCGGCCAGGCCAATGGCTTTGAACGTGTACGGGCCGGGAAAGTGATGCACCGATTCGAGCAGTTCGAGGTCAGAAAGCGGATCCACAGGTCGGTCCTCGCAGAGGTGAGTCGCTGTATTATACGTCACGCCTGCGGGCCCCTGCCATCATCGATTTTCTGCGGCCGCGGTGTGGACGTTCTTGAACGACGTGTTCGTCGGTCCGTTGGAGTCCAGACTTCAGGCGGCGAAGAATACGCTGAAGTATGAACTCCAACCGCTCAGCGTTCGGCCAGACCGCACATTGGCACGCGCCACCCGATGAGAGAGGGTGCCTCGACACATTGCACGGCGCGTCAAAGCTGGCAGCTCCGAATACGGCTGGAGGTTGCCCCGAAATCAGCGGGGGAGAATCAGCCGGTCGGTCCCACTCGCTGTGGACGGAGGCTGTGTCGGAGCGGCCTCGGGAACCGGCAACGCACCGGGCATCGGGGCTGCAGCCCCCAGGTCCACGGTATGCGGTTCGCCGAGATCCATCGCGGGGACGTCACCGGGAGCACTGCGTTCGGCTCGCAGCGATGGGGTCGAGCTCGGCTGGATCAGCCCGGCATCGAGCAGTGTGATGTACGTCAGCGTCGCGAGGATGGAATACGTCACTACGTTCGGGAGGAACGGTTTGCCGAACATCTTGACCGCGCTGCCCGCCGACTTCTTGATCTTCAGTCGCACGCCCGACCATTGGACGCTGTAGATCTCATCGAGCAGCAGATGGGAGAAGAATCCGGCACTGATGCCCCCCGCCATCAACAGCTTCACTCGCGTTTGTTGGCTGGGATAACTGAGGTAGATGATCTCGCCGACGATGACCATGGCCGGCAGGCTGTGAAACATCCCGCGATGGACCGACACGGCGTTGACCAGCTTCTGCCCCCCGTACTTGATGATGAGGTACATCACCACGATCAGCAGCATGATGGCTTCAATCTGGGGTTCGATTCCCAGCAGCCGCACCACATGCTGCACGAGGATCAAGGGGAGCAGGGCGCCCACCAATCCAAACATTTCACGCACGGGACGCCCACTGTCGGAGTCCAGGTCGGGCAGCATGCCTCCCATGGCCGTCAACCAGCCGGCGAGGGCACCCTGCGTCGGCGTGAACCCCAGGAGCAACGCGGCGGAGAGTCCGTATCCCGCTCCCAGCAGCGTGCTGAACGTGATGTGTTCGCGATAGGCTGCCATCGTTCCTTCCGTGGACCGACTGCGTCGAAGAGGAGTACCAGCGTGTCAGAGTATGCGAGAGTCATGGAGAGTGGACATCATTCCCCACTCCGGCACTCTCACAACTTTACTGGGCACCACTGGCTCCGCCAGTGAGTTCCCAATCGTGCGACTGAATGACATGGCACTCGCATAGCCAGTGCCACACAACTGTACCAGCAGGCGGCAAAAGACGGCAACGGGGATTCCTTGTCCCGGAACCGATTTCGCCTGAACGACTTACGAGTCGTTGACGATCGTGCAGGGGGTCTTGCGACTGATCCGCTTGAGCAGGCCTGACAGCACCTTCCCCGGGCCAATTTCATAGAACTCGTCGATTCCTGCCGCGAGCATCGACCGGATGGAGTCTTCCCATCGCACCGGACTGATCACCTGTCGGACCAGTATGTCCTTCAGGTCGTGGGGATCGGTATGCGGCTGGGCATCGACATTCGAGACGACCGGAATCTCGGGAGTCTGCATCATGACCGGGGCCAGCGCCTCCTCGAGACGTGCATCGGCCGGTTGCATGATGGATGTATGGAAGGCCCCGGCGACAGCCAGCGGCACGGCTCTCCCACCGGCTGCCTCGGCCAGATCGACGGCTCGCTCGCAGGCTGCATTCGTTCCCGAGACCACAATGTTGCCGGGACACAGATAGTTCGCGATCTGCAGTAGTCCCTCGCCCGCCGCCTGTTGACAGATCTCCTCGACGCGCGGTACGTCCACCAGCAGCAGACTCACCATGCCGGAGGGGGTCGCATCGGACGCATCCTGCATTGCCTGTCCCCGTTGCTGCACCACACGCAGGCCATCCTCGAAGGACATCGCCCCGGCAAACACCAGCGCGGTGTATTCCCCCAGGCTCAAGCCGGCCGTCATCTCACACGAGAGTACGACTTCGGGAGAATCGGTTCTCAGCTTTTCCAGTGCCGCGAGAGAGGTCACGAAGATCGCGGGTTGACTGATGACGGTGGAGTCCAACTCGGCCGCAGGACCCTCGAAGCAGATCTTCGCGAGGTCGTAGCCGAGGATCTCGTTGGCCCGATCAAACAGCCGCGCCGCAGCCGGATATTGATCGCACAGCCGCGAGCCCATCTTGACGTGCTGGGCTCCCTGTCCTGGGAACAGGAAGGCGATACGGCTCATGCGCCGGGGGCCTCCATCCCAATGGTCGCCATGGCTTCGACGATATGGGCGTTGATCTTCCGGTCCTTCAGGCGCTGGGCACCCAACAGGGCATTGTGGATGGAACGGGCGTCGCTGGAACCGTGGCAGATCAGACAGATGCCATCGATCCCCAGCAGTGGTGCCCCGCCGACCTCGTTGTGCTGATAGCGCCGAGAGAGGCTGTGAAAAGCACCGGCTGCGAGACCGCGCTCTTTGTCCAGCGCCTTGAGAACTTCGCTGGAAAGCATCCGCAGCATCATCGAGGCCATGCCCTCGCTGACCTTCAGCACGACGTTGCCGACGAATCCCTCGCAGACTACCACGTCGGCCTCGCCCTCGTACAAGCCCCGGCCTTCGACGTTGCCCACGTACTGGGACTTGAGGGAGCTGCTCATGAGGAACTGGTGCGTTTCGCGGGCGAGGTCGTTCCCCTTGCCCTCTTCGGTGCCGATGTTCATCAGCCCGATGCGCGGCTGCTCAATCTCCAGCAGGTCGCGGGCATAGATTGAGCCCATGATGCCGTACTGGTACAGGTGCTCGGTCCGGGCACCGGGATTGGCTCCCACGTCCATCAATATCGACCGCCCTTTGAGCGTCGGCAGGATGACGGCGATTCCCGGACGTTTGATGCCCTTGAGAAACAGACGCGTCCACAGGCCGGCGGCCACCACCGCACCCGTATTTCCCGCGCTGACAACCGCATCAACGTTGCGTGACGCCATCAACTTCCAGCAGACAGCAATCGAGGAATTCGGCTTCTTGCGGAGCGCGTCAGTCGGCTTTTCATGCATGCCGACGGACCCCTCGGCAGGCTGCACGGTGAGCCTGTCTCCCGAGAAGCCCCTTTGCTCGAGCAAATCGTGCAGCACTCGCTCGTCGCCGACGAGCAGCACCTCAATCTGGGGATTGTCCTGCAATGCCGCAATTGCACCGTCGACGTTAATCTCCGGAGCCGCATCGCCCCCCATCGCGTCGAGCGCGATCCGCATGATCGCTAGTCCTCGGTTTCGACCATCGTTCGCCCGTGGTAATGACCGCAGTTGGGGCAAACGACATGGGAAGGAACCGGCGTGTTGCACTGCGGGCAATACTGCAGGTTCTTCGCCTGAAGACCGTTGTGACTGCGGCGCTTGCGGGTATTCGTTTTAGAGGTGCGGCGTTTCGGGACCGCCATCGTCGTGTTACCTTCCGTCAAACCTGCTCAAAAGACATTGGCGACCTGCAGCACGGACGTACCGTGCGGTCTCGATTGCGCGGGCGAGGTCAATCGCCTGTGTGTCAGCGGGGAAATGGTAGGGTGCCCGACGAAGATGTGTCAAGCATTCGCCTGCGGAATCGCACTCTCGCATCGGTCCGGGCTGATCGGTTAACGGTTTACGCCAGCCCGTCAACTCGCCTCCCATCGACATGAATGCAGGCATCGCCCGGCATTGTATCCTGGGTGTCGCCACCGCAGTGGGGGCGAATCATCAATGTCAGCTGTGGCCAAAGTCCCAAGATTGCCCCTCATCCTGCGAACCGCTAAGCTCGTCTCACGTTCATGCGGGCGTGAGGCACCCGTTGCGCTGATCATCCGCATTCACCCACCGATCAATCCTCGATGAATCTCCGAACCCGACGACGGTTCCGGAAGAATGGTTCCCCTATGCCACGCTCTCTACTTGTTCGCACCACTCTATGTGCAGTGATTCTTCTGTGTGCCTCGATCACAGCGAGTTCGGGCGGAACTCCCCTCCGCATGAAATTCGAGCCGGGGCAAAACCTTAATTATGAGGTGACCCAGACGACCGCGATGGAAGGGCAGGCGGCCGGCCAGGCCTTCTCGACCACCATGCAGCAGACGATGAATCTGATCATCGATGTGCTCAGCGTTGAGGCAGACAAGGCCACGACCGACCAGCACATCAGCCGCGTCCGTTTCGACATGGAGATGCCGGCTCCGGTCAACCAGAAGATTTCGTACGACTCGGATGCGACTGAGCAGCCGGATAACCCGATCGCCCAGCAGATGTCCAAGACGCTCGGCATGCTGGTCGGGCCCAAAATCAAGGTGACCATCGACGAATTAGGCAACTACTCCGACATCCAGGTTCCCGACGAGATCATCAAGGGCATCACCCAGGGACCGGCAGCCGCCATGTTCGGCTCGCAGAACGGCAAGGAAACGGTCGAACGCATGTTCTCTCAGAGCAACATCACCTTGCCTGAGAAGGAACTCAATGTGGGGGATACTTGGGAGAAGACCACCGAGATGGAGATGCCGTTCGGCACCATGAAGGTCATGACCACGTACACCTACCAGGGACCCACCGCTGAGGGACTGGAGAAGATCGATGCGAAGGTCAATGTCGACCTTCAGCCGCGCGAAAACTCACCCATCGCCATGAAGGCCACGAGCAAGGAAGGTGGGGGAACGCTGCTGTTCGATAACAAGGCGGGACGCCTGGCCGAAAGCCACATCAAGCAGGTGCTCGAAATGGAGGTCGGCGGGATCTCCAAGCAGACCGTTACCTCCGAGAGCCACCTCAAGCTGGTGCCAGCGGAGTCAAAGTCGTCCGGAACATCGGAAAACCCACCAACAAGGTAACGGAGAGATCCGTGCGTGTGTGGGTCACGTCGCGACAGCATGAGAGTACCCAGGCTGTTCTCAACAGCCGGGGTACTTTGAATCTGCACAGTCCGATGCCCCCGATCGGTTTCCCCGCCGAATTCACACGGTGCTGGGTGAGTCGTGTGCGGCATTGAGGGCGTCGATCGCCTCTTGCCGGGTATCGTAGTACGGCCAGAGTTTGAAGAGGCTCATGTTCCTTAGGACTTCCTGCATCTGCTCGGTCGCATTGCAGATGACCGCCTTGCCTCCCCGATGCCGGACTTCGCGTGCCATCGAGACGAGTGCCCCGATGAACTCGGAGCCGAAATACGACAGGCCGCCCAGTTCGAGGATCAGGTGCTCGGACTCGGGCTTCATCAGGATGTCGCGAACGCTGTTGGCTTCGCGATGCAAATCGTGATACCGAAATGAGTTGGCATCGCCCTGCGGCAGGACGATGACAATCCGGCCGACTTTCTCGACCGCGAACATTTTCAGGTGTTTCAACATGATGGCTATCAGTTTAGCAATCTGCTTCAGCGCGGGGAATCACCTTCCGCAGCGATTCCCTCATCCTGTTCGTTGCTCAAGCCTGGTATTCCGAGTTGTCCGAATAGTCCGCAGGCAATGTCTCCGTCACCAGTAGGGGGCGGAATGTTCCCGCATCTATCACGCTGATCCCCAAAACGGGGGAAAACCGGCGATCTTCCTCGAAGAAAGCAGGTCCGCCTCAACGTCCCGGGGACCGGCCCTCGATCAGAAACAAGACCGGCATCGGATTTCGTGCCAAGCCCGACCCGGACAGTGCCGCCATGGTGGACGGGTCAGCTTCTCGCACCTGCTGCTGGGAAGCATACTCCCTGAGTTTGCTCGCCGACGCGTCTTCGCTCACCAGTTGGCGGGATGCAAACCGGGTGGACAGTAAATCCGGCGGGATCGTCACATCCATCTGCACGCCGTTGTCCGGAAGGTCCTTCTCGGCGGCATTGACGCGTGCCCGGGCCAATTGGGGAATGCCGGTCCGGGCCGCTCGATCGACGCTCAAAGGCTCGGCGTCAGCCAGCGGCACCTGTTCAGCCGCCGCACTCGCTGCAGGCAGATTGGAGGACGAGGCTCCGCGCGGTGTCATTGCCAGCAAGGGTGACTCTGACAATGGCTCGTCGATGCGGCAGTTGTCCACCAACTCCATCATGCCGATCTCCTCGACGAGCTGCGCGAGATTCTGCGGATCGGTCACGACGAGGATCGCGAGACGCCCTCCTTCCGTTTCAATTGCCCGTGCATCGTGGACGCTGTCCGCGAGGGGTTCTCCTGTCGTTGACACTTCGCGAATCCCGTTCCTCGACAACAGCATGCGAATCTGCCCCGGAGCCACATCGACATCGATGACGGAGATCGTCACCAGCAGCACACGATCCGCCTCGCGATTGAGAAACTCGATGACCTCACCCCGCTCCGGAATGCGGCCCCGCGCCAGGATTTCATTGCGAATCCAGTCGTCCGAATTGATCGCGGTCGCCCCAAGTGTCGCTGGTGCCGCAGCGACCATGGTCGCTTCCGCCGTGACTCGTGGGAGTGCTTCGTCGTCGGCCCGAAGTGCCGCGGCGTTGGAAGCCACATGCAAATCGTCTGCGGCCGGCAATGGTTCTCTCGCGTCGAGCGAAGAGCTCGCCATTTCTGACACTGGCAAGCGGGAGGATCGCTGGGGCAGCACGAGAGTCATCACCAGGATGGCCGCCGCAGCAGCCAGGGCTGCGCCCCAGTGTTTGCCTGTGAAGCGGGATCGTGGGGCCGACTTGTCTAGAATGGAGCGCGGCGCGGCGACCGGTTGAACCGGGGCCGTGTCCGTCGTGATTTGCGAAAGGATCGCAGATCGCAGGTCCGTCGGGGCCGCTGGACGCACCAATTCCTGCATCAGCGAACGAAGCTGGGCAAACTCGTCCAGGGTTTGACGCGTCTCGGCTGAATCGTTGCGCGAACGCTCGACCAACGGACGCTCGACATCGTCGGCTTCACCGTCGAAGAAGGCGGAGAGCACTTGCTCGTGGGTGGGGTCGCTATGCATCGAAATATCTGACTACTAATGCTCACTGGCCATGGGCCGCACGGAATGTTTGCCGGCCGAGGGCCGGACCTATTGTTCGCCGGCAGTAGCTCGGATCAGCTTCTCTCGAAGGTCTTGTCTGGCTCGAAAAATGCGGCTGCGGACCGTGCCCACCGGGCATCCCACAACCTGGGCGATCTCTTCGTAACTCATGCCGTCGATTTCACGCAGAATGATGGCGGTGCGGTACTCGTCTCCCAGTTCACCGAGCGCCTGATTGAGGAGGGCTTGACGTTCGCGGCTGTGCAGGGCATAGGAGGGATCGGAATCTGCACGCTCGTCGGTGGGTTCATCTCCAGTGGCTTCGCGTCCTGCCTCCAGTGACACTTTCTTCGGGCGGCGACGCCGGTGATGGCTGATCGCTGCGTTATGGGCAATTCGGAACAGCCAGGAATAGAACGCCGACTCCTGACGGAACGAACCCAGTCGCCGGAAGGCGAGAACAAACGCATCCTGGGCCACGTCACGGGCGTCATCGGGTGACTTCAGCATGGTGACCAGTGTTCCATACAGCCGGTCCTGGTGGCGTTCGACCAGCTCCCCGAACGCCTCGGTCCGGCCGGCCAGGCACTGGTCAATCAGTTGCTGGTCGGTGCTCGCATCCACGGCCTGAGAGTTGGACGACCCGGCAGCCACGAAAGTTCCCTCAGTTTCCCACGCAGATTGACATCAACTGGCACAAGAGGCCCGACGTCATGTCCGGGCATCCTCTGTCCCGCCAGTCGTGATGTCAAGTGACTGTGCTGTTGGATGTTAGGGTGATTGGCCCTCCCTGCCGGCACCCGATGAGACCGGCACAACAGGGGCCGTGAATGTGGCGGACACTCTCGAAAACCGGCTCGGTACCTCCAGAGTCAGTCGATCCAGGTCGGTCAGTGAGGGGACGTCCTCAAAGCGGTACTCGAGGACGACGCCCGAGGGTCGCTGGGCGAGGATCGCTGATTGGGCGGGTCGCCACTGGCGTTGGTGCACCGTGTCTTCCAGCAGGGCCGGATGATGCAGCACCCATGAGCGGTGCGACGCGAAGTCCATTTGGGCGTCGTCGTACAGCACAGTCACAACCACGCGGACAGCCGGCTGTCCGTCAGCACCCGGCTCGAATTCGACCGCATTGAGTTCGACACCCACGCCGGCCCGGTGCTGACGCTCGTGCTCCTGATCCCAGGGCGGCCGGAACACGAACTCTTCCTGCGACACGGCCAGCTCCACGTCGAACATTCCCGAGAGGTCGATCTGTGACAGCTGCTGAGTTGCCCGCAGGACGAAATCGACAGGAAACGTCACGAACCCCGAGGGGGTCGCGGGCAGCTCTCGCTGACCCTGCGAATTTCAGGGGGGCGAGTACATCGTCTTTCGTACGCGCGGTGAAGTCGCGGTCGACCACGTGGACGAACAGCCCTCTCTGTCGAGGTTCTATTTCGACGCACATCTGTACGCGGATGATCTGCCGCGACCGGTCGGTGAAGTCGGGACGCGTGACGGCCGAGGTGATCTGCACACGAAAGGCACCTGTGGGAATGATGACGAGCGGCCCCTCGGACGCCGGGGGTGCCGGGGTCAGATGCAGTCGTCGTTCCTCCGGATTCCTGTGCAGTGCGAGCCGGTACTCCTGTTGCAGCCAGGTCAGCGCCTGCCAGAACGTCTGCTTCTGCAGGTTAACGTCCCGCGTCTTGTGTGAGGGCACTGCGTCATTAAGGGTAAGCGGATTGCCGGTCTGCTGATCAATCGCTGCGACAAGTTCCTGCAGTGTGAATCGCCCCGTGATCGTCACCTGCGAGGGCCGCGTCAGTTCCTCAGTTCGCATTCTTTCGAGATGATTGCGAACGCGCAGCAGTGCATCTTTCACTCGCGGAGAAGTGTCCGCAGCAATCTCATCGAGGACGGGCAGAATCCCTGGACCCATTTCGCGCAGTTGTCGTTCGGCCAGGGTGCGCTGTTCGAACTGCGGTGCATTCAGCGCCTCAATCAGTTGTCGCACCGTGTCATCAGCGGGCGTCGGTTCGACAGCGACTGCAGGCCGCGCAGGCAGGACCAGAACACACAGCAGGACGATGATGCCGCCCGAGTGCCTTCGTCCATGCTTTGTGAACCCTTGCGCGTCGTCATCCCCGCGAAGGCGGGAATCCAGTTCACTGTGCAAGAAGTCTGGATCCCGCACCGTGTTGTCGAAATGCAACATGTGACTCTCGCTGGTGATCGCATTCGTTGAATTCAGTGTAGGCGGCCCGCCTCTCTCCGCAAAGAGCGTCATCCCGGGCGGTTCATCCCGTAAGCCAACACCACGAGTCCTATGGTTGGACGAACCCAACCTCTTTGCGGAGATCGCCGCCGATCCCATGAGACGTCGTCCTGTCATCCCTGTCATCGTCGGGCTGCTGCTCGCTTCCCTGCAGTCGGCAGAGGGCGGGCCTCCGCTGATCGAGCTGCAACTGGCCGACCAGACACTCGTCGGCAAGTCGCTCGCACACGACCAGACGGTCTGCTGGCTGGCGCAGGCAGACGGGCTTTATACCGAAGTCCCTCTGGCGGATGTCACTGCCTTCCGGAAGGTCGAGGGCGCTTTCCGGCCACGTTCGTCGGTCGAACTGCGCAATCAGCTGCGCCGCGACCTCGGGCACGGGTGGGAAGTCGCCGGAACCGCGCACTATCTGGTCTGTGCCCGCAATCAGCAGGCACGCACTTATGCGGAGGTGTTTGAAGAGCTGTACGGCGGCTTTCGGCAATACTTCCGCACGCGAGGCTTCGCGCTGCCCGATCCCGAGTTTCCCCTGGTCGCCGTGGTGTATCCCAACGTCCAGGAGTTCGCGGAGTACTGCCGGGCTGATGGTCTGGGCTATGTCCCGGGACTCAAGGGCTACTACCGCCGCACGACCAACCGCGTGATCCTGTACGATCCCGGAGACGCGACGGCTTTGCTGCAGTCTCCGCGCGGGTCAGGGTCCGGGGTGCTGTCATTCCGGGATCTGGCCGGACTGGAGCCGACGTCGCCACATGCACCTGGCGATGCAGTGCTGGTCGATGCAGGGTTCGGGGATGCCTCGATCCCGTCCGACTTGCGTGACACGTTGATTCACGAGGGGACGCATCAGATTGCGTACAACCTGGGCCTGCACAACCGCATCGGCGAAGGACCGCGGTGGGTGATCGAGGGACTGGCCACGATGTTCGAACCGGAAGGAGCCCGCCAGAACCGCCGCGGAGGCACGACCCTCTCCCGGGTGAATACCGAACGCTTCGAGTGGTTTCGCGACTTTGTGCAGCGTCGTCGGACGGGCGACTCGCTGGCGCGATTTGTCGCCGACGATCAGATGTTCATGACCTCGGCACTGGATGCTTACAGCCAGGCGTGGGCACTGACGTTCTTTCTGGCCGAGACACGTCCGTCACAGTACACCGCGTACCTCAAGCTGATGGCGGGCCGCGATCCGCTGACCCCCTACGGCGCGAAAGAGCGGCTGGCCGACTTTCAGCAGGCGTTCGGCAGCGACCTCTCGCGACTGGAGGTGTCGTTCCTCCGGTTCATCGACGGTCTCGATTGAGGCACGTGGAATCCCTCTCCCTGCGGGGAGAGGGTGGCGAGCGAAGCGAGCCGGGTGAGGGGCCGTCGTCGTAGACATCCTTGAGTCCCCACCGGCCGCCGCGCGTGGGCTTTGAGTCACTCACGCGACGCGTGCGAGGCCGATGCGTGGTTCGCCGGCATCCACCTCGGCCCGAATCAGGCATCCCCGGGCAACGGTGTAACCCGAATCATTTGCGTACCGGATGTCGGACACTTTCAGCGGGAGGCTGAACTGAGTCAGTGAGCGCTCGAGCAGTTCGTGGAACCCGCGAATGCGCGTCACACCTCCCGTACACACCATAGGCACGGGCTGAATCAGCGTCCGGGCGTACTCATCGGCCGACAGGTGTTCGCGCAATGCCTCCAGCAGTTCCTGGATCAGTTCTTCGTACAGCAGGGCGACGCGTTGCTCGCGACTGCTGATCGGATGGGTGACCGAGACGACATTCGACTCTTTCCAGGAGGAGATGGCCTGCTGGTTGAGGTAGCGATTTCCCTCACTGTCCCAGAGGATGCTGTCCTCGCTTTCGGCGAGACGGGCATCAATCCAGTTTCCCCCGTGGGGAATCGTGAAGAGCAGGTGAGGCACTCCTCGATGCGACAATGTTGCCCGGGTGCTGCCCGCACCGAAGCTGATCCCCAGGCCGGTGAACTTGTCCGCTCCCAGTTCCGAGAGCACGACCGCGGTCCCGGCATCCAGAAAGCTCGGCGTGTATCCATTCAGCCGCACCAGTTGAGCGAAGAAGTCACATTGCCCCTTGTCCTCCAGACGACAGGGAGGAGCGATGCAGCAGATCTCTGCGGGTGAAGAAGACGGCGGCAGCAACGAGTCGATGAGCGACGCCACGACCTGTCGCGCCAGGGAATCGTCGAGCGGCAGGACCCCATCGCGCAACAGTGGCACTTCGGGGATCTGCAATGTTTCGGCGAGCTCACCGGCGGCCCGGCCAATGACGAGCAGACTCCCCTCGCAGATCGCATAGCGATACGAGAGCGATTCCAGCAGTCGCCGCTGTTGTGGACGATCCGGCAGTACCACATAGGCGGCAATGTTCTGTCGGCCCACGAGCCGCGACCCCTGCCGGCGGAGTGATCGAATCGCGCGCGTGCCGATGTCCAGCGAGATACTCATTGACGCTTCTCCCGTTCCATGGCGACCAAAACACGTTCCAGCAGTCCTCGCTGAGGCTGAGGCTGTGGCAGTTTGTGTGCGGCGTCCCGCGGCTTGTCGTCTGCGGCGCTGGTCGGCTCCGCATCAATGCGAATGGAGTCGCCCGACAAGTCGACAGTGGGGACGGGGATGCGTTGATCGTCTGTGTCGCTCACGAGCGACCTGGGTGCCGGAGCACTCAATGAAATGTGTGGGCCTGCCAACGTCTCGCGCTGATTGAGGATGAGTCGTCGGCGACCGATCGCCTGTCCACAGTACGAAAGACCTTCCGGGAGGCGGGTCTCTTCTTCGACCAGCGGGATCCGGTTCTCGATCAGTTCATCGAGTTCGTTGCGGGTGGACGGGCTGTGTAGATCGTGAGTTGCCGCTCCCATGCCGATGGCTGTTGTCGGTTCGCGATCGTACCGTGACCAGATCAAGGAAACTGCAAAGCAGAGCAATGACAGGGCCAGCACAACGCCTGCCAGTCCACCAACGCTCGTGGCCGAGTCCGTCTCCGCCCTCTTCGCCGACGCTCGCGGCAACGTCGTTAGTGGCATGGACGATCGAGTCGGGTTCACGGCCTTCGGTTTCGCGACCCCGGCACGCAACGTGCCCCAATGCAGGTCCTCACGAGGAGGGGCCGGTGCGTCGTAAGTTCGGATCGCATCACCTTGAGCCGCGGCATCGACTGATTCAGGAATTGGCGGTGCAAAGGCGTCGGCGAGCGTCGCTCCCCCGGACGGAGCGAGAGAGATCGAGGTGGCGATCGGTTCGACCGAACGGTGTGCCGGACTCGGATCATCCATCGACCCGAGGTCCATGGGACCGGAGATCGTCAGTTCCGAAGTCAGGTCGGGTGAGGCTGGTGCGGCCAGGCCTTGTTCGCTGTCTGGCTCGTGGGCCTGATCGCTCCCCTCCATAGGCATCGCGGCCGGCAGGCCGATGGCACTGGCTGCCTGTGCGAGTTCCGGCGTCACTGCGGGAAAGAGCAGTACATCCCCAGGCAACAGTGGCATCTGGCTGTCCAGATTCTTCTGCGGAGATTCGTAGCTGCCCTGTCGATACAGTCGCACTCCCGCGCTGAATCCAGCGGGTTGTGAGAGGGCCCGTTGCACTCCAGCGAGGCTGGCCATCGACAGGTCCAGCGGAACAACCACCGGGCGATCGGGCAGAAGATTGATGAACGCCACATGGACCGCCGGGATGCCCTCGGCCGTCATGACGATGTCATCCGGCGAAGGTCCGGCGATGCGATGAAAGACGACGACGTCCCCGTGCTGAATGGTCACCGACGATCCCGGACGGAACATGACGTGTTTGACGGGTCCACTACCGCGGATGATGTGGGCCATGGGTGAAGCGGTGGTGCTCAGACCTCCCGCCTCGCTGACCAGTTGCCCCAGCGTGATCGGTGCACCTGCGGCCTGATAGACGCCTGAGTTCTTGACGGCACCCAGAATGGCGAAGCAGGCTTGCTTGTCCGGTGAGGGAATTGCTTCGGCTTCTGAGAGGCTGGCGCTGTGCCGATAGGCGACGGGCCGGAAGTCTTCCGGCTGAGCCAGGGTGGATGATGCCAACCCCAGCCAGGTCGCGACGACTGCGCCGAGGATGCGCAGCGATCTGCAGCATGCCGACTGGTTCCGCATCAATCCGTGATGCCCACGATATCCATCCATGGATCCGCCCCAAAGCGTAAGGACACAACACGGCCCGCGCGATGTGATACATCTGTTGTAATCGGTCCAGCGGTCACACTCACATCAGCCAAAAGCCACAGGCCGGGCCGTATCACCCAAATTGGCCCTCGCTCCTAACTTCGTTTCGCCGCGAATGTTGGGGACAACAGGCCGCGATGTCCGCCGGGCCCGCTGCCGCGTGCTACGTTTGTGGGCGCGTGATTCCACGCCTGATGTCCGGATCAACTCGCGGCCAGTCATGTTTCAGTGAGGTCCTCCTGTGTCCCCAGCGACCGATATCCATCACTCTGTCCGGACCGACCATCGCTGTCTGATTGTCACCGGCTGTTCCGTTCGCGCAGGCTGGTTGCAGCACGATGTCTCCTGCGCGACCAATGGGGATGGGCACCGCGTGACTCCGGGAGCCGACGCACTCATTCAAGTGCTGGAAGGCGACTACGACCTGGTGCTGCTGGACTGGAGTTCCCTGGGAGAGGAGGCACTGCCGGTGCTGCGGTCGTTGGCCCGCCTGTACGGATCGCCTCCCGTTGTCGTGCTCGTCGATGAGGGGCACGAACCCTGCGTGGTCGATGCCCTGTGCGAGGGAGCCTGGTCCTACCTGCCAGTGGACGATGTGACCGACCGGCTGACCAGTGTGCTGGACGCGGCCCGCCGGCGTCGCCTGCTTGATCCACAGCAGTCGGCACACTCACGTCTGCTGGCCCAGGGGGAACTGATCCTGGGGAGCGATCTCGAGGAAGTGTCCGGCGTCGTGCAGATGGTCGTCGACCAGCTGCGACGCGTGGGGCAATGCAGCGAGGCAGACCGGATGCGGGTCGGAATCGCGATTGAAGAGGCCCTGCTGAATGCGATCATCCACGGGAATCTGGCCATTCAATCCGACCTGCGGGAGCGGGCCGATCACGCTTTCGAGCGACTGATCGCGCGTCGCCGTCAACAGGTCGGCTATCGTCACCGGATTGTCCGCGTGTCGTATCATGTCAGTCCCGAGGAGGCCCGGATCAGCATCTGCGACGAGGGTCAGGGGTTTGAGTCCACCGGGGTTCCGGACCCCAGCCTGCCGGAACATCTCACGCGTCCCAGCGGCCGGGGCATCCTGCTCATGCGGGCCTTTCTAGACGAGGTGACGTTCAACGACTGCGGAAATGTGGTGACGCTGGTGAAGCGTCTGCGGACCAATGGCGATCGGACGATAGTCGAGAACTCCCTCGCGGTTCCGCTGCATTCCTGCTGAAGCTGTGCGACTCGACTCGCTCGTCGCATTGCGTTTCGCCGACAGGGTGCCTGTGGTGGAGCGCAGCGACCCCACAGCCAGCTCCATGGCTGGGGGGCCCACCTGCGGCTCAACGCGCCCACCCTGCCGCATTGCGTTTCACTGCTCGTGGATGCAATCTATGTGCTGTGGCGCTGCGCCGGGTTTGCGTTGCGGTGCCCTTCGTCCGCTGACCCCGAGGTTTCTGTGATGCACAACCCGATGAGTTCCCTGCGGCCTGTGTGTGCTGCCGCGATCGTGATCAGCTGCCTGGCCCAGGCGGCGTTCAGTCAGCCGGCGGGCGTGGCCCCCTCGCCCTCAGTAGTGAATCCCCGGCACGAAGATCTCAAGCGCCAGGCGGAGGCGGCTTATCGGGAGCGGGACTACCCGCGTGCCATCGCTCTGACGTCGGAAGTCATCCAGGCGAATGCTGGCGACCATGTGGCGCTCTATCTGCGGGGCAGTTCCAGGATCGAACTGGGGATCGCGCAGGGCGACGCCGGCCTGCTGCGCGAGGGGATCACCGATGCGCGGGAAGCCGTGCGAACCCGTTCGCCGCAGAACTACGACTGCTACCTCCCGTATCTGTATGGAATGACCCATCTGACACAGGCGGAGCAACGCCCCACGCACGCCCAGATGGCGGTCGATGTGGCGACCCAACTGCTGGAAAAAGCGGAACTGAGTCCGATGACACGGGCCAACATCTTCTATCAGCGGGCGCTGGGGTCTCTGCAGTTGCAGGATGCCAGCAAGGCTGTCGAGGACCTCCGCGCGTCGCTGGCTTTGACGCCCGATCATCTGGCCGGACATCTGGCATTGGCCGACGCCCTGGTCGCTGCCGGTCAGCCGGACGCCGCCGAAGAAGAGCTCTCACGCACGGTGGCCATGTATCGCAGCGCTCCGGTGGTCTTCAACCATCGGGGGGTCTTCCTGCAGGGCCGGGGGCGAAGCGACGAGGCCATTCTTGACTTCACAGCGGCATTGCAACTGGATGACACCTACATCGAACCATACCTCAACCGTGCCTATGCCTTGTTGCAGAAAGGTGATCCCGAGGCCTGCGCTGGGCGATCTGAACCAGGTGGTCTCGCGACATCCCGAGCATGTCGGTGGACGGAGCATGCGCGGTGCGACACACCTGGCGTTGGGACAGCCCCCGGAGGCGATCGTCGACTACCGGGCCGTCCAGCAGGTGTCGCCCGATCAACCCGGAGCCAACGCCGATCTGGGGCTGGCTCTCTACTTCGCAGGCGAGTTTGCCGAAGCCGCCTCGTACTTCTCCCGCGCCATCGAACTGCAGCCGCAGATGAGGTTCCTCAAGCCCTGGCAGTACGCTGCCCTCAGGCAGGATGGCGCGAACGAAGCGGCGAGGGCAGTTGCTGATGAAGTCACTTCGCGACCCGCCGATCAGCGCGACTGGTTCGACCTGTTGACGCTGGTGCTGAGCGGGGCGGTTGCAGAACAGGAGCTGATGGCAGCCGTCGCGTCGCCGGACGATCCGCGGCGGGACGCCCAGCTGTGCGAAGCTCACTACTTTCTGGGACTTCGACAGCGCATGGAATCCGAACCCGACGCCGATGACTGGTTTCGCCGTGCATTGACGTCACCCGCTAAGCGTCTCTCGGCCTATCGCGGGGCCCAGTATGCCCTGGGCGAGTTTTCCCAGTAGTGCAAAGTCGGGCTGAGATTCCATGCCGAATTCGCGATAACCTCAAGTCACTGCTCCCCTGACCCCTCCCTGCGAGGGAGGGGAGTCGTTGGGGACATCGAGCGCACCGGGAGGCTCGCCAAGTGCGGCGTCGCCAGACGCACACTGCTGGACAAGTAAGCAGTAACATTCAGTCGCCCTGTCGGACAACGCATCCCAGTCAACGAACGCGACTGCTAACCTTTTTCAACAGCGGTTCGTCCCCCCACAGCTGTATAGAAGCCGTACACGGAACAGACCAAGATCGAGGCAACGGCAAACGAGCAGCCGGGGAGGTCCGGTCCTGCCCAGTCGGCGCTCCAGGGGAACAGCCGGAAGAAGTAATGACAGAGCATGAACGAACCGGCCGCCAGAACACCCAGCCGCGCCAGAAGAATCGCAATCACCGCGTAGTACGAGGTGAATGCGAGGGCCTTCGCCGCATCAATCGGCTGCGTGGCATCCCAGAGTCCAGCGAAGATTTCGGGATGCCACGCCACGGCGAAGAGTGTCACGGTAATGACCGGCAACCACTTGTTTCCGACAATCGCTCGCACCAGCACCATCGTCATCCCAAGCTGAAGCGGGTAGCCGAACGAGCTCTCAATGATCCCCGAGAGTGTCCCGAGTAGATGCCGCGTGCCATTCAGAGTCTCGGGGACTGTAGCGGGCGACACGCCGAGCCAGCCAAATGCGAACAAAGTAAACAGGGTGCCCACCAGCATTCCGCACAGAATGTCACGACCAATGCCGGGATCCTGCACACGCCCCGCCAGGCCGCGGCTCCAGGTCACCAGCATCTCCGGCCAGTACCGGCGCGCCAGCGGCTCGAGTGCGACGTAGTACAGCCAGTAGCGGGCCGCCTCACCCAGGGCCAGACGCAGGCCTGTGAACATCACACCGGGCGTCGGCACGGAAGCCAACCACGCTTCTGCCAGAGAGACAAAGAACATGAACAGCGCCAGCCACCGGGCACCTCTGAGGTCGCTGCGCCCGGCAACAATGTTTCTCCAGCCAAGAACGATCGAGAGCAGCGAGATCAGGACGCTCAAAACCGGTCCCACTTTCGGGTCGGTAGCCGCCGGTGAGGAGAACATCCTTGACGTCGGTGCCGCACCATCAACCACATGGAAGAAAACGACATGCCCGTTGAGTTCCGCAACATCCACGCGGTCGACGTCCGTCTCAGACGGGCTGTCGTCCTCATCACTCCGCCGCACAAACGAGTAGGCCTTGTCCGCAAAGACAGGAGGCATCCAATCCGCTGCGTCGTCAGGTGTCCATGTCGCAACGTCATTCTCAAAACCATCGCGCGGCAGTCCTGCTTCCTCGAGCAACACGGACACAGCGGAATTCTCTCCGGCATCATGTCTGACGTCTCTTTCCTCGGGATCCAAAGTGCTAGCCCTGCGCTCCACCAACTCTCCCGACGGAATGACCAGCAGTTCCCGCAGCGCTCGGTGCGCGTCCAGACGCATTGATACCATCCCCGGATCCAGCGGCGCCGGATTCGCAAGAGTCACCACACTCACCGCCTGCAGACGCTGTGGATACTTGACCGGAACCAGTCTTTCCGGGCTCTGGCGATACCAGAACTCCATGTCCTGTGGCTGCCCGGCGGCGTAGGCGAAACCCCAAGCCCGAGAATCCTCGGGCTCGTACAGGCCCAGCTCCTGCAGCATGTTCTCAGCCTGCTGAGCGTACGCCTCCGGACCTTTGTCCAGTTCCCTTGTCGAGGAGACCCTCCCCATCACAACGGTCAGGACGATCAGGCTCACCAGCAGGATCGCCAGGCAAGATCCCGCCGCTTTGAGTGAGAGGCGTCCCTCATCGCCCGATGCCGCCACCATTTCGGGAGATGGCGTCTCGCCCGCTGCTAGAGCAGCCGCCAGCGGATCTGCACCGGGCAGCGCCATCGCGACCGCGCGTGCCGATACGGGCCGTTCGTGCGGTTCCCGTTGGAGGCACCGTCGGATAACGCGCTGCACCATCGGATCGATGTCGTCCGTGAGCATCACCGTCTGTGACAGCGACGACTCGTGCGCCGGATCAGCTCCGGAATCGACCCTGGCTTGATGACCGGCTTGCCAGTGAAGATCTCCGAAAGAATCAGTCCCAGCGCGAACAGGTCGCTTTGGATCGTCGCCTCTCCCCGCGTCAGTTGTTCGGGCGCCATGTAGGCCGGCGTTCCTGCGACTTCGCCCACGCCCCCGTCGCCGGCAAGTCGCGCCAGCCCAAAGTCGGTGATCCGGACCTGCCCACGCCCATCGATCATGATGTTGGCCGGCTTCAGGTCGCGGTGAAGCACACCTCGTTCGTGTGCCGCTGCCAGCCCGGCACAGAGCTGTTGTGCAATTTGCACGCCCTTGTCGTGCGGCAGCCGACCGATCCGCCGCAGCAGCACGCGCAAATCCTCGCCGTCGATATACTCCATCGACAGGAACTGCTGCCCGTCGAACTCGCCGATGTCATACACGCGGCAGACATTCGGATGGCTGATCTGACGGGTCAGCCGGACTTCGTTGTGGAAGTATTCCAGCCGCTGAGGATCCTCGGCGAGATCTCTGGGCAGGAATTTCAGGGCCACGGTCTGCCCGAGCTTGAGATCGTCGGCCCGGTACACTTCGCCCATGCCTCCCTTGCCGACCAGCGAGACAATCCGATACCGGCCTGCAATCTTCGATCCCGGCAGAAACCGTCCATGGTCTGAACTTCCCGACGACCGAGAAGACTCGCTGTTCGCAGTGACATTGGCACCTGCGTTGGGCAACACGGTTGGTGCGAATTCGGGTTTCAGCGCAGCGCCGCACGCTGAGCAAAACTTGCTTGCCTTGCTGTTCTCTGCTGCGCAGGAGGGGCAGGAAATCATGGAGGCCGGATTCTACCACCAACTACGTCGAATGTCTGTCAGCGAGCCTCCAACAGATGTTCCTGTCTGCCGAGAGCGTGGCCGGCATTGTCAAAGCAACGCGAGTTGGTTGGTAACCCCGGTTGCATAGTCATGTAGGTCAGGCTCCGCCTGACAAGATCAATCTGTGATCATCCGCTGGAAGCGTGAACGAACAATGTAAGTCAGCTTCGACTTGACGAACTCAATCCGCGAACATCCGCCAAATCCGATTACGAGCACTTCCGCGGATGGTCAGGCAAAGCCTGACCTACCTGACTGACCGGGGTCATTCTTGCATGCGGCGCCACATGGCGCACAGCATTGCAGCAAAATGACTTCCGGATCGACTCTGCATGACGTGTCGTTGACTGATACGACGGTCACGATTCGTTCTCCATCGCCTGAATCAGCCAGGCTCGGGCAAACGTCCAGTAACGGCTGGCGGTGGCTCTGGAAATGCCGAGCGCCTGAGCGGCATCCTGCTCGGAAATTCCCGCGAAGTAACGCAACTTTACGAGTTCAGCCTTCTGCGGATCAATTTCGGCGAATCGCGTGAGGGCTTCGTCCAGGGCGAGTAGATCCTCCGCCGATGTATCAACGAGACTCACCACTTCGGACAGTCCCACACGTTCGCGACCGCCCCCATGTCGCTCGCATTGACGTCGTCGAGCACGGTCGACAAGCACTTGTCGCATCGCTTCCGCTGCAACGCGAAAAAAATGCTGGCGATCATTGAAGCCGCGGTCGCCGACCAGTTTCAGATACGCCTCGTGAACCAGGGCCGTGGCATCGAGCGTCTGCCCTGGCTGCTCGTGAGCCATTCTTCGCTGCCGCCAGTTTGCGCAATTCGTCATAGACCAGCGGCAACAATTCCGCGGCGGCTTGCTGATCGCCGTGCTGTGCGGCTTCGAGGAGCTGAGTGACGTCGGTCATGGGTTCAGCCGCTTCAGCTCCTGCTGCCAGGGCGCCGCCAATTCCGGTTTGCCCCACTTCTCGTACAATTCGATCCACAATCGCAGGTTGCCGGAATCCAAACCAACTCGCGATCGGCTGGGACTGTCGAGATGCTTCGGCTTCTGCTTAACACTTCTGTCAGCCTGCCGTAGGTACTCTTCCGCCTGCTGGAACTCTTCGTCCGTCATTTGTCGTCTGGGTCGTTGGCGGAGGAAACAGGCCGCCAACGTCTCATAGTCGTCCATTCGAACTGAATCGTCCCAACCTCCTGCCAACTTGTCGGGGCCGCGAAATCGGTGGAGATGACCTGCTTCGCTTCCGTCTCCGCCGCTGCGTGATCCTCTGCTCTCCAAGAGGTACCAGGCTCGAAAGCAAGATACCGCTCGTCAACGGATGCCCCGGGCCGTACTCATTCGTTCCATACTGCAACAGCCACTGCGTCGCTTCATCGGCAAACTCAAGTGCGTCATCCCCGGCGATCAGACTCGTCAGCGCAAGCCCGTCGTACGAAGACCTGTAAGCCCTGCTGCGAAACCTGAGAGCCAGTCGCTTGACGATACTGCCGGATCAGGTCGTACATTCGCCTCGCTGTCTCGGAAACATCGCCCTGTTCGATTTCACCTTCTCGCATGCGAACATCGCACCGAGCGTTCTAGAATCGGTCTCGCCGTATCGCTTCCTTGTGACTTCAACCACTCGATCGCTAAGCTCGATCGCCTCTTCGAGGTACTTCTTGTCGCCGGATCGCATCAGGACGTTGGCCAGATCGCGTCGTACTTGCCAAAGTCATGATATGCTTGTCGCCAAGGTCGCGATTCTGCAGCGCGGCGGTGAGCGCCCGTCGTCGCAGCTTCTCCATTCTGCTAAACGCATTCCCTCCCTGGTAGAAGATGGCCTGCACTAAAGAGTCCGACATGGTGTGCAGCGTCCAGGGATCTCCCTCGCCCTGGACTTCCACTCGACATCCAGAACCTGCTGCAGCTTCTGCTCAGCCAGCTTCAAGTCGTCGATGCTCCGGCGGCCTTCGACCAGGGCGTTTGCGTAGATTTCCAGAGCGTCTCAACGTCTCCAGATCTTTCGATCCTTTTAGTGTGTCGATCTCTGACATACGATTTCTCGAGTTGCCGCTGGCCCTGTTCGTACTCGTGGAGCTGCATGAACATCTCGCCGAACACGCGGCGAACCTTCGCTTTCACCAACGGATCCATCGACTTCTCGTCGAGTTCACGACACGCCTCCTGCAGAACGACCTGAATCGTCGGATTGCTGTTGCCGTCGGTTCGACGATAAGGATTGAATTTGTCGAGCACGTCCTTGAGCAGGGTGATTGCGGCTTCGATTTCCCGCTCGCCGTCCTGCGCGCGGCCTTAGCGTTTCATCCTTCGCCGTCATTGCATCATCCCTGGCAGCCACAGCTTCTGACTCGGAAGAGACTGCTTCTTCCTTCGCAGCCATCGCGAGCCGCTCCGCATGCCTGGCACGAACCGCCTGCCAGGTGCTGACGACGATGCCGATCATCAGCACCACTGCGAACGCGCCTGAAGGTCAGAATCGCGCCGCGATGCCTGCGAAATGTCTTGCTCAGTCGGTATCCCAGCGTCGGTGGGCAGGCTTCGACCGCATCGCCTTCCAGATATCGCTGCACGTCCTTCGCCAGCCCGTTGGCCGTCTCGTAGCGCCGCGAACGGTCCTTGTCGAGCGCCTTCATCACGATCCAGTCGAGTTCACCGCGAACCAGGCCGCGGCAGCTTCGCCGCGTCAACTTGCCGGCTCGCCGCCAAACTCGGCAGCGTCTTGTCCGACGATAGCCGAGTGCTCGGCCGTGGCGGCTCTTCCTCGCGAATCAGCCGCTTCACCTCCTCCCAGGCCGCCTCCTTGAATCGTGCCTTCTCCAGCGGCGTGGTGCCGGTGAGCAACTCGTACAGGATGACGCCGAGGGCGTAGATGTCGGTCCGCGTGTCGACGTCCAGGGCGTTGATGCCGACTTGCTCCGGGGCCATGTACAGCGGCGTGCCTACGACCGTACCGAAGGCGGTGTGCAGCGTCCGGTCGGTGAGCATCTGCGAGGCGTTGAGCGCCTTGGCCAAGCCGAAGTCGATCACCTTCGGCACCGGCTTGCCGTCGTGTTCGGTCACCAGCACGTTCGTCGGCTTCAGGTCGCGGTGGATGATCGCCTTCTGGTGGGCGTGCTGCACCGCCGAGCAGATCTGCACGAACAGGTCGAGCCGCTCGTTGACGGATCAGCTTGCGGGCGTCGCAATACTCGGTGAGCGGCAGCCCCTTGACCAGTTCCATGACGAAGTACGGCCGGCCGTGTCTCGTCGGTGCCGGCGTCGTGGACCTTGGCGATGTTCGGGTGGTCCATCAGCGCGAGGGCCTGCCGCTCCGCCTCGAAGCGGGCCAGCACCGCCTTCGAGTCCATGCCGGCCTTGATCAGCTTGACGGCCACCAGCCGCTTGACCGGCTCCCGTTGCTCCGCCATCCAGACGGTGCCCATGCCGCCGTCGCCGATCTGTTCCAGCAGCTTGTACCGCCCAGCGATGACCGTGCCGACCGTCTGGGCATCGGACGAGGCAGGTTGCCTCCAGCCCGTCGTGCCTGGACGGCGGGACGGTCGAGCGGGTGATCTACCCGGTCATGGGCCCGAAGCAGCCCCTCCAAGCTGTCTGCGAAGCTGCCTCCTGGTCCCGCACATTCCCGGTCGAGGAACGCCTTTCGGGATTCCCCGGACAACTCTGCGGCAGCAGCAAATAACGATTCGACTTGGCTGGAATTGTTGGGCATGATCGGCTTTCTCCAATAAACTTGTGGCTCCTGTTGATAAGCGATGTTGTGGGCTGCCGCGCCTCACGAGAATTATCGAGAAAAATATCGACTGGCCACAATCAAGCCTCTGCGTTCAGCCATCAGCGATATTCACGGCTGTTGACCCCGGTCACTCCCGCATGACCCAACCTTCTCAGCCATTTAGGTCAGGCTCCGCCTGACGAACTCCGGTGGGTGTGATTCGCTCCGTTCATGCCGCGATACAAACGAGCCCGCGTCGAGGGGGGGGGCATACTTCTTCACGGTCGTCACCGACCGCCGGCGAAAATCTTTGGTGATCTGATCGCGTGCCGACTGCTGGGCAGCATTCTCCGTCGTTGTCAACACCGTTGGCCGTTTTAAGTGAATGCGATAATGCTGTTGCCCGAACATCTGCACGCCATCGTGTCGCTTCCACCAGGCGATGCCGACTACTCGAAACGCTGGGGCTGGATCAAGAAGACGTTCTCGTCCGAGTGGCTGCAACTCGGTCATTCTGAGACGCGGATGACCAGCGGCCGCCAGCGCGAACGGCGACGCGGTGTGTGGCAGCCGCGGTTCTGGGAACACACAATCGATACGGATGACGACTTCGAACGACACTTCGGCTACTGCATTACAATCCGGTGCGCCACGGGCATGTGACCTGCCCAGCGGACTGGCCGCACTCGAGCTTTCATCGTTGAGTGAGAGCCGGTGTGTATCCGCAAGATTGGTCCTGTGCCAACCGGCACCCGCAATCGATGATGTTCACCGATAACGCTGGGACGATCGGAGAGTGAAGTGCAATCGTCAGGCAGAGCCTGACCTGCTACTCGCCGACTCGCTGGCTACACGCGCAGATCGTCACCGTCTCCGGAGCTCTGCAGTGCCTGGGCATAGCGACTCCGGATCGGGGCGATGACCTCACTCAGGAACGCGTCGACCTGTTCCGGGGCGCGGCCGATATAGCGGGACGCATCCAGCGTGTCACTCAAGTCGATCTGCTGGAAGGCGGCGTCGTTGCCGAGGCGTTCGAGCAAATCGTTGTCACGGCCGTGCACCTTGACCTGTTCGCCGGCGGACTGGCTGTGCACTCGGATGCGTTCGTGCAACTCCTGACGATCCCCCCCGCCTGAACGCCCGCCATCAGGATCTCCTCGGTCGCCATGAACGGCAGTTCCTCCTGGAGGTGCCGGGCGATGACCTGAGGATACACGACCAGTCCGTGCAGCACGTTGGCGTAGATCAGCAGTACCGCATCGATGGCGAGAAACGACTGCGGAATCGCGAGCCGGCGATTGGCGCTGTCGTCGAGCGTGCGTTCCATCCACTGTATGGCCATGGTCTGCTCGGCGTTGCCTGCCAGTGAGATAGCGAAGCGCGACAGGGCACACATCCGCTCGGCCCGCATGGGATTGCGTTTGTAGGCCATGGCTGACGAGCCGACCTGATGTTTCTCAAACGGCTCTTCGAGTTCCTTGCGGCTCTGCAAGAGGCGCAGATCGGAGCCCGCCTTGTGAGCCGACTGACCGATGCCCGAAAGCGTGTGCAGCACCTGGGCATCGACCTTGCGTGAGTAGGTCTGACCGGTGACGGCGTACGTCTGCGGGAACCCCATCTTCTCGGCAACGAGCCGATCGAGGGCGACGACCTTGGCGTGATCTCCCTTGAACAGTGAAAGAAACGAGGCCTGCGTGCCGGTCGTCCCCTTTACGCCCCGAAACTTCAGCGTCGCCAATCGGTGTTCAACCTCTTCGAGATCGAGCACGAGGTCGTAGCACCACAGCGCGGCCCGTTTGCCGACGGTGGTCGGTTGTGCTGGCTGCAGATGGGTGAACCCCAGGCAGGGGAGGCTGCGATACTGCTCGGCGAAGTTTGCCAGACGGTCGATGACGCGGACCAGCCGGTCGCGCACGAGTTGCAGCGAGTCGCGCATCTGGATCAGTTCGCTGTTGTCGGTCACATAGCAACTGGTGGCCCCGAGATGAATGATGCCTCCCGCAGACGGACACTGATCGCCGTAAGCGTGCACATGGGCCATCACGTCGTGACGCAGCCGGCGCTCGTAATCGGCGGCGCGGTCGAAGTCGATGTCATCGACATGGGCCCGCAGTTCGTCGATCTGGGCAGCGGAGATGTCGAGGCCCAGCTCGCACTGGGATTCGGCGAGTGCCACCCACAGCCGACGCCAGAGGGAATGCTTGCGCTGGTCCGACCAGAGTTCGCTCATCTCGCGGGAGGCGTAGCGGCTGATGAGCGGGTTTTCGTAGGTCTGATGATTCACGGAAGTCTCGATTCCGGTGGGGGGGGCGTTAGTGCAAACTCAGCAACCAGCGACGACGACAGGGTTTCGGCGCAGCGGGGTTGCATGCTGGCGCGGCGCGGTTATCATCGCGGGCAGTGCCCGGCCATTGTACCTGTTGGCGTTGTGTCCGGCACGCAACCATCGACTTCGCTGACGTAAGGACAGCACCATGACATCGCCGCTCGAGTCCCTGGTCTGCACAGGCACCAAGCTGTGGCTCGACAGTGTCGATCCGCAGGCTGTGGAGGAGAACCGGGCGATCGGGGCGACGGGGGCGACGTCGAATCCGGTCATCATCTCCGACCTGATCGCCACGGGACGATTCGACGACGAGTTGTCGCGGCTGATCGACCAGGGTCTCGAAGATGATGCGATCGCATGGACGGTGACCGATCAACTCGTCTCACGGGCCGAGCAGGTGTTTGCACCGGTGTGGGAATCGACGCGCGGGGATGACGGCTATGTGAGCTTCGAGCTGGACCCGCTGATCGAAGACCTCGCGGAAATGACCAGTGCGAAGGAACGCAGCAACCGGTACATTGAACTGGGCCTGCAGTGGGCAAAGGGGCATCGGAACCGGATGATCAAGGTGCCGGCCACTCCGGGGGGGATTGGTGCGCTGGAGGAACTGGTGGCGGCGGGGGTGACGGTGAACGTGACGCTGGTGTTCAGCGATCGCCAGTATGTGGCCGCGCGGGATGCCGTGTGGCGCGGGGCACAACGTCGGAAGTCTTTGGACGCCTTCAAGAGCGTGTACAGCATCTTCATCAGCCGGATTGATGTGTATACGGAGCAGCAGGTGCCGCAGCTCTCGCCGTCGGCACAGGGCGAAGTGGGCATTCTCAATGCGAAGCGCATCTGGGAACACAATCAGAGGTTCTGGGCCGACAAGCAGCTGCCTTTGAAGCAGGAGATCATCTTCGCGAGTACCGGGACCAAGAAGCCCGAGGACCCGCCGGACAAGTACGTCGCGGCACTGGCGGGGTCGGATATTCAGACCAATCCGCCGGCGACGAACGCAGCGATTCAACAGATGCAGGACCGCACGTTCACCCGCACCGTGGACGAGTTCCCTCCGGCGGGTGTGCAGAGCGAGATTGACCGGGAGGTCGACTTTGCGTTGATGGAGCGGACGCTGATGGAAGAGGGCCTGAAGAAGTTCGCGGATCCGCAGAAGAAGCTGCTGAAGCTGATCGGCGAGAAGCGCAAGGCCCTCGCCGGAGCCCGCTAGTCGACGGATGAGTCTGGAGAATCGCGATCGGTCCGGTACCTATGCAGCGACGCCCGAGTGAGGATCGTCCCCACGAAATGACGATTCGCGTCCGGTATTCCGAGACCGACGCCATGGGACTGGTACACCATGCCAACTATCTGTCCTACTTCGAAATGGGTCGAACGGAGCTGTTTCGCTCGCAGGGCGGCGACTACCGAAACATGGAATCGCGAGGGCATTACCTTGTGGTCGTATCCATCGAGTGTCAATATAAGGCACCCGCACGATACGATGATGTCCTGACGCTGAGTACGCGGCTGATGCGAGCAACCCCTGTCAAGCTGGTCCACGCCTACGAATTGCGGCGCGACGGACAACTGCTGGCCAAGGCACAGAGTGTATTGGCCTGCGTCAACGGCGCGGGTGAGATTCAGCGGCTATCCGACGAAGTCCTGTTTGGTGATGTGCGTGCTGAAGTCGACACACCGCCGGGGCGAGCCCTGTCCGACTCGTCCTGAGGTGCATGACCTGGCTGACGTGCGTGTGAAATGTCGATCCTTTCAATTGAGTGGTTAGTCTGGAATGATGTCCGAAGAGCGCCCAGTGGCCCCGTGTCGGCTGATTCACCGCCGTCCCCCGTCAACGTCACCCAGACCCCAGCGGCCGATGCGTCCGGCAGTGACGTCGACGTGACTGCGTCGAGTGGTCCCGATGCCACGCAGCGGCGGGAGGACACGACATCCGAACTACCGACAACTGATGCCCCGGTTCCCTCCGGTGTTCATGTTCCTGAGGAGGTTGTCCCTTCCCAGCACTCCGAACCACCAGTGTCCTCGGCAAGTCAGGCAGCAAGCCCGAGTACTGCGATTGGTGAACCCGCAGTGCCGCCGGCTGCCGAGGCAACGCGGCGTGTGCGGCTGAATCCGACGATCAGTCCCGACTTTGCCCGACCGATCCCGTCGATCAAGGACGCCGGCACATCTCCCCCCGCGCCGCCTGCCCGCAGCAGCTTTGCACCGGCAGCGGCTCCTCCGAGTTACGATACATCGATCGAAGATCGAGAGACGACATCGGAGACCCCGGCAGAGGCAGCACTCCCCTCGGACGTCACCGCCGGTCGATCTGAAGTGGAGCAGGGCACTGCGGATTTCAGTGCGGCCGTTGAGACTCCGTTCCTCCGCAAGTCCGAGCCGGTCGAGATTCCCAAGGCCGATTCGCTGGATTCGGATCTGGAGGCGGCACTCGAGGCGGCCATGTCGACCGACGTGCCCGAGGATGTCGTAACCATCGATGATGCGGAAATGGAACCGGAGGACGCTCCCGCCAACGATGACGCGGCGGCACCCGCAGTGCGGGTCGTCCGCAAGGGGGCGCGTCTGCAGGGATCGGTGCAGTCCATTCACGGCGACGACATGTTCATCGAGCTGGGGCATCGACTCCCCGGTGTGCTGTCGCGTCGGCAGTTCGGCCTGCGCAAACAGCCCATGCAGGGCGAACCGATCGAGGTTGTCGTCACCCGCATCGACGAGAAGGAAGGACTCATCCATTGCAACCTGCCCCGCGGTGCGGCAAAGCCGGCAGGAAACTGGGAGGAGGTCACCACCGGCCAGACCGTGGAATGTATCGTCAGCCAGACGAACAAGGGGGGGTTGGAGGTCACGATCGGCAGCCTGCGGGGCTTCATGCCGGCCAGCCAGGTCGAACTGGGTTTCGCCCCCGACCTGCAGACGTATGTCGGCCAGAAGCTGCGGGCCCGTGTGACCGAGGTGAACCCCAAGCGTCGCAAGCTCGTCGTCTCTCGCCGCTCGCTGATGGAGGAAGAGCGGCAGCAAAGCGAGCAGGAGATGCTGCAGAAGCTCGCCCCCGGTCAGCACTACACGGGCCGCGTCAAGACCATCAAGGACTACGGCGCGTTTGTGGACATCGGCGGCATTGACGGACTGGTGCATGTCGGCCAGATCAGCTGGAACCGCATCAATCATCCCTCGGAGATGCTCAAGGAAGGACAGGAGGTCGAGGTCCAGGTGCTCAGTGTCGACCCGGAGAAGAAGAAGGTCGGACTCGGCATGCGGCAACTGACGCAGAACCCGTGGGCGAACATCGAGCAGCGGTTCGCTTCGGGAATTTCCGTGCGAGGCAAGGTCACGCGAATTGAAGCGTTCGGTGCCTTTGTCGAGTTGGAGGACGGTGTCGAGGGACTCGTCCACATCAGCGAGCTCGACCACAAGCGCATCAACCGCGTGACTGAGGTGCTCTCTGTCGGACAGGAGACCGAGGTCAAGGTGCTCGAGGTCGATCCGAAAAAGAAGCGCATCAGCCTGTCGGTGAAGGCGCTGATCGAGGCACCCCAGGCAGCGGCACCGGCCGACGACGCACCGCCTCTCCCGCGACGCAGCCGGGAGTCGCTCAAAGGTGGAATCGGCGAACCGACGGGTGGCCATCTGTTTGGCGATCCGCGTCAGTTTGGCAAGTAGGTCCGGCGACGCCTCGGGCTTCCAGTGGTCGCACCGGTTGACCTCCGGGTCATGAGCCACAGGGGGCATGTCCTCCGTCGATCAACAGCATGAGTGATGAGAAACCGTCTGTCGCCGAGCCGCCGATTGCCATCCACGTACTGATTGTGGATGACGACGAAGCTCATGCGCAGGCCGTCGCCGACAGTCTGGAGGGGATTCACTGCGAATGTGAGATCGCCAACACGGGGGCGCGCGGTGTCGAACTGATCGAAGGCGAGAACTTCGATGTCGTCATCACCGATCTGCGGATGGCCGACGTCGACGGTCTGGGGATCCTTCGCAAGGCCAAGGAGGAACTGCCCGAAGCCGAGGTGATTGTGCTGACCGGTCACAGTTCGGTGCAGTCGGCGGTCACAGCAATGCAGGGTGGGGCCTACACCTACCTCACCAAACCCCTCGACATCACCGAACTGCGGACGACCGTCGAGAAGGCCTCCGATCGCATTCGACTGATCCGCCGCAATGCGGAGCTGCATCGCCGGTTGGATGAGAAGTTCGGGTTCGAGGGGGTCATTGGCGGCAGTCCGGCGATGCAGAAGGTCTTCGTACGGCTGAAGAACCTGGCACCGACCGAGACGACGGTGCTCATCCAGGGGGAGAACGGCACCGGCAAGGAACTCGTCGCCAAGGCCCTCCATCAGAACTCCGCCCGCAAGAACAAGCCGTTTGTCGCGCTCAACATCTCGGCACTGCCCGAAAGCATTCTCGAGAGTGAACTGTTCGGGCACGAGCCGGGGGCCTTCACCGGGGCGGCAAGTCGGCGGATCGGGAAGTTCGAGTACGCCAACGGAGGCACGCTGTTTCTGGACGAGGTCGGCGAAATGCCGATGGAGACGCAGATCAAGCTGCTGCGTGTGCTCGAGGACCGCAAGATCACGCGCGTCGGGTCGAACGATGAGAAGTCGATCAACGTCCGCCTGCTCGCGGCAACCAATGCCGATCTCAAGAAGATGATGGAGGCCGGGACGTTCCGTGAGGACTTGTTCTATCGACTCAGCGTCGTCACGGTCGACCTGCCGCCGCTGCGCGAACGTCGGATGGATATTCCCGTCCTCACCGATCACTTTCTCAAGGAGTTCTCGAACCGGCACGGCAAGATGATGCAGGGGATTTCGCGGTCGGCCCGGCAGGCTTTGATGGCCTACGACTGGCCGGGCAACATCCGCCAACTGCGCAACGCCGTCGAATCGATGCTGGTTCTCGATATCGACGGCCTGCTGGATGTGGACGACCTGCCTGACGAAATTGCTCCGCTGGCAGGCGACGACCACGACGGTACCGCCGCCGGGGGAGGCTTCGATTCGCTGGTCGGCAAACCTCTGCGCGACGTCGAACGCCATTACATTCAGCGGGCGCTGGAGCTGACCGAAGGCAACCGCGAAGAAGCTGCGGCCCTGCTGGGCATCGGCGAACGCACCCTCTACCGCAAGATCAAGGACTACGATCTCAAGGGGTGACCGCGAGACGACGATCAAGCAGAGGGCACAACCGCGGCCGCGTCGATTCGTGGACCGCGCTCGAACCGGCCCATCACCAGTTGATCCTTCCCTGCACGCTTGGCCTGGTACATCAGTTCATCGGCCAGGACAATCAGCTCCTGCGAATCAACCGGGGGGACGGCACAGGACAGCAGCCCCATGCTCGCCGTCACCCGGCTGCCCAGAGCGTCACTGAGTTCGCTCAGCGACGTACTCAGTCGTTCGGCGACCTGACTCGCGTTGTCGGAGGTCATCTCGGCATAGAGGACCGCGAACTCATCCCCACCCAGGCGTGCCGCGGCATCGTAGCTCCGAATGGTCGCACGCAGTACGACCCCGACCCGCTTGAGCAGCTCGTCACCGGCGGCGTGACCGCGGGTGTCGTTCCAGGTCTTGAAGTTGTCCATGTCCAGATACAGGATCGCCAGGGGATGTCCGTGCCGCAGACTTCGCTCAGCTTCCTTCTGCAGACGATCCACAAAGGCGTTGCGATTGAGCAACCCCGTCAGCGGCTCCACCTGTGCCAAGCGAAGAATCATGAGCCGGGAGTCCCCCAGCCGACTCACCAGCCATGATGTGAGCGCGAGAAGCGCGGTCATCAGCACAAAGTCGATCGCCGTCGATCCTTCTGGACTGCCTCCGGACGATCGCGGACCGAGCCACCAGGTTGTTACTCCAATGACAGCGGCTGCACATCCCCATACCCAGCCGTTCAGCCACGACGCCACACAGACCGGAACCAGTAGCATCGCGAGTACCACCATTTCGCCGGGCAGCTCACTCGCGACCAATCCCAGCGCGGCCGACATGCTGCACAGAGCGACCCCTGCCAGCCACAGGTACGTGCGCCGGGACAGAATGCCCATGGAGGCGGACGTCCCCGAGTCCGATGGTCGGAGCGGATTGCTTGTTCGCAGTGCCACCGGAGGCTTCACTTTCATGGAGGCGCTCGACTTGCGAACCAGAGGATTGACCCGAATGTCGATTTGCGACGACGGCTGTGATCCCCGGAGTCAACGAGTTCATTCTGACGCCAGAGCACACGGCGTGCAAACTGCCAGCCGACAATCGACAATGGTGCGCGAGATCAAGACCAGCTTATCATCGGAAATGGCTGTGATCATGGGGCAATCTCCGGCACTGCCAGGAGGCAGCCCGCTGATGACGCATCGGCGGGGTGCTACTACCCGAGCGAATCGGTGGTCGTCGCCACATTCAGGAGCACACTCATCCGGGTCACTCGCCCTCCTTGCGGAACAGGTACGCACACTCCTCCAGCCGCGTACCGTTCGCGTCGGTCACCGCAAACTGGCTGGGTCCATGCATCGAGACGCCGGCGTGTTCACCCCGTTTGCTCAGCAAGTAGAACTTGAGCCCGAAGTTGGGTCGCCCTTGTGCATCGAGCAGATGGACCTCGGTCGTGTGCTTCGCGATGCGGCGGAGGACCTCGAGGCCCGCCTCCTCCGGACTGGCACCGCCGCGCATCAGTTCTACGGCAGCGAACGACGAAAGATTCTGCAGGTTGGCCTCTCCTCGTCCCGTACTGCCGCACGAGCCGATCTCATTGTCGCAGTACAGCCCGGCACCGATGATGGGCGAATCACCGACGCGGCCGGGGATCTTGAACGCCAGTCCGCTGGTCGTCGTCGTACACGAAATGTCTCCCTGGCTGTTCATGCAGGCACAGTGAATCGTGCCCGTGGGGCGATCAGCCTCCGACCGCGGAATCTGCCCTTTGCGTCCTGAAGGAGCGGATGCTGGAGTTCCCTCGTCGTCCTTGAGTTTGAAAAACGCCTTGACCGCAGGGTCGAGACGGTCCACCGGGGGCGGCAGCCAGTCGTCCCGATCGCTGTTCGTCTGCTTCCAATAGAGCCAGATCTTGCGTGCGGGTTCCGTCAGCAGGTCTTCTTCCTGGAAACCCTGGGCCCGTGCGAAGGCACGTGCTCCCTCACCAACCAGCAGCACATGATCGGTCTGTTCGAGCACCAGCTGGGCCAGTTGTGCCGCGTGACGGATGTTGACCAGCGACGCCACTCCCCCAGCCCGATGCGTGGGCCCATGCATCACAGCGGCATCGAGTTCCACGACGCCATTCTCGTTGGGTAGTCCTCCCAACCCCACAGTCATGTCGGCGGGATCATCTTCCACCAGCGTCACCCCGGCGACGGCAGCATCGAGTGTATCACCCCCGGAGATCAGCAACTCATAGGCCCGGCGGGTCGCTTCCAGACCATTGGCTGAAGAGATCGCTTTGACAGGAGAGTCGCCGGGCATCGGTGCAGTTCCAGAGGTCTGAGGTTGCTGTGCGGACGAGCGGCGAGCATAGAGAGCGCCCGAGAACGACGCCAGCAGGGCCGTGCTGCCTGTGAGAAAGTCGCGACGGGCCAGGGAATCCATCATGACGTGGCCTCTCAATCTGGATGAATCGCTCTCGGGCGTTCGAGTATGCCAGTCGGTTCGGCGTTGATACTCACCGGCGATACGGATGCAGCCGCGACCCCTCACGGCACCCGGCGTGTTCGTTTACGCTCGTTGACCACTCGACCTACCTGGCAGCCTCGTCCTTTGCAGCCTGAGTCTCACCCTCCAGTGGCTTGATGCGGATGTTCCGGAAGCGCACCGGGTCGCGATGACCGGCGAAGCCGAAGTGGCCCGACGTCCGGTCCTTGCCGGGATGCGGACGGTCCGCCATGAACTCGGTCACTCCCGCGAGATCCGCATCCAGAATCACGGTGCCGTTCAGTTCCACCTTGATCCGCGATCCCTTGACTGTCACCTCCTGAAAGTTCCACTCGCCGACAGGCCGCAGGTATCCCGTGTGCGCCGCCGCCTGACCATAGGCCGATCCGTGCGACTGCCGGGGGTCGAGACGTCCGCCATAGATGAAGTGATCGGTGTCGAGGACCTGCAGTTCGGTCATGCCGACGTACGCGGGGTCACCCTCGCCCGGATAGCGGATCGCCAGTCCATTGTTTCCGCCGGGCGGGAGGTGGAACTCCAGACGGACCGCGAAATCGCCGTACTCATCGTCGGTGTAGAGGTTGCCCCCCTTGCCCGGCTGACACAGGATCGCCCCGTCGACGCACTTCGTACTCTTCGGTCGCCCCTGCCCAGCCGCTCAGGTCGCGACCGTTGAAGACCGACTGCGAAGCCGTCATCACCATGCGAAGCGAGAATCCAGTTTGCTTCGTCGGCGGGGATCTCGCCGGACGAAGATGTTCCGCCAGCGAATCTCGCCGCCGTGCGTCTGCAGCTGAATCGGCCCTGCGCCGGCAACGGCAGCTCGCGATTCCAGTAGTTCTCCATGATCGCGTGGTCGACGACCAGCTGGTCGTTCAGCCAGACGCTCGTCCGCGCACCGACCTGCAGAATGCGAAAGCGGTTCCACTGGCCGAAGGTCCTTGTCGGCCAGCACCAGCGGGTCTTTGCCCCGCGGCACCAGCCGATTGTTCCACAGTCCGCCTGATCCCTTGTTCGCCTGTCGATCCCATTTGCCACCGGATTCGGTCGTAGTCCCAGATCTGCACCTGCGGAGTGTCACGCAGGTAGATCCCGCTGTCGGCCAGCGGCACGGTCTTGTACTCGATCAGCAGTTCGATGTCGCCGAAGGAGTGGTCGGTCGTGAGATACGGCCCGTCACCGTCATTGACCAGCTCGCCGTTCTCGACAGTCCAGTGTTTCGTCGCTTCCTTCCAGGCGTCCTGCAGCAGCTTCCGGCGGTCGTCCTCGGGAAGTGCGTCGAACTCCGTAGGGCTCAGCTTGATCTGGTGGAAATTGATCGCGTGCCAGCCGGCGAGGTCCTCACCATTGAAGAGGGCCTGGAACCCCGGCGGGGGTGCGACGACACCCTCGGCAGCCAGACTCAACGACGTGCCAAGGAACATAACAGCAGCGGCAATGACCCGAAGGCGAGGCATGGGTGGTCTCCCGGATTGGAACGCGGAGTGAGATGCGGAGGATGCGTGGGGCACGTTTGCTCCGTGTCATCGTATCGGTGATGATGCCCACATGCGAGTGCCCGACGACCTCCCCCGATACGACCCCCGCCAGACATATCGGTGGAACTACGAGCACGCTCCCGAGTCGCCGCCCGTCGTCGAGGTCCCTCCGGTGCCGGGCCGCTGGACGTATTGCGGTCTGCCGGTCGATTCGCCACTGGGCATCCCCGCCGGTCCCTTGCTCAATGGTCGTTGGGTGCTGTACTACGCCGCCCTGGGGTTCGACGTGCTGACGTACAAGACCGTCCGCAGCAGTGCGCGCGAGTGCTATCCGCTGCCGAATCTCGTTCCTGTCGACGTCACTTCACTGCAAGGGGATGAGACTGAAGTCTCCGTCAGCAATTCATCCACCGGTAGTTGGGCGGTGTCATTCGGCATGCCGTCGATGGAACCGGACGTGTGGCGGCAGGACATTGAACAGACCCGTTCGCGGCTGCCTGCGGGCAAGGTGCTGTCGGTCTCGGTGGTCGGCACGATTCAGCCCGGCTGGACCCTCGACGAACTGGCGGACGATTACGCCCTGTGTGCGCGCTGGGCTGTCGAGAGCGGTGCCGACTGCATCGAAACCAACTTCTCGTGCCCGAATGTCTCCACGTGCGACGGGCAGTTGTATCAGCAGGCCGATGCAGCGGGCGTGGTGGCACGGCGGGTCAGAGAGGCCATCGGCGCGGTGCCTTACGTCATCAAGATCGGGCATGTCACAGACGCGAATGACGCTGCGCGAACTGCTCGATGCCGCCGGTCCATTTGTGGATGGACTGGCCATGACGAACAGCATAGCGACGCGGGTGATCGACGCGGACGAGATACTGCTCTTCGACGGGCAGCCGCGCGGAATCTGCGGGCGTGCGACTCGGGAGGCCTCGATCGGGCAGACACGTCTGTTCGCCGGATTCGTGGCGGACCTCCCCCGTCCCATCACGCTGGTGGGAGTCGGCGGAGCGGCGACAGTGAACGACGTGCACGACTACCTGCAGGCGGGTGCGTCGTCCGTCCACATCGCGACCGCCGCGATGCTCGATCCCGCGGTCGCCCTGCAGATTCGCCGGGACTGGAATGAACCGCAGGCTTCACCAAATGACCAAGCTTGATTCGGCAATGGACTCGTCGCGGTCGAAGCACTCCGGCTGCTTCAAGCAGCCGGAGTGCTCTCTCACCGGCAAATTCATTGATTCCAGGACTGAACCAATGCTGAAGACCCTCCTGCTGACGCTGCTGCTGTACGTCCCGGTCCTCGGGGCAGCATCGCCGCAGAAACCGTTTCGCATCACCGTCGTCGATCACGCGACACAGCGGGGCATTCCACTGGTCGAACTGCGGCTGGTGAATGACGTGCGCTTCGTCACCGACTCCGCAGGCGTCGTCGCGTTCGATGAACCTGGTCTACTCGATCAACCTGTGTTCTTCCATGTCAGCAGTCCCGGGTACGACCTCCCTGCCGATGGGTTCGGCTATCGCGGCATGCGATTGCAGGTCACCCCCGGCGGTTCGGCGACAATCGAGATGGATCGCCAAAACATCGCCGAGCGGCTGTACCGTGTGACCGGGGGCGGCATCTACCGGGATTCGGTGCTGCTGGGAGATGATCCGCCGCTGGAACAGCCGGTGCTCAACGCGCAGGTGTTCGGCTCCGACAGCGTGCAGAGCGCTGTGTATCGCGGCCTGATCCACTGGTTCTGGGGGGACACAAACCGCCCGTCGTATCCGCTGGGGAACTTCCATACGCCTGGTGCCGTCTCGATGTTGCCTGGCAAGGGGGGCCTGTCCCCTGGTGTCGGCGTGAATCTGCAGTACTTTGTGGGGGAGGATGGCTTTGCCAAGTCGACGGCGAAGCTCCCCGGCGACGGTCCGACCTGGATCGACGCTCTGACGGTGCTGAAGGACACCGACGGCAGCGAGCGGATGTTCGCCACCTATGCCAAGATCGAGCCGCCGCTGCATGTCTATGAGCGGGGACTGATCGAGTTCAACGACGAGACGCAGCAGTTCGACCGCCTGCCGACCTTCCCCGTCGATGCTCGCCTGTTCCCAGCCGGGCATACTTTCCAGCATGAGGACGAAGAGGGCATCTCGTGGGTGTACTTCGCCAACCCGTATCCCTATGTGCGGGTCCGGGCCACAGTGGAGGCGTTTCAGGATCTCTCAAAGTACGAAACGTGGACCTACGTGACCAATGACAGCACGAGCACGTTGCAGAAGCTGGATCAAGGGCCAGGACGCCATGCGAACACCATGTGGAGGCGAGGCGGCGTTCCCGTCAATACTCAAGTCGAACGTGACATTCTTCAGTTGACCCGGCAATTGCCCGACGAAGATTACCTGTATGGACTGAAGGATCGCGAGACAGGACGAGCGATCAATGCCCATCGGGGGTCCGTCGCCTGGAACGAGTACCGCCATCGCTGGATCATGATCTTCACCGAAGTTGAGGGCACGGCATCGCACCTGGGCGAAGTATGGTTCGCGGAGGCGGAGTCGATGACCGGCCCGTGGGCCGAGGCGACGCACATCGCCACGCATCCCAACTACAGCTTCTATAACTCCCGACATCACCCCTTCCTCGATGAGGAGGGCGGCCGCGTGATCTACTTTGAGGGGACGTATACAGCGACCTTCTCCGGCAACAAGAACCCGACGCCGCGATACGATTACAACCAGATCATGTACCGGCTCGATCTGTCAGATGAGCGCCTGCCGCTACGTGAGTGAAGCTTTGAGCGTGTTTGAAATACGAATTGCCATGGGCGAGAGGGGCCTCTCCGCGCGAGCCCACAACAAGATTCTTCGCGTCAACCGGACGATCGCCGACGTCGACGGCAGCGAGACCATCACCGCCGTCAATCTCAGCGAAGCCATCAACCACCGCACGCTCGACCGCACGTACAGGAACGGCTGACGAGACGGTGTACCGGGTGAATCCGTAGTCGAAGCTGGCCGCTTCGACTACGGCCCAGGGTCCTCCGACACTACAATCCGCCTCCGGGCATACGTCACGAACTGAGTGAGAATCAACCGAATGCATGTGGTGCTGTTTGATATTGATGGAACGTTGCTGCTGTCCGGTGGGGCCGGACAACGGGCCATGGAGCGGGCCCTCGCCTCCGCCCTGCAGGTGACCGCTCCCACCGAGGACATCCCCGCCGCCGGTCGTACCGACCGGGCCATCACCCGCGACCTGTTCCGCTTCCATGGCATCGACGAAACACCCGAGGCGCGGGAGAGGTTCGTGAATGCCTACTACACACACCTGCCCGAGACGCTGCAGGAACTCGACGGCTGCCTGCTGCCGGGCGTCGTGCCGCTGCTGGAGTTGCTCTCGGCACGAGACGATATCTGTCTGGGACTGCTGACGGGCAACTTTCGCCGGGGGGCCAAGCTCAAGCTGGCCCACTATCAGATCGACAAGCACTTTCGTTTCGGCGGGTTCGGCGACGATCACTTCCATCGGGATGATGTGGCCCGCGCGGCTGTCGCCGAAGCAACCCGTGCCCTGTCGTCAGCGTCACCAGTGCGCTACTGGGTGGTGGGCGACACTCCGGCGGATGTGCAGTGCGGTCGGGCGATTGGAGCGGAGGTCGTGGCTGTCGCGACCGGCATCTTCTCGCGTGACGAACTGGCGGCGACGTCTCCCGATCACCTGTTCGACGATCTCTCAAAGCCTGACATGCTGTTGCGCTGGCCGGGGTGAAAGTTGCGAACAGGCGGCGTCCGGTTCATCTTCGTTGTTCATTCGAGAAGCGCGACACACACCGCGCGCACAGCCCGACAGGAAACGTCGCCGCGAGGATCATCCGCTCGGTCGTCTGCTGGCTGGAGTGTGAAGTGAGTTTGGTCACGGCAAGGCCCACGAGCGCCCCGATGAACCCGATTGGGACAAACAGGGATCCCAAGGCCACGATAAAAATCATCGAGCCCATACTAGGAAACACGCCGCCGATCCCACTAACGGGCGAGCCAAAAGGAATCGGAAAGTGGTAGACCAGCGCAACTCCCCCCGCGCTTAGAACCGACCAGACAACGGCATAGGCGGCTCCTGCCCCCACGTGATAGACATGCGAACGCCAGCCCTTGTTTTGTATGCTCATCCTTTCAGCTTCTCAAGGGCCTGTTCCAGCTCCTTGACGATCTCGTCATGGGAAGCGTTCCCACGGCCATTGAAGATGAAGGCCACATCAATTCCGTCAGAACGCCATAGCATCATCGCGGTGGATCCGGGCAAACTACCATCCATCCGCCAGAGAGGATTCCCGTTGTCTCGGGGTTCTCCGGTGAGCCAGAAGTGCCGCATGAACGTGCACAGCGTCGGTGCCGATGCACTGACCGGACCCCCATCCCGCGCGTTCCAGACCAGGGGTGAATCCCGTTCCTTATTGGGTGCCTCTGGGTCCTGAAAGCCCTTCAAGACTTTCTCTCCATACGGCTGGAACAATTCATGCCGAAAATATTCGATCTGTGTGCGGCCTGAGCCTGATAGTTTGGCAATCACATGCCGCAACGTGTCGTAACAGAAATTGTTGTATTCAAACCTGGTTCCTGGAGCATCCTTCAGCTTCTGGACCATGATGAAGCCGAGCAAAGTCTCGACGGCAAGTGGGTCCTTGTGCCCCCGTGCATGAGCGGCCTGTACGGCCCGATCAAATGGCTCACCCTGCCACCCGGCTTTGTGATCCAGCAGGTGACGGATCGTGATCGCCCGGATGCGGTCATCGACAATCTTGCCTTGAGGCTTGATCCCCAGCACCTTGAACGGGCTCGCATCGAGGTTCAGGCGGCCATTCCGTGCCAATTGCCTGATTGCAGCTGCCGTGATCGGCTTATCGCAGCTGGCGATACCGATCATGATGTCCGGCTGTGCGGGGACGGTCCTGTTCTTGTCGCTCCACCCATAGCCGCGAGAGTGCACGAGTTCGCCCTGGTACGAGACCGCCAGCGTGGCGGTCGAACAGCCGATCTTCGTCAGGTATTTCAGCATGACCTGGTCGAGGAGTTCGCCGCCGGGGGCCGTCTTCCCAGTGACTGGGGGTCTTCTCGCACGGCTGCCCTGGCCCCATGAGTTCTCGGCGATCGCTATAGTGATGACGAAAGCGAGGACAAGTGTGGTTGGCAATCTCTGGTGGGCCATCGAGATCTCCCGGACGCGTAACTCGCTCTTGGTTGGAGGCCTATGGGGCCATCTCGTCAGTTTCAGTCAGTCAAACCACGACCACCGAGCAGCCAGCCACAAACTGCGCCGCCGAGGGCCGCGATGACTCATGCTCCTGCCAGGTATCCGGGGGACATGGCCAGCCAGGACATCGCGAGACCCGCCACGGCGGCAAAGGCCAGCGCGAATCCAGCAGCAGACAAGACTTGACGCATCGACGGCCTCGTGTGTGCTCGTCAGGGTCGTTCTACAAATTCCTCGGCTTTACCGCGGCGCAGGTGGCATCAATGCCAACCGTACGATCACGGATGTCGGTCAGGGTTCGGCACTCGACCCGCGTGAGCGGCGGTACATTTCGGCACTCAAGAGCCCACACAGCACGGCGAAGAAGACGGCGAGTCCGGGAAACGCCTCAATGAATCCGCCCATCCACGAACCGAGCGACGCCAGGAACACCAGTAGACAAATCGCGCCTAGTAAGCCACTCAGCGTGTTCATGGTCTTAATGCTCATCAGCTCACGCTTTCGGTCCGATTTCTGTCGTGTCATTGCGGCGTTGCAGCTGCCCCACAATACCAAAGGCGTCGCCATGCTGTCGGTATCACGCGCAAATCTCTGAAAAAACGTCGAAACTCGTGACCTGCAGACCTGCGTGTGCAGCGGAGTAAGTCCGAATGTGGCCCGCGCACTTCCTCCTGCAGGGGTTGCGGTTCCGCCTCGAACAGGCTGAGCTGACGAAGGCGGTCGGTCATCGTCGGGAACACTCCGCCTGCGTGCCTTACAAAATGAACTTGTCCAGGTCGTCTGCCTTGATGAGGGCTTCGAGCTTATGCCGGACGTAGGCGGAGTCGATCGTCACGCGTTCCTGGGTCTCCGGGGCCGCGAACGAGACATCCTCCAGCAGCTTCTCGAGCACCGTGTGCAGCCGGCGGGCACCGATGTTCTGTGTCGTCTGGTTCACCTGCCAGGCGATGTCGGCCAACTCGGCGATGCCGCTCGGCTCGAAGTGCAGCTCAACTCCGTCGGTCGCCAGCAGGGCTTCGTACTGCCTGGTGAGTGAGCTGGTCGGCTCGGTGAGAATGCGGAGGAAGTCGTCGCGTGTCAGGTCCTTGAGTTCGACACGCAACGGGAAACGGCCCTGCAACTCGGGCATCAGGTCCGACGGACGCGAACGATGGAAGGCCCCCGCCGCGATGAACAGCATGTGATCGGTCTTCACATGTCCATAGCGCGTCTGCACCGTTGTCCCTTCCACAATCGGCAGCAGGTCGCGCTGCACGCCCTGCCGGCTGACATCGGCCGACTTCGAGCCTTCTTCCGGCCCGCAAATCTTGTCGATCTCGTCGATAAACACGACGCCCGACTCCTCTGCTCGATGCACCGCTTCCTCAGCGATGGCGTCTCGGTCCAGCAGGGCATCCATTTCCTGTTCGAGCAGAATCCGCCGGGCATCGCGGATGCTGACCTCGCGCTGCTGATGCTGCTTGGGAATCAGCTTCTCGAACATGTTCTGAAAGTCGACATCCATCTGCTCCATGCCCATGTTCGAGAGGATCTGCACCGGTGCCTGCCGACTGTTCGACCCGCAGTTCGACCTTGCGGTCCTCCAGTTGTCCGGCTTCGAGCATCTCGCGAAACTTGTGACGGATCCGTTCCCGGCGGGCCTCGGCATCGGCGACTTCCGCATCCTCCGAAGGCCAGTTCTCCGGCGGAGGAACGAGCAGTTCCAGCAATTTCTTTTCGACGCGCTCGGCGGCCTGTACCTTGACCTCCTCACGCTTCTCGGTGCGGACCATCTGAAACGCGGCCTCCACCAGATCGCGAATCATGCTCTCCACATCGCGGCCGTAGTAGCCGACCTCGGTGTATTTGGTGGCCTCGATCTTGATGAACGGCGCGCCGGTGAGCAGGGCCAGACGCCGGGTGATCTCTGTCTTGCCGACCCCCGTGGGCCCGATCATGATGATGTTCTTGGGAGTCACCTCCCGCCGCATCTCTTCGGAGAGCTGCTTCCAGCGCCAGCGATTGCGCAGGGCGAGGGCAACGGCTCGTTTGGCGTCGTCCTGGCCGACGATGTGCTCATCGAGCTTCTGGACTACCTGCTGGGGGGTCAGCTCGGACACGTCAGTTCCTCGACAATCAGATTGGTGTTGGTGTAGACATCGATGCCGGCGGCGATGGTGAGCGACTCCCGCACGATCTCGGCGGCGCTCAACTGGGAATGCGGAATGAGTGCGCGAGCCGCAGCGAGGGCATAGGTTCCGCCCGAACCGATCCCCAGGATCCCGTCGGTGGGCTGGACGACATCTCCCTGACCGGTGATGAGCAGGCTGTGCTCGGGATTGACGACGATCAGCATCGCCTCGAGCCGGCGCAGGGCCCGGTCGGTGCGCCAGTCGCGGGCGAGTTCGGTGGCGGCCCGCGGCAGGTTGCCGGGGTAGTCCTTCACTTTGGCCTCGAAGCGTTCGAGCAGGGCGAAGGCATCGGCGGTCGACCCGGCGAAACCGCAGAGGATGCTCCCGTCGAGCAGCTTGCGGATCTTACGCGTATCCTGCTTGAGGACGGTGGAGTTGTAGGTAACCTGCCCGTCTCCGCCGATGGCGACCCGACCGTTATGTCTGACGGACAGGATGGTGGTGGAATGCGTGACCGGTCGGCGGGACGTGGGGGGCACCAGGGACTCCAGGGGAACAAGGCTCGCAGGGACAGCGCCAGCAAGAGGCACAGCGTCCATCCTGACGACCAATCTGCCGCCGTCAAGCAACACAGTGGGTAGCACCGCTTCTTGAAGCGGTGCGGTGCAGCCCCAAGAGGTTGCGGGACGACTTCCGACCGAGGAAGGTCCCCGCGCCATCTGTCATCCTTCTCCCTCTCAGGGAGGGGTCAGGGGAGGGTCTTCTGCCGCACACCGTCTTTTGACGACGCGAAATCACCCACAACTTCCTGTCGCTGTGCGACCCTGGATCGAGATCCGGGGCTACCCCCTGACGACCAATCCGCCGCCGTCAAGCAACATGGACTCGCAATCGGGGCGTGAGGCGTGTTGTTACGCAATCGGGGCCGCATGCCCCGTCAAGCAAACTCGGGGCCGCATGCCCCGTCAAGCAAACTCGGGGCCGCATGCCCCGTCAGGCAATCGGGGCCGCATGCCCCGTCAGGCAATCGGGGCGTCTTTGCGGTCGATCACACCGCTGAGATACAGAAAGCCCGACTCCGTTACCATCACCGGGGGCCGGACCAGCTTGTCGGCCGCTTTCAGCACGTCACGCCGGCTGACCTGGCCCACCAGACGTCCATCTTCCAGCACGGGCAGACGACGCTGGTTGGTGTTGAGGAATCGTTCGGCGATCGTCAGCAGGTCGGTTTCGGGGTCGATGGTCGCGACATCCCGGTCGATGAAGGCGTTGATCTCGTTAGTCGGAGCGTTGTCGTAGGCGGCAGCGACCAGCAGGCTGATCGAGCATCGTTCGGAGAAGACACCGACAAAGTTGCCCTGCCGGTCCACCACCGGGGCCCCGGAGATGCGGTACTTCAGCAGCCGGTCGATCGCGTCGAAGACATCCATGTTGGGATCGAGCGTGATGAGGTTTCGGACCATGATATCCCGGGCGACAGTGGGTCGGTGGTTCATGGGATTACCTCGTTGATTTTGGACCGGTGCGAGACGGCGAGTGGTCAGGGGCCCTTCCGAGAGAACAACAGGGGCCATCACCAAGCATAACAACTGCGGTCCCCGGTTTCGAGCACAGAATCGGGATGGGGGAGTTGAAATGGTCAATCTCTGCGGCAATGCGGGCGACATGACGAGACCCGGTGATGCCATCGCCGGGTTTGGGGCAGGGGATTGCCGGCGGTTGAAGGGTCCCGCATGCGATCTTCCCGCGACTGGTTGGGGTTGCCGGTCCCCTGCAACGAGGACTGCTCCGCCCGGGTTCATTGTTGGCGCATACGAACCCGCTCGGAGCAATCGAAGTGCCATCATCTCAGGCACTCACGGCCTCGGAGTTAACCGATGCTTCGGCCACCTCGGTGAGCTTCTGGTCGGCGGCCTCTTCTTCCTTGATGTTCTTCTTGAGCAGCCGCAGCGCCTGCGAGTAGCCGAGCGCCTCTGCCCACGTGCAGAGTGTCCCGTAGGTGGCGATCTCATAGTGTTCCACCTTCTGAGCCGCCGCAATCAGCAGAGCATCCTTCGTGGCCGAATCCTCCTCCTCCAGGATCGAGGACGCCTCTTTGATGAGACCTTTCATCGCCTCACAAGTCTTGGCGCGCGGCCTTTCCGGTATCCTCGAACGCCTGTTCCACACGTGTGACCTGCTCGCGGGTTTCCTCCAGATGTTTCTCGAAGGCGTGTTGCAACTCGGGACTGGACGCATTCGCGACCAGTTTGGGCAGTGCCTCCACCAACTGTCTCTCGGCGCTGAGGACATCGCGAAGTTCGTCATAGAACGCGTCAGCCAGTGTACGGGCAGCCATGGTCGTCTCCTTTGATGAAATCCGGGTTGAGTCGGTGCGATCCTGGCAAGAGCCTGTCACTTGCCAGTGCTCCGGCCGGGAGCATGTCGACTTGACGCTCTTGCAACTCACGGGCCAATCCGCAAGGGTTGTGAATTCTTGCGCGCGCAAGCCGAAAACTCAACTTTCTGGCGGCCTTGAGCGTTTCGAATCGGGTCGCGACTGACTGCCGGCTGAACAGACTGGCGTCTCAGCGGTCAGGGTCACTCAGATGCTGCAGATCAACTTATGCATAACCCATGCGTGTGCGCAGGGGGCCGAGAATCTCGATGGCCAGTTCTTGCACGTCGGGTGTGAAGTTTGCGGAATCGCGCCAGATCCCCGCCCGGCCATGTCGGCGGAACCGGCGGGCTCCGGTCTGCTTGTAGTTGCTAAAGTCGTGCTTTTTCGCGGCGGTCTGGGCAGCGTTCACCGTTAGATCGACCGACACCAGTTGTGCGCAGGAGATCAGACCTTTCGCGGGATTGGCGAGCAGTTCTTCGTAGCGAATCTGCAATCGCTGTTCGAGTGGAAACTCCTCGAAGGCCTGCAGGCCCTTCCTCATGGTGGCGGCGATGTGCTCAGCCGTCCTGCGGACATTCTCCTCCGACAATGGACTCCCTTCAGTTCCCTCGCCAAAACGGCTGTTCCAGCTGCCCGGCTGTTGCAGGTCGAGATACGAATCGAGAACGTCATACGGATCGCGAATGAGCAGGATCATCCGCCCCGCAGGGAACAGCGCCCGCAGCCAGCTGTACAGCTCGGGCGTGTTCACCTCCTTGATGACGAGGGCATGCCGGCCGAACTGCGGATAACGCTCGCGCACCATGCGGAAGAAGAGTTCCCGCAGCCCCCGCAGCCAGATCTGCTGGTGCCGCCGGGCGAAGAAGGATGCACTCCGTTCCAGCTCCTCGGGGCGATCCTGCAGGTGCTTGAACAGCCGGCCGTAATAGGGCTCGTGCCAGCGGCGAATGCCGGGCACATCGCCGAGCATCTCGGCCAGCCAGGTGGAACCAGTCCGCCCGCAGCCGATGATCCAGGCGATCTTGTCTTCGGCGAGTTTCGACACTGTGCGCTGCTGCTCGGCGCTGCGCAGTTCTGCGATCAGCGCGCGGGCCCGGTGCTCGTACAGATGGTCCGCACGAGTGACGTCACGAGCACGGGCGACCCGCGCACGCCGGTCCGGAGTGTCCTCCAGCGCAGCAGTGATGGCCGCGATGGCCGATGCCCCGTCGTGAAAGTGATAGATGCTCTCGCCGAAGAGGCGCGTGACTTCCGCTCGCGGTGGGCCGCTCACGAGTGCTGCATGACCGAAGGCGGTCACTTCAAACACCCGCGGCCCGGGGGAGTCGGCCGGCTGCTCGGACGTTCGGAACAGATTGAGCGTCACCCGCGACTGGGCGTAGATCTCCCACTTCTCCAGCGGGGCGATCGTGCGTTGCCGAACCTCGGTGAACGTGAACCCCTCGAAGGTCGCGGTCCCGCCGAGGATCTTTCCGGCGACAAGAAACCGGTGCTCTGTCTGTTCGCAGAACTCCGCGACCTCCCGCAGCAGCGGCAGGCGATCCTCGAACACTGTGCCCAGAAAGGAGACGTCGTATGGAGGCTCCTTGAGAACTGGCACCTCCGGCAGCGGCAGCGTGGCGGTAGGGAGGTACGTCACTCCATCGACGGCGCAGCGAATCTCGTTGGTGAAGCGGTAGGTGTAGAGCAATTCGGCCTTCGGGATTGTCTCGTAAGGATCGTCGGTCGCGATCAGCACAGTGGGGAGACCGGCCCGGCGAATCGACTGAGGCACGCGGCCGCGCTTGCCGCGAAAGTACAGACCGTCCACGAAGATCACACAGTCGATCTGGTTCGCGACGTCGAGTGCCGTGCCAATGATATCGTTGCCGACGGCGTCGGCACTGAGGACTTGCAGGAACGAGAATGTCGGGTAGGGAATGACCGTCACTCCGCAGGCGACGAGGGCATGACGATACCCCTCCCAGACATCACGCGTTGAGAATCCGGCCGACCCGGCAACGAGCAGTACCCTGGAGACCGCCACAGGCCGGCTCCTATGCGGGATCGTCGGCGTAGGTATAAGGGTTGGGCCCAGGCCCGAAGCTGCGTGGCTCGAACTCCCCGTGCTCCTGGGCGTGTGCCAGTGCATCGGTTTTGAGGGCGATGCTGCAGGTGGCGGCCGTCATGGCGGAGGCCATTGCCGATTGCTCGAGGAACGCCCGCCGGGTCAGTTTCAGTTCGTCATCAGACATCACTGCGTCTCCGGATCAAACCGAGCTAGCCACTTACGCGAATGCTAAGTCCCAAGGAATTCGTAGATTCCTTCGATGGGCTTGGAAACATCCGTCGACTTCACTGTCACGATGCGGCGTCCTGTCCCAACTTCGAAGTCAAATGACTGATCCGGATCGAGTGCCTTGATGTCGATCGGATTCGCCTGGAGCCCGGATTGGAGCACGATCGGATGGTCGCCAGAGTTAAAGATCCGGTAGTAGGCCGATTGGTTTCCCCCGGCCAGCAGGATGATGGGATGGCGGTCGGTGGGGTCATGTGGGTTACCCAATGGGTCAGTCAGCTTGATGTTGAATCGCCCACTGCGCACCTCGTTCGGGCTTTCCAGGTAGTCATAGATGCCCTCGACCGGACCCGTCCCACTGATCCGAACATCTCCAGCGATCACCATGTCCACGGTGAAGGTTGGCTTCAAGTCCACCTTGCGATCGGGAGCCGACAAAGGACCATCGACCTTGACCGTGAATGTGTTATCGCCCGAATTGAAGAATCGGAAATAAGTTCCCGAACGTCCCGAAATGATGTCCACATTACTGGGGTCGACTACTTTGAATCGTCCGCTGCGAATTGCCATCGCTGTCCTCCAGAACGAGTGAGGTGAGGTGAGGTGAACCGTTCCAGCGAAGCCCCCGGGGAATCAGGGACCTTGCGCAGTATACGCAAACCTTGAGGCCCCGGGCAACTCAGCGATCGTCGGCAGAGACAGCTGGGGCCTGTGTCTCAATTGTAAGTGCGATCTCATGGGAGGTGTTTCTTGCGGGAAGCACCTCGCGTCCGCCTGATCAGCTCGTCAGGGCGCAAGACGATAGCCCACGGCGTCAGCCGTGGGAATGAGAGCGAGTGGTTCCTGCACAGCCCCGTCAGGGGCGAAAGAACATCTTCCCGAATCATTGTGTCGCCCCTGCCGGGGCTCATCTGCCAACAGGACGGCATCAGTCCCCCGGGCTGACGCCCGGGGCTATCTTCTATCGCCCTTGGCGGGGCGGACATGCGGAGCGCCACGCCGAAGCGCAGCAAGCAGTCACCAACGCGACATCACCCCCAACCTCCTGTCGCTTCGCGACCCCGGATCGAGATCCGGGGCTACCCCCTCCCCTCGCTACGCTCGACCCTCCCCGATGGGAGGGTGAATTCAAATGGCAAAGTGGGCACACGTTCCATTGATTGGCCGGCGGCAGGCTCCTGCCCTACGACTGGCAGACGTAATTCTCATACCGGTTGATGGACGTCGCCGCAGTCACCTCTTGGCGGCTGCGCCGCACCGCTTCAAGAAGCAAGAAGCGGTGCTATCCCAGATCATCAAGGTTCGCTCGGGGCACCCAACTACGGTTGCCGCTTGCGGCCCGACCGCCACAGGCGGATGTCCCCCTCCAACCCTCCCGAGGCGATCGTGTCCCCCTCCGGCGAAATTGTGAGGGCGAACACCTGCTTGTCATGCCCGAACAGGGCTGTCATCGGCTCCGCTGATCGCGTGTCCCACAATCTCAGGGCGTAGTCGCGACCGGCGGAAACAAGTGTCGTGCCGTTGGGCAGTACCGCCAGCGCGGTAACACGCCCCCCGTGCCCCTTGATGACCGCGCGGGATTGCTGTGAGGCCAAGTCCCACAGATGAATCTCACCCATGTCGGTCCCGACGGCCAGCAACCGTCCTCCTTCGCACAACGCCAGCGACCGGGGAGTGTCTGAGAATTGCAGGCGATCAGTCCGGGGCACGCCTCGCACGGCATCGATGAGCTGCACGGTGCCGTCCTCGCCGCCTGCCAGTAGTTCACGTCCATCGGACGAATACAGCAGACAAGTGACCGGGCTGCCTGTGAGCATCAGTTCGCGCGGATTCGCCGTCGACGTGAGGTCATACAGCAGGATGGTTCCGTCCTGGGTCGCGACCGCAAGTTGCCGTCCATCAGGAGCCAGCGCCACCTCAGCGATGCCGTCAGTGGCCACCACGATCTCCCGCGCCAGTGTCCGCGTCGACTGATCCCAGATCGTAATGGTGGAGGGTGAGCCAGCCGGCGTAGAGACCCGGCAGGCCGCGATCCGACCGCCGGCGGCTTCCAGCAGCGGACGACCGGCATCCGGAACGCTCGTCAACAACGCAGACTGCCCGGTTGCGGTGTCCCAAATCCGCAACTCGCCATCGTTGCTGAGGGCGGCGAGTTGTGCCTGATCAGACAGATACGCCACATCGCGGACACTGTCCTCGTGCCACAGGATCTCCGGCGTCAGGAGGTCTTCGATCCGCAGCACCTTGACCGTGCCGTCGCCGCTGCCGACCGCCAGCCGCTTCCCGTTGGCCGACTGGGCCAGCACGCCGAACCTGAGGAAATGCGATGGCAGTTCGCGAATGATGTGCCGGAGGTTCGTATCGTACATCAGCAGTTGTCCGTTCCCGGCCGGAATGGCCAGGAGATTGGTGTTGTGTACGAAATCCAGATCTCCAATCGTCCACAGCAAGCGATCGGAGTGATCGAGGATGCCTTCTTCGAGTGACCATAAGCGCAGCATGCCCCCCAGGCTGCCGGTGGCGATGGATCGTCCATCGTCCGAGACCGCGAGCGACCTGAGTCCGGGACTGGGCTGCAACGGAGGCAACGCCCCGGACCCGTCGGCGCTCAGGACGCGGATCAGTCCGTCGTCGCCCGACTGCTTGGCCACAATCACCCGATCACCGGAGGGAGAAAATCGGACACCCACCGTCTCTCCCTGTCCACTTGGGAGTTCGATCGTTGATGACTCACGGTCCGGCTCGCGAATGCGCACGGCACCGGTAGTCCCCGCAGTGAGGACGGTGCGGTCATCGGGTGCGAACTGCACAAAGTGTGGTTGTCCACCATGCTTCCACTGGTGCAGGGGGACCTCGCTCGTCATGGGGTTGTAGATGCGCACCAGTCCGTCGCTGGAGACTGCCGCCAGCAGATTGCTGTGCGGAGCGAAGTCAATGGCGCGGAACTGTCCCGTATCGAGCTTGACCTTCTGCAACAGTTTGCCAGTTGCCACCTCCCAGACTGAAAGCTGCTGGTCGGAACCACACGCGGCGACGATGTCACCATCTCGCGAGATGGCGACATCTATGACATCGCTCCCCTGGTTGACTTCGCACACAAACGGCCTGAGCAGCGTGTCGAAGTACGACCATTCAAAGCCCCGCAAGGACTGCATCTCCGGGTCGTCGGCGATGCGATCCAGCGTCCCCCTGAGTCCCTGGACATCCCCCTTCCAGCCGAACTCGGACGCCAGGTTCATCTGCGCGCGATACAACGATTGACGCAGCTTCGCCGACGTCTGCTGCGCCTCACGGTAGTACGCAGAGACGCCGATCAGGCCGGCCGACAGACTCAGGATCAGGCCGGCGACCAGTCCGGAGATCGCGGGTCGTCGCCGGCACCACCGCCAGGCCCGTTCCAGGGAGGAGATGGGTCGTGCCCGGATCGGTTCCCGCTGCTGAAATCGCCGCAGTTCCTGCGACACCTCCTCTGCCGTCTGATAGCGCTTCGCCGGATCACGTTCGAGGCACTTCAGGCAGATTGTTTCGATGTCGCGGGGCACCGAGGGCGTCAGCAGACGAGGCGATGGAGCGTCCTCCACCACCTTCTGCTGCAGCACCGCACGGATGTTTCCCCGATACGGTGTATGTCCCGTGAGCATCTCGAACAGGATGACACCGATCGCGTAGATGTCGGCCCGGTGATCGGTCTGGTTCGACTCGCCGCGGGCCTGCTCGGGAGACATGTAGCGGGCTGTCCCCAGAACGAGCCCCTCCGACGAGATCGACTCGATATCCGACAGCCGCTTCGCCAGTCCAAAGTCGGTGACGTACGGTTGACCCTGCGAGTTGATCAGGATGTTGCCCGGCTTGACGTCGCGATGCACGATCCCATGTCCGTGCGCATGATGCAGCGCCTGCGCAACAGGCATAATCAGTTCGATAGTTCGCGAGAGCTGCGGAGTCCCCGAGGAGAGCAGATCCTGCAGGTTCAGCCCATCGATGTACTCGCTGGCGATGAAGATCTGCCCGCGGTCAGTTCCGACCTCATAGATCGAGACGATGTTCGGATGCCGGAGTGTCGCCGCGGTCTGCGCTTCGTGCATCAGGCTCTGGGCTTCGTCTCCCAGCGAGACGGGAACCTTGAGGGCCACATGGCGGCCCAGCAGGGTGTCCATCGCCAGCCAGACCGAGCCGAAGGACCCCTGTCCCAGCAGGCGGACCAGGTCGAAGTGGGCGATGTGCCGATCCCGATCGTCCTCACGGTCGTGAACGAGCGTCCGGGCGTAAGGGGCAAAGTCCGGCAACTGCACCATGCCGCAGTTTGAGCAGATGACACTCGAGATCGTCTTCAGCGGGTCGCGGGTGGCATCGTCCTGCGAAAGGCCTTCGTCTGTCTCCCACGACAGGGTGTTGACCGCGATCGGCTTCTGGCACGCGGGACAGAGAATGTCCATGGGGCGCTTCGCTCGCAGCAGGGAGTCACCACATCAACTCGTCATCTCCCACAGTGATGCATGGGAGTTCGACGAGGCGATAGGCAAGACATGCACCGATGATGGTACGGTGCAGGTGGTCCGCTGAACAGCGAACTGTCTGACGCTCGCTGCGATGATCGACGTGAGACGTACTTGAAACGCTGCGGAAACAGGCGTAGTCTGGGCCGTGTCCCGAGATTGACGGACATCCTCGATTGAACGGGCCCTCCGATGATGCGCAGGCTTGCTGAGGAGGACCATTCCCCTCAGCAGGATGCCGACGTCCATCGTCCCCAAGGTGCCCTGGCCCTTGCTGCGGAGCCGGTCATGCCATACGCACAGGAGATCAGTCGGAATCACAAGGCGCTGTATGTGCTGTTGATCGATCAGTCGAGTTCGATGGCCGAACCGCTGGCAGGCTCGACATTGACCAGATGCGCAGGGGTGGCGCAGGCGATCAATGACTGGCTGTCGGCACTGACCTTCAAGTCATTGCGTGGGCAAAGCATTCGAGACTGGCTCGATCTGGCAGTGATCGGCTTCCGGGCTGACAACAGTGGAACTCCGGTCGTGGAGTCGGCGTTCACAGGCGAGCTTGCGGGTCGGGACCGCGTGTCCATCGCCGAGGTCTCCGAACATCCGCTCGTCGCGGACGAGACCGGGACATGCACCGGGTGTTGACGCGGAGCGCAACCCGTCTGTCGTTGAGCGTCCGCACTGGATCAAGGCGGCAGCTGAGGGTGGGACTCCGACCTGTGCCGCATTGGCCCGTGCGCATGAGATTGTCAGACGCTGGATTGACGAACACCCCGACAGTTTCCCGCCTGTCGTGATCCTAGTGTCCGCTGGAGAATCCTCAGATGGCGACCCACTTCCTGATGCCGACTCCCTGACTCACTTGTCGACCAGCGATGGTCAAGTGTTGCTCTTCACCTGTTTCGTCGGAACGTCTGGCGATGCCCCGCGAATCTGGCTTCCAGAGTCATCCGCGGCCACAACCGATGACCTGCTGCAGTCGCTGGTCGCGATGTCGAGCCGTCTGCCGGAGGTGTTGCTCGATCGCATCCGCGAGGCCTCCGCACGGCACCTATCAGATCCGCACCTGCAGTACGCCTATCTTGGCAGGATCGGTCATGCGCGTGTCCAACGAGTCGCGAGGGTGCGTACTGCATGGCGGCGTCACGGGTCTGCAGTGGCTGCTGGGGCTACTGATTCCGGGCGATGTGGGAACATATTGTTCCAGACCTGAAGATGTCGCTGAGACGCGCACGCCGGTGGCGGTGCCTGAACTACCGATCCCCGTGCTCGAGTCATCGACGAAGCCCTACCTCGACGAGAACGTGCAATTCACTACGTACTGTCCTGGCCAGATTCCCCCAGAGCAGTACAAGCCGCTGCTGGTCTTCGCCCATCTGGAAGAGTTGCCTCCCGATGCCGCCGCAGACGTGCCGGACCCGGTGGAGGAAGTTCGCCGGCAGGCGCAGACCCTGCTGGGCGATGCCATCGCCGGGTATCGCGAGAGCACTCACGAGAGCCGGCAGGCCATCCCCCGCGAAAGCGAGCTCACCTTCGTCGTCGCCTTCGATGGACTGCGGTGCAATCCGCCCCGGCACACCGTGTTCTGGGAAGAGCCGGTGCATCGAGTTGAGTTCCGCCTCAAAGCACCGGTAGCCCTTGAGGGGCAGACTTGCCGGGGTCAACTCACGGTGTTTCTAGGAGACCTGCTGATCGCGCAGGCCGACCTGCGGGTGAAGGTGAGCAGCGCCGATCCGAAATCTGCTGCGCCACCCCAGCGTGTGGATGCCCGTCCGTACCGCCGGATCTTCGCGTCCTATTCGCGCAGGGATCTGCCGATGGTCGAACAGTTTGAACGGTACGCTGCGGCCCTGGGGGATCGTTACCTGCGCGACCTCGTTGACCTGCGGGCCGGTGAAGCGTGGAACTCCGGTCTCGAACGGATGATCCGCGAGGCCGACGTCTTTCAGCTGTTCTGGTCGCAGAATTCGATGAGGTCGGAGTTCTGCCGGCAGGAATGGGAATATGCCCTGTCGCTGCAGCGGCCCAATTTCATTCGACCCACTTACTGGGAGCAGCCATTTCCCGAGGAGCTGCCGCACCTGCCCCCCGAAGAACTGCGTGCGAAGCACTTTCAGCTCCTGGGGCGTTACATCCCGGTGGGGGCTGCGGCGTCCTCACCCGGCGATTCGGTGATGACGTCGGCACCTGTCGTGTCCGCTGGGACGCACAAAGATACAGGGCCGGTCTCCCGGATCGACGTTCCACCGCTGCCGACCTTGCCCGACCCCCTCGCAGATCCGACCGACACTGATCTCGAACTCAGCCTCGACGACGAGGCTGAAGCCGCCGTCGACCTGGATATGTGTGACGAGTCGGACTTCGCGGTGCCCGGCGAGATGGGGGACGCTTCGCTCGATCTTGAGGCCGATGAGGACGACTTCGAATCGGATGCAGCGATCATGGCCTTGGACGATGATGACTCAGTCGGAGGCGATTCGTTCAACGACTTTGATGACGATGAAGTCGTTGCGCTCGACGATGAGTTCGAGGACGAATTTGACGCGGCCCCACCTTTAGGCGGCGCGATGTATCAGCGGGGCGCGGCGGAAGTGGATCATCCATCCGGGGAGCAGGGGGTGGAGATGCCTCTCGCGCAGCGGCTGGGAATCTTTGTCGTGTGTGCGCTCGTCCTGCTGGGTGGCATCATCGGTGCCGCGCTGATGCTCTCGGACAAGGAGCCCGAAATCCCGGATAGTGAGGTGCGATACGCTCCACCGTCAGTCAATGAGCCGATCGAACGACCGTTCAGTACCCACGCAACCCAGCCCGTGGGCTTTGAACGCGCACCCTCAACGACCGCTGTCTACCACGGGTCGCAGTGGTGGTGGTGACGCCAGTAGCGCGGGCCGGCACCAAACGTGAATCGCACACTGGGCTCCGGACGGACGATCACGACATCCGGTCGCGGAGGTGCAACGATGACGGTCGGTGCCGGGACGGCCTGCTGAGCTGCCAGGATCACGCGGTCGGTCACGCCACTCTGACGCAACTCCACGAGGCCGGTGGGTGTGAGATTGAATCGTCCGCCCCGGGTGTGCACGGCATTGATGATCACCTCTTCGGCCAGTCCGCTTTGCGCCATGTAGATGAGATCGTGATTCTGCAGCGCGGGTTGCTGATTGGCCGCCAGTTGGGCCAGGGCGACGTCACGCTCGGCTTGGGCTTCCTCAGCAGTGCCGATCAGCCCTCCGGCGATCGCGCCGGTCGCCGCACCGATGAGCGCCCCGCCGCCCGCGTTGCCGCTGCGATCACCAACCGCGGCCCCCATCACCGCACCGATTCCGCTGCCGACAAGTGCCGCGTTGTCGGCGTAGCCCATGTTCCGGCAGCCGGCCAGCGTCAGCACGGCGCCGCCGGTCATCAGCAGCGTGAGGTGACGGGCAAAACAGAATCGGGTGTTCGGTCGCATGGAGTTCGGGCCATGAGGAAGGATCATCCGTTATTATCGGCCGAAACGTATGCGGTTCCTGAAACTGTGTAAATGGAGAATTGCCGCCGACAGGACGCCTCTCCTGCCGTCGCCACGCCCTGCAACTACTGGAGCGAAGATCGCTTACGGCGGATCGCTTGCCGCGGGGCAAGGGCACTGGACTTTATGTAGGAGAACCGCCATGTGCCTCCAGTTTACCCAGGCAGACTCGCTTAACACTCGAAGCACCCCGGCGGCTTTGAGCAGCCGGGGTGCTTCGAGAGATCTGGATTCCCGCATGCGCTGGAATGACACCACTGCTGCATACACGGGAATGGCATCGATTCCGCTTCAAGTACGGAGGGTACCCATTCGGTTTGCGACGGTCACCGGAATCAGCGGCACGACCAAGTGTCGTCAGCAGCCGCTGAGATCTCCAGCAGATCGACAGCCGGTCGCTTGTTGCAGAAGATGGTGGCCAGGCGTCCGTAAGTGAGTGACCCGGCGGGCATCTGCAGGTAGTCGGCCAGTGCCGGTCCTGCCGTGATCTCCAGAATCGCCCCCAGATCGATGTGTCTGAGGACGTTGTGGTTGATCAGGATTCTACCTAGAGGCGTCTGTTCGCGCACAATCTCCTCGCGCACGGCGGGGGTCACGTAGGTCAGGTTGAACCGCACGATCCCGAATTGAACCGGAATCTGTGTTCCCTGCCGGGTCAGCACGATCTTGCGGTTGTAGGTGTCTCCGACATGCGAACGATCGAGTACGTGCACCTCAACCGGACAGTCGTGAAACTCCTCCATCGTCACGGTCATGTGTTCTTCGTGCACCAGCAGATGACGGTACGGCTCGGGGATCGTTGATCCCGGAACGTGTTCGACATGCGCGATGAGCGGCCGCTCGTCCGGAAACAGATCGGTCAACTTCTTCAGTTCGTCAAGTGGGTTCACGTGGATGTCTCCGTCGTTTCAATTCACGTGTACCGCACTTCGCGATGTTCTTCTTCGAAGTACTCGGTCAGCAGGCTGTCCGCCTGTAGCAGCCCCTTGCGAGTGAGGACCACTTCATCGTTGTCGATGGTCAGATACCCGGCGGCCTGCTGATTCGCCAGCGGCTCGGCAAACTCGACCAGCGGATCGACGCCGAACTTCAGACGGAACGGCCCCGCGGCGACGCGTCCCTCCTTCATCTGCAGAATCCATTCCCGAATCAGGCGTTGATGAGCCGTGGGCACGAGGGCCCGCTTGACTGGCAATTCTCCCACCTCGATCGACTCCATATAGCTCGCGATCTCCGCATCGTTCTGATAGTGCACCCCCTGCAGATGTCCGAAGGAGGACACACCCACCCCCAGCAGGTCACTTCCCCGAAACAGGTTGTCCCGGTAGATGAAGTGATCGGTATTCAGGCTCTTGACCAGTTCGTTTCCACTGGAGAGCTGATAACCGGCGGCCAGAAAGCGGTCGATCGCCTCGCTGGCCCAGCGACGTTTGGTCGGCCAGTCGGCGACAGGCGACTCGCTGCCGGACTCCTGCATCTCCCGCGAGTAGACTGTATTCCAGGGGAGTTCCATCTGATAAATCGTGACGTTGTCGGGGGACATCTCGATCGCCCGTGTCACACTGTCGGCCCAGTTCTCGTCGGTCTCTCCAACCATGCCGGCGATCAGATCGATGTTCACCTGCGGGAAGCCAACCTGCTGGATCCATTCATATGCGCGAAAGATCTCCGGCGAGAGGTGGGCCCGCCCGTTCTCCTCCAGAATCGCGTCGTTGAAGTTCTCGACCCCCAGCGAGACGCGCGTGATGCCGATCTCCTTGAGCGTCTGCACCTTCTCCAGGCTCAGGGTGCCCGGCTCGCATTCAAACGTCACCTCCTCGGCATTGTCCCAGGTGACCGAGTGACTGAGACGTTCCCGCAGCATCAGCAGCTGCTTCGAGCTGAGGTAGGACGGCGTCCCCCCGCCGAAGTAGACGAAGTTCAGCATGCGACCGGCGATCGCCGGATGATCCTTGAGCAACTGCACTTCGCGGTCGAGCGTTTCCACATAGCGTTTGATGGTGTCGGCATTCTGCTGCGTGTACACGCGAAAGTAGCAGAACTTGCACCTCTTGCGGCAGAACGGGATGTGCAGGTACATGCCCAGCGGCACATCGGTGGACGGCTCACGATCGAGCGCCGCCTGCCACTCGGGGACCTGATCGGCCGACCACTGCGAGTAGGGCGGATAGTTCGAGATGAAGTAGCTGCCGATCTCGGTCGTGGTGGTTGCTTCAGTGACCATCGCTGGCTTTCGGTTAGGTTCGATCATTCCAGCATAGACGGACGCAGCGGCTGATGCAAAACTCACAAGCCCACGGGGTGGTCAGGTCGACACGACGTGCTTGACGCCCGAAGTGCCTCCGCTGAATTCACCCGCCACGACCCAGAGACATCCCTCAACAGGCGATCAGGCAACTCGGGATTCCCTTCGCGAGAGTCTTCCCCCTACAATCCGGGCGGCGGTTTGAGGTTACCGGGGCAGGGGGACCGGATCGCCCGATCAGGCACTCCTCGCCGATCGACTGCACACCAGACGGGCCGAACGATCAGGCATCCGCGACGATGTTTCGATGCGGACAGTGATGTCGCTGTGAAGTGGACAGGCGTGCTGTCCCGCGCAGCCAACAGACTCAACCCGGGGGCCGGTATGTTGCTGAGACTCATGGCCGCACTCGCGTTCGCGCTGCTGGCATTGAACGGTGTGCCCGCGACAAGTGCGTTCGCCGCCGACGCTGCGAACCTTCCGGATGTGGTGTTCAAGACTGCACCCGCCGGCATCGAAGATCTGCGGGCGTTGGAGCAGGTCGCGATTCGTGTCGCGGCCCAGGTACTGCCGGCCACGGTCGGCGTTGAACTCGGTGGCGTACGTGCCAGTGGAGTCGTGGTCAGCGCCGAGGGGGATGTGCTGACAGCGTCGCATGTCGCTGGCGGTCCCGGGCGGCGGGTCACGGTGGTGTTTCCCGATGGACATCGTGTGCCGGCCGAGACCCTGGGACTCAACCCCGACGTCGATGGGGCCATGGTTCGCATCACCCAGCGCGGCGAGTGGCCCTTTGCCCCGATCGCTCCGGCGGAAGAACTCCCGGAGCCGGGGGACTGGTGCCTGGGGACGGGACACCCCGGCAGCTGGCAGCCCGATCGTTCTCCACCGATTCGTCTGGGCCGCGTGATTGAATCGAATCGCTATGTCATTCAGACCGATTGCGTCATCATGCCCGGCGACTCGGGAGGGCCGCTGTTCGACCTGCAGGGTCGCGTCATCGCCATTCACAGCCGCATCTCCGATGAGCCGACGGTCAACCTGCATGTCCCCGCGGTCACCTTTCTCAGTACGTGGGATCAGTTACGGTCCGGGCAGGTATCGCGACTCGCGCCCCGCAGTCGCTTTCTGGCTCAATTCGATTTCGACCAGGATGGTGCGGTCACGTCGTCGGAGATTCCCGAAGGCTTGTACCGCGACGTGTTCCATCGTATTGCCCGGCAGTATGGGCTGGACACGAGTCGCAAACACACGATCGAAGAGCTGCGAGCGACACTGGGGCTGAAGGTGGCTCCCGATCGGGACGACGACAATCGCGGCGGCTTCGCTGCGGACGACTTTCTGGGTGGGCCGGGCAATCACGCCGAGCGACTGCATGAGGACGTGTACACCCGCGGGCCGACGCTGCTGAAGAGTTTTCGCGACGCGACCCGCGACATCCGCAAGAGTACGGTACAGGTACGGCGTCCCGATGGAAAACAATTGGCGCTGGGAATGATTGTGGGAGCCGACGGACTGGTCGTCACCAAGTTCAGCGAATTGCCACGCGAATCGGATGACGAGTCACACATCATGTGCCGACTGGCGGATGGGCGTGACGTGTCCGCCGAGGTTGTTGCCTCTGATGCGCGCGACGATCTGGCGCTGCTGCAGGTGCAAGCCTCGGGCCTCACAGCAGTGAAGCTCGGCGAGTCGCCGACGCGAACCCTGGCCCAATGGGTGATCTCGCCCGGCGTTGGTCCGCTGCCGGTGTCAGTAGGAGTCCTCAGTGTAGAGGCGCGACCCACTCCTCCCGGATTCCTGGGTGTCGAGTGTGCTGATACTCAAGGCAGCCCGGGGATCACCGGCATCATCAACGGGAGTGCGGCATCGCGTTCATCGCTGTTGATTCGGGACGTCATCACCCATGTGGACGGCAAACCGGTGCACACATTTCGCGAGCTGGGTGAGACCCTGCGACGACATCCCCCGGGAGAAATCATCACCCTCACCGTGTTGCGCGAGGGGCGGCCGCAGGATGTGGAGGTCCAGCTCGGTCCGCACCCCAACTACTCACCCACACGACCCGATTCGATGAGCGGGCCATTGAGCCTGCGCCGGGATGACTTTTCCAGCGTAATGCAGCACGACAGTGTGCTCAGGCCCAGCGAGTGCGGAGGTCCGCTCGTGGACCTCTCGGGACGATTGATAGGCCTCAACATTGCCCGGGTCGATCGCACCGCCAGCTATGCGTTGCCGGTCGACCGGATCAAGGCTATCGTCGCCGACCTGCGCAAGACCGAGGCGCGTAAAGCCGAGCCGCACACGGGCGAGCAACGCAAGGTCGAGCCGCACACGGGCGAGCGGCGCAATACAGACACATCGGGAGCGGAGCATCCCTGAGTCGCCCCAGTCGCATGACGAGGGCGGGAAAGCGAGTGACGCTGATGCATCGACTGCTCGTGTTCGCGTTATGTGCGATACTGGGGTTGTCGACATGGACCGAAGCCCAGGGGCCCCGTCGGTCGCGCCGCAGCGACGATCGGCTCGGCAGACTGTCGCTCGTCTCCATCCCCGAGGTGCAGGTCGAACTCAAGACGTCCCCCGAACAGATGCAACTGATCTTCACGCTGCAGGCCGACCTAAGGGAACAGGTGCGCAACACCCTGATCGCAGCCAGCGAAGCCCGGCCGACGCGCCCCATGGAAGCAGACACAGCACCGAGCGAGAGCACTTCGCCCAGCGGTGACGAAAGTCTTTCACAACTGGAGCAGACGGCGAACGCGCTCGTGTCGACAATTCTTGACGCCCGGCAGTCGCAGCGGCTGAGCGAACTGTGGTGGCAGTACGCAGGGCCGCGCTCCTGGCTGAGACCCGAGGCCCAGGCACGACTGACGCTGACGCCCGCACAACGCGAACAGATCGAGACACTGCTGAAGTCTGCCAGTCCTGCCGAGGTTCGTGACAAGGCACTGGAGATCCTCACCCCGCAGCAGGGGCAAGGCTGGACCCAGATGCAGGGGACTCCCTTCACGTTCCCGAAGCCTCAACGCCGTGGGCGGTAACTTGGCACTCGCCGCAACCTGAATTCACCCTCCCCTGGGGAGGGTGAAGAAACGCGGGTGCCCCAGAGGGCGGGGCCATCTGAGCCACCCTTTCAATTAGTGGCACTCACGTCCCCCGCTCGCCGCGTGCCGTCACTCGTGCGGGGCGGCGGACATCAGTCGCTCCCACAGGCCTGCGTCGAACGAGTCCTCGCCCGCTGCGCCCGGTGTATCGCCGATCCGCGTCACCACCAGTTCCAGCGACGGAACCACAAACACCCGTCGGCCCATCGCCCCATGAGCGCCGACAAGGTCCGCCGGGGCTGCAGGGTTCAGAGGCCGCTGCTGCAGGCGTCGGCCGGCCCGCATTACCGCCGACTGTCCGTTGAGCCACCACAGATATCCGTACGAGGGGTTCATCTCCTGCGAAGGAGACAATGCCGCGTGGAGATACTCCTTATCACCGAGTATTTGTGTCCCGTCCCACGCCCCCTCAGCGAGAATGAGCAGGCCGAACCGCGACAGGTCGCGAGCTGTCGTGGCGAAGCCCATGCCGTTCTTCACGTTCGCGTCACCAGCCTCGGCGGGGCGCTCCCGCTTGATCCACTTCGAGTCCTGCATACCGATCGGTCCGGTGAGCCAGGCCCGCGTCAGCTCGTTGGGTTCCAGTTTCGATGCGGCGGCGAGTGCCTGCAGAATCTGTGCAAAGGCCGTCGAGTTGTACTTCCAACGGGTGCCTGCCGGTGCGACGTAGTTCAGCTCATCATCGAGACCGCTCGACATGGTGAGCAGATGCCGGAGTGTGATCGCCGCCTCCTGTTCCGGCGAGGCGTGGGACCACCCGGTGCCGAGGTACTTGTCAACCCGGTCTGTGATCGCGAGCAGCCCCTTTTCCTGTGCAATGCCGGTGAGAATGCTGACGACGCTTTTTTGGGTCGAGGCGACATCCTCGATCACATGCCCGGCGGCATCGGTCCCCACCCGGGTGAAGAAGTAGCGGTTGAGCTGCCGGCCGTTGCGGCGCGGCGGATCGAGGTCCCAATGACGTTCGGCGAGAATCCGCCCGCGATGCAGAATGACCACGCCGGACGATGCCCGTTCGCCGGCGAAGTCGAGGGCGGCGCTGAGTCCGTCGGCGTTCCACCCGACGCTGGCGGGGTCGACGGTCTCCCATTCCCCATCCACCGGCGGGAAGTAGAGCGCCGCCGCGCTGGTGGTTTGTG
>CAVPPT010000011.1:0-134703 GCA_963707405.1 uncultured Planctomycetaceae bacterium | reverse complement strand
ACCTCCGATGCGACCGCCAAGCCATCCGTGAGCTTGTGTAACTTCACGCGATGTCTCTTGAGTCGGGTCTGCGGAGTGGCATTGTTCACCGAACGGTGAGCAGCGCGGATCGCGAGTGCCAGCAATTTGCGCCAGTCATCCATCTGTATTGGTTTCTTGGTCGGAGAATATGATGATTGACCAAAACGCCGGTACGCGGCGGGCTTCCAACCTCTCATCTTAATTCAACCCGCCCCCTGTTCCACAATCGGTCGTTTTGTGAAACACCTCAGTGCACTCGGTGTTTTTCTACGGCGGGCGCGAGTTCACGTAGGCTTCCATGTTCATCGGCCTTTGTTTTCCCACCGGCGTTGCGAACCTCCCCAGCTGTCCGATCGCACTTCACGCTGTGCTGATACTAACGCAGGAAAATCCCACACAAAAAGTCGATGCATGCCCTGACGCTGGACATTGCATGACAGAAACCTTCCTGAAATGTCAAAACGCGCAATTCCGAAGCCATCAAGAGGTATTTGGCTCACCATCGTTCCAGTGCTAGTCGACCAGATGGCGAGACTGTTGACGCGAGCCATTGTTGTGGTTGCCAGCCATCGACCATCGGGTGAGATTGCTCCAGTCCAGATTGATGATTGTGCATCGCTTGGGGAGCCATGAATCCCGCTGCGGACCAGAGTGAATTTGTCAGAACTCAACGAAAACAGCATCCAGCGAGGGCCGTTGGCGATCAGAAACATTGGTGCATTGCCGGAGTACATATCGAGCGCATGGCTCTTCACAGGAACATCCAATGTGGTAAGGACCTTGAATTCCATATCCATCAAGAGGCACTTCCACCCGCGTTGCTGGTGTTTTTTCGGAATCAGTATCGCGGCAACGCGACCATCAGGCTTGCCGTGTGACACTTTGAACGTGCCGGTATTCAGGTACGGCCCCTTCGGTAGGCTTGCCATGATCCGCGGCCTCTGTTCAAAGGAGATACGGGCAAGTGCATACGGTGACACAGGTGACCCAGTCACCGTAAGAGATGTGAGGTCATCTGCAATCTGTTTTTTGGCGACTCCCTTTTCCAATGCAAATTCGTTCAAGTTGACACGCTGCTTTATCTTGCCACCGGGTAGCTGCATCACCACAAGGCCGTATTTAGGCCGCTTGGACGCTGGAGCGCGAACTCTATACGTAGCGTAGCCTCCGCCGCGAGAAAAACTCACCCAGCTCGCATCCTTCAAGATCGTTGAAGAACTGACATTTCCGCTATCCAATTCAATTTCCTTCAACACCACATTGTTTCGTTCGGGCGTATTAGGGTCCCTAGCAGCGCACATTGCCACCAAGCAAAGCTTCCCGGCCGCGTTCACCTCGCTCGTGAGCCAGGAGGCTGGAGCAGAATTCAAGTCAGGAAACACCAACTTCGGCCGGGGCTCGACTGCAACTTCAGCCATAGCCGCTCGCGGCCACACGCAGAGTACAACTGCCGTCAGACACCAAAACGAGTACCGTTGAGTTAGAAGTTGAAACATGCTTGTGCCAAATGGCTCCCTAATGAACGGTCACGCCACGGTCAATTCACCCCGTTGCAGAGCGGCGCGAGAGCAACCCCCTCCGAGGATACCTTCGGCTGATGGCCGGATTCAAAAACCTCTGTACCAACGCGTTCTATGACAAAAGGGTGGAAATCTGGCACAGCTCACTGGACTGCCGGTAGCATGCCCCATATCGCCACAGTTGTCAGAGAGATTGATAGCGCCAGAGCGGCGATCGTGCGAATCGACGACACCCGGCGGCGAACACATATCGCTGTGATTACGAATGGTGAGGCCATCAGTACCGGTCCGCCAACGACCACGATCGGCATCAGCCATTGAGCCCAGGCAAACATCGCGTTGACCTCTGAATTACCAACGAAGACAGAAATAATTGCAAACGACACTTGGGCCCAGAGCAGGGCGTGTGGTGGCCGAGGTCGTCTTACTGCCGAGGAACCGGCTTCGTGACCGATATCGGGTGATGCGTAAGGGTTCTCCGTCGTTACCATCTTCCCTGCTCACAACTCTACTTGGAAAACAATGTTGGCCCAATCCTGCCAAACCAAATCATCAATCGGTGGGTAAGTGGATCGAGATTCAGAATCGGGGAGCAAAAAGAAAGAAACCGACAAACACGACAATAGCGAACAGTGTCAGTAATGCCCCAACCACCCAGCGTTGCCGGCAGAAGGAGTACGACGCTGCCAAGAACACCAAGCCGACAGAGAATCCCATGCCAAGGAAAACTAGAGCTGGAAACCACAGCACTTGTCGGGGCGAATCAGGGGGGAAATGCAAAGCCTCAGCGGCCTGTCTTACGCCGCGGATGAGGTTCCAGCCCATCAAGGCCGTCCAGGGAACCCCGATTACCAGCGTGATGACGGCTGGAATCAAATGCCAGGGTATGGTTCGACGAGGAGTTTCATCGACAACTGGAACATCGTATGGATTGGCTTTCATTGGTGACCGTTGTGGAGAGTCTCGTTTTTGGGTGGTTTCTCGGGTTGTCCACGACAACGTATGAGTTATTGAGAAAACGTGGTCAATCTTCAATCTTTGTGTTAGTGAAGTTTCATTTGAAGGAATTGATGGACAACCAACTCGGTCCGTTCGTCGGGGCTAAAGATGCTCGAAGAGACCGTGTATGAGCCGGGAGGTAGATCGATAGACAACGCGCCGTGGTCATCGTTTTCCGCGCCGGACATGACAGCGTCAAATACAACCAGAGGTTTTTCAATGACAATAATCTCCGCTTGGGATACGACGGAGAGGGTTTGAGGGATGGTTCTCAGAGCTCGAACGATGCTCGCGTCATTTTCAGCGAACACTTGTTGCAGGATCATTGGCGAATCCGTCATCACGTTTTGCCAACACGCTGCGTTTTGCTCCTCCGAGATCACAACTGCGATAGCATCAGCAATGTCGATCTGCCCGGTGTATCCGTCAATCTGGCACGCTCGGCCGTAATCGTGAGCTGGATCAAGTGCGTCAACATCAGTGCTAGGGCAACCATGCCAGTGCGGCAGCAATTCTTCTGGCATGCAGACGAAAGGACCACCGTACGTTTCTATCCACCTGAGGCCCGGGCCAGTCGTCATGCTACCCTCACCAATCACAGGGTACTGTCAGTGCCAAATACCTTGAGTTAACGAGATCGCATTATACCCCAACCAGCTGGCTCACATCTGTTCAGCGCCGGACGCCTCGCATCAATGGGTCGATTATTGGGGCGGTCGAATTGGTTCACCTCTGACTGCATCCGAGATGTCTGTCCATAGCCCTTCATTTTTTTGTAGTTTCATGGGTGCCATACTGGTAGGTCGTGATTTCGTGCCGGACTCGATTGGATTCCCAATCAGGCCACACGTCATGCTGTTGCTCGACTCCTTCATATACCGTCCAGAAGCGTATCCTATTTTCTGACCACATCGGCGGATTCTCAATCGGTAGGGCCACACCAACGGGAAGGGAACGGCAATTCACGGATAACCTGTCATCCTCAGCAGTGACCTCGATTTGAAAGCGTCCGGCGGGGCCGTCTGTAGTCCACGTGCCGATAAGCGGATGTTCGGCTACGTCAGGGCGTGGGCTGCGGATCAAGATTGAATCAAGAGATTCATACGGCTGGAACGGGTAGTACGGGTTGGGATGATCTGCTTCGAGTATCCAGGTAAAGAGGCAGCTAAACTGAACGCGAAAATGAACAGAGGAATCTGAGATCGACTCAACACCCAGGTGAATGAAGCGAGGATGTCTGTCGTACCGCCAAAGGAACGCAAGCATCTCGCTTTCGGCTAGATTCTCACCCACGGAGCAACTCATATTGGGAGCGACAACAAATTCATCCTTGTAGTGCCCCCGGCCGTTGTATGGAATTTGTTCCACTCCATAGAGATGCCGGACACTACTGTTGGGCTGAGCCAATCGAAGTGACAAGCATCGCTCTCGCGTCAACGCGAATCTCTCCAGCAAGTAGACCTCACTCATTACGGGACGGTTTGGTGGTCCTTCAATGATCCAGGCTTCGCCGTGAAGCGATCTAGTGGAGATTTCGTTGGGGGTTGGTTCACGCATCACCAGTTGCCCGTACGGTGGTTGACGCCAACTTCAAGATTCGCTGGTCTGTGAAAACCTTCGTTTGATAACACACCAAACATCGCCATTTTACCCGATCCTGGCAACGGTTGTGTTGGCCCCTCTGTCGGGCCGTGACACTGTACTGTCATTCGGTGGAATAGCTGACCTGCAACTATTCATATGCACCATGCTCTCGCAGAATCTCGACAATACGTTCCGCCAAGCGTTCGGAATCTTTATGTCGTCGAAATAGGAATTTGCGATCAGCAATCACGCCAATGTCGGCAAGCGGGCGACTATGGGCATTCTCAATTCCGATGTGTACGGACGCAGACTCGCACTTAACTTCGTAACCAATCAGGTCCACTTTCCTAACTCGACCAATCGTGCGCTGAAGCGTCAGAGTATGCGGCAAGCCGTGACTACGAAGAATCGCTGGGAGTTCGTTAGCCAGTGACTTCGGAGCGTAAAGCACACATTTGTCTACCATTATTCTGTGTCGCACAGCAAGATTTACTTCGTCAACGTGTCGCAACGAGCGGAGACCTAACCAGATTCACACTCTCGGCGGATCCAAGGCCCCGTCTTCGTTCCAATATTCCTTGAGTTTACGGGAATGCATTATACCCCGAACGGCTGACTGACATCTGTTCAGCGTCGGAAGCCGCGCATCAAAGGGTGGTTTGCTGATTCACACAGTGCCATCACCTGCGTACCAACGTTTCAGGAAGTCCTGGACCGTTTCTGCAAGGTACTGACACTCTCCTTCGATTGGATAGTAAGCCCAAAACCCCGGATGGCTCAACCGATACCCGAAGGCAATGCCATCGACGCCCGGTCTGCCAACTTGCAGAAACCCAATTGGCTCGCCGTGGCTGTCAACGACTTCCTCGATTTTTGATGAAGGTTCAATCAGCCAGAGTTGGTCAGGTTCACTCCAAAGCCTTTGTGTTGCCAGTTCCGACCCGAAGTAGTCGTCGCAATCGTATTCGGACTGGTAGTCGACCATCTGTGCTATCTCATTCGGAAAAATGGGTCGTTTGATAACGCAATCACTCTCGCCACGCAAGCGAGCAATCTCCACGCCATACGTCCTTGAGGGTGTATGTGTCAATTGGTGATCCGTCACGCAGTTCAATGTCAAAGATCTCATCATACGGCCATCCCAAATCCATGCGAGGGTGATCTCGGCACTACCGAGCAAGAGTCCGACCCCGGCGATGAGGGCGAGCCACCTGGCAGTCAGACGAAGGGAGTGATGCATCGTATGCTCCGGAAGGAGAGTGATCTGCGTAGATGCGGCGACACCATCTTACATGGCGTGCATCCGGGTGGCACTACTGGCTGGCCCAGCCGGGGGGGCAGGCACTCCGTCACAAATTGCTGTCGTCTGGCACAATGGGCAGAGCAGCACGCTGGCGAGCCGGAGGCTTTGTACGTGTTTAGCGTGCGGTGGATTGATCTTGCAAGTTTTGTTGGGTTTGCGATCCTCTTGTTCGGAGGATGGCGATGTCGGAAGGGAAACCGACATACGGGGAGTTGGTGGTGCTGGTCGAGCAGCAGGCGGTGGAGATTGCGCGGCTCACGCAGCGGGTCGCCGAACTCGTGGGGCACGTGCAGACACTGGAGGAGCAACTGCAGGCCGCGCATCGGCAGACGGCCCCGTTTCGTCGGCGGGACCGACTCAAGAAGCCCGAGTCCGAGAAACAACGTCCCGGCCGCAAGGAGGGACACGAAGGGGCCTATCGCCAACGGCCCGAGCAGATCGACGAACACATCGAGGTTCCGCTGCCGTGCTGCCCGCACTGTGAGGGCGAGTTGAGCGATCTTCAGCAGCGGGACCAGTACCTCGAAGAAATCCCTCCGGTGCGGCCCCGGTGCTTTCAGATCACCACGTGGACTGGCGTGTGTCCGGAGTGCGGGCCTGTCCAGAGTACGCACCCCTTGCAGACCTCGACGGCGGTGGGGGCAGCGGGAAATCACCTCGGGCCTCGGGCGCAGGCGTTGGCCCTGCTGCTTTCGCATCGGTCGGGACTGACGATGCGGCGGACGTGTCAGGCCCTGCAGGATCTGTGCGGTCTGAGACTCTCGCCAGGGGGACTGGCCCAGCTCCTGCAGCGGGCGGCCGGTCGACTGGAACCCGTCCACGGGCAACTCATCCAGCAGATTCGCCAGAGCGCGGCGGTGTTCGCTGATGAGACCCGCTGGTATGTGGGCGGGCCGAAGTGGTGGCTATGGGTCTTCACCACACCCGAGGCGACATTGTACCGCGTTGAGCCGGGCCGCGGCTCGGATGTGGTAATCGACACGCTGGGGAACGATTTCGGCGGCCTGCTGGTGAGTGATTGTCTGGCGAGCTACAACGCGATCGACTGTCGCCAGCACAAGTGCATCGCGCATCACCTGAAGGTGCTCACAGAGCATCAAGAGGCGCTGGCGCAACGGGGGATCGACTCTTCCGACCTGATGCTGTGGAAGTTGCATCTTCAGGATGTGATCGCCACTTGGAAACACCGGGAGCAGATGGAACCGGTGGCCTATGCCCTGAAAGTTCTGCAACTCGGGCGCGGTCTGAAGTATTTGCTCAGCCGCTCTCCGCCCGAACCCGAAGAAGTCCGCTTCCGCAAACGGCTGGAGCGAGTGCGGGAGGATCTGCATGGCTGCCTGGGGGAACCGGCGGCGGAACCGACCAACAACCGGGCCGAACGCGAACTGCGTCCGGCAGTCATCGACCGCAAACTCTCCTGCGGCAACAAGACCATTGCTGGCAAGCAGGCCTGGGAAATCCTCCGTTCAGTGATCATCACGGCCTCCAGGCAAGGTGACGACCTCCTCGACACCCTCACCCCCCACCTCCGCCTCGCCACAGCGTGAGTCGACAGAAACGCTAAACACGTACGAGGCGTGAGCCTCCGGATGCGCTCGATGTCGCGCGACATTCAAATCGGGGGACTGACGTCCCCCGCTCGCCAGTATTGACCCAATGGGTAGCTCAGATTGCGATGCAATCTGAGTCACCCGCGTCCCGTTCACGAATGCTGGCTGCGGACGAGGCGCTGCAGATTCGTTCGCTGGTCGCTCCCCTTCGGGCCGTCCTCCGACACAGGCAAAGTGAGTTGCACCGGCACATCCGGTGAGGATTGCGGGGATCCCCAGGTCCGCCGGTACAGCCCCACAGGATACCGCAGCACCCGCAGGGGCGTTACTCCGATGAGGGTCGTCACCACCTGGACGGTGTCGTGCACATCCGGTTCTTTCACTCGCCGCACCAGAATGACGGCCACGAGCCTCAGCATCAGACTGATGAGGAACAGCACATGAAATCCGCTGAACGTGGCGGTGCCGACGCTCAGTGACCAGTCATCCATCAGCATCAGCGCGAACCCGCTGACAACCGCTGTGACGCCCCCGCACAGGCCCGCAACCGCAGTGCCGGCGGCGATGTACATCGTCCGGTTGGCCGCTGGAGAGTTCTTGATCATGAAGCCGTTGTTGGCGATCGCGATCCCCGTGTTGAGGACCATGTCGACCATGAACACCGGCACGAGGATGAGGAACGCCGCGGTCGGCTGCCGGGGGGCCAGCAGCAGGCCAATCATGTTGATCGACTTGAGCGCCACACAGATCGAGAGCACCGGACGGTTGCCGTATTCCTCGGCGAGATGTCCCAGCCAGCGCGACCCCAGGGCCCCACCCACCCACGAACAGGTCCATAACAGCAGCACCTGGAACAGGTCCATCCCCACGTACTGCAACAGGTACAGGCTGATGAACGGGGCCCCCACCATCGCGGCGACGTGCCAGTAGCAGGTGAACCCGATGAACGAGCGGAACGATTCCTGCTGGAACGGGCCGGACAGCACTTCGCGCAGATTGACGGCGGGCAGATGCGTGACCTGCGGCTCGTCGACCTTCAGGAAGATCAGGATGTCCAGCACCCCCAAAAGGCCGCCAATCCCCACCAGCACCGGGAACCCCAGGCGAATGTCGACGCCCGACTTCCACAGATACAGCGAACTTCCCAGCAGGCACAGGGCCGCCGTGAGCTGCATCCACAGTTGTCGCACGCCCCAGTACCGGTTGAGGCCGACGTGCGGGAGGTAGTCCCCCATCCAGCTGAGCCACAGGGGCGTGCAGAAGTGCAGCAGTCCCTGGTTGATCGCCCACACGGTGAGAAACAGCCAGATCCACAGCGTGGGGGAGACGTCCGGATAGAGCCACGGTCCCATGGCGACCGGGACGCAGATCAGTCGCTGCACCAGGGAGAGGCTGACCCACAAACGCCGGCGGTACTTGATCTGGTTCGCGACGTACGCCGCCAGAAACTGCATGAAGAGCATGCCGGTCGGCACCGCCCCGAGGATGCCGATGTGCAGACCGTTGCCCCCCAGTGCGCGGCAAAACTCGATCGACGCCACCGATGTGGTGAGCTGCGTGTAGGCCATGCCCAGGCAGCCGGCGATCACAATCGCCACTCGGGCATTCGGCAACGACCACATCAGCGGGTCTCCTCGGCGGCGAATCTCGGGCGGTCGATTGTGGCGGGCTATTGCAGCGTCACGGTTAGTGCTTTGTCACCCCGTGGACTTCAGGTTGTGTGGCACTGGCTTTGCCAGTGCCACATCCACGGATCATGCTCGTTGTCACACACTGGCGGAGCCAGTGGCACCCGAATTCAAACTGTTGACAAAGCACTAAGATTTCGGCGGGACTTGACGACAAATCGAAGGCACTGCTGGACAAGCCAGCAGTGGCACCCAACGCGAAGCTGTGACCAAGCCCCAGCGATGGGTGCGGACTTTGGCAGAAGTTCCGAATCCCGGCAAGATCGACCGGATCACCCGGGCAGGAGTGCCGGAATTCGGCAGTTGTCATTCCTGCGCAGACGCGTGACGGGCAGCGGCCTAAGCCCACGGAAGCGGCGCGTGGGTCTCGAAGTTGAGAGTCACCACCTTCGTTGGTCCGACGTCCCCCGGTCCTACTTGAGGAACTCGCCCGCCTCTTCGAGGAACTCTGCGGGGAGCGTGCGCATCTGGTTGACGGCATCGGCCAGGGGCACATCGACAATCTCCAGGCCGCGCAGGGCCACCATCTTGCCGAACTCGCCATTCAGGGCCAGTCGTGCCGCATGGATCCCCAAGCGTGTGCCCAGCACGCGATCATAGGCACTGGGGGAGCCGCCGCGCTGCAGATGGCCAAGCGTCACTTCGCGTGTCGAGATGCCTGTCTTTTCGCCGATATACCCGGCAATGTGCTCCCCGATCCCGCCGAGTTGCACATGGCCGAACTCATCCACCTTTTTCGACTGGGTGACCATGCCGGCTCCCTTGAGCTTGGCCCCCTCGCTGACCATGACGATGCCATAGGGTTTTCCGGCATCGCGCCGGCGCAGCAACCGGGCACACAATTCATCGAGATCGGTTTCCTGCTCCGGAACGAGAATGGCGTCGGCCGCCGCCGCGATCCCCGCGAAGCAGGTAATCCAGCCCGCATGTCGTCCCATGCATTCCACGACCATCACGCGGCGATGCGACTCGGCAGTGGTGCGGAGCTTGTCCACGGCATCCATCACAGTATTGAGACAGGTATCGAAACCGAATGTGAAGTCGGTACTCGAGAGATCGTTATCGATGGTTTTAGGACACCCGATCGTGGGCAGCTTGTGGTCGTGATACAGCTTGCTGGCGACACCCAGCGTGTCGTCACCACCAATGGCAATCAGTGCATTCAGCCCGAGACGATGAAACGTTTCGACGACCTTGTCGTCCTGGCGGTCGCCTTCCTTGTAGGGATTAGTGCGTGAAGATCCGAGAATGGTTCCTCCCCGGGGAAGAATCTCGTCGGTCTCCATCGCCTTAAGGGGGACAAAGTTCCCTTCGATCGCTCCCCGCCAGCCTTCGAGGAGTCCGATCGTCTCGCCACCGGCGTTGTGGATCGTCCGCACAACGGCGCGAATCACGGCATTCAGGCCGGGGCAATCGCCTCCCCCGGTAAGGACGGCAGCTTTCATTTTCATCGGAATCTTGCCTTGGGTATGAGGTGGGGTTTGTCAGCGAGCGTCGCGGCTCTTGTGTGTCGACGGATTACCAGGTGCGTTCGACAAACTTCGTGTCGCCGGTGCCGGCGATGAAGGTCGAATGGTTCAGAATCTGCTGAACGAGCGGAATGGTCGTCTTGACGCCCTCGATGACCAATTCCCGCAGAGCCCGCTGCAGGCAGGCGATCGCCTCTGCCCGCGTCGGGCGATGGACGATCAGCTTGCCGATCATCGAATCGTAATAGGGGCTGATGCGGTAGCCCTCGTGGACGTGCGAGTCGAATCGCACGCCCGGACCGCCGGGCAGTCGCAGTTTCGTGATCGTTCCCGGGCGCGCCGCGGAAATTGTTCTCGGGATCCTCGGCGTTGATCCGGCACTTCGATGGCCGCGCCGTTGCAGGCGGATCGTCCTGCTGCCGGAACGGCAGCTGCTTCGCCGGCGGCGACGCGAATCTGCTGCTTGATCAGGTCGATGCCCGTGACCATTTCGGTCACCGGATGCTCGACCTGGATCCGGGCGTTGACTTCGATGAAGTAGAAGTGGTCCTCCGGTCGACGATGAACTCGACCGTGCCGGCGTTGGTGTAGCCGGCGGCCTTCGACCAGCCGCACGGCCGCCTCGCACATGTCCTCCGCGTACCGGCTGCGGCAGGTTGCGGGGCGGGGCTTTCCTCGATCAGCTTCTGATGCCGCCGCTGCATCGTGCAGTCGCGCTCCCACAGGTGGACGCACGTTGCCGTGATGGTCGGCCAGCATCTGCACCTCGACGTGGCGCGGATGCTCGATGTACTTCTCGAGGTAGACGCCGCGTTGCCGAAGGCCGCCTTCGGCCTCGGCCTGCGGCCTGCTGCAAGCCGGTCTGCAGCGTCATGTCGTTCACCGCCACCCGCATGCCCTTGCCGCCGCCGCCGGCCGTCGCCTTGATCAGCACCGGAAAGCCGATCTCGCTGGGCCACGCGACACGGCTTCGGCCTCGCTCGTCGACCAGACCGTCGCTGCCGGGCACGACGGGCACGTTCGCCTCCTCGGCGATCTTGCGGGCGGCGTTCTTGTCGCCCAGCAGCGCCATCGCCTCGTGCGAGGGGCCGATGAACTCGATGTTGCAGCTCCGGCAGACCTCGGCGAAATGGGCGTTCTCGGCCAGAAAGCCGTAGCCCGGATGGATCGCCTGCACGTTGCCGATCTCGGCCGCGCTGATCACGCCGATCGATCTTCAGGTAGCTGTCCGACGGCCGCTGGCCGGACCGATGCAGTAGGCCTCGTCGGCCAGTCGCAGGTAGGCGGCGCCGCGGTCGGCCTCGCTGAAGACGGCGACCGTCTCGATGCCCATCTCGCGGCAGGCACGGATGATCCGCAGGCGCGATCTCGCCGCGATTGGCGACCAGAATTCGCTTGAAACATGCGACTGGCTCCCCGTCCCCTGCCGGTTACGCTGGCTTCACCTTGAACAAGGGCTGCCCGAACTCGACCGGCTCGCCGTTCTCGACCAGCACCTCCACGATCGTGCCCGTGACTTCGGCCGGAATCTGGTTGAAGACCTTCATCGCCTCGACGATGCAGACCGTCGTATCGGGGCGCACACTGTCGCCCGGTTTCACGAACGGCGGATCGCCCGGCTCGGGCGACTGGTAAAACGTCCCGACCGTCGGGCTCTTGATCGCCAGCAGGTTATCGGCTGCGACCGTTGCTTCGCCCCCGCCCCCGTTCCCCGTCGCCACATGTGGAGCGGCGACGGCCGGCATCATCAGCGGGGGGCCGGGCATGTGATACGCCTGTGGGGGAAACGCTCCCGTCCCCTGCGGACCGCGACGCAACACCCATTTCTGGTCCACACCCTCAAGCTTGACCTCGGTCAAGTCGTGCTTTTCCATCAGGCGGACCAGTTGCTTGAGCCGTTCCAGGTCGAACGAATCTCCCCCCGACTTCGTGTCGTCGGCCATGAAATTACACCTTCCCCACCTGCTGGCCCGGCTGGTTTCCGGGAGTCTTCTGAGATGAACGACCGGTTCCCGCGCCCCACTCCTCACAGGGAAGTTGCACGATCACCGCCTGTGTGCGAATTGCGGTCTCTCTGTAGGTGTGTCGGGATGGCGGCTGCCGCTATCCCATTTTGTAATCGACGAGGGCGGACTCGAAGTCTTTGGGCACGTCCGCAGACAGCACTTCGCAGCCCTCACGAGTCACGAGGATGTCATCTTCGATTCTAACGCCCCCCCAGCCCGGAAGATAGATTCCGGGCTCGACCGTGACAACCATCCCCGGCTGCAAGAGGGTCTCGGAGTTCGGCGCAAACCTGGGTTGCTCGTGGATGTCCAGTCCTACCCCATGCCCCAGGCCATGTCCGAATCGCGATCCGAAGCCAGCCTTGGCAATCACCTCGCGGGCCGCCTCATCCACCTCCGAACACTTGACACCCGGCCGAATCCGCGCGATGCCCGCCAGCTGAGCCTTGAGCACAACGTCATACACCCGTTGGAGTTTCTTCGAGGGGCGGCTCAGGATTAGCACTCGCGTCAAATCCGACTTGTATCGACTCGGGGGCTCGGCTCCCCAGTCCACCAGCAGCAGCGAGCAGCCTCCAATCGGACGATGCGACGGATGGTAATGCGGCAGCGCGGCCCGGTCGTCGGCCGCGATAATCGGCGGAAAGCTGACCCCCTCGGCCCCGAAGCGACGCATCGCATGTTCGAGGTCGTGGGAGATCTGAACTTCGGTCGACTCTGGAGTCAGCGTCGCCTTGAGGACCTCGAACCCGCGCTGCGCGAGTCGCACCGCCAGGCGGATCTCCGCAATCTCCTCGGCATCCTTGATGGCCCGCAACTCCTCGACGGCGGCGGGGACCGAGCTGAACTCCACGTCAGGCAGCTGCTCCGACAGATCGCGCAGAGTCACGATGCTCAGCAGGTGTCCCTCGACGCCGAGCTTCAAGACACCGGCCGACTGCACGACCTCGGCCGCTGCCTCGACGAGCGGAGTGGTGATGGGACGCACGGAGACGTCGAGACCCGGGCACTCTTCATCGATCTGCGTGGTGTACCGGCCATCGCTGATCAGCAGGCAAATCTTCGATCCCAGCAGCAGCCACGAGCTGTCGCCGGTAAACCCGGTGAGCCAGCGGACGTTCTTCTCCCCCGAAACCAGCAGGGCTTCGAGCCCCTGCTGGCGAATCACCCGGAGCAGCTTGTCGCGGCGAATCTGATGGCGGTCGGACATGATCGGCCTGTGCGTGCGGAAAAGAACCTCGGTGCAGGGCGGATGATAGTCGCTCGCACCAGCCAGGTGCATCTATCAGCAGGATGAACGCCCTGCGAGGTGAGCCGCGAGGAATGGGCGTGCATCTGAATTGTCCGTGCCAAGCGTGCTCTGTATGTCCGCTCCGGCAGGGGCGACACAATAATCTGGGAAGGTGTTCTTTCGCTCCTGACGGGGCTGTGAAGGAACAACGCCCTTCCATTCGCACGGTACAGGAACTTCTCGGCCACAGCGACGTTCGGACGACGATGGTCTATACTCATGTATTGAACAAAGGGGGGCCGCGGCGTCCGCAGCCCTGCGGATTTCGACGACTTCCGTTCCGGATAACGTGCGCAGGTTATTCGGAATCACTCCAGTTAAACACTGGTTGTTTGCGTAAGTCATTGGATCCCATGATCTTAATTCGCGACGAAACGACGGGCGATCATGACCACATCCGACGAATCACAGCCGCCGCTTTCAGCGACAGCGAATTCGGGCACAACGGTGAGGCTGATTTGATTGATTGTCTCCGCGCCAAATGTGAACATCATTATTCAATCGTCGCATGCTCGGAAGACGAAATCGTTGGACACGTTGCATTCACGCCCGTGCTCATCCGAACGACGAAGACTGAAACGCTGGGTATGGGTTTGGCTCCGTTGTCAGTGACACCACACCATCAAAGTACTGGCGTTGGAACATCTCTCGTGACCTACGGGTTACGACGACTCTTTGAAGACGGCTACCCGTTCGTTGTCGTTCTCGGTCACCCACGATACTACGCTCGCTTTGGCTTTCGTCCCGCGTCGCAATTTCATATTTCACATGGTTTCCCAGGCATTCCTCAAGATGTGTTCTTCATCCTACCCGATGCGAATGGTACACTGACTGCATTGACGGGTGGCAAGGCGTACTACCACCGCGAATTCGGTCCTCAACACGATGGCAAATAACCATGCCATGCACCGGAGTGGCGGTGGCCCGCGTTTCTTAAAATCAAAGTCAACTCCCGCCACCCGGTGATGGCGGTCGTTATGCCGAGAAGTCCGCCTTGTCGCGTTGGCCTGGCCGCTCACTCCTCCAGCTCGCTCTGTCATGACGATTCGTCGCGCGAACGAGGCCGACCTCCCCGCGATAGTGCGACTGCTCGCCGACGATGCGTTGGGCGCATTGCGGGAGCAGTTGTCCGATCCCCTGCCGGAGGCATACAGAGTTGCGTTCGCTGCCATGGAGGCGCAGACCGGCAACGAACTGCTCGTCGCCGTGGCCGGGGACGAGGTGCTCGGTTGTCTCCAACTGACCCTGATTCCGGGCATCAGCCGCCTAGGTGCCACCCGTGCGCAGATTGAAGGCGTCCGCGTCGCTGCCGCGCATCGAGGCGCGGGATCGGGGAAGCACTGATCCGGGATGCGATCGCTCGGGCGACTCAGGCCGGCTGCTCGCTGGTGCAACTCACTGCGGATGTCTCGAGACCCGACGCCCAGCGGTTTTACGAACGACTGGGCTTCGAGGCGACGCACGTGGGGTTCAAGCTTCTGCTTGCTCCGGCATAACATGGGATTGGAGCAGACACTTGGCAGGTCTTGTGGAAGGCGGCTACGCCGCCTCCGTTATACGCCAGTTGCTGCTCAATCCGAACGTTAGACTGCTGAAGAACCGCACAACAGGATCTGAATTTCATGAGGGAGTCCCGATGCTTTCAAGAATAGGTCCCTCGGTCGCATTGCTCCTGACAGTCGCTGGGATGCTGGTAGTCACGGGCTGCCAAGACCAGAAATTGGGCGGCGAGGCCGCGGTCAAAACAACATCGGCGACAGGAGCACCCGCTGCGATCTTGACCACCGACTGTGGTTGTGAGACGGACGACCAGTGGGCGCTGGCGCATCTCTTGTTAAGCACGGAATTGGACTTGCGAGCAGTGATAACGACGCACGCGTCGTCCATCCGCTTCTCGTCCGCCCGCAGCGCAGAAAAAGCTGCTGAGGTGATTCGACACGTTTTACCGGCGCGGGCCTCGTCTCTCCCCGTGGTGGCCGGATCTCCGGAACCATTGCAGGGTGCGAAATCCCTCGGGAGAACGCCGGTGTTGACTTGCTGCTTCGTCTTTCTAAAGACTTTTCCGAATCGCGCCGCCTCATCGTCTTCGTCATTGGCGCCGGAACCGACGTCGCCTCCGCGCTCCTCAAGGACCCGTCGATCGCGAATCGCATTACCGTGGTTGCGATGGGATTCACCGATTGGCCCAACGGCGGCGATTTCTTCAATGTGAAGAACGATCCGTTGGCGTGGCAAGTCATCCTCAACTCAGATGTTCCGCTGGTGATCGGCAGCGGCGAAGCCGCGAAACGTGGCCTGAAGCTGACGAGAGCCGAGGCGGCTGCCTTGATGCGCTCACACGGACCGACTGGGGAGTATCTGTATTCGCAATTCGACGACTGGCTCACGCGTGAACCCAAGATGATCGCGCAGGTTGTGGCGCCCGAAACCTGGGTCCTCTGGGATGAGATCGTCGTGGCCTACGCGCTCGGTTTTGCGCACGGACGCGAGGTTCCACGCCCTCAGTTGCAGCCAGACTTGTCGTTCTCTCATCCGGAGACGATGAAGCGAATCACATGGCTGGATGAGATCGATACTGAGCAACTGTGGCGCGACTTCACGCGGAAAATCGATTCGTGCGCTCGCACCAGCCCATGAAACGACTGCGTGCGGCCTTGAACTATGGGCAACAGCATACGCCGTCTAACAAAGTGATGCACCCAAGCCGCCGATCGGTGCATCTTGACAGTGGATAGATTACTCCGGCGGCTGGGTGATCACAAGCGTTCGGCCACAGAAGGCGTCACATAGGGGGGTACGTTATGACTCGGCAATTATTGGCCTTGATCGTCAGCACGCTCATTCTGGTTCCCTACGCAGTGAAAGCGCAGGAGCCGACACCGAAGAAAGCTTCCCAACCACAATCCAATCAGGTGTACGTCAAGATCATCATGCCCACCGACCCGGCGGATCGCGATAAGGATCGACCCGTCGTCGAGTCCTGGATTGCTGAGGATCTCAAGAAACTCGGGCAGGCCAAATTCACCGCCGTGACCGGGTGGGTGCCTCTGGATCTTTCCCCCTTTGAAGCAACGCATGTGTGGGGTGGGAATCTGGGCGATAAATCGTATTGTCCCGTGGGCGCAGATATTCCTGACCGGGCGGAGGGCCGCATCAAGGTATTCCTTAGCGGATGGTCCCCCGGCGGTGCATACGCGACCGCTTCGCTGACGGATGAACCGGGTAGCCGCACGATCGCGGCAGTCGAAGAGCTAAAGACGGCGCAAGGGATGCCCTACGTGGCCGTCCTCATCGCTCCACCGCCTGAAAAACCCGCGGCTCCGACCGACCGCAAGCAATACTTCCGCTTCCCGGCGACAGGCCGAACCATCGCATCGACCGGAGCCGCGGGCCAAGCGGGTTCTGAAATCAACGTCGTTCGCCGCGGCCCGGTGATGCGGGTCGTTCTGAGGCTCGCAAGCGGTGGGAATGGATTCACACGTCAATGACAGTTCCCCGCTGTTCACTTAAGGCCCTAATGGCGGTCGTCGCACTGTCGGCAATTGCGCTTGCCCTTCATCCAATTCTTTTCCCAGAACGGCCCGAAGAGTTTACGTGCACATACGTCACACTGGACGAAACAACACAGAATCCGCCCGGTTCGCTGTGTTGATATCGCGATTCAAACGATCGTCCTGTCGCAGGTTTCGCCATCATTGGGAAAAACCACCCGCACGCCTGGGTGTCGGATCAGCGCGGAGTAATCAACGTGCCATCAAGGGGTGCTCCGCAAATTACGCTCCCGCGCGATGGCTTCCTGTACATTCTCACTCACGCCTTCCTTCACTTTTCAACGCACCACGGTCAGAATCGCGGATGTTGCAGAGGACTGGCAGGCTTACGACAATTGGGCCCGGCCGATAGCGGAACAAATCAAGGACAATACATGGCCCCAAAAAGCCACAGAACCAAGCGGTGAACCGGAGCCGCCGATGACGCGGGATTTGAAATCATAGGTTCTTGGCGGCGGCCCGGTGAACGGGGGCGTTCGGCTGCTCGCAAAGTGTGTTGGCAAGCACGAATCGAAGTCACGTACGGATCAACAACAGGAGACTATCAATGCCGCGTGCGAATCTGTACTCCTGCCTCGCAAGTATCATCCTGCTCTCATGCCTTGCCCTGTTTGCAGGTGCCGACGAACTGCCAACGAAGACGAGCCCACCGCAGGGTCAGGGCCCCAGTGGCAGGGGTAGAGGACAGGACAAGGCGTTTGTCGTCGATCGGGACACGTTCCACTTCCTGCTCACGAACCACAAGGCCATCCAGCGGACAGTCAAGAAACTCGATAACGGCGTGGAGACAGTCACCGAATCGGACGAGCCGGAGGTGGCGAAGAAGATCCAGGAGCACGTACCCGCGATGTACGAGCGGCTGAATTCGGGGAACGGTGTTCGGTACTGGGATCCGCTATTCGCTGAGGCGTTCAAGCACGGCAAGAAGATGAAGCTGGAGATCTCCAACATCGAAAAGGGCGTCAAGGTCACTGAGACATCGGATGACGCCGAGGTCGCGAAAATCATCCAAGCTCATGCCGAAGTGGTAACGAAGTTCGTCGAGAAGGGATTTGAGGAGGCACACAAGGAACACCCACTGCCGGCCAAGGGTGAAAAGAAGTGACGGCCGAACGAGGCGCTGCAGAAAATGGGGCGGCACGATAGATTTCTGGGTTGGCTCAGCTCTCCGGGTGCCGCCCCGTGATCTCGGTCGTTACACTGCAAAGGGTCGCAGACACTCGCCTACCCCAGGTTTCGCGAAGGACTCTCGTGGACGTACCCACGTTGGGTGGGCGCTCTAAGGAGCGTGTAGACTCTCTGGAGAGAGCGAAAGGCATGAGTCAGGTCAGGCTCCGCCTGACGACCTTGGTTCATTCTCCCACCCACCGGCAAGGTGCCGGGGTGCCACAGTTGCTTTCGATGGCCGACGGTTCTGTCCATGAAAGGTCATCGTATCCATCTGCCACTGCTGGCTTGTCCAGCCGTTCCAGCCAGACACATCGGGACTCACGTCCCCGGCTCAGCGCGGCAGCACCTGCAGGTTGGTGTTCGTCATCGCCGGGTTCAGGCCGCTCACGTCCGTCTCCACATCCACCAGCACATTGCCGGTGAACACAATCCGTTCGCTCGGCTGACCACCGAGGGTCACGGCCTTCTCCGTCAGCCCGGAGAACACATTTCCGGTAAGCGTGATGTCGGATGTCCCCTCCAGCAGCACGCCCCCCGCCTGGCGATCGTCCTCTTTGCGTTTGACGGCATCGTCGCCGACGAAACTGTTGGAGAAGTTGTTGCCTGTCACCGCGATGCGTGCACTCTGCGGGCCGATGTGCAGGGCCCGCTCCTTGAGGATGGTGAACGTGTTGGCCCCCACCGCACAGCCATGGGCGTCGATGAGATCGATCCCCTGCCCGTTGTGCGCGATGACGTTCGCGCTGAGCGTGATGCCGTACGCATCACGGTCGAGGATGATGGCGGTCCCCTGGCACTCCTCGATCATGTTGCCCGACACGACCGAACCATAGGTGTTCTCAATCACGACGCCGTGCCTCAGGTGGTCGTCGATGTTGTTGCCGGTCATGCACAGGTTGAAGCTGTCACTGCAGCGGAGGGCGTCGTTGTTCTCCTCGAACTGGTTGGCGGCGACGACGATGTCGTGGCATCCGATGAGGTTGAGCCCCGTCTGCTTGTTGTAGGTGATGAGGCAGTTGCTGATGCGCGGATCTTCATAACAGTGATCAAGGCGGATGCCGTCGCCCCCATGCTCGCTGAGCGTCACGCCATGCAGAAAGATCTCGTTGACCCACAGGGCCTCGATCCCGTGTCCGCTCTGTTCGTTGCCCGTCAGCCGCACGTTCGAGATCTCGGATGCGCCAGCGGTTGATGCGCCGATTGCCGGTCGCCTGGCGGTCGAACGGTTCAGGCGGCAACAGGGCGAGTGCCGGCTGACCTTCGATGTTGGCATTGTGAATGTGCGTCGACGTACCGGCCCCGGTGAGATGCACATCTTCGCCCGTGATGACGAGCGGCGTGTCGATCTCGAAGTGTCCGGGCGGCAGCCGCACTTCGCCTCCCTCGGCCGGCAGGGCATCAATGGCCGCCTGCAGACTCGAATACCCGGAGGCATCGATGACGGCCCGGCTGCCGGGGAGGGGCATCCGCTGCACACCGGGCATGGGTGACTGCTGCGCCTGGCTGATGTTCTCGGACGCAGGTCTGAGCACAGCGACGACGAGGGCCAGCAGGAGTCCGGCGATAATGAGTCGAGAGGCCATGGGAGTCTCCGGTGAAGGGCGTTCGGCGGGGAGCTTCAACGCGGGTGATGATACCACGCACGCGGATCACAACGGAGCGACCTGCTGGCGGACACCTCGTCGTCGAAGCTGCCACTTTCGACATAATCATCGGGAGGCTCACACATCCCGCTCGCCTGACCACTCAGTCCAGCCCTGTGTCGAGGAACTCGCAGGGCTTGCGGAGCCGTTAGCGTGACACCCATAATCGCACCGGCGTTTGTGGACGCTGCTGAATGGACCGGTGGGCCGGAGCTGGAGTCAAGGGCGGAGGGACCAGAGTCAAGAGACTTGCGATTCACGACTCCCTCAACGCTCAGTGAGATCGAAGCTTCGACTACGACTGAGCAACTTTCACGACACCCACCGGACATGGCCCGCGGGCTTTCTGCCAACCCCTATTGTCATCTCTCGAACTTCAACCCTCATCCTTCCGTTCCCCCATGCAGGCAGAGTCAGACGATAACTCCCGGCCGGATCGTGACGACATCGTTGTGCTGCAGCGACTGGCCGACGCTTACGCACGTCTGCGCGCGGAGCTGGGCAAACGCATCATCGGGCAGCAGACCGTCATCGACGAGATGCTGATCGGCATTCTCGCGGGGGGGCACTGTCTGCTGGTCGGCGTGCCCGGACTGGCCAAGACGCTGATGGTCCGCACGCTCGCCGAGGCCCTCGAACTGCAGCTTCAACCGCATTCAGTTCACGCCCGATCTGATGCCGGCCGACATCACCGGCACCGAGCTGTTGCAGGAGGATCGCTCGACCGGGGCGCGCGAGTTCCGGTTTGTCCGGGGTCCGATCTTCGCCAACGTCGTGCTCGCCGACGAGATCAACCGCACGCCGCCCAAGACCCAGGCGGCGCTGCTGGAAGCGATGCAGGAGCATCAGGTCACGGTCGGCGGGACAGCAGTACCGGCTCCCGGAACCGTTCTTCGTCCTGGCGACGCAGAACCCGATCGAGCAGGAAGGCACCTATCCGCTCCCCGAAGCGCAGCAGGACCGCTTCATGCTGCAGATTCATGTGCGACTATCCGAGCGAAGAGGAGGAGTTCGAGATCGTCCGGCAGCCGGTCACACGCAGTCCGGCCCCGCTGGAGACCGTGCTGTCTCATGACGATCTGTTGCGTCTGCAGGATCTCGCGGGACGGATACCGGTCGCCGACCATGTGCTGCGGTATGCGACAGCGCTGACCCGACTGACCCGCCGCGAGATGCCGGGTGTTCCGGACTTCGTGAACGACTATGTTGCGTGGGGCGCCGGTCCGCGTGCCAGTCAGCATCTGGTGCAGGCGGCGAAGTCGCGGGCTCTGCTGCAGGGGCGGGAGTACGTGAGCCTGGAGGACGTCCGGGCGGTCGCGCCCCCGGTCATCCGGCACCGATTGGTGACGAACTTCAATGCCGAGGCGGACAACGTGACGACCGATGACATTGTGCGGCGGCTGATCGAGATCATCCCGACCGATCCGCTGGAGTCCTGCGCCACTCGACCGGTTGCCGGGCGTCTTCGCTCCGCGGAAGTCGGGAGGCTGAGGGTGAGTGACGGGTCCCCTTCGAACGATCGACCGGCTCGCCGCAGCGACCTGTCCGGCACTTCGGTACGACCGCTGCCCGGAGGTGTGACGCCGGCGCTGCTGGCCCGGCTCTCGGGACTGGAACTGCGGGCCCGCACAATTGTGGAGGGGATGCTGGCGGGGCGTCATCGCAGCCCGCACCATGGCTTCTCGGTCGAGTTCGCCGAACATCGCGAGTACGCGCGAGGAGACGATCTGCGGTATGTCGACTGGAAGCTGTACGGCAAGAGTGACCGGTACTTTCTCAAGCAGTTTGAGGAGGAAACCAACTTCACGTGTCATGTGCTGCTGGATGTCAGTGAGTCGATGCGATATCGCTCGGCGGGTGCGGCTCTCTCGAAGCTGGAGTATGCCGCCGCCATCGCCGCCGCGCTGGCGTATGTCATCCTGCGACAGCAAGACGCAGTCGGACTAATGACTTTTGACACGCGCATTCAGCACGTGCTGCGCGCCTCGGGGACGCCGACGCACTTCGACGCGCTGCTGCGGATGATGGAGGAGTGCGAGCCGTCGCGCGTGGCGACGGTCGACGCGACCACAACCCGCAGCGACTCGATCGAGTCCGAGAGCGATGATGAATCCGTGGCATTCATCGAACCGCCGCTGCGCGAGGCCGCGAGCCGGCTGAAGTCGCGGGGCGTCGTCCTGCTAATGAGTGACCTGTTCGCGTCACCGGAGAGTCTCGCACGGGGCCTGAAGCTGCTGCGTCACGGACGGCACGATGTGATTGTCGGGCAGGTGATCGATCCGGCGGAGCAGGACTTTCCGTTCGAGGAGTCGACCCGGTTCGTCGGGCTGGAAGGGACCGGTGCACGCCGTGTGGAGCCGCGCTCGTTGTGCCGGGCGTATCGGGAAGAGTTCGAGAAGTTTCTGCGGAGCACGCGGTCCATGACCCGTGATCTGGGGATGGACTATCATCTGCTGCGCACCGATCGTCCGCTCGATGTGGTGCTGTCGCGGCTGATCTCCCGGCGAGTGGACACCGGATGATGGCCACGTCGCCGCTGGCGGTCAGCTGTAGGGCAGCCTGACTTTCAGCTATGGTAGCGGTCGCAGGTTCGGGAGCCGTCAGTCACCCGGCAGTGGATTCTGTTCCAGCCACAAGGCGTCGATCAAGTCTTTCGGCCTGCCCGCAGCGAGCTTGTTCTGTAACGGGTGGTGTCTGCTGACGACCGGAAAACGGACACCAGCACTGTCCGCCCACAAACTCAGCGTTTTCCGCGAATGATGCGGACAACATGTCGCTGAAATTGCGATTCATCCACTCGCTCGCCCTTCAAGGCCCATGCGTCCACCGCGAGTTGCCACATATCTCCAGCCGTTGCTCGGCAGTCGGATGCTCCAAGCCGGTCTGGCGACCTTCGTCCTGCAAACGGAGCTTTCGCACGATCGATCGATCATTGCTCATCTGGCGATTGTAGCATGTGGCCCGGCGAGTGGGCGCTTCCGAATCGCCCTTCGCTTTCCCACGGCGGCGGGATGCGTCAAGATGGTGCCGCGGGACTTGCTGACTCCTCACTCCTTACCCAATTGCGGCTCCTCATGACTCGCCTGTTTCTCACACTCACGGTTGTCGCCCGGCTGGCGTCGTTCACATGCGCCGCCGAGCGGAACATCATCTTCTTCATCACCGATGACGAGAGCCCGACGCTGGGCTGCTACGGCGACCCGGTCGCGGTGACGCCGGCGATCGATGCGATCGCCGCCGACGGGACCCTGTTCCTCAATGCGTTCGCCACGACCGCGAGCTGCAGCGCGAGCCGGTCGGTGGTGATGTCGGGCTGCACAACCACAAGAACGGTCAGTACGGGCACCAGCACGCCTATCACAAGTTCGCTTCGTTTCACAACGTCGTCAGCCTGGCCCTGCCGCGCGTGCTGGCGAACGCCGGCTATCGCACCGCGCAGATCGGCAAGTACCACGTCGCGCCGGAGGAGGTCTACCACTTCGAGACCTACCTCAAGGGAGGCAACGGACGCAACGCCGTGCAGATGGCCGACGCCGCGCAGGACTTCATCACCGACACGTCCGACGAACGACCGTTCTTTCTGTACTTCGCCACCACCGACCCGCATCGCGGCGGCGGCGAGGACAGACCTCACCCAGCGAACTGAAGCCGGATCTGTTCGGCAACGAGCCGAACCGGGGATCGCATCCCGGGGTCAAGGAAGTGTTCTTCGATCCGGCAGGATGTCGCCATCCCGCCCTTCCTGCCCGACACGCCCGAGACCCGCGAGGAGCTGGCACAGTACTACCAGTCGTGTGCGCGCATCGACCAGGGCGTCGGCCGGCTGGTGCGAGATCCTGAAGGAGGCCGGCCTGTACGACAAGACGCTGATCGTCTTCACCTCGGACCACGGCATGGCGTTCTCCGGGCGGCAAGACGACGGTCTACGAAGGCGGCCTGCGGGTGCCGTTCGTCGTCCGCGATCCGTACCAGGAGCCGCGTGGCGTGCGCTCGACGGCCCTGATCAGTCACGTCGATATCACCCCCTCGCTGCTGGACTTCGCCGGCGGTCTCGATCGCGAGACCAACGGCCCCGAAGAAGTGGGTCGATCCGGACGAGTACTGGAAGGACAAGCCCTACGCCGCCCAGGAAAACCGCGGCAACGGCCGGCAGACTTCCGCAGCTACCACGGCAGAGTCCTGGATTCCCATTCTGGGCGACCCGGACGCCGAGCATCGTGAAACGATTTTCGCGTCGCACACGTTCCACGAGATCCAGATGTACTACCCGATGCGGGTCGTGCGCGACAAGCAGTACAAGCTGATCTGGAACATCGCCCACGGGCTGCCCTACCCCTTCGCCTCCGACCTGTGGGCGGCCTCGCAGCTGGCAGGCGCAGTTCCGCAAGGGCATGGACGCTCCCTACGGCCAGAAGACCGTGGGCGAATACATCCACCGGCCGCAGTTCGAGCTGTACGACATCCAGGCCGACCCTCAGGAGAAGCACAACCTGGCGGCCGACAGTCAACATGCGCCGGTGCTGGAGGACTACAAGGCGAAACTCAAGGCGTTCCAGAAGCGGCTGGGCGACCCGTGGATCATGAAGTGGGATTACGAATAGGGACGGTGTCGATGGTGTCTGATGAACCGCAGCAGCAAACCTCCTTTGTCCCTGCGATCTTGGGATTCCTGACGTTCTACCTGGGAGTCCTCGGGCTGATCCTGCTGGATGAGATCGTGTTTCACACCTTCTACTTCTCCCGGAACAGCCCGGACTGGCTGACACATGTCGTCCAGATCGTCTACTGGCCAGTCATCTTCGTCGTGCAGAGGTTCGCCTGACGAAACTGAACGTTGTGGATCGCCCGGGGGGGGGCCGGTCGCTGACGCTCGCGGCTCGTTCAGGTGAATACGTTGCGCAGAGACGACGAGCCGGACGCGTAAGCGACGGCAAGAACGGCCGGATGGCCTTTGTGGGCCCCCTGCGTGTGTGAAGTCTGTCGGCACGGACAGTTCCAGCGGGACAGGCACCCGACCCGATTTGGTCAGCTTCGGCAGGCACGACGTCCCGAGACGTCAGCAGCGCCTCTCCGGTGATCTTGACATCGCACACGCAGCGACTATCAATGGAGGTCGCGGCAACGATCAGCGGGACACCGCGATCACCAGCCGCCAATGCGAACCCTTCATTGCCCGGATGAGCAGGGAACAGCGGCGTGGAGTCACAAGTGCCGGCACAAGCGAAGAGTCCCGGAGAGGCCGCAGAATCTATTGCGCCCGGAGATGACAGGGCAGCACTTCGTCCGCTGCGATCAGTTCTGACCGGGCCGATCGGTGAGCTGAGCCTGCTCCGACAGTCGCTGCTGTTCGCGGAGTTGTCCAACGCCGCCTATCTCGATGAGGACGACGTCGCCCGTCTCGTCGAGCCGATCAACCTGCATCTCACGATGGAATTCTTCGATCGCGACGGAGGCGCAGGCTTATCGGCTGGAGAACGAGACCGACATCGTCATCGCCTGCCGCGGAACAGAGCCGGATGACACGAACGACGTGAAAGCCGACATCGACGTGGTCAAGGTCGTGGCGGAGACGGTGGGCCATGTCCACCGCGGCTTCAAGAGCGAAGTCGATGAACTCTGGCCGATGATCGAGAAGTCGATTCGCAACAACACGACCAAGACGGTATGGTTCTGCGGGCACTCGCTGGGAGGGGCGATGGCCACGATCTGTGCCTACCGCTGCTTCCGCTCCGAGATCGCCTCGATGCCCGAGGCCCTGTTCACGTACGGTTCTCCGCGGGTCGGCACGCGCCCCTACCTCAAGCACACGCGGATCAACCACATTCGTTGGGTGAACAACAACGACATCGTTCCGCGCATGCCCCCCACGTGGTTCGGCTTTCGTCATTCGGGCCGCGAGATGTACCTCAATCGCAACGGCCGACTCCGCCGGCTGAAGTATTGGGGCAAGGCCAATGACCGCCTGCGGGGGTTCTTCCGCACACTGTTGCGGTTCCGGATCGATCATCTGTCGGACCACCTGATGGATGCGTACATCGATGCCATTGATGGGGTCTGTCAGCGGGCCGAATCCGCCGGACATCTCGATGCACAGGCTACGCGTCAGTTGCCGCGTTAGCCGCGATAAAGTGCGCCCTTGATGACGCCCCACGTCTCGTGGAGTTGGTCGGTTCGATTGACGGGGCGGACGATTCCAGCGACGCTATCTTGTGGTCCCACCTGATCTCACCCTCCTTCAACAGGTCGTCCCCATGTCCCACACTTATGATGCATCACACATCGACGTCTCGACCCGTCGTGAGTTCCTGGCAACCTCCGCCGGCATGGCCACCGCGCTGACGGCGACGTTTGCCGCCGCCCCGCTGGTGCATGCGGCGGGAGGCGACACGCTGAGGGTCGGTCTGGTGGGCTGCGGAGGGCGCGGTTCGGGAGCCGCGGCCCAGGCACTCAAGGCGGACCCGGGAACACAGCTCATCGCGGTGGCTGATGTCTTCGAGGAACCCCTCGAACGGTGCATCGTCAATCTGCAGCGCAACATGGACATCGCCCCGCGCGTGCAGGTCGATCCCGAACACAAGCACGTGGGCCTGGACGGATTCCAGAAGGTCATCGATGCGGTGGACGTCGTGCTGCTCGCCTCTCCGCCCGGATTTCGCCCCCAGCATCTCAAGGCTGCGGTCGATGCCGGCAAGCACATCTTCTGCGAGAAGCCGATGGCCACCGATGTCCCTGGTGTCCGCTCGGCACTGGAGTCAGTCCGTCGCTCGAAAGAGAACGGGAAGGCGCTCGTTGCCGGTTTCTGCTGGCGGTATGAAGATGCCCGGCGGGAGTTGTTCTCTCGCGTGCTCGATGGACAGATCGGGGACGTTCGTGCCGTGTATGGTACCTATCTGACCTCCCCGGTGAAGCCGATGCCTGCGGCGAGCACACGTCCGGAAGGGATCACCGACCTCGAGTGGATGGTGCGTAACTGGTACAATTTCACGTTCTTGAGCGGCGACGGACTTGTGGAACAGGCGTGTCACACCGTTGACTGGCTGATGTGGGCCATGGGAGATCAGCCTCCCGCCAGCTGCACCGCCGTCGGTGGCCGGCAGATTCCCGCCGAAGGGGGCAATATCTTCGACCATCTGGAGGTCAACTACGTCTGGAAGAACGGGGCCCGCGGATTTCTGGCCCAGCGACAGATTCCGGGCTGCTACAACGAAAACTCGTGCGACATCTTGGGGACGCGGGGAACGGGACGGGTGCAGGGGGGGAGAGTCGGCATCGAGGGCGATCCCTCGTGGCAGTACAAAGGCCCGGCGAACGACATGTATCAGACCGAACACAACGAAATGTTCGCGTCGATTCGCCAGGGCCAGCCGATCAACAACGGCGACCGTATGATGACCAGCACGATGGCGGCGATCATGGGTCGCACGGCCGCGTACACCGGCAAGCAGCTGACCTGGGAGGAGGCGCTGGGTTCGCAGCAGGTGCTGATCCCGCCGGATGTCATGGACTGGGACGCCGTGGTCGATGTGCCTCCGCTGGCTCGGCCGGGGGTCACTCCATTCGTTTAGCAATGTGGGGTGCGTCTTGACGCACCGCACTCGAAGCTTGTGAATCGTTGCCGTGCCGGGCGTCAGCACGCGGGAACAGAGAACCGGCGCGATCGCAATGCGTCCCGGAGCGACCGTTCGCCAATCGCCCAGCGTTTCAACGCTGGGAAACTCTAACCCAGTTTGAGTTCACGCAGGGCGAAATGAAGGCCGTCGACCAGGGCATCTGCATCTGCGACGGTGTTGTACAGGCCGAAACTGGCGCGAACCGTCGCCGGGACACCCGGAGGTGGTCTGCAGCGGCATGGCGCAGTGGTGGCCATGGCGGACGAACACTCCCTTGAGATCGAGCAGTGACGCGACGTCGCCGGCCGCGGCACCCTCGATCGTGAAGCTGAGGATCGCCCCCGATGAGACGTGTCCGGACCGTAAACGGTGAGGCCGGGCACCTCTGCGAATCGCTCCCAGGCGTATCGCAGCACCGACTGTTCGTGGCGATGGATCGGGCAGAAGCCGAGGTCATCGACGAACTCGACCGCCCGGCCCCAGGGCGATGGCCTGAGCGATCGGAATGGTGCCGGCTTCGAACCGGGCCGGCAGATGGGCGAGGGTGAACGAGGTCGTTTCAACCTGCTCGATCATGTGTCCGCCGCAGAGAAACGGGTCCATCTGCTCGAGCAGATCGCGGCGACCATACAGGATTCCGACTGCCGGTCGGCCCGTACAGTTTGTGACCGGAGAACGCGAGGAAGTCGATGCCGTCGTCGCACGACGTGCGTCGGCATGTGAGGCACGCTCTGGGCACCGTCCACCAGCACGAGGGCCCCGACCGCTTTGGCCGCTGGGGATGATCTCCGTTAGCGGCGGCACGGTGCCGAGCACGTTCGACATTCCGGTGACGGCGACAATGTGCGTCTTGTCGGTCAAGCACGTCGTCCGAGCTCGTCGAAGGCAAGTCGACCGTCGGCGGTCAGCGGGATGAACTTCAGAACGTGCACCGGTCTGCTGGGCGATCCACTGCCAGGGAACGAGGTTGGCGTGATGCTCCATCTCGTTGAGGAGGATTTCGTCTCCCGGGCGCAGATGTTTGCGGCCCCAGGCGTTGGCGACGAGGTTGATCCCCATCGTCGTGCCCGCTGGTGAAGATCACCTCGTCGGTCGACGCGGCCCCGATGAACCGGCGGACTGCGTTCCCGCGACTCCTCCAGTTCGCGGCTGATGCGGTCGCCGAACCGATAGACGCCTCGATACGCGTTGGCGTAGTAGCGTTCGTAAACCTCCCGTTCCTTGTCGATAACGCATTGCGGCTTCTGGGCCGACGACGCGGAATCGAGAAACACGACCGGGACATTGCCCTCCAGCTTCGCTGCATGGCCGGGAATTGCCGACGGACCGCATCGATTGCCAGCGGTGGCCGGACGGGACTCTCGTTGCGATCGGTCACCGGCAGCGTGGGCGGATGCTTTGTCGCGATGACGGTCTCTGGCGGGCAGTGGGCGCGGGCGATGTTCTTCAGCCGGCGCACCATCGAGTGCAGCCCGTTGCGGCGCTGCGGTACCAGATGCGCTTCCAGACCCAGGTCGGCGAAGACGTCCTCATACGGGGCGGCGAGAATTTCGGCGGGGGTCTTGTCGTTGCACAGCGTCAGCAGCACGACGATCAATCCATCGACAATGCGTGCGTCACTCTTGGCACGGATGGAGATGCGGGGCTGGCCGTTGTTCTGGTGCACGCGGGATGAACCAGACGTTAGCCTGGCACCCCTGGACCCGGTTCTCGTCTGTCTTTTCGGCGGGGGTGAGATCGGGGAGTTCTTCACCAAGTTCGATCAGGTAGCGGCACTGTTCTTCCCAGGTGCCCAGGAAGTCGAACTCCTCGATCAGTTCTTCAGTTGTCATTTCGTGTACCGCCGCCACCATGTCACTCCACAGAGAGTCGCGTGTCTTCGTACGCCATTCTAGGTGCTCATGAGGGGCATTCCAACCACTGCCCGCCGGCAGTCGCGCTGCTGGCGGATTCCACCTGCCACTGCTATGATGCCTGCCATGCACAGTTTTTTGGGGAGATCTCGTGATTGACACCGGCTCGCACTACACGGTTCTCGCCCGCCGCTGTCGGCCTCAGACATTTGACGAAGTGGTGGGGCAGGAGCGGATCGGACAGGCGCTGCGGAACGCCATTCGTTCGGGGCGTGTGGCTCATGCCTACCTGTTCACCGGGGCCCGCGGCGTCGGCAAAACCTCAACGGCCCGCATTCTGGCGAAGGCGCTCAACTGTCCGAATGTGCAGGATGCGGTCCCCTGCAACGACTGTGAGATTTGCCGGAGCATCGCCGCCGGCAGCGATGTCGATGTCCTCGAGATCGACGGGGCCTCGCAATCGCGGCATCGACGACATCCGTTCGCTGCGGGCGAATGTGACGATCAAGGCAATGCGCTCGCCGTACAAAGTGTACATCATCGATGAAGTCCACATGCTCACCAAGGAGGCGTTCAACGCTCTGCTGAAGACGCTGGAGGAACCGCCGCCGAACGTCAAGTTCGTCTTCTGCACCACCGAACCGAACAAGGTGCCCGACACGATCCTCTCGCGGTGCCAGCGGTTCGACTTCGGCACCATCGCTGCCAGCAGTATCCAGGCGAGACTGCAACAGATTGCTGAGGGGGAGAAGGTGCAGGTCGAGCCGGCGGCCCTCGAATTGCTGGCGCGGAGGGCGGCGGGGTCGATGCGCGACAGCCAGTCGCTGTTCGACCAGCTGCTGGCCTTCGGTGGCGATCCAATCACGGCGGACGACGTCCATCAACTGCTGGGGACCGCCAGTGATGATCGACTGGTCGAACTGGTCGAGGCCATGATCGACCGGCGACGCGATGTGGTGCTCGCAAGTCTGGAGGCGTCCCTGACCGAAGGGGTGCAGACCGGAAGCCTGAGCGACCAGTTGCTGCAGTACCTGCGCGATCTGATGGTCGTGGTCGTGGGGGCGGATGCCGTCGCGCTGCAGAGCGTCTCCGAAGCACAACGGCCGCGAGTGACGGAGCAGGCCCAACGCTGGGGTCTGCCCACCATCACGGCGGCGCTGCAGGTGATGGCAGAGACCAAAGGGCGGATGCAGCGCGGCTCGTATGACCGTGCCCTGTTGGAGCTGGCGGTCATCCGCTTGTCGCTGCTCGAGGAACTGACGAGCATCGGCGAGCTGCTAAACTCATCCGGGGCCGGTGGTCGTCCGACTGCACCGAGCAATGCGCCTGTCGTGCAACAGACACGCCGCAAGGTCAACCCTGTTTTGCCACTTGCGCCAAGCCTCGCATCTTCACCAGCGCCGGAAGCTAGACAGGTGGTTAAGTCAACTCCTCCGGAGAGTCCAGCGAGCCCTCAGGTCGAATTCACAGAATCTTCCAAAGTCCATTTCTGGTCCGAAGTTGTTTCAAGGTTGCCGGATAAATCGTCACTCCATCTCAAAAACGTCACGTCAATAGCAATTATTGGGCCAAATCGTCTGGAAGTTTCGTTTCCCCCAAGCTATTTTCTCAGCAAGCAGTTTTGCGAACGTGCGGAAACGAGGACTCGCGTCGAGGAGATTGCCACTCAGCTTGCCGGACGACCCATTGAGTTCGCCGTCGGGACGACCGACGTTCCCGTACCCGCGGCGGCGAGTGCGACTCGCAACTCGGTCACCAGTTCCCGCAAGCGACCCGGCGATCTCGACAAGGACCCGTTCGTACAGCAGGCCCTCGCGATCTTCGGAGGGCGAATCGAGGATGTCCGTCAGGTTCTGGAGTCCACAGGCAACGAGGAAGGTTAGACAACGATGTTCAAGGGACTTGGCAACCTCGCCAATCTGATGAAGCAGGCCCAGGAGATTCAGGGCCGGATGTCGAATCTCCACGAACGGCTCGCGGAGATTCGCGTCGAAGGGATCGCCGGCGGTGGCATGGTGAGCATCGAAGCCAGCCGCTGCCCAGCAGGTCCTGCGGTGTCACATCGATCAGTCCCTCATCGATGCCGGAGACAAGGAGATGATCGAAGAACTGGTCGTCGCCGCCGTTTCCCAGGCTCTCGACAAGGGCAAGCAGGCCGCAGCCGCCAACATGCAGGAAATGACCCAGGACATGGGGCTCCCCGATCTGGGGGGAATGCTCGGTCAGTTGGGCGGCGGAAACTTCGGACAGTAAGCGGACGTCGCAACAGCATCCGCCTCAGCAGGCGTGAGCAGGAAGCAGCAGCATGGCGAAGCGGCGTTTCGACGAAGAGCATCATCCGTTCGGACCGGCGGTCGCGCGGCTCATCAACGAGTTTGCGGACGCTGCCAGGCATCGGTCGTAAGTCGGCAGAACGACTCGCGCATCATATGCTGACGTGCCCCGAGGCGCGAGGCGCTGGCGCTGGCGGAAGCGATCCGCGAAGTCAAGCAGACGATCCGGCAGTGCAAGATCTGCTTCAATCTCACCGATCAGGAGGAGTGCGATCTCTGCCGCGACCCCCGACGCGACCGGCACGTCGTCTGCGTGGTTGAAACGCCCAAGGACGTCACGGTCCTCGAGCGGGCCTCGGCATTCGCCGGGACGTATCATGTGCTGGGCGGACGCATCTCTCCTCTCGACGGCATCGGACCCGAGAAACTGACGATCGACGCCCTTGTGCGCCGGGTCAAACGGGAGGGGGTGACGGAACTGATCATGGCGACCAATCCCACGCTGGAAGGAGATGGCACCGCGCTGTTCATCTCGAATGTGCTGGAGGGTTGCCGGTGCGACATCACGCGACTGGCCCGGGGCATCGCCACCGGCAGCGTGCTGGAGTTTGCGAACAAGGAGATGCTGGCGGACGCCCTCCGGGGGCGTCAGTCAGTTTTGACAGGAGTACTCAGTTGTCAGTGTTCAGTGAGTCGTAAACGCCATCAAACTGCCTAACTCCTAACCCCTAACTCGTACCCACTCGCAATCATGCACCTGAATCTCTCACAACAGATGAAGATGAGCCAGCAGATGAAGCTGGCTCCGCGCATGATTCAGTCGATGGAAATCCTGCAGATGCCCTACCTGGATCTGCAGGAGCGGATCGATCAGGAACTGGCGGAGAACGAGTTCCTGGAAAACGGGGCCGATTCGATGCAGCCGGACATCGACGAGTCCCGCGGCGGGTTTCGACGAACCGCCCCAGGTCGACGTCGAACGGCGCGAACTGGACGCCGGCGGTGACGACAACGGAGCCTCCGACTTCGAGCGACTGCTGGAAATCTCCCAGGAATGGCCGGACGACAACTACACCTCCGGCTCCGAACCCTTCCGCCAACCGCATCAGCGACGATGCCGACCGCGCCAACGATGTGATGGCCAATGCCGAGAGCCGGCCGCAGACCCTGCAGGATTATCTGCTCGAACAGTTTCACTACTTCGACTGCACACCGGCCCTCCGGGCGTTTGGCGAGTACCTCATCTGCAGCCTCGATCACAACGGCCGGCTGCAGAGTTCACTTCCGGAGATCGTGCAGGTGTACGACCGCTCCATCTCGCTGGAAGAGGCCCAGAAGGCGCTGCTGCTGATGCAGCAACTCGATCCCAAGGGAGTTGGTGCCCGCGACCTCAAAGAGTGCTTCCTGCTGCAGATCGGCCCGCGCACTCCTTATCGCGATGTGCTGATCACGCTGGTGTCGTCGCATCTGGAGGACCTGGCACAGAATCGTCTCCCGCCATTCAGCGCAAGACCGGCTACTCGCATCGAGGCCATCAAGGATGCGGTGGATGAACTGCGCGAGCTTGATCCGTTCCCGGGCCGGCAGTTCGACAGCGTCCCCACCCAGCGAGTCACGCCGGACGTCAGCGTCGTCAAGGACGACGAAGGCAAGTGGGTGGTCGAGCTGGAGGATGAGTACATCCCCCGGCTGCGGATCAGCAACCAGTACCTGCAGATGCTGGAGCAGAATCCGGATGCGAAGACGAAGGAATACATCAAGCGGAAGGTCGAATCCGCGAAGTGGCTGATCGACTCGATCGAGCAACGATACAGCACGCTGCACCGGGTCGCCCAGGCGATCGTCGATCATCAGACCGATTTTCTGGAGAACGGCCCGGAACACATCAACCCGCTGAAGATGCAGCAGATCGCGGACGTTGTGGGGGTGCATGTCACCACCGTCTCCCGGGCGGTGGATGACAAATACATTGCGACGCCCCGCGGCGTCTTTCCTCTCAAGCGATTCTTCGGCGGCGGCACCACCACGGCGGATGGCGAAGAGGTCGCCTGGGAGAACATCCGGCTGAAGCTCAAAGAGATCGTCGACAGCGAGGACAAGCGACGATCCCCTCAGCGACGATGCACTTGTCGTTGAGCTCGCCAAGCACGGCTACAAACTCGCCCGGCGGACCGTCACCAAGTATCGCAAGGCGATGGGCATCCAGTCGTCCCGTCAACGCCGCGAGTACTGACGTGTCCTTCCCGACAAGAGGCTAGACTGCCGGCTGGACTCGCACCCCAAGGCTCACGCCTTCCACTGGCCCAGGGAGTGCTGGACGCCGGCTCGTTGGGTGTGTGTCGAGGTGAGAGGTGCGTCGTTCCGGAAAGCTCGTCGGAACGCCTCGGCAGAGTGCGGCTGCATCCAGGGACTTCTTGCCCCGTGGGATGCCGCAGTCAGGTGGTGGTTCCCCCGAACCTGCCTCACCTGGAATCTATGGGTCAGTCCGTCAGGTCTGACCAAACTCTGTGCAGCGTGTGTTGATCTCAGCAGTGCCGGGCTCAGACACATCGTCTGCAGTCAATCGCCCCCGGATCAGCCTGAGTAACCTGTCGAAGCGGGCTGCGTCCGGACGTTGCCCGCCTGGCTGGCCAGACTCGCTGGTCGTCCTTCGCGGGTCACCTGGATCGCCGTCACGATGTCGGCATCTTCCTGCAGGCTGAAGTCGAACCCGGCATGTGCGGCGTTGACCGGCACGTCGGGAGTCACACCGGCACCTGCCATCTCACGACCGTTGGGTGAATAGAACTTGGCCGTCGTGAGCTTCAGGTCGCCACCGACCGATCGCAGCGGAAAGTGCGTCTGCACCGTTCCCTTGCCGTACGAGTGGCGTCCCATGATCACACCACGCTGGTTGTCCTGGATCGCAGCGGCGAAGATTTCGCTGGCGCTGGCACTGTTCTCGTCGACCAGCACCACCATCGGCACCTTCCACGTGCGATCGTAGGTTGCCTTCTCCAGCGTGTTGTCCTCGGCATTGCGACCCCTGGTCGCCACGATGTTGCCACGGGCAATGAACTTGTTGGACACCGCGACCGCCTGGGTGAGCAGACCGCCCGGATTGCCTCGCAGGTCGAAGATCAGCGACTGCATGCCTTCCCGGTACAACTGCCACAGGGCCTTGTCGAGGTCGTCGGCGGACGATTCGCTGAACTGCTTCAGGCGGATGTAGCCCACCTTATTCTGGGGATCGATCATCTGCGTTCCTGTCACGCTGCTGACATACACACTCCGACGGGTCAGGCTCACGTCACCCTCGTAGGTGTCGCGACGCACTCGCAGCCGGACGCTGGAACCGGACGGGCCGGTGATCATGTCGGCAACTTCGTTCAGGCCGAGGCCCTGCATCGAGCGACCGTTGATGCCTGTGATGACATCGCCTCTCTGCAGGCGGGCCTGAGCGGCGGGTCCACCATCAATCACACCCATGATCTTCGCACCAGATTCGTCGGCCTTCAGCTCCACGCCAACTCCCACGATGTGCTCTTCGAGCCCTGCACTCGGTCCACCCGCTGTCGCGGCCGGCACGAACGCCGAGTACTTGTCGAGTGAATCGAACGATCCGTTGACGAACTCCAGAGCGGCGGCTTCCTGGCGAATGCCGAGCGACTGGCTCACCATCTGTGCGGCGTACTGCATGACACTCAGGGCCTGCTGCGAGTTGCGAGCGGGCTGAGTCTGCATCAGCTGATTGAGCTGCGACTGCACATTGCGAACCGATGTCGGATTCGGATTGGCATTGGCTGCCTGCAGGAAGGCCGGATGCTCGAGGGCTGCACTCAGGCTGCTGAGTGCCCGCCGGGTCCGAGCTTCGTAGGCCGGAGGACTGACGTGCCTCTGGTCGATGAGCTGCGAGGCCTCCTGATACAGCGACGCGATCTTGCCCATCGAAGCGGTCCGCAGGAAGCCGACCATCCGCGAATCGGTGTAGCGATACGACAGCTTGTTGCTGATCGATTCGAGGTCACCCGACGGAGACGTCGGCTGCGGCGCTTCGTAGTTGGGAGTCTGATAGACCGGAGTCTGGTACCCCGGAGCCAACAGTTCTTCAAATCGTGGTGACACTCCCGGATTGACCGGAGCCGTCGGAACTTGCGGCTGATACCCGCGGGACTGCAGGCTTCCGAGGATGTCGGGACGCACGGCGTAGTCGCGGGCACCTGGATACGCCAGGGGATTCGAGGTCAGAGAGTTCGCTGTGCCGATGTTGTTGTCGGCGGCACCGACCGATCCGGTGAAGAAGAGCAGGAGGGCGGCCATCGAGAGCCACAGGCTTCCCTTGCCGCGTCGTTCTGAGGTGATTGGGAAAGTCGTCATGGTCTTATATCCCTTTCCGATGTGAAGAACTGGTACTGAAACGTCTGTGGGAGGTTTGAAGAAGGGTTAGAGGGCGGCGGGTTGGCGAAGGGTCATGGCCGCCAGCACGCGGGCGGCGGTGTCTTCGAGGACCGGCTGGGCGTCAGTGTGCGGGCTGAGTTCACCCCGCAGCACGCGGACGGCCGAAGGGGCCTCGATACCGATCTTGACTTTGCCCCGCCCCGCTGCAATCACTTTGATGACAACATCGGCACCGATGTGGATCGTTTCGTTCTGTTTGCGTGTGAGAACCAACATGGTCGAGTCTCCTTTCCTGGGTTACAACTTGCCTGATTGTTAAGGTCGTGGACAGCTGAGTGTTATCTCGTTGACTCTCAGGTGTCCGTCGTGTTGCGACAGCGTATGTATTTGCAAGAGCCGTGCCACACTTGGATGTCAAGGCCAATCACACGCTGTAAATGGCTTGTCTATTGGCGTTTGCACACACACATGCATTTTCTGCCTGTCCGCAAATCGACGACATCTGTGTAAGAATCTCCTTTTTGAAACTGATGTTGACTTGTCAGATCGACAACAGACGCTTTGTGTGTGTCATCTGAGCGACTCCATGCATTGATAGCGTTATCAACGCGACAGGGTCACAAGCGAATCAGCAGAATCTGCTGGTCCAGGGAAGAGTCACCCGGAAAAGGTCGCGTCGTGTCAATCAGCGAAGACTTGCCGCTGATCCAGGTGCGTAAACGAGCGAACGCCGAAGGACTCTGCGGGTTGGCCGGGGGCAGAGCAGCACCTTTATGGAATGCTCCCGCCTGCGCGGGAATGACGACATGCGCAGCCCGTGAGCTTGGGGCTCGCAACGTCGTCGCCCCGATCAGCCGAGCAGCTCGCTCAGCGGAGCGTGGTCGCACAGAGCCGCGAGGGGCCACGACTCCGAGGGAGCCGACTGGTGATTGATGCGGAACGCCCCGTACAGCGTCGCCGTCAGCTCGCCGAGCGCAATCGGCCGGTCCACAGGTTCGGCGGCGTGCGCATCACTAGCCCCGATCACCTGACCCGCAGGCAGGCCGCAGCCGGCGGCGATGGCGGACCACACGCCGGTCCAGTGGTCGCGGCCGCCTGATTCATTCGGCTCGGGACTGCGGCCGAACTCACCCACGCACAGCACCAGCGTTTCGTCGAGCAGTCCGCGCTGGGTCAGGTCATCCAGCAGGCCGGCGCACGCCTGGTCGAACTGCGGGCAGAGAGTGTCACGATAATCGAACAGCGTCGTCGGAGCATAGGGCTGCTCAGCATGAGCATCCCAAGTGAGATTCCCCGCCAGCCGGTCCATCATGTTAACGGTGACGAACCGCACGCCACGTTCGATCAACTGCCGTGCCTGCAAAAACTGTCGGCCTGCGGGATGGTCTCCATAGGCTTCGCGAACAGCGATCGGATGCTTCTCAAAGGGCGGAAGTGGTGAGGAGGGCTCGGCACCGTCTTCGCTTCGTTGCTGCTGGGGAAGTGGCTGCAGCACGACGGGAGCAAATGCCTCTCCCAAGAACCCCGGGCCGTCCCCGCGGTATGCGTTCACGCCTGTTTCCGACATCTGGCGCGGCACCACGACATGTGCCGGAGCATTGCTCCGTGGGCCGAGCACGCGCGAAACGACCGATCCGACGCTGGGATGAATAATGCCGTTCGTCACGAGTCGCCCGGTTTGTAACAGTTGCAAACCGGTCTCATGGATCGGGGCTGCATCGTGATAGATCGACCGCAACACGGAGATGCGGTTGGCCCGCTCGGCCAGGTGGGGCAGACCCTCGCTGAAGCAGACCCCCGGGATCGCTGTCTGAATGGCACGGAGCGGGCCGCGAATCTCGCGCGGAGCCTCCGGCTTCGGGTCGAACGTTTCCAGTTGACTGGCTCCGCCGGTCATCAGGATCAGGATGACGCTGCGATCTCCGCTGCGTTCCCGGGCGCGGCGGATGGCGGCCAGCTCGGCGACCGGCAAGCCCATGACACTGAGCCCACCGACCGCGAGAAAGTCGCGGCGCGAGACGCTGCCCCGGGGATGGGGTGCATCGATCAGTGTTTTCTTGACCATCCTGACACCTCCGGACTCCGGGCAGCTCAGCCCGAATTGACTTCCCCCCATGATAGTCGGTCGCGTCGCGGCAGAACACTCGCCCAATCGGCAAATGCACCCCCAGCGGCGAATTGTCCCGACCGGTCTGCCTCGATAGCATGAACGGCAGCGGCAGATTCGGCGTGTATTCAGCGGATGACGTCGCTGTCCCCTTCCTCACCAGGCGTCTCACCATGAATCGCCGCGTCATTTCCTCTGCTCTGTTACTTGTTCTTGCCGGTCTGACCCCGGAGGTGCCATCAGTGTCTGCTGATGAGACTCCGGTCGATCGAGCCCAGATCACGGCAGCACTCGAAAAGGCGATCACGTTCTATCACGACCAGTGTGCCAAACACGGGGGGTATGTCTGGCGGTACAGCCGGGACCTCGCGCTCAGTGAAGGAGAAGCCGAGACCGGCCCGGACTCGATCTGGGTCCAGCCTCCCGGCACTCCGGCGGTCGGACAGGCCATGCTGGAGGCGTATGATGTGACTGGCGAGGCGCGTTATCTGGAGGTTGCGCGGGAGGCCGCCCATGCCCTGGTGCGGGGGCAGTTGCAGTCCGGCGGCTGGCACTACGGGGCCCACTTCGATCCTGCAGAACGGGTCAAGTGGGGCTACCGGGACAATGCCGAGTTCCGTGTCAGTTCCAAACGGAAGAACTCGACCAACATCACCACGCTGGACGACGATACGACCCCCGGGGCCCTGCGGTTTCTCATCGCCATCGACAAGCGGCTCAAGTTTGAGGACGCAGCGATTCACGAGGCGGCGCAGTTCGCTCTCGAAGCCCTGCTGAAGGCCCAGTATCCCAACGGCGGCTGGTATCAGAACTGGGATCGCTACCCACAGCCCCCCAGCGCGGATGAGTATCCGATCCTAGAAGCGTCGTTCCCGAGAGACTGGTCGCGCAAATGGCTCAACGACTGGCCCGGACGCTACTACACCAACGACAACGTCACCGGCAACATGATTGCCACCATGCTCGATGCGTGGGAGGTCTATGGCGACGATCGCTTCCTCAATTCGGCAAAAAGGACGGGCGACTTTCTGCTGCTGGCCCAGATGCCCGATCCTCAGCCGGCGTGGGCCCAACAGTATGACCCGGCGATGTACCCCTGCTGGGATCGCAAGTTCGAGCCTCCCGCCATCAGCGGTCACGAATCTCAGGAGGTAATACGGGCGTTGCTGATGCTCACCAGCCGCTCGGGCGAACGGCGCTTCCTCGAACCGATCCCGCGCACACTGGCCTATCTGCGGCAGTCGCTGCTGCCTGATGGCCGCCTTGCCCGGTTCTATGAACTGCAGACCAACCGACCGTTGTACATGACCGACGATTACCAGCTGGCCTACGATGTTTCTGATGCACCGACGCACTATGGCTGGGTGTTCGACAGCGAACTTGAGGACATTGCCGCCCTGTACGAACGGGTCATCTCGGATGGTCCGCTGAGTGTGGACAAACCCTCCACGAACGCGGAGGTGCGGGCTGTCATCGACGCGCTCGATGAGCGGGGGGCGTGGATCGATCCCCGGGGAATGAAGGGTTTCCGCAAGGCCTCGCAGGAGGGGGTCATTCAGTCGGAGACGTTCATCGCCAACGTCGGGCTCCTGTGCGATGCCCTGCGTGGTGCCCAGGAGTGAGCAGGAACTCGTGCTTTGTCCTGAGTTTGAATTCGGGTGCCACTGGCTCCGCCAGTGTGTCACAACGAGCGTGATCTATTGATGTTGCACTGGCAAAGCCAGTGGCACACAACCCGAAATCCACGGCGTGGCAAAGCACCAGTGACAGTCGTGCAGAGTCACCAGCCTGCTGGACGCCCCGCCGGAGATCATAGCGCAGATCGACCAGCATCGCGGGCTGATCGAACTGTTCTTTCCGGTTCTTCCAGCAGATGCGGGGCTGCGGGTACCTGCTGCACACCTCCGCAGCGTCCGGAGAGGGTCCACGCGATGACTCGCCCACCAGTACGATCGGTCGATACCATGGGCTCATGAGACAGTTGCTTGCAGACGTTGTGGCATGGGGCGTCATTCCCCTCGGAATGGTTGCTGGGTTCGCTGGAAGCACCCCGGCCCCGGCTGCTCAAAGGTACGTGTCTGGCGTAGAGAAATGTGTCGCAGCCAGGATGGTCCTTTCCATTCCTTCTCCCCGCGGTGCGACACAGGTATTTCAGTGGCTTGATTCGGTGGGAGAAGGTGGCCGCAGGCCGGATGAGGGGGCTGTCGTGGTCGGAGCTGCCAGCTTCGACATTCTGACGAAATCGAGTACCCGTGAGTCGCCTCTCACGGGCTTTGAGACCCTCCCGTGGCCCCTCCCTGAGAGGGAGCGGGGGCACGCCGCGCCAGCAAGTGTGCCTCGCAAACCTGCGCACTGCTGGGCAAGCCAGCAGTGGCACCCTCTATCGCCGGGGGCACACGCGCTGGCGGTTCGTGCACTTATGGAAGGAGGCGAGAGACGTTCGTCCCCCCTCACCCCCGCCCTCTCCCCCACAGCGAAGTACTGTCAGATTTCCCTGCAAAGCGTGGGGGAGAGGGAGACTCTCCTGCATGCATCACATGCGGATTTGCATGACACGTTAGTCGCGTACGTGCAAAGCAGCCGGAGTGCGGTGCCGCGGACTCTCACCGTGGAGACGGCGGGCAACACGGGAATTATGTCGCTGGGCGGGTCGGCACTGGGGACGTCGTATTCCCTCCGGTGGGCACCACGAGCCAACGCTGCCTCTGCGGGCCGTTCGGCAGAAGAGGTCGGTGCCCAGGTCACGCAGGTGCTCGCCGAGATCGACGAACAGATGTCGTTGTGGCGGGAGGATTCCGAGCTGTCTCGCTTCAACCGCTCGACGAGTACCGATTGGTTTGAGGTCTCGGACGCGACCGCCGAGGTGGTTGCGGCGGCCCTCGACATCAGCCGGACCAGTGCAGGAGCTTTCGATCCGACTGTTGCCCCGCTGGTACAGGTGTGGAGCTTCGGTCCCGGGGGGGAGTCGCACCATGCCCCCACCTCAGATGCGTTAGCTCAGGCCCGCGAGGCGGTCGGCTATAAACTCGTCGAGGTGCGACGTTCGCCCCCCGCGCTCCGCAAGCAGAAGGCGGACGTCACGCTCGACCTGAATGCGATCGCCAAAGGGTACGCCGTCGATCGTGTGGCCAACGTGCTGGCGGGACTCGATCCACTGGGCTCCATGGTCGAAATCGGGGGCGAGGTGCGTGTGGCGGGGACCAAGCGGGATGGATCGCGGTGGCGGATCGGCATTGAACGGCCCATCGTCGGTCGGCGGGAGGTCGAGTCGTTCATTGAGCTGAGCGATGTCGCGCTGGCAACGTCGGGGGATTATCGCAACTACTTCGAGGAAGGCGGCAAGCGGTATTCGCACACCATCGATCCGCGCACCGGCCGGCCCATTGAGCATACGCTGGCCTCGGTGTCGGTGCTCGCCGACGACTGCATGACGGCGGATGGCTGGGCGACGGCACTCATGGTGCTTGGTCCCGCGGAAGGCCCTGCTCTCGCACGCCGACAGAATCTGCGGGCCTTGTTCCTCGTGAGACGGCCGGAAGGTTTTGCGTCCATCGCGACGCCCGGATTTCCGGAGGTGCAGGCGCTCGCCCAGGTGGATGGCGGCGCGACACCGCTGACGACCTTCGTGCTGACAGCGATCCTGTTCGGTCTGGCCATCGTCGGCATGGCGCTTGGAGTGATCCTGTCAAATCGTCGACTGCGGGGGAGTTGCGGCGGACTGGCCGGCCTGAAGGACGAGGAAGGCCGACCGTTCTGCGAGGCATGCACGCACCCCGCCGAGGAGTGCACTGAGTTCAAGAAGCAGGGCGAGACAAGAGCGGAGAGACAAGAGCCAAGAGACTCGCAATCCTGAATGCTCTGGACACTTGTCACTTGACTCTCGACAAAACCTCACAACAGCGTTTGGATCGGCAATAATTCAACGCTCGCAAGTCGCATAGAACATTCAGAGTGAGACGCAATGAATCGCACGGATGTGGTAATTGTGGGGGGCGGGATCGTTGGACTGGCGACTGCCTGGCGACTGCTCGAGCGCTTTCCCGGAACCGGGGTGTGCGTGCTGGAAAAGGAGGACCGGCTGGCGGCCCATCAGACCGGGCACAACTCCGGAGTGCTGCATTCGGGCATCTATTACCGCCCCGGATCGTTGCGGGCCACGAACTGCCGGGATGGCAAGTTCGCCATGCAGCAGTTCTGCCAGCAGCAGGGGATCCCGATTGACATCTGCGGCAAGGTGATCGTCGCGCTCGATGATGCGGAGCTGCCCCGGTTGCAGAACATCTATGAACGGGGACAGGCCAACGGTATCCAGTGCGAACTGATTGAACGTGATCGTTTGCGGGAACTCGAACCTCATGCCGCCGGTGTGCGGGCCATCCATGTGCCCGAGGCCGGCATTCTGGATTACTCGCAGGTGTGCGAGCGGCTGGGGGCGCTGATTCAGGCGCAGGGGGGCGTGATCCGGCTCAACTCCCGGGTGACGGGTGTCGACGTGCGGCCGAATGAAATCGTCGTGCGCACGACGTCGGGGGAAGTGGTGAGTGAAAGGCTGATTACCTGTGCGGGGCTGCAGTCCGACCGGGTCACCGAGCTGACGGGACAGCCGGCGGCGGCGAAGATCGTGCCGTTTCGCGGCGAGTACTTTGAACTGATTCCGGAGGCGCAGCACCTGTGCCGCAACCTGATCTATCCGGTGCCCGACCCGAGTTTTCCGTTTCTGGGGGTGCATTTCACGCGGATGATTCACGGCGGTGTGGAGTGCGGACCCAATGCGGTGCTCGCCTTTGCGCGGGAGGGGTATCGCAAGTCGACGATTCGTCCGGGGGACCTGCTGGAGACGCTGACCTACCCGGGCTTCTTGCGGCTGGCAGCACGCCACTGGCGGACCGGTGCGGGGGAAATGTGGCGTTCGCTCAGCAAGGCGGCGTTTGTGCGCGCGTTGCAGAAACTGGTCCCCGAGATTCGTGCCGCGCATCTGCATCCGGCACCGGCGGGAGTCCGGGCGATGGCGTTGGGACGCGACGGCGCGCTGCTGGACGACTTTGTGATCGGGGAGTCCGAGCGCGTCATCAATGTGGGAAACGCGCCATCACCAGCGGCGACAGCGGCACTCAACATCGGGGCATTGATTGTCGACAAGCTGTCGGCGACAATGCCGCACAGTTCGGCGGTCCAGAGTGAGAACACGTCGGCCGGGAGGGGCGCGGACGTGTAACCTCTCAGACGTTGGTGGGGCGTTCGACGGAGTCGGACGATTCGCGCTTGCGTTCTTCCTGGATCGCGCGATAGACCTCTTCGCGATGAATCGTGACCTCTTTGGGGGCCTCGATCCCCAACCGCACCTTGTCGCCCTGGATCGACACGACCATCAAGCTGATCGAATCTCCGATGATGATCTTTTCGTCCTGCTTGCGGCTGAGAACGAGCATGGTCGTATCCTTGATGGGCGTCCTGCGCACTCACGGACAGGTGGTTCAAACCTGCATTGGGAACGCGTCGTTTTGAGTAACCGTATTCAACCTGAAGAACCAACAACCTCGGGTCACACAGCAAATGCTGAGTTCGCCCACTACATGGTCGGTTATCGCCCTGACGAAACACCATTCCGGAACGGCAGGCATCGCCGCTGCCGTCAAAATTGCCGACCAACTCGTCAGTCACACCAGTTGTGACGATCCATCCGTCCCTAACGCGCCGTGCGTCTTCAGCGACTCTGCCTGAAAGTGGAGTTTGTGCGTGCGGAGTTCTCTCCTCAGCGCCGGAGCAACCGATGGAACACGACCAACCCGAATCAGCGTCACAGTCGGCAACGTCAGGCCGCCCCTGGTATGAGGTCGGACTGCATTTTGGCTGTACCGGCTGTGGGAACTGCTGCACCGGCGCCCCCGGCCATGTCTGGGTCGACGAGCAGGACATTCAGAACATTGCCGCCTGTCTCGACAAGCCGGTCGGCGAAATCCGGCTGATGCACACACGTCCGGCCCGAGGCCGCGTCTCCCTCACGGAGTTTGCCAACGGGGACTGCACCTTCTTCGATCCCGCGACCCGTCGCTGCCGAATCTATCCGGTCCGTCCGATCCAGTGCCGCACCTGGCCCTTCTGGAGGTCGAACCTCAGCACGCCCGAAAGCTGGCAGCAGATGTCCCGCGGCTGTCCCGGTGCCGGGCAGGGGGACTTTGTGAGCCTGGAGGAGATCGAACGGCAGGCATCGGCGTGCGACATCTGAGGGAGGCGGACGCACCCCGTCACAGCCGGGAGTCGTGGTGGGCAACAATTGAATCCTGCAGCGCAAGCGAATTCTGAGATAGGCTTTGCTTCGATTGAGCATCAAGGCTCAGTTCCACGATCCCGCGTTGGCTCCGCACACGCTGGGAGTGCAACTCGTCGCAGCCGCAGCACTTGTCTCAGTTGTTCCTGCTGGTTGGGCAAAGTTTTCCAATTCTTCCGGATTTGCTGGATTTGAGGCCCGCTGCAGGTCGATAGGAATGGGGAGCGTTTGTCACGCCTCATGGAGGAAGAGTCTCCGGATGAGAGGTGTTCATCGCCCGCAAATCATTCCGAAGCCGTAGGTTGCACCCAACTGTCGGCTGAGTACCCTTGGACAACAACAAAGCCGGTTAAATCAGGCTGTTTCGCGACGCCCGAAGTGGGTTTCCGGGATGCATCTTGACAGTAACCTTCTGATGCAATTATACTTGAGTCGTTTGCCCCGAGCACAAACAGCGTCGGTTCTGATCTTTTACAGCCGATGCCGGTTTCCGCAGGAGAAGCGACTCGTGACCAAGAAAGAGATCGTCAAACAAATCTCGGACGAGATGAATCTGACTCAACTCAAGACCAAGGAGATTGTCCAGAAGACTTTTGACGCCATCATCGAGACCCTTGTTCGGGAGCAACGTATTGAGCTCAGGAACTTTGGGGTTTTTGAAGTGAAGCGTCGTGCGGCCCGCAAGGCCCGCAATCCCCGGACCGGCGAGAAGGTGGATGTGGCGGAAAAGTTCGTCGTAACCTTCAAGCCCGGCAAGGAGATGGAAGAAAAGGTTCTGGAACTCGAGGCGGCCGCCCGTGCCGCCAAAGCTGCCGCGCAACAAGAAACATCACAGCACGTTACGTCAAGGTCACCTCAACCGTCCGGCGACGAACACCCATCGGTCCCGCAACCGATGACGAATTCGATGACCGGTCACTGACCTGACACCCAAGAGATTCCCGCATCTCTGCCGTTCGAACGACCCGCCAGACTTTGGAACCGCAAGTCGCGGTGCCAGCACTGTCCACACGACGACTCCCCCGAGCTGCGACGTGACGCCGATTCCGGCTCACGTTTCCCCTCGGTTCGTCGAACGTTTCGAGGAGATGCACGATGCGGAAAGCTCTGCTGACGGCCATCCTGTTGGCCAACGTCGCTGTCCAGTCTGGGTGCGTAGTGCCAATCTGGAGTGCGCTCCCCGATGAGCGTGCCCGCCAGCTCATCTACGCCTCCGAGAGCATGCGGCAAATCCCGGAAATCTGGGAGCGCATCTGGTTCCTGGATGCACCGGACTATGCGACACCGTACCGGACGCATGGCGGCATCATCTGATGCGGCGGGTGGACAGTCCGATCGGACAGATCCCAGCCGACGCGCGTTCGCTCGTGATGCGTGCGCCATCAGCCCCGACGGTCCCACGGCGGGCGTGACACCCGCGCCCGTTTGACGTGCAGCAAGTGCGAACATGCACCCAGTCTGTCATCCCCGCGCCTGCGGTGTACCCGCTGATCGTGCCGACTGCGCAACTGGATTGATCCTCCAATGAGAGGGTCGAATTGATTTCACCTTCCCCGTGAGGAGGGTCGAGCGCAGCGAGGGGGTAGCACCGCTTCAAGAAGCGGTGCTACGCGCCGTCTCAGGGACTGCTCCCGACAGTTCTGCGTAACAATCGCAACTCACCGGTTGCCGCCTCGAACACCCACAGGTCGCGGTCGGGGAACAACGGGTCGATCATCGCCAGGTCCGTCGCACTTTCAGGAAAGCGACCGTAGAGGATCGTCTCGTCGAGGGTCGGGTCGTTCACCACATAGTCGATGTGACGATCGGCGGGGTCGGGCTTGACCAGCACCAGTGCACGCCGACCGCCGGTGTGTGTCGCGATTGATCGGAACACTTCGCCGTACTTCTGCCGGGAGAAGCCGACCTCGGCCATCCCGACATCCAGTCGCGCTGGCCAGAACGGGACGATTGTCACCAGATTGACCAGCAGGCTCAACCCCAGCAGTGCGATGCCCCACACCTGCATTCCCCTTCTTCCAGTGGCACGCCAGCCGCGCCACAGCCTCAGACTCACGCCGGCCCACAGCAGCAGCCACAGTGGGGCCGACTCGAACACATAGTGCCAGCCCATGATCCCCTCGAACCAGTAGGGAATATGGACCAGATGCAGTGAAGCAATTGCTGCCGCGATCAGCCACCAGTCGAGTGACCAGCGCTTGATGGTGAGCACGAAGACGATCGCCGTCAGCGACAGGGGCACGATCCCCAGCGTCCATCGCAGGCTGTTTTTCAGTCTCTGTAGCACGTTCTTCGCTGCCAGTTGGGGGGTGAGGTTCTCCGCCCACTCATCGTAGTTGGCGAGGACCTTCGGCCCCAGCTGCTGCTCACCACGGACGCGATTGTTGAAGCCATACGCATGACGCGGCGTGTAAGTGCGGGTGTACAGCGAATAGGGTGTAGTAAAGCCATCACCCGTGATGGCCCGGTTGTAGGCGACAAGTCCGATAAAGCCGGCGATCAGCGGCACTCCCAGCATGGCACCCACAGCCAGCCGTCCCCGGAGTGAACGACCGGATGCCTCCGCCCCCTCGACGTCGCTCTCCTCCGAACCAGCAGACCCTCTCACAATCCACCACGCCATCCACAAGCCGAACGGCAGTCCGACACCGGCGGCGGTCATGGGCCGGCACAGCATGGCATACGTCAGCCCCACACCGGCCAGCAGCGCCCAGATCCTGGAGGCGGCGCGTCGCATCCTGAGAAAGGACAGCACGAACAGCAGCAAGCCGACCAGCGTCGGATGATGGGCGAGCAGCAGGTTGCTGAACAGCGCAATGCCCGGCGAGAGTGCCGTCAGCAGACCGGCCAGAAATCCGACGCTGTTGTCGGCGAGTTCGCGTCCGATCCAGAAGACCAGAAACGACGTCAGAGCGTTCGCAATCCAATGCCCCAGCCACGGGTGGCCCCAGGCCACAAAGGGGGCCATCCACAGGCCCACACCCGGGAAGTAGCGACTGGCAAAGCGGCCTTCGTTCAATACATGCATCTGGTCGAAGAGACTCGGCAGGCGGTGAAAGCTCGGGTACGACACCCGCCCCGCTAGAAAGGTCTGCGCCTGAAACAGGTAGCTGAACTCGTCGTGATAGGCGGGGGGAAGATCTCCGAACTGCTGCCCCACGTACCAGCTCATCAGCAGGCCCGCACAGCCCACTGCGATCGACAGCAACCAGGCGCGTCGAGAGGATCCCCGCCGACACGCTGCATTCGCGGTGACATTCGAAGGCGGCACACGTCGCACGGCATTACGCAGAAACCATGCGGGCACGGCCAGCAGGAGTATGGGAACGAACGGGGTCCAGTCGACTTGTGGATCGGACCACCAGATGCGGGCCGCATCCGGTCCCGAGCCGGCCTCTCTCAGCCGCAATAGCTCACAGAGGACTGCGAGCAAGGTGACGAGTCCCCATGCGATCCAGAAGGCGCAGGTCCAGCGTCGGTCGATTGGCTGGTCTCCACCAGCGGCTCGTTGCTCCTCATTCGACACCGGGATGGTCCCTCAATCACATTGGCCACGTTGTTTCCAGCGAAGTGTAGGACGAATCGCCGATTCGCTGCCACAGGGGAGGGATACGTTCTGTTCCCGGCATTGGGACGCGCATCGCCCTGCAGAAGAGGGGCGCAACCCAGCCCCTTGCTATTGAGAGGGCACCTCCGGCAATCCTCTTGACCCGTTGGTGCCCTCTGGACCAGAATCCCGCCCCTTCGGGAGACCCCTCTCCCCCACCCGAGCAAGGATGCCTGGGAGAATCGATGACGATCATGGACCGATCCCTGTGCGTCTGGCTGGCTTGTACCCTGACGGTCTTCATGGGGTCGCTGACCCGGGGGACGGCACTGGCAGGCGAATCTTTCCTGGCAGATGTCGGCGTGCAGGTCGCCCTCATCCACCAGGAAACCACTGACCTCAATCGGCGCACACAGGCCGTGCGGCTTGATCTGGAGTCGGGCGATCTGCGCAGGCAGTCACCAGTCACTTTCTCGCGGCGGAGTGCGAACTTCATCGTCTTCGGACCGGCGGACAATCGACTGGTCGCCGATGTGCTCGAGTCTGCGGAGCGATTGCGTCGTGACCTCGCCGTCCTGTGGTTCGGGGACGAGCTGCCGGACGGACGACAGCCGACGATCATCGAGGTCACGCTCACCGGCGACGTCGATCAGGGCCTGACGTGGTATGGAGCGTCAGGGACCGGCTCCTGTCATCGCGTCTGGCTCAGCACGAATCGCGACCGGGCTACGGGCAGCACGCTGGCCCATGAGCTGACTCATGTGCTGATGCACGAACGATTCCCCCAAGGCATGCCGGCCTGGGCCAACGAAGGTGTGGCCAGTCTGCAGGACGACGCGGCCCGTCACGAGCGGCAGTGCCTGTACCTGGAAGAGTTCGTCCGCGCTGGTCGTTGGCCGTCGCTGGCCCGCATGTTGGACACACGAGCCATCGATCCTGCCGACGAAGCGCTGTACGCTGTGTCGAAGTCGCTCACCCGATACCTGCTGACTCGCGCGAACCGACAGACGTTTCTGACGTTTGTCGACGACGGTTCTGCGCACGGATGGACCAGCGCGCTGCGAACGCACTATGCGATCGGCTCATCCGCAGAGCTGCAGCAGCTCTGGCAGGACTGGGTGCTGACAAGCGGCGAGCGGTGAGGTTGGAGATCCCTCCTCCCCCGCGGGGAGAGGTCGGCGAGCGGAGCGAGCCGGGTGAGGGGCCGTCGTCCGTTGTGCCGAGACGATCCCGCGGCCCCCTCATCAACCCATCAATCTTGCCGGAAACCCTACCCCGACCCCTCCCAGTCAAAGAGGGGGGACATCCAGGGCCAGTAAGTGCGCGTGGTAAACTCACGCACCGCTGGATGAGCCAGCAGGGGAACGCGCTCGGTTGTGCCTGCTCAAGCTCAAGTGCCGGTGACACCATTCGTCGACAGGTCGTATTCGACGAAGAAGCCGCGGTGGTCTGACTTCCACTGGATCTCGTTCTCCCGCAGTTCGACCGGTTCCAGACCGGGTCGCTGAACGGTGACCGGACCTGGTGGGACCGGCACGAAGCTCCACTCCTGGTCGAGCACACTCCACAGCACGCCATTGACGGTCAGCGGCTGTTCCTTCCCGGTGGCGTTGCGGATGCGGAGGCGATACCGCATGTTCTCAAAGTGGCTGTTCCGGGCGGACTCACTCGGCTGGCTGTTGCCCCACAGCGTCGGGCCGCTGTCTGTGCCCTGGGTGGCACCGGCGAGTTCCTGCAGGCGCTTCGTGTTCTCCTGAGTCAACGTCTGCTGGTCGTCCAGCAGTTCTCGCAGTTGTGTGATGCTCTGGAGGTTGTCCTCGATCGACTGCTTCAGTTGAGAGACGGTCCTGGTCATTTCCAGCAGATCCTGTCTGATCTGCGCAACGTCCGCGCCCTGCGGACCTGCGTTACTGTCGGTCAATCGCTGCTCCAGTGCCTCCAGACGCGCGGTGAGGTCCAGCAGTGTGCCCGGCAGCTTCCCCGTTTGAGTTGTCTGTCCGTCATCATTGGGGGTTTCCGAGGGTGAGGTCTGGCCCGGATCATTCTGGCCGGCGTCCTCCCTCGCATACGGAAGTGGCCCCTCCTCGCCAAGGTCCACTGTGGTGTCAGGTTCTCTCAGGGCCGGCTCGGAGTGGACCGGCTCGCGTACCCCTTCGTCCGCAGGAGTGACTGCTGCGGGAGTCGGTACGCTCTCCACCTCGACGTTCGAGCCGTCGACCTGTCCGTGTGCCTGGGCCAGTAATCCCAGCCATCCAACCAGCAGCGTTGCGAGGGGGGGGAACTTCATGGGTCTCTCCTGGAGTCTTCGTCAGGTTGTTGATTGAGGCATTGGCAGGTCGTCGACAGCTCACAGGGCGAGAGGACGAACGACCTGCCGGTGTGAATCGTCGATCGGGCAGTCCTTCCGTGATGTCAGCACCGCCGCGGGTACCGACGGCGTGTGACTTCAAGGATGCCCATGTCATCCGCATCTGTCAATCAAGCCGCTTTGATACATGGGGCGTTTGCCAGACGACAGCCAAATGCGGCAAGCTGGGGGAAGCGTGAGCCGTCCATGAGTTCATTTCGCCCGACGTGTTCACACGTTCAGACCATAGAACTGGCGAGCGGTCTGTCCGAAGATCTGGTCGCGCTCGTGATCGCTGATGGGTCCCAGTGCCTGGTGGAGTGCGTCGACAACCTGCTGATAACTTCCCGCCAACTGGCAGACCGGCCAGTCGCTGCCAAACATCAGCCGCAAGGGGCCGAAGGCATCCAAGGCGATCTGGACGTAGGGTTTCAGAATCCGCCGGCGACCATCCTTGCCAGTCGGCCTCCGTAATCATCCCGGACACCTTGCAGTAGATGTTTTCGTGCTGGGCCGCCCGGCGGAAGTCCGCCTCCCAGTCACTCAGTTTCCTGTCTCTGATGTGCGGCTTGGACAGGTGGTCGATCACCATGCGCAGTTCGGGAAGCTGACTCGCCAGCGCCGGCACGTGATGCAGATGCTTGACATAGAACAACAGATCGAAGGGCAAATTGTGCCTCTCCAGAACCTTCAGTCCTGCGATCACGTCCGGCCGGACGATGAAGTTATCATCGGGTTCGTCCTGTGTGATGTGTCGCACGCCGACGAACTTCGGATGATCCTCGAGTTCCACGAACTGCTGCTCGCAGTCGGGTGATGCCAGATCGACCCAGCCCACGACGCCGACGATCCAGTCGTGCTCCTCGGCCAGTCCCAGTGCCCAGCGGTTCTCTGCGAGCGTGTGCTGGGTCTGCACCAGGAGACTGTGGTCGACGCCCGCCGCGTCCATGAGTGGTTTCAGATCCGCCGGCAGAAACGTGCGATGGATCGGCTCGTGACCCGAAGTGCGGAGCCAGTCGTAGTTGAAGACGTTTGAGCGGGAGAGATCCCAGAAGTGCTGATGGGCATCGATGATCATGGGCGGTGGCCCGTGGTGTGCGGCAATGTTGTGCTGGGCGATGCTGCGGCCGCGGCCATTTCCGGATTCTACACCCATTAGAAGAGTTTACCACGGATGCTCAAACAGATCCTGGACAGGCCGGGAGACCGCTTGCCGGTCTTCCTCACTTCCGCTGCAAGATGAGAGCGGAATGCTACAGACGTTGTAATTCTGCGCCCTTCCGCGACGCGGCAGACGTGCGTTCAAGGCCGGCAGCGACTAGAGTGGGGCACTTCACACGCGGAGTGGTCGCGAGACGGTCGCGTCCTGCGGGCATCCTGTCGTTGTTCATGTCTGTCATTGCACGCGCAGCGCGCTGGAGGAGACGTTATCTTGCTGGCGTTGAGTCTGCGAAATATCTCCGATGCCAATGGCCTGGCGCTGTCGATCACCGGCATGTTGATCGTGTTTGCCGCGTTGCTGCTGGTAACCCTGTTCATTGCCGCACTCCCCAAGGTGCTGGCACAACTGGACGGCATTTTCCCTGAGGTCCGCCATCATCACGGCTCGCCGGCGGCGCGTGCACCGGTGCGTGCGTCGCAGCCCGCCGCACCGGACGAGGCCCTCGTCGCTGCCATCGGATATGCTCTGCATCATCGCCGGAGCGATGGATGACGCCAGGCTGAGCAACGCCTGCCCCACGCCTGATTCCTATTGAGATTGTCTGCCCGCCCCCATGGACATCTTCTTCGATTTCCTCAAGACGACCGGCTTCGCGCAGATGGAGCCGGGCAATGCGATCATGATCCTCATCGGGATCGCGTTCATCACGCTGGCCATTCGCAAGGACTACGAACCGCTGCTGCTGGTGCCGATCGGGTTCGGCATCATCGTGGGCAACATCCCCTATGTCACGACGATGTCGCTGGGTGTGTACGACGACTGGCGGCCGATTGTCGAAGGAGGCAAGGGGAGCCTGCAGCAGGCGAGCGTGCTCAGTTACATCTATTTCGGAGTGAAGTACGGTCTGTTCCCGCCGCTGATCTTTCTGGGCATCGGGGCGATGACCGACTTTTCGACGATGCTCTCCAACCCCAAACTGGTGCTGCTGGGAGCCGCGGCCCAGATCGGCGTGTTCCTGACGTTTCTGGGCGCACTGCTGCTGGAGTTCACGCCGGCGCAGGCGGCTTCGATCGGCATCATCGGCGGTGCCGACGGGCCGACGGCCATCTTCCTGTCGTCACAACTCGCACCGGAGATGCTGGGTGCGATCGCGATCTCCGCCTATTCGTACATGGCGCTGGTGCCGGTGATTCAGCCGCCCATCATGCGACTGCTGACGACGCGCGAGGAACGACTGATCCGGATGAAACCTCCCCGCGAGGTCTCGAAGCGCGAGCGGATGATCTTCCCGGTCGCAGCGTTTCTCATCTGTGCCCTCATTGCACCGGGAGCACTCACGCTGCTGGGGATGCTGTTTTTCGGCAACCTGCTGAAGGAAAGTACGGTCACCAATCGGCTCGCCGAGACCGCCCGGCACGCACTCATCGACATGGTCACCATTTTGCTGGGCGTCGCTGTGGGTGCCAGCACACAGGCTCGCACGTTTCTCGTGAAGGACTCGCTGATGATCTTCGCGCCTGGGGGCGGCCTCGTTTGCCATTGCGACCGCCGGCGGGGTGCTGTTTGCCAAGTTCATGAACCTGTTTCTGACGGAAAAGATCAACCCGCTGATCGGAGCGGCGGGGGTGTCGGCGGTGCCCGATTCGGCCCGCGTGGCCCAAATGGTCGGACAGAAGGAAGACCCGCACAACATGCTGCTGATGCACGCCATGGCTCCGAACGTGGCGGGAGTCATCGGCTCGGCCATCGCCGCAGGAGTGATGTGGAGCGTACTGGTGAAGTGACAGCAGAGACAAGAGTCGAGGGACAAGAGACAAGAGGTAGGCCATGTTTCGGTTCCAGAAACTGGATGTCTGGCAAAAGTCAGTTCGATTTGCCAATCGCGTGTATGAAGTGACGAAGATATTCCCCAGTGATGAGAGGTTTGGGTTGACGAGTCGCCTGCGGCGTGCCGCGGTATCAATCTCAGCCAACATTGCTGAGGGAAGCGGGCGCATCTCCGATAGGGACTTTGCGAGATTTCTCGAGATCGCTTACGGCTCCCTGATGGAATCCCTTTCGCACAGTATGATCTCCAGGGAACAGGGATTCCTCAGCGAGGATCAGATGAATGAATTGATGTCACTTGGTGAAGAGTTGAGCCGCATGCTGAGCGGCCTTCGATCCAAACTGACTGGCTCTTGACCCTTGCCCTTCAGCTCTCGTCACTCAACCAACCATGAAAAAAGTCACCTTCATGTGTACCGCCTTCCGCGACGGATTTCAGTCCGTCTATGGAGCGCGGGTCTTTACGAAAGACTTCCTCCCGGCCCTCGCCGCCGCTAAGGATGCGGGCATCGACTATTTCGAGGCCGGGGGCGGTGCCCGGTATCAGTCGCTGTACTTCTATTGCAACGAAGACGCCTTCGACATGATGGACGCCTTCCGCGCCACGGCAGGCCCCGAAGCCAACTTGCAGACGCTCTCCCGCGGCGTCAATGTCGTCGGGCTCGAATCGCAGTCGTCGGATGTCATCGATCTGCATGCCAAGCTGTTCAAGAAGCATGGCATCACCACGATTCGCAACTTCGATGCCCTCAACGATGTCGACAACCTCGTCTGGTCCGGGCAGTGTATCGCCAAACACGGGCTCAAACACCAGGTCTGCGTGACGCTGATGCAGCTCCCCCCGGGTGCGAGGGAGCCCACGATCCCGACTTCTATGAGATGACGCTGCGCAACATCCTCAAGGCCGACATCCCCTTCGACAGCGTCTGCTTCAAGGATGCCTCCGGAACCTGCGTGCCGAGTACGGTCCACGAAACCATCAAGCGGGCCCGCAAAATCCTCGGCAGTGACATGTTCATTCACTATCACACGCACGAGACGGCGGGCATCAGCGTGCAGGGGAACATGGCCGCTCTCGATGCCGGGGCCGATGCCATCGACCTCTCGATGGCCCCCTGTTCCGGGGGGACGTGTCAGCCCGACATTCTGGTGATGTGGCACGCCCTGCGCGGCACCAACTACACGCTCGACATCGATGCCGACAAGGTCCGCGAGGCCGAAGAGGTCTTCAAGGAGTGCATGGCGGACTACTTCCTGCCGCCCGAAGCGGTCGCGGTCGAGCCGCTCATTCCCTGGAGCCCGATGCCCGGCGGCGCGCTGACGGCCAATACGCAGATGCTGCGCGACAACGGCATCATGGATCGCTACCCGGACATGATCCGGGCCATGACCGAAGTCGTCCGCAAGGGAGGCTTCGGCACCTGCGTGACGCCGGTCTCGCAGTTCTACTTCCAGCAGGCCTTCAACAACGTGATGTTCGGCCCATGGCAGAAGATCGCAGAGCCGTACGGCAAGATGGTGCTGGGCTACTTCGGCAAGACGCCCGTGCCGCCCGATCCTGAAGTGGTCCGCCTGGCCAGTGAGCAGCTGGGGCTGGAACCGACAACGACGCCCCCGCTGGAACTCAATGACGCCGACCCGTCCAAGGGGCTAGCAGCCGCCCGGGTGGTGTGTCGCGAACAGGGCTTCGAGGAGACCGAGGAGAACCTGTTCATCGTCGCGACGTGCGGTGCCAAGGGCGTCGCGTTCCTCAAGGGGGATGCCCAGGTCGGCGTTCGCAAGGTCGAAAAGAGTCAGGAGTCAGGAGTCAGGAGTCAGGTGCCTGAGAGTACCAAGGCAGGTCCCGCGGCGTATGCCATCACCGTCGATGGACGACGCTTTGATCTGCACATCGACGGCGACACCGCGACGGTCAACGGCAAGTCGTTCCGCGTCGACCTGAAGCCGAGCGACAAGGTCGCGGGGTCGTCGTCAGCCACGCAGACGCAGCAGGATGTTCAGACGATTCATGCGCAGATGCCGGGCCGTGTGCTCAAGCTGCTCGTCTCCCAGGGGGACGCCGTACACGATGGGCAGGCGCTGCTGATTCTGGAGGCGATGAAGATGGAAGTGTCGGTCAACTCACCGCACTCGGGGACCGTCGTCAGCGTGGATGTGGCTGTGGGGGACCAGATAGCGAGTGGACAGTGTCTGGTCTCGATCGCATGAGTGCGGCTGTCGGGTGTCGTGCCTGAGTTGAACAGGGAATCGGAGTCGTTGACGCCAGTGACCATGCGCGCGTCGACATCACAAAGCCCACGGGTGGCAACCTGTTGGTCCAGGAACGCAGATCATCATCCGCACTGCTGGACAAGCCAGCAGTGGCACTCGAGCGGGAATGGGAAGACATGGGAAGACGTTGTTCCTTCACAGTCCCGGAGAGACAGCCCGGCAATAGCCCAGCGTTTCAACCCTGGGAACTGGCTATGCTCGATGTGCCCCTCGCGGGGCGAACGTTACCGGATGCCTCGCGGCGCGCAGGGCTCACTCGAGCGGTCGGACCCAGATGTTGCGGTAGTACACGAGGCTGTCGGGATCGTGAGCCTGCAGGGCGAATGTCCCATGGTCGATGTTGCGGCCCGTGTACACGCGGTGGGAATAGCCCTCCGGCTCGGTGTAGTCGACGACCGTCGCATCGTTGACCTTGATCGTCACCTGCTTGCCGCGGACGGTGATGTGCTGCGTATAGAACATGCCGTCGGACTGCAGCGTGTCATCAAGATCGACAACACCAAACAGACTGCCGGTGCGGGTCTTGTTCTGGTGCGAGGTATTGGCCTGCACCTCGTGGCCGTCGTTGGGGAAGCCGGTCTCCTGATACGACGTATGAAAGTAGATCCCGCCGTTGGAGCCGGGTGTCGTCATGCAATCGATCTTCAGTTCGAAGTCGGTGAAGTCGCCGCCGGAGACGTCGCCGGTATAGAACAGATGCGCCTGTGCACTGACCGCCTGCGCCTTGATCATGCCGTCGATGACCTCGAACGACGGGGCGGCATCGGGTGATGATGTGCCTCCACTCGCCCGCCAGCCAGTGAGGTCGCGGCCGTTGAACAGTGCCCGCCAGCCCTCGGCCCGGAGGCGCGCGTGTTCCTGCTCGATGTCCTCCGGCACAGGGAATGAGCGCAGGCCGCTGTAGCGGCGGTAGGTCTCGGCGATTTCGCTGCCGATGAGGGCCCGTGGGTCATGCAGTTCTTTCAGTTGCGCCTCGAACTCACGCGAGAGGCGGAGGACGGTCTCCCGGTGCTGCGCGTCCTCGGCAAGATTGTGCAGGCAGTCGGGGTCGCTCACGATGTCGTACACCTCGACCATCGGCCGCTTGTCGACCGCCCAGTGGAAGAAGGGTGCGATCGCCGGATCGTCGCGCCCCGCCACGAGGAAGTCGAGCGTCGGGCAACCGTCGATATCGTGATACGCGGCGTGCATCGGCCCCAGTGTGCCGGGGTCGTTCCCCTCGGGAGTCTTGCGGTACACCTGGGGCGCACCGGCGGGCCAGCGCTGCGGTCGGAAGTTGCGAATGACGAGGTACTGCGGAGTCCGCATCGCCCGCTGGGGATAGGCGAGGTTCTCGAACCGCGAGGAGGAGTGACGCTCCCGCGACGAGAACACCGCGGTCCGCGACTTGTCGACGACACCCGACTGGTCCGATTCGAGGATGTCGATGATGCTCCGCCCGGCGAGCGGCTCGGCAGGTTGCGTGCGACGGGCGGATGCCGCCAGCGTCTGCTCAGCCAGCTGCGGCATCAGATTGGGTCGACTGACCGGCACATCCACCGACACGTTGCTCCAGTCGACACCGGCGGCGGCGAGGATGGTCGCCGTCAGATCGACGAACCCCACCAGATCGTCAACCGTGCGTCCGGGTTTCGCCCGGCTCCCCCAGCGGATCGCCAGAGGCATGTGGATGCCGTACTCGTAGCAGTTCGCCTTCGCCCTCGGAAACGCCATGCCGTTGTCGGACGTCACGATGATCAGTGTGTTGTCGAGTTCGCCGGCCTCGGCCAGAGTGTCGATGATGCGGCCCAGATGCGTGTCGAAGTGTTCGATCTCGACCAGATAGTCGGCGATGTCGGCCCGGACTTCAGGAGTGTCCGGCAGAAAGGGAGGCACGACGATGTCGTCGAGGTTCTTGCCTGCCTTTTTCCAGGAGTCCTTTTCGAAAGAGCGGTGGGGCTCCGTCGCTCCATACCAGAAACAGAAAGGTTGATCGGCGGGCTTGGCTTTGAGGAAAGCCGCAAAGTTCGCCGCGTAGTCGGTGTTGCTGATCCCGCTGTAGGGTGGTTTGGCCTTGAGTTTCGACCAGGTTGGACCGGCGGGATTGTCGGGACGTCCAAAGTGCTCGCCCGGTCCCCAGCCTTTGCCAGTGTGTCCGACATGGTATCCCCGCGCCGCCAGCACCTCGGGGTAAGAGGGATATGTCAACGGAAACCAGCTGGCATGAGTGCCGGCGTGTTCGTTCTGCCAGCAGTGCCGCCCCGTCAACAGTGCCGCCCGACAGGGACTGCAACCGGGTGACGCGGCGAACGCATTGGTGAACAGCACTCCCTCACGGGCCACGCGATCGAAGGCGGGCGTCTGTATCCCGGCATACCCATACGCCGAGGCATGCGGAAAGGACTGATCGTCGCTGATGGCCAGGAGGATATTGGGACGATCGGCGGCGTGCGTCACAACGGTCGCGAACTGGCACCAGGCAAGCAGCCATCCAGTGATGAGCGAAGGAAGCGATCTCATGGGACTCTCCGGGCTGTAAAAAAGGGAAGCCTGCGAGCAACGTGGGGACGTCGCTCCATGGAGATGTAGTCTGCAAGGTCTCCCACAGTCGAGGCAATGACAATGGCCTCGTGGTTAGGGAAGCGAGGAGTCTAGCGGAGTGGCGCGCCCGAGGCGAGTTGCCCGATTGGCCTGTAGAGGCGACATCACCTGGTGCGGTGCATAGAATGCGTCTGCCGCCGCGATGAGAAACTGTCATGACCGCCCTGCCCGTTGAAGTGACCTCCGCACAACTGGAGCGATTCTGCCAGCGCTGGATGGTGCGCGAGTTGGCATTGTTCGGCTCGATCGTGAGAGGTGACTTCAGGCCTGACAGCGATGTCGATGTCCTCGTGGACTTTGCGGACGATGCCGGGTGGGGATTGTTCGAACTGGCCAAGATGATCGACGAATTGCAAACGCTGTTCGGTCGACCTGTGGACCTGCTCACGCGTCGCAGCGTCGAGCGGTCGCGAAACCAGCGACGGCGGGAGCGGATCCTCGGCTCTGCCAGGGTGATCTATGCCACGTGACCTGGATCACCTGTCCGACATGCTGGATTCCGCCCGATTGATCTGTGAATACACCGCGACGACTGATCGATTGGCCTTCGAGGCAGACCTCATGCTCCAGGATGCGGTCATTCGGCGATTCGAAGTTCTCGGTGAGGCTGCACGACGCGTGTCGGAGCGAGTGAAAGAACTCCACCCGCACCTGCCCTGGCCGCAGATCATCGGGATTCGCAATGTTGTCATCCACCAGTACGACGTCGTTGATCTGGACATTCTGTGGAGAACCATCCGCGAAGACGTGCCCGAATTGATCCGCGATCTGGAATTACTGGTGGACGAGGATCTCGCGGCAGATTGAGGCCGCGCTGGCGACGCTTGCCAGCGGTTCACCGGAATCTTATACCTTCGCGCTATACCGGCGGGAGTGCACTGTGTATTCTCGACGGCTTTCGCTCTTTGAGGCTGCCGATGATTGATCACGCCGACAAACCCTGGTCCATCGCCGACGCTGAGGAACACTACGAGGTTCCCCGGTGGGGGCACGGGTTCTTTTCCATTGGTGAGAACGGGCATCTGCTGGTCCATCCCGACCGCAAGCGGGACCGCTCCATCGACATGAAAGAGCTGGTCGACCGCCTGCAGATGCGGGGACTCGACCTGCCGATCCTCCTGCGGTTCAACGGCATTCTGAAAGAGCGGCTGCGGGAACTGCGGGATGTGTTCGCCGCCGCGATTGCCGAGCATCAGTATCAGGGCACCTACACCTGCGTGTTCCCGATCAAAGTGAACCAGCAGCGGGAGGTGGTCCAGAAGATTGTCGAGTACGGCCGAGAGTACGGGTTCGGGCTGGAAGCGGGCAGCAAGCCCGAGCTGCTCGCCGTCGTCGCGATGACCGACCCCAGCACGCCGATCATCTGCAACGGGTTCAAGGATGCCCAGTTCATCGAAATGGCGATGCTGGCGCAGAAGCTGGGCCGGAAGGTGATCCCGGTCGTCGAGAAGTACACCGAACTCGCCCTCGTGCTCGAGTACGCGGAGAAGGTCGGCGTGCGTCCGAGCATCGGCATGCGGGTGAAGCTGGCCTCGCGAGGGAGTGGCCGCTGGCAGTCGTCGGGCGGGTATCGCAGCAAGTTCGGCCTAACGGTGAGCGAACTGCTGACCGGTCTGCAGGAGCTTGAATCCCGCGGCATGGCCGACTGCTTCAATCTGTTGCATTTTCATCTGGGGAGTCAGATCACCAACATCCGGCAGGTGAAGTCGGCGATCAACGAGGCCAGTCGGGTGTATGTCGACCTGTACAACCGGGGTGCCGGTCTGGAGCTGCTGGACATTGGCGGCGGCCTGGGGGTGGACTACGACGGTTCGCGGACGAACTTCGAGTCGAGCATGAACTACTCGGTCGAGGAGTACGCGGGGGACGTCATCTATCATGTGCAGACGGTGTGCAACGAGGCGGGCGTGCCTCATCCGGGGATCGTCTCCGAGAGCGGTCGCGCGATCGCCGCGTATCACAGTGTTTTGGTGTTTGGCACGCTGGGCGTTTCGGGACAGGGGAACCATCCGGGAACACCGATCCAGGTTCCCTCAGATGCCCAGCAGCCTCTGCATGATCTGTCCTTCACGAAGGAACACCTGACCGCCCGCAATGTGCTGGAAAGCTATCACGACGCCCAGCAGGCGCTGGACATGGCGATGAACCTGTTCAGCACGGGGCATTTGCCTCTGGATCAGCGGGTGCTCGCTGAGGATCTGTACTTCGAGATCTGCCGCAAGCTCCGCCAGTTGACCAAGGAACTGGAGTACATTCCCGAGGAACTGCACGGCCTCGACCGGATGCTCTCAGACACGTACTTCTGCAACTTCTCGCTGTTCCAGTCGATGCCCGACAGCTGGGCGATTAAGCAGCTGTTCCCGGTGATGCCCATCCACCGCTTGAAGGAGAAGCCGACCCGACACGCGGTCCTGTCCGACATCACCTGCGACTCGGACGGCAAGATCGACAACTTCATCGATCGTCGCGACGTCAAGCAGACAATCAAGCTGCATGCCTACGACGGTTCGGACTACTACCTGGCGGCATTTCTGATCGGGGCGTACCAGGAGATCCTGGGGGACCTGCACAACCTGTTCGGCGACACCAATGCGGTGCATGTCAGCATCAGTGACAGCGGTGAGGTGGTGCTCGAAACCCTCATCAAGGGGGACACTGTCCGCGAGGTGCTGCACTACGTCCAGTTCGACGGACGCGACCTGCTCGATCGACTGCAGCAGGCCGTCGAAGTCGCCGTGCGCGAGGGCCGGCTCGATCACCGGCAGGCGGGCTACTTCGTCAAGTTCTATGAAGACGGCCTGAACGGCTATACGTACCTGCAGGGCTGAGACGAGCGGTCTTGTCATCCGCACACCCAGACGCAAGGATACAGCGTCCGGCTGTCGCGGCGTGGAAGATTCTGAGCGCAGGCCGCAGCTGTTCCATTCCCTGATCGTTCACTGCGGCGCAGTTCCCCATGGCGATGACTCTCCAGGCACCGCCCGTTGCATCTGAGTTCGCCTCACAGGAGGTAGAGCAGTTCCGGCAGGAAGGGTTCGCCATTGTGCGTGGGCTTGCGGAGCCGTCGCTGGCCGAGCGGATGCGACGCTCGACCCGGTGGGGGCTGGAACATCTGATCGAGCCGCTCGAGTACGAGGCGGACCTCAAGTATCCCGGAGCACCTCTGCATTATGACGACGCCGGCGGTCGCACGGTGCGGCGGTTGAAACTGGCCCACGCCCGCGATGCGGTCTTTACCGAATGGATTCAGCAGCCCGGTGTCGTCGGCCGTGTCCGGCAGATTCTGGGACCGGAGATCGTCTGTCCGCTGGCCCATCACAACTGCATCATGACGAAGCAACCGCGGTTCAGCAGTCAGACCGGCTGGCATCAGGACAGTCGCTACTGGTCGTATCAACAGCCCGATCTGGTGAGCGTCTGGCTCGCGCTGGGATCCGAACGGGTGGAGAATGGATGCCTGCGGCTGATTCCCGGCTCACATCGACTGACGTACGATCGCTCCCAATTCAACGACGAACTGTTCTTTGTTCCAGACAACCCACAGAATCAGGCCTTGATCGACCGGGCGATCGACGCTCCGCTGGAAGCGGGCGACGTGCTGTTCTTCCACAGCCGCACACTGCATGCGGCCGGCAAGAATCACACGCACGAAACCAAGCTGTCGGTGGTGTTCACCTATCGGGCGCTGGGCAATGCACCGCTGCCGGGCACCCGCTCGTCGTCGCTGCCTGAGATGCTGATTCCGCCGACGATGAGAGGGTGACCAAGCATCAAAGTGGCAGCGCCTGTGCGAGTCCCGGCAAAACCAGTCAGCTAATCAACCAGTCAACCCATGAGCCGCACATCAGCACCGTTTCTTGCAGCGGTCGTTGCCGGCCTCATGCTGTCGGCGGCCCCGGCGATTGTGCGCGCAGGATCTGCTCATTGAACTGGAGCATTCGCATCTGTGGTACACGTACCCCGCGACGGGGGGGACACGGTACTTCGTCACCCACGTCGTGGTGCACAATCACTCCACACAGCCGCGCACGGTCAAGCTCGCGGAGTTCGCGCTGACGGCGAACGGTCGGGAGTTTCATCCGCTGGAACCGGTGGAAGGGCCGCAAGGGCTCGAATACGAGAGTCTCAAAGGCTTTGATTTCGATCTGGGGTATCTGACGATTCGCTTCAGCCAGATGAAGCCCAGACGCGAGTTGCAGATGCCAGCGGACGGCACGGACGACTCGTGGGTCGTTTTCACCGACCTGCCGATGGGTGTCGACATCCCGCAGCTGACGCTCCGCACGCCGTCCGGCAGCCGCCCGGAGGCGTTCGACATCACCGCGCTGCATAAGGAAAGGTTGAAGCTCACCGTCGAACGCCTGGGGCCCGGCAACTTCCTCGGGCTGCTGAGGATTGACGGGGCCTTGGGCAGCATCAATGCGGGTACGCTGGTCAAGGCGGCGGAGGATCTCGCCGACGATGGCGTCTCGAGAATCGTCGTGGTCTTTTCGCCCCAAGCCAAACCGGTCTCTGAAGACTTGCAGGAATGGTTGATCCAGACAGCTGATCGCCAGGCGACGGGAGGCACCATTGCCCAGTTGCCAACGTTTCCCGCTACGATTCGCGAGTTTCATCTGGCGGCACTCCCCAGGCAGGAAGGAGCGCAGGTTGAACAGTCGGTGCATGTCCACGAGTCGGCAGCACAGGCAGTCACCGCGGCGCTGCGTAGTGCCTACGAGGTCGTGGCGCCTCATGTCGCCGTCGAGCAACTTCACAAGGGGCATCGCCTTGCGCGGATCGCGGTCTTGCTGGTCGGTGGCGACCGGCTGCCTCCGGGAGAACTCCCCGGCGTGCTCGCTCTGGTGGATGACCAAGATCGAGCGATGAGCCGGGCGGCGGTCGCGGCCCTGCGCCATTTTCCGGAACCGGCGGCCATCGACCGACTGACGCAACTGGCCCAGGGAGACGACCGGGAGCTGTCGGATCTGGCACTCGAAGCGCTGGCCGACTCCCGTTTTGCCCAGGCCCGCGAGGCACTGCTGCAGGTGGTCCGCACAGAGGACACGCTCCCTGCCGAGTCGATCATCCGCCTGTTCTCGCGCTATCCGCTGCCCGAGGGCATCGACCTGATCGCGACGCTGCTGGCGGATGATGCCCGTCCGCTTCCCGACACGCTCTGGGTTGAGGGGCTGGCGACACTGGGACGCGTCGGTCATCCCGACCTTCTGGAGTTGTGCGATCGCGCACTGCATCAAGCCGACCGGACATTGCAGCAGACGGCGTTCGACCTGCTCGCCAACCGCACGGATCCCCAGGCGGAAGAGCTGGCTCTGAACTACACGCTGGGCTTCCTGCAGGAGGAGCCCCCCACTCCGCAGATGAACATGCTGCTCGACCGGGTGCGGGATCCGCGGGCCGTCCCGTTGCTGCTGCATCAGCTGGATCAAACCGAGGTCGACCGCGCCGCAATCATCACACTGCTGGCCCGCCTGGGAGGTCCGGAGATTCCTGCGATCCTCGTCGCGCACTATCCCGAGTTGAAGGAGCCGGAGCAGGTTGCGGCGCTCAATAGCCTGACTCAGTTGCAGTCATCGCGGCTGCTCGAACTGGCCCCGGCGGCATTGCGTTCGAAGAATAACAGCATCGTGAATGCCGCCATCAATGGACTGCAGGTCGACGGGAGCGACGTGGCTGTCGCCCTGCTGGCCGAGGCCATGCGTGTGGAGCCGGCACCATCGACCACCGGTGCGATTTGTGCGGCCCTCAGGGAGATCGGCACCGATGAAGCCCGCGCGGTGCTGAGGCAGTTGCGGGGTTCCTCCGACAAGCAGGTGCGGCTCTTGGCGCACAATGCCCTGCAGGTATTGCAGGAGAACTCGCCGGCCAAGAAGCATGTTGATTTGGGGCTCCAGCATGCCTTCAGTGAGAACTGGGAGCCGGCGATTGCCCAGTTCAGCGAGGCGATCGCGATGGACGACGAACTGGCGCTGGCCCACTCGGGGCGGGCTCATGCCCTCTTGCAGCTCGACCGGATGGACGACGCGCAGAAGGACTTCGAGCAGGCGGTCACACTCGACCCGGATGATGATATCGCCGTCACCGGACTGGCCATCGTCGAGACGCGACTGGGGAACATCGCCGCCGGCATCAAGCGGGTCAAGGACGTTGGTGAGCGATTCGAGGACGAGAATCGCTTCGCTTACAACGTGGCATGCGTGTATGGAAGGGCCATCGAGATGCTCGGCAGGCAGCCCGTGGGCAAGCAGCGGGATGCAGACATCGAAGAGTACCGAGCCGCCGCAGTCGAGGCGCTGCAGCGATCGATCGATCTCGGATTTGAAGACTTCGACTGGATGCAGGAAGATCCGGATCTCGCCTCGCTGCGTGACTGGCCCGCCTTCCAGAAGCTGACGGAACCTGCGGACGAGAACCCTGACGCGCCGGGCGAAGGGCAACAGCGCCCCCGCACCATTCGGGAAGAGTGACACCATGGTACTGCTGAATCGCATCACGACGCGCGGGGGAGACACCGGCGAGACATCGCTGGGGGATGGCCGCCGCGTTCCTAAGACCGATCTGCGGATCGTCGCCTGTGGCAGCGTCGATGAACTCAACTCGCAGATCGGCGTCGTACTGGCGACGACCGGCATCCCCGATCCGCAGCGCGACCTGCTGAAGCAGATTCAGAACGACCTGTTCGATGTGGGTGCCGATCTCTGCATGCCCGCTTCTTCTGAGACTGCATCATCAACAGCGCTGCGGGTGAAGAGTGCCTGCGTCGAGCGGCTTGAGGGCTGGACAGCGGAGTGCACCGCACAGCTCCCGGCGGCGACGAGCTTCATCCTACCCGGCGGAACCCCGGGTGCCGCACAGATGCATGTGGCGCGGGCGGTCTGCCGGCGGACCGAGATCGATGTGCTGCGTCTGCATGCGGTGGAGCCGGTGACCGATGCGCTGCGGGTCTATCTCAACCGCCTGTCGGATCTGCTGTTCGTGCTGGCACGCATCTGCAACAACACGGGCCGGGACGACGTCCTCTGGATCCCGGGCGGCGCACCGTCAGGGGCGTGAGGCCTGCGCGGTGCCCCTGGCTCCGCCAGTGCACAGCGCGTCCGATCTCATGGAGTTGCACTGGCAAAGCCAGTGGCACACAACCCTGTAACAAAGGTGTGCACCGTACTCCAAGAACTCCGTCACGCTCAGACGCCGACATCCGCAGTGTTCAGAGTGAGTGTCTGCCGGAGCTGGCAATGCCTCAGGGGAAGGACGCTGCGAACCCGCATCACACGCGGCGCAAAAAAACCTCCGCAGATGCCGGTCGGGCAGTAATTGTTTGGACCCAGATGTCCAAGGGGGGAATGCACTCCCGGGTTGTGTGAGCCGGCTAAAGACGGCAAGCGTCTTCCGGATATACACGCGGCCGGGATTTCAGCGATCCCCTCAACAATGCTTGTAGGGCCAACAATGAAGCCCGGTGATCGAACACCGCAGAGGCTTGTCATCTCCCAAAGGAGGCGACACATTCATCCTACTCGCCGCCGCGCTGTGGGACAAGATGCAACCGCCGGCTAGACATCGGACTCATCGCGCACGAAATGTCCGCTGCGGCCGCCCGACTTTTCCAGCAGTCGGATCGGCCCGATCTCCATCGTCCGGTCGACCGACTTGCACATGTCGTAGATGGTGAGGGCCGCCACGCTGACTGCCGTCAACGCCTCCATCTCCACACCGGTGCGGCCATGCATACTCACGAACGACTCGATTCTCACACGGTCCGGTTCGAGCAACTCGAAATCGAGCCGGGCACTGTCCAGACCCAGCGAGTGGCACAGCGGGATGAGTTCGGCGGTGCGCTTCGTCGCCTGGATCCCTGCCAGCCGGGCCACTTCGAGCACATCCCCCTTGGCCAGTTCACGGTTGCGAATCAAAGCGAGCGTGGCCGGTTGCAGCGTGATGCAGGCTTCGGCCCGCGCTTGACGGAGCGTCACCGGTTTCTCGCCCACGTCGACCATCCGGCTGGCACCGGACTCGTCGAAGTGCGTCAGTTCGGGGCGTGGTGAGACGGCCATTTGATGTTCGCAGCGCGATGCTCGATACTTCGGGAAGTCGACTGACGGCATCATCCCTGATCCGGCAAGGAACATCTACCGCACATGGCCCTCTCCCGGTTCCATCCCGTCATCCAGGACTGGTTTCGCTCGCGGTTCGACGCGCCGACCGAACCGCAGGAGCGCGGCTGGCCGTCGATCGCCGCGGGGGCACACGCTGATCTGCCGCACCGACCGGCAGCGGCAAGACGCTGACGGCGTTTCTGGCCGTCATCGACCGGCTGTTTCGCGACGGGATCGCAGGGCAACTCGCTGATGAGATGCGGGTCGTGTACGTCTCGCCTCTGCGGGCGCTCTCGAACGACATGCACCGCAACCTCGAGGAGCCGCTGGCGGAGATTCTCGGCCGAAGCCGAGCGGCAGGGGGTCGTCGTACCCCCCATCAGTCGTCGGACTGCGCACGGGGGACACGTCGTCGTATCAGCGGCAGCGGCCTCGTCAAACGACCGCCGCATATCCTCGTGACGACCCCCGAGTCGCTGTATCTGATGCTGACGGCCCAGAAGAGCCGCGAGGTGCTGCGATCGGTCGACACGCTGATCGTCGATGAGATTCACGCCCTGGTCCGGGACAAGCGGCGGGTCGCATCTGTCACTGACGGTTGAGCGGCTCGAGCATCGTCGCCGGAGCGGCCCTTGCAGCGGATCGGCATCTCGGCGACGCAGAAGCCGATCGAACGCATTGCCGAGTTTCTGACGGCGTTGAGCGGTGATGCATCTCCGACACTCGCACACTCGATGTGCTCCACGGAACTGCTCGAGTCATCTGAGGCGCACCGGGTGCCGGACTATCGGGGACTGACGTCCCCCGCTCGCCTTGTCGATCATCGACGTCGGACATCAGCGCGATCTCGATCTGGCGATCGAAGTACCGCCGACGGATCTGTCGGCCGTCTGCTCGCACGAGCAATGGGCCGAGGTCAATGCCCGGCTGGTCGAATTGATCCAGTCGCATCGCAGCACGCTGATCTTCGTCAACACGCGCCGGCTCGCCGAGCGCGTGACGCATCAGCTCACGGCCTGCTCGGAGAGGAGCAGGTCGGCAGTCATCACGGATCACTGGCCGCCGACATCCGTCTGACGACCGAGCAGCGGCTCAAGACGTGGCAATTGAAAGCGGTCGTGGCGACCGCATCGCTCGAGCTGGGCATCGATGTCGGCACATCGACCTTGTGGTGCAGCTCGGCTCCCCCCGGTCCATTGCGACCTTTCTGCAACGGATCGGCCGCTCGCGGCCATGCGCTGGGACTCGTCCCTAAAGGACGACTGTTCGCTCTCACTCGCGACGAACTGCTGGAGTGCATGGCCCTCATTCGGGCGGTGAAGGCGGGCCGGCTCGATGTCATGGAGATTCCCGTCGCCCCGCTCGACATGCTTGCCCAGCAGATCGTCGCCGAGGTCTCGGCGGAGGAATGGCGCACGGACGATCTGTTGCCCTGTGCCGACGAGCGTATCCGTACCGCGACCTGCCGCGCGAGGCGTTCGATCGGACGATCCATCTATCTGAGCGAAGGGGTCACCGACACCGCCGGCCGTTCGCGACGTTCCTGCATCACGACCGGTCAATGGCCGGGTGCGAGCCCGCAAGTCGGCCCGGCTGGCAGCGCTCAGCAACGGCGGGGCGATCGGCGAGATCGACAACGATTCGCGTCATCCTGGAGCCGGAGCACACGGTCGTCGGTTCGGTGGACGAGGAGTTCGGCGTCGAGAGCATGGCGGGGGACATCTTCCTGCTGGGCAATACGTCGTGGCGGATCCAGGCACTGCGCGGCAACGACCTGCTCGTCACCGATGCCCACGGTGCCCCGCCGACGATTCCTTTCTGGCGCGGCGAAGCCCCCGGTCGCACGGTCGAACTGTCGGAGGAGGTGTCCCGCCTGCGGGAGGAGATTCGGCAGCAGATCGCAAGGCAGGTTGGCTCCGCTCCGCCAGGCAATGGTAGAATTGACCCGGTCAGTCCATGAATCAATCCTGCCTGAGCCGGGCTCGCCCGCTTCGGACTGTGGGATTCGGGATGGCTGTATGCCCACCGGCATCTGGAACAGCTTCTGAAAGACGTCTGCGATACGCTGGATGAGGCCGGCCTACTCGTCGTCATTCACCTGAGCAGCACGCCACATCTCCCGGAATTTTTCGGCGACATACGGGTTCAGAGAATCGGCGTATGTCGCTGACAGCTTGTTGACCCGGATGAGTTGGATCACGTCGTCGAGGCCGCGTGGCCGGTGGTCGGTCGTCATGCCGCAGGCGAGTTTCAGTTCGAGCAGAGTCTTGAGTGAGACGAAGGGGATTCTGTCGTCATGCACTTCCGCCACGTCCTCGGGTGGGGGAAAGGCCACCGGGTTGGGAAGTCCATCACCCGGATATTGGCCCACGATGAGCGCGTCGATGCTGACGCCGGTGACCGCGTCGCGGAAGTTCTTCGACCCCTCAAACTTGTTGACCCAGCCCCGTCCCAGATAGACCGATTTGAAGCGGTCCAGGTCTTCACGCCGGATGAGAATATTGACGTCAGCGGTCGTCCGTGAGTGACCATGGGCATTGGCTGCCATCGCGCCGGCCACCGCGAAGGGGATCTGCAGCTCATCCAGAGTCCCTGCGAGCCGCTTCATCGTGGCCTGAATTGGTGCATCACCCATAAAGAATCGATCCGCGCCTGGCGACTTCTAGAATGGATGACGGCATGTCTCGATCACCTGTGCTGCAGGCGTGGTTGAAACCGTATTGTGGCCATCCGCGCCGCGTGATAAGGGCCGCAGAATTCACCTGGCCTCCCGATTGATCGTCCAATCACGAGCGATCGTCTTGCGGGACCAGACGGCTACTTTGTATGACCCTATTTTGTCCGACTGCGACACGTGCATCCAGATGGGCCCGGAGTGAAGGTCGTGAATCAGTGCGGGCACCGGTTCTCGCGAGCCCGACAGCCCGAGCGGTGTGTTCCGCTCTAACGCTCTGGAAGAATGCCGATGGCCCAAGAGACCTCACAATCCGCCCTTCATTCAGTTGCCGTCAACTGGCTCGCCGCGGAGACCAATTGCACTCCAGACGCGGCCCGGCAGATCGTCGAGTATGTTGCCGCCCAGCAGGCGGCGGTGGGGCTGGTGCCGACGCAGACCGTCGTCGTCTTCGAGCGGTTCTTCGACGAGTCAGGGGGCATGCAGCTGGTCGTGCATGCGCCGTTCGGCGGGCGGATCAACCGCGCGTGGGGACTGGCGATGCGCAAGCGGTTCTGCCGGTCGTTCGACTTCGAACTGCAGGCGACCGCGGACGACGACGGCTTCATCCTTTCGCTGGGTCCGCAGCACAGCTTCCCCATCGAGTCGTTGTTCCCCATGCTGCGGACGGACAATGTCCGCAACCTGCTGGAGCAGGCGCTGCTGGCGGTGCCGATGTTTCATCTCCGCTGGCGCTGGAACGTCACCCGGTCGCTGCTGGTGGCCCGGATGCGGAACGGGAAGAAGGTGCCGCCGGCCCTGCAGCGGTTTCGCAGCGAAGACCTGCTGACCGCCGTATTCCCCAAGCTGACCGGCTGCCAGGAGGAGCACACGGGCGACCACGTGATTCCCGACCATCCGCTCGTGCAGCAGACGGTCCACGACTGTCTCACGGAGGCGCTGGATCTCGACGGTCTGATCGACGTGCTGGGGAAGGTCGAGCGGGGCGAGATCACCTTTGTCGCCCGTGACACGCGCGAACCGTCACCCTTCGCCTACGAACTGCTCAATGCCAACCCCTACGCCTTTCTCGATGGCGGTGAGATTCAGGAGCGGCGGGCCCGGGCGGTCGCGACGCGGCGGTCGATCAGCGTCGAGAGCATGCAGGATCTGGGCCGCCTCGATCCGCAGGCCATCGCACAGGTCGTCGCCGAGGCGCAGCCTCTGGTCCGCGACGCCGACGAGCTGCACGACCTGCTGCTGGGGCGGATCCTGCTCCCCATCAACATTGGGGCCAATAGGGACGTTGAAGATCTCGCCACACAGATCAGCAGTGCGGTTGCATCGGATCAATGGACCGCCGAGTTTGAACTGCTCAATTCGAAAGGACGTGCGACGACGTTCACGCTGCCCTGCGGACTGAAGACGTGGGTCGCCGCAGAGCGTCAGCCGGCGGTGATCGCTGCGTTTCCCGAGTCGGTCGGCTCTCCGCCGCTCGATGTCCCCGCCGGCGTGCGGACCGACTGGACGTCGACAGAGGCGCGGACGGCGATCGTCCGGGGGCTGGTGGAATGCTCGGGTCCGATCACTGCTGCACAGGTCGCGCGGCTGACCGGGATGACCCTCTCGCAGGCCGACGCATCGTTGGAAGCGCTGGAGGGTGAAGGGGCCGTCCTGCGGGGACGATTCACTCCCACGGAGACGACCGCCAGCGACTCTCAACGCTCAACTCTCGACTCTCAACTCACACTCGAGTGGTGTCACCGCCGGCTGCTGGCACGCATCCACCGGTTGACCGTCGCTGGTCTCCGCAGGGAGATCGAGCCGGTTGATGTTGCGACCTATGTGCGATTTCTGACCCGGCACCACAGTCTGCTGCCCGGCACCCGCAAGTCGGGACCCGGCGGCGTGTTTGAGGTCGTCGCCCAGTTGCAGGGGCTCGACATTCCGGCAGTGAGCTGGGAGAAGGACCTGCTTCCCGCACGCGTGGACGGTTATCGCAGCGACTGGCTGGATGAATTGTGCCTGACGGGCGAGGTGGGCTGGGGTCGGCTGTATCCCCCGGCTCGCGACCCCCAGAAGAGTCGCCCGATGGCGAGCATCACACGCGTTGCCCCTCTGTCGATCTTCATTCGCGAAGACCTCGGCTGGTTGCAGTCGGGCAGTCAGCCGGGTGACGAATCAACATTAAGCAGTCCAGCGGAGCAGGTCCTCGGGTTGTTGCGGGAGCGAGGAGCCATGTTCGCCGCCGACATCCTGCAGGAGTCGCGACTGCTGCCGGGCCAGCTGGATGACGTGCTGGGGGAACTGGTCTCGCAGGGCTTTGTGACGGCCGACGGTTTCGCGGGTCTCAGAAGTCTCATTCGGATGCGAAGCGATGCCTCTGAACGCGACTCGAAACGACGGGCAGCACGCGTCGTCCGGCGGCGTCGGTCTGCGGCGGGGATGGGACGCTGGTCGGCGTGGCGCAGGCCCGCTCCCTCGGCAGACGTCGAATCGACCGAGCAACATAGAGAAGCCGTGGAGCAGTGGGCATGGCAGCTGCTGCGCAGGTGGGGAGTCATCTTCCGGGATCTGTTGGACAAGGAACCCGGCGCGCCTCGCTGGTGGGAGCTGTTGCAGATCTATCGTCGGCTGGAGGCGCGCGGCGGAATCCGAGGGGGGAGGTTCGTCGCAGGAGTTGGCGGCGAACAGTTTGCCGTCGGGGAAACGGTGCGGGAACTCCGCAGGTTGCGTGACAACAAAGCCGCCGAGGAGCTGGTCGTCATTCCGGCGAGTGATCCACTGAACGTCGTGGGACTGCTCACCAGCCATTCCCGCGTCCCGAGCCGGCCGTCGAACCGCGTGGCCTTCAGAAATGGTGAGCCGATCGCTCATGCGATCTCCGGCGAAGTCACCTGGTATGTCGACCTGCCGGCGGAGAAGCAGGCTGAGCTGAGCATCCGTCTGACCGGCAAGATCGTTCACTCCGCACCTGCGTCGTCAGCCCCGGACAAGGAATCGACCGAGGCGAGTGAGGAAGAGCGCAAACCGCGCCGACGACGCGAACCGAGATACCCCTCGGGCATCCCGCGGCCGATGATCTCGTGACGTGGATCGCTTTGCCGAAGAGCAATTCATCCTGCCGCACTGCCGACGAGCATCTGAGGTTCTTGATCAAGGGCAGGGGCACAAGGGGAGGCGCAGGAGGACCGTGAGGATTGGCTGACGTTTTGATATGCTGGCCGGGGACCGCGAGAGCAACATGTCAACCGCCATTGCCTATATCACAACGGCCACCCGGGACGAGGCTCTCGTCTTGGCACGCACTCTGGTGGAGGAGCGGCTGGCCGCCTGCGCGAACGTCATTCCCGGCATGACCTCCCTCTACCACTGGCAGGGACAACTCGAACAATCGGACGAGGCCGTGCTCATCCTCAAGACCCGGCAATCTTTGGTCGAACAGCTGATTGGCCGCGTGCAGGTGTTACACTCTTACGACTGCCCCTGTGTGGTGACATGGCCCATTGCTGCCGGAAATCCGGAGTTCCTGCAGTGGATTGAAACGGAGTCGCAACCGGACACAAACCCCTGATCGACTGAGACACCATGACATCCACAACGCAGCCGCTGCCGTTCAGGGGCATCATCCCGCCGATGGTCACCCCCCTCGCGGAGGGAGACCGGCTGGACATTGACGGTCATGCCCGCATGGTCGAGCACATTCTCGGCGGCGGCGTGCATGGCCTGTTCGTTCTCGGGACCACGGGCGAAGCGCCGAGCCTCAGCGAAGCGGTGAAGCGCGACGTCGTCGAGCAGACTGTGCGGCAGGTCGATCGCCGCGTCCCGGTGCTGGTGGGGGTGACCGACACGTCGCTGAGCGACGCGCGGGCACTGGCGGGGGTTGCTGCCGATGCCGGGGCCGATGCTGTCGTCATCGCGCCGCCATACTACTTTCCGGCCCGACAGGAGGACCTGCGCCGCAGCCTGGCCCGCTTCGCGAACGACTGCCCGCTGCCGGTGATGCTGTACAACATTCCTTCGCACACCAAAGTGGCCTTCGAGATCGATACGGTCCGCTATCTGATGGACGTGCCGAACATTGTGGGACTCAAGGACAGCTCCGGCGACATGCTGCACTTCGGCCGCGTGCTCGAACTGATGCGGGACCGCACCGACTTTGTGCTGATGATGGGACCGGAGGAACTGCTCGCAGAGTCGGTGCTGATGGGAGGCCATGGAGGCGTATGTGGCGGTGCGAACATCGCCCCCGCGCTGTATGTCGAACTGTACGAGGCGGCGCTCACCGGTGACCTGCGGCTCGTTCACAAGTTGCAGCAGCGGGTGATGCGACTCGCGGATCGGCTCTACAGCGTGGGGGAGCCGCCGACGGCCTACCTCACCGGACTCAAGTGTGCCTTGTCGTGTCTGGAACTGTGCAGCGACCGGCTGGCGGAGCCGCTGCATGGCCTGTCCAGTGAACAGCGCCTGCGGATCGAGCGGCACCTGCAGGACCTGGGACTCAGCACCACCGTCCGCAACGTGCCTGTCGCGGGGTGAGGAATCTATAGATGCCCGCACATGCTCGGACGACATGGAACTTCTGGTCGGCTGGACGGCTGATCTTCGGCCGGGCCGCGGTTCGTAATGAACTGGGACCGGCGCTGCGTCGTCTGCAGCGGCAGCGCGTGCTCATCGTCACTGACCCGCCGCTGGTCGCTGCGGGTCTTGTCCAACAGGTGCAGCAGGCATTGGAGCGCACGGCGATCGACAGCGAGGTATTTGACGGAGGCGAACCCGAGCCGTCACTGGAGGCCGCCGCCGCCTGCATCGACCGTGCGAGGCACTGGCAACCCGATGCCCTGCTGGGGCTGGGGGGCGGCAGCAACATGGACCTCGCCAAGATGACCGCCGTCGTGTTCACCCATGGCGGCGAGTGCCGCGACTACTTCGGCTGGGACAACGTGCCCGGTCCTGTGTGTCCCGTTGTTGGAGTGCCGACGACGGCGGGAACAGGGAGTGAGGTGTCGGCGGCCGCAGTGCTCTCCGATCGCGTGAATGCGATCAAGGTCAGCACGCTGAGTCCGTACCTGCGGCCTGCACTGGCGGTGGTCGATCCCGACATGACGCTGAGCTGTCCCCGCCAGGCGACCGCTGACAGCGGCATCGACGCCCTCACCCATGCGATCGAGGCGTATCTGGCCACACACGCGGCGGATCTGGATGTCGCGCCCGGTGAGATGTTCGCCTACGAAGGGAAGCATCCTCTGGGGGACATTCTGGCGGAGCGGGCGATCGAATTGATCGGACAGCACCTCGTCCACGCGGTGCAGGAGCCGGACAACATCGAGGCCCGCGAGGGAATGGCGCTCGCGGCGACGCTGGCCGGTCTCGCGTTCTCGAACTGCGGTGTCGCGCTGGTTCATGCCATGGAGTATCCGCTCGGGGGCGCAGTGCATTGCTCTCATGGTGCGGGGAACGGCCTGCTGCTGCCGCACGTGATGGAGTTCAACCGCCCGGTGCGCGAACGGGAACTGGCGCGAGTCGCCCGACTGCTCGGCGAAGATGTCAATCGACTTCCGCTGGCTGAGGCTGCGGCGGGAGCGATTTCGGCGGTCCACCGGTTACGGGCGGCGATCGGTATACCCGGACAGTTGCGGGAGCTGGGAGCCAGTGAGTCGCAGCTGCCGGAGTTCGCGCGGAAGGCCCACGCGATCAAACGGCTGATGCAGCTGACGCCCCGCGCCCAGCGAGGCGGACATTCTGGCCATCTATCGGGCCGCGTACTGACGGTGATTGTCGTGATTCCCGCGCAGAGTCCTGCTCATGCGAATGTGAGCCACTGATCCGGTCCTCTCGAACGCAGTTCTGGATCCCCGCCTTCGCGGGGATGACGCAAGAAGCACAGCGATCGACGAATTCGGGCAGTCAATCGGGCGACTGGAAGCCGAACACCGTGTAGGCGTCGAGGTCCATCGTATCGGTCAGCTTGATCCCGGCGATGGCTTCAAAACTCAGCATCACCTTGCGGGCTCCGAGCGTATCGGGCTTGTCGCGCTCCAGCAGCACGATGCCTGTGGCAAGCATGAAGTTGACGAACGGGATGTTCTCGTGGTTTGTCGTCACGAGGATCCCGCGGCGGGGGACTTCCTGGGGCCAGCGCCTGAGCAGCGTCTCCCAATGGATCGCGGATTCCATGCGACTTCCTGACGGGAATGACTCCTGCATAGGGCAGAAACCGTTCGAGGCAGGGCGCACTCGAACGGTTCCTGAATGACCCCAAGGGGATTTGAACCCCTGTTACTGGACTGAAAATCCAGTGTCCTGGGCCAGACTAGACGATGGGGCCGTGGCTCATAAGGTACAAGCTGTGCAGGTCAAGTCAAGACACTTGACGCGACACCGGCCCATGACTCGCTCTGGGTGTGGACGGCAAGGCAGACGCATCCCGTCGGGTGTCAGAGATGTTGCGTACCGGTGCGAAAACCAGCCGCACGCCTGATGCCCGGGCAACGTCGATCAGGCTTCGGCCGGAGAGGTGTCGGCGGAATCCGGTTGTTCCTTCATCGCATGGATCGCGTCGTACACTTCGCTGCGATGAATGGGCACTTCGCGGGGTGCCTCGATCCCCAGGCGCACCTTGTCGCCCCGGATCTCGACGATCGTGATTTTGATCCGATCGTCGATGATGATGCTCTCGTTCTTCTTGCGGGAGAGAACCAACATGACTTTGCTCCGTGCGGAGAACCCACCCCAGCGACAAGGTTGACCTCCGCCCCTGATCGCGGCCCCTTTCCTGTGGGGTCAAATTCGGACTAACGCCGTCTTCCTGCCCGTTCCTGGCATCGACGAAACCTATCGGTCCGCAAAAAATCGTAGGCAATCACCCGACGATGGTCAACAAGGTATCTGTTAAGATGTCAAGTGTATGGACGCTTCAAAAGTTCTCCGCACGCCAGAAACCGTTCGGGGTCGTCCCTGAGCACACGTCGCAAACTACTATTGCGGAACAGATTACGTATCGCCTCTCGGCGTGAGCAGCCCCGAGAATCACCACCGTTGCCAGTCCTCCGCTGCCGTCACTTCGACAGTTGAACATTCGGGACACGCATTGTGTCGAGATAGTTCGGCCCCTGCCAACCGCCCGGCAGTAAGATGATCTTGCTCCTGTTTCACACACGCCACTAGGATGCCCGACCCCCTCTCGCCGGCGCGGGGCGGGAGATGATCTTCCAGATGCACAGCCAGAAGAGGCCCGATGTTTTCCCAGCAGATTCGTGGTCCCGTCACAGCCATCGGCGATGTCCATGGGCAGGTCGAACAGCTTCAGGAGTTACTCGAGCGGCTGCGAAGCCGACCTGACTTCGCCCAGCGTTGGATCGTATTCATCGGCGACTTTGTCGATCGAGGTCCCGATCCCCAGGGTGCCCTCGACATCATTGCCGACATGATGCTGCAGCATCCCCGCACCACGGCCATTGCCGGTAACCACGAACTGGCGATGGCGGCGGCTCTCGGACTGGTGCCGGTTCCCGAGCATTCCAACTGGTCGAGCCGCTGGGTCGATCACTATGGGGCAGAGTCGACTTTCGCCTCGTACGATGTCGAGTTCGGCGACCTCGACCGCCTGCGCGACGCACTCCCCGACACACATCGGGCGCTGATCGCGGATCTTCCCTGGTGTGTCGAGCATCCCGAATATCTGTTCGTCCATGCCGGTCTCGATCCGGATCAGCCCTTCGAGATCCAGCGGGCCATTCTGCACGAACGCGACTTCACGCTGTCTCGTCCGGGGTGGCTGTGCTCGAAGAACTTCGCGACCAGTCTTCCTCCACGCGACTGCCGCAAGACGGTCGTCTCCGGACATGTCCCGGTGCCCCAGGTGCAGTTCGACGACCGCCGCATCCTCATCGACACCACAGGTGGCACAGGCGGCGATCTAAGCTGTGTGCTGCTTCCGGAAAACCTCGTGATTACTTCCAGTGGAGCCGGAGTGCCACAACCGGTCGGCGCTCCCCGCTCCCGGGGACTCTTCAGCTTCTGGCGGTGATCGGCCAGTGGCTGATGGCTGAATTAGCCGGAAGCAGAAAGCCCGCCGACGACCCCAGCGGGTATCCCTGTGGTTGACTTCCTGCTCCCTACCCACTCCCCACGTAGTACCCGTACACGGCAAACACGCCGAGCGCACACAGCAGCGCGAGCGTGCTGAGCCAGCCATTGCGGCAGGACTCCGGAATGCGGCGGCTCGACCCATTCAGCAGCAGCAGGGCCAGTGCCAGCAGCGGGATAAACAGCGCGCCGAACACCGAATAGGCCAGCTGGATCGTCTCAAACGAACGGAACATGCCCAAGATCGGGATGGTGGCGATCGCATACAGATAGCCCCGGTACGGGGCCGAGCGCGTGCTGATCGGATCCCGTGCCAGTCCTTCGCCGGAGTCATTTCTTCGGGACAATCGCAGGGCGTCGGCGAACAGATAGGGCACGCTCTGCCAGACCCCCAGCAGACTGCTGAAGATGGCCCCCCACGCCCCGATCAGAAACATCCACCTCAGACCCGGACCCAGTTGTGTCTCCAGCTCGTCGGCGAGTTGGACCAGCAGCGCCGCCGACGACTCCTTGTCAACCGAAATCCGGCTGCCAATGATCACCATTGCCATGCCGAACAGACCGGTGAACAGATAGGCGACGGCGAGGTCGATCCGGCAGGTGCGCAATTCTTCAACACCAACGCGGCCTTCCTCGCGAATCCAGTATCCATAGCACAAGATCGTCAGCGTGCCCCCCACACCCCCCAGCAGGGCGATCGTGCGGTACAGCCCTTGTCCGTCGGCATCGGGGATTGAAGGTCGCAGCAGGCCGGCGGCAATGGCACTCCAGTCGGGACTGACTGCGACCGCCGTATAGATGACTGTGACGAACATCACGGCGATCGACAGCCGCATCAACCGCTCGAACAGACGATAGCCCCCCAGTTCGACGAGCAGCACCGCCAGCAGGCTCTGGGCGATTCCGTAAGTGACCTTGTCACTGGCGGGAGTCCCCCAGGGGTACAGGGCGTGCAGGGCAATGCCACTGGCACTCATCAAGGCGGACGCGGTGAAGTACGTCCACGCGACCAGGTAGGCGAGGAAGAGGATGCTCGCGGTCCGTCCGAACTGGTGAACGACCCCTTCCAGCACCGTCTCACCGGTGGCCAGTTGCCAGCGGGCCAGTCCCTCGTTCAGGACAAACTTGATGGCCGCACCGACCGCCACGGCCCAGAGGACCGCCACGCCCAGTTTGCTGCCGACGATGGCCCCCGTGGCCAGATCGCCCGCACCCACGCCGGTCGCCGCCACAATCAGCCCCGGGCCGACGAAACTCAGCCATCGTCCTGCACTGGTTGTGGACATCGACGAGCCCTGCACCGCTGCGGTTTCCGGTCCAAAGGTAATGCATCAGAAAGACGAATGCGAATGGAGCACGCGGATGGTCGGTCCCACGAATCGGATGCCCGGCCGCACGTGTTATCTCTCAGAGCCCAATGACGGTCGTGATCAATGTTGAACATCACGCCCGCTCCGTTCGCCCCTTGCATGGGCAAGGCCAATGGCACTCCTCTCCCTGCTCCAAGCTCCCTGCTTCTTATATGGGCATGCCACCCATTCTCACCCATGCCGGATCGCGTCATCAATTGCCGCCAGCGTCACGTCCACCAGTTCGTGGACACGCTCCGCCGGCATCGCCGGGGCAGGCATCAGCACCACAACGTCCCCCAGCGGTCGGATGATGACTCCCCGCTCTCGCGCGGCGAGTGTGACCTGATGCCCCATCCGCCGGGCCGGGTCGAATGGCTGCAACGTCTTGCGATTTTCCACCAATTCGATGCCGACCATGATGCCCTGCTGACGGACCTCCGCCACATGCGGATGATCACGCAGTGGCGAGAGTCGCTCCCGAAGAATCACCGCGTTCGCCCGCACGTTGCCGAGGACGTCGTTCGTGTCAAACAGTGCGAGTGAGGCCAGCGCGGCTGCGCATCCAAGGGCATTACCCGTGTAGGTGTGCCCATGAAAGAACGTCTTCCGCTGCTCGGGAGGCGCGAGGAACGCATCAAATACTGCGTCCGTCGTCAGTGTGGCGGCGAGAGGCAGATATCCGCCGGTCAGCCCCTTTGCAAGACAGAGAATGTCGGGGCAGACCTCCTCTTGCTCGCAGGCGAACATCGTCCCGGTCCGTCCAAAGCCGACCGCGACCTCATCGGCGATCAGCAGGATGTCGTGTGACTGCGTCAGTTCACGCACCCGGCGCAGGTAGCCGGGCGGATGCACCAGAATGCCGGCGGCCCCCTGCACGAGTGGTTCGATCACAACTGCCGCCAGTCGGTCACGATGCGCGACGATCGTCCGTTCGAGTTCATCGAAACAGAACTGCAGGTACGACTCGCGATCATGTCCGTCCGGCACTCGCAACGTCACCGGTGCCGGGATGGTGAGTGTCTCGAACAGCAGGCCCTCGAACGGCCGATGAAATGTATCGCTGCGGCCGACGCTGATTGAGCCGAATGTGTCACCGTGGTAAGCCCCGCCGAGTGCCGCGAACAGTGTCCGCCGGCTCCCTCCCTCCCGTTGCTGATGATACTGCACCGCCATCTTGAGGGCGGCCTCGACGGCGGTTGCCCCGGCATCGGAGTAGAACACTTTCGTCAACCCGGCCGGCGTGATCTCCACCAGCCGGCGTGCCAGTTCGGTCGAGGGCACCGACGCGAGTCCCAGCAGCGTCGAATGTGCGACCCGGTCCAGCTGCGTCCTGATGGCTGCGTCGATCTCCGGCACGCGGTGTCCATGGACGTTGCACCACAGCGAAGAGATACCGTCGAGATAGCGTCGACCGTCAGTGTCGATGAGGTCGAAGCCTTCGGCCCTCTCGATGATTGGCGCATGTTCATCGCGCCACGCCGACATCGGCGTGAACGGATGCCAGACGTACTCATAGTCCCAGTGACGCAGAAGGTCGGTGGTCATGCAACACGCTGAGATGGCGAGCGGGAGGCGTGAGTCCTCCGATCACGTTATACGTCGTACATCGGCGGAGTAGCAGGGCATCACTGCGTAGCCGGGTCGCCATGGTCGAAGCGGCACGACTTGGATTCATTCTCACCCGCCTGCAGCGGGAGAGCATGCCAGACTCCTGTTCGCCTGTGAAGTCATTCTCCCAGGTACTGGCGATCGTCGTCAGTCTGCAGCACCGAATCGCGTGAGATCGATTCACCTCCGGAGCGCGTCAGCAGGGCCCGCAGGGTCTCCGGTCTCAGTGTCGGTCTGATGCGAATGGCGCGGATCGCATCAGCGAACACGACCGCCGGTCCCAGCGCATGGGGTGCCGAGATGCTCGCCCGGGATGGATCGTTGATGGTGAGACTCATGGTCTTCAGGTCGAGGTCGCGGGGTTCCATCCAGTGGATGTCCGAATCGGCGATTTCGACGAGGAGGATCGTGTTTTCCGGTCCGTCGGAGATGTCGCCCAGCGACGCCACTTCCTCCACCGGAAACAGCGTTTCCAAGCCGGTCACGACGACATAGTCGGTGACCGGAGAGTTGCTCCCATGCGAGCCGCTGTGGCAGTGGAACGCGTCGAGGTTGATGCGGCCGGCCAAAGTGCGATTGTGTGGGCCGTCCCAGGGCTCGCTGAAATCGTACTCGTCGTAGACACGCTTCTGTTCCAGGAACGGCAGCAGCAGGACTCGCCAGCTGTGCATCGGGCGGCCGTTCGCATCGGCCACAGTGGCCGGGGGAAAACTGCCGTACACGTCGTGATAGTTGTACAGCGCCATCGAGAGCTGGCTCATCCGACCACGGCAGGCCGTCTGCCGCGCCGCCTCGCGGGCCGCGTCGACCAGTTGCGCCAACCAGACAAAACCCCCGCACAGGAGCAGCAGAGCAACGACGCCGATCAGCACCCATCGAGTCCATGAGCGACGAGCGGCTGACGACTCAGTCATAGAGGAAAATTACCCCCGCAGCAGATCCTTCACCGTGTCACGTTCCTCGCGCAGTTCATTAAGGGTGGCGTCGATCTTCTGCTGCGCGAACTCGTCGTGCTTCAATCCCTGACAGATCGCGTGCGACTTGCCGTCGCTGGTCAGCGGGAAGCCGAAGATCAGACCTTCATCCACACCATAGCTGCCGTCGCTGCAGACGGCGGCACTGAAGCAGTCCCCCGCAGCGGTCGGTGTACGGATGGCTTTCACGGTATCGATGGCGGCATTGGCCGCACTCGCAGCGCTCGAGGCACCACGGGCATCGATGACTGCCGCCCCACGTTTCTGCATCGTCGTGATGAAGTCTCCCTGCAGCCACTGCTCGTCACCGATGACCTTGGGCACAGGTTGACCGCCGATTGTGGCATGGGCGAAGTCCGGAAACTGCGTCGCGGAATGATTCCCACAGATGCCGAGGTTCTTCACGTCCGAGACCGGCCGACCCGCCTTGTGGGCCAACTGGCTGACGGCCCGGTTCTGGTCGAGCATCGTCATCGCATACCAGCGCTCACGCGGCACATCGGGTGCATTGTGCATGGCGATCAGACAGTTGGTGTTGCACGGGTTACCGACGACGAGCACCCGCACATCCTTCGCTGCCGCTGCCTGAATCGCCTTGCCCGTACTGGTAAAGATCGGTCCATTGACGCGGATGAGATCGCCCCGTTCCATGCCGGCCTTGCGGGGAATGCTGCCCACACACAGCACCCAGTGGCAGTCGGCGAATCCATCCTCGAGATGATCGCTGTCGGCCTTGACGACGCCGGCCAGTGTGGGGAAGCGCAATCCTCCAGTTCCATCTCGACACCATCCAGCGCCTTGAGCACCGGAGGAACCTCGACGAGATGCAGAATGACCGGCTGATCCGGACCGAATACCTCACCACTCGCCAGTCGAAACACCAGCGCATAGCCAATGTTGCCTGCCGCCCCGGTCACCGCCACTCGAATGGGTTGTTTCATCGGATCTCTCCTGTCTGTAGGGTCGCCTGCTGCCAGGCACTGATTTCACTGAGTTCGCAATGCCTCTTGTACTGATCTCATTCGAGAGGAACAACTGTTGCGCCGGCAAACGCCATTTCCGGGCCTGTGCCCTGGCTCCACCAACAGGGAAGCCTCTGTCCATCAGGCGGACTTTCGAGGCGGTCTGCTGCCGCCCCTGTGCGCAGGCGCGCGTTGTGAGCCCCGTAGGCGGACTGCTACGATTCCCGTCCGTTGAGACCCGTCCCCCCCCGATTTCCCTGGAGCGCAATGCAGATCCTGCTGGTGAACGACGACGGCATTCACGCCCCCGGATTGCGGGCGATGCGCGATGTGTTGCGCGGCTGGGGCGATGTCGAGGTCGTCGCCCCCCTGGCCGAACAGAGCGGCGTCGGCCATAGCATCACCTTCCTCCACCCGATCATGGTCAAGGAGATTCACCACGAGCGCGAGCACTACGGCTGGGCCGTCGATGGCAGCCCGGCGGACTGCGTGAAGATGGGGATCCTGGAGCTCTCGCCACGCCGACCCGATCTGATCGTCAGCGGTATCAACTCAGGATCGAACGTCGGAATCAATGTGCTCTACTCGGGCACAGTGGCGGCGGCGATTGAGGGAGCGTTCTTCGGCATTACCTCCATCGCCGTCTCACTGGGGCAGGGGACACCTCCCGATTACGACGAGACGGCCCGGCGGGCCGACAGACTGATCCGGCAGATTCGTGAGCGATTCCCTCAGTCGGGCCTGCTGTGGTCGATCAACTTCCCCGACACGTCCGCCGAGGGTCCGCGGGGGGTGAAGTTCGTCAGCATGGGGGTCAAGCGGCGCACCGACACGATCGAGAAGCGCATCGATCCGCGTGGCCGGCCCTATTACTGGAGCGGTCTCGACCCGATCAAGAACCACGAGCTGGAGCCGGACACCGACGTCCTCGGCCTGCACGAGGGCTACGTCACGGTCACGCCGCTGCACTTCGACCTGACGGAGGTGGCGCTGCTCGAAATTGGCGCAGGCGGTCGATTGGGAGATTGGCTGATTAGCTGACTGGTCAGTAGTCCGGCGAGAAACGGAGCTCCGGAAGGCCGACCTCCAAAGCCCACCGACGGTGTCGGCGGGTCTCCTTGTGACTGACTGCCTGATTCCCATCTCCTATTCCCTCACTCCTTGCTCCTACCTCCTCACTCCAGAAGAGACGGGCCGGCCGGCCCCAAAATGTTGAGAACGCATTGCTCCTGGGGCATCGTGGGCCTGCCTGGGCTGCGGGCGGTGACGCGCGTCGGACCCCGGACCACCATGATTGGTCCGGGGAGGCCTGCCGGCAACCCAGGCTCGCCGCCGGACATCGCCCGGCAGCGAAGGCAGGAGCACACTGCGCTCTCTATACTGAAGGCACACAGTTGCGCACGAGGGCCTGACCTGCTGGAACTACGACGGGACGGTCGGCGAATGAACCGCGGTCGTCGATCACGGCTCACCTCACCGCTCCCCACGACTCACTCCCAACGCTTGCACTGGTGCTGGGCGATGCAGGACAATTCAGCCGCCAGATGTATTGGTCCCGCGATGGAGAGACTGCGATGAAATGGTTACTGCCGCTGCTCCTGTTGTGTGTGACGGGTTGCGAGGATCTCTCCGGGACAACTGCAGAGCCGACCGAGCGTCGCGGCGTCGCACCCCAGTCGGTGGGCGTGACGCTGGACGATGCCGAGGATGCCGGACGGCCCGCACCGGCGCAACCCGCCGCATCAACACCTGCACAGACGAAGCCCGAGCCAACGAAGCCGACGCACTTCCAGAAGCGCATCGCCCAGCTCGTCGACAAGAAGCAGGCGATGCAGGAGAACCCGGACCTGATCGAGGTCAAGAACGAGATCAAGGCGGGCGATCCGATCACCGCCGTCGCCCAGGGGTACTTCGCGGCAGCGTCGCTGGCACACGTGACGGCCCTGCAGCACGAGGTCGACCTGCAGCGGGCCCTCAACGACAAGGCACCGACATTCGCCGAGTTCAAGGCGATGTTCGACCGCCATGGCATCCAGCTCAAGGGGCTGTATGAGTGGCAGATGTATGCCTACGACGACCAGACCGGGACGATCTCGATTCTGGAAGACACCGGCATGAAGCGCCGCATGAAGGAAGCCGCGGGCATCGAACTGCCCGAAGACTGAGGGGGTGGTGTGGCATGGCGTCACGGCACCGCCATTATCGTCGCCGGGGTTGGAGCAACGCCACAAGCGAAGACCCGAAACCAACCGGGGCTTCCCTACCGTCCAGGTCTACTCCGCCCTCCCGGCTACCGCCTTCGCCGACGATAACCGATATAGCCGATGGCAGTTGTGCCGAGCAGGGCGATCGATGTCGGTTCGGGAATAGCGCTCAGTGTACCTTGGCTGACATTGTCGAAGCTCCAGTTGGACGCAAAACCGTTACTTGGGTCATCGCGAACTGTCACCGACTCAATTCCATCAGACGCAGTGAAGCCGAAGAAGACCGATGGATACGCAAAGCTGATCGGCAGGGAGAGTGATTCGCCTCCCGTCGTCGTGACATCGATAATGTTTTCAACACCTGGAAAAACAGAACCGGTCAACAAATAGAACCCGATCGCTTGCACAGAGCCACCGACGAAGGTGAGTTTGTTATCGTCGATATTGTTGGTTCCGAAATCGTTGGGCGCACAATAGAGCCTGGACCAAAGTTGATCCCGGCGACCCAGAAGCTGGCAGGATCGCCAGCCGTGTATATGACACCATCCACGTCCACAGATCCAGTCCCGAGGATGTCGAAGCTTCCAAAGCTGTCAAACGTCTCGGTGGTGGTTATGTTTACGGCGGAAGCGAACAAGACGGGATCGGTGAACGTCATGATGGCCGCTTTGCCGGACCGAGCGCTCCCAAAGATCAGCACCATGCCAACCAGACAATGAGCAGCATGTTTCATAGAAATGGCTCCGCGGGAGAAGGACGTTCTCCACCACCAGACGACAGAAACCTGGAAGTGTCTTAAATCTCACTGTAACCCCCGCTGAGAGCAAAGACAATGCAGACGACGCAGCCGTAGAGTGCAAGGAGCGGAGCCCAATGCACCAGCACATCACCCTGACCGACATGGTGCATTCCACTTCGTTTTGTGCACCCTACTTGCTGACAAATCGCTGCGACGCCACTTTCTGTGCTCGCCTCACCACTGCAGCGTCGCCGGAAAGAAACGGTTCACCAGTTGCTCGTACCAGGGGAACAGTCGCTCGACATCGGGACGTTCTGCGCTCTTGGTGTACAGGTCGTAGCGGTTGAACTTCCGCACCCAGCGGAACCGCTCGCGGTCGAGGTCGTTCATCAACCAGTCGTACTCGCGCTCCCGATGAGCCGGGTAGAACGAGTGATAGCGGATCATCGCCAAGGCCTCGTCCGGCAGATAGTTGCGGACGACCTGATACAGGTACTCGTCGTGTCCCCACGACAGCAGCACGTTGTCCAGCCCGCAGCCCTCTTCATACATGCCGCAGCGGGTCTGATACGCCGGTTCCTGTGAGTCGGGATTGTCGGCGAAGAACTCGTGCAGCACGATCTTCTCCGAGAACGCACAGCCGACCGGAAACGTATCCCCCGTGACCGCCCACTGCGGTTCGCCAAACAGGCACAGCACTTTGCCGAGGTCGTGAATCAGCCCGGTGAGGACGAACCAGTCCGGGTGACCGTCGGCACGAATGGCCTCGGCCGTCTGCATGGCGTGAGCGATCTGCGGGAGTTCGATGTCGGGGTCGCTGTCATCGATGATGGCGTCAAGCGATTCGATTGCTTCCCAGACGCTCATCTGCCGCATCCGCAGGGGGAGGTACTTCTCCCGCTGGGCCCGGTTGAAGGCGACGGTCTGGTGAATGTGGTTCTGCCGATAGAACTCGCGGACCCCCGGACGCGTGCCTTCGTCGTAGTTGCGAAATGTTTTGGAGGGGTCGGTGTCAGCAGGTCCGTCGGGCTGGGGATAGCGAGCGCGTACGTCGTCGTCCCAGTCATCGAGACTGCGCAGCGGTTGTTCAGAAGCGGACGGCAATGTCATGGACGTTTACCTGAATTCTTGAAGCAAGTTCTTCGAAGCTGGCAGCTTCGACTACGACCTCCGGAGGATGCTGCAGCATATCTGCACGCGACCGACCGCAGCAAGATGCCTTGATGACCCGTTGCGACGCCGAGTGTGACGCCGGCTGGGTGGCACGCCCCGGAGTGCGTGTGGTCATTCCCGTGCAGTGCCGCCCCGAAGCCGGTCTTCCTGCTGCTGATTGAGGCTCTGGGCATCAACGATCAGGCGTAGCCAGGCATCCGGCAGTTCGCCCAGACGTGAATCCAGTTGCGACTGAATGAGGTTGCGGGAACGCTGATGTTCGCCGCGTCGCGCGAGCAGATAGGCCCGCCCGGCCAGTGCCTCGGCCTGATACCGCCGGTTCTCGCGCTCGTAGGTCTGGAGTGTATCAAGCATCTGCTCGGCGGCCTCCCAACGGTCGGGATGACGCAGCAGCAGCAGGGTGAGTTGCTCCTGGGCCTGCCGGATCCAGACGCGATCGGCCTGCTCGTCCCAGTCGTCAATCACCGACCGCCAGGCATCTTCGTTATCCCCCAGAAACATCGCATGGATGTACTGCTCGCGTGCCGAGGCCTGCCGGGCAATGTCGCGACTCGGGGCGGGTGGTGAATCAAGCGGGTTGCGCGGTCGCAGCCACCAGCCGACGCCCGCACTCGCGACTCCCACGCCCACGATCAGCGCGACGACACTCGCCAATCCGCGGGTCGCTGTGGCCGGTCGACCCTCACCGTCCGGGCGCGTCGCTTCTTCGAGGTTGTCGAGTGCCACGGCGGCCTGGGCGTCGGTCTCCCGCAGCGACTTCGAGACCTTCTTGAGGTCGGCGAGCACTGCCTGGGCGGACTGATAACGCTGTGCGGGCTCCCGGGCCATCATCTTCATCACGAGCTGGGAGAGGTTCGCCGGCAGATCCGGACGCAACTCCGCGAGGGGCGGTGCCTCCCCCTGCAGGTGCTTGACCGCCACCGACATCGCGGTCGGACCTTCAAACGGGGGACGACCCGCCAGCATGTGATACGCCGTTACCCCAAACGAGTAGATGTCACTGCGGGGATCGAGCGGTTCTCCCTGTACCTGTTCGGGACTCATGTACAGCGGCGTCCCCATCGTGATCCCCTCCTGGGTGATGTGGTTGCCCTGGGCTCCCGCCTCCTGCAATCGGGCCAGACCGAAGTCGGCGACTTTGATCTCCCCTTTACGGTTGATCATGATGTTCTCGGGCTTGATGTCCCGATGCACAATGCCCGCTTCCGCCGCGGCCTGCAGCGCCGCCGCTACCTGCCGCATGATGTGCAGCGCCAGCGGCACCTCGGGAGGGCCTTTCTTCTTGAGGAGTTGCCGCAGCGTCGCCCCCTGCACGTACTCCTGGGCGATGTAATGCTGTCCCTCCTGTTCGCCGACCAGATAAACCTGCACGATGTTCGGGTGGTTGAGGCCGGCGGCGGCGGTCGCTTCCCGTTTGAAGCGCGCCACATAACCCGCATCAGCCATCAACTCCTTCCGCAACAGCTTGAGCGCGACCTTGCGGCCCAGGGTGATCTGTTCGGCGAGCCAGACCTCGGCCATCCCCCCGCGACCCAACCGCGCAGGAGGCGAAAGTCCCCCAGCGTTTTCAATGAGTCCGCCGCCTGTGGTGACGACGCCTCGGCCTCGTTGGTGCGGTCGTCGGTCCGGGGTCGTGGTGAGGGCTCAGTCATGCACCGACCATCTTACGCAATCGGCTGACGAATGCGATCCGGCAGCGGTGGTGCAAGTTGACAGTGATTGTTGGAGTCCAGCAGCGTCGGGGGCGGGACTCAAAGCCCACGGGTGGCATCCGGTGGGTACTCGATGTCGTCAAGGTGTCGAAGCTGGCAGCTTCGACTACGATGCTGCCGCTCACCCGGCTCGCTCTGCTCGCCACCCTTTCCCCGGCGGGGAGAGGGATTTGCAACAAGTACTCTCCGTAACCCGGGAGTGGCTGGCTGATGTGCGGGAGACCTACGCCACCTGTTTGTCAGTTTCAGCCTTTGTCAGCAGCGAGACGACGATCAGCGTCAGGAATCCCAGGGGGATCGTCACGATGCCCGGCTGAGAGAACGGCACCAGGGCGCGATCGGCCGGCAGACCATACACCTGCGAAAACGTCTCTCCGCTGAGGAGGATCCACCCCAGCGACGTCGTCATGCCGACCAGAATCGCCGCAATGATTCCTTGCCGGGTCGTCCCCTTCCAGAACAGCAGCATCACCAGTGAGGGCAGATTGGCCGACGCCGCTACGCTGAAGGCCCACCCGACCAGATAACTCACGTTGAGCTTTTCAAACAGGATTCCCAGGACGATGGCGATGGCTCCCACGACGACGGCGACAATCTTCGCCACGCGGACCTGTTCGTGGTCGGTCAGTCGCACTCCCAGGTTCTTGAGCAGATCGTGCGTGACAGCCCCGGCAGATGCGAGAATCAGTCCGCTGACCGTCCCCAGCACCGTCGTAAACGCAATGGCCGAGATGATCGCGAACAGTCCCTCTCCGAAGCTGTGCGCCAGCAGCGGGGCCGCCATGTTCGAGTTGGTGACGTCCAGCACGCCGCTGGTCATCGCTCCCAGCCCCATGTACAGCGTGAGGACATAGAAGAAGCCGATGCTCGCGATGCCGACGATGGTGCTCTTGCGAGCCGCCGCCTCGTCCTTGACGGTGTAGTATCGGATGAGAATGTGAGGCAGCGATGCCGTCCCGCAGAACAAGGCCAGCATCAGCGAGAGGAAATTGAGTTTGTCGGTCAGGTTAGGACTGCGAATGCCTTTGAACGTCGGATGTTCCCCGGGCCTGAGGACCTGACTGCCCGGCGTGGGCTGCTGTGTATAGGTGATCGTCCTGGTGCCGTCTGGAGAGGTTTCCGACGGTCCACTCTTCCACAGAACGACTTCGCTCTCCTGCAGCACGCGAAAGAACTCGAGTGGTCCCAGCGGTCCGGTCTTTGTCTCACCATCGGGGAGACGACTGACCCAGCCGACCGGATGCAGTTCCGCTTCGCCGGGCTGCGTCCCCTTGCGCACGCCATTGACATACACCTGTCCATCCGGGGTAACGCTTACCGATTGCGTCTCCTCCGGCGAGAACTGATGTCCGTCGGCTCCACCCTGATTCACGTCGAACCCGCGCTGCAGGATCATCACCGTCAGCACTGTGCTGAAGATTACCAGCAGCGACCCCTTGAGAAACTGCACCCACGTTGTCGAGACCATGCCCGCAGTAACCACGATCAGGATCACGACGGTTCCGACAATCACCACACCGGCCCAGTGAGGCAGACCCAGCAGCGGCGTGACCAGCACACCGGCTCCGACCATCTGCGGGATGAGATAGAACACGCTCACGGCGAGCGTGCTGACGCCGGCGGCCAGACGGATGCCGCGCGACTGGAACTTCGCATCGAGGGCATCGGCAAACGTGAACTTGCCGAGCCGCTTCATCGGTTCGGCAACGACGAACAGGGCGACAATCCACCCGGCGAGATAGCCGATCGAATACAGAAAGCCGTCGTACCCGTAGAAGGCGATCATCCCGCAGATGCCCAGGAACGATGCCGCCGACAGATAGTCGCCTGCGAAGGCGATGCCGTTGACGAACCACGGAATCTGTCCGTGTGCGGCAAAGTAGCCCTCGGACGAGCGTGCCTGCCGCCCCATGTAAAAGCTCAGCCCCAGTGTGATGGCGACGAAGAACAGGAAGACGCCGACCGCGAGTGGCGAGGCCTGATAGATCATCGCGGTCCCTCCGGCGGTTGACGTTTCGCATCAGCCGGGCTGCACAACACGCCATACAGCAGCGCCAGCAGGATCGCCACGACAATCAAGCCGAAGCCGCTGAGGATGGCCAGGTTGACGCCGGCCAGCGCCGCGAGGGGCGTGCCCGTCACATCGAGCGTCCGCTCCATTGCCGCCGGAGCAAACGCGTTGACGAACACGAAGGCTCCGTAGAGCAGGGAGTAGAAGCCGAACAGCCAAAGCCCCAGCCGCGCATTGCCTGTTTGCATTGCCGCCCCGAGTGAATCCTGGTGTGGGTTCCCGAAGGTCCCCAGCATACCAGCGAGTGCAGGCATGAGAAACAGTGATCGCGCATGTGGGAGTGCAGCCTTCAGATTGTTTGGCCTGAGTGGCACGCCCAGGTCGGGTAGGGTGCATGCAGCGGAGCACAATGCACCGGGTCACTGTGTCCTCGCAAGGTGGCGCATTCCACTGCGTTACATGCACCCTACCGACTGAGCGTTGCGATCGAAGCTGGCAGCTTCGACTACGGCTGGTCGTGTTGATATCAGTCGTCGCAGCAAATGCCGGCCCCAACGAAAACAGGCGGCCCTCACAGTGAGGGCCGCCTGCTGGTGTCATTCCGTCAGTTCTGACTGTGCAGAGTTCTCTGTCGCTCTGATCCTGGTGAAGGTTCGAGTTGGCAGGAAGTGATCCGTTGGTCAGTCTGACGGCTGTTGACTAGAACAGGTCCGTGAACAGGTTCGCCAGGGTGCGATCCGAACGGACCGGAGCAGAGGTCTGCAGCGGCAATCGCTTCGGAACGTAGGCTTCGGGAGCCGCTTCCGGAGCGGGCGTCGGAACGGCACTCGGGGCCGGAGCAACTGGTGCGGCGGACGGAGCCGGTGAAGCGGCGGGAGCCTGGACCGGAGCGGTGCCCATGGGGGCACATCCGTTGGCGTCGCAGCATCCACCATTCATTCCGCTGGCGTCACAGCAGGTGTCGCAGCACGTGCCGCAGTTGCCACGGACGACATCATATCCACACCGTTCCAGGGCGTGCTTCGCCTCACGAGCGGTGGGACGATGGCAGTCACCCAGGGCACAGGTCAGTGCGCGTCACTACCTTCTGCGAGCAGCAGCAGGGGTTCTTGCGAAGCTGATCGTCGATTTCCGTCGCCGCTTCGTAGCGGACATAGGGATCGGCGTCATTCAGGGCATAGATGAAGGCGACATGATCTCGGGGTTGCAGACACAGTCGTAACGTCCGAGCTTGCGGATGGCCGACTTGCGATCCCGAGCGTAGCAGGCGGTCTGCGACTCGTAGATCAGTTCGGCGATGCGGCAGGAGTTGTCCTTGCAGCAGCGGGGTGCGCAGCCGTCGCAGCAGTCGCTGCCATCGCAGGCATTGCAGCCATGACCACAGCGGTCGAACAGACGTCCGAACAGTCCACCACCACACAGCGAGCCGCAGCCGGTGCCACATCCATCGCAGGCATTGCTGCCGTCGCAGGTGTTGCCGCAGCCTGAGCCGCACTTGAACATGTTGCCGAACAGTCCACAACCATGGCCACAGCCAAGGCCGCAACCGTCACAGCTGTTGGCCGACGAGCAGCAGCCGTTGCTGTCGCAGCTGTTGCCGCAGCCTTGTCCACAGCGGAACATGTTACCGAACAGTCCGCAACGATTGCCGCAGCCACACGGTGCCGCACAACCGGGATCAGCCACACAGGGGCTGGCACATCCAGGATCGGCCACACAGGGTGAGGCACATCCGGGATCAACAGCACAGGGCGAGGCACAACCCGGATCGCACGGAGCTGCACAGCCGTTGCCCAGTCCGCAGCCGGTTCCGCAAGGAGCGGCGCACGCGTTGCTGGGGCAGCAGGCCTTCGGAGCACAGCAGGCATTGCCGGCACCGTTGTCGCAGCAGGCGTTGCCGCTGCCGGTGTTGCAGCAGGCGTTCCCTGCTCCGTTGTCGCAGCAAGCATTGCCACTGCCGACGTTGCCGCAGGCATTGCCCGCTCCGTTGTCGCAGCAGGCGTTGCCATTGCCGACGTTGCAGCAACCGTTTCCGGCACCGTCACAGCAGCCATTGCCGCTGCCGAAGCCGCCGAACCACCGGCTGCGTCGGCAACCACTCTGAGGACCACGGCACGAATCACAGCACGGGGGCTTGAGGGTGGATCGCTGCCGCTGATACGTGTAGACGTTGGGCTGACACGGGCGAACGATCACAGGCTTGCAGCATTGTGGCTGAAATGTCGGTGCGCAATCGCAGCACTTGGTTTCATCGCAGCCGATGTGACGCGTGAACAACCCGGCTTGAGCATTCGTGCTCGCACTGAGCAGCATCGCCACACAGAAGTAGTTGAGGTGCTTCATCATGAGACTCTCCTTGCAGGGAAGCGGGGAGACGCGACTCAGGGTTCCTCCGGAGCCGCGCATCACTCGAACTGGTTTCAGAACCATCCGGAGATGATTCCGTGAGCGGGCTCCACTGCCCGCCCACTTCGTTAACTACTGGACCAGGCCACGAAACAGGCCGGCCAGACTCTTTCCGCTCTTAGTCGTATGAACCGACGTCTGGGCGGGAATACGCTTGGGGAAGTAGGCTTCCGCCGGGGGGGCCGGTGCCGACTCTTCAGCCGGAGCAGCCTGCTCGGTCGGAACGGAGTTCTGCATCGGAATCGCTTCCGAGGCAGGGACTTGAACAGCAGCGGGTACGCCATAAGTCGGGCAACAGCCCGCATCGCCAGTCGGGCAACAGCCCGCATCACAACGCTCCGGGCCGCAGGCAACGTCGCACCGATTGCGGTCGCAGCGATCATCACAGTCACCAGCGACGACCTTGAAACCGCAGTGCTTCAGCGACTGCTCGGACTGACGGCGAACCCGTCGGTCACAATCACCCAGGGCACAGGTCAGGGCGTTGACAACCTCACGGCTGCAGCAGCACGGATTGCGACGCACCTGGTCTCCAATCTCATCGGCGGCTTCTTCGCGCACCGACTCGTCGGCATCGTTCAGAGCGTACATCAGGGCCGGCATAATCTCTGGATGGCAAACACAGTCGTAGCGACTGCCGAGACGATGAATCGCGGCGCGACGTTGACGGGCGTAACAGGCGGTCTGTGATGTGTAGACGAGTTCCGCCACTTCGCAAGACGCATCTCGTCGTCGGCCCCGGCAACGACCATCGCAATCGACGTTGTTGCAGGCGTCACAGCACTGCGGCACATGCACGTCACAGCAGTTGCTATCACACGCACCGTCGCAGGCATCGCAGCCATTATGTTGATGAACTTTGTTGAACAAGTGGCCCAGCAATCCGCCATAGCACTTCGTCTGGCAGCACTGGGGAGCACAGGCATTAGCGTCCATCGGGCAGCAATTGCTGGCACAAGGGGCGGCACAAGCAGTCGCACACGGTGCTGCACAGAGGGCATCTGCGGGGAAGCAGTTACTGACATCGCAGCAAGCAGCTCCGGTGTCGCTGCAGCCACTGGCACAGGGAGCCGCACATCCCAGCGGGCAGCAGCCCTTGGGAGCACAGCAGTCCTGGGCCGCGGCAGGAGCGGCACACGCTTGTGGGCAGCAGTCCTGGGGAGCGTTGCAGGCAGGAGCACACGGTGCTGCACAACCGGCTGACGGGCACGCGGGTGCCGCACACTCGGTCGGGCAGCAATTCTCAGTCGAGGTGCAAGCGTCCGCACAAGGAGCGGCGCACGCCGGAGCGCACTCGTTCACGTCGCACGCATGAGCACGTCCGCACTCTTGGGGAGCACAGCAGTCGCTCGCTGCCGGAGCAGCACACGCATTGGGACAGCAGTTCTCAATCGATGTGCAGGTGTCGGCACAGGGTGCCGCGCAGGCGTTCGCCGGGCAGCACTCCTGGGGTGCACAGCAGTCGACGGCTGGTGCGGGAGCGGCACATTCGCTCGGACAGCAGTTCTGGGGAGCGCTGCAGGCATCGGCACAAGGAGCTGCACATGCCTGCGGGCAGCAATCTTGAGGTGCGTCGCAAGCAGGAGCACACGGAGCCGCACATCCGGCTGGTGCTGCGCAGGCAGTCGTCGGGCAACAAGTCTGAGGTGCACAGCAATCTTTCACTGCGGGAGGAGCTGCACATTCACTCGGACAGCAGTTCTTGTGCGGGCAGCAATCCTGGGCAGCAGGCGGAGCCGCACAGGCACCGGGGCAGCAGGTCTGCGGAGCACAACAGGCTGACGGTGCACAGCACTGGTCGCAGCAGGTCGGCTTCAGGGTCGACTTGCGACGCTGGAATGTGAACAGGCTCGGGTTGCAGGGTCGGAAGATCTTGGGTTTGCACTGATTCGGCTGGTAGCTCGGTGCACAGTCGCAGCACTTCGCCGGGCCACTGCCAGTCAGGTGATCGAACAGACCCGCTTGAGTCGCGGGGACCCAGCTGATCAGCACCATCACTGCCGTGAGAAATTGTGTCGGTCTCATCGTGAGCCTGTCTCCTTCCATGGACATGGGTCTTCCGAAACACCACCTGTGATCGCCTCACAGAATTGCTTTCGAGCAACCCCGCGAGACCAATTCGTTGGACGACACCTTCCCTGGTGCGTCCTCAGTGCAGATGGCATTTGCAGTACGTGATGACTGCCTGACCCGGTTCTCCGTAATTCCAAACGGTCGTCACCGTGGGAGCCTCTGTGCCCCGTGGGAGCCCGGAGGCTCCTGACGTCCCCGACGACCGCAATGGTGGTCCTTGTGAGTTTGAATCTACGGGGCTGAAGCAATCTATCGGCGGGTCGTTTTGCACGCCTTGAACATCACAAGTCGCTTATTCCCAAAATGGTTACGTCGATTCCTGGGCCGGTCGTGACGGGCGTAACGATCAGGAAAAGAACCGGGGATTCTGCGGGCCCTACAGCCGTTACAGCCCGTCCAACCCGGTCAAGATGGGAGCTGTGCGGACCCCGTAGCAGTCCGTGCTTCGCGCTCCATCTGTAGCACCTGTAGGGTAGCCCGCTGCTAATGCACACCATCCGGATAACCGCGACGCCTCCATGCCCCTCATCGGAGTCATCAGCCTGGGCTGAAGGGGCAGTCACTCGCGGCAGGCTCGTTGGGCATTCTGTGCTGCAACAGGATTGACGATTGACGAACAACGATTGCTGAGTGTGGAAGGGAAAGTGGGTAGCACCGCTTCTTGACTTGAAGCGGTGCGGCGTAACCGCAAGAGGTTGCGGGACGACGTCCGAACGAGGAGTGTCCCCGCGCCGTCTGGCGACAACGCGACATGACCCCCCCTCGCCCTCCTCTCCCCGAGGGGGCGGGGAACGCAACGTTAGCGCAGCAGCGACCAAAGATACTGCCCGTAGCTGCTGTTCCGCATCTCCGAGGCCAGCCGGGCGAGTTGTTCGTCGTCAATAGAACCCATCCGCCAGGCGATCTCTTCCGGACAGGCAATCTTGAGCCCCTGCCGCTGCTCGAGCACACTGACGTAGTTCGTTGCCTCCTGCAGCGACTGATGCGTGCCTGTATCGAGCCATGCCGTCCCGCGGCCCAGTGCCTCGACGTACAAATCGCCCCGTTCCAGGTACGCCCGATTGACGTCGGTGATCTCCAGCTCACCCCGTGCCGAGGGACGGATGGCCTGTGCGATCTCCACGACGTCGGCGTCATAGAAGTACAGACCGGTGACTGCCAGATGCGACCTGGGCTGCTGCGGCTTTTCCTCGATACTGACCGCCCTCCCGCTCTCATCGAGTTCCACAACGCCATAGCGTTCGGGATCACGCACGTGATAAGCGTACACAGTGGCCCCACTGGTACGGGCACTCACCTGCTGCAGGCTGCGCGACAGCTTGTCTCCATAAAAGATGTTGTCCCCCAGAATCAGACACGACGGAGCACCGCTCACAAAATCGGCACCGATGTGAAACGCCTGCGCGAGTCCTTCCGGACGCGGCTGTTCGGCAAATGCAAACCGCAACCCCCACTGGCTGCCATCACCGAACAGCTCCCGATACAAGGGCAGGTCGTGCGGCGTGCTGATGATCAGAATCTCCCGGATCCCCGCCAGCATCAGCGTCGAGAGCGGGTAGTAGACCATCGGCTTGTCGTAGACCGGCAGCAGCTGCTTGCTGACGACGCGCGTGGCCGGATGCAGCCGCGTGCCGCTCCCCCCCGCGAGAATGATCCCCTTGCGATCCATCACAACTCCCCGGCTTACGTTCCGTGGTACTCGCGGTACCAGTCCACAAACTTTGCGACTCCGACTTCAATCGGTGTGTCGGGCCGAAAGCCCACATCGCGCGCGAGGTCATCGACATCAGCATACGTTGCCGGCACGTCGCCCATCTGGATCGGCAGCATGTTCTTTTTCGCTTCCTTGCCCAGACATTTCTCCAGCGTCGCGATCATGGTCATCAGTTCGACCGGCTGATTGTTGCCGATGTTGTAGATGCGGTACGGAGCCGCACTGGTACCGGGGTCGGGAGCGTCGCCGGTCCACCTGGGATTGGGCTGCGGGATGGTGTCGGTCACGCGCACGACTCCTTCGATGATGTCGTCGATGTAAGTGAAGTCCCGCCGCATCTGCCCGTTGTTGAACACATCAATCGGCCGGCCTTCCTCGATCGCCTTGGTGAACAAGAACAGCGCCATATCTGGCCGCCCCCACGGTCCATACACCGTGAAGAACCGCAGCCCGGTCGTCGGCAGCCCGTACAGATGACTGTAGCAGTGGGCCATCAGTTCGTTGGCCTTCTTCGATGCGGCGTACAGACTGACCGGGTGATCCACGTTGTGATGGATCGAGAACGGCATCTGTGTGTTCGCGCCGTATACCGAACTGGACGAGGCGTAGACGAGGTGTTTGACGCTTGACGAATGCCGGCAGCCCTCCAGGATGTTGATGAACCCGATGAGATTGCTGTTGATATAGGCATGCGGATTCTGCAGCGAGTACCGCACACCCGCCTGGGCCGCGAGGTTCACCACCGCATCGAACGGCTCATCCACAAACAGCTCGGCCATTCCGGGCGTGTCGGCGAGATCGAGACGACGGAAGTCGAAACCCTTCTGCGGCATCAGCTGGGCCAGCCGGTTCTCTTTGAGCCGCACATCGTAATAGTCGTTGACGTTGTCCAGGCCGACGACCTCATCACCGTGCGCCAATAGCCGCCGGCACAGATGAAAGCCGATGAACCCCGCCGCCCCCGTGACCAGTATTCGACTCATGCATTCTCCTCAGGCAGCCACGGAACAAGCACGCCGGCAGTGGCCGGAGGAAGTGACTTTCCATCTCTTTTGAGTGCTTCGATCCACTCATCCACGATCTGACATAGCTCCGCGTAAACCAGCGTTTCGTCAGACCCATGGCAGCAAGGTCCAATAACACCGGGGCAGCGGCCGACAAAGCAGTCGTCTTCATCGGACCACTCGACGATCTTGATGTATCGCGCACTATCCGTCATGGGTTGTTCCTGAAGCTGTCGCCAAGGCAACCGCCACAGCCTTTTCTTGATACGGCTTGGCATCGCTTCCCAGTTTACCAGCTACTGTCACCCGCCAGCCGCAGACATGCTCATAATTCCGATGGCTCCCCTTGCCCCCCCGATTTACGAAGCCTGCTGTCTCCAAGTCACGGATGAGTTCCCGAATCTTGCGCGGCATCCAGAGGCGGCCCCCAATCAACGGGACGCGGTGAACAGTGGCTCTTACCCGAACTGCGTCGCCTGATAGTACTCGATCGTCTTGCCCAGTCCCGTGCGGAGGTCCACCTGCGGCTCCCAGCCGAGCCACTCCCGCGCGGGTGATGTCCGGGCAACGCTGCTGCGGATCGTCCTGCGGCAGCGGCACATTCTTCAGCGGTGACGACGAGCCGGTGATGTCGAGCACCGCCCGGGCCAGTTCGATCATCGTGTTCTCGACCGGATTGCCGATGTTGACCGGGCCGAGATGGTCGTTCTGGTCCATCATGCGGATCAGCCCCTCGACGAGATCGTCTACATAACAGAACGACCGCGTCTGCGACCCGTCGCCGTAGATCGTCAGCGGTTCACCGCGCAGCGCCTGCATGATGAAATTCGAGACCACGCGGCCATCCACCGGGTCCATCTTCGGTCCATAGGTATTGAAGATGCGGACGATGCGGACCTCGACGTCATGGGCCAGGTGATAGTTGACGCACAACGATTCGGCCACGCGCTTGCCTTCGTCGTAACAGCTGCGGGGACCGAGCGGATTGACGTTGCCCCAGTAGTCCTCTGTCTGCGGGTGCACCGTCGGATCGCCGTACACTTCCGAGGTCGAGGTGTGCAGCACGCGGGCCCGGCAGCGCTTCGCCAGCCCCAGAATGTTGACCATGCCGACCGTCGACGTCTTGATCGTCTTGATCGGGTTGTACTGGTACGCCACGGGAGAGGCGGGACAGGCGAGGTTGTAGATCTGGTCGGCTTCCAGATACAGCGGGTGCACGATGTCGTGGCGGATCAGCTCGAAGTTGCGGTGACTCCGCAGGTGCTCGATGTTTGCCTTCCGCCCCGAGAAGAAGTTGTCGATGCAGATGACCTCATCTCCCCGCGCGAGCAGACGTTCGCACAGGTGACTCCCCAGAAACCCGGCACCACCGGTGACCGCGATCGTTGTCATGTTCGCATTCCCCTCCCTGAGTGATGGATGAACTCTCGCCGACAGCTCGGTGGGTCGGCCCTGTTTACTGAACCAGTCGCTCGCCGAACCATTCGGCGGTCTGCTTCAGCCCTGCCTGCAAGTCGACCTGTGGCACCCAGCCCAGCTCTCGCTTGGCCTTCTCGAAGCTGACAAGGTTTGAGCGCAAATCCCCCGCGCGGGCCGGACCATGATCCGGCTCAATCACCTGCAGTTGCGAACCCCGACTGGCCAGGTATCGCTGACATTCCTGCTGCAACACCTCGGCCAGTTGATTGACGTCGGTCGGCACGCCGGTCCCCACGTTGTAGGCCGAGAAACCGCCGGGCACGTCGGCATTGAAGGCCGCCTCATTCGCCCGCGCGACGTCCATCACATACACATAGTCCCGGATGTACCGCCCATCGCCATTGATGCGCGGCCGCTCGCCGCCATACATCTTCTGGCAGAAGATGGCGACCACTCCCGCCTCTCCGTGGGGGTTCTGCCGCGGGCCGTACACGTTGGCATAACGCATGGCGACGGTAGTCAGTCCATGCTCGCGCACATAGAACTGCATGTACAGTTCCCCCACCAGCTTGGCGATGCCATACGGCGAAATCGGATTGGCCGGCGTCCCTTCCGGTGCCGGTGTCTGCACCTCGCCGTACAGCACTCCTCCGGACGACGCGAACACGAACCGCTCGACCCCCTGCTGCACCGATTGCTGCAGCAGGTTCAGCGTCCCCATGATGTTCACCTCGGCATCAAACTGCGGCTCGCGGACCGACCGGCTCACCGACATCTGTGCCGCCTGGTGACACACCCACTGCGGACGAAAGTCCGCGAACGCCCGCTCGACCCCCGCTGCATCCCGGATGTCAGTCTCGTACAGCGGCACTCCGGATGGCAGATTATCGCGCGACCCCGACGAGAGGTTGTCGAGGGCCGCACACTCATGCCCGGCGGCACTCAGCCGATCGATGATGTGGCTGCCGATAAACCCGGCCCCGCCGGACACAATCACGCGCATCGTCAGTCCCCATGCTCTTGAAAGTCTGCGGTTTCCCGCCGCCATCCTAGCGATTTCGAGTCCAGCCACAACCGACGCATGACTGCCGCAACGCCCACGGACGACTACGACACGCCCACGGGCAGCATACATTTGCAATGGCGAGTGACGGCAGCCTCGCAAATCCCCTTCCCTCTCAGGGAGGGGCCGGGGGAGGGTCTTCCGGATCAACAAACGCGGGTGGCTCAGATTGCAATCCGTTACAGTCTGGGGCGGCGCAGCCATCTGAGCCACCCACGGGTAGTGTCCCGTGGGTGCAGCAGGGACAGAGTCGACTAAGGCGGGTCAACCACAAGTTCCTGTTGTTGTGGAGCCCGAGCCCTGAGGCCAGCCAGGTATTGATCCAGCATCGCGAACGGATTGGCCCGGCAGACGTCAGCCGCTCGTTCGAGTTGCGTCCGAGCCGCCGTCTCATCTCCCCGTGCCAGGGCCAGCTCCGCCTTGATCGTCTCCACAAAGCTGGTCCCCGGATCGTGTCGCTCGGCAACATCGAGCAGTTCGCCGGCTCGCGCCAGGTCGCCGCGATCGATCGCAATGGCTGCTGCAATCGCCTCGGCCCGTCCCGAGTCCGCCTCCAGCGCCAGCGACCGCTGCACAGCCTCCTCGGCCTCGTCCAGTCGCCCCACCAGCCGCAGGCACCACGCCTGTTGACGCACCGGGGCCGGGTCGCGCGGCAACAGGTCCAGCAGCGGCTCGTTCGCCGCCAGGGCCGCTGCGTACTCCCCTTGGTCGCACAGGATCATCGTCAGGCTGATGCGAGGCAGCGGGAATCTGGGTTCATCCTCGACCAGTTGTCGGAGCTGATCGACCGCCTCCTCCCTCTTGCCGGTAAGTGCCAATGACACGGCTGCCGCATGACGCAATGCGGGGGCTTTGGCGAACTTGTCGGGAGACTCTTTCCAGAGTCGGACCACCTCGGCGAAATCGTGCCGCTGGACGGCGAGGTCCACGTCCCGCTGAAGCCGTTGCGACCGATCTCTCCAGGGGCGTAACAGCAGGAGCATAACGACGAGCAGCGCGAGTGATGCCGCTGCACGCACGATGTCCGCCGGCAGACCCAGGCGACTTTCGATCACCACATCCATCGCCGAGCCGCTGCCCCATAATGTCCCCAGCGCGACAATCGACAGCATTGTGCCCAAGGTTGCCCAGCGCCAGCGGCTTCGCGAAGGGGCTCTCCTTCGTCGCCGTTCAAACCGCGTGGCCCGCAGACTCGCCACCAGCAGCAACATCCACGGTGCCAGACCCAGCACCAGCAGCCCCGCGACCGGCACCCACGAGGGCGCGAAGACGTACCACAGTGGGAAGACAAGCAAACCCGAGAGACACGCGAGTCCCGCCATGCGCGCCCACCGGTGCCGCCAACGAACATCGTCCGCCGACCACGTCGGTTCAGGCCGGTCGTCCGGCGGTGCCGCGTCGTACAGGGCGGCCAGCCGCTCGTCCCGCGAAGGATGCGTCGCGATCGCATACACGAGGGCCGACAGCCAGCCCTCGTTGCAAAGCAGGTGGGCCGCGTGAATCTTGCCCAGCGCCGAGATCATCGTGCGAAAACCGATAACGTTCGCCGCCCGCCGGTCGCAGTCGTACTCGAAATTCCGGCTGACCATCCGCTGCACTCCGACGTACATCAGCAGGGCAAACGTAATCGCCACCTGCGGCGGGACGAAGATCGCCATCAGCACACTCGCGGTGGCTGCGAGCGGCCAGGCCGAGGTCAGAAACCACAGCGACCGGTTGGCAATGTGCGCCAGTTCGTGACCGATGATGGCGTCGCGCTCGTCGCTGCTGAGCCGATGCAGGATGCCGTCCATCACCACCAGCGATGGGGCCACCAGCCCTCCCGCAAGAGCCAGTGCCGACTGCTCGCCTCCGACCGACCGGACCAGTCGCACCGGTGGCGGACGTAACCCCATCTGACCAGCCAGCCATTCCACCCTCGCCAGAAACGCCGCATCATCCACCAGCGGCAGGGCCTCCTGCGTGTTCAGGAAACGAGCCGGCGGCTTCATCGCCGTAAAGAGCATCAGCACGTTGAAGACGAACACGTACGGCATCGTCCCCAGCATCTGCGCGCTGCAACGAATCGTCGAGGACGCAGGCGGCGATCAGTCCCACCAGCAGGGGCAGCGTCTGCAGACCGGCCACAGCGGCCGCGACCCATAGCAGTCGCCGCCAGGTGCCGCCCCCCTCCCGCTTCTGACGGCGGCCAATGAGGACGTTGATCAGTGTGAGGATCCCAGCGGTCAGCAGCGTCACCAGACAGGCCGCAATGATTTTCCCGACTGATGATGGCCCCTCACCCGAGGGACCGACCCATCGACGCAGCAGTCTGGTCACCGGCCCCGGAGCCTCGGGCTCCCACGGTCCATACGCACGCTGCTGGATGTCGGCGATCTGCCGGCGCAACTCATCCGCCCGCTCATGGTCTCCGAGCGCATCACAGGCCTGCGCCACCTGCTCCAGCAGACCGGGATTGAATTCGCTGCCGAAGGAACGTTGGTACTCCTCGAAGTCCTCGATTGCGAGCTGTGGCTGTCCGGCTTCGAGCCGCGTCACTCCGCGTTCCCACAGCACAGTCTGTTTCCAGATCCATTCCGCCGGCCAGGTATCGATGTCGCCGAGCTGCGCGCCCTCCGGAGGACCGTCGATGCTCTCCAGCAGCTGCGAATAGAGCCTCAGAGATTCGTCAAAGTTGCCGGCTTCGCGTTGCTCATAAGCGGCGGCGATCTGCTCGGACCACTCCTGGACCTGTTGGGGTTCGTCAGGTTCCCCCGCACTCATCAGCAGGCACAGGAAGAGCACTGCATGCATCAGAATCGACCCCAGGAACATCCGGACGAGCGATCGATCCCGGCACGTTATCGGAGCAGACTCTCACCCGACACCTTGCCGTCAGAAGCCTGGGGCTCGTGGGCCCCGGGCTTTCGGTACCTGCGCCAGATGTTCGAGCGTTGATGGATCAGTTCGTGCCTGCACCTGTGCCTGCATCCGGATTGTGCAGGCGCACCAGGACCATCTGCTCGGTGGCCTGACTCCCCTCATGAATCAGGACGGGTGCCTCATCCTTGGTGAGGTTGTACAGACCAGTTTCGATCACAGTCTGAGTGTTGTCACCGACAGTAAAGGCAACCCGCTGCGTCTGCTTGTCCACCGCACCCTGAATGACCTGGTTCTGATTCGTCGCGTTGTCGGTGTAGTTCCCGCGAATGACTCCCTGCTTGTCGACCGCCAGTTGAATGGTGATGTTGGACGTGGTTTCGCCAGGCTTGGCCAGGGCGAACACTCCCAGGGGCAGCCAGTCGCCATCCGAAGGAGCCTGTGCGGCAGCGCCGGTCGAGGCGATGTCGGCGGCCTGCTGGTAGTACTGATCGGCGGTGCCCACGTCGCTGCCGTTTACATACACGCTGTTGTCCTGATACGTGACGTTGTTGCCATAGTCGTAGTAGACCGGCTGTGCGTTGGCATAGCCGCAGTACGAAGCCGCCGAGCCCCAGGTGCAGGCTCTCCAGATGGCACCGGCCCCCCAGCCTGCGGCGAACCAGGCACCGGGATAACGGGCATACCAACCCCGTCCGTAGTTGCCCCAGTGATTGAAGTTCACCCGCACTGCCGACGCCGTGGTGTAACGTGCTGACGCCGAGACAGCCGTGAAGCCGCCGACCGTGCCGACTCGCACACTTCCGGCAGCAACACCTCCCACGCGACCAACACCTCCGACTCCGCCAATGCCAGTGACGCCTCCGGCACCACCAACGCCTCCGACGCCACCAACACCGCCAGGTCGTCCAACGCCATCGACTCCGCCGACGCCACCGGGTCGTCCAACGCCACCAATGCCACCGACCCCACCAACGCCTCCGATGCCAGTGGCGCCTCCAGCACCACCGCTGCCACCAACTCCTCCGAACCTGCCACCTGGAGACCCCAGTCCGTGCATTCCCTGATCCGAGGGGAGTCCCAGAAAGCTGCCCAGTTGGCTGCTGGAGGGAGACGAGAAGCGATCGCCGCCACCCAAGCCTCCCGCGCCTTGTCCAAATCCACCTCCCGCGCGGCCGGCCCCGGCTCCGAGGCCGCCGGCACCTCCGAATCCGCCAGCACCACCAAAACCACCGCGATCTCCTCCCCCGAGACCACCTCCACCCCCTCCGCCGAATCCTCCACCGCCCAGACCGCTCCCTGCGCCTCCGAAGCCACCGCCACCACTACGTCCACCCCCAAGGCCTCCGCCGCCACCACCGAATCCGCCTCCACCACCTCCGAATCCGCCACCGCCACCCAGACCGCCACCAAAACCACCTCCGCCGCCCATGCGGCCGCCACCACCACCAAAGCCTCCCCCGCCAAGCCCGCCTCCACCAAAGCCACGGCCCCAGCAATCAGCCGAGGACATCAGCAGGGCTGTAATGCAAACGGTGTTGAACAGAAATCGACGAACCATCGCTGAGTCTCCCTCTGATGTGTGTGTTTCAATGAGCCGGAAGGAACGGGATGCCGCTTACTTCGTCGGCTTGCGCTGAGGACCACCTCGTTCGTGTCCGGCACTGCCGTATCTCCCAGCGAACGCTGCACCGACTGCCAGACGTACGCATTGTCATCCAGTCTCCTGAGCACGTTGACCGCGGCCGTCGGAATCCCTCCTCCTGTGGTGCCATGCATCTCGGCGACCCAGCCGTTGTCCGTAGGTGTCCACAAGCCGAGGGCACACCCTCCATCGGGGCTGAACTCCCAGGACTGGACATGCCCTCCCTGCGGGTTCCAGCCGATCAACTGCACACCCGAAGGCTTCGTGCCATCGACATTGGTCGTTGTATACCGGCGCTCTCAGAAAACGGCCGTCCACAATCCACTGGATGACCGATTCCGTCCGGATGCCGTGCTCTTCACCAGTCCATGTTCCGACCAGCCACTCGAGGTCGGCGGCACTTCGGACTGCGGCCGGAGTCTCGATCCACGTGTCGCGAACTGAGGCCATCCGCCACTTGCCATCGACCTTGGTCTGAACGGCCGTGTACAGAGCGACGCCAGGCACGCCTTTCGGCGAAGGGTCGACGGCGGCGCTGCCGTCCTCGATAGCCAGGTTCGGGCCCAGCCTCCGCAACGAATGCATCACGATCCGCATCTGGGCCTTGGGGTTGGCGGCGAAAAAGTCGGTGTAGGCCTTCTCGATCTCGCTGCGTCCAGCAAGACGATGACCGGCTTCGTCAATGTACTCGCCCTCCGGGGTCCAGAAGGCCGCGACGGCCTGCGCATCGTGCTTGTTGAAAGCTGCCACGAAGGCCTGCGACTCAGCTCGAATTGCGGCCAGATCGGCATCCGACTCCCCCTGGGCCGGTGTGGTGGTGTCGGAGGCCTTCGTCGGTGCTGTGGCTTGGGCCTGTGCGAAATGTGCGGCGAGGCCAGCTGACAGCAGCGCGACGAGGGCAATCGAAATGTGGTGTCTCATGTGGTTGTCCTTTTCCGAAAGCTGACTTCGCTGACGTGTGAATCGTACTGGTTTGACAAACGATCCTGCCAGACGCCGGCGGAAAACCAGACAAACTGCGCCTCCTTCTGGATTTCCGCGTTTGCGGGGATGAGATCTTCAGAGGGGTTACCAGATCTTGCGCGGATCACCGCTTACCCGAAGGTCTCTCTGGCCTTCGGTGTACCGTCAAAACCACGAGCGATCAAGGCTCTCCCATTCTGCCGGCTCGAGATACTTTGGCAGGATTCTCCAGACGCCATCGTCGCGACTGAGAATGCAACTCGGCGCATGCGGCGCATGGTTGAGTGGAAGAGACGCGAGACGACTCGCTTGAGCACGGATAACTGTTGAAATCAACAGACAAACCATGCAAAGCTGCCGCCCCTGCCGGGGCGGACATGCGGAGTCCCCCGCCAGTTCACTCACCGAGGCGGCACTTGCAGATGGGAGTTCGTCATCGCAGAATTCAGTCCGCGATCATCCACCTCCGCGTCGACCAGGACGTCCCCGGTCACCGCAAATGTCTATACTATACGTCGCGGCGTGAGGCCCAGCGAGTCGTTGCTGCAACTCTCCCGGAGCCGGAACTCGATTCATGATCCGCAAAGATATTATCAAGCTGTTCAAGGTCACGCCCGGCAAACGTGCGCACCTGCACGAACGCGATACCGGCTGGGACCAGACCGACGAGTTGAAGGAGCTGGGGAAAGATGCCCTCAAGCAGCGTGCCCAGGAGATCCTCGAACTCAACATTGCGGAACTCGCCGAAGCCCAGCAGCTGCTCTACGCCGACAACCGCTACTCGGTGCTGATGGTGCTGCAGGCCATGGATGCCGCCGGAAAAGATGGCACCATCCGGCATGTGATGTCGGGCGTAAATCCGCAGGGCTGTCAGGTGTTCAGCTTCAAGCAGCCGTCCGCCGAAGAACTCGATCACACGTTTCTGTGGCGTCATATGCGGCGCTTGCCCGAGCGGGGCGCATCGGGATCTTCAATCGCTCGTACTACGAAGACGTGCTCGTGGTGAAGGTGCATCCGGACATCCTCAACACGCAGCTCCCTCCGGGCAAACGGGGCAAGTCGTTCTGGAAGGATCGATATGAGGACATCAATGCATTCGAGCGTCATCTGGTGCGCAATGGCACGCTCGTGCTGAAGTTCTTCCTGCATCTCTCGAAGAAGGAACAGAAGCAACGTCTTCTGGACCGCCTCGATCAGCCGGACAAGCACTGGAAGTTCTCGACGGACGACGTCGCCGAACGCGCTTACTGGGACGACTACCAGCAGGCCTACGAGGAGGCGATCACCGCCACCAGCACCGACTGGGCACCGTGGTATGTCGTCCCGGCCGATCACAAATGGGCGACGCGGGCCATCGTGGCCGACATTCTGACGACGAGCATGCGTGAACTGGACCTCGAGTATCCCGTCGTCAGCGACGCGCGGCGTGCGCAGCTGGCGGCGGCCCGCGAACAACTGCTGCACGAATGAGTGCGCGGCGGCGGCCAGCGGTGCATGGCGTCGTCGGTGCCGATGGCCGTTGGTGATCGCACGGGCGACGAATGGCGCCAGCGCGTCAGCGGTGCCCTCGACCAGTACACAGTGGCGGACACGAGTGCCCACGACCAGGCCGAAATGGGACCGGTGGCCTGGGGGGAGAGCTTCGCCACCTTAACCAGCGATGAGGGGCGTAGATTCCGCGTTGCGGTCTCGATCGAGGAGGACGCCGCGTGTAGGATACATGAGGTGCAGCCCAATGCACCAGGTGAGCGTAGCGAGCCAAGCTGTTGCATTCCACTTCGTTCCATGCACCCTATGTGGTTGAAGCTCGGGATTTCGTAGCATGCAGCTAGCGGAATTGGGAGACCCCCATGCCTCTGGTCACACAACTTGAAATCCTATTCGCCGGCTCATTTCAGGCTCGTCTGGCGGTGGGAGGGGATGGTGGGGCTTCGTCGCCCACAGATCCCTACGGTGTTTATGGCCTGAAATCTCAGAGTGTCGGCGCGACGTTTTCGTACAAGGAAAAACCGTTCGACCGGATCATTCGGCTCTCCAAACCGGTGGATTTGCGGAATGCACTGATTGATCCCTGGAAAGATACCACTGTGAGTGACGTGAATCTCCATGCGGGCAAGGGCCACAACAAGCCAGCGCCTCCGGGAAATCCTCTTGTGGGGCGGGTGGTATCCTTGGGTGAGAAGGTGAAGTTTATTGAGGACGAGGGTTATGAAATCGATGGTCTTATGTTAAGTATTGCGCCGTTCCTCATGGCCCAGCCTGCCGAGAGAGTGAGCGGCTGGAAAGTGGGGCAAGTCGCAGAACGTAAGGCGGAGTACCAGAAAGAAAAACCCGCACGCATCAAGGCCGCCAATGGTCAGATCGACCCCATACGCACACGCGTCCTCAATGAGAACCTTGCAATGGGAGTATTCGATACATGGGCGACGATCTATACTAACTTCACTGTGTATACTTTTAGACTGGCCCCACATAGCCTCCAGTTCACGGCCCAGTTTGGTGGCAACTATGCTATGGACCCACCGGCACATTATGCTTGGGAGGCTTCCCTCGTTTTCTCGCGCTGGGACGCCGATGCGCTCGGCGGTCAATTGCTGGGCGCGGTTGGCTGCATGCACAAGAGCAAGATCACTTCACAGCCGGGACGACCGCGATGACCCGCCACCCCCCGCCAGGAAGAGACGCGGTGGTCAGGCTCAGCTTCTTTGGCGAGGTCGAGGATGTGCGTGTAGGTGGTCATGTAATGCCCTCAACTCCAAGAGAACGCCGAAGTTCTTCCAGTTCATCAGCCGTCAGCGGCGTCTTGCGTAATTCATTCACCTGCCAAAGGCCGCTCAGAATGATCTTGTTCTTGGGAGAATGTCGGCCAAGCCATTCCGCCGAAGGACCGCAGTTGCCACATAGAGATACGGTCGAGACGAGTTTCGACTCCAAGTCGAGTCGCCGGTTCTTCTCCTGAACTTCAAAGACGACGAATCGCAGATGGCCCTGGATGTATTCCGATACTCGCCGCTCGATCTCAGACTGCTTAGTGAAGTCAATCTTCGCTGCATGAGCCAGTTTGGCGGCATGAGACGTTAGGTCGAGTTCCCAGAATACCAGAAATGGGTCATTGGCTTGATTCAGCAGGCATCGCCCGATGTTCTTGCGGAAGATGCTGCGATCCTTCATGTCGTTGAGGAAATGCTGTTTCAACCTGGAGCGAAGCTGGTTATCCCCGGTGTGCGTGCCAATGCGAACGATGCGGTTTGCCCCATGCGCCAGTTCACCGTCTTCAAATAGCACATAGATGCCGTTCCTGGGGATTTGGCTCTCGTCATAGGGAAACCTGTGAACAGGAAGACCACTGACAAGCTGGTGCAGCAGATGGCAGAGGTGATTGGTTAAAGGTGCGTTGAGGTTAGCGCTCATTGGCGGGTCGGTCTTTCGCACGTCGGATCGTTCGTGGCAATCGCTTTCTTCGTGGCTTGCATGGCCTTCCCAATCGGAAGGCCGGAAAAGGGGAAGCACAACCCCGGTGGCCTACCGGTGAAAGCACGCTCAATTGCTTCTCGATATTCCTTGCCGCCCAAGCCGATGACGGTGGTGTAGCGGTCAAGGTGTTGCTCTTCAATCTGCTCACGTAGGCGAGCCGTGGCAATTGGTCCTGATCGCTTTTTCTTGAATGTGATGTTGTAGGGTCCAGCGATCTCAAAATCTGGCTCGATGAAGCCATAATTGGCGCTGAGGATGACCCACGCATCGCCAAATCTCTCGGCATACGTCTTGTTGATGCCAAACGGCGGTCCAATGTAGGCATCCTTTGCTGCGGCAGGCCCAGCGCCGGGAGTCCGGTCCCAAATCTTCTTCTGCCCGCACGGGACGATGACCAGAACGCCGTTCATTGATTCCTGCCTCTGCTTTCACCCAGGGTGTTGCCCCCTCCCCTTCCTCAACATCGCCCGCTGTTCATAGAGGAAGTCAGAGGCAGTCTTCTAGAGCAGCTTACGCATTTACGTGGTGAAGTACCCGCAGTGGTTGAAGCAGGCGTCGATGTCGCTGGGTGAGGTCTGTCGGATGGCATGAGCGGCCGCCTCGATGAGCCAGGTAAGGCTCCGCCTGACGACCTCGGTTCACTCGCCGATCGTCCCGGCGATGTCCAAGAACGTCAGGGATTGCGGGCGTCGGTTGGCACACGCCCAATCTTGTGGGTACACGCCCGCTCTCACCCAACGATGAAAGCTGGAGTGCGTTCAGTCCGCAGGGCAGGTGACATGCCCGCGACACCCCGTATCTGCACGCTTGATCCCGGGGATCAACTCTGGTTCAATCATATATACATCTCCAGTTCCCGGCGGGCCCGATTCATGACGCTGGCCACTCATCCACGCCGACCACCGCTGGGCCTGTTTCCCGACAGGCCCTTGCCGCGACTCTACGATCGGATCATCGAGATTCTCCGAGTCCACCACTACAGCCGGCGTACGGAGCAGGCATCGGACCATCGACGCCTGAAGGTGGTCCGCTCTGGACTCTCGGCACTCGACCCTCGGCACTGTGACGACATCCGGACCGTCCAGGAACTCCTTGGCCACCAGGATGTCAGGACCACGATGGTTTACACACATGTTTTGAACAAGGGCGGACGCGGTGTCCGCAGCCCGCTGGAGGGGATTCGCAATCTCCTGCATGCTGAGATTCGGGATAAGCGGCGGAGCGTTATCCGGAATCGAAGTGCGGGATAATCTCCCAGGCGAGTCGACTGAGGATTCCCGCAACCTGCTTTGAGAGAATCACTTGAGCCGGATCTGCTCATTCCCGCTGGAACGTTATCCGGAATCCAGCGGGGATTATACGGGTCTGGATAAACAGTAGTTCGCCAACAACCTCTTTACTCGAATACGACCCAAGGTGACACATGCAACACCGCTCCTTCATTTTCATCCTCTGCCTCGTCTCAGCTTCCGTGGCCACGGGAGACGAAACCAAGAACCTTGAACGCGCTGAATCCGTCCAAGACAACAGCAAGTTCCAATTCGACGGGATTTGGAAGCCCAAAGGCGCAATGCTAGGAGGCGTCTTGTTGCCCCCACCCGCTCTTAAGGCAATTACGCTTAGAATCGATAAGGACAAGTACGAAGTTACCGTCGATGGTGAAGATAACTCGGACAAAGGAACGTTCACTCTGGACGAGACGACAACACCGAAACGAATGACAATCACGAGCACCGCTGGTCCGAACAAGGGCAAGACGTTTCTCGCCATCTATGAAATCAAGAACGCCGATGCGATGCGTGTATGTTACGATCTGTCCGGCAAGGAATTCCCCAAAGAGTTTAAGGCCCCCAAAGACACCGAGCTTTATCTCGTCGGATATCGTCGGCAACTCCCGGATTCAGATGACGCAAAAGCCAAAACCACCGGCACATTGGATCAGCGATGATTCCCGCAAAGTTGTTGTCGAAAGATTGGCGAACAATGGCGTGAACCGGAGCGGCGGATCACGCGGAAACTGAAGTCGACGTCAACCGCCGCCGCCCGGTTACGCCAAGCGTTCGCCCTCAGAAAGGAGTTCCTCCCTTCGCCACTTCCGATCGCCATGCAAAAGATCCAATCGAAGCTCGAATTTCTGATGTCCTTTGGCAATGGCGTTTTGCCGATCTTGTAGACCGAAACAGAATCATCACAGACTCTCACTTGGCTTTACTGATCGAGTTCTGGTTCCCGTTTAACGAAATCACATTGACTCGCGGCCTTGGCACATGGTGTGATGGAATTCCACTGCTTACAGTAAAGGATATAAATCGAACCGCCTTCGAAATGGCTGGCGTGGGTTATTTTCCACACGAGTTTTCGCCGTTTCAACTGGAGTTCCATTACAAAAACCGGCGAGATCGACTTACATCAAGGATTATGATCCGATTCGGAATCAGGGATCATTCCGGAGGTCTTCGAACATACCCCTGTAGCAGATCGCCGGAGCAAGTTCTTTCACGTAGTCCCCGGCAGATTCGTGACTGGGCTGTTGCGGTGGAGTTGACTCCGCAAAGCACGTGAGTAAAGGGCGAACCATGCCATGCACGGGAGTGGCGGTGGCCAGCGTTTCCTGAAATCAAAGTCAACTCCCGCCACCCCGTGATGGCGGTCGTTCGCCACCCAGGTGGCGAACGTTGCGGATGAGCCGAGAGGTTCACCCGCACTACGACGGTGGGGTTCCCCCACCACAGTTCCCGGGACGCCGGGCGACGCTCGATCCGCCGCGGAGTCGGCCTCGAGCGGGAAGCATTTCCGTTTGCCGAAGTCCCAGCTCCGTGGGTGGCGAACCAGCGGATCGAGCTGACCGAGCACGACGCCGGCGTCACCGGCCACGGCGCCACCGGCGCCGCGCCCGGCGGCTCATCCGCAACGTTAGCCAACAGCTGGATACTCCCTCATGGCCGCTGCGACATCCGAAATCCCAACGTCGCCAACGCCATCTCGAGTAACAAGCTCCAGTTGGTTTCCAGATGTTGCACTTCACCGTCACTCGAACCGGTTCGTCCACGAGTCTTCGTATTCTCAACTCTGCTTTGCGGCAGTGATGTTTATAGTCGCCGTACTCGTATGCTTCATTCCGTGGGATGAGCGGGCGTTTCTTGGTAATGGCCTCAAAGTGAAATACTTTATCGCTGGCGGGATCATCTGGGGAGGCATGTGCGTCCTCGGCATGTACTGGTTCCGAAATGCCAGAGGTCAGCGTCTCGTCATCGACCCGCATGCCGAAAAGCTGACGATCCTCACGCCCCAGCGACAGGTAGAGATACGCATGGAAGACATCGTTGGTACTCAAATCTGCAAAGGAGAGCATGGATTCCAAGCCAACCTCGTGTACCGTGACGCTGCTGAAGACATCAAGCGGCATTGTCTGTATAGCCATGCCAGCAAGAGCCCGTGCCTGAGACTGGCTCGGCAATACGAATTGCACTGCGGATTTCCTATAATTGACCAAAGCTCGACACTCGGCTAACAATCGGTTCAACCGGAGCCGCGGGCCGCGCGGCTTCTGAAATCAACGTTGGTTGGCCGCGGCCCGGTTAACCGTGGCGAACGTTGCGGATGAGCCGAGAGGTTCACCCGCAACACCCCGGTGGGGCTACCCCACCACCATCAGCCCGGGACGCCGGGCGACGCTCGATCCGCCGCGGAGTCGGCCTCGAGCGGACAACCTGTTTCGTTCGCCGACGTCCTCACTCCGGAGGTGGCGAACCAGCGGATCGAGCTGACCGAGCACGACGCCGGCACCACCAGCGCAGTGGCGCCACCGGGCATCGCGCCCGGCGGCTCGGCGACTGGCGGTCAGCCTGCTGCGACAGGAGACGACGAACAAACGGGGAGCGAAGAACAAGCGGCTTAATTCCGCGCTCGATCCGAACTACCTGCTCACCGTGCTCGACACCGCCCATTTTTGATGCGCCGGCCTTGTGGTCTATACTCATGTATTGAACAAGGGGGGCCGCGGCGTCCGCAGCCCTGCGGATTTCGACGCCTTTCGTTCCGGATAACGTGCGCAGAGTTATTCGGAATCACACCAATTAAACACTGGTCAGGCATCACCGCACGCCTATGAAAAACATCCTTGTCATGATTGCCTGTTCGTTGCTTCTGGTTGGGTGTTCGGACTCGAACAAGCCATTGGATTCTGGGACTCCCATTTCTGGGATGGTCTGGAAGCATTCACTTCGAGCGACTGTGAGCGAGAATTCAGGTCGCGCCCATTCCCCAGGATTCGAGAGTGGACGTTTACGACAGCGTTATTATTATCCGCCTGAGTGACGGCAGCCGCCAAATTGTGCCACTCGACTATGTCAGCGACCTGAAGATCAAATGACTGACGACATGATGCCTAACCATGCGCTGCAGCGAACCCGGCAATCGCGCTCCGGTTGCAATCCACGCGTCCCGTGGGCCGGATCGCTGAGCTTGGGTCGTTCGGCGACTGAGGGTACACCGATGGCGATGCGTATTTTTCCACTTCTGGCGTGCTTGGCGGTTCTGCTGTTGATCTCATGCAACAGGCCGGCGGCCCCACCGGCGCCGTCCGCAGCTGCTCCGCTGGCAGGACCCGAGCCGAAAGCCGCTCCTCCGTCTTGTGGCGTCGAATCGCCACGGGCAGTCAAGCTCGACGACGGCACCGAACTGCTGGTTTGGAACCTTAAGGCGAACGGTCTCAAGCAGCTGACCGCCCGCCTGCTGGTTGCCACCGACGGGAAGGTTCAGACGGCTAATGAAGTGGAGTACAAGTGGGACAAGTGGGAGCCGACGGCCCCCGAAGCATCCGGCCAGCTGGTGTTGCTGCTCCAGGACGGGAGGGCGTTTGGCGTGAAGGGCAAGCGGCTCCCTCTGCTGGCGTTGGATCTTCAGGGCTCACCGTCGCACGCCAAGACCGATACGAAAATGGGGCTGCTCCTGGAGGGCGAGCTGCACCTACGGCTGACCGGCAACACGCCTGGCAATTCACTGGCCAAGCGCAGCATCATCTACGCCCAACTGTTCTCGCCCAAGGACGACGTCTTGGGAAGGTTCTCGCTGGGTTCGGACCTCGAATCGGTGGCGGCTTCCTCCAAGGACGGGCGAACGGTGATAGCCGTTGCGTTAGAATCGTCGCCCCAACAGTAGCGGCGCTGAGCCGAACCATCCGTTGCAGCCGACCGCACGGGTGCCACTGCTGGCTTGTCCAGCAGTGCGATCCAGATGCAATGGTTCCCCACGGACAGGACCGTCGGCCATTGAAGGCGGGTGAACAAAGCGCCTGCCGATGGTTTCCAGCTGTTGAGGCATCTATCATGCAGCCATGAGCAGCGACGATTCCGCCCCGGCTTCACACACCGCCGCACTGTCTGATACGCGACTCGATCTCGATCGCGCGCGCCGATGCGGGTTTCCCGAAGTCATCTATGCCGAAGGGAAGTCGGCAGCGACGCTGGTGGAGATCTTCCACCGACTGCTGCAGGAACAACAGGCGTGCCTGGCGACGCGCGTCAGCCCGGTCCAGGCGGACACACTCAAGGTCGAGTTCCCGGCCGCAATCCACAATGAACTGGCGCGAACAGTGCGTATCGGCGAGGCTCCGGCAACCTTCGGTCGCGCGCTGGTGATTACTGCGGGTACATCCGACCGACCGGTCGCCGAGGAGGCGCTCGAGACGCTGCGCTGGATGGGCTGCCCCTGCGAACTGCTGGTCGATGTCGGCGTCGCAGGGCCGCATCGACTGATCGAACAGGTGCCGCGCCTGCGGGAGGCCGCTGCCGTCGTTGTCGTGGCCGGCATGGAAGGGGCACTGCCGTCGGTCGTCGGCGGGTGGGTCGACTGCCCGGTGATTGCCGTCCCGACCAGCGTGGGTTACGGAGCCTCGTTCGGCGGTGTGTCGGCGCTGTTGGGAATGCTCAACAGTTGCGCGGCCAATGTCTGCGTGGTGAATATCGACGCGGGGTTCAAGGGGGGATACCTCGCCGGCATGATCGCCCGGTCCGCCGGGGGATGCGAGCGATGAGCGTGACTCGCATCGACCAGTTGCCCAACCCGCCCACCCGTCCCGCCGATGGACACAAGGGGACATTCGGACATGTGCTCATCATCGCGGGCAGCCGGGGAATGAGCGGGGCAGCCTGTCTGTCGGGACTGGGCGCACTGCGGGGCGGAGCCGGCCTCGTCAGCGTGGCGGTGCCGTGTTCCATTCAATCCATCGTTGCCGCAGTCGAACCGTCATATCTCACACGCGCACTGCCGGAGGATGACGAGGGGCGGATCGGCGGGTCGGCGAAGAATCTGCTCCGCGCGCGATCGTCAGAGGTCTCTGCGGTCGCAATCGGACCGGGGCTCGGACAATCCAGTAAACTCGCTAAGATCGTGCGTCACCTGTACGAGGTCGTGAACGTCCCCATGCTGGTCGATGCCGACGGCCTGAACCTGCTGGCTCGCGATCCTGAGTGTCTCGTGACGCATGCGGCCGTGCGCATCTTGACGCCGCACCCCGGCGAGTTCGCCCGGCTCAGTGGTTTGCAGACGTCCGAGATTGCGTCGAGTCGGGAGTCGGTCGCCGCGCAGTTCGCCGCCGCACATGATGTGGTGCTGGTTCTCAAGGGGGCGGGAACGGTCATCACCGACGGGCATCAGCTCGCTGTCAACTCGACTGGGAACAGCGGGATGGCAACCGGCGGCACGGGAGATGTGTTGAGCGGACTGATCGCCGCCCTCCTGTCACAGGGCATGACTCCGTTCGCGGCGTCTCAGTTGGGGGTCTACCTGCATGGACTGGCGGGTGATCTGGCAGCTGACGATCTCTCGCAGCCCGGCCTCATCGCCTCCGACCTGCCGAAATTTCTCCCCGCCGCGTGGACCCAGTGGCTCGCCGAGGGCTGAGAGCCAAGGGCCGAGGGACAAAAGCTGAGGGCTGTTTGCCGCGGTCAAATGGGACCGTGTGATGCTCCGCATTGACACAGCCCGGCTGTTCTCAACAGCCCGGCTGCTGTTGGATCGATGATCTTGCCGCTCGGTTGAATCTGCCCATCGAGTCGCTTATGCTCCACAAACATGAATAAGTGGTTCCTGTTTGGTGTGTTTTATGCGGCTCGCCCTCCATACCGACTACGCCCTGCGGACACTGATGTTTCTCGCCGGGGAGACACAGCGCACCACCATCGATGATGTCGCCCGGTTCTTTGGCATCTCCCGCGGGCATCTGGCCAAGGTCGTGCATCGGCTGGCGCGCGAAGGATACATCCGCAGTGTGCGCGGCGTCGGTGGCGGCATCGAACTGGCCGGTGAGCCCGGCGACATCTCCATTGGGGAGGTCGTCGAGCGATTCGAGGGCTCGCTCCATCTGCTCGACTGCGTGGCCATCGACAACGTCTGCGTGATTCAGCCCGGCTGCCGGCTCCGGGAGGTGCTGAGCGAAGCCGAACGACTCCAGGTGGAATACCTGCGCGGTGTGACGCTCGCCGATATCGTCAGGCCGGCCGAGCAGCTCGTCCAGTTCACTTACTGATCATTTCGGTCTCCAACTTCGATTCCCTGTTTGAAAGGAACACTGATGACAGTTCGACGACTGACCACGCGATTTCTCCTGCCGGGGCTGCTGCTGGCAGGTTCCACCTGCATCCTGCTGTATCCTGGGCGTGCTGCCGAAGAACCGGCCGATCCCGCCCTGGAGCGGACGCGCAAGCAGGTCAAGATGCTGGACGACCTGTACAAAACGGCCATTGTGTTGATCACCGAAAACTATGTGAATGAATCCTCGGATCTGGCCGCCGGTGATGCCTTTCAGGCCCTGTTCAAGACGATGAAGGACAAGGGCTGGCATGAGGTCCGCCTGATCGACGCGACCGGCCAACCCTACGACGACGACAACGCCCCCGAAGAACAAGTTCGAACAGAAGGCCGTCGACAAGTTGAAGGCCGGAGAGCCATGGTACGAAGAGATCGTCACGAAGAACGACAAGCGTTACCTGCGGGCCGCGACTCCGGTCCCGGTGGTGATGCAGAAATGCACGATCTGCCATGCTCACTATCTGGAAGTGCCCAAGGGCCAGGCGATCGGTGCTATCGGCTATACGATTCCGATCGAGTAACCGGCAGCGATCAGCGCAGCACCTGCAGCAGGTTGCTGTAGTGATCGGTCCAGAGGACGCGTCGAGGCTGGGGTGCCGCGGCCAACTCCCGCAGGCCCCCGGTCTCGATGAACGTCTCGTCCCGCGTCAGCAGACACCAGTCACTCGACTTCTGTCCGGGGGTATCCGCCGCCGGGACATTGGAGAGCGTGAACGACTGGAGGCCCGCATCCTCGGCTAGTGCATCGGTGACCGCCCGCAGGTCGAAGTGCAGGTTGGAAATGTGGATCGCCAGCACACCGTCGGGAGCGAGGTGCTTCAGATAGACCTCCAGCGCCTCCCGCGTCAGCAGGTGGATGGGGATCGCATCACTCGAGAACGCATCGAGTACCAGCACGTCGAATTCCTGGGGCGGCTCGCGCTCCAGCGACAGCCGGGCATCGCCGAGAACCATCTCCACGTACGCCGCCGAGTCGCTTAAAAACGTGAAGTGCCCGCGCGAGGCGGATGACGTCATCGTTGATCTCGTAGAAGCGGATGACATCCCCCGGCTGCCCATAAGCAGCGAGTGTGCCGACACCCAGCCCCACAACACCGATCCGCAGCGGCCCGCGCAGGCCATGCAACGTGTTGAGCGTCCTGCCGATGCCCGATTCGACACCATAATAGGCGGTGGGGATGCGTCGCAGCGCGGGGTCGCGGTACTGCACGCCGTGAATGATCCGCCCGTGGTAAAGGACCAGCGTGTCCTCGATGCTGTCCACATCGACGTTGAGCACGCCATAGAAGTTGCGTGTTATGGCGATGGATGACGAATAGCGGGTGAGTGCCTCGGCGAACACGACACCGACGAGCGTCAGCAACGAGATCGCGGCCACCACTCCGACCAGCGGCGGGCGTTTGCCTTCGCCGAGCCAGCCTTGTTCGGTAAAGCCGACCGGGACCGCGATCAGCACACAGGCCAGCAGCGCGATGTACAATTCCCAGAACTGCGGGAAGATCAACGGGGCGATGAGTCCGACGAACAATCCGCCGGCCGCTCCCCCCGCCGCGACGATGAGGTAGAACGTCGTCAGATGTGCCGGGTCGGGTGTCCGCCGCGCCAGTTCTCCGTGACACAGCATGCAGCTGCAAAACAGCAGTCCGAAATGCAACAGCGCCTGCGTGAAGATCGACAGCTTGCCTTCGTGAGAGATCACCAGCAGGCACAGAAAGGCCACACCGAACGCGGTCGCCAGGGCATAGAACCGCGGCCAGTACCAGCGCCGGCTGTCGAAGCAGAGGATGAACGTCAGCAGGTACAGCGACAGCGGGACGACCCACAGAAACGGGACGACGGCGACGTCCTGACAGACCTCGTTCGTGATCGCCAGAAACATCGTCGAGCCGACCATCGCCAGTAGGAACCACAGTCCCATCGGGCTCCGGTGAACGGAGGAGTCACCCACTGCTGTGGCCGAAGCTGCCCGCTTCGGATCGTTGGCACTGCTGGACAAGCCAGCAGTGGTACCCTGTCCGATGCTGTCCTGTCCAACCCGCGCCACCTGCAGCGCACACAAACTGCACAGCACCGCGAACAACCAGAAACCTGCCGACCACACCGTCGACTGGGCCGGCATCGTCAGGGCCGGTTCGAACACGAACGGATACGACAGCAAAGCCAGCAGCGATCCCACATTCGAGAGGGAATACAACCGGTAGGGACTGCGCCCGGGAAACGCGAACGTGAACCAGCGCTGCAGCAGTGGTCCGGTCGACGAGAGAATGAAGTAGGGCAGGCCGACCGACGCCGCCAGCAGCAGCAGGATCTGCAGGGCCGGCGACTCGTCACCCGCGGGCTTCCACTGGTCACCGGGCAAGACGTTCAGCACTGCCAGGGCGAGGGCGAGGACCGCGACATGCACCGTCCCCTGCCAGCGCAGTGACAGGCGCGACGTCAGCACATGGGCATACGCGTATCCCAGGCAGAGCAGCACCTGAAAGAACAGCATGCACGTCGTCCAGACACTGGGGGTGCCTCCGAACCACGGGAGGATCGCCTTGCTGATGAGGGGCTGCACCTGGAACAGCAGAAAGGCGCTGACGAATACGCCTGCGGCAAACACCAGCGCCTGACTCGATCGCGTCTTCGCATCCATGCGTTGTTCTCTAGTGGGCGGAGAGCGGAGAGACAAGTGTCAAGTGCGCAGAGTGTTCTCGTCTGCACGCCTATCGACAATCCATGCTCCTGGCTCCCTGCTCCACTCCTACTCGTCTTTCCGCAGCGTGCGATCGAAGAACGCCTCCATCGCCGGAATCGTCTCCTGCGAATGCTGACCGAACACGCCATGTCCCGCGTCGTCGTACCGCAGATAGGTCACGTCACTCGCCCCGGCAGCCTTGAGTGCCTCGACAAAGCGATCGGCCTGGGCCACGTTCACCGTGCTGTCCTGGGCCCCATGAATGATCAGAAACGGTGGTGCGCTGGCAGCGATATAGGTGATTGGCGAGGCGGCTACGGCATTCTCATTCAGTGACTTCGCCGCTCCGTCCAGCAAGGGCTTGACCGCCTGCTCATACGAGCCGGCCTGTTCCCAGCGAGTGAAATCCGTCGGCGTTGCTGCGGGACAGACCGCCTGCACCAGACTCGACTGATCCTGCCACGGGCCGTCTCCTTCCAGGCCGGCTTGGGGGCCGACGAGACCCAGCATGCTGACGAGGTGTGCACCCGCCGAGTTGCCATAGGCACCGATCCGCGCCGGATCAACGCTGTACTCTGCCGCATGGGCCCGCAGCCAGCGGACGGCACACTTCACATCTTCCACACATGCGGGAAACGGCGCGACGTCGGTCAGCCGGTAGTTCACACTGATGCACACATAACCCTTGCCCGCGAAGCGCTCGGCCAGTGACGCAAAGTTGTCGGCGGCCTTGTCCCCCGCGCCAGCCGCCTCCATGTACGAAGACGATCGCCGGCCGGGGTCCATCCGCCGCCTCCTTCGGACGATACAGGTCGAGCTTCCACTCGGGACGACCATCACGATAGGCGATGTCGGTGACGCGCTCGACGTTCGCTGCGGCGGAGGCGCGGGACGGTGCGGTCTCTCGACTGGGCTGAGCCTTGGTAAACACCAACACGTAGTTCTCTTTCAGAAAGTCCGCTGTGCGCCGCGGGGTAAAGCCGGCCTGCTCGATCTCCGCCGTGAACGTCTCCTGCCCGGCTCGCACATGGCCCAGCACCCAGTCGGAACTCTCGCCCGGGACGCGCCGGAAATCGACCAGCACCAAGCGCCCGTTGGGCTTCAGCGCCCGCTGCAGTGATCGCATCGTCCGCTGCGGGAACTCAAAATGATGATAGGTATCGCAGATGAACGCCAGATCAATCGAGCGTGGCGGCAGATTCACATCATCGTCGCTGCACACCACCCCCTCGACGTTCGTCATTCCCTGTTCGCGACAGGTCGACTCGACATGCTGCACGAAGTTCTTCGCGATATCGACCGCCATCACCCGGCCCTCCTCACCGACCGCCTGCGACAGCAGTCGGGTGAACAGTCCCGTCCCGCAGCCGACATCAGCCACCACCATGCCCGGTTTGATTCCGCAGAAGTCGACGATCTGCTCCCGCTTGTCGTACACCTCGCGGCCTTCTCGTTCAAACCGCTCGACAAAGTCCGGTGTTGAGGGATCGATAAAGCTGCTGTTGACTCCCGGGTTGATGCTGAACTCGCGCAGCCGGAAGGTTGCGCCAACGCACGTCGTACGGACCGGTGCCCGCTTTGATGCCATGCACCTGTAGACCGATGAAGCCGCTCGCATCGCGGTCATCAGTGAAGTCGGCCCGTTCGACACCGTTCACCCAACTCCGCAGGCGGTCCCCCTGACAGAGGATGCGGTACTCGTTCCATTCTCCCGGCTTGTAGGGATGCGCATCGCCCAGATCGTCACGCGCCTCATCGAGCCAGAGCGTGCGACGTCCTTCATCCCAGAATTTGCCCGCCGTGCCGTTGTCGGCGATCTCGCACTGGTAGCCGTACACCTCCCCCGCCTTGCGGATGCGGTCGGGCTTCGACTCCTGCGGCGAGTCCTCTTCGTAGATGTGACTGCGGACCTGAAAGCCCGAGTTGAGGGCCGGGTCGCACTTCACTTCGGCGATCAGCTCGAAGTTGGCGTAATCGCGCGTGGTGCACAGAAAGGTGTTGGAGCTTCCCTCGGCGGTGGTGCCGACGATGGACCCATCCTCCACCCGGTAAGTCGCGGTGCCACCCTGCCGCTCCCAGCCGGCGAGCGTCTTGCCGTCGAAGAGCTGCACCCAGTCGGTGGCGGTCGGTGCATCCACGTCTTTCACTGCTGCATCACTCTTGGGCGGAGCTTCCGTAGCCACCGGTTGGGCGAACAACCAGGTGGATGTCGCGGGACTCAGGGCAATCAGCAGTATCCAGAACAGCAGGCGGGCAGGCATGGTCATCTCCATGAGCGAGAGGGGGTCGGGCGTCGGCGGCACGTTGCAACTATCGTAACGGTCCGACCCGCCGATCGCGATCAGACAAGGGTGGCACTCCCTGAGGTACGAAGGGCGTGGCCGGCGTTCGCCACGCCCATCCCGTGGGTCTGGGCGTGCCACCCCATCGCGAAGGACCGGCTGAAGCCGATCGCTACCAGCCGCGCTGCGACAGGCGTACTCCGCTCGCCCGGCGCACGATCAGCCGGTACAGTGGGCGGTTCGTCATCCTGAACCCAGATGCACCGCCCACTCATGCCCGCCAAAGGAGACAAAACGCTCACCCCGATGATGCAGCGGTACCAGGAGGTCAAGGCGCGAGACCCCCGGGACGCTGCTGCTCTTTCGCATGGGGGACTTTTACGAACTGTTCTATGACGACGCCCGCACCGCCGCCCGCGTGCTGGGGCTCACACTCACCAGCCGTGACAAAGGCTCCACCAACCCGGTCCCGATGGCGGGGTTCCCGCATCATGCCCTCGATGGTTATCTGCGTCGGCTGATCGGGGCCGGTCACCGGGCCGCGATCTGCGATCAGGTCGAAGACCCCAAAACCGCCAAGGGCATGGTGCGCCGCGAAGTGACGCGGATCGTCACCCCCGGCACCCTCACCGACGAAACGCTCCTCGATCCCCGCGAGAGCAACTACCTTGCCGCGGTCTGTCCGATGAAGGACGCGATCGGCCTCGCCTGGCTGGAGCTGTCGACAGGCAGATTCCAATGCTGTGAGTCCAGCGGCGAGCGACGAGTGGCGAGAAGCGCGACAGACGCGCTCGCCGCACATGGCACTCTGGATACCTCACTCTCCACGGTGCTCGACGAACTCGCGCGTCTGCAACCGGCGGAGATCCTCGTCCCGGAGCAGTCCGCTGATTCGCCGCTTTCAACTCTCAACTCTCAACTCTCAGGTCACAGTGTCCTCACCGAGCGGCCCGCGTGGTCGTTCGCTGCCAGTCACACCCGCGAGACCCTGCTGAAGCACTTCGGCACGCGCACGCTGGAAGGGTTCGATCTGAGTGATGAGGACTCGGCGGGCATCACTGCTGCCGGGGCACTGCTGGAATATGTGCAGGAGACGCAACGCTCGTCTCTGGGTCACATCGTCAGGCTCGAGCCGGTGCGTCGCGGAGGAACGCTGCAGATCGACGAAACGACCCGCCGCAGCCTCGAGCTGACCCGCACCCAGCGCGAAGGCAAACGCGAAGGGAGTCTGCTGGGGGTGATCGATGAGACCGCCACGCCGATGGGAGCCCGGCTACTGGCCGAGTGGCTGTCGAATCCGCTGACCGATGCGGTGGCCATCAACCGGCGACTCGATGCCGTCGACGAACTCACCGCCGATGCGATCCTCTGCCGGGATGTGCAGGAACAACTCGACCCGCGCGTACGACCTGCAACGCCTCTCGGCCCGGGTGGCGACGCTGCGGGCCTCGCCCCGCGATCTCGGCGCGCTGGCGCAAACGCTCGCACTGCTGCCGAAGCTCAAGGCCCGGCTCACCGGACGCTCTGCCGATCTGCTGACGACGCTGGAGTCCCGGCTCGATCTGTGTCCGGAGGTGCGCACAGACATCGAGGCTGCACTGGTCGATGAGCCCCCCGTCGACACGACGGAAGGGGGCATGCTCCGCGAGGACTTCAATCCCCGCCTCGATGAACTCCGCGATCTGGCCCGCGGCGGCAAACGGTGGATCGCCGAGTATCAGGCGCAGGAGATCGAACGCACCGGCATCAGCTCACTGAAGGTCGGCTTCAACAAGGTGTTCGGCTACTACCTCGAAGTGACCGCCGCCAACCGCGACAAGGTGCCCGACGACTACATCCGCAAGCAGACGCTCAAGAATCAGGAACGGTTCGTCACGCCGGAACTCAAGGAGTACGAAGACAAAGTGCTGCGGGCCGAGGAACAGGCGATCGCCCTCGAACAGGAGCTGTTCACCGCCCTGCGTGAACGCGTGAGTGCCGACTGCCGCAGGTTGCAGCAGACTGCCGAGGTCCTGGCAGAGATCGACGTGCTGACATCGCTGGCCGTGCTTGCTGCGACAAATCGCTACTGTCGGCCGAGCATCACGACCGAGCCGGTACTCGACATTCGCGACGGTCGACATCCCGTGCTCGACCGCCTGCAACCGAGCGGGAGAGTTCGTGCCGAATGATGTTGTGCTGGGCGGGCGAGCGGGGGATGTGAGTCCCCCGATGTCCGGCGACGCACTGCTGGACCAGCCAGCAGTGGCACCCGGCGAGGAACAAAGCGGCAAGCTGCGAGAAACGAGAGGCGAGAAGTCCGGTGCGAAAAGTGATCAGACCATCTCGCCGCTCGCGACTCGCCACTCGCCACTCATTCAACCATCGCTCTCATCACCGGGCCCAACATGGCCGGCAAGAGCACTTACATCCGCCAGGCGGCCCTGATCACGGTCATGGCCCAGATGGGTTCGTTTCGTTCCGGCGTGCGTCGGCCACGATCGGCATTGCCGACCGCATCTTCGCCCGCGTCGGCGCCAGCGACGAACTTGGCAAGGGGCAGTCGCACGTTCATGGTTGAGATGACGGAGACGGCCCGCATCCTCAACTCGGCGACGCCCCGCAGCCTGGTCATCCTCGATGAGATCGGCCGGGGCACCAGCACCTACGACGGCATCTCGCTTGCCTGGGCCATCACCGAGTACCTGCACGATGAGATCGGCTGCCGAACGCTGTTCGCCACGCACTATCACGAACTGACCGAGTTGCCGCAGACGCTGCCGCGCGTCGCCAACTGGAACGTCGCGGTTCACGAACGGGAGGGGGACGTGATCTTTCTGCACCGATTGTCCCCGGAGCGGCCGACCGCAGTTACGGCATTCACGTCGCCCGGCTGGCCGGTGTGCCGCGGCGACGTCATCGACCGGGCGGGCGTCATCCTCGACACGCTGGAGGCCGACCATCACGACGCCGAGGGACGCCCGACGATTCCCGCGCGCGAGGTGACCGTGCGCGGCGGCGCACGACAGCTCAGCCTGTTTGAAGCAGAGCCGCATCCGCTTCTGGAGGAACTGCGCGGGTTGAACACCGACGAGCTGACGCCGCTGCAGGCGCTACAGGAACTGGCCCGTCTTCGCTCGCAGCTTGCGCGAGAAGTGATGCCGCAGACGCGTAGGGTGCAGGGAGGCGCACGCGCAATGCACCACGTCATGCCGCCGGATCGTGTGGTGCATTCCACTTCGTTTCATGCACCCTACTGACTACTTGGAGGTTGGAACATTTTGTGTAGTGGCTGCTTGCAGAGTATCGTGGAGATATCGCGCGTGGAGGACCGTGCCCAAGCCAAGCGGATGATGAATGGTGCGCTCCTCATACTCAGTCGTCACGCGCTCATCGTGATGGAACTGGGCGAGGACGATACCGACCAACAAAGGATGACCATCCGAATCCGCCGTGAACACCGGCCCGCCACTGTCGCCCGGAAATGTCGTAAAGTCGGCGAGAAAGGTCGGATGGGTCCGCACAGGCAGCAGCGGCGGGCTCGCGAAGATACCTTGTCGTGCGACTGGAAATCCCGCCCCGTTCGCCTCGAATCGTTGGGGGTAGGTAAGTACAAAGAGCGGGCTGCAAACATGAACCCCAGCATCTTTGAGTCGGGTTGCGTCGGCAATCACAGAGGCAGGCAGCGCCGCAATTGCGATGGGTGGTAATTTGCTGAGCTGTAGCACCGCGATGTCCTGCTTGTCATGCCGCACCCACAACGGCTGGCCATCGCGGCGGATGCGGATGGTATGATCGAGTCGCTCGAACGAACCATCCTCCTTCGGTTGGCGAAGCACGACGATCGCAGTATCACCCTGGGTGCGTTCCAAGGCGTGAGCAGCGGTGACGAGATAAAGCCCCGTGTCTGGAGCCTCCCCGCGCACGAAGAAGCACGTTGCTGTGGAATCTGGGTGAAACAGCTTGAATGTAGCGTCCAACACCGATGTGGCGAAGTCCGCAGCAACTGTCGGCTGAGCGGCGAGGATCGAGGCAAAGAGAACGGTGAATAAGATGCGGTGCATAAACAAAACACCCAACAGGGCACCAGTCACCGGGCCGCGGCGAACGACGTTGATGTCAGATGCCGCGCGGCCCGCGGCTCCGTGTGCAACGGATTGTTATGCACCGTTTCTATCTGCAACGGGTTCATACCGTTTGTCATCCCATAGAAGAATTCGGGTTTTGGGATCGAAAGTTCCTGTAACCTGACTGGTCCCCATGCTCGCGGTGATTGTGCCGTCAGCTGCGATCGCGAACATCCCAGACCACTGCGTATCAGAAAAGTCCCAGGTTACGGTAGTACCCTTGAATGATAGGAACCAGTGTCCCATTTCTTCACCATCCGGCCCCAAGCCAACTTTCACTTTCTCCGTTGACATAAACCTCATTCCATCGATGTATTCGAGCAGAGAATCAGCTTTCTCGTCCGCGCTACGGTTCGCCGGGTGATCGGAGCATCCATACTGGGCGAGTGTGATTGCGACAATTCCGAGCAGTGGAACGACGTGTCTGAGCATGAATGTGCTTCGGTGCATAACGACCCAAGCTCAGCGACGGCGGACACGGCGCGCGCCAATTGCAACCGCGACTCCCCGCCGCCGTTCGCTGCAGCGCATGGTTAGGCGACGGTCGTTCATCTGTTAGGCGTTAAACCCTCCGTCAATGGTCAGGCTCGCGCCCGTGACATAACCAGCCTCGGGGCCAGCCAGGTAAGCGACCATCGCCGCGACCTCCTCGGCAGTGCCATAGCGAGGCAGCGCCATGAACTGCTTCTTGAGCATCTCAGCGAACTCACCCTTGTCAGGGTTCATCTCCGTGTTGATTGGGCCGGGCTGAACATTGTTGATGGTGATTCCTCGCGCGCGAGGTCGCGCGCCAACCCTTGGACCAACCCTTGGAGCGCGGACTTGCTCATCGCGTAAACGGCTCCGCCCTGAAAGGGCATCCGCTCAGCGTTGCAACTGCCGATGTTGATGATGCGCCCACCTTCCTTCATGTGCTTGACTGCGGCCTGCGTCGCGACAAACACGGCCCGCAAGTTGATGGCGATGGTGCGGTCAAAGTCCGCGAGCTTGAAGTCGTCAATCGGGCCAAGAGCCAGCACGCCCGCGTTGTTAATTAGGATGTCAATGCCGCCCAGTTCGCTCACCGTGCGCTCGACGGCGGCGACGACGGCGCTCGCATCGGCGCTGTCGGACTGAATGGCGATGGCTTGGACCCCGAATGCCTGTGCCGCCTTGGCGGTCTCGTTGGCTCTGTCGGGTGAACTTGCATATGTGAACGCGACATGAGCGCCTTCGCTGGCCAAACGCTTGACGATGGCGGCACCGATACCGCGACTGCCTCCGGTGATAAGTGCGCGCTTATTCTTCAGTGTGTGATTCATAGGATTCCTTTGGTTGTTGAGAGAGATGCAGCGAGTCGCCTAACAGGTATTCGACCGCCGAAGTGCGGTAAAGCTGTACCGCACTTCGGCGGTGTAGTAAGGACTTGTGACAGTTGATGTGTCAAGCTGCGCAATGGGTTACGACGGTGCGCTGGTTGGATTTCCGTGCTACACCACACAGCGTTATCAAGGCGAATCGCTGCGCCGCGAATGCGGCACTCCAGTGCTATACTGGAGGCTTCAAAGTCGCCATCCTACGGGGACCAGAACCGCGTCGCAATCAAACCGAAAGTCGTACGCCTTCCCTCACCCGCTGGGTGGCCCGGCCAGAATCGGCCGGAGTACACGAATCCTGCTTATATCTCTTAAGCGGGATGCAAATCAGGCATTTTTGAGTATCTGTCCCGGCCTGATTCCGTACTTCCGGAGTCACCGATGCCGGATTTGCTTGAATCGCCCCGTTCCCTGCGGTCTCTGTCCGAATACTCTCCGCTGCTCTACGTGTCCCAGGCGGCTCACCTGGCGAATGTCTCCATCGGAACGATTCGGAACTGGGATCGTGAGGGACAGCTGGAATCCAGGCGGACACTGGGGGGCCACCGACGAATCCTGAGAGACTCCCTGCTGCAGTGCCTGGGCCTGGAGGAAAAGGGCAAAGGAAAAATAGTGTGTGTGTATTTAAGAGTGAGTTCAAAAAATCAAAAACAGGCCGGTTCACTGGAAAGACAAAAAACAAGAATGCTGGAATGGGTTCATGATCATTTTTCTCTTGCCTTAACTGATGTGCTGGTGGTGGAGGATGTGGCTTCAGCCTTCGGGGCACGAGTGGGCCTGCAGAAGGTGGTGGATGGAATCATTCGGGGTGAGATTGGCCGGGTGGTGGCCGAACACCAGGACCGCCTCTCCCGCGTCGGTTCCGAATTGAGGCTGCTGGAGCATCTTGCCAAAACGTATGGGTGCGAACTGCTCTTCGCGAAACAGACGATTCAGGATGAATCTGATCAGGCCTTCATGGTGCGGGAGCTGGTCGATTTTGTGACGGTGATCTGCAACCGGATTTCCTCGAAGAAGGCGGCTGATCTGGCGCGGGCTGATGTTCCGGATGAAGTGCTTGCGAGAGCGAGGGAGCTGCTGCAGGAAGGGTACGGGCTGACGCGGGCCCTGGCACGCCTGAGAGAAGAGGGGTATTCGTCCCACATCCAGGGCGAACCCAGACCGATCACATATCACGTGCTGAGAAAGCGGCTGGTCGAACAGCATCAGCTGGACGCGATCATCAATCCCCAGCGGGAGCCACCGGCGAAGGTGAAGCAGTTTGTCTCCGACTGCTGCGTCGTGGGCAAGACAGAAACGGTGTGGTCCGACGAGCTGTTCCGGGCCTATCTGGACTGGGCCAAGCGCAAGAACTGACGCCCCTGCCACGCAGGGCGTTCGTGGAGCAGATCAAGCTGTTTGGTTTCCGGAACTACCGGTCGACCAAATCCAGGCGGCGGTGGATGGGGCTGAGGCTTGCTGACTCACGGAAACCTCCCCGGTCGGAGAGAAACGGGCGACTCCTGTCCTGAAAACCAACTGTCCTCAAAACACGCTGAATTCAGCGGAATCCGGAGAGATTTTGTGAGGTTTGGGTTGCCGGGTCGCGAAGCGACAGGATGATTCACACCGGTTCGGCGAATCGTCCGAGAACCTTCGGGAGCCGAGTGACGAACATCTTGTGCCTGCGGCACCCAGCCGTACCGGTTGGGGCACCCGGATGGCCATGGCGCGCGAGCAGCGTCGAGATTGACGCCCTTCCTCTCGTCAGGGCGTGCCACCTCCGCCGCTCGTGGGGGGAGAAGGATTCGCCATACCCTCAATCAACCTGAAGGTCGTACTGCAAGCAGGTCCGCTTCGTGTGCCTTGTCGTTCCTTTCACACGCGCACGACCTGTCCGCTGCGGCTCGATTTCAGGATGGCCGACGTCAGCGTGAAGATCGGGCGGGCACACTCGATCGGTGCCGCATTGTCACACGTCGCACCCAACAGCAGATCGAGAAACATCGAGACCGGCGTGGCCTGCTCCTCCAGCGGCTCCAGCGGCGCGACCACGTTGTCACAGGCACGCCAGGCGCGGTAGTCGCGAATCATCAGGTCGGCTACTTCGCAGTGGATGTGCAGATCCTCCGACTGGAACTGGGCATTCCCCACGAAGTCCATTGTGATGAGCGGGCCTTCGCGTGTGGTGACACTCACGCTGCTGATGATCTCCACCCGGCTGCCGCAGTGCTGCGAGCGGGAATACACGTCGAGCGGCGTCAGTCCTGTCACAAAGAACAAGGCATCGAGCTTGTGACTGCCGGCATCTCCCAGAAACCCTCCCTTGTTGATGGTCGGATCATCGCGCCAGGTGCCGGCGATTGTCTGTTGCCAGCGTTCGGAGTTGTGTGCGGAGACAGCCCGGATCGTTCCCCAGCGTCCGGACTGAACTTCGCGACGGAGCGTGCGATATGTGCTCCAGCCGCGCCGCTGATAGGCCAGTGAGAATGCCGGCGGTTGCGAGCCGATCTCAGCGATCAACCGTTCGAGATGATCGGCCGCGTCGGTCAGCGGCTTCTCGCAGAGGATCGCCAGTCCTCGTTCGCGGCAGGCGAGAATCTGCTCGAAGTGCGCGGTGGTGGGAGTGGCGATGATGACGGCATCCAGCGGCGTGCGCGCGAGCATCGTCTCCAGCGTGTCGAAACCAAGGGCCTCGGGACACAGGTCCTTCCGGAGGGCATCGGCCATCGCAGGGTTGTTGTCAAACAGCGCGGTGACGCGTCCACGACCATCCGCGCGTAGTCGGGCCGCATGCAGCCGCCCCATCCGGCCGCACCCGAGGATTCCGAACTGGAGTTGTGCTGACAGGTCCATCATGACGAGGCGGATTGTGACATCCCAGGGCCTGTCGGATCAACAAGGCCTGTGCAGAACCATGCCAGCGGCAGATTCTGCAGCCGGGCAGGCCCGAACATTACAAATCGGCTGAAAAGGGCGAATCTGTTTGTCTGTTTCATCGCGGACGGACTATTGAGGCACCTCAAGTCCGCAGTGTCCGGCTGCCGGACATGTCAAGATCTGTGGAGTTCACCGATGAAGGCCACTTTGTGCCAGGCGACCCTGTTGCTGTTCTTCGGACTGGTCTCCGGCGCAATCGCACAGTCACAGCCTCTCGAGTTGCCCGAGTCTGAAAGCCCATCCTGGAACCAGGACGACCCGGACTGGGGAGGATTCTGTGTCTCCGATCTCGGAGCTCACCGGCTGGGATGACGAACCGGACCTCGCCGAGCCGAACGACGTCGCGCTGCCGTCGTATCGGACAACGCTGGCGGAACCGATGATCCCGACGGCCGAGGCGACTTCTTCCGCTGCGCCTGCTTTCCCCAAGCCACTTGCTGCGCCGGCCACTCCGCCGCCGACATATCCGACCGTGAAGCTCACGGGGTTCTTTCAGTTGAATGCCGCCTGGTTCGACCAGGACGAGGCCAACATACAGAGCGTGGGTGACATCCCTGACCTGACCGACTTTCGCCGGGCGCGACTGGCCGCCGTTGGAAAAGTCGCCGACAATTTTGCCTACATGCTGGAAATGGACTTCGCGTTTCCGGGACGACCCAGCTTTATGGACGTGTGGGTCGAGGCTCAGGATCTCTCGTTCGGGAACGTTCGTGTCGGTCAATTCCGACAACCGTTCGGCATGGACGCACTCACCAGCGTCAAAGAACTCACGTTCATCGACCGCTCGCTTCCGTTCGTGTTCCTGCCGTTTCGTCAGACCGGCGTAATGGCCTACGGGACCGAACTCGATGAATCGCTGACCTGGGGTGTGTCGGGGTACCGGTTTCAGGCCGACCCATACGGCGGTGTGTTTGGAGATGCCGGCTATGGCATGAGTACACGGGTCACGACGGCCCTCGTCAACGATCCCAGCGAGAACTATACGATCGTTCTGGGCGGCGACTTCAGCCACAACCGGCCCAGCACCGGGTTCCTGGTCTATCGGCAGACACCCGAGATCGGTTTCAACTTCGGGGTGCCTGCCGCGATTCCGTTCTTCGTCGATACGGGACTGATTCGGGCAGATTCAGTCAACCTGTTTAACCTGGAAGCCGCATTCAGCTACCAGGGACTGCTGGTGCAGTCGGAGGCGATCCTCACGCAGATCAACCAGACTGGGGGCGACACCGCGATTCTCTCAGGGTGGTATGCACAGGCCTCGTACGTGCTGACGGGTGAAGTTCGTCCATTTATCCCCAAGCAGGGAGTCTTCGGACGTGTCAAACCCAAACATGACCTGGGGCCCTGTGGATGCGGTGCCTGGGAGATCGCGGGTCGCTGTTCGCACCTCGACTTCAACGACGGTACGATCCAGGGAGGCCGGCTCACCGACCTGACTCTCGGTTTGAACTGGTACTTCAACTCCTTTATGAAGCTGCAGTTCAACTACATCCATCCGTTCCTGGATCACCCGACCGTCGGCAACTCGAATGCCGATGTCTATGCCCTTAACGCGCAGCTCGACTTCTGAGATCGTCGCCCGAGCAGCTCAAAAGTCGATCATGAAGCGGACGCCGGCGATCTGGTAACCTCCCGAGACGAGTGCATTGCCGCCGCTGTTCAGCGGCGCCAGGCGGTCATCGATCCGGCCGAAGATGTAGTTGAATTGCAGGCGGGAGTTGGCGTTCCAGTACCAGTTGAGGGCCAGCGTCAGATTCCGGCCGACACCTCCGAAGATGTCCTCGCTGTTGAAGTCGGCATACGAGAGTCGCACCGCCGCCTGCCAGGCACCCCATCCCAAGGCGGCGCTGTCCCTGGCAGTTGTCGACATTGAAGAAGTCTTCGAACGGTTTCGTCCTCCCCAGAATGCCCAGTTGGCGATTCCAGGGGATGTGCTCTCCGGTGAGGAACCAGGAAGCATAGATGTATCCACCTTTCAGGTGCAGATCGCCGTCGTACCCGCTCGCGCCTGCAGCCACAGGTTCATCAGCTCACCGGCAATCTGCACAGGGCCGACGTTGAACACTGATTCGACGGCAAAGATCTGATACGAATTGGCACCAGCAATGGTGCCGGTGTTCAGCCAGGGATTGGTGCTGCGGGCCTCCGGACGCGAATCAAAGAACGCCTGGTTGGTCGTGTTGCCCGGCAGCGGTGTACTGCTGTCGGGAAAGGCGAATGTGCCCGCCAGTGCCCAGTAAGCATACCCCCGGCCATTGGATGTCTCGTCGTACCACCACGTGTTCCCCAGTCGCCAGGCTAGCTCCGGCTGCACACGGTCGTTGACGTTGGAGCCGGCGTTCTGAATCTGCGGGAGCGTATAGAGGCCGTACTGCCAGTTGAAGACCTGGTCTTCCGTGGCGCCATAAGAGGCGATGCCAAAGCGGCGGGCATCGTCGTTGAAGGCCTCGTCGACAAAGGGCCGTTCGAGGAACACCATGAAGTTACTGCTGTTGAGTTGGTCCCAGCCATAGGGCCGTTTCTGGTTGCCGACGCGCAGCGTGTTGAAGACCACGAGGTCGTTCCAGCCGATCCACGCATCTCGGAATCGACTACCTTCCTGGCCGCTGAACTCAATCTCGACGCGATACGACATGTTCAGCGGAGGCACCTGGCCGCTGATGCCGAACCGCAGGCGGCGATACAGCAACTGGCTCTGCGGATCGATGGCCGGGTCCCCGTTCTCCATCACGTTCGCGCCTGGCGAACTCTCCGGAAAATTCCAAACGTCGAGATGAATACGTCCCGAGACCTGGCGATAGGCCTGGGTCGGCAATGTGTCGAGAAAGTTTTTCTCCTGCTTCTGGTAGTCCGTGAAGTTGGTTTCGAGCTGCGACACCCGGGCGACGAGTCCGGAGTTGTCGTCTCCTTTCCCTTCTAACTGTTGATCCCAGGTGTCTGCACGCTTTGACAGCTGGTCGATCAACTCCTGCTGGCGGGCCACTGCGGCACGCAACTGATCCAGCTCAGACGCCGGCTCCTCGGGCTCATTCAGCTGCGGCATCAGTTCATCTGGCTGCGGCATCGGTACTATCGGCGACTCGGCCGGCACACCCTCCGCCTGGACCTGCTGAGCAAGGTCGGCCAGTGGTCGAAAGTCTTGCCCGAAAGTTGCCGGCGTCCACACGAGTGACGTCCAGACGAACAGCGCACCGGGCAAAAGCCCGGGCGTCCGCAAGACGGCGGTGAATGGCAGCCACTTCATGCGACCAGTCGATGAGCACTCGAAGAAGTCAGCAGGGCAGACGCGGCCGGACCAGCGTGCGCATCATCGATTCAATCCCTGCATCCTCTCTCATCGACAGAATCGGCACTTTCGCTCAACCCGCACTCTGCGGCCGCCGGAGATCCGGTACATCACGATGGGGCAGCATTCTCCGATCGACTCACGCGACCGGCACAATCGGCCTGATGAACTCCAGAAAGAGTGGGATGGTGTGGTTGCAGTCTGCCGATCCTGTCTGTCCTGCCGATTGTCACTCTGTCTCCCCAGATTGGAGGGGGGGACTCCGAATCAGCATGGCAGGGATGCAACGATGCAATCGGCGACTGCACCACGACGGCTCGATCTGGTACTCCGACTCGCCGCACTCCTCGTGAGCACGGGGCTGATCAGCCAGTCCGCGCGGGCCGAGGACTGGTGCACCTTTGCCAGCAGTTGTGACGGCTCCCTGTCCAGCGACAGCTGCGATGCGTACGGAGGCTGCTGCGAAGGCAGTCTGTGCACGAGTCCGCTGCTGACCGGCGATTGGGGGGGAGCCCGTACGTCGCTGGGTGAGCACGGCATCGGTGCCGACCTCGATGCCACCATGTTCTATGTCGGAGTGGTTGACGGCGGCCTCGAGCGCGACTTCCGCTTCGCAGGACACAACGACTACGTCATCAACATGGACATGGAAAAGCTCGGCATGACGAAGGGTACCTTCGTCAAATTGCGGGCCGAGCATCGTTACGGCGAGTCGCTTTCAGGAGCCACCGGGGCGCTGCTCCCGTCCTACCTCAATGCTGATCTACCGGTCCCAAACAGTACGCAGGTCTATCTGACCGATGTACTGATCACGCAGTTACTCTCGGAGAAGTTTGGCGTGTTCATCGGCAAGCTCAACACGCTCGATGGTGATGCCAATGCGTTCGCCAGCGGTCGTGGCAAGACGCAATTCTCGAATACCGCGTTCATCTTCAATCCCGTTGCACTGCGGACCACGCCCTATTCCACGCTGGGGGCCGGATTCGTCATTCTGGGCGAAGGGGCAGCCCCCCTGTTTCAGTTCAGCGTCCTCAACCCAACCGACACGACGAGCACCAGCGGCTTTGACGAACTCTTCGCTGACGGCGTGTTGCTGGCGGGCCAGCTCTGTTTGCCCACAAATCTCTTCGGAATGCCAGGACATCAGTTGTTTGGTGCCACCTGGAGCAGCCGGACATTCGTCTCGCTCGACCAGGACGGCCGGATCATCCTGCCGAACGTACCCGTGCAGCGTGAGACCGGTTCCTGGTCGGCCTACTGGAACTTCGACCAGTACCTGCATGTCGACCCCAGCGATCCGACGCGCGGCTGGGGCATCTTCGGTCGCGCCGGCATCGCCGACAATCAAACCAGCCCTATCCAGTCCTTCCTGAGCTGTGGTGTCGGAGGCAACGTTCCCCTGGCAAGCCGGAGCGCCGACACGTTCGGCATCGGCTGGTACTACAGCGGCACGAGTTCGGAAGTCGATGCCGCCCTCCTGGGACTGCTGGGCGGACTGGGCGACGGGCAGGGGGTCGAGCTGTTCTACAACATCGCCGTCACCCCCTGGTTCCAGCTCACCCCAGACCTGCAGATCATCATGCCCGCTCGTGAGGCCGTCGACACCGCAACGGTGACGGGCATCCGGGCACGGATCATCTTCTGAACGACGCCGTTGCGCGTGACGATGTTCCGCAGGCGTCGTCGCGTCGGCCTACTTGGGGAACAGGAATACGGCGTTGAAGCGGAACTGCCAGTCCGGACCTCCGGGAGGCTTCTCCAGGTAGGGAGCGAACCGCACGTTGAGGTTCATCGGCTGCCCGAAGATCGGGAACACGCGACCGAAACCGGCCCCCAGCGGGAACGTCCACCGCGCCTCTTTGGGCAACTCCCAGTCGGCACTCGCTTCGCCCGACGCCGTCAGGAACCAGCCCTCGGGCAGGTTGTAGTTGAAGAACGGCTGCAGGAAGAACGGTGCGGTCCGGCCTCCCTCGGTCCAGGCCTGATACATCAGTGCTCCGGCGACAATTGGCTTTCTGGAGACCAAGGCCACTCCGGTGACGCCTGCCCCCAATTGTTGCAAACCGAGAAAAGGGTCACTTGCTGTCGGAAAAATGACGAGCGGCCCGACACCCCAGGTGAAGGCTCCCTCGGTACGCGGGCTGAAGAAGAACTGACCGAACGTGTCGCCGATGCCATGCTCCCGCAGATCGGGGCCGACAGGCGTGTTCACGAACGGCACAATAACGCGATTGATCAGGTTCCAGTCGTCGTTGAGCTTGACCGGAACGACAGGTTGC
>CAVPPT010000010.1:202500-379627 GCA_963707405.1 uncultured Planctomycetaceae bacterium | reverse complement strand
GCGCCGTCCGGGGCCTTGACTTCAAAGCGCGGTGGCGGTGTTGCGTCCCGCGCGTCAAGCACCGTGCTGTGTGGAGGATCCGGTTCGACGAGGGGCAGCACCGTGCGGTCGAGCCTGTCTTGTGCCTGCCGGTACGGCGATTGCCACACCCAACGCGAAACCAAGGGCTGCGAGTATGTATTTCGTTTTCATGGTTTGAGAGTCTCCTGTAGATTGCTCCCATCCTGCTGCCTCCTGTGGAAGCAATTCTTTCAGGATGCGGACACATCAGGCTCGATTCTCGGCGGCAAGCCGTCGTCTGCTATCGATGTTGCCAGTGAACTAGTCCCTAAAGCAGCTTATGCCGGCTGAGTGGCACGGTATTTGCGCATAAAAAACTCGAAATATCCCGCAGATTGTTGGTCTTTTTGCCAGGCCCAACAGTCTGCTCGTTCACCACGATGGAGATTTCGAGTGAAGACCATTAAACCAGATTTGATCCGAAGACGCAAACGACGCATTCGGCGAAGGTTAGAACGATCAGCCGCCCACGATCGTGGACGGCCCATGATTCAAGGTGCCAACACGTCCTATGAGTTGGCTCAGAAGACAGCCGGTACTGCCTATGGTGGCATGGCTGCCATCCATGCATTCGCCAAGAAGATCGGACTGCCAGATCGGATCGACGAAGCCTTGCATCTGTTCAAGAAACATCTGCCCTATCACGAATCCGATCATGTTCTGAACCTGGCCTACAACGCGCTGTGTGGTGGAACCTGCTTGGAAGACATTGAACTACGTCGCAATGACGAGCACTTCCTCGACTCCATTGGTGCCGAGAGGATTCCCGATCCAACCACCGCTGGAGACTTCTGTCGACGATTTGAGCCGTACCACATCAACCGTTTGCAAGACGCCTTTGATCAAGTTCGACTGGATGTGTGGAAACAACAAGACGATGCGTTCTTTGATCAAGCCACCATCGAGATGGACGGCACGATCGTTGAGACAACCGGTCAGTGCAAGGACGGAATGGACATCAGCTACAAAGGCATCTGGGGCTACCATCCGTTGGTGGTGACCTTGGCCGAGACAGGCGAAGTGTTGCGAGTGGTCAATCGCAGCGGCAATCGCCCCAGCCAAGAAGGGGCTGCCGCCGAGGCTGATCATGCGATTGAGTTATGTCGCCAAGCTGGCTTTCGCCGCATCGTATTGCGTGGCGATACCGCATTCACTCAAACGATTCACTTGGATCGCTGGCACCAAGCGGGCGTGAAGTTTCTTTTCGGCATGAAAGCGTACGCTGGCCTCGTTGAAATCGCGGAAAACGTGCCATACGAGCAATGGAAACCGCTGCCACGATCACCCAAGTACGACCCGGCGACCCCCGATCGTGCGCGTCCTGAAAACGTCAAAGAACAGATCGTCGAGAGGCGTGGCTACGACAACAAGCGACTGGCCGCCGAGTGGGTCACGGAGGTTCCTTACAGTCCGACCGATTGCAAGGAGACCTACCGACTGGTGATTCTCTGCAAGGAACTGGAAGTCACCAAGCAAGGTCGATTGTTCGATGACTACATCTACTTCTTTTACTTGACGAACGAATCGGTCAAGGACGTCAGCACCAACGAAGTGGTCTACGGCAGCAACGATCGTTGCGACCAAGAGAACATTCTGGCTCAATTGAATCAATGCCGCGCCTTCATGCGCCGGTAGACAACCTGGAATCGAATTGGGCGTACATGGTGATGACGTCGTTGAGTGGAACTTGAAAGCGTGGATCGGCCTGAGCGTTCCGGTCGACGGTCGTTGGCGTGAGCAACACGAACAAGAACGTCGTCGAGTGATCCGCATGGAATTCAAGAGATTCGTCGAACAGTTCGTGCGTTTGCCGGCACAGATCGTTCGCGGCGGTCGCCAGCTAACGGTGCGGCTACTGGGCTGGAGCGAATCGTTGCACGTGTTCAATCGCTGGCTCCGATTTGCGCTGGAGTGACATCGAGCGTCACGAAGCTGAGGTAAGTAAGTCTCAGTACCGCCGCCAGCGCCAAACCGCCCCCAGGGCACCCGACAGACAATGACAGAACCCCACGACCGATCACCCCATGGCCCAGCCAGCCGATGTTGGCTGCGCATCACCAACCGCCAAAAACCAGTCGGCATATACTTATTTAGGGACTAGTATGTTTTCCGCAGTGCTGACAATGATAGCCTAAACCAGCATCAGGCGGCACTAGCGGTATCAGTGAGCTGCCGGTCACTCGCGAACCGCAGGGTTGCTCTCGGGGTCCGAGAGCAACCGGGTCGTTAAGGAACAACGCTTGTTAACGAGAGCGTCAGAGAGTTCGGACGGGTTTCTACCGGGGTGCGAGGCCAACCTCCATGGTTGCTTTCGGCCTCTGAGAGCAACCCGTTTGGAACCAATAACTCGCCCCTGCGACCCGAATCGTCGCAAACCGCGAAAACGGGGGCTAAAAGCAAAAAGCCGAGAGCATTCACTCTCGGCTTTCTGTGTTAACTGGTAAACAGGCTCTTTCCGAGCCAAAGATTTCAAGATTCCAACTCCCCGACCTGTCCTCAGCTTTAACCGAGCGTTTATTGAGCTTGGAGCCTTTACCCGCAACAAGTTACGTCAAAAACGCTGCGATCGAATTCTACCCTTGGAACGCCCCTCCTGCAACCAAAAACGGTCAGCCAAAACCTGATCACACTGGACGGGGTCACGGCGTTGGTTGGCCGTAAGTGAGATCTTTGTCGAGTCCGTGCAGAAGGCAGCGGAAACGTTCGGGATGACTCCCGCCTTCGTGGGTTTCATCGTGGTATCGCTCGTGGGAGGCGCGGCGGAGATGGGTTCGGCGTTCTCGGCGGCACGAAATGATCGGCTCGACCTGAGCGTGGGAATTGCGCCGGGCAGTGCATCACAAATCGCCCTCTTTGTCGCACCGGTGCTTGTGCTGGCTAGTTACGTGATCGGACCCGCGCCGATGGATTTGCAATTCTGGCCAGGCGCCATCGTCATGGTAATGATCGCTGCTCTCACCGCGGTGCTGCGCACAAATACTGGTCGGTCCGCCTGGTTTGTCGGACTGTTGTTGATATGGATCTATGCCATCTTTGCCATGACGCTTTTTCTGTTGCCGCCTGTGGAGTGACATGGAGACGTTTTTTCCAAGTGTATCCTTGATCTGCCATGGTCATTGAAAGAAACGTGTACCGTGACCGCAGAGCAGGTTCGACTTGATGACACTAACATCCTTTCGCGGAGCGAACGACGATGAAAAACCGTAGCCTCTTGGAAACCCGCGTTGATTATAAGCAGGCATTCCGTAGCAAATTGTCACGCTGTTTAGAACTGGCATGAACATGATTTCAATGCACCGGAGAAACTCGGTAGTCTGGGACTCTTGTTTCGCTCGACTTTTTAGTTGAGGTAGAGGTAGTCGAATTCCGATAATTTGCATATTGCGCTTCGCAATGGCATTTCCGAATGGACGACATACGAGAGAAATCATGAAGTTTTCCGCACTCGAACTTTGGCGTCCATGTCTAATTGTTTCAATGCTTGCTATTTTTGGAGCGAGGTCGGCTCAAGCGCAGACGTTTGGTGTCGAACTACACAACACGCTGATGCCGGCATCCGGCGCAATGGCGGGCGTTAGCATTGCTCGTCCGCAAGATATACTTTCGGGCGTCAGTGCAAATCCTGCATCTCTGACACAATTCAAGGGAACTCAGTTCTCGTTTAGCGGTGCATGGGCGGAACCAACGTTTAATCTCACTCAAACCGGGGCAATACCTCCGGTAGGCACGTCGATCATTGATCCTTTTTCGGCCAAGTCGACGGCGCAGGGATCAGCGGTCGCCAATATCGGGGTCACTCAGGATTTCACCGAACTCGGATTGCCGGTGACGTTTGGTGTTGCCTTCCTGACCACCAGTGGCATTGCGGCCGACTTTCGACATGTCCCTGCTAGCAATGGAACGAATGCCGCATTGCTGATGTTCTCGCTGCCGGTCGCGCTCGGAGTAGATTTGACCGATCGATTGTCGGTGGGAGCATCTGCAGCCATCGGAATCGGCGTGCTTGACGGTCCCTATGTTGGAGTTGGAGGGATGACGCTCGATTACGGATTGCGTGGGACATTCGGTGCAAACTACCGCATCAATGATTGCAACACGATTGGCGGATACTATCAAACGAAGCAATCCCACACCTTTGATAATGCCTTCCAACTCGATCTAGGACCTGGTCAACTCAGTTCGGATGTAGCGATGGACTTACCACAAAACTTAGGGATTGGGGTTGCAAACCAAGCGTTGTGTGACGGTCGTTTGCTATTGGCGGCCGATTTCCTCTATAAGCTTTGGGATGAGGCCGATCTTTTCAGCGCGATTTACGACAACCAATTTGTGGTACAGCTAGGAAGTCAGTACTCGGTCGGAAAGTATCGATTGCGAGCTGGCTATGCATGGGCTGAGAATCCACTCGATCCAACACCGGGCAACAACATTGGCGGGATTGTTCAGCCGGGAGATATTAGAGTAGTCCGCTACACGCAAGGACTATTCGCCGCCGCAAATCCGCATCGCATTTCGGGCGGAATCGGTATCGTTGATTTGCTTCCCGGTATCGATGTTGACCTGATGGCTGGCGGGATGTTCGAAAACACCGAACAACTAGGAGAGTTTACATCAGTCTCGCTGGCAAGCTACTGGATTGGCACTGGCCTGACGTGGCGATTCGGCCGCGGCGGCTGCAATCGAAACAGTACCCCGCATCAATGGAGTTGTAACTAACGCCTCAGTTTGGAGTCTCGGCATCGGCTTGCAGCCTGCTGCCACGCCGAAGCAGGAACTGTTGGCTAATATCGGGGCTGTGCCGTCAGATCAATTGGTTGCCATTGCTCGTTCACTCAACCGATTTCAAGAATCGCGAACCGGCAATCGACTTGCGTTCGCAAAATAGCTCATCTTAGACCCGATTCCGAGATACCTTGGAATCGAAACGGATCAAGGCGAAAATGACGAATGCCGTCACACGACGCTCCTGGATGATCCGCATCGGCTCGTGGGCTATTTCTGGGTTTTGCACTCTAGGCCGCAGGACCTAAGGTATAATCGCGTTGGCGATTATGGTTGAGAGAAGTTAAGCGTGTTGGAGACGGGTTGCGCAACTCCTTTTCGCAGCCCATGTCGCTTGACGGACGAAATCTGCGGGAAGCGACGACCTAAAGGCGGCTAAATACGATGCACCACAGCGATTTGACCGAAAACGACGTTGCCAAACGCAGGACGCCGAGCCCCAACCCCGAGGAGGCGATCACCTGTCCTGTTTCGGTGATACCTCCGACCCAGGACGCGCTCAACGCAGGTTTGTGCGCTACCCTCGAGGACGCTGGTTGCCCATTGGGGGTGAGTATTCGAGATCGTCTGGCCTTTGAAACATTGCTGACGGAATTATCGTCCAGGTTTGTCAATATTCCAGCCAGCCGAGTCGATTCGCAAATCGAATGGGGCCTGCGACTGGTCGTGGAGCAGCTTGGAATCGACCGCTGCGGTTTCGGCGAGGTGTCGGCGAGACGGGAAGCAGTTCGTGGTTACGCACTCGTACCAGCTGCCGACCGTCCCTTCCTGTTTGGGTTTTGTTTTGCAGGCGCAATTCCCCGCCTACGCCCGGATGATTCGCCAGGGCATGATCATCCGGTTGCCGGAGGATTTGCCGACGGACGCGGTCGCAGAGCGACAGTATTTGCTTCAGTCAGGGCTAAGATCCAGTTTGACTATTCCCCTGACCGTGATGGGCTCCGTCGTTGGCGCACTCGGCCTCGCCAGCTTCCGCACGCAGCTAGCCTGGCCGGACGAATTGGTGAAACGCCTGCGTCTCGTGGGGGACATCTTCACCAATGCCCTGGCACGCAAACGGGCCGATGAAGCGCTTTGTGCGAAGGAACTTTCGCTCCGGCAAAGCCAGGAAGGGCTTCGGCAACTGACCGCCAGACTCCTGCAGGCCCAGGAACAGGAACGCCGCCGGATCGCGCGAGAAATGCACGATGACTGGACGCAGCGACTAGCGAGTTTGGGGATCGAAGCCGCCAAACTGGAACGGCACCTCGGCACGCAGGAAGTGGCGTTGCCATTGCTGCACGCAATGCAGCAACAGCTGGTTGCCCTTTCCGAAGACGTGCATGCCCTCTCACGTCAGCTACACCCCTCCATTCTGGATGATCTCGGTCTGGTCGAGGCCCTGCGTTCCGAGTGTGCAGCCTTCGCGCGGCGCGAAGCGATTGAGGTGGATTACTGCCCGGGCGTACTGCCAGAAACGGTGCCCGCCGAACGTCGCGCTGTGCCTCTATCGTGTCGCACAGGAAGCCCTCAGAAATGTCGCCAAGCACGCCGCCGCTGCCGAGGTCGTCGTAACCCTGAACGTCGTCGGACCGGAAGTCGTATTGCGGATCGAGGATTTCGGCATCGGCTTTGACCGGGAGAATGAACGCAGTCAGCCGGGGTTGGGCCTCTCCAGCATGGCGGAGCGGGTGGCGTTGATTGAGGGACAGTTCTCGGTTACGTCGGCCGTCGGTCGGGGGACAACGGTCGATGTTCGCGCGCCGTTGAAGGGATGCCCTCGATGACCCGTGCCCGCATCTTGATCGCTGATGACCATCAGATTCTCGCCGAGGGAATCCGCAGCCTGCTCGAACCTGAGTTCGAGGTCGTCGCGGTCGTCTCCGATGGCCGCCAACTGGTTGCCGCGGCGAAAGAGCATCTGCCCGACGCAATCGTGGCCGACATCAGCATGCCGTCGCTCAATGGCATCGAGGCTGCCGCGCTCGTGCGATCGGCGGGTGTGTCAGCCAAGATCGTGTTTCTGACCATGCACAAGGACGTGGCCTACGCTCGCCGTGCGATGGAGTCCGGGGCCGCGGGATTCGTGCTCAAGCACTCCGTCTCTTCGGAATTGGTGACCGCCATTCGGGAGGCACTCCAGGGGAAGACCTACATCACCCCTTTGATTGCAGGGGAACTGCTGCAGTCCTATCGCGGAGGTGATGCACGGTCAGGTGATTCGACGACGCGGCTGACCGTGCGTCAGCGCGAAGTTCTGCAGCTGATAGCCGAAGGGCTTTCTGCCAAAGAAGTTGCGGCCGCGCTGAAGATTTCCGTCCGAACGGCGGAAGCTCACAAGGCTCGCATCTTGGAGTCGCTCGGGCTCCAGAGCACCGCGGAACTGGTCCAATTCGCCATTCGCAGCGGACTCATCTCAATCGAGTAGGGCGAAGCCGACTCGTCTAGGTGCAAGACGACGCATTGCGCAAAGCGCAATGCCATTGTCGTAGTTTTGCGAATGGTGCTCTCTCCCATCATTCTCCACAATGGCTGTTGCTGGCCATCCAACCAGCGTATGGGATACCGTTTCTCAAGGGAGACTAACAGATGAAACGAATGTTGTTGACACTCGCCGCGCTTGTCTGGTGTCTCGCGCCGGCGAACGGTGCCGAAGTCGAAGGCCAAGCGGCGGAAGAAGGAGCGATTCACAAGGCTGTTGAGCTGTATGTTGCCAGTTTCAATCGGGGCGATGCCAAAGCGCTGGCAGCGCTCTGGACGCCCGAAGCAGTCTATACAAACCCACTCAGCGGCGAACAAGTCGTTGGTCGCGAGGCAATCGAAAAGCAATTTGCGGGCATCTTTGAAGATTCGAAAATGGCCAAGTTGGAAGCCTCCACCACTTCCATCGATTTCATCTCGCCAGGCGTAGCCATCGAACAAGGGACCGCCAAGCTCTTGTTACCGGATCAAGAACCAGAAGAAAGCGAGTATTCCGCAATCTATGTGAAACGGGATGGTCAATGGTTGCTCGATCGTGTGACGGAAGAAAGTGTAATCAAAGCCCCTTCGCATTACGAACAACTGAAGGACTTGGAGTGGTTGGTGGGCAAGTGGGTCGATCAAGATGACCAGGCCACGGTTACCACCGAGTGCAATTGGGCCAAGAACAACAACTTTTTGGTTCGCTCCTTTACGGTTCAGGTCCTTGATCGTGTAGACCTGTCGGGAATGCAGATCGTCGGTTGGGACCCCGCAGCCAAACAGATTCGCTCGTGGGTATTTGACTCCGATGGCGGCTTTGGCCAGGGAACTTGGACGCGGAACGGCAACCGTTGGTCCATTCAACAAAGTGGAGTCTTGTCCGACGGGCGAAAGTCCTCTGCGGTGAACATCTTAACCTATCTGGACGACAACTCGGTCACCCTGCAGTCCATCAACCGCATGGTAGACGGCCAACTGTTACCGAACATTGACGAAGTAAAAATCACCAAGGTAAAGGAATAGCACCATGATCAAGTTGACGTTTCGAATTGGCTTGGCAACTCTGGCGATTGTGCTCGTTGCCAACAGTGACGTCAGTGGGCGTGGCGGCGGTCGCGGTGGCGGTGGTGGCGCTCGCATGGGTGGTGGTGGCATGGGGGGCGGCATGAGTCGTCCCAGTCCTGCGATGGGACGCTCGCCGTCGATGGCTCGCCCTGCGATGCCTATGAGTCGGCCTGCGATGCCCAGCGCTCGTCCCAGTCCAGGAATCGGAGCGCGTCCGAGTGTCGGTGGCCCTGGAGCTGGTGCGCATCCAGGTGTCGGGGCTCCGGGAGTTGGTGCCCGTCCAGGTGTGGGTGCTCCGGGAGTCGGTGCGCGTCCTGGCGTGGGTGGACCGGGAGCGGGCGCTGGCGTTGGCGGCGAGACCGTCAGCCGGACAGCTCAATAATTTCTTGAACATCGGACCGAGCGGTGGTGCACGCCCCAGCACGCTACCCAGCCGCTCTGGCGGGGGTGGTGCAGCCGCTGATTTCCTCCAAGGTGGTGGAGCACGTGCCGGTGCCGTGCTGCGCAGTTGCCGGTGCTCGAGCGAGTGCTGGTACACTTCCAGCCGGTGCCCGCTCCAAATTTAGCCGGTGGCATGTCGGACAACCGCGCCGGTCGAGTCGAAAATCGACAGCAGTATCAAGAAAATCGCGGGCAACGTCGCGATGAAGTCCGCAATCAAGTTGCAGAGAATCATCCGCGACTCGACTTCTGGTCAGACTACCCGGGCTGGGCCCGCATGCGTATCACCCGGCCCTATCGTTGGGCTACCTGGGGCGCGGTGAGTGGCTGGGTTGGTGGTTACGGATGGAGTGAGCCGACATCCTACAGCTATGGCGAGGAAGTCTACTACCAAGACGATACGGTCTACCAGGGCGATCAGCCCGTCGCCACCGCCGAAGAGTACACCCAGCAGGCTGAAGCGATCGTCGACCAGCGCACCTGCTGTCGCTCCTGACCAGGCGGAGTGGATGCCTCTAGGTGTGTTTGCGCTGACGCAAGATGGTCAAGCATCGGGCCCAGAGCCCACCCTGTTTCTGCAGTTAGCGATCAGCAAGGAAGGCGTGATAAGCGGCACGCTGAACAACACCGTGACCAACCAGACGCAGACCATCGAGGGCATGGCTGACAAGCAGTCGCAGCGCTGCGCTTGGACGGTACAAGGTCAGACCCGTCCCATTATGGAGACCGGAATTGCCAGCCTCACCGAGGACTCGGCAGCGGCGCTCGTGCACTTTGCCGATGGCCAGACACAGCAATGGTTGATGGTGCGACTGAATGAACCGAATCCGGCTGAATAACTAGTTGGTTATTTGGCTTTAAACAAATCGCCATCACCGCAGATCCGGTGAGGCACAACACAAACGGAGAAAAAGCATGCACAAGAAAATGATGGATATGAACCCGGTAGACGACTTCGTCACCCAGAACACCCCGGGCCTCAAGATCTGGGAGGAGCGATGGGGCGGCATGCAGTGCGCCTTCCACGTCTTTGCCCCGGGCACTGATTTCACAGACATTCTGAAAGGAAAGGGACTGGAGCACGATCTGTGCGGGGTCGAACACTGGGCTTACGTCATAAAGGGCTCGGTGGAGGTCATTTACCTTGACGGGACCATTGAAGTTTGCCGCGCTGGGGACGCCTGCTTCTGGCCGGCTCCGCACAACTTCAAGTCGAAGGAAGGCGCCGAGATCCTCCAGTTCAGCACCGATGGAGGGTTGGCTGCGCAAGGCAAGAGAATCCAGGAGTTTGTCGCGAAACAGATGAAGAAGTAAGGGTTGATGCGCCCTACATATCCGTAAACAATGATCGGGGCGCGGTGTTCCCGCGCTCCTCGATCACCCAAGAAGAGAGAATCTCCATGAAACTCAGAATCGGATTGCACGGTGATCGCCGCACCGCCAAGAACACCCGCGGACGGCCGTTCTGCGGGCTCGGTGCCTTCGTCGGGACGGGCGCGACCATGCGGGCCCATGTCTACACGGCGGCCAATCTCGACGAGATCACCATAGACAGCCACAAGAAGATGGACGGGGCGCGACTGGCCAAGCAGTTCGAGGTCGACATGTGCATGGTCAACGGTGGCCGCTACTGGCTGATGGACGAGCAGGATGTCCAGGGCGGTGACGTCGTGAACTTCGATGGCGTCAATCTGCTCTACGGCGGCGAGATGACCGGGGCCGAGATGACGGCCCAGATGCAGACGCCGTATGTGCCCAACCTGATCTACCGCAACACCAACTGGATCTGGCACGCCGGCAAGCCGGTGCACCTGCTGCGCGAGCCGAACGGCACGGTGTGGGTGATGCAGGAGTACACGAAGGACGTCGACCCGAGCCTGACGCTCGAAAACCTGCACCAGGTGGGCAGCAAGCTGAAGGGCCTGCCCAAGGGCTGGACCTTCGAGACCAAGGTGCTGACCAAGGAGCTGTCGCTCAACACGGCCCGCTGCGACGGCTGGGCGGCCATCCTCCGCGACGAACTGCATTGCACCTACCAGGGATGCGGCTACGGCAAAGACACCAGCGCCAACTACGTGCCGTAACTCGAGAATCAGAGAGTGAGGTTGCTCATGATGTTGAACCGAAACGCCTGTTGCACCACGGACCTCGGCACTGCTCGTTCGTCGCGGGGATTCTCATCGCCTCCGCGCCGAGCCCTGTTGGCGCTCAAACGGATAAGCCAGCTGCCACCGACAAGCGCGTCGGTACGGTCGATGTCAGCCAGCTTCCGAAGGCAAAGCAGACGACTCTCGGCCTCTATGTGACTGCGGCGCAGGCCTACGAAATGTGGAAGGCGTCACCTGACAAAGTCAAAGTCATCGACGTGCGGACACCGGAGGAGTTTGCGTTCGTGGGCCACCCGGAGATGGCTTGGAACATCCCCATCGCGTTCGTTTCCTATCAGCGAAAGAATGGCAAGTTCGAGTACAAGGCGGAACCCAACAAAGCCTTTGTCGCCCTGGTCAAAGAGATCGCCCAGCCGACCGATGTTCTGCTGGTCACCTGCCGGTCGGGCGGCCGCAGCGCGATGGCCGTGAACCAACTTGCGGCAGCTGGTTTCACGAAGGCCTACAACATCGTCGACGGAGTGGAAGGAGACCTGGTGCAGGATCCCGAGAGTGTCTTTCACGGAAAGCGGATGAAGAACGGCTGGAAGAACTCGGCTCCGTGGGTCTACAGCATTGATCCCGAGAAAATCATCCTCGAGGAAACGAGCTCCGAGCAACCCAAGTGACTGACCAAGACGCGAACAAAGGATGCGACGATGACGACAAAATCTCCCAAACAGACTAGCGAGCAACATCCAGCCGGATCCTCTCCGCCACGGAAGCAGGAATCGACAACGGCCGCCGATGATTCGCCCCCGAAGAGTGAGTCTCCCGCGACGCCGAAGCCCCCCAGCAAAGCGAAGCGGACGCTCACCACCGACAACATTTTCAGAACGGTTGCGGACGTCGTAGCTTCGGGACCGGTTCTGTTCGAAGCGGCGCTCCATCCAAAAATCTCTGGGGCCACTGAGAGAGAAGCTATTCCTCGCAGTGAGCTCAATCAACGACTGTCGCTACTGCAAATGGGGGCACACCCATTGGGCGATGGCCCAGGGAGTGCCGCTGGAAGAGGTCAACCAGATCCTCGGCCATCAGGCCGAGTCATTGGTGGCCAAGAATCCCGGCGAGGCTGCGGCGATCCTGTTTGCACAGCACTACGCGGAGCAGCTTGACCAGTTCGATCCAGAGTCGATCGAGAACCTGCGCCAGTACTACAGTGACGCGGAAGTGGCCGAGATCCTGGCATACGTGCGCTTCATTACGCTGACTAACTTGACGGGCAACACGGTGGATGCGTTTTTGACCGGAGCTCACGGTCAAGGGAAAAACGGCAGCTGCATCGAAGCCGCGGTGGCCGCGGCCGCCTCACCTCTGGCACTACTGCTCACCCAACTGGCCAAATTCGATTCCAAAGTCGGGATGGAAGAATTACGGTCCGGACCTAACGCGGCTGCCCCGTCGGACTCAGATACCAAACAAGCATCACGCTGAAGGTTCCGAAGGAAATCGCCATGAAAGCCAACACCGTTGAGCCGCGGAATTCCGACACAGTTCAACCGCAAGTCCAAGTCGGTCTCCTAAAGGAGGAAGTAAATGGTACTAGGTAAGCTAAAAGAAAAACACGACGCTCTGGCGACCACAAAGCTGCCGCCAGAAGAAGTGGCGAAGCTGCTAAAAAAGGGAGCATTCTTAGTTGACGTCCGAACAAAGCTTGAGGCGAAGAATGGGCATCGCTCCGGGTGCGACGCATATTTCCCTCTTTACGATCAAGCGTCATCTAGACGAACTGCCGCGTGACCGGGACATCGTCCTTTATTGCGGCACGGGCGGCAGGGCCGCCAAGGCAAAACAAATACTCGAAGCCGCAGGATTCAAGGCGTTTAACGGCGGCGGCTACAAGGACATCGTGAAGATCATTGGGACTTGATCCCGACTTGATCATGGACGAAGGCGCTTCTCAACAGAACCGCCTTCAGACACTTCACGATCACGCCGGCTAACGGCATGTAGAACACCATGTTCAAAAACCTGATTCACAATTTTCTCTTGGCGTGGAAGTATCCTCGCTGGCGTTGGGCATTGTTGACGGCGGTGGTGTCGGACGCTTTGGGATTTTGGTTGACGCTGTATCCGCCCGCGTACTGGGTGTTGGATGCCGTCACCGCCGTGGTCCTGTTCGTGGTGCTGGGATTCCGGTGGCCGCTTCTGCCTGCTCTGGCCGTCGAAGTCGTGCCGGGCCTACAGCTATTCCCTGCCTGGACATTGGTTGTGGCAGCCCTGGCAAGTGCAGAGAAGGCCCCTCAGGACGTCGATGGTAGTCAGCAAGACATCCAATCACTGCCTGCGCCGCAGGTAAAAAACTGAAAGTCCCGTATTCCCGCCTGCGCGGCTGACCACGGAGTACAAGGCGATGGCCGCAACCGCTGGCCGGGTTGTAACAACTTGAGTCAGGAACGCATTCAATATAACGAGGGTCAAAAGGCAAGGATTATGGACGAGTGGTTGATGAGCACCTGGGAAGAACTAGTGGGCCGGCAGAGCGGGCCGCTCAACTTTCGTCTCATCCTCCAGCCCGTCGTTGCGAGCGTCCTTGCCATTCAGAAAGCTCGCCGCGATGCGAGAGAAGGGAAACCGGCATTCTTCCTGGCTTTAATGCGGGAGCCGGAAAGGCGGCGGTCTTTGCTCAGAGAGGCATCAGTCGATATTGGCATGCTATTCCTCGTCACGGGTGTGCTCGACATTATTTACCAACTCATCGTTTTCCACACGATCAGGCCGGGGCAATCGCTGATTGCTGCGACCGTTTTGGCACTTCTTCCCTATGTCGTGGTGCGCGGTATTACGGATCGAATCGCGAAGAGTTTGCAGCGGAAAACCTCAGATAAAACACCATCACCTCCAGTTGAATGATGGGTAACGAAACGAAATTTCAGGAGCTTGAGTAGATTCCCATGAAAGCCATTACCGTTGAACCGCGTAAGCCGAACAGCGCCCGTCTGGAAGACGTCCCGGAGCCCGATCTGCGGAACGGCTCGATTCTCGTTGAGGCGATTGCGGTCGGAGTCTGCGGCACCGACGTCGAGATTGTGGAGGGGAAGTACGGCTGGGCGCCGCCCGGGAAGTCTCGCCTCGTGCTCGGCCACGAATCTCTGGGCCGGGTCATCGATCCTGGTTCTAGCAGTCAATTCAAGCAGGGAGACCTGGTCGTTGGAATCGTTCGACGTCCCGATCCGGTTCCCTGTCCCAATTGTGCCGTGGGCGAGTGGGACATGTGCCGCAACGGGCAGTACACCGAACGCGGTATCAAAGAGATCGATGGTTTCATGTCCGAGCGGTGGCGGACCGAACCGGAATTCACGATCAAGGTTGACCCGACGCTCGGAATCCTGGGCGTGCTGCTGGAACCGACCACCGTGGTCACCAAGGCGCTGGAACATGTGCACGAGATTGGCCGCCGATCCCTTTGGGAGCCGCGCACCGTGCTGGTGACCGGCGCGGGACCCATTGGCCTCTTAGCAGCGATGATTGCGAGGCAGCACGGCAAAGAGGTTCACGTTCTGGACCGGATGGAGTCTGGCCCGAAGCCGGAATTGGTGCGTGCCCTGGGAGCGACGTACCACACCGGTTCCGTGAAGTCGGTCGGGTTCGAGCCGGATGCCATCATCGAATGCACTGGAGTCGGACAGCTGATTGCCGACTCGATTCAGGCAGTCGGAGCGGGTGGCATCGTGTGCCTGACTGGCGTCGGACATGGCGGCATCGTCACGACGGCGGCGTGCGCCGATATCGCCGCGGCGGCGGTACTCAAGAACAACGTGATCTTCGGTAGCGTGAACGCCAATAAGCGGCACTGGTACAAGGCAGGCGAGTTCTTAGCGCGAGCCGACCGCTCGTGGTTGGCGCAATTAATCACCCGGCGTGTTCCGCCTGAGAAATTCGAAAACGCCCTGCAGAGAGAACCCGACGATGTCAAGGTCGTCGTTCAGTTCTCGGAGGCCTGACTTCCCTGACGCTCGTCAGGGTTTGCCGTATGAACGACTGACTAATGAAAGATACATAACCATGAAAGTGATCATTGTTGGCGGAGTGGCCGGTGGTGCCTCTTGCGCAGCGCGGCTACGCCGACTCGACGAACAGGCCGAGATCCTGATGGTGGAGCGGGGTCCGTACGTCTCGTATGCAAACTGCGGGCTCCCCTACCACGTCGGCGGCGTCATTGAGAAGGAGTCCAGCCTGCTCGTTGCGACCGAACAGACGTTTCGCGACATGTTCGGTGTGAATGTGCGTACCGGCTGTGAAGTCATCGCGATCTCGCCGAAGAAAAAGACCGTGGACTTGCGCAACGTCGCGACCGGCGAGGTGTCGACCGAGTCCTACGACAAACTGGTGCTGTCGCCAGGCGCGGCCCGATCCGCCCGCCGCTCCCCGGCATCGATCTGCCCGGTATCTTCTCTGTGAGAACCGTCCCGGATGCTCGCACCATCCGCGAGTGGCTGCAACGTGGTACCGAGCCCCGGACCGGGTTCGACTCGTACACGGGATTGCAGGTTGTCACGAAGCCGAAGCGAGCGGTAGTCGTCGGAGGCGGGTTCATCGGTTTGGAGATGGTGGAAAACCTGTCCCACCTCGGGCTCGAAGTGACGCTTGTCGAAAAGCTGAACCAGGTGATGCCGCCGCTGGATGCGGAGATGGCGCGGCTTGTCGAACGCTACCTGGTCAAGCACGGTGTCCGACTCGAACTCAACGATGGCGTGGCCGGGTTTCGGCAAGTCGCGGACGGATCACTGGAAGTGCTTACGAGTTCCGGCAAGGCGCATCCGGCGGACGTGGTCATTCTGGCGATTGGCGTGCGGCCGGAGACCGCGCTCGCGAAGTCGGCTGGGATTGAGATTGGCGAGCGCGGGGGCATTCGCGTCGATGAACACATGCGGACCAGCGATCCCGACATCTTCGCCGTTGGCGATGCCGTCGAGGTGCAGGACTATGTCACCGGTCAGTGGACGCTCATCCCGCTCGCCGGCCCGGCCAACCGGCAGGGACGGATCGCGGCGGATGTCATTGCCGGACGCGATTCGCGATATCGCGGGACGCAGGGCACCTCGATCTGCCAGGTGTTTGAAGCTGCGATCGGCCAAACTGGTGTCAGCGAGAAAACACTGGTGCAACTCGGAGACACGGATTTCGAGAAGATCTATCTCTATCCCAACTCGCACGCCGGTTATTATCCCAACGCCAAGATGATGGCGATCAAGGTCCTGTTTCGGAAATCCGACGGACGACTTCTCGGTGCCCAGGTGCTCGCTGAAGACGGCGTCGCCAAGCGGATCGATGCCTTCGCCATGGCGATTCAGATGAAGGCGACCATCTACGACCTCGAAGAGGCCGAGCTGTGCTACGCACCACCGTTCGGCAGCGCAAAGGATCCAGTCAATTTCGCCGGCATGGTTGCGGGAAATGTACTCCGCAGTGACATGCCGCTCTCCCATTGGAGTTCATTGGACGGCGGATTCCTCCTCGACGTGCGCAATCCTTCGGAACTGGAAGTCGAGTCGGTCCCGGGTGCGCTCAACATCCCCTTGCCGCAGCTTCGCCGCCGTCTCGAAGAACTCCCCCGCGACCGAGAGATTCACGTCATCTGTCGCTCTGGCGGCCGAGCCTATTACGCGACGCGCATTCTGCTGCAGAACGGTTTCAACGCCCGGAATATTGCCGGCGGCATGCTGTCACGGTCGCACATTGTCACAGGCACTTGAAACGAAAGCTGTCAAATGACTCCTGAACATGCCGACTTGACGATTCCCGGAACTGCAAGCTTCCGTGGAAGAAATGGGGGCCGTATCTGAGCGAGCGGCAGTGGGGAACCGTGCGCGAGGACTACAGTGAGAATGGCGATGCCTGGAACTTCTTTACCCACGATCATGCCCGCTCGCGGGCCTATCGCTGGGGCGAAGATGGGCTCGCCGGCATCTCCGACGACCAGCAGCAGCTCTGCTTTGCCCTGGCTCTGTGGAACGGCAAAGATCCGATTCTCAAGGAGCGGCTGTTCGGATTGACCAACAGCGAAGGCAACCACGGCGAGGACGTCAAGGAGTACTACTTCTACCTCGACAGCACGCCGACCCACTCGTACATGAAGTATCTGTACAAGTATCCGCAGGCAGCGTTTCCGTATGCTGACCTGGTGGAGACCAACCGCAAGCGCAACCGCAACGAAATGGAGTATGAACTCCTCGACACGGGAGTGTTCAAGGACGACCGATACTTCGACGTCTTTGTGGAGTACGCCAAAGCCGGTCCGGAGGACATTCTGATCCGGATCACCGCCGTGAACCGGGGACCGGACGCGGCGGATCTGCATCTGTTGCCGACGTTGTGGTTCCGGAACGACTGGTCGAAGTGGATTGCTGAATCGAACCGAGCCGCACAGAAACCAACTCTCAAGCAGGTCAAGACTACGGCGGCACGAGTGCGGTCGCGGGAGCGCATTCCGTGCTCGGTGAGTTCACACTCTTACTGCGAAGGCGAGGTGCCGCTGCTGTTCACCGAGAATGAAACCAACCACGAGCGGCTGTTTCCCGGACAGAAGAACGAGAGTCCCCACGTCAAGGACGGTATCAACGACTGCGTCGTGCATGGCCATCAGCACGCGGTCAATCCGGAGAAGCAGGGGACCAAGGTCGCCGCTCACTATCAGGTCAACGTCGGTGCGGGTCAGACCACGGTGATTCGCCTGCGGCTCTCCAACGCATCCTCGAGAACGAACGGCCAACCGTTTGGCAAGCCGTTTGATCAGGTCTTTGCGGACAGGCTGCGTGAAGCCGACGAGTTCTACAAGTCGGTCACGCCGCCCTCGGTGAGTGCCGACGAGGCCAACGTGATGCGTCAGGCGCTGGCCGGCATGCTCTGGAGCAAGCAGTTCTTCTTTTTCGACGGCGACAACTGGCTGGATGAGCACAACTCCAACCCGCTGCATTCCGGATATCGCAATTCGCGGAACTCGGAGTGGTTCCACATGCTCAACAAGGACATCATCTCGATGCCCGATAAGTGGGAGTATCCGTGGTACGCGGCCTGGGATTTGGCCTTCCACACGCTTCCGCTGGCGATCGTGGATCCCGATTTCGCCAAAGAGCAAATGAGGCTGATGCTCAAGGGAGTGTACCTGCATCCCAGCGGCCAGCTCCCGGCCTACGAGTGGAATTTCAGCGACGTGAATCCGCCGGTTCATGCCTGGGCGACCCTCTTCCTGCATCGCACAGCGCAGGCACTTGGGCGGCGAGACGGACATCGACTTTCTCCGGGGAGCCTTCAACAAGCTGATGCTGAACTTCACCTGGTGGGCGAATCGCAAGGACCGCTTCGGCAAGAATGTCTTCGAGGGAGGCTTCCTCGGTCTCGATAACATCGGCGTCTTCGACCGCAGCGCTCCGCTGCCGACCGGCGGCTACCTGGAACAGGCAGACGGCACCGCCTGGATGGCCCTGTTTAGTCAGAACATGGTGGAACTGGCCGTCGAACTCGCCGCTCACGATCCCGTTTACGAGGACATGGTCCTGAAGTTTGTCGAGCAGTTCTACTACATCGCCGCCGCGATGAATCGGCCTGGGGCTGACGGCATGTGGGATGAGGAAGATGGCTTCTACTACGACCTGTTGCGTCTTCCCGATGGCACCGCAACGCGGCTTAAGGTCCGTTCGCTGGTGGGGCTGCTGCCCCTGTGTGCGACGACTGTCATCGAACCCTGGCAACGGGAGCAAATTCCGCGGGTGGTGACGGGGCTTAGGGAACGCCTGCGACGAATTCCGGAACTGGCCACCGCGATGCACCCCACTGGGCCCGGACACATGGGTGTGAACGACCGTGGAATGCTTGCCCTGCTGAACGAGGACCGCCTTCGCCGGATCCTGACCAAGATGCTCGACGAGAACGAGTTCCTCGGCCCGTTCGGCATCCGCTCGATCTCCAAGTTCCACGAGCAGCATCCCTACGTCTTCCACGTGCAGGGCCAGGAATACCGCGTTGACTACCTGCCGGCCGAGTCGAACACCGGCATGTTCGGCGGCAATTCCAACTGGCGCGGCCCGGTCTGGATGCCGGTGAACGCGATGATCATCCGGGCACTTCTGCAGTTCTACCTGTACTACGGCGACAACTTCAAGATCGAATGCCCGACCGGTTCGGGTAAGATGATGAATCTCTTCGAGGTGAGCAAAGAGATCTCCGATCGGCTGACTCGAATCTTCCTGCGCGATCGAGCAGGGCCGGCGTCCTGTCTACGGCGGCACGGAGAAGTTTCAGTCCGATCCTCACTGGCGCGATTACCTCCAGTTCTTCGAATACTTCCACGCCGACAACGGGGCGGGATTGGGCGCCAGCCATCAGACCGGTTGGACCGGACTCGTGGCCAAGTTCATTCAACTCTACGGCCTTTTGGATCCGAAGCGGGCCCTGGAAGGCGGCAAGATGTCGGCGTTCACCAAATCAGAGGAAGGGCAGCGCTGAGATGATCCATCCACGTTATCCCTCACTCTATCAAATCAACACCCGCGTCTGGCTGACAGAGTTGGCCCAATCGCTGGGCCGCCCTGCCACGCTGGATGACATCCCGGACGCCGAACTCGATCGCCTGGCCGAGGTGGGATTCGACTGGATCTGGTTTCTCAGCGTCTGGCAGACCGGTCCCGGGGCGCAGCAAGTCTCGCGCAACAATCCCGAGTGGCGGCGTGAATTCCAGGAGACGCTGCCCGACCTGCGCGAAGACGACATCGCCGGCTCCGGCTTCGCCATCACCGGCTACACGGTGCATGAGAATCTCGGGGGAGACGCTGGCTCTGGCCCGCCTGCGCGAGCGGCTCCGCCAGCGCGGGCTCAAGCTGATGCTCGACTTCGTCCCCAATCACATGGGGCTCGGTCATCCCTGGATCGAAGAGTCATCCCGACTACTTCATTCAGGGCACGGAACACGACCTCGCCGGCGCTCCGCAGAACTACACCCGAGTCACGCTGCCGGGAGGCGATCTGATCTTCGCCTACGGCCGCGATCCGTATTTCTCCGGCTGGCCCGACACGCTGCAGCTCAACTACGCCAATCCCGCGCTGCAAGAAGCGATGATCGGCGAACTGGTGCGGATCGCCGGACAATGCGACGGCGTTCGCTGCGACATGGCGATGCTGGTTCTGCCCGAAGTCTTTGAACGCACCTGGGGGCAGCGTGCTCCGCTGTTCTGGCCGACCGCGACTCAGCGTGTCCGCGAGCGAGTTCCCGACTTCCTCTTCATGGCCGAAGTCTACTGGGACATGGAATGGACGCTGCAGCAGCAGGGTTTCGACTACGCCTACGACAAACGGCTCTACGATCGCCTCCGCGAGGGCCATGCCCGGCCTGTCCGCGAGCATTTCCACGCGGGACTCGACTACCAGGACAAGCTCGCTCGATTCCTCGAAAACCACGACGAACCGCGGGCAGCAGCGACGTTCTCTCCGGAAGTTCACCAAGCCGCAGCAGTCATCACGTTTCTGTCTCCCGGGCTGCGTTTCTTCCATCAGGGACAGTTCGAGGGCCGCCACAAACGTATCTCGCCTCATCTCGTGCGCGGTCCCGTTGAACCCGTCGATCAATCGCTCAAAGCTTTCTACGATCGACTGTTGACGGTGCTTCGCGATCCGATCGTTCGCGACGGCCAGTGGCAATTGCTGGAATGCACTCCCGGCTGGGAAGGCAATTGGACGAACGATTGCTTTCTGGTTTTCGCCTGGCATAGCGCAGACGGAAAACTTCTGCTGGTCGCTGTGAACTATGCAGCGAATCAGAGCCAATGCCATGTTCGACTGCCGTTCGCAGACCTCGCCGGCAAGACGTGGCAGCTGCAGGATCAACTCCGCCCGGCCAGCTACGACTGGAACGGCGACGACCTGGTCGGAAAAGGATTGTACCTCGATGCAGCTCCTTGGCAGGCGTCTGTCTTCACGCTCTCAAAACGTGATTGATGCCGAATCACTCAGAATGATAGAGAGACAACACTGTGCAGAAAAAACAGTCATCTTCCGGGAATCCGGTGCCGTCCGAGACGAGTTCCACCGTATCGCCCCGTCCATCGCGAGACGAATTGCGCACGATGGGAAAGAGCCTGCGCGAGAAGTGTCCGCGCTCTGATCACTCAATCTGGCAACCGGCCGATCATCGACCCGATCCCGTGGCTCTGATCGAGCAGTCAAACCAGGGGCGGATACCTCACCTGATACCGATCCGCCACGGGCGAATGCTGCAGTCCCCGTTCGCGTTCTATCGGGGGTCGGCACTCAACATGGCGGCAGACTTGGCCGGCACTCCGGCCTCAGGGATCCGCGTGCAGGCCTGCGGTGACTGTCACCTGATGAATTTCGGCGCATTCGCCACTCCCGAACGGCGCGTCATCTTCGACATCAACGACCTGGACGAGACGCTGTCTGCCCCGTGGGAGTGGGATCTGAAGCGCCTGGCCGCGAGCTTTGTCTTGGCCTGCCGCGACAATGGCCTCGGCGAAGACGACGCCCGCGATGCCGTGCTGAGTTGCGTGCGATCGTACCGCGAGCACATGGCGGAATTCAGCACGATGTCCGTGCTGGAAGTGTGGTACGCCAGCATCGATGTCGAGACGCTGATGGAGACGATCAAGGATGAAGAGACCGTCAAGCGGATGCAGAAACGCCTGGCGAAAGCCCGCGAACACAGCGTTCTCGAACATGACTTTCCGCAACTCGCGACCACCGCCGGACTGGCACCGACCATCAGGGACAATCCGCCGTTGATTTTTCACCCGCAGGACCGGGAACGCGAGGAGCTCATGGCTCGTGTCCGCCATGCACTTCGCGCAGTACCGCGAAACCTTGCAGGCAGACCGGCGACTCTTGCTCGACCGATTCCAACTGGTGGACGCGGCATTGAAAGTGGTGGGAGTCGGCAGCGTCGGGACCTACTGCGCGATCCTGCTGCTGATGGCCAGCGAGGACGATCCCCTGTTTCTGCAGGTCAAACAGGCACGTCCCTCCGTCCTCGAAGCCTATGCCGGCGGCGAGCCCGCACGCGAATCAGGGCGAGCGGATCGTCCATGGCTGCCGCATGATGCAATCGGCCAGCGACATCTTTCTCGGTTGGGTGGAAGGAGAGGCCGGCCGGCATTTCTACATCCGTCAGCTCCGGGACATGAAGATCAAACCGATGGTGGAGGTCTTCACAGCCGCCGTCATGCGGGAATACGCGGAGCTCTGCGGCTGGGCGTTGGCGCGGGCCCATGCACGTTCGGGCGAGCCAACCAAGATCAGTGGTTACCTGGGAAAGAACGACAGCTTCGACAAAGCCATCGCCGACTTCTCGATAGACGTATGCCGACCAAACCGAGCGCGATTACGAAGTTCTCAGGAAGGCGGTGCGTGCCGGCAAGCTGGAAGTTGTGATCGAAGAGCAATAGTCAATTACCCGACATGGACAGGATGGCGTGGACCCTATCCCTCACAACATTGATGAACTCTATTTTGAGCGAGGCGGGCCGATTCAACGACTTGCCCAGCGGCTGTTCGCGCGTTGGGGGGCCAGCCATTCACTCGGGACTCGTATTCTCGGCTTTCTCGCGATTACGTGGCTTCCGCTGGTCGTTCTGGCCTGCGTTGGAGGGCCGCGCCCTGGGGGCGTCGCCGCAGGAATCTCTGCTGCTGGATTTTGGCACTTATGCGAGATTCTTTTTGGCCGTGCCGCTCTTACTGGCCGCAGAGCAGGTTGTCGGACCCCGCCTCAGGAGCTGCAGGACTGCAATTCGTGCAGGGCGGCTTTGTCCGTCCGGAAGATTATCCTGCGTTCGAACAGGCGATCGCGCGCGCGGCGAAATGGCGTGAGTCGGTCTGGGCCGAACTCATCATCCTGACAGTGGCGGTGACAGGCGCTTGGCTGTTCACGCCCGAGACCGTGACTGGCGGCGAGATTGCATCTTGGCGTTCCCCGAACTCACGGGTGCCCCCTTTGGCGTTTCATTAACGGCGCTCTGGTATCGGCTGATCGCAGTCCCCATCCTGCAATTCTTCTGGTATCGCTGGCTGTGGCGACTGCTGGTATGGGCCGGCTTTCTTTGGAGCATCTCGCGGCTCGATCTGAATCTGGTGGGCACGCACGCCGATCAGGCTGGCGGTCTCGGATTCCTCGGCACGGCACACACATCATTGGGCATTCTTGCCGTCGCGCTGAGTTCCGTCTTGAGCGCCGAGGCCGCGTTTCTTATCGTCTTTCAGCAGGCCGCGATCGAGACATTTCAAGTTCCATTTGCCGCGGTTCTGCTGTTCGTCGAACTGATGTTTCTCGGGCCCCTGCTGCTTTTCACTCCAATTCTGATTCGCACACGGCTCGCTTGGCTGCGCGACTACGGCATGCTTGTGACCCGGTACAACCGAGCATTCCACGAGAAGTGGATGCTGGGGCAGGCGGCGACCGACGAACCGCTGCTGGGCAGCGCCGACATTCAGTCCTTGGCGGATTTGGGTACCAGCTTCGAGTATCTGCGGGCGATGAAGGTCGTGCCGTTCAGCCTACGCGTGATCCTCCAATTGGCACTGGTGACAAGTCTCCCCTGCCTGCCGCTGATACTTCTCGTCGTACCGGTCGGCAAGATTCTGGAACTTCTCACCAAGGCAGTGTTTTAGAAGCGCTTGCGATTTTTCGCTTGAGAGGTTCAGACAGAGCGACGACAGCCGAGGTGAATACGACCGCAGTAACTGGCACACGTGCGTTCACATGGATGCCACCAACGAATTCGAGACGCGTTTGAGGACCGACTGACAGACTCAAATCACGGCCAACGCCCCGCGATAGCAACGATCAGACTTCACTTGCGGTTCGACTTGAGACCAAGAAGCTCCCCCGGTAGGACTTGAACCTACAACCTAGCGGTTAACAGCCGCTCGCTCTACCGATTGAGCTACAGGGGAAGACAGACCCCACGCTTCGGGCACTTCGGCTGGCAGGCACTGCGGGACCAGCCAGCAGTGGCACTCAGCGCTCAAGCGGGGGATGCGAGGTCGGTGATCCTCACGCGCCGATTTTTGCACGTTCTGCACGTTGATGCAAGACCGGCCCTTGGGCGCGCCTCGCCGACTGGCAAGCCCAGCTGCGGCCAGACACTGCCGGGCGGGACAGCTCATTCCTCTGCAATGGACATTCGCTTCAAACGCGCGAGAAATGTCCGCTGATCTTGACCTTGATCTTGCCGTTCGACGTGGAACCAAGCGGGAGATTGAGCCGGAAAAACAGCAATCCCGTCTTGTCAGGGGTGACCTCGGCCTTGGTTCCAATGGGGAATGGGCGGCCCAGGTCGGGGGCATCGCCGCGGCGCTTCTGAGGATTCGGCTTGGGATCCCGCTCCGGAACCACCCAGCCCATCAGTGCACCGGTGCCAATGCGATCGGCCATGTCGCTCTTGGGGTCGTCTGTGGAGAACCCCTCGGGACCGAGAGTGGCATTCACGATGTACCGGTAGCTCCCCTGGGCCTCGAAGCGGACGACCCGGCCCTCCTCAACACGCAGACCAGAGGGAACCCAGCCTTTGGCGACATCGACATCGACCGTCGCCGAGTTCGTCTCGAACACACGGTTGTCGAGTTCCTTCAGTTTCTCTTTCACCCCCTCGGCATCCGGTTTGATGTCGAGGATCTTGCGCAACGTTTGTGTCGCCTTGGCTGTCTCACCGGCAGCTTCATAGCTCTGGGCCAACTGTTGCAGGTTACTGAGAAAATCCTGCTGCAGACGATCGGCTTCGCGATCGAGCAGTCGGATGTTGGGGGCGATCTCCTGCGGGTGTGCGTGCTTTACCGAGAGAAACAGCAGCATGCAGCCGATGAAGGTCGCCAGCAACTGTCGTGGGAGGCGTCGCATGTTCATGAGTAGTCTCCACCGCAGACCGGCGAGGGATCATCGCCGTGGTCGCACTTCCTGTTCCCAGTCGAGCATCAACCGTTCGAGCCGTCGGGCGTCATCAGGTTGCTGCGCGAGCAGATCGTGCTGCTCCGCAGGATCCGCATCCAGATTGTACAACCACGATTCGGTCTGGTCGCCGTCATGACTCCACACTCGTTTAAGGTCACCATCGCGCACCGTGCGCACATCTTTTCTCCTCTGCGTCCGCGCCAGAACAATGAACGCGATGTGACAGGCCGATCGTGCTCGATGTCGGCGAGGATGTCGATGCCATCGAACGGACGATCCGCGGGAGCATCGGCCCCAGCGATGCGAACGAACGACGCCGTGAAGTCCATAGTGATGGCCGACCGATGCTCGACGCGTCCATCGACAACATGCCCCGGCCAGCGGACGATGCACGGCACGCGGATGCCCCCCTCCAGGGTCGTCCCTTTGGTGCCCGAATACGGATCGTTGCGGCTGATCTTTGTGCCTCCGTTGTCACTCATGAAGACGACGAGTGTGCGATTCTTGAGGCCATCGGCATCAATCGCCCTCAGTAAATCGCCAATCCGCGTGTCCATGTATTCGACCATTTCGACATAGCGTTCGCGGGTCCCGGTGTCCCAGATTTCTGTCGAGGTCATTGTCCGGGATGCGTCGCCCGGGGTCTGAATCGGCGAGTGCGGAGCGGTGTAGGGCACGTAGAGGAAGAATGGCCGCGAGTCATCCTTAACCGTCTGATACCAGCCCAGGGCCTCATCGGTGATGAGGTCGGTCATGTACCCGTCCCGCTCGATCAGGTGGTCGTCCTCCATCAGCGTATTCCAACCGTCCTCTTCGGTGTGGATGAAGTAGTCGCAATTGCCCCCCAGAACGCCGAAGGTCTTCTCGAATCCGTGTTGGAGCGGCAGGAACTTGTCCTCGTAACCGAGGTGCCACTTGCCGATCATCGCACAGTGATATCCCGCGTCGCGGAGCCTGGCAGGGAGCGACCCCTCTTCGACAGGCAGGCCCAGTTCGTGCTGTTCGGCCAGACGGATCGCGTCGTCATACCGTCCCACATTGTGCACGCCGATCGCACATTCGAGACCGCCGACGCGCTGCTGATACCGGCCGGTCATCAGCCCCGTGCGAGTGGGTGAGCACTCGGGACCGTTGGAATAAAAGCTGACGAGCCGGGCCCCCTCGCGTGCCAACTGATCCAGCACCGGCGTCCGAATGTCGGGGGCACCGTAACAGCCGAGGTCGCCGTACCCGAGATCGTCGGCGACAATCAGCACGATGTTCGGACGATCGTCCGCGGGACATTTTGCGGACAGCAAGAGGAGCATCAGCCCCAACAGCAGGCCCTGCACAATGCGCTGCGACACGGCACGAATCATGTCTTCTCCGGAGAAATGAGCTTAGACAGGTATGAAGTTGAACACTTGGCAGTCCGTCGAAAATCTTTCCGCCACGTGCCGCTGTCCTCTCGGCAGTGCGAGCATCAAGCGCTGTTCGTCGTACGCGCATGGCGGACACAGCCAAGGCACCCGTTTTCAACAGGCTGCCGGGAGTGATCGCATGCACGGTACGGGACCGGCCGGTGAATCGGCAAGCGTGTCCCCCCGCGTCCGTCAGTCGTGGTGACGATTGCCGCAAATGCGGGCGGAGCGTCCTTTCGCAGCCCTCACAGAATCTCGAGCTGAGGCAGCGACGGCGACTGCAGCAACTGCCGGGCGACTTCGATCGCCGTCCGCTGTGCGACGTGCAGCAGCGGGTCCCGGGCCGGACTGTCCTCAGCAAACAGATCAGCGATCCGGCCGGCATCACCCAGTTCGCGAATGGCGGCGATCGCCGGCACCTCACCCAGAAACGGCACCTGCATCTGTTCGGCCTTCGCTCGCGTGCCTCCACGACCAAAGATCTCGCCGCTCATGTTCTCCACCATCCCGAGCACCGGAATCTTCACCTGACGGAACATGGCGATCGCCTTCACCGCATCGAGCAGCGCGACCTGCTGCGGCGTGCAGACGACGACAGCCCCGGCCAGTCCGACGGTCTGCGAGAGCGAGAGGGCCACATCCCCGGTACCGGGCGGCATGTCGATGATCAAGTAATCGAGTTCGCCCCAGTCGGTCTGCGAGAGAAACTGCACGAGCGCCTTGTGTAGCATCGGCCCCCGCCAAATCACCGCCTGTTCCGGCGGGACCATGAAGCCCATCGACATCAGCTTCACCCCCGCCGCTTCGATCGGCACCATCCGTTCGATTGTGCGGCCGTCACCCGCTTGCATCTCCTTGATGGCCGGCTGTCCCTTCGCACCGCACAGATGGGGAATGCTCGGCCCATACACGTCGGCATCCATCAGCCCGACACGCGTGCCGCAGCTTTGCAAGCCATAGGCCAAAGCCGCCGCGATCGTGCTCTTGCCGACACCTCCCTTGCCGCTGCCGACCGCGATGATGTTCTGCACCTTCAGGCCGATCGTTCCGCCGGCCCCCTTGCCCTTCACCGTCGTGGCGAAGCGCACGTCGACGTCGCCCGCAGAGGAAAACTGTTCTCGCACAGCCGACTCGATCGCCTGGGTGATGCGCTCGCGCCCGGGATACGCGGGCGTGGGGAGTTCGATGTCGACCCGCACCACACCATCCGCCAGCGCGACATTGCGGACCATCTTGAGTTCCCCGAGCGTGCGACCCAGCTCGGGATCGGGCAGCGATTGCACCAGTTGCGAAACGGCAGCGGTGTTGGCGGACGACGCAGACATCAGAGGCTCGCAGTTGAGGGTTAAGCGGTCGAATCACAGTCGTAGTCAAAGCTGCCAGCTTCGAACTCTGCGAGAGTTGAGGGAGGACAGGGCTCGCGATTGATAAACACGTTCAACTCTCAACGCTCCACTCGCGACACTGCCGTTCACACAGCAGGGCCAAGGGTTTTCCTCCAACGAACTCATCGACGACACACGAGGCACCCAGTTCCCGCAAGGTCCATTCCAGCGAGATCAGCTCGCCCGGTGCGACGACGATCACGTGTGGCTCCAGACGCTCGCGGATGAGACTTCCCAGCCACAACAACAATTCCGCTGGTGCGGCCCCCAGATCGGCCACCACGACCGCTACCGGAGTACAACGCACCAGCTCGTGCAGATCGCTGATGGATCGACAGCCGCGCACCGTAATCTGCCGGCCCTCGAACTGCCGCTGGAGTTCCGGCTCCCACCAGGGAACCGACTCGAATACGAAAACAGTTGGCGAGAATTGAACGCTCGCTGCAAGTGCTCTGTCTGACACACGGCGATTCTAGGCAGCCCTCCGCACTGGGGCAACGAACACGCCTTAATGCGTCCATTCGCCCCGGAAGACTTCGACAGCCGGACCCGTCATCAGCACGTCCCCCGACTCCGTCCACTCCACGGTGAGGTCGCCGCCACGCAGATGGGCAACACTGCGGCGGTCGAGCCGGCCCGTCAGCACACCCGCGACCGCGACCGCGCACGCCCCGGTCCCGCAGGCCATCGTCTCCCCGCTGCCGCGCTCCCAGACCCGCATGCGAAACTCCCCGGGGGTGATGACCTCCACAAACTCGGCATTCACGCGGCGGGGAAACGCCGGATGTACCTCGATGCGCGGTCCGATGTTCAGCACCCAGTCGTCATTGGTCTCGGGCACAAACGTCACGCAGTGCGGATTGCCCATCGAGACGCTGGTGACATCGAAGGTCCGCTCGCCGACCGTCAGCGGGACGTTCGTCGGGGGATTCCCCGGCAACGTGGTGGGAATGTCCTTGTTCACCAGAATGGGAGGACCCATGTTCACACGCACGGCAGAGACCCGCCGACCTTCTCGCGCGATGATCGCCACATGCAGGACCCCCTTGCCGGTTTCGATGTCGAAGTCCTCCCCCTCGGCCAGGTCGGTCTCGGCAGCGTACTTCGCCACACAGCGGATGGCGTTGCCGCACATCTCCGCTTCGCTGCCATCGGCATTGAACATCCGCATGCGGACGGGAGCCCGCTCCGACGGAAGGATCAACACCAGCCCATCGCCGCCCACACCTGTGTGCCGATCACTGATCGCGCGGGCCAGTGCGACCGGATCGGTGGTCAGCGGCTGGCGAAAGCAGTCGATGTAGACGTAATCATTGCCCGCCCCATGCATCTTGATGAATTGCATCTCACACTCCACAAGCAGACGACACGAAGGACGTGTGGCAGGTTCGCCCTCGCGTGAGGAGTCCTTCCGGGAGGCATTCTATACATTTCGATAACGCACGGAACATGCAGCGGCGGAGGGGCGTCGACAAAGTTGATGAGTGGACGAGTTGATGAGTTGATGAAGGAGGGTGCGGGAGGGATTCAAAGCCCCCCGGGTGGCAACCCGTCGGTACAGAATTGTTGGATCATCGATCGTCATCGGCACTGCTGAATAAGCCAGGGGTCGCACCCCGTCGCACGGGGCACGAGTCCTCCGCAGTGATTGAGTGGGTAGCCCCGGATCTGATCCGGGGTCGCGGAGCAACAGGAGATTGTGGGTGAAGCCGCCTTGTCACCAGACGCGGGGACGTGCCTCAGCACGGCGTCCTCCCGCAACCTCTTGCGGATGCGCCGCACTGCTTCAAGAAGCGGTGGTACCCACTAAAGAACGTACGAGCGGATTGCCCGGACGAGCATCACTGGGTAGGAACATCGTCGGGCGAACCGACAAGGAACACCGTCAGCGAGCGGGAACCGTGGGCTCCAATGACCAGTGACTGCTCGATGTCGGCGGTCTTCGACGGGCCGGACACCCAGCAGCCAAACGGCGACGTGCCGATCGTCAGCCGCTCGTACGCCTGGTGCAGGTTGTCCAGCACGCGCGAGGCCGGCACCACCAGCGCCAGATGCTGCACAATGAAGTACAGCACACGATGCCCCAGCCCCTCATCATTCACCCAGACGGCGGCGTTCTCGGCGACCGCCCAATGGCCGGGCAGCACGGCGAAGTCGACATCGGCGAGTTCGTGCGGATCGTTGATCGACTCCAGGTCGAAGTTGGTCTCGCCGATGCGTTCGACCAGACTGCAGCGGCGGATGGCATCGCGCCAGACAGCAAGCTCCTGCAGCCGGGCGTTCACATCCTCGGGCCGCGGGCAAACTTCGCACGCGCCCGCCGACACTCTCCAGCACGCGTGCGAACTGGGCGATGGGATCATCGAACACGATGCCCTGCGTGAACGGCTGGGGCGGGGGCACGTCGGGGACGTCCGCCCTCCGCAGCTTGGTCAGAATATCATCACGGGAGGACATGTGAGGAGTTGATGAGATGATTGGTTGACTGGCTGATTAGTTGAGTGGCATTTGGAGCAGTTCCAAGTGTGAAGTTCACTCGACGGTTGAATATCGAATACCTCGAAGAGGTTACACATCACAGCCCATGGTCAGCGCCGTAGCCGCACCACCCTGGGACGGATTCCGTTCCAGCAAGAAAGCCCGGGGGAGATGCTCCCCCGGGCTCGGAGTCGTTGGCAGCAAGGCCGGTCAGACCTCGTAGCCGTCGCGGTACTTGCGATGGATGACGTTCGCCACGTCCGGGGCATTGGTCGCCTCGAGCTTCTCGGCGTCCCACACGATCTTCTTGCCTTCGCCGCTCGCGGCATCCCACACGGCGAGGTTGCCCAGCAGGATCGTCTCGGTCAGCTTGCCGGCGTAGTCCTCGAAGTTCGCCACACCCCGGCGGCGTTCGCCAGTGATGGACTGATGGAACTCCTCGTAGTGGCCGGGGGATTCTTCGAACTCGACGGTCGGCAGCGGCATCTCCTTGCCGTCCGGATCGAGCATGACGAACTCGTCGGCATAGTCACCCCATGAGTACAGCGTCGCCTTGTCCCCCTTGATGATGGCCCCGCTGGGAGCCCGGCCCGATTTCTTCAGCTCGCGGCCGAAGATCAGGCTCGTTGGGGGGCAGGTTGCCGCCGTCGTACCACTTCACCATCACCGGTCCACGCCAGTCGTTCGCCGGGAACTCGAAGGTGATCTCCGACGACTGTGGATAGCTGTCGCGGTTGTGACCCGAACAGGTCGCTTGGATCGCGACCGGATCCTTCAGGTCGAGGCCCATGTAGGGCATGTTGAAGGTGTGACAGGCCATGTCACCCAGTGCACCGGTGCCGAAGTCCCACCAGCCGCGCCAGGCAAAGTCGTGATAGGCCCCCTTGGCGTAGGGACGCATCGGGGCGGGTCCGAGCCAGAGGTTCCCAGTCAAGGTTCTCGGGGACGGGATCGGGCTTCGGACGCGGGAGACCCTGTTCCCAGATGGGCCGGTTGGTGAAGACATGGGCCTCGCTGACGTTGCCCAGGTGTCCGTTCTTCATGATGGCGGCGGCCTGTCGCAAACCGCGGTTGGCCGTCCCCTGGTTCCCCATCTGCGTCGGGACGTCAAACTCCTTGGCGAGTTCGGCGAGTCGCCGCGCTTCCCACACGCTGTGAGTAAGCGGCTTCTGCGTGTAGCAGGCGATCCCCTTGCGGATCGCCATGGCGCGTCGCCGGAGCATGGCCGTGGTCGGGAATCGAGACGGTCACGCCGTCGATCTTGTCACCGAGTTGTTCGAGCATCTCGCGCCAGTCGCGAAACGTTTTAGGATTCTTGAAGGCGGGATTCTTCGAAGCCTTGTCCAAGGTGTCGGAATCCACATCGCACAGTGCGATGATGTCGCCATGCTTGCCGAGCTGCGAGGAGTCTTCCTTCCCCTTCCCGCCCGCTCCGATACAGGCATACTGCACACGTTCGTTGGCCGAACGATCCCGGGCAAACGACCGGCTGCCGCCCACCCACAGGGCCGCACCGATGGCCGTCGAGTTCTGCATGAATTGTCGCCGCGACGCACGCTGGGTCATGGAAGTTCCTTTCGAGAGAGAAGGGTGAACGAGTTCAGTCATCACACGGCAAGATCGACACCCCTGCCGGTTTGCCCAACCGGCCGCAGAGGTTGGCGCTCGTGTGACATGTCATCTTACAACTGCACCTTGCTTCCGGGTATGGCCGCTTCGAGATCCCGGGCCGCGTCCTCGGAGACATCGGTATTGGCCACATTCAATGTTTTCAGGTTCGCAAGCGACTTGAAGGCCGCAATTCCGGTATCGGTCACCTTCGTCTCCTTAAGATTCAGCGACTCGAGCCGGGACAGTTGGGCAACGTGATCCATGCCCGGATCGCCGATATCACACGCCTCCAGACTCAGGTCCCGCAGCTTCGAGAGGCCGGTGAGCTTCGCCAGACCGTCGTCGCTGATCCAGCCCGACCACAAGTTGAGTACCTCCAGGTTCGGCAGCGCGGCGACATGCTCGAGCCCGTCATCGTTGATGAACGACTCGCTCAGGTCCAGCGACTGCAGTGTGTCTTTCGAGCCCTGCAGATGCACGAGGCCGCTGCCGGCCACCGCAGTATCCCGCAACTTGAGATTCTTCAGCTTCTTCAGTCCGGCCAGATGAGCCAGTCCCACGTCATCGACCAGCGTGTTGTACAGGTTGAGTTCCTGCAGGTCGGGCATGCCCACGAGATGTGCAAGCCCGTCGCTGGTGACACGGCACTGCTCCAGGTGCAGCACCCGCAACTTCTTGAGCCCCGAGAGATGCCCCACCCCCTCGTCGGTGACGCCGGACGTCTTCAGTTTGAGATCGACGAGGTTCGTCAGCCCCGACAGGTGGGCGAGACCGGCATCGCTGATCTGGACACAGCCGCGAACGTCGAGTGCCCGCAGAGGTTTGATCTGCCCGACGTGCAAGAGACCTGCGTCGGTGATGCTGTTTGAGTTGTACAGCAGAATCAGTCGCTGCAGGTTCGGCAACTTGGTGAGATGCACCAGTCCGTCGTCGTTGACGTTGGCACGGCGCTGCAGGTTGAGTGTCTGGAGAGTCTCAATCCCCGACAGCTGCGAGAGTCCGTCGTTCGTGACCTGGGTGAAGGAGAGATTCAGGTCACGCAGGGCGGGGAGCTTCTGCAAATGCGGCAGGATGTCGTCCCCGACATCGCGGGCCTCGCTCAGATCCACAGAGACCACTCGCCCCTGATCCATCCCCAGCACCGCACCAGCACTCTCGAGCACCTTGACTGTCGCGTGGTCGTCGGCTGCCTGGGTCTCGGGTTCTGCCTGCTGAGCAGCGCTTGCCTGGACTGTCGCGGGGGAGCCGTCGCTGACAATCGGGGGTTCGGTGGACTGTGGACAGCCGACGAACAGCAATGCGAAACAGACGGGAAGGAGCAGATCAAACGAACGCATCGACGCGGGCAAATCCATAAACATTGTGACAGGAGGAGTCTCGGATGATCTTCAGGCGGATTTTGATCGTACCACCGGCGACTTCGGACCACCACCCTCCGGACGAGGTTGGGAAACTTCTCCGGAAATTCTGAAAGAATCGGCTGGAATGGACGAACCTTTTTGAGACACTGACGGTCTACAGACGTAACAGGAGAGTCCGTCTCGCGCTCGCCGGGTGACCAGACCAGGTCCCCACGCCGTGAAACGAGGCTGTATCTGCTCCCTTAACATTGGGTTAGGGGGGAATCTGTGGTGTTCCTAGTGTTGGGGAGACCGGTCTGTGCGCCGGCCCAACCTGTCCGAGCCATAGGTAATGGCTCCCGTTTTTTGGACGAGCCTTGATGAAGGCTCCCCTCGGAGAGAGTTCGATGGAAAACTTCGACCTGAACAACGTGGCGAACGTATCTGGCCAGCAGGGCAATGTCTGTGCCCAGAGCCGCGTCGTCGTCGGTCGTGACCATCGCCTGTCCGCAGGGTCCCGTCCGGGGAAACGGCTACACGGGGCGTTTCTGACGCCCGATGCCACGCCATGCACGACGAGTGTGATCACACCGGTCACACGCGAACGCAGCATGATGCGCCAGCCGGATCCGGTGATGTCGTGCGACGCAGCATCTGCGTCTCCCGACACCCCCGCCGCGATCTGGGCACGCCTGATGATTTCTCAGGCGCTGTCCTTGTGAGTTCCGCACGCTCCGCGAAGCCCTGGCGGCTTCGCCGAAATTGCTGACTCCCGCGACGGACCATCGAATGCCGCTGGCTGATGATGTCGCCCTCGTGATCCCTCGTGGCTGACCTGTAACTGCAGACGTTTTCGGGATGTGGTTCCCGGCGTTCTGATACGGCGAACAGGATTCGTTCTTCGACGTTTCGATACGGCGGTCGGGTTTCGTGATTCGGCGTTGGGATCCTTCTCCAACGTCCATCCCTAAACGACTCCTGACTCCTGGCAACTGACTTCTGGCTTCTCCCATGGACGACAATCGACTCATCAATCTCGTTCAGTTGGCACAGACGGGTGACCGCGAGGCATTCGGCCAGCTCGTTGTCGAGTTCGAGCCGGCGATCTTCGCGATCGTCCTGCGGCGACTGCGGCATCACGCCGAAGCGCGCGAGGTCACGCAAGAGGTGTTCCTCCGCGCGATGCGGAAGATCGACCAGCTGCGCGAACCGAGCCGGTTCGTCGGCTGGCTCAAGCGGATCGCGGTCCGACTGTCGATCAACCGGGCGGTGCGACGTCCGCCGGAGACGGCCGCTGCTCCGGAGATGTTTGGAGGCCTGCATGGCTCACCGAACCATCCACTGGAGAATGCGCTGCGATCCGAGCGCGCCCACCAGGTTCGCGGCAGCCTGGAGAAGCTGCGCCCGCTCGATCGTGCGACACTGATGGCCTTCTACTTCGATGGGCAATCGCTCAAGGAGATGAGCCATCAGTTCGACAGTCCGATCGGCACGATCAAGCGGCGGCTGCACACGGCTCGCAACCGCCTGCGGGAGGAACTGGAGGCCCCGCAGCCGGCGTGAATTGTCCAAGGAGCCTTCCTCTCCGCCGGGATCGGGACAGACTGCCTGTTCCCGGGGAGAGGAGGGAGGTTTACCCGTAGTTCACAGGTTTCGCCTTGCAATCCTCCGTCGCCAGCGTACTAATGGAGGCACGAGTCAGTGTGCGCGGCGGCAGGGCACTTCGTGATCACTGCCCGCGCTCCAACGATGAGGAACGGCTGTGTCGAGCGGGGCCGCAGATCAACTCGGAGAACGTGTCTCCGCCGGAGCGCCAGGTCGGACAATCTGGTCCGTGGCGATTGTGGTGGCCTGCCTGCCGTTCATGGTCCTGCATCTCGTTCATCTCTGGGATCATCGCCCACATTACCAGTTTTTTCCTGCCGTCCTGATTGGGGTCGGCATTCTGCTGTGGCTCCGTTGGCCTCGCGGGACGGTGGTTCGCTCGCGGCTGAGTCGATTTCTGGCGAACGGTCTGCTGCTGGGCGGTTTGGTGATGGGAGCCATTGCGGTGCGTTTTTTCTCGCCCTGGCTGGGGGCAATTGCGTTTGTCCTCGCGCTGGGCGGCGTCATCTTCAGCAAGACAGGCAGCACCGGTCTTAAGGATCTGCTCCCCGTCTGGTTGCTGCTGTGGCTGATCATCCCCCCCCCATGGCCGCTCGATGACCAGGCCATTCGCGGCCTCCAGCAGTTGACCGCGACATATACCAGCAATGCGCTGGAGTTTATTGGCATTCCCCACCTGCTGGCGGGCAAGGTCTTCCGGCTACCCGATCGCGAACTGTTCGTGGCTGAAGCCTGCAGCGGCATCCACAGTCAGCTCGTACTGGTTGCCGCCGCTGCGTTTTTCTGTGTCGTGATGCGACGGCACTGGTTCCACTCGCTGCTGCTGATCGCCGCCGCCGTCTTCTGGTCGATCGCGATGAACGTCGTCCGCGTGGGGACTGTCGTCGCGGTGGCGCAGCGGATGGGTATCGATCTGTCGACCGGCGTCGTTCACGAAGTGCTGGGACATGTGCTGTTGGTCGTCGGCTTTCTGCTGCTCTTGAGCACCGATCAGTTGCTCATCTCGCTGCTGCCTCTGCGCTGGATTCTGGAGTTCCCGGAGGACTTCAAGCCCGAATACGTCGCGGAGTTCCAGGATTCGCAAGAAACCACCGACACCCCACCGACACCGACTGCGAACGTACGACCGGGACCTGTCCGTCGCGCACTGCCTGCGCTGACACTCTGCCTGTATGTCGCGATCGGGGCGCTGCAACTTGTCTGGATCGGCAGTTCTCCGGCGAGTGTCAGCATCGACCTGGACGCGTATCTGAATGCCTTCCCGCAGGACTGTCTCCCAGCGGAGATCAACGGCTGGCAGCAGTTCTCCTTTGAGACCGAGGAGCGCGATCTCACGAGTGACGCCGGCCACTTCAGCCGCATCTGGCATTACAAATCGGGCTACCGCGACGCGATGGTTTCGGTCGACTTCCCATTCGTCGGTTGGCACGATCTGTCTGGCTGCTATGTCGGGCGCGGGTGGGACATTCGCGAAACGACTGTGCACGCCGTCGACGATTGGCCGATGGTCGAGGTGGAAATGACTCTTCCCACCGGCGAGTTCGGCACACTGCTTTATTGTCTGGTGAATCCTGCCGGAGACCCGCTCCTTCCGCCCGACGAGGTGGAAGGGTATTGGCGGACGCGAATGCAGGGGCAACTTCCCAATGCCAATCGACTGGCTGGAGACAGCGAGACGTCGGTGCAGTTCCAGCAGTTTCTGATCAGCGAGTACAGACTTCTCGAACAGGATCGCATGGAGTTACTGAACCTTTTCGGTCATGTTCGCAATCAGATGCGGGACGACTGGCTCAAGCGACAGGGAGGTCGCTGACATGGCGCTGCAGCCTTCGAAACCTCAATACGACGATCCACCTCTGCCGCCTCGAAACCTGTTCGAGATTGTGCGCGATGGCATGCGTGCGCATCTCGTGGACTTTTGAGCGCGCCCTGGGTCTGTTCGAAGAGGGCTTCAATAACTTTGGATCCTGGTTTCTTGAGCGACCGGTTTTCGCGCTGCTGCGAGGTCTGCCGGCCGTCGTGGTGGCGGTGGTCATCATCGTCACCGTGATCGCCGGACGTGAGCTGCCCCAGACCGACCTGATCCAGCGCTACCGGCAACTCTCGTACAAAGGCATCGAACAGAAGGACTGGGACGCCGCCCGACTGTGGCAGCAGAAAGTGATCTGGCTCAATCCCGAGGCCGCTGAGCATCAGTTCGGTCTGGCGATGGTGGCGGAGAATCACGGCGATCATGAACGGGCCCTGGAGATGATGCACGCACTGGCACCGCAGTCGGAGGACGGGTACCCGGATGCTCACTTCTGGATCGCCGACGATCTGATCGAACAGGACCTGCCGCTGACGGAAGAATTGCGAGACACCCTGGAACATCACCTGTCGGTTGCCTGTCAGAGCCAACTGGTCGGCACCGAAGCCCATGCCCTGCTCGGTCAACTGCTCCTGAGTAAGCCGGATCTGCCCGGTGCCACGTACCACTTCGAACAAGCGCGCGAGGACAAACCCGAGGTCAACCTCACGCTGTCGGCACTCTACCGAGAACTGGGCAACGTGCCAGCGTCACTCAATGCGGTGCGCCTGGCCGCGCGTCACTTCGAGGGCGAGACCCAGCGCAATCCCGACGACTGGGAACCCCGGCATCGCTGGGTGCAGGCGGAGGTATTCGCCGAGCGCTATGAGCGCGATTCCGGTGCTTGATGGCACTCCTGCATCGATCGACCGTAGCGACGTCAATCAAGCCTATGTGAACGTCTATGTCAGCTGGTACGACTTTGTGCTCTCGCAGGATGATCGCAACCTGTCGCGCCAACTGGAACTGATCACCAAGGCGTTGCAGTATGGTCCCGGAAATCCCCTGGTTCTGACACTCTTGGCGGATCTCTCCACCCGGGAGTGGGATGGGGCGCTCACCGCCGAAACCTTGCTCAATCAAGCGCTCTCGCGCGGTCAGTCGCCCACAATGGTGCACTTCATTCTGGGTTCGCGCGCTTTGGCACGGGGCGATCTGGAGACCGCGCAACTGCACCTGGAACTGGCGTACGAACGCGATGCCCGGATGCCGGCCGTCCTCAACAATCTGGCCTGGACCATCATGCAGTCGGAATCGCGCGATCTCGACCGGGCGCTCAAGCTGATCGATGCCGCCTTGAAACTCGAACCCCGCTTCGAATTCTCGATCACGCGGGCCGACATTCTGGCCCAGATGAAGAGATTCAACGAGGCGGTCGTGGAACTGGAAGGCATCCTTCCACAAATGGCAGACCAGGACCGGGGGCCTGTCCACCAGCGTCTGGCTCAGCTGTATGACGAACTCAAGCAGCCGGACACTTGCCCTGAATCACCGCATTCTGGCCAATGCCCTGCAAGGATCCGTAGAGTCGAACAGGCAGGCCTACGTGTGGTTCTGTTCAGGGCGTGTGTCGCAATGGTCGGTGCGTTCTCATGGGAGGTGTCTTTTGCTGGAAGCACACCGGGTCCGCCTGATCAGCCCGTCAGGCGCAAGACCATAGCCCGCTTCACCCTCTCCCCAAGGGAGGGTCGGACGCGAGGAACGAGCGCCCGGGGAGGGCCAGAGGGTAGCACCGCTTCTTGAAGCGGTGCGGCGCAGCCGCAAGAGGTTGCGGAACCACGTCCGGACGAGTGACGTCCTCGCTCCGTCTGGTGACGACGCGACACCACCCACAACCACTTATCGCTTCGCGACCCCGGATCGAGATCCGGGGCTACCCCCTCCCCTCGCTGCGCCTGACCCTCCCCACGGGGAGGGTGAACTCCAGTTGCACAGAGCGCAAGTTCAACAGCATCAGTCGCCAAGAGCTTTCTTCGATCGCCCCGGGCGGGGTGGATATTCGGAGCACTCTCGGCCACCGACCATCCAGATGCACGCCCATCTGTTCAGTATCGCAGCCACACGATTGACTTTCGCAACTGGAAAGTGCATGCTGGAACGTGAAGCTGTATCAACCAGGCAGGGTCAAGCCTCCTGCGCGATTTCTGAGGGCCAAGGCGATGAAGTTCTTGCGGGCCGCCGTCGCTGCTGTGTGCGTTGTTGTTGCTGAGTGCTTCCAGCTCTCTGGGCGCAGGGGATGCAGTTACCTCCTGCAACATTTGGCCGCCCCTCGCGGGACAGCAGTATCGATTGATCTTTTCCACTGAAACGATGTACCAATCGACCAACTCCTCACCGCTTCGAACAGCCGACATCTGCATCACCTCATACAACGCCTTCGTTACGGCACAGGCGAACCAGTCGGGCTCGCTCGTTGAGAATCTGTCGACGACGTGGACGGCTGTGGCATCAACTGCCTCCGTCAATGCCCGCGACAACACGTCGACAGTCCCCGGCACGGACAGTGCGCCAATGGAGGTGCCGGGATTCCGATCTACAACCTGCGAGTGGATGCGGGCAACCCGCATCGCGACTGATTGCGACGAACTACTCTGGACCGCTGGAACGGCGATCTGCTAAACAGCATCCAGTTCGATCAATTTGGATCGGTTCAAAGCGGACCAGGGGAACGATGTCTGGACTGGCACGTAACAGCGACGGAATTGGCTTCGCAGGCAGAACTCTAGGGACGGCCGAGCCAATCTTCGGGAAACGAAATCAGACCAATGCCACGTGGATCTGACCACGAATCCCCAGAGCGTCAGAACACAGCGATCTGACTCGGAATATCTACGCCATCTCCGGCGTCTTCAATGCACCGGCGGCGATTCCCGAACCCGGGTCACTGGCCTTGGCGATGACGCTCGCCGGTTGCTGCGGTGGCTTTGCCGCCCGCAAACGACGACGTAAGGACGTCCAGCCCTGCCGACGCCCCCGAAGACGACCAGTCGCTGTCAATCTGACGACGGCCTGCGTGTGATCGCGCTTGACTGGGAAACAACGTTCGTCATCGGGCTTGCCTGTTGACGCCGCAGTCGCTGATCTCGTCATCCCACGGCGAGCTCGGTCGTGACTCGACGTACCGTGCCCGCCTGCTGACACTGCCAAGATGGCCTTGCGCCGTCGGTTGCACCTGTGGACCTGTCCGTGAACAATGTCCCCTGCGTGCTGTGTCTGACTGTTCCGGGTGGATTTCGTTACCGAGGTGTTGATGTCCCCACGTCCCTGTATCACGCTGTCGGCCTTTGCGGACGAGGCGGCCAACCACAAGACCGCGCTCGAGCAGATGACCGCCCTGTCGGCACTCGGGCTGCGGACCTACACCCCCCGGTTTGTCGATGTATTCGGCGACGGGAAAATCGAGCATGTCGTCGACCTCGGTGCCCGCCAAGCTCGACCGCTTGAAGGCGTGGCACAGCGAGTACGGGATGTCGGTGACCAGCATCGGGTCGCGCATCGGCAAGGTGAAACTGGTCGATGTGGAGGATGGCACCAAGAACCGATACGTCCCCTTCGACGAGTATCTGGAGACAGAGGTCGCCAAAACGATCCATGCGGCACGGGAACTGGGGACGCGACTCATCCGCGGGTTCTCGTTCTATCATCCCCGCGGCGACGATCCCCGGTCGTACATCGGCCCGGCCGCCGAGCAGATCGGGCGGATCGCCGACGCCTTTGGCGAACATGGCATCACCTACGGCCTGGAGGTGGAGTCGAACCTCATCGGCCAGAACGGGAAACTGCTCGCCCAACTGGCCGAGGCGATCGGGCGTCCCAACCTGGTGCTGATCTTTGATGGGGGCAACCTGTCGCATCAGGGCTATTCGCCGCTGGAATGTGTGGAGGAGTTCCGGGTGATGCTGCCGCATCTGGGCTGGATGCATGTGAAGGACTACCATGTCACCCGGGCGAAGACTCCCGGATCTCATGTCGACGAGGAATCGGACTGGAACTTCGTCCCGGCGACTGCCGGTGACTCCGGACACGAGCTGGTGTTTCGGGACCTTGCTGTGCAGCTTCCTGAGATTCAACACCGGCTGGCCTCCCTGGGAATTAACGACTTCTTTGTCGAGATGGAGCCGCACCTGAAAGGGGGCGGACAGTTCGGAGGCTTCAGCGGTCCGGACGGTATGGGCGTCGCGCTGCGGTGCTCTGTGCGTTGCTCGACTATCAGAGGATTGGGTACGAACTGCGGACGTTCAGCGAGATACGGCAGGCGCGGGGGTTTTGAGAAAAAGTGACGAGTACGTGAGCCCGCAGACTTCGATCAACGATCAACCATAGTCGAACAACCATCATGGCATTTGATGTCAACAAGGCACTGGAACTGCTCGTCTGTCCACAGTCGCATGCACGGCTCGTGTACGACAGCGGGGCGTTCGTCAGCACCGATCCTAGGACGCGGCGACGTTACCGCATTGTTGATGAGATCCCCGTGATGCTTGTCGACGAATCGGAACAGCTCTCTGAAAGTGCCTGGCAAGAGGTGATGCGCCGGCACGGACAACTCGCTGACAACGGTCACTCAACATGAGGACGCGCATCGAGACGATCCGAACTCGAATGACGTCCGTGGGTGTTCTCCTCCTGCCGCTCATCTTGGCGCAGTCGCTGTGTGCCGACGAGCCGGCCACTCCTGACGACGCTCCCCGATATACGTGGCTGGGAGATCACGACCCCAACGGGATCGGGAAGTTCTACATGGGCCGGGAGATTGCCCGGGTGATGGGGCATCAAGGCATCGCCTGGCTGGAGCGGCCCGAGCGTGATGAGGAGGAAGGTCTGTCACTGCTGGTCGAGTGCCTGGATTTGAAGCCGGGCATGGTGGTGGCGGACATTGGGGCGGGTTCGGGGGTCATCAGCACGCTTATGGCGCGGCATGTCGGCCCGGAGGGGGTCGTTCTCGCAGTCGATATTCAGCAGGAGATGCTCGATGCCCTGATGCACCGCTGCAAGCAGGATGGTCTGGAGAACATCCGGCCGATCCTCGGAGACGTCAAATCGCCGCGACTCAATCCCGAGACCGTGGACCTCGCCGTGATGGTCGATGTCTACCACGAGTTCGACTTCCCGTACGAGATGCTGGAGAACATTGCCCAATCGCTGAGGCCGGGCGGCCGTGTCGCCTTTGTCGAGTATCGCAAGGAAGACCCGGCGGTGCCGATCAAGGAAGTCCACAAGATGTCCCAGGCCCAGGTCATCAAGGAAGCCAGTCAGCCGGAATTCGGACTGAAGTGGAAGGAGACGGTCGGCAAACTGCCGCGGCAGCATGTCATCGTCTTCGAAAAGCTCCCTGAGTCGCACTGATGCCTGCAGGAGTTGCACACCTGGCAGGCAGGCCGATGACCAGTGCTGCCTCGATCAAGTGGGTCGCCTTTGACGCCGTCGGTACGTTGCTGCAGCCGCATCCCTCGGTGCATGTGGTGTATCACCGCATTGGCCGCCGGCATGGATCCGGACATTCGGCCCATCAAGTGCGCGTGAGATTCCGCCGGGCCTATGCATCGGCACTGGCCGCCTCGACCGACCTGGTCACCAGCGACCAATGTGAGCGGGACTTCTGGCGGCGGGTGGTGGGAGAGGTGCTCGACGATGTGGTCGACGCCCAGGCCTGCTTTGAGGAACTTCACGCATGGTACGCGCGGCCCGAGGCGTGGCGACTACATACCGATGTCACCCAGACGCTCTCGGCCCTGCATGACAGAGGCCAGAGACTCGCGATCGCCTCCAACTTCGACACGCGTCTTGTACAGGTGTGTGCCGGGTTCAGCGAGTTGAGTGTGATCGAACACTCTGTGATCTCGTCGCAGGTGGGCTGCCACAAACCGGGAGCCGCGTTCTTTGATGCACTGGTCTTGTCCTGCGGGTGTGCTCCGGAGCAGATCCTGATGGTCGGAGACGATCTGACGAACGATGTGCGCGGCGCCGGTCGGCGGGACTGTCGGCAGTGCATCTCGATCGCAAGGGGGAGCGGCGCGGTGAGACCATCACCCGATTGACCGAGTTGTTGGACCTGTTGCCGCAGTGATCTGGTTCGTGGTGGCAAGCCCGCGGGCTGAGCCCCGTGGGTACTGCAAGATCGTCGACGACGCTCACCGACCGGCTCTCGCAAAGCTTCGAAGCTGGCAACTCCGACGCCGACGGGCAGTTGTGGAGGCATTCCAAATCGCTGCGTGGTCGGCTATCGTGACGACGAACCTTCGAGTTTCGGGAACGCATCGAGTGCAAGCGAATCTGGTGGAAATCGGCCCCCTGCGGTGTGGCACCGGACAGCCACTGCTGTTCATCGCCGGGCCGTGCGTGATGGAGAGCGAGGAACTCGTGACGCGGGTGTCCGGGGAACTGCGCGACATGGCCGAGCGGCACGGGTGGAATCTGGTGTTCAAGTCGAGCTTCGACAAGGCGAACCGGACAAGCATCGACAGCTATCGGGGGCCGGGTCTGGATCACGGACTGGCGATGCTGCAGCGGGTGCGCGAGACGACGGGGCTGCCCGTCACGACCGACATTCATTCCGCGGAACAGGCCGCCCCCTCGGCCGAGGTGTGCCAGATCCTGCAGATCCCGGCGTTTCTGGCGCGGCAGACCGATCTCGTCGTCGCGGTCGCCCGGGCCACGGCCAGGCATGGGGGAGTGGTCAACGTCAAGAAGCCGCAGTTCGTCGCCCCGGAAGATGTTCAGCACGCCGTGAACAAGTGCCGGCAAGCGGGTAACCCTCGCGTGCTGTTGACGGAACGGGGGACAACGTTTGGATACGGCCGACTGGTGAACGACATGCAGGCGATTCCTGCCATGCAGGCATTGGGCTGCCCGGTGGTGTTCGACGCGACGCACAGTGTGCAACGGCCCGGTGGAAGTCGCACAGGAGGTGCCCGGGACATGGTCGAACCGCTGGCCCGCGCTGCGGTCGCCTGCGGTTGCGACGCAGTCTTTCTGGAGACACATCCCGACCCCGACCGGGCGCTCAGCGACGGTCCCAACATGGTGCCGCTGGGAAGCGTAGAACAGTTAATGACCCGACTCAGCCAGTTTCGCGAACTCTATAACAGTCTATGACGGCGGGAATGAGTTGAGGGTTGAGTGTTGAGAGACGGAAAACTGAGAATGCTCTGGACACTTGACTCTGGACTCTCGACAAAGGTCTTCGAACAACGCTGATACAAGTGAACTCCCAGAGAAGTACTCATGAGTGATGTCCGGGTCGATCCCGAACCCCGCCGATCGCCGCTGATGTACGGAGGAATCGCCCTGGCCGTCGTGGCCGGTCTGCTGCTGATCTCGACATGCCGGCAGCGTGAGCCGGTCTCCGATGGTGGTGCAGCGGACTCCGCTGACAACTCGGACGTATCCCGCGACCATTGCGATCGCATTCTGGAGGGAGTGCTCGACGGTCTGCGGCCCGAGCGGGTCGGTATCACGTCGGACTCGTCCATTCTGGTAGACGCCCTCAACAACTGGTTGACGGAGTGCGCGCCCCCGATCGATCCCGGCGTACAGAACGAAGATCGCACACTGCGCGAGTCCCTGCTGCCTGCTGCGATGTTTGAGCAGACACAGCTCGGCCAGTTCATCGAGCAGGATGCCGGTCACATCCGCAACCAGTTGCTCGCGGCGGAGTCGTCGATGTGGTGACGGCTGGACTGAGTTCGGATCATGACCGGGCCCGCGAACTTTTCTATTACGTCGTCCGCAATGTGGACTTGCTGGCCGGGGAGGAAAGCGGCGTTCCGTTGACGCCCTACGATATCCTCGTCCTGGGACTCGGCACGGCACGTGACCGGGCGTGGGTGTTCGCCGACCTCCTTCTGCAACTGAAGCTCGATGCAGTCATTCTGCAACCGCGTTCGGAACAGGGTGAACCCACGTCAGTCTGGTTTGTTGGCGTGTTGCTGCCGGATGAGGGGGTCGCGCTCTACGACTGCCGCCTCGGTCTTCCGGTTCCTGCCCTGGATGATGATGTGCAGTCCCCCCTGGTGCAGCGTGTGGCGACATTGCGTCAGGCCCGCGATGACGAGCGCGTCCTCAGGCAACTCGATCGGGGAGAGTCCGCGCCCTTCCCTGTGACAGCAGCAGATCTGGGGAGGCTGTCGGTCCAGCTGATTGCCGACAGCAGCCTGCTGGCTCCCCGCATGGAGGAGTTGCAGGCGGCCATTGACGATCGGGGCACCATCAATCTGTACAACGGTCTGGGGCCGGGCGAACTGCGGCCCTCAGGTCTGGTGGAACGTGTGACGCGGGTCGGAGCAGACGGCCTGTGGATCTCGGCGGACATTGGTGTCTGGGACTACCCGGAAAGCCGCTGGAGACAGTTTGATCACCTCACATCTGAGCAAGAGCGATCGCTGACGTTTCGCTATCGCGTCATGGACGGGCCGATCGTCGTCGCCGGAGTGAACGAGACCGAGCAGGGTCCCGTGCCGATCTTCGCCCCGGCGGAGAAGTCACTGCTGGAGGGCCGAGTGCTGGAGCTGCTCGGCCGGTATGATGAGGCCCGCAGCGTCTTTCTCAACTCACGACTTTCGCAATCGTTCTCTCGGCTCGATCCCGAAGTGGGAGACATCAACCGACCCGCTGCCGACTGGGCGGAATACTGGGTGGCCGCCAGTCAGTACGAACTGGGTGACTACAGAATCGCCGGCGAGTCTCTGGCCCGGTATCTGAAAGGGGCGGGCATGTGGTCGGTGCCTGCGCGACTATCTGCTGTCGTTGAGTCTGGCCCAGCAGGAACAGTGGGATGCCGCCGCCGACACGCTCGCTGCCGAGCTGACTCAGGCACCTCAATACGACGGCGATCAATGGCTGGCGGCGCGCTGGCGACGCCTGGGAACTCCACCGGCGACTCCCCCGACGGACACCAAGCCTCCGGCGGAAGACGTCGTACCACCGTCGAACGATCCCGAGCCTGACAGCACGCCCACCAGACCACCCCCGCCACCTCAGTCAGTGCCGGAAGGCGAGACGCCGCGGACCGACCCCGCCGATGAGTCTGCGGGAGACGACAAGAAACCGTCCTCCGGGCTCGATGCTGTACCGGCTGACGCTTCCGAGACGTCCCCGGAAACACCCTCCGACCAGCCGGAAACGACCGAGCGATGAATCGACTGCGGCGACACTGGTTTCTGGTGGGGCTGCTCGTGTTGATCTCGCTGGGCCTGGTGCTGGGCAGCCGGCTCCCGGCTGAGGACGTGGCACGACTCGGCAAGGCCTTGGGCCCCCGAGCGAACTCGTTGCTGGTGGCGCTGGTGCTGTTCCTGATGTCGTTCAGTCTCGACAGCCTGAAACTGGGCCGGGCACTCAAGAAGCCCGGGCCGGTGCTGTTGGCCTGCGCGATCAACTATGGATTGCTGCCTGTGCTGGCCTGGTTTCTCATGCCGATCCAGCTGCTGGACGACTTCTCGCTGGGGCTGATGATCGCCGCGACCGTGCCCAGCACCATGGCCGCCGCCTCTGTCTGGACCCGCAAGGCCGGCGGTAACGACGCGGTGTCGCTGCTGGTGACGATGCTGACGAACGGTCTGTGTTTCATCTTCACGCCGCTGTGGTTGCAGCTGCTCACGAGCGTGACCATCGAGTTTGATGTGTGGGCCATGGTCCGGCGGTTGGTGTACTCGGCCCTCCTGCCTTGTCTGGCCGGTCAGATGCTGCGATTCATCCCTTCATTCCGACGCATCGCGAACGACTACCGAACAGCCCTGGGGGTGATCGCGCAGTCATCGATTCTCGTGATTGTGTTCTCAGCCGCGTTTCTCAAAGCCGGACCGGAGCTGAATCAGCTCAGCAACGCCACGACAGGACCCTGGGCGTTTGTGGTGGTGGCGCTCTCGTGCATCTCCCTGCATGTCGCAGCCTTGACGATTGGCTGGCACGCCGGCCGGGCACTGGGGTTTGTGCGCGAAGATCGCATTGGGATCGCCTTTGCCGGCAGCCAGAAGACACTGCCCGTCGGCCTGTTGGTGGCGACGATGTTCGGCGGCTTCACGGTGTTCCCGATGCTGTTCTATCACGCCTCGCAACTGTTCATCGACACCTGGGTCGCGGAGCAGATGGCTGCGGGCAACGCTGCCGAAGCGGCCACCTTCGGCCACGATCAGTAGTTGCGATGCGTTTGGCAGCGGGGGCTCATCCGCTACAATCCCCGACGTGAATGAGGCGGACCTGCCGCAGGCACCTGCCTCGGGGAGACGTCGCCGCGGAAGGACACGCCGGGATGCAGTGGCTCAAGCACGCCTTTGCCGTGGATGCCCCTGAGGGAGAGCCTCCCGTCGCGCAGCGGGAGGTCGTCGACGCGCTGTGCTTGGCGATCGTGCAGCGGCATCTCACGGTGCCGGCCCTGGCGTTTCTGGAATTGGCCCGCCCGCTCAACTACTTCGGTGCCCAGACGCTTTACTTTCTGGCACCGTTTCTCTCGGCGCTGACGGCTTCCCCTGCCCATCAGCATCTGGCGGCTTTCCTCGAACGACGTGATTCCGTCGAGTCGATCTGCAAGAGGATCGAAGTTCTGGAGGAACAGGCCCAAGGCCAAGAACGAACCTGAGCACCGATGCCCAAACTCAACCCCGATCAGATCAACGTCATTCTCGCCACCGACTGCGGCAGCACGACCACCAAGGCGATCCTGATCGAGAAGGTCGACGGACATTATCGGCAGACGTACCGGGGCGAGGCGCCGACGACCGTCGAGGAACCGGTCGCCGATGTGACCGTCGGCGTCATCAATGCCGCGACCGAGGTCGGCGAACTCGCCGGGCGGCGGCTGGTCGACGACGAGGGCCAGCATCATCCGACCTGCGAAACCTGCCGGCGACGGCCGTCCCGAGGGCTGCGACATCTACATCTCGACCTCCACCGCCGGCGGCGGGCTGCAGATGTTGGTCACCGGCGTCGTGCGCGAGATGACGGCCGCAAGCGCCAAGCGCGCCGCGCTGGGCGCCGGGGCCATCGTCATGGACGTCATCGCCTCGAACGACAAGCGCCGTCCCCACGAACAGATTCAGCGCATCCGCGAGCTGCGCCCCGACATGATCCTGATGTCCGGCGGGCACCGACGGCGGGACGACCACGCACGTCGTGCAGATCGCCGAGCTGATCGCCCCGGCCAAACCGCAGCCTCGGTTCGGCAGCAACTACCGCATGCCGATGATCTACGCCGGCAACAAGGAGGCCGCCCAGCTGGTCGAAGCAGACGTTCGACGATTCGATCGAGCTGTCGGTCGTCGACAATCTCCGGCCCGTGCTCGAGCGCGAGAACCTCGGTCCGGCCCGCGACGCGATCCACGACCTGTTCCTCGAACATGTCATGGCCCAGGCGCCGGGCTACGACAAGCTGATGAAGTGGACCGACGCGCCGATCATGCCGACGCCCGGCGCCGTCGGCAACATCCTGCAGCCGATCGCCGAAGCCGCAGGGCATCAACGTGGTCGGCGTCGACATCGGCGGGGCGACGACGGACGTCTTCTGCGTCTTCAGGTCGATGGCGAGCCGTTTCAACCGCACGGTCAGCGCCAACCTCGGGATGAGCTACTCGATCTCCAACGTCTGCGCCGAGGCGGGCTGCCGAACGATCCTGCGCTGGGTGCCGTTCGACATGGACGAGCGCGAACTGCGGAATCGCGTCAAGAACAAGATGATCCGGCCGACGACGATCCCGCAGACGCTCGAAGCGCTGATCTTCGAACAGGCGATCGCGCGCGAGGCGTTGCGGCTGGCCTATCAGCAGCACAAGGAGTTCGCGACGACGCTCAAGGGGGTGCAGCAGCAGCGGACGGTCGGCGACACGTCTTCAGCCAGCAGGCCGGCGGGCAGACGCATCGTCGACAACATGGCGCTCGAACCTGCTGGTCGGCATCGGGCGGCGTGCTGTCGCATGCGCCGCGCATGGAGCAGACGGCCGCTGATGATGATCGACGCCTTCGAGCCGGAAGGCGTCACCGAGCTCGCCAAGGACAGCATCTTCATGATGCCGCACCTGGGCGTGCTGGCGCAGGTGCATCCGCAGGCGGCGCTGGAGGTCTTCGAGCGGGACTGCCTGATCTATCTGGGGACGTGCGTCGCTGCCAAAGGGACCGGGCAAGCCGGGCAAATCCTGCTTCAAGTACAGCATCACCGGCAGCGGCCTGCAGGAATCCGGCGAACTGACCGTGGGCGACCTGAAGCTGCTACCCCTTGGCCCTGGAGAGACGGCCCGCGTGTCGATCGAGCCGGCCCGAGGCTTCGACGTCGGTGCCGGTCCTGGCAAGCCGATCGAACGAGAGGTTCGTCGGCGGGACGGTGGGGCTGATCCTCGATGCCCGGGGTCGACCTCTCGAGCTCCCGGAAGATCGCGAGGAGGGTCGTCGCCTCGTGCAGCGATGGGTCACGTCGCTCAACCTCTATCCGAAACTCAATACCGGTTTATAGAAGTCACCAGTCCGACGAAGAACTCATGGCAACCGCATACACCCCAGGCCTGCAGGTGACCGACCGCATCCGGTATCGGGCGCGGCGGGTACTGCCCATTGCCGGTGACGTACTCGTCAAGCCTGGAGAGCGCGTGAACTCCCGTGATGTGGTCGCCCGCACCGAGTTGCCCGGCGATGCGACTCCGGTCAACCTGGCGAATCAGCTCTGCGCTGCCCCCCGCGGATGTTCCCGGCTGCATGCTCAAGGTTGAGGGAGATGAGATTCAGGTAGGGGACGTCCTCGCGCGGACGAAAGGGATCTTCGGCTTCTTCAAGAGTGAGTTCGCCTCACGAGTTGCCGGTCGGATCGAATCGATCTCTCCAGTCACAGGCCAGCTGATCCTGCGGGGAGTACCGATCCCGGTCGAAGTCCGCGCGTTTGTCACAGGAGAGGTGGTCGATGTGATCGAGGGCCAGGGGGTCGTCGTCCAGGCGGATGTGTCCTTCGTCCAGGGGATCTTCGGCGTCGGCGGCGAGGCCTACGGTCCGATCGTGATGGCCTGCAAACACCATACAGAAGAGTTCACTCCCGATCTGATTACGCCCCAGATGCGCGGCGGCGTGCTCATCGGTGGTGCCCGCATGACTGGCGAAACGATCCGCCGTGCGATCGAAGTGGGAGCGGCGGCGATCGTCTCCGGAGGTATTGATGACGCCGATCTGCGAGACATTCTGGGGTACGACCTGGGGGTCGCGATCACTGGGACTGAGCAGATCGGCATCACGGTCATCATCACCGAAGGCTTTGGTGAGATCGCGATGGCCGAGCGGACGTTTGGGTTGCTGGCCAATCGTGTCGGAGCAGATGCGGCGGTGAACGGTGCGACACAGATTCGCGCCGGTGTAATGCGTCCGGAGATCGTCATTCCACTCGGCAATGAGTCGACTAAAGCCGATCAGACGGTGGCGGTCGTGGGAGGAGGCGTCCTGCAGGAGGGGGCTCTGGTGCGCATCATCCGCGACCCGCACTTCGGTGTGATCGGTACCGTTGCGGGACTGCCGCCCGAGCCACAGGTGCTGGGAAGTGGATCACGGGCGCGGGTGCTCGAAGTGCGTTGCGAAACGGGTGAGAACATCATCGTGCCGTGCGCCAACGTCGAGATCATTGGAGGGGACTCATGACGTGCCGACTGCTGGTGTCCGCACTCGTGCTGATGTGTGCGGGAGGCGTTGCGGTTGGGCAGGAAGCACCGGCTCCCGAACCTCCGTCCGATGTCGTTGCCGATGATCATCCCTGGGATGGCGGAGAAGCGATCGATGTCTCCTTCAATCTGTCACCTGTCGACACCGACGCTGTGCAGGAAACTCCTGCCGACTCGATCAGCTATGTCGTCGAGCGTGCCGGTGAGTTCGGGGGCTTGTATCAGGAAGTGGCGAAGGTCACGCCGACGCAGCGGGAACGGCACAAGGGTCGTATGACCGTCGCCATCGAGCAGTGCGTACGGGGCGAGCCCTATTGGTTTCGCATCGCTGCGGTCAGCGCCGACGGGGTCCGCTCCCCATTTGCTCTCACACCGGCCGATGCACCGGGAATCGCGACGCGGCAACCCTTCGACGGCGGCCGAGGCTGGCTGGCGGTCATCAGTCTGATTGTGTGCGGCTCGGTCGTGCTGTTTATCCTGCTGGCCCGCGGGGGACGCAAGCTGAACATCCGCAAGATTGCCGGTCTCGAAGCGGTCGAGGAAGCGGTCGGCCGGGCGACGGAAATGGGGCGCTCGTGTCTGTTCGTCCCTGGCATTCTGGACATGAACGACATCCAGACGATCGCCGGGCTGACGGTGCTCTCGCACGTCTCTCAGCGGGCAGCGGAGTACGATGCGAAGGTCGAGATCCCCACGAGCAAGTCGCTCGTAATGACGGCGGCCCGCGAAACAGTGCAGTCCGCGTTTCTCTCCGCAGGCCGGCCCGATGCGTACAACGAAGATCTGGTGTACTACGTCACCGATGAACAGTTTGGTTACGTCGCGCACCTGGCGGGGATGATGGTCCGCGAAAAGCCCGCCGCGTGCTTCTACATGGGGGGGTTTTACGCCGAGTCGCTGATTCTCGCCGAGACCGGCAACTCGATCGGTGCCATTCAGGTCGCGGGGACGGCTCAGCCGGCCCAGCTGCCCTTCTTCGTGGCCGCCTGTGACTACACGCTGATCGGTGAGGAGTTCTTCGCGGCATCGGCTTATCTGTCTCATGACCCGGATCAGCTCGGCAGCCTCAAAGGGCAGGACGTCGGCAAGCTGATCGTCGCCGCTCTGATGCTGCTGGGCATCGGGCTGATGACGGCCGCGGAGCTTTCGGGCAATGCAGCATTGGCCACGGCGGCCGAGTATGTGCGTGAGACTATTCTAGGCAGCGGGTGAGGAGTACGGACACACGTGGGTCGCAGGCAGGCGGAGAGTGAGGCGTCATGAAGAGAACGGTTCCGCTGCTCATCACAGCCATCGCAGGGTTCGTCCTGATCGGGGCGTTCTTCATCCCCGCCTATCAGGGTTGGGGTGAGGACACGGCCGTGTGGTTCGACATCCTGGCCTCGATCGCGTTCCTCCTGGGTGGCGGTAACCTGCTGAAAGTGCACCTCAAGAAGGTGAGCGACCGGCAGCGCGGTTGGGGGTACTCGGGGGTCACGATCATTGCATTTCTGGCGACCCTGTTCGTCGGGCTCGCGAAGCTCGGCACCAGTCCGGCGGCCAACTCCGAATACTTCGGACAGTCATTCACACCGGTGCCGCTGGCCATTCTCCCCGAGTTCCGGGTCCCCGGAACGATTCCCCTCCGCGCGGATGGGAAGCCGCTGCCCGCGTCCGTCCGCCAGCAGTTGAGGCAGGAAGGAGACGAGATCGTCTTCCGCGGCTGGATGCAGCCCAATCAGGCATCCGATCTCGTGGCCTGGCAGGACACGCTCGAATGGCACTGTCTGGTCGAACGACTGGACGCCGCCGCCCAGCCCCCGGAGTCATTGCGCGGCAAGCTGTCGTATTACGTCGATCATGCCTCGCTGTCGTTCAGTGGTTACATGAACGACGCCGACCATGACGCCCTCACAGAGCTGTTCCCCGGCAATGAGATTGGACTGCAGGCGGTGGAGCGACTGACGGACGCCGCCCGGCGCGAGACGTCGGTTTTCGTCGGCACGACACCGCCGGACCTGACGATTCCCGCTTCAAGCTCCGCTTATCTCGCAATGGCGGACGGATCGTTGACGCTGCGGGGGCCGATGTCGTCCGGGTTGCGCGACCGACTGGCAGATGACTGGTCGAACTTCCCGCGCGTACGGCCGATGACGGCCGCTCAGCAGCAGGAACTGATCCGCCAGATCGATACTCTGGGAACTCCTCTGACAGAACCGCAGCAGAGGGCGGTCAGTACTGCGGCGAACAGCATCTGGACGCCGGAGTTGTTGGAGGGTGTGCTGGACAGCGCCGGTCAGCCGCAGCGTGTCCCTTACAGCGCCTGTGAGATGCAGGCACAGTTGCAGGCAGGGGCGAGTGAGATCGTGTCCTCGCGCCTCGTCGGCGAACCGATTATTCTGAACGACCAGCAACGGGCCGAACTCACCAGGTTCGCCAGCGACCCCACGATGAGCGTTGATGTGTTGATCAGTGCACTGCGGGAGGCAGGAGAACTGAACGATGCTCAAGAGTCCGCACTCCGGGCCTTCATCGACGAGCAGCCGACCGTCGCGCGGTGGAAGCGGGACCTGTACTTCGAACTGCTGCTGGCTGCAGGGGAAGGGGACCGCGCAGAAACTCGGCCCCGAACAAGAGCGGTTCCTGCTGGACGACTTCCGAGGAGCGTTTGCCTGGCAGTACACCGTCGGCCAGTTATTCACTCGCGCCCATGTGCCCATGTATCCGTGGTCGGGCGGCTATGCGGATCCGGGAAGCCCCTTCTGGTGGGCCTACACCTATCTGTTTCAGCCTCTCACGGCGACGATGTTCGCGTTGCTGGCGTTCTATGTGGCTTCGGCCGCCTTTCGGGCCTTTCGTGCCAAGAACGTCGAAGCGACGCTCCTGCTGGGGACCGCCTTCATCATTCTGCTGGGACGGACATTCGCCGGTGTCTGGCTGACGGCGTGGCTGCCGGACTGGCTCAGTGCCTTCAAGATCGACCAGTTGTCGGTCTACATCATGACCATCTTTAACACGGCGGGGAACCGGGCGATCATGATTGGCATCGCGTTGGGAATCGCGTCGACCAGTCTGAAGGTGTTGCTGGGCGTGGACCGCTCGTACCTGGGATCCGGCGATGACTGATCAGGACGAGTGCACTTCAACTGGCATGAACAACAGGAATTGGATCGCATGTACGAGTTTCTGAAGAACCTCGATCGGCGCTGGATCTTTCTGGCGATGGCCCTGGCGGTCGGGATCCCGATTCTGTTCGGGCTGCAGTTTCCCGAGACTCCGGGAGCACTGGCCCAGGAAGTGTTCGATGAGATCGAACGCCTGCACCCGGGCGATTGCGTGTTGATGGCGTGGGACTATGACCCCTCGACCGAAGGCGAACTCGGCCCCATGGCGACATCGTTCGCCCTGCACTGTTGTGAGAAGGGAGTGAAGATGTACTTCCTGACGCTGGTGCCCCCCGGCCCGCAAATGATCGAAGAGACCATCGAGTCCGTCCTGCGTACCGACTTCCCCGATCTGGTGTACGGAGAGGACTATGTCAACCTCGGATTCAAGAGCGGTAACGAGGGGGTGATCAAAGTCATCATCACCGACCTGCGCGGGCTGTATACCACCGACGCGCGTGGCACGAACATCGACCTGATCCCGATGTGTCAGGATGTCGACAGCCTGCAGCAGATGGATCTGATCATCAACGTCAGCGGCTCGTACCCCGGGACCAAGGAGTGGGTGCAGTACGCGGTCACCCCGTATCCCGACAAGATTCGCATGGTCGCGGGCTGCACCGGCGTGCAGGCACCGATGTTCTATCCCTACATCCCGGAGCAACTCAAGGGAATGCTGGGAGCCATCAAGGGGGCCGCTGAGTACGAGGCCCTCGTCGTGAATCACTACCTCGGGGATCGGCCCAGCCAGAAGTACTTTGAGGCCCGCCGGCGGATGGGACCACAACTCGTCGCCCACCTGCTGATGATCGCGCTGATCCTCGCCGGTAACTGGGTGTACTTCATGGGCAAACGCCGGGAGCACGGAGCGTGACATTGATCAGCAGCTTGAGTCGGCAAGGCCATCGGGGAGGGCGAACATGAAACAGGAAACCAGAATCTGGACGGTCATCCTACTGGCGGCGGCAGTCTGGCTGTTGTTTCGTGCCGCGACCACCGGAATGGGATCCGCCTGGGTCCAGGAACTCAATGGCGTCACCTCGAGTGCGACCCACAACGACTATGTCGCCGGGTCCGCACAGTTCAGTCTTTCCCGCACCATCGGGCTGTGGGTGGCGGCCCTGTGCACGCTGTTCATCTTCTCGTTCCTGTATCGCGACAATCCCCTGTACAAGCTGGCCGAGTCGGTGCTCGTCGGGGTGTCGGCCGCCTACTGGATGGTGGTGGGCTTCTGGACGGTGATCGTCCCGAACCTGTTCGGTAAAATTGCGCCGGGGTTCATCCAGTCGTGGGCGATGCCGGGCCTGTCGCCGGTGCGCGAGGATCACTGGTATGTCTATCTCGTTCCGCTGCTGCTGGGGGTGATGCTGCTGTGGCGGCTCTCTCCCAAGGGGGCGTGGGTGGCCCGCTGGCCGCTGGCATTCATCATCGGGACGACGGCGGGGCTGAGGCTCATCAGCTTTCTGCAGGCCGACTTCCTCAGCCAGATTCGCAACAGCATTGTGCCGGTTGTAGTAATGGAAGACGGCCGGTTCGACTTCTGGTCGAGTGTGCAGAACATCCTGCTGGTGCTGAGCATCCTCGCGACGCTTGTGTACTTCTTCTTTTCGATCGAGCACAAGGGGGCCGTCGGCAAGGTGGCGCGCATCGGCATCTGGGTGCTGATGATCACGTTCGGTGCGGCGTTTGGATACACGGTGATGGGCCGCGTCGCCCTGCTGGCCATCCGCCTCGAGTTCCTGTTCAACGACTGGTTGTGGCTGATCGACCCCACCGGGAGTCGTCTTGGCACCGGCTGATGACATTGAGAGTGGCTCACAAGCATCAGCCCATCAAGGGTTTGCGGCGACGAGTGGCGATGGTTGCCGACCTGCAGAATCTGCCGGAATCCGTCTGGACACAATTGGCGCGATCAGTAGAATCTCCGCCCGCGTGCGCCAGCTGACCCATCTTTGTGGCCACGCGCAGCGAATGTCACCACATCGCTGACCCAGTACCGACCCAAGTTCGTCCGCGGAAGCAGGCTCCCCGAAAGGCCGGCTTCTCACGACGAAAACCGGAGGCGAGCCCCAGCCCTCCTCCTCACACCGATTCCCCGCCGCCGTTGTCGTTCGTATTCAGCGAATGCCCCGGCGATCCACTCGTACCGCGAAAGGGACCCGACCCATGCGATCGGTGCCTGTTTACCTTGCCGTATTGACAGCCTCGTGGTGCTTTTCGCTCCAAGGCTGCATGCGTCCCTACACGCCCATGGGGAGCCCCTACGGAAATCCATACGGCTTTCCGACGAACACTGCTCCCATTCCCACAATGACGCCCGGTGCTCCCTACACACCGGGGGGGACTTACGCGCCGGGCGGGGGAATCCCCACCTATCCCGACAGCAACCTGGGACAGCCGACTCCCATCACTCCCAATTCCACCTATACGCCATCGTCAGGCACGGGATCAGGCACCGATGCACCGTTCTACAGCCCCGGCTCGGCCAGCAAGTCGCCCTACGAAGGGGGCGGTGTCCCCAAGTACAACGATGCCGGTATGGACGGCAACTTCCAGATGCCGCATCCCAGCAACACTGCCGACGGGACGAATGTTAACGAGTACGGCAGCATCGAAGGTGCCGCGGCGGAGGTCGCCTCTGTCGCCAAGGTGTCCCTCGACAACGCTCACTTTGAACAGCCGCTCGTGGTTCAACGGACGGCGGCTCCCTGCGATGCGCCTCCCACCGCCTTCGCGCATGATGCCGACCACTTTCACTGGGTGCGCGGCGTGCTGCAGCGTGACCAATCCTCCGGACTATGGAGCGTCCTCTACAGCACGAATCCGAATGCGGCCGACCCGTATCAGGGACGCCTGACGCTGCAGCCCCATCCCCGGTTTGAGGAGCTCGCGCCCCAGTCGGTAGTGACGGTGCACGGCGTGGTCGACATGTCGACTCCAGATGCCCAGGGACGTCCGACGTACCGGGTCGAATCGGTCAACCTCTTCGACCCAAATCCGATTCCCTGAGGCGCGATCGCCCGGTCGCGGAACTCGTCCAGAGTTTCGCAGAGGGATGATCCCGAGGGTCTTGACGATCTCCGCTCCAGCGACGAGATGCGAGTGGCGGGAAGGAGTGAGAAACTTGTCTGGCTCGTCTCTCGCTACTCGCCTCGGCCTTTTCATCGCTCGTCTCTCGCTGCTTCCTGGGTGAGGATCTGTTCGAGCTGGGTCACTGCGTCGGCACTGGCCGGGTAAACCCGCAAGTCGTCCGAACCATCGTGCACCGGGGTCACTCGATACGTGCCGGCATCTGTTGTGTTAAGAGGGATAAGATACCGCGTTTCCGGTTGCAGATGCAGTGATGTGAGTCCCTCGATGCGAATGTCCGTGCCCACTCCCAAACCGACCGGCCACGATCGCTGGACGGAGCAGGTCTCCCGCGAGGCGTCCGCGACCTCGGCTTCGACGATGACGCGCGACTGGAGTACCTGACGCCGATTGAGCGTCACCGGATTTGCAGTGGTGACCACCAGCACGACGAGCGCGGTCAGCCATCCTGCAAACACCAGTGCAGCGGCCCAGAGTCTCGAGGGTGAACGGGCTGGATTGGCGAAGGCATTGACGACATCGACCGCATCATCGGGCGAGCGAGCAGCTTCTCTCGATGCCCGTCGCTGCGTCATGTCAGCCGTCCCTGCTGGGCCCGTACTGTCCTATGCTGTGCAGAGGTGTCAGCGGGAGAATGCGGCCCGAGTATCAATCGCGTACTGGCGATCGAGTACCTCGTCGAACCGGTACACATCGAAGAAATCGACAAGGCGATCCTGATCGGTCTTGTGCATCCGGCCCAGCTCGACCAAGCCGAACACCAGACGTCCGAAGTCGTCGGTCGTCGTGATCCCCCAGTGCCGAAACACCTGACGCGACAGCAGGCCGAACCGCTCTGTCGCCAGAATCCGGATCGACTCGAGCAGCTCCGCTCCAGAAACATGAGCTGACGGTTCTTCCGCATCGTCCTGATCTGCGAAAGTCTCATCCCGGTGCTGCTGGGCGTGCTGCAGCGCGGCAAACAGAAAAACCTCGGCATCCGGATGATACTGGATGCGCGGCGAAGCAGGCTGTTGAGTCGCGGTCATTCTCGAAACCTTCGTGGACGGGACGGAAGGTCACATCGTGACGGAATGTCGGACGCCAAAGGGCATGGTCTACCGAGCCGTCGACACTGTTAATCATTGCCAATATAGCCGACCGATCAAGCGCTGGAAACGTCGATCCGAAGGAACCCGAGGCCGTAAAACAGATCAGTTGGACGAAACGGGGGGACCATCAGGCTTGTTGCCCGCAATGACGGTCAGAACGTCCCCGGCATCGACCAAGGCTCGCCGGTTGTCGTCGTAGCTGACCAGAACCTTCCGGGCGAGGATTTCCTGAGCCAGCACACGTCCCTTGCCATCGCGAGTCACAACCCATTTGCCCACCTTGGGAAGCTCTCGCTGATACTCTTCGTAGGTGTCGTATTCGTACCTCAGACAGCACTTCAGACGTCCGCAGCGGCCGGAGATTTTCGCTGGATCGAGCGTGGCTTTCTGCAGCTTGGCCATCTTCATCGAGACCGGCGGCATCTCCGCCAGGTGCGTGTTGCAGCAGGTCGGCTTGCCGCAATCGCCATAGTCGGCCAGCAGTTTTGCCTCGTCGCGAATCCCGATCTGGCGCATTTCAATCCGCGTCTTGAAGCGCGTGGCGAGCGCCTTCACCAGTTCGCGAAAGTCGACCCGGCTTTCGGAGGTGAAGTAAAACACGGCCCGTTCGCCCCCCAGCAGGTGTTCCACATCCACCAGTTGCATTGGGAGGTGACGTTCGGCAATCATCTCCCGGCAGCCATCAAACTCCTCCCGCTCCCGCACCAGGGCGGCATCACGATTCTTTTCGTCTTCCGGAGTGGCCACTCGCAGGATTCTGCCGGCCGGTTCCTTGCGGTTGAGGTACTCCTGTGTCCGCTCGGTTGCGGGACACAGCACCTCACCCCACTCGATCCCGCGGGGACTGCGGACCACCACCTGATCGCTGCGTTGATAGTCGCGTGGAGGTCGTGTGGAGAACTCCGCCACGGATCGCATGGTGCCATAGCGAACGATGTACTGCTGTGTCATGAACCAGTCGATCCGTGTGATGACGAGCCGGTGCGGACAGTGTCGACACGCGCGGTGTGGGCCTGTCGAGTGTGTGTGGAATGCAACCTTGCGCTGCAGGGGGACATTCGGCGCAAAACGGAGTATAGTCGATGCACACCATGCTGGGCCAAGGGTGAGAGCTGAGAGCGACGGCCGCTTCACTCCTCTCCGCCGAGCGTCCGGCTGAGCGGAAGCTCTCGTCATACCAACGACAAACGACCGAAGCGGCTGCTTCGGTCGTTTGCGAGACTGCCGCCTGTGTAGGCGGGTGATCGTGACGATGACGCGTCGCCACGAAAGTTCATGGCCCGTGCCGATCAATCTCCATAGAACTTCGTCAGCTCTTCGGAGGTCAATGGTTCCTGAATCGATTCGCTGGCGAGCCGGCAGCGGAAGCGGACATCGCCGGCCCGCTGGCCGGTCACATGTACGCGGTAAGTCAGCGTCTCGCCCGCCGGCAACTCGCGATGAGGCTGGAACGTGACGTTGCTTCCGGCAGCCTTGTGGGCATCAGGCCCCGAGGCTTTCTGGAAGCTCATGCCCCCGGGCAGTTCACACACGAGGCCGACCTGATGGGCAGACGCCGTGCCTTCGTTCTTGATGCGGATTTCGTAGGCGGTTTCCCGTCCGACCTCGACCGGATCATCCAGGTCGGTGATGTCCATCACTAGAGTGGCGACCCCTTCGACGCGCGTGTTGAGTTGCACATCGCTGCGGGCTCCATGCTCGGAAATGGCCCGGACCAGGTGATCGAACTCACCCAGCTGTGTCGGATTGAGAGTCACCTTGAGCTCGACGCTTTGTGCGGAATCCAGCCGTCCGACGAACCAGCTCAGCACGCGGGTCGCTTCGTCGAACTGGGCACCACGATCGGCGCGGACGAAGTCGAATCCCTCGGGAACCTTGTGCATCAGGCGGACATTGTCGCTGGCCACATGACCATCGTTGCGGACCCGCAGCGTGTAGGTCGCCTCGCGTCCCAGATACCGCAGGGCCGGCCCGTCGATCGTCGCCGTCAGACTCGGAGCAACCACTTCCACCTGTGCGACGGCATTCTGGACCAGATTGCTGTCGGCTCGGGCTTCGACCTGTACGATGTGCTGACCACCGGTGACGGCAGCAAGTGCCAGCCGCACGGTGCGTGTCTCGCCCGGGTTCAGGGAACCGATGTCCATCAGCAGTCGCTTGCCGCGTGAGTGCTCGAGGCCCTCGGGGATGGCAGCTTCCAGCTTGACGTTGGCTGCGATGCCATCTCCGGGGTTCGTGACCGTCACTGTCTGGGGGGCCGGTTCTCCGACATTCACTTGGGAAGGCCCCTCGACGGCGATCTGCAGCATTGGCTGAGAGACGTCAAATGTCTGTCGCGATGAGGCGGAGTAGCGCACCAGTGCGGTCGCCTCGATCGGCCCCGATTCGTGCGGGACGACGATCAGCTGAATCTTGCGGGTTTCTCCCGGCTCCAGGCTTTCGATCCGCCAAGACAGGGGTCCGTCAGCCAGTTCCGGGTCTGGATCGGTAAAGGCCACATGTACGGCATGAGGCAGCGAGGCCTCGACGGCGATATGCTGGGCCGTCGACCTTCCCTTGTTGGTTACGATCAGTTCGCAGTCGCAGTCCTGACCGAGATTCAATTGTCCCGCCATGTGCCACTCGACACTGACCGCCGGTGGCTCGGCCTCCTGCGAGGCATCACTCTCAAAGGTCGCATCCGCATGAGTCACCTGAGAGGAAGTGGTCGGAAACTGCCCGTTCGGAGTCTCATCGGCCAATGCATCTTCGTCGGCAGCAGCAGGCGACGTCTCACCCCACGGATTCGATGTCTGGGCACCAGCGTTGATCGACTCGCCATGCGAGGCTTGCCGGGCTTGCGACGCGGTCGCCGCCGGACCGGGGCTTGTCGGAATCGGGTCGATCAGACGATGTGAGCTGTTACTGAAGCCAAGTTCCAGGACAGGCTGATCGTCGGCAGGTGCGACCTCGGCGGTCGTCGTTTGACGCAGTGCGTCTGAAGTCAACTTTGCCGGTGACTTGCTGGTGTTGCTGAACGGATCGGACGTGGCCGCCTGAGACTTCCGGGGAGCGGCCGCTGTTCTGGGAGGGATGGGAGGAGTGCTCACCGACGAACGACTGAGCGGGGCCGATGGGGCGGACCCTTGTCCGCCAAACAGCTCACTCTGGAAGTTCTTCAGCGCCGGTGCCGTGCTGACCGCGGGTGCCGGGCGGCGGGCTGGTGCTGCCGGGCTGACCGCATCATCACTCCCAAACACCTGGGCGGTTCTTCGCGTGTTGGCGGGTGCGGGTGGCGCGGGGACCTCGAACGGGTTCTCCGCTCGCAGGCTTGCGGGGCAGGCCAGAATTCCCAAGAGGGCGAGATGGGCGAGACAGCGTCGCATCGTGGTCTCCTTACCGAGCCGGGGGCAGCCGGCGCGTTTTGCGACAATTGCGGCGCACCGCCATGGGGGATGGCGGTGGTGGAAGTTATGCGTATTGGAGGTATCGGTCGTGCAGGACACAAAGCGTCAGTAAACTTTTCCGATTGGGAAGAGTTTGCGGGCTGTGTCGGTAAGCATGAGACGCTCCTTTCGCACAACCACATGCGGCTGCACGGCGCAAGTTGTGTATTAGCATCACCATGCGCTCCAAGCACAGCAGCAACCCGTCATCAGCACGAGGGTACTCACTGCCCCTTGGGCGGGAGCAGCTCACAGACCGCGGCGACCATCGAGCGGATGCCGGTCTGCAGAACAGGGCGAATGTCGGGATAGAAGTCGGGCGAATGCAGCGACGGAGGCTGCTTGCCCTGGGCCGCGAAAGCCCCCAGTCGTTCCGCTTCAACGGCCCCGAGTCGATACATCACGATGGGGACTCCTGCCAGTCCGAAGCGGCTGAAATCCTCGCCCCCCATGGAGCGATCGGCCAGCACGACGTGCTCCTCACCCAACGCATCCACAAACGCCGGCACCAGCCGTTCGACCAGTTGCTCATCATTGAAGAGCGACGGCGTCCCTTCGGTGTACTCGATGGCGGGTTCCGGAGCGCGATAGCTCTGAGCGATCGCCTTCGCCTTGCGGATGATGGCCTCCCGAATGTGGTCGCGGACCTCGGACGAGTAGCTGCGGATCGTCAGTTGCAGGTGGCAGCGGTCCGGGATGATGTTGTGCTTGGTCCCACCATGAATCGACCCCACCGTGACGACCGCCGGTTCCAGCGGAGAGATCTCACGGCTGACTATCGACTGCAGGTCCACCACCAGTTGTGCGGCCTGAACGATCGGATCGATACATCCCTGGGGATACGACCCATGCCCCCCGCGACCGTTCATGGTGATGTCGCAACTGTCGACGTTGGCCAGGAAACTCCCGCCGCGATATCCGATCATCCCGGCAGGAAGGAAGGCGTCGACATGCAGCGCGACGGCAAAGTCGGGCTTGCCGAAGCGATCGAACAAGCCCGCTTCGAGCATGGCCTTGGCTCCCCCCCCCGCTCCTCCGCCGGCTGACCGATCAACATCAGCGTGCCAGACCACTGATCGCGATGGGTCGACAGATAACGTGAGACACCAATGAGATTGGTGATATGCACGTCGTGCCCGCAGGCGTGCATGACCGGGACCTCGACCCCATCGTCGTTGGTAGCGTGGACGCGCGAGGCAAATGGAAGCCCTGTCTGTTCCTTAACTGGCAAGGCATCCAGATCGCAGCGGAGCATCAGCCGGGGACCTTCGCCATTCTCCAGGATCCCCACGACGCCGAATCCACCGACACCGCTCGTCACGGTGAAGCCCAGCGCATTCAGCTCGTCCGCCACTCGCCGGGCGGTCTGCTCCTCGTGATAGGACAACTCGGGATGACTGTGAAAGTGCTCGTACAATCCGCTCAGGCCGTCGAGGTGCCCATCGATCCACTCGTCGACCGGGGGCGACTGTGCAGAGGCCGGCAACTCCAGGGCCAGCAGGGCTGTGCAGACCATGCCCGCAATGGCAGCGGTCATCGACATTCGGGCGACTCGTTGGTTCGGCAGGCACATCGCATGGTTCCTTGTCAATGATTCCTGCCAAGTGAGTGCACAATGCACGACGGAATGTCGTGCACCGGTTGGGGCGCGACGCAACGGATGACTCGGGCTCTTCGCCGGGTCGAAGACCCCTCAGTATCCGACAGCGGCACCATCCTTGCGCGGCTCGGTGGCACCGTGCAGCGTCCCGTGCAGTCGGTCGATCTGAATCCCCTGGAAGCCTCCGAACGACGCACCGCCACGATCGACCTGGTGACCACGTTGCTTGAGCCCCTCAATCACGGCATCGGTGACTCCCGATTCCACGAGCACCTTGCCGCCACCGGTCATCATCGGTTTTCCGGTGGGTGTCGCCGATCCGGTGTGGAAGATGCGGGACGCATCGCCGGCCGCCTGCAGATTCATACCGAAGTCGATCAGATTCACGAGAATCTGCACCTGGCCCTGGGGCTGCATGTCGCCCCCCATCACGCCGAAACAGAGCCAGGGATAGCCTTCGTGAGTGACCATCCCCGGGATGATGGTGTGGAAGGGCCTCTTGTGAGGCTCGAGCGTGTTGGGATGATCGGGGTCCAAGGCGAACAGGGCCCCGCGGTTCTGCATCACAAAGCCGACATCGCCCGGCGACGACTCGGGAACCGAAGCCTTGGAAGTTGCTCTGGATGAGTGAGCAGCAGTTGCCCTCCTTATCGACGACGCACAGATACACCGTGTCGCCGTTGGCGAGCATGAGGGTCACCGGGAGGAACCTCGACGGCGGCCTGGTTGGGATCGATTCGCCGACGCTGACGTGTCGGCGTACTCCTTGGAGATCAGCTGGGCGACGGGGACATCCACCATTGAGGGATCGGCATAGAACCGTGCACGGTCGGCAAAGGCCAGCTTCTTGGCCTCGATCAACAGATGCAGATACTCCGCCGAGTTGTGACCCATTTCCTTGATATTGTAGGGCTCCAGCAGGTTGAGTATGTGCCAGCACGGCGATCCCTTGCCCGTTGGGAGGCAGTTCCCACACATCATACCCGCGGTAGTTTGTCGAGACCGGATCGACCCAGTCGCTCTGGTGGTTTGCGAAGTCCCTGCAGTGACAGCAAGCCTCCATTGGCCTCGCTGAAGGCGACGATCTTGCTCGGCGAGTTCCCCCTCGTAAAACGCATTGCGACCAGCCCGCTCGTCTGTTTGTGCCAGCAGTCGGTAGGTGGCGGCCAGCGCCGGATTCTTGAAGATCTCCCCCTCCAGCGGTGCCCGGCTGTCCGGCAGGTAGGTGGCTGTGCGAGTCCGGGCCATGCCAGGAGGCTCTTCTCTCCGGTCTTCCAGTAGCCAGCGATCACTTCGCTCACCGGAAAGCCATCTGTCGGCATACTCGATGGCTGGTTTCGAGCAGCCGCTTCATCGGCAGGCTTCCAAACCGGGAGCGCAGCTGAAACCATCCGTCTACGCAACCGGGCACCGACCACGACAGCGGCCCTTCCAGAGGAATCTCCGTCAGCTCTTTCGCCGTGAACACCTCGCGAGAAATGGCGTAGGGACTACGCCCCGATGGCATTCAGGCCGTAAACCTTCTGCGACGTGGCGTCCCAGTACAATGCGAACAGGTCGCCGCCGATGCCGCAGCTCATCGGTTCGACCAGCCCGAGCATCGCATTGGTGGCAATGGCGGCGTCGACCGCATTGCCGCCCTCCTGCAGGATCTTCAGCCCCACCTGGGCGGCCAGTGGTTGGCTCGCCGCCACCATGCCGTTGGTGGCGATGACAACCGATCGGCTCTGGTGCGGGTTACTCGTGGGACGATCGTACTGCGCGTGGGTGGTGGAGAAGGGCACAAGGGCCGCGGCGAAGTTCGTCATGACGATGAGGATCAGCAGCAAACGGGGTCTGCGAGCGGGCAGCGACATGGACGATTCGCAATTGTCCACAAGGATCGAAGCCGGTGGACGGTCGTTGCCTACGGGGAGATCGACGCGGGAACGGAGTGGTCGTCTCTGGACCGGACGCTCGTTGGTCGTTGGGTTTCCACGAAACATCGGGGGCGGGCTCACTTCGATGTGAGAAGATCACAGGCGGCGAGTCAGGGGACCGGAGCAGGGCCACTGTCGAGTTTGCCCGAAGATCGCCCGTTTGGCAACGGCCCCGGTGGCGATCCGGGCCAGACATTGCAGAATGCCGCCGCTCGTCACCGCACATCCCCACCCAGGTCGAGTGCCTTCAGCGTCTCGGCGGCCTTGCGGCGCACCAGGGACGAGCACCTCCTCCAGACGGACCGCTTCGCCCCCTCGGCGATTGCTCTCATCGGCGGCCTCCATGAAAGCATAGAATCTCCAGCGTTTCGTCCGCAGAGACTGGCACCGCGCAGCGTCCGGAAGAAGGTGACGATGGCGGCGACCAGCGGTTCATATCCCGTTTCCCGATTGAGCGTCAGGACCTGTTTCGATCCGAAGGCGGTCCCTCCGAACGCCGATTTGCCGGCTCGCATTCCCCGAAACGTACCGATGCGACCGCCGGTCCAGGTGCCGACGACCAGCTCATAGTCAGGTGTCGACGTGCGGGCGACACTCTCACATCCGGGTCCCATCACCGTGAATAGTGCTTCCACACCATGAATTCCGTACCAGAAGAGATCGGGATGAGTCGCTTCCAGACTGCAGGGACTGAACGTATCACCGCCCAGCACTTCGCCAATCGCACCGCCGCGAACGTTCTGGACATCCGGCTGAAAGCGCATGACGGATGCCGAGAACAGCGGGATGTCGAGTGCCTTCGCCGCCTCGATGATCGCGACCGCATCGGCGAGTGAACCGGCGATCGGCTTGTCGACGAAGACCGGCATTCCCGCCCGCAGCACGGGCAGCACCTGCTCCAGATGAGGCCGACCATCGTTCGTTTCCAGCAACACCGCGTCCACCTGGTCGAGCAGCTCGGCGATGCTCGGGACGATGGCGACCCCCAACTTCTGAATCTGTTCGGTGTAGGCCGGAACCCGGCTGACACTCGATTCGATATCCGGGCTCCCCTGGGGATACGCAGCGACGACGCGGCAGCCGGCCAGCTCCGGCGCGGGAGGTGTCGCGTTGAGCAGCTTCGTGAAGCCGATGACGTGCGACGTGTCCAGCCCGATGATCCCCACGCGGATCAACGGTGTTTCGGTGGACGGAGACGACTTCTCGTCGTGATCTGCCTGCCGGGGCGAGGGTACGGCAGCGGGTGGATCGACACCGGCGACCTCCCAGACAGGGGTGATGTCCCAGACCAGCACCGTCTTGTCGTACGAAGCAGAGGCCAGTCGTCGGCCATCCGGCGAGAGTGCGAGATCGGTGACCTTCCCCGCGTGATCGGCCAGAACTCCCCACTCCACAAGGTCCGCAGGATTCCAGAAGCGGATTTCGTTCTTCTCCTTGAAACGTCCGCCGCTGCCGCTGATGGCGATACGGTCGCCCGCAGTCAGCAACAGGCAGTTGACAGGTCGCGAGTGTCCGGCATAGGTCTCCTTCAATTCGCCCGTGACCGCATCGACGATGTGCACCTGCTCATCGATGCCTGCCGAGAGCAGCAGGTCGCTGTCTCGACTGAACAGGACGGCGGTTGCTGCACGAGTGTGCGAGGGCAGTTCGCGGACAAGGTCACCCGTCTGTGCACTCCAGATCGTGACGGTTCCCGGTCGCGTCAGCCGCGTCTCATCGCCCGCCACCGTGGCCACCAAGTCACCATTGCGCGAGAAGGCTCCGTCGAGGACCGGCTCGCGACCGATGGTGATCTTCCGAATCTGCTCTCGTTTCTCCAGATCCCAGAGCAGCAGCGTTCCATCCTCGCTTGTGCTGGCGAGGGTCGCTCCATCCGGTGAGATTTCCAGGTCGGTCACATATCCCCGATGCCCGGACAGGACACCGACCCGCTGGGCACTCTGAGGATCCCAGAGTTCGATGTCGCGGTACGTTCCGCACAACAGCAAGCCATCGTGAGGTCTGAACACGAGCGACCGGGCGAACCCGGAACCCATCGGAAGCGTCGCCCGCTCTTTACCGTCCTGGGCGTCCAGCAACCTCACCGACTCATAGCTTCCGGCGGCCAGTCGTGTGCCGTCACTCGACCAGGCCACACTGGCCACCCAGTCGGGGAATCCGTCGACTGCGTACAGGCGACTGGGTGCCTTGGACGGCGTGGCAGGTGCAGGATCGGCAGAGTGTACACGAGTGACGACACTCATCAGGGCCAGCAGAACCCAAGCCAGACACCTGTGCAGACATCGTGGAGAAACGGCCGCGTGAACCCGAGTGTCGCTCATCAAACTCTCCCGTGCTCTCGACAGGAATCTCAACCAGCCGTGGGTGATTATGGCCCCGGGCCCTGACAACGCAACTGGTCCGCCTGCCTGAGTACGCGGTTTCTGCTAGAGTGGCCGGGGCGCGGACGTGTCAATGTTATGAGGCCGGAACTGTCCAAACCCGGCAGATGCCACGTTGCTGCAGGCATTCAGGCTGCAGGTCATCCTGCAAATATTCGACTGCGGGTCATCCTGCAGGGATTTGAGATCTGAGCGGTTATGGCCATTCCCAAGGTTGTCGTTGTCGGTCGCCCGAATGTGGGCAAGAGTTCGCTGTTCAACTGGCTGGCGGGGCGGCGCGTCTCGATTGTCGATCCGACCGCCGGCGTGACCCGTGATCGCGTTACCTTTCTGATGCACGGAGGAGACCGCTATTTCGAGCTGGTCGACACCGGGGGCATGGGCATTGAGGACGCCGACAATCTGACCGAGGACGTGGAACATCAGATCACGACCGCTATCGACGATGCCGATCTGGTGCTGTTCGTCGTCGATGGACAGACGGGCGTGACCCCGCTGGATGTGCTGGTCGCCGATCGACTACGGCCGTTGGAAGTTCCGGTGCTGCTCGTCGTCAACAAATGTGATTCGCCCAAGGTCGATGCCGAGATCGCCCAGTTCTATCGGCTGACGTCGGCTCCCGTCGTCCTCACCAGCGTACGGGCCAAACGCAACCATTCGGAACTGATGTCCGCCATCCTGAAGCAACTGCCCCCGGCCCAAGAACTGGAAGGGACCGAGGGGGAGTCGCAGTCAGCGGAGCCGGAACTGAAGCTGGCCATCGTGGGCCGTCGCAACGTCGGCAAGAGTACGTTCATCAATGCACTGGCCAACACCGACCGCATGATCGTCAGCGAAGTCCCCGGAACGACTCGCGACAGTGTGGATGTGCGCTTTGAACTGGACGGCAAGGCCCTTGTCGCGATCGATACGCCCGGCGTCCGTAAGCGCAAGAGTCTGGCCAACGATGTCGAATACTACGGCCTGCTGCGGGCCAAGCGCAGTATCCGCCGTGCCGACGTGGTGCTGATGTTGTTCGATGCGCAGGAGACGATCTCCAAGGTCGACAAGCAACTCGTGGACGAAATCGGCGAGCAGCACAAGCCGTGCATCTTCGTCGTCAACAAGTGGGATCTGGCGCTGGATGAAGGGATGACGACCGAGAAATGGTCGGAATACCTGGTGACGAACTTCGCGAGCATGCGGCACGTCCCACTGGCATTCGTGACGGCTCAGCAGGGCCGCAATGTGAAGAAGCTCATCAACCTGGCCCAGTCAATCTTCAAGCAGTCGCTCATGCGGGTGTCGACCGGTCGTCTCAACCGCTTGGTGAAGGCGGCGGTGCAGGCCAACCCGCCGCGACACAAACAGAACCGGCGACCCAAGATCTACTATGCGACGCAGGTCGCCGTTCAGCCGCCGACCATCGTGCTGAAGTGCAACGATCCCAAGCTATTCGACGGCCACTGGGAGCGTTACCTGCTGGGGGTGTTTCGCGAGGAACTTCCGTTCCAGGAGGTGCCCATCAAGCTCTACCTGAGAGGCAAGGACGACAGTGACACGCCGGAACCGGACCTCAATGCATAACGCCGGGTTCGATCGAATCGGACCCGGCGTCAATGCGTATTCGTTGTCAGCCGCGGCTCACTCGTATCAGCGATGAAACACCGTTCGCGGACGTCAGAGATCAATCCATCCCGTTCCAGCCATAACCATGGCCTGGAGGAGGATAGTGGGGAGGATGCGGCGGAGGTGGACAAAACGGACTGATCGGATGATGCGGGGGACGCTGCGGCGGAAGCGGTGGACGTGGGGGAAAGTGCAACAGACTGACCTGCAACTGCCGGCGGACTTCTGCCGGCAGTGACGGCAGGGTGACCTTCGGCAACTGGGGCAAATTGTAGCTGGAGGATGACGCCGTATTCGGCAAACTGAGCAAGGGCACGCTCGGCGTGTTGCCGCCTGCGCCACCGACAGACGACCAGGCAACCGTGGTTCCTGCAGCCACAAGTCCGCCGGTGACCAGCACGGTTCCAAACACTCTGAGCACTTTCGATGCGATCATGGTTGTTCCTCTGCGATTCACAGTTCTCCCAACGTCTCCTGTTTTACCGAATCGTCCGATGAATGCCAACTCGCCGGTAGAGATTTCTTTGCAGATTACCCAGAATGTTCACATTACGCAGGAGGTTGACTGACAAAGTCACCGCGAATCCGCAGTCTCCCCAGCGAGAACGACCTACAGTAGAATCTCTTAACCGGTTACCGAAGCAATGGTTATGCATGATTCCGATGGCTTGGTGTGTCCCGCATCGCAGCGCTTTCGCCGAGATCCACGGGTGCGGTATACTCCGAATGTGATGCCTGAACGATTGACCAACGCGCTGCACCTCCCGTCACGCTCGCTCAGATGGTCCTTCGGTGGAATGCTGGCGCTGATGTTTCTGGTCCCGTCCGGAGCCTCCGCACAGGTGACGGCCGATCAACGCCGGGAGCTGCAGGAGATTAAGGCCGATCTGGGAAAGGTCGCGACTCACCTCCGCAAGAAGGAACTGGACGAGGCGACACAGGTCCTGGATGCGGCCGACGAGCGACTGCAGAAAATCATCGCCGATGCCGGTGTCACACCGACAGACCGGCAGCTCCAGGGAGTGCCTCAACTACTGGCCTCCCGCCGCAAGGCCGTCGAACTGCAGCAGGGAAAGTCGGGCGGCCCCATGACGAATAATGGGATCAGCTTCTCCAAAGAGGTCGCCCCGATTCTTGTGGAGAATTGCTTGGAGTGTCACGGCACCGACAACCCTCGTGCCGGCCTGAGTCTGGCGACGTTCGCCGGGATGAAGCGGGGAGGACGCAGCGGTCGTCTGCTGACTCCCGGCGCTGCGCAGACGAGCTTGGTCATGGCACGCCTGACTTCGACCGACACGAACCGGCGCATGCCGCAGGGCCGCGATCCGCTCTCACGCGAGCAACTCGCCACGATTGCCACCTGGATCAATCAGGGTGCCCGCTACGATGCCGAAAGCGACACACTCCCGCTCGATCGGCTTGGAAAGCCTGAGGTCGTCATCCCCAAGCCCAAAGGGACGGAAACTGTCTCGTTCACCAAGAACATCGCCCCCTTTATCGTCCGCCTGTGCATCCGGTGCCACTCGGGGGGAACCCCCAGCAGCGGTTTGTCGCTGGTGACGTTCGAGGACATGATGATCGGCGGGGACAGCGGTCCGGTCATCCTGCCGGGTCAGCGCACCGAAAGTCGGCTGTTTCGACTGGTTGGAGGCCTCGAGAACCCGCATGCCCCAGGGACAGGGCCGGATCACACGCCAGAACTACGAGGACCTCATCAAGTGGTTCGACGAGGGGAACACCTTCGATGGCGACGACCCCCGGGCTCCACTGGCCAGTTATGTCCCCAGCGAGGGCGATCTCGCTGCGGCGCGATTCGCCGCCATGTCACCAGAGGAATTCCTGGCACACCGCCGCGAACAGGCGGAGTCGCTGTGGAAGCGCACGCTGCCGAATGATCCGCATGCCACCATCGAGCGGGATCAGTTCCTCCTCATCGGCAATGTCAGCGAAGAACGGCTGAACCAAGTGGGCGACTGGGCGGACGAGCAACTCATCCGCCTGCGCAGGATGTTCAACACGGCGGACAATCCAATCTGGAAAGGCAAGCTGTTGATTGTCGTCTTCAAGGAGCGGTTCGGGCTCAACGAGTACGCCATTTCGACTCTGAATCAGGAGGCTCCCGAAGGCATGTATGGTGACGTGCAGGTCAGTCCGTCGCTTTCAGACGGGTACATCGTCCTGCAGGACGTCGGCAATGAAGCCACTGTGACCTCGCCCGACCTCAAGGCGAGTCTCATCGAGTTTCTGACGGGTGCCTGGCTGCAGCGTGGAGGGACATTGCCGGACTGGGTCGTCCGCGGTGTCGGGCTGTCACTGGCTGCACAGAGTGAGCCGGCTAATGTGTATCTCAAGGGGTTGGCAGGTCAGGCCGCACGGGCCGTGACCGGTCTGAATCGCCCTGCCGATCTCTTCGACGAAGGGACCTTCTCACCTGCGGAGATCGGACCAATCGGCTATGCCATCGTCGAGACCATGCTGGCGGAGTCGGAGTCGCAGAATCTGGTTCAGCTCATCAAGCGTCTGCACGCGGGTGCAACGATGGATGTCGCCTTCCGCGATGTCTACGGCGTCGAGCCCGGCCAGCTGGCGCAGCTTGTCCTGGTGCGATTGCGAAAGGCTGCGGCACGCTGATGGCAGGCGCAGATGTGATCGTTGTCGGAGGCGGCGTCGTCGGACTGACGACAGCTTTGGAGCTGGCCAAACGCGGTCTCGCAGTGACTGTCCTGGACAAAGGGGAACCCGGTCGCGAAGCATCGTGGGCGGGTGCCGGCATCCTGCCACCGGCGCGGCCCGGCGATCCACGCCATCCACTGGCTCCTCTGTGCAAAGCCACGACAACTCTCTGGCCCGACCTGTCGAACGAACTGCGTGAACTGACGGGCATCGACAACGGGTTTCTGAAATCGGGCGGGATCGGCTGTGCTGCGGACGGAGACGAATCGACCCTTCAGGGCGAGATCGAAGAATGGCGGCACGCGGGCGCGAACATCGAACCGCTCTCGATCGACGAGCTGCACTGCGAAGAACCCGGCCTTGGTCCACTGACCGGTCCGGCATATCTGTTGCCCGGTGTCTGCCAGGTGCGTAATCCGCGCCACCTGAAAGCCCTGCGAATGGCCTGTGTCCGTTCCGGCGTCGATGTCGTCAGTCATGAGCCAGCCATCGGTTTCGATCGTAACGGATCCTCGGTCGTCGCCGTAGAGACACCGACGCAGCGCATCACCGGAGGGACTGTCCTCGTCACTGCAGGACCGTGGTCGTCGCAGTTGCTCGCGCTGGCCGGATGCCGCATTGCGGTCGAACCGATTCGTGGCCAGATCGTCCTGCTGAACTGTGCCGCTCCGTTGATGCGGCACGTCGTGGAGTGTGGACCTCGTTATCTCGTGCCGCGTCCGGATGGTCGACTGCTCGTGGGCTCGACCGAGGAACGTGCCGGGTTCGACAAGCGCAACACCACAGCGGCCATCGGAGGACTGATGGAGTTCGCCACCCGGCTGGTCCCGGCGTTGTCGTCGGCCACATTCGAGACGGCATGGGCGGGCCTACGACCTCGATCGGTCGACGGCCTGCCTTACCTCGGCAGACTGCCAGAGATGACAAATCTGTTTGTAGCCGCCGGACACTTCCGGGAGGGCCTGAATCTCTCACCGATCACGGCCCGGCTGATGGCGCAGTTAATCTGCGATGAGAAGCCGGAGCTGTCGATGAAGGCGTTCGACCCATCGAGCCGGCTCAGCGAGCCGGACGTTCCGTGATGTCGCTGTTTGTGCTTTGCGTATCCGCGCGTGACGTCATTCTCGCGAAAGCGGGAATCCAAACTTGGTTTTGAGATGACTGGATCCCCGCCTGCGCGGGGATGACGGAACGAACAGGCGCGGAACTTTCGGAAGATTCACAGCGAAACCTGTCTCGCGCAAAATACACACATGCCCCTCGACATCACAGAGACGACGATCGGCAACGTTCTCACGCGGACGAGCGGATTTCTGAAGACCGTGACGTCGCATTCCCTGCAGCCCTACCGCGGATGTTCCTTCGGCAACGCGCTGTGTGGTGTCGGCTGTTATGTCCGGCACAACGGGCATGTGTTGCGAGGTCGACGCTGGGGCTCGTTTCTGGAGGTACGCATCAATGCCGCCTCATCGTATGAGGATCACTTTCTGCGCGAGCAGACATGGGCCCGCAAGAGCCGGGGCCGGTTCTCCATCTTCCTGTCCAGTTCCACAGATCCGTTTGTTCCCCAGGAACAACATTATGGCGTGACGCGGGCACTGCTGACGGCCATGATCGAGAGGCCTCCCGATGAACTCGTCGTGCAGACACACTCACATCAGGTGGTTCGATACCGAGAGTTGCTGCTGATACTTCATGCGCGCTGCCGGCTGCGGGTCCACATCACCATCGAAACGGACCGCGACGATCTGCCGGGATTGCCCCCGCACGCGAGTCCGCTCTCCCGTCGATTCGAGAGCTGCCGCGAACTGCACGAATGCGGGCTGTTCATCGTCGTCACTGTCGCCCCCTTGCTGCCCCTGCACGATCCGGATCGGTTCTTTGAACACATCTCGCAGGTGGGCGACGCGGTCGTCATCGATCATTTCATCCAGGGGGACGGGTCGGCGGATGGCTCCCGCACACTGAGAACCGATCTGCCGGCCGCCATGCGAAACATCGAACCGCAGTCGTTGACACTGGACTATCGGGACCAGATGGTCGCGGTCGCGCGCCGACATCTGCCGGGCCGAGTGGGGGTCAATATCGACGGTTTTGCCGGGCGCTACCTGCCTGATGGGCGGGTTGGTCCCCCGGAGTGCGAATGATACAATGCGCCCTCGCTGCGACCGGGCAAAGCCCACGGGCAGCGGCCCGTGGGTAAGAGAGGGAGTTGCCCCTTCATCGCCCGGCGGACGGCGCAAATCACTCCGCAATCCGGGGCGACGTCGATTGTTGATTGATGAACAGTAATTGCGGATTGTTGAAGGACTCGAAAATACAGCCCATGACGACCGAACAGATCACCGACGGCGTTGTCCAGGGAATTGATCCCGTGGAGCTGGAGGAATGGTACGAATCGCTCGAGGACGTCCTGCATCGCTATGGACCCGAACGGACGCAGCAACTACTGGTGCAGCTCCGCGAACGGGCCTACCTGTGCGGCGTCATGATGCCGTTTCTGGCGACCACCCCGTACATCAACACCATCCCGGTCGAGGATCAGCCCCGCTATCCAGGGAACCTCGAAATCGAGCGGCGGATCAAGAGCATCATCCGCTGGAACGCGATGGCGATGGTGAACCGCGCCAACCTGACGACCAACGTCGGCGGGCACATCTCGACCTACGCGTCGGCGGCGACATTGTATGAGGTGGCCTACAACCACTTCTTTCACGCTCGCACCGACGACCACCCCGGAGACATGATCTATTTTCAGGGTCATGCGGCGCCGGGCATGTATGCCCGGGCGTTTCTGGAAGGGCGGCTGACGGAGAGCCAGCTCATCAACTTCCGTCAGGAAGTCCCCCGGGGCAGCGGGCTGTCGTCGTACCCGCATCCGTGGCTGATGGAGGACTTCTGGCAGTTCCCCACGGTCTCGATGGGACTGGGTCCGCTCTGTTCGATCTACCACGCGCGATTCCTGCGATACTTGCAGCATCGCGGCATCATGGATACCTCGAAGTCGCATGTGTGGGCGTTCGTCGGTGACGGGGAAGTGGACGAACCGGAGACACTCGGTGCCCTGACGCTCGCCTCACGCGAAAACCTCGACAACCTCATCTGGGTGGTCAACTGCAACCTGCAGCGACTCGACGGACCGGTACGCGGTAACGGAAAGATCATTCAGGAACTGGAGGGTGCCTTCCGCGGTGCCGGTTGGAACTGCATCAAGGTGATCTGGGGACACGACTGGGACACGCTGCTGGCGCGGGACTACAACGGCAAACTGGTCAAGCGCATGGGCGAGATTGTGGACGGCCAGTACCAGAAGTATAGCGTTTCTTCCGGCGCTCACATTCGAGAGCACTTCTTCGGTGCCGATCCCGATCTGCTCGAACTGGTCGATCATCTCTCGGACGAGAAGCTCCAGAAGATGCGCCGCGGCGGTCATGATCCGGAGAAGGTCTATGCGGCGTTCGAGGCCGCCGTGCAGTCCACCGCCGGGGCACCGACCGTCATTCTGGCCAAGACGATCAAGGGTTACGGGCTGGGTGAGGCGGGCGAGGGTCGCAACATCGCCCACAACGCCAAGAAGGTCAACGAACAGGAACTCCGCCGCTTCCGCGACCGGTTTGATATCCCGATTTCGGAAGAAGATGCCTCCCGGGCCCCTTTCTACAGGCCGCCCGAGGACAGCGAAGAAATGGCCTACCTGCGGGCCCGTCGCGATCAGCTGGGAGGACATCTCCCCCGCCGACGGCCCACCAGCGAGAGACTGGTCGTGCCGGCACTCGACGACAAGTCATTCGCCCGGCAACTGGCGGGGACCGTCGGCAAGGGGGAGGTGTCGACCACGCAGGCCTATGCCACCATTCTCATGGGCCTGATGCGCGACAAGAGCATCGGCAAACGCATCGTCCCGATCATTCCGGATGAGGCCCGCACCTTCGGCATGGAGGCGTTCTTCAGCACGTTCGGCATCTACTCCAGCAAGGGACAGCTCTACGAGCCGGTCGACCGGATCGATGCCAACGGCAAGGAATCGCTGATGTACTACAAGGAGGCCAAGGACGGCCAGGTACTCGAGGAGGGCATCAACGAGGCCGGCGCGATGAGTTCGTTCATCGCTGCGGGCACGACGTACAGCAACCTCGGCATCAACATGGTCCCCTTCTATGTCTACTACTCGATGTTCGGGTTTCAGCGCATCGGGGATCTCATCTGGTGTGCGGCAGATGCACGGGCCAAGGGGTTTCTCATCGGAGGCACGTCAGGACGCACCACGCTCAATGGAGAAGGCCTGCAGCATGAGGACGGCCACAGCCAGCTCGTCGCCACCACCGTGCCGAACATCGTGGCGTATGACCCTGCCTATGCCTATGAACTCGCCATCATTATCCAGGATGGCCTGCGGCGGATGTATGCCGAGGGTGAGAACATCTTTTATTACATCTCGGTGTACAACGAGAACTACGAGATGCCCGCGATGCCCGAAGGAGACGGGGTGACCCAGGGCATCTTCGCAGGACTGTACCGCATCCGCAGCACTGACAGTCGCGAGGGGCAGCAGCGACGGCCCCAGCTGTTTGGCAGCGGAACAATCCTCCGCGAAGTGATCAAGGCCCAGCAGATCCTCAAGGATCAGTACCAGATCGGGACCGATGTCTGGAGCGTCACCAGTTACAGCGAATTGTGCCGGGACGCCATGGCGACCACCCGCTGGAACGATCTGCATCCCGACAGCGACCAGCGACGCAGCTTCCTCGAAACGTCACTGGAGGGAGTGTCTGGTCCGTTCGTGGCGGCGAGCGACAATGTGCGTCTCGTGCCCGACCAGATCCGGCAGTGGGTTCCCGGACGGTTCCATGTCCTGGGGACGGACGGCTTTGGACGCAGCGATACGCGCGAAGTCCTGCGGCGGCACTTCGAGATCGATGCGGAATGCACGACCTACGCGACGCTGTGTGCCCTCGCCGATGAAGGGGAGTTCAACCGCGAGTCGCTGCCCGACGTGCTCGAGGCGCTGGGGATCGATGCCGACAAGGTCGACCCCCGGACGGCGTGAATCACCTTTCCGCTGGCGCTTTCGCACCTGCGAAACCGTCAGCGGACCGTCATCCCTCGCCGTGTCCGTTTGACGTGCGGGCCCGGATTTCCGAAACCTGTCGCTCCAGCTGACGTTGCTGCTCGCGAATGCGTCCCAGGGCCACACGGGAGTGGGCGCTCGTGGACAGCAGATCTCCGACGGCCAGCACCGCCAGCCACAGTGTGAGTGCCAGAATCACGATGACCAGGGCAGTCCACAGGAGCGGATGTCGCCGGAACAGCGGGTCGAAGTCGACGAGCGGAATCAGCAGGCCCAGCACGACAAACATTCCGGATGCCTGCATGCGACGTCGGTACTGATGCCGAAAGTGCCAGCGGTCGTTGTCGGAGAGTTCGGGATCCGTCTGCCGCTCCTGCCAGCGGCGATGATGAGCGCGCATCATGCACAGCCCGCTCACCAGCAGCACTCCCCCTCCGATGGCCGAGTAGATCCAGTTTTCCACGAATAGCCTCGTCGGGCAGGGGTCGATCGTCGTCTCCGAGCGCGTGTGATTCTACCCGAGATCGCAAGCAGGGTCACCGTGTCGGGTCACTTCGCCTCGCTGCCGATCGATCTCATTTCCGCAGTCTCGTGTGGATGAGTGGAGACCAGGCTCTCGAACAGCACCAGTCCCGCATAGAAGTTGGGCGACGACGTCTTGATCGTGGCGGCAGCCCGCTCCTGGGAGTTGGTCCAGATGTAAAACAGGCCCTCGCGAACTTCGAAGTCGGTGATCGAGTTCAAGGGAACCAGCACGGATGTTGACGGGCCGAACCAGCGCCGTTTGCGAACGTACTCCAGTGCCGTGCCGCGAAACCACAATTCCGGAGTCCACTGCACATGGCGGTGTCGGGCAAAGGTCCGGGCCATCCGTCGGGCGATATGAGTCGCCGCCCGGTCGCGGAACTCCTCCAGTTCCTCATCCCGATTGCGAACTGTGGTCGAGTAAAAAATGCCATCGCCAATCTCACGTGAGCGATCCGCGAAGACCACTGTATAAGTCGTCCCCGTGTAGCGGCCATGCGAGTAGTTCCTCCGCTTCTCGAAGGAGAAGACCTCGACGGCCTCAAACGGGAGCGTGCGACTGCCCGTCATCATGACGCGCTGCAGCCCACGCTCATGACAGCGCAGGACCAGTTTTCGCAGGCGCATGCCGGCGAACAGACAGGTGGACCCCAGCAGTCCCAGCACCAGGCCGACGCCCAGCGTGATGACATCCTGTGTCATGAACCCCAGCCACACAAACACACAGGCCAGCACACCCAGAGCGACACCTGTCACACCGCACAGGATGACACCCACGGGGCCGCTGCGCCGTTCGAACAACACACGACCCAGATCGCTGTTCGAGGGTTTGTCGCGCGGCAGGGATAAGTGGCGTCCCTCAATGTGCCCCGACAGCAACGGTTCGAGGATCCAGGTGTTCCTGGTGCTCAGCGGCAGACTGGCGATCGCCGTCGGCTGCTGCATGCGCCAGATGCGAACGTCCTGGCCAATCTGCTCGATGGCGGCAAGCGACGCCAGCGGAAGCACTTGTCGACTCCGACGGCTTTCGATGTGCAGTTCCTCATTCTCCAGTTTCCAGCCGGCACCACTCAGAGTGCCCCGGCCCGCGAGAGCCGCCTCCGCGAGTTTGAGGGCCTGTGCACAGAGCCGATCGACCAACACCTGCAGAGGATCGGGGCCATGCAGAGGAATGTGACACTCGAGCGGGATGCATTGCGTCTGCCAGTCGCCGGCAACCCACACAGTGAGCCGGTGCGTTTCACCGACCGCCTTCCCGCCGGCATGTCGCATGCTCTGACAGAGCATCAGGTCGGTGACCTGCTCGTCACGGAACTCCCGCACCCCGTGGCGATCGAAGATGCGAAAGCCGTCGGGTAGCGGCTCGATCGAGCGTCGCCCCAGCAGAATGACGCCGCCCGCGATGAAGATCCAGACGACACACACGGCAGCGAGGGCCAGCAGCAACACGCTCCAGTCTTCGCGCAGTGCGATGCCGAAGGCTGCCGCGATCAGACTGAGTACCCCCACGATGACCGGCAGGAGGAACCACCAGATCCGAAAGTGTCGCCCTGCGGGAATGGCGGCGATGGCGGGAGTCTCCCAATCCTGCACGCTGCACTCCTCGCTCGAGATGCGATCTCGTCCACGTTCGACCAGCACTGGCGACCCGATCGCCTGTTGTCATCATGGATGATTTCGCACCGGCGCGGACAAGGCAAGTCCACCTGCATGCAGGGACGGGTTGTGGGACGTGAAAACCTGCCGACAGCGTCGGCGGGTCAACTGATTGGTTGATGGAAGTGTCGACGATGCAACTCGCCCGCTGCTGCCGGCACGGAGGGAGCCAGAGCCTCGGCGGTTCAATGAACGGCAGAATCCGAATCGCGGCTGCAGGTCCTCACCGATCGAGCTTCACTTGGTCTTGGCACCAGCAGGCGGGGCCTGCATGTCGAAGATGAAGTCCTGTTGCTCATCGACGTTGGCCGTCAGATCGGTCGATTCCGGAGACCGATACTTCTGGGGAATGTTGTCAACGGTCTTGTAGATCAGCTGCGGCTCCGTCTCTGGATTGGGCGCATATTCGATCATGACCGCGGGATGCAGCCAGTCCTCGTGCGTTCAGCAACGCACGTCTCCGCGACCCGGTCTGGATCCCGACGAGACAAAACCGCCGGAACCACAACTCTGGCACCGGTCTCTCTCCGCAGAGAAACCGCTGCCCAGCCGACATTCTACTGTGCTGAGGTCCGTAAACAAGCCCAGCTGAACGGTTTGGAGTCGGAAAACGGACCACGCAGCCACCGGCCATTGGCAAAACGTCTTCTGCCCCTTGCAGCCGGTTGTTACCTCGGGTAAGCTCCCATCCGCGTGCAGGAATTGGATGCTTGGCGCAAGGAATGAACACTGGCCGATGTCTCCCGCCGGACACTTGTCCCGCCAGACAGCCGGCCCCACAGACGAGGACTCAAGGATGAGCCATCTCTCGCTGTTCGATCCCCATCAGGCGACCGATGAGGACGCCCCCCGGATTCTCAAGTTCTCCGCCGAGCTGCGCGGACCACGCATGCAGGACGTGATCGCCCGTGCCCGGCTGTCGCGTCGCAATCGGCAATGCCCCAGCTGCCAGCGGGTGACGGTCGACCCGATTGAACTGGGCGACGCCTGGACGAACCGCAATGGTGCCTCAGTCTCCGGTTCCGCGACCGTCGTCGGATTTCGCTGCAACTCGTGCCGGCATCAATGGGGCGTGCGCGAACGCGCCTGACACAAAGGCGGCATCCTTCAAGACGGGACGTGGAGCGGGTACATTAGCCGGCACGCATGCCGAAGGTTCGTGCCCGCGCCCTGCGCGTACTTTCCGATCTGATACCGCGACTCCGCGGCACGACAGGCTTCGACGAGGTGTTGGCAGCGCTCCATGCGGGCGGGCGGGCCACGATCGATGGAGTCTGGGGGTCGGCGTGCGCCCATGTGGCGGCGACGCTATCGCAGGACGCACCACGCCCACTGCTGGTCGTTGTCCCCCGTGTCCGGGATGTCGATGACCTCGCTGCCGACCTGGCCGCCATCCTGGATGCGCCGCCCGTCGTCTTTCCGGCATGGGAAACTCTGCCCGAAGAGCATGACGTCGCCGACGTCGTCTTCGGGCGCGACTGCGCGTGCTCAGCCGTCTCGTCGAGACACCTCCTCCGGCGGTGATTGTCACCAGCCTGCCGGCGTTGCTGCAACCGGTTCCCAGTCGAGAAGATCGGCAGGAGGGGTTGCGATCGCTGCGTGTGGGTGAGTCACTGAATCTGGAGGAACTGCTGCAGTGGCTGGTGGCCCGAGGGTTTGAGCGCACAAGTGCGGTGGAGGTCCCCGGAGAGTTCGCCGTCCACGGGGGCATTGTGGATGTGTTCCCACCGGATGCCCTCGACCCGCTGCGCATCGAGCTGTTTGGCGACGAGATCGACTCGATCCGCCGATTCGATGCGGAAACGCAGCGGACGATGGAGGAAGTGAAGTCGATCGGATTGACAGTCGTCGCGCCTGTCGACTCCGCTTCCTCTGTGGACAGCTCCAGCCATCGTGACGGCGAGCACTTTCTGGAGTCGCTGCCGGACAAGTGCTGGGTGATGCTCTCTGAGCCCACCAACCTCATCCACGAGGGGAAGGAGTACCTGGACCGGTTGCGGAGTGTGCGCGGGCTGTTCAGTGTGGACTCGACGATCGCCCGCTGCCTCGCGCGGACGGCGGTATCGGTGTCCGCCATCAGTGAAGGACGGGAGCACACCTACTGTTCCTTGTCGACCGAATCGATCGAACGATTCACCGGCCCGCGGAATGAGGTGCTGCTGGAACTGGCGTCGAGCATCGAGGCCGGAGACCAGGTGCTCATTGCCTGTCACAATGAAGGCGAACGCGAGCGCATGGCGGAGCTGGTCGCGCAGACCGACGAGGCCTTGCGCGATCAGGTGCAGCTGTGTGTCGGGACGGTCTGCGCGGGTATCGGCTGCTCAGCGAACGTGTGGTCGTGCTCAGCGATCACGAACTGTTCAACCGCACGGAGGTGCGACGTCAGAAGGCGCGGCGGGGAAAACGCCCCGAGAGCCGGGCCATCGACAGCTTCCTCGATCTCAAGGAAGGAGATCTCGTCGTCCACCTGTCGCATGGCATCGCCCGCTTTCGCGGCATGGAACTGCTCGACAACGAGGGCCGCCAGGAAGAACACCTCAAGCTCGAGTTCCGCGACAGCCTGAAGATGCTGGTCCCGGTCTCGCTCATTCATCTGGTGCAGAAGTACATCGGCGGTGCCAAGGTCGCCCCGCAACTCTCGGCACTGGGCGGAACCGGCTGGGCCGGCAAGAAGAAACGCGTCGCCGAGGCCGTCGCCGATATGGCCTCCGACATGTTGCGTCTGCAGGCCGCCCGCGCGTCCAAACCCGGCGTCGCCTATCCCCCCGATTCGCATTGGCAGAAGGAGTTCGAGGCGGCGTTTCCCTACGTTGAGACCGACGACCAGGTCGACGCCATCGCTGCGATCAAGGAGGACCTTGAGCGATCGAGGCCGACCGATCGGCTGATCTGCGGCGACGTCGGTTTCGGCAAGACCGAAGTGGCGATGCGGGCCGCGTTCAAGATCATTGATTCCGGCCGGCAGGTCGCCATCCTGGTGCCGACGACCGTGCTGGCCGAGCAGCACTTTCGCACGTTCCGCGATCGCATGGCGGAGTACCCGTTCTCGATCGAGGTCCTCTCGCGCTTCCGGACGAAGTCTCAGCAGCAGACGATTCTGCAGGGGATGCAGGAGGGGACCGTCGATCTCGTGATCGGCACGCATCGTCTCGTCCAGAAGGATATCCGCTTCAAGGATCTGGGCCTGCTGATCATCGATGAGGAGCAGCGCTTCGGCGTCGATGCGAAGGAGATGCTCAAGCGCATTCGGCTGTCGGTCGACGTCGCTGACGATGACCGCGACGCCCATCCCGCGCACGCTGCATCTGTCGCTGCTCGGCGTCCGCGACATCTCGAATCTGCCGACGCCGCCGCAGGACCGCGTGTCGATTCGAGACGCGCAGCTGCCGCTGGGACGGCGAACTCATCCGGCAGGCCATCGTGCGCGAACTGAACCGCGGCGGGCAGTGCTACTTCGTGCACAACCGGGTCTACAACATCGAATCGATCGCCGACCGCCTGCAGTCGATTGTGCCCGAAGCGACCATCGGCATCGTGCATGGTCAGATGCCCGAAGGACAGATCGAAGAGAGCATGCTGGCGTTCGTCGCGGGGCAGACCGACGTGCTGGTCGCGACGACGATCATCGAAAGCGGACTCGACATTCCCAACGCGAATACGATCTTCATTCATCAGGCCGACAAGTACGGACTCGCCGACCTGCACCAACTGCGGGGGCGTGTCGGTCGCTACAAGCACCGGGCGTACTGTTATCTGGTGCTGGAAGAGGGGAAGTCGATCACACGTGCCGGCGCGAAACGACTCAAGGCGATTGAGGAGTACAGCGAACTGGGGGCCGGGTTCAAGATCGCGATGCGCGACCTCGAAATCCGGGGGGCGGGGAACATCCTCGGAACCGAGCAGAGCGGACACATCGCCGCCGTCGGTTACGAGCTCTACTGCCAGTTGCTGGAGAATGCGGTGCGCGGCCTCAAGAACGAACCGTTGCGTGAGCACGCGCATGTCACCGTCGACCTGCCAATCTCCGCCTTTGTTCCCGACGCCTATGTTCCCCCCGGTCGACCCAAGATCGACATCTACCGCAAGTTCTCCGGAACGACGAGCCACCAGGAACTCACCGACGTGATTGATGAGATGCGCGATCGTTACGGTTCACCGACGATCGAGGTGGAGCGGCTGATTTCGCTGCGCGAGCTGCAACTGGTCGCTCATCGCTGGGGCATCGACAGCATCCGCATTGAAGAACGGAGGTTTGCGGTGTTTGGGTATCGCGACCATCAGCGGATACGTGAACTCGCGTCGAGAATCGGCTCCGACCTGCGGATCGTTGACAACTGCAACGCCTACCTGGTGATCGACGGTTCCGCAGATGGCGAGACACTGTTGCAGCATCTGAAGCATGTCTTGGGGAGTTGACGGGTTGCGTTGCAAGAGTGGGTCGCCACGGATCTCGATCCGGGGTCGCGAAGCGACAATAGGTTGAGGGTTATGTCGCCTTGTTGCCAGACGCCGCAGGGGCGTGGCTCGGCCGGACGCCGTCCCGCACGGGTGCCATGCCCGCATCGCGCTGCAGGGCGGGCATGGGCGATGACCCCAGGCATGGCCACGTTGCTGCGCGACGGGGCCGCAGAATTAACACAGTCTGCTCAATCGTTACCATCCGCAAGGTCGATGACTTGGTAGGGAGGCACCGGGTGAACTCTCATCCAGACAGTACCACACTTTGGCCGAGGCCCGATGTACCAGGCGATCCGACAACTCCTGTATGTGACCGCCGTCGGCACAGGCCTTGCCGTCTGCCGCCGTGGCGCTGATCCGGACCCTTATGAGCTCGCCGGGCTTCCGCAGCTGATCGGGTGGTCAGAAGAAGCTGACGTTACCGGCAGCGGTGATGCCAACTCAGCTGACATTGAGTCTGAGGAGCCTTCCCGAGACGAGCTGCTCGAGGCGCTCGACGAGTACAAGACCCGGCTGGAGTCACTCGAAAAGAGCTGGACGTCGTACCAGGACGGCGTGAAGGCCAAGAGCGATGCGGCGAAGAAGGCACCGACTTTCGAGATCGGCGGCCGCATCCACGCTGACTACTGGTCCTTCCCACAGGCTTCGCAGGGCATCGGGTATTTCGAGAATCCAGTCGCAGCACTGCCGGAGTATGGTGAAGATCCTGAGGACTTTCTGGGCTTTCGCCGCATCCGACTCGAGACCGAGGGGGACATTCTGGAGACCATGCTGTGGCGGATCCAAGTCGACTTCAACAATCCGGGTTTGCCGGAGATCAAGGACGTCTACGCTGGCTTCAAGGAGTTGCCCTTCAACCAGGTGTTGCTCATTGGCAACCAGAAGCGACCCCCTGGGTCTCGATCACCTTAACAGCAGCCGATACAACGTCTTTCTGGAACGTCCATTTGTCGTCGAGGCGTTCAATGAGGATGCGCGTCGTCTGGGCATCGCCGCCTATGGCTACTCAGACGATGAGGTCTACAACTGGCGTTACGGCGTTTACAACCTCGAAAACATCAACGTCACCGGCCGCTACATCGGCGACAACCTGCAACCGAGTCTGAACGCGCGGCTGGCGAGCAGCCCCTGGTATGACGAGTCATCCGGAGGTCGCGGATACCTCCACTGGGCAGTGGCCGGCATGCTTGCCTGGCCAGACGGAACAGCGTCGCCAACTGCGACGGCTCCGCCGGAGTCGCGGTTTCGCACACGCCCCGAGGCGCGGTCCCAGACCCGCTGGCTCAATACAGATCGCATTGCCGGTGCCCAAACCTACGAAATCCTGGGGTTGGAGAGCATCTTCAATGTGGGTTCGTTGCAGATCTGTGGCGAGTACCAGGCCAACTGGCTGCAACGGGACGCCACCACGCCGGGCACCGGTCCCGATGTCTTCTTTCACGGAGCTTACCTGTACGCCAGTTACTTCCTGACGGGAGAGTTCATCCCGTATTCGCGCACCACTGGAACCCTCAGCCGGGTCAAACCGTACGAGAACTTCTTTCTGGTGGATCGATGTAACGGCGGCACAGGTCATGGCTGGGGTGCCTGGGAGGTCGCTGCCCGCTACTCGTGGCTGGATGTGACTGATGCCGATGTGACTGGCGGTGTCGGACAGAGCTGGACGCTGGCCCTCAACTGGTACTGGACCGCGTACTCCAAGCTGCAGACGAACTTCATCTGGGGCAACATCGACGACCGCGGGCCCATCAACGGGTACTCTTCGGGGAACTACTTCATCGCAGGCACCCGCGTCGCGGTCGACTTCTGATGCACGTCGGACGGGCTGCGAGTGCCCTCTCGGCCTTGCGACAAACCAGGCGATTGTCATCGCGCTCGCACGGCTGGCATCGCCGTGGCACACGCTTTTCTGAACTGCCTGCCAGGCACTGCGTGAGCCTGCCGAATGTTGTCCACACCCTGCGTGTCCGATAGACTCCCCGGGAGACACATGCGATCGAACCGCCGGAGTCACACCGCCGGCGAACGATCCCGGAGAGGTGGCAGAGTGGCCGATTGCACCGGTCTTGAAAACCGGCGTGGGGAAACTCACCGGGAGTTCGAATCTCCCCCTCTCCGCTTCTGAAGCCCGCGAAATCCCTTGTTTTTTAGGGGTTTCGCGGGCTTTCTTCATTTCGCCGTCATCGCTGTTGTCATCGGCTTTGAGTGCGTCAGAGTGCACCGAAGTGAACTGTTTTGTGTCCGAAAAAGGCAGCATCGTGGGCAGCTTGAGCGCCTTGAGGTGATGCTTCAGGAGTACGGTGCTCTTTGTTTCGGTCTTATTCATGACGCCGCCTCCTGCAGGAGCACCTGGTACGCGGCGACGTCGGGCGCACTCGACCCGAACATGGGCCAGATGCGGACGACCATCCAGCGGGAACAGCTCCACCGGCCGGTCGCTCCCGCATCGCGAATGCACTCTGCTGCTTCGTATACCACTTCCGTTTCCTCGTTCCTGATCCTTTCGGCAAAGGTGAAAGTTACCACCAAGAATCACACGCTGCGTGGATTAGGTAATGGAGGATGGTTCGCGCGGATGGCTGCGTTTCCACGAATGAACTTAGCTGGGTGAAGGCCACGATCTGCGAGTTCTTGACGGCCGGATCGTGTCAAGTGTGGCAACGTATTTCAGAATCTCGCCAACGACCTTACCGTCGTTCTTGGCGCCGAGGTACTGGTAGACTTGGTGGTCGATGTTCTCCGAGATTGCTCGGACACTGCCATCACCCAGCAGAAAATGGGCTATGCCTTCGTGACTCGACTTGAAGCCGACCTCCGCATTCCAGTTGCACGGCCGGTGACAGGGATCGGGGTGATCGGGACTGCAACTGTCGTAGTTGATCGGGATCAGTGTGGTGCAGTAGCCGCTGCCGTTATTGGAAGCCGCCCAGCCGTTCTGCACATGCTCTGAGCACTCGGGGCGGACTTCCCCGACAAAGAATCGTATTCGATAGTCCGTCGAGCACATCGCGGAACTTGGCGCACGTGCCGACGCGCGTGAACGGTCCCGCAAAGCGATACGGATCGTCAATGGGGGCCAACTCCATCGATGTCCACGGATGCGAGCAAGGACATGCGGAGTTGTTCCAGACCTGAGTGGGGCCGCGGGAGGCGGCGTAATTCTGGGCCGCCCGGTCGAAGTATTTTTCCGGGTGGCTGTCGCTCGGACAGAGCAGCCCGGGAATCAAGGAGGCCGCGACAAGCTCGCCGAACGTCCCGATCGTGTCATCGATATCAGGTTGTCTCAGATCATACTGATTGTAGATGGCGGGCTGTTCGAGCATCGGCAGCAGATATACAAACAGCGATCCACGCCGAATCGCACCTGAGGATTGATAGACACCTCCGGGTGGCAATTCATTGTACACGTCCGCGAAGTTGTGAATGGCCAGTCCAATCTGCTTGAGATTGTTCTTGCACTGCGTGCGCCGCGCTGCCTCCCGGGCCTGCTGCACGGCGGGCAGCAGCAGCGCGACCAGCACCGCGATGATGGCGATCACCACCAACAGTTCGATCAGCGTAAACCCACGGCGTTCACCAACTCGCATCTTTCCTTTTCGGTGTCCTTGCATGATTCCTTGTTCTCGCTTTCCACGATTTGGATTCCCGAACGCTTCCTCACAGCTCATGCAACGTACGTGCCACTCTGACTGCGCCGGATGCAAGGGCGGCGGAAAAATGAGGCATGTCTAGGGAAGAGGGGCATACATCTCCCGGTGGTGAGCTGAGCGCGGTAGAAATGCCATACTGACCGGACTCGATGAGTCCGGATCAGCAGCAAGATCAGTCCTGCAGACAACTTCTACACAAACGACGAAAGACTTCGACGTTTCTCTCCGACGACGACAGCCTGGCTGTAAGACTTCGGCAGAAGCTGGCCGGTACGCAAACTGCACATTCATGTGAGAGCAGTCGCAAAGACTGAATCGATGCACAGGACGATTCGGCCAAGCTCACCGAACGCGTCATGGAGCACAGTCGCCAAGTGTTAACTACCGCCAGCAGGCCGCGCACGGAGCGCGTGCACACTCACGGGAAGTTCTTCCGTGTAGGTTCCGAGAAGTGGTTCGTCAAAGGCTTGACCTACGGACCATTCGGCCCCAATTCTCTGGGTGAATCTCTCCCGGATGACGTACAGATGCGCAGATTTCTGCGAAAGATGCGCAAACTGGCGGCAAATTCGATTCGCTTGTATTTTCCTCCCCCGCAACGATTACTCGACCTGGCGGGTGAATTGGGACTGCGAGTGTTGATCGACGTCCCCTGGGAAAAGCACCGCTGCTTCTTTGAGGACTGGAACGCGACGGCAGCGGCCCGGGATGCCATTCGTGACGTGGCCCGGCGCAGGGGCACACATCCCAGTGTGTTCGCCATCAGCGTCGCCAACGAGTTTCCCAGCGACATTGTCCGGTTCTATGGTCACAAGCGTTTGGAGCGATTTATCGACGAACTTTTGGACATCGTTCATGAGGAAGCGCCGGACTGCCTGGCAACCTTTGCGAACTTTCCCACGACTGAGTTTCTTCAGCCGAAGAATCTCGATTTCCATTGCTTCAATGTCTACCTCCATGATCCTGACACGCTCGGCACTACCTGGACCGCTTGCAGCATTTGTCCGGAACACTGCCGCTGATCCTTGGCGAATATGGCATTGATTCGATTCGGGAGGGCGAAGAGGCACAGGCCCGTCATCTCGTACAGCATGTCGAGCGCGTCTATCGTCATGGGCTGGCGGGTAGCTATGTGTTCTCTTACACGGACGATTGGTACACCGGAGGCCAGCAGATCGAGGACTGGGAATTTGGACTTGTACGCCGGGATCGGACCGAAAAGCCGGCCGCCCCGGCGATGCGGGACGCGTGGGACAACGCTGTTGCAACGCTGTCCCTGGGGGATCTACCCAGCGTTTCTGTGGTCGTCTGTTCCTACAATGGCTCCCGCACTCTGGAAGAGTGTCTCGAATCGCTGATGCGGCTCACGTACGCCGACTACGAAGTGATTCTTGTGGATGACGGTTCAACGGACGCCACCGCCGAGATTGCGGAGCGGTTCCCGCTGGTCCGCCTCATCCGTCAGGAGAATCGGGGGCTCAGTGCCGCCCGCAATGTCGGTGCGCGGGCTGCCAAGGGTGCGATCATCGCGTACACCGACGACGATTGCGTGGCCGATCCCGACTGGCTGACCTACCTCGTGCGGGCGATGTTGGACCAGGACGTTGTAGCCATTGGGGGCCCGAACATTACTCCAGCCACGGATGGCTGGGTGGCCCGCTGCGTGGCCGCCAGCCCGGGAAACCCGAGCCACGTGATGCTCGACGATCGCCATGCCGAGCACGTTCCTGGCTGCAACATGGCGGTTCGACGGGACGTGCTTCTCGACATGGGGGGATTTGACACCCAGTTTCGTCAGGCGGGTGACGACGTGGACGTCTGCTGGCGGCTGCTCGATCAGGGATACTCGATCGGCTTCGCGCCCGCCGCCGTTGTCTGGCACCATCGACGGTGTACCGTGCGGGATTACCTGAAACAACAGCGGGGATACGGTCGATCCGAGGGGCTGGTGTCATTCAAGCATCCCAAACGGTTTGGTCAATATGGGCGTCCTTCGTTCCGCGGTGTGATCTATGGCGACGGAGCCGTCGGGCTGCCCGTTCTGCCCCCGAGAATCTATCACGGCCGGTTCGGTTCGGCTCCTTTCCAGACGATCTACCGCCAGCAGGTCTATGGTCTCTGGTCCTGGGTGACCTCGCTGGAGTGGCATGTCTTGGCGCTGTTCCTGGTGCTGATGGGACTGCTGTATCCGGTGTTCTGCGGAGTGGCGGCCGCGATGTGGACCGCAACATTGGTCGTCGCTTGCGATTCAGCGATCCGCGCACCCTTACCGATGGGGGCCCCGGCCTGGTGTCGTCCGCTGGTCGCCTGGCTCTATCTGGCACAACCTGTCGTGCGTGGCTGGCACCGCTATGTGACGCGGACATTCCGGCGACGCCTTCCGCAGCTGGCAGACTGGCCTCCATTGCCGACACCCATCACAAAACGTGTGAGTTCGTTTGTGCGCGATCACTACTGGGAGAATCTGACGGGGCAAGGCCGAGAACAGCTTCTGGAGGCGTTGGAACAGGAAGCTGCCGCATGTCACTGGCCGGGCGAATTTGATTCCCCCTGGGCCGCCTGGGATGTCGACCTTGTGGGCGACATCTGGCATTCGATTCGGATCCGCACCGCGACTGAGGAGTTGGGCTGGCCGAGGCGCTTCACGCGTGCACGGTGTTCGACGTACCTGACCTGGACATCCATCCTCGTCAGTTGCGGTCTCGGGGCCTGGACGGGGATGGGCGTGCTGACCGGCGCAAAGGGAGTGGTGCTCTTGGGGATCCTCCTTTCTGTAGCCCTGCTGATAACGCTGGCTTTGAGCCGCATCCGGTGTCTCGATCAGGTGACGCGGTTGCTCTTGCGAGCGGCGTTAAGGGCGAATCTCCAGCCTGAATCTCGGCCAAAACCCCCTGCGCGTCACGAATCCGTCATTGACGCTCCGTCGGATCAAGTCCGGGTCCCCAAGAAGATTCTTGCAGGAGCCTGAATGCCAGCCAAGCCGGTCACCGACCTGACGCTGCTGCGACGTATCATGCGCGAGGCCGCTCCGTATCGTTGGCAGGTGCTGGCGATCTTTGTGCTCGGGCTGCTGGCTACGCCAATCTCGCTGTTGGCTCCGTTCCCACTCAAGCTGGTCGTCGACAGCGTGGTCGGATCCAAACCGGTGCCACGCTTCCTCGCAGCTTTCTTGTCTGAGGATATTGCCCGTTCTCCGGAGGCGCTGCTGGGCGTCGCGGTCGCGCTGGTCGTCCTGATCGCGCTCTTGTCCCATCTTCAGTGGGCTGCCTCCTGGCTGCTGAGCACGTACACCGGTGAACGGCTTGTGCTGAGTTTTCGGGCTCGGATGTTTCAGCACGTCCAGCGGTTGTCGCTGGCCTATCACGATAGCCGGGGATCGACCGACGCGACCTACCGTGTCCAATACGACGCTCCAGCCATTCAGTGGATCGTGATCGACAGCCTGATCCCCGTGGCCTCATCGCTGCTGAAAGTCGTCGGCATGCTGTGGGTGATGTTCCTGCTCGACGCTTCGATTGCCTGGCTGGCGCTGGTCATCGTGCCCATCCTGTCCACGCTAACCGCGTATTACCGCCGTCAGGTCCGCCCGCAGTGGCGAGAGGTCAAGACGCTGGAAAGCTCAGCCATGTCAATCGTGCAAGAAGTAATCGGCGCATTGCGCGTCGTCAAGGCCTTTGGCCAGGAGGATCACGAACAGGACCGTTTCCTGCAACAGTCCGACCGTATGGTGGACGCCCGGTTGCGAGTCACACGTTGGGAATGCCTGTTTGGGATTCTGATCGGCCTAACGACGGCCGCAGGAACGGCCAGTGTGTTATGGCTGGGTGCGAACCACGTCAGGCAGGGGGCACTTACCTTGGGTGAGCTACTCGTGGTGATGGCGTATCTCGGTCAGCTCTACGAACCGCTCAAGTCATTGAGCAAGAATGTCACTGGTCTGCAGAAGTCCCTCGCCAGTGCCGAGCGATCCCTGGAATTGATTGATGAGGTTCCAGACGTCGTCGAGCGACCCCACGCGAGTCCCCTGCAGCGGCGCACGGGGCCTTTCGTTGCGAGGCGGTCTCCTTCGCCTATCCCACTCACGCTGCAGTTCTACAGGGCGTGACGTTTGAGGTCCTGCCGGGAACGCGCGTCGGCATCATTGGTCCGACGGGAGCGGGCAAAACGACGCTGATTAACCTCCTCACCCGACTCTATGATCCAGACACAGGAGCGATTCTGCTCGATGGCTGCGACCTGCGAGACTATCGGCTGGCGGACCTGCGCCGCCAGTTTGCAATTGTCCTCCAGGAACCGGTGCTGCTGTCCACGACGATCGCTCAGAACATTGCCTATGCACGTCCCGAAGCCACGGAGGACGAGATCGTCCGGGCCGCCCGGGCAGCCAATGCGGATAAGTTCATCCAGCAGATGCCCGACGGTTTCTCCACACGTGTCGGCGAACGTGGCTTGCGACTTTCGGGCGGGGAACGTCAGCGAATCTCGATTGCCCGCGGCGTTTCTCCGAGATGCACCTGTTCTCGTCTTGGACGAGCCGACGAGTTCGGTCGATGGCCAGACAGAAGCGGGCATCATGGAGGCCATGGAGCGACTGATGAAGGGCCGGACGACCTTCATGATTGCGCATCGCCTGAGCACCCTGCGACATTGCGATCTGTTGCTGAGAATCGCCGCCGGACAGGTCGTCGAACAGACAACCGCCGTTGCTGAAGTCCTCGCCGCGGAGCAGCGGTCATCGGAGCGACCAGCCACCGCCGTCGTTGCTGGATTTAGAGGTACGTGACTTATGCCGAATACAGCACCGCTTCGCATCGTGGTTACGGGACTCGCCGCCACTTATCCCTATGGCGGAGTATTCTGGGATTACATGCAGTACGTCCTAGGCTTTCTCGATCTGGGTCACGAGGTCTTGTATCTCGAAGACACTGGTCGGTGGTGTTACGATCCACAAGTCCAGACATTTGTTGAAGACGGGGAGCGTAACGCCGTTCATCTTCAACGCCAACTGGCCGCGCTGGACGATCGCCTGACGAAACACTGGTTCTATCGCGATGCCGCAGAGAACACTTTTGGACTCCCCTGGCCGGATGTCGTCGACTTCTGCCGTGACGCCGATGTATTCCTGCATGTTTCCGCGTCCTGCTGGATGCGCGAGGAGTATTTGGCCGCTGCGTGTACCGCATTCGTCGACTCGGATCCAATGTATACGCAATCAGCCATTCCCGATGTGCTGGCGGGTACGGCCGATGAGGCGTCTCAAGAACGCGTCCAGATGCTGAGTGCGCACGATGTCCACTTCACCTTTGGCGAAAACGTCAATAGTGAAGACTGCCTGATCCCCACCGGAATGTACAACTGGATTCCGACGCGGCAGCCCATCGTAATGAGGTGTTTTGAGGCACACCGGATTCCGTCGCACGAGCGACGCCGAGTGCTGACGACGATTGCCTCTTGGGAACCGGCGGAGGCAGGTCCCGTGGTGGAGGGCGTCAGCTACGTTGGCAAGAGCCGGGAGTTCAAACGATTCCTGACCCTGCCGCGTCACAGCCTCGTACCCCTTGAACTGGCGGTTAGTGGCGAGCTTCCGCGCGATCTGTTGCGAGAATATGGATGGACCGTGCGGGAAGGACTGGAGGTATCAGCGGACCCATGGATTTATCGCAACTACCTGGCAGATTCGCTGGGTGAATGGAGTGTCGCCAAGCACGCTTACGTTGCCAGTCGAAGTGGCTGGTTTTCCTGCCGGACCGCCTGTTACCTCGCGCCTGGGCGTACCCACCATCGTGCAGGACACGGGGTTTGCCATCCCTGTCGGCGAGGGGCTCCTCGCCTTTGAGGACGAAGATCAGGCCATCGCGGCGATCGAAGACCTCGTGGCCGATCCCCACCATCATTCGTGCAGGGCGATCGAACTTGCGAACGAGTACTTCGACTCGGCCAAGGTTCTCACACAACTGCTCGATCACCTTGCCTCCCCGGTCATTCTGTCTGCGGGGGGGGCGTCATGAAGGTCCTGATTGCGGGATGGTTCAGCTTCGAAGGCATGGGGGCGACAGCAGGCGATTTGTTGTGCCGGGATCTGGACTGCGAAGTGGCTCTCGTCCGCCGGTGTGTCAGTGACGATCGCCAACGCCGCCCCATTCTCCGACGGCGGGGACTGGACGAAGTTCGAGCCAGATTCATTCACCCATCTCATTTTCGTCTGTGGCCCCATCGGCAACGGCTGGCCTGTGACAGAATTCATGCAGCGATTCCGCCATTGCCGAAAACTCGGGGTGAACCTCAGCATGCTCGAGCGCTTGGAGGACTGGAACCCCTTTGACTGGCTTTTGGAGCGGGACAGTAACTGTGCCGTTCGACCGGACATGACATTCCTCACGGCGCCACAGCGCGTGCCGGTGATTGGACGAATCCAGGCGCATCATCAGAAAGAGTACGGATCGCGCCACGCCACCATGTGGTCCACGAGGCGTTCGATCGACTGCTGGCTGGCCGAGAGGCGGCCGTTGTTCCGATCGATACCCGCCTTGACGTGCAGAATGCCGGTGGACTGAGGACGGCTGCCGAAGTCGAGTCACTGATCGCCCGGATGGATGCAGTGGTCACCACACGGCTCCATGGCACCGTTCTCGCCCTGAAGTGCGGGGTGCCCCCTGTGGTGGTGGACCCCATTTCGGGGGGGCAAGATCGCTCGACAGGTTGAAGGAATTGGCTGGCCCGTCTGGTTCGACGCCGGTGCAGTGACCGACGTCGAACTGGCCACAGCTCTGGACTACTGCCTTTCCGAAGACGCCCGGCAGCAAGCCAGCTTGTGTCGGGATCAAGCGCAAGCGGCGCTGGTAGATATGAAGCGGAGCCTATTCGGCTGCGCTGGATTCCGCCAATGTGACCTTGGGGGTCCCCGGTTAACGATTGGTGGTATTCCGATGCAGCCTGGCTCGCGTCTCCGGTGCGATATCACGTTGCGGACAGATCGGCCTGTCCCGAGGCATCGCGTAGAGGGCGTCCCGTCCATGAAAGTTCTCGTCGCCGGCTGGTTCAGCTTTGAAGGCATGAACACGACGGCAGGCGATCTGTTGGCGCGTGATCTGGCGTGTGAGTGGGTGTCGTCTGCCGGACGGACCTTCGACGTCGCCGGCTCTACGCACTATCCAGGTGATGTCGACTGGCACGTGACTGACCCTGCAGCATACGCCGATGTCGTGTTCGTCTGCGGACCGTTTCGCTGGAACGACATTACGAAGGACTTTCTAGAGCACTTTGCCGGTTGTCATCTAGTCGGGCTCAACCTTTCAATGCTGGAACCCATCGAGATCTGGAATCCCTTCGATCTGCTTTTTGAACGGGACAGCACCACCTCGTCGTGCGCCGACATCACGTTTCTGTCCAAGCAGTCAACTGTGCCTGTCGTGGGAGTGGTCCTGGTCCATGCACAGCCTCAATACAAGGAACGGGCCCTGCACCAGACGGCGCACCGCGCGATTCGGCGATTGATCGACTCTTCCAATGTGGCTGCAGTGTCGATCGATACGTGTCTTGACAATAATGAGGGCGGATTGCGGACTCCCAAGCAAGTCGAATCACTGATCGCCCGCATGGATGTCGTCGTGACGACGCGGCTCCATGGGACCGTCCTGTCGCTTAAGAATGGTGTCCCGGTTTTGGCGGTCGATCCGATAGCCGGAGGTGCCAAGATCGTGCAACAGGCACGGGCCATCGAGTGGCCGGTCATACATCAGGTCGACCACCTCTCGGACGAAGCACTGCGGGAGTCCTTCGACTTCTGTCTGACAGCGGAAGCCCTTCAGCTGGCGGGCAAATGCCGGGAGCGGGCCGAGAACCACGTCCGTCACATTCGGGATGAATTTATTCAGCGCTTTGGATTGCAGTGGTTCGTGATTCGGGAGACGTATGGCACGCATTGTGATCGGATCCTGGGCGGTGCGATATCCGCTTGGCGGTAATCTGTCATGGACGCTCCAGTGGCTGATCGGCTTCGATCGGCTGGGCCACGAAGTGTATCTGGTGGAAAAGGCCGCCTACCCCGACTCCTGCTTTGATCCCGTCCGGAAGGTGATGAGTGACGACTGCTCCTACGGGATGGCAACTGTCACGAAACTTCTGGAGCGGTTCGGGTTGGAGAATCGGCTCTGTTATGTCGACGCACAAAACAACTACCAGGGACTTTCCCGAGAGACCATCCGATCCATCTTTCGATCATCTGATGTGTTCATCGACATTGGATCCCACGGAACCTGGCTGGAGGAAGCTCAGCCGTCCGGAACGAGAGTCCTCGTTGATGGTGAACCGGGCGCAACGCAGATGAAGATGGAGCGGATGCGGCGCGCCGGAGATCCGTTGCCCGAGTACGACCACTATTACTCAAACGGAGCCTGCGTGGGGACGGACGGCTGTCTGGCGCCGACAGCCGGTCGAGAGTGGCGCCCCCTCTTCAATCCTGTGGTCGTGGACCTAGTCGAGTACTCTACTCAGCCAGCCGGCGCTCTGCTGACGACGGTGATGAACTGGCAGGCCCATGCGCCGTTGGAGTTTGACGGTCAGATCTATGGTCAGAAGGATCGAGAGTTCGCCGGCTTTGTGCAGCTGCCTCAACGCACGAACCAGCCGATGGAGATCGCTGTTGCTGGCCAAGCTCCCATCACGGAACTCAAAGCCGCGGGATGGAGTGTCCGTGATTCTCACGATGTCACACACTCGTATGACTCCTACTGGAGCTACATCCGGCAGTCGGCCGGCGAGTTCTCGGTCTGTAAGCAAGTGTACGTCGCAACGCATACCGGCTGGTTCAGCGATCGCAGCGCCGCCTACCTGGCGGCTGGACGCCCCGTCATTCTGCAGGACACAGGCTTCTCGGAACACCTTCCCTTTGGACGGGGCCTGTTCGCTGTCACCAACCTCGACGAAGCGGTGGAAGCGATCGAGACGGTACGCCGCAATCCGGCCGAACACTCCCTTTGGGCTCGAGAACTAGCACGCGAGTATCTGGACTCCCCAGTCCTTCTAGGACGGCTGGGTGAGGAATTGGGCCTCTGATTCCTCAGGACCTTTCTACGGTGAGATGACTTCACCGGCCTCCAGATCGAAGTCCTCTCGGCCGTTCACCGACAGCAGGGCGCGCCACAGGTCGTCGTCCATGCCGAAGAACATTTAGCTACACCGACCCGTCCCCAGCAGTACGTTACCGCCCACCTGATGTGGTCCCCCGACGCGGGAGGTGCACTGCACGGACGTGTTCTGAACATCATCGGCCGATGCACGCTCCTGACCGCTGAACAGCGTGTCGTAGCCGAACTGCAGGCCTCCGTCACGGATGGGGCAACCACTGACCCAGCTGGTCCTCCGCTACGAGCGGCCTCATTGCGTTGGCTCAGGAATCCTCACCAGAATCCATTGCTGAGTTCGGTCCTTCCCATAGTGGATCAGCATGGTCGTTTCGTCTTTGGTCAGGTTGGCGATGCCGGCCTCATAGACGATGGTGTCGCGACCTGCGACGCTCCAGGCAGCTCGTTGCGACTTCTGATCCACGGAACCGCCGAGCTGTTCCGTCTGGTCCGTCGTGGCGTTGTAGTACTCGCCGCTGATGATCCCTTGCTGGTTGACGGCCAGTTGCACGAACTGCGTTGCCGTCGTCTCATCTCCCTGGACCATGCCGAACACGCCGAGCGGCGTCGCCGCTTGGGCAGCGGAAGGTGCCGATTCCCCGACGGCAGCGATTTCCGTCGCCTGTGCAGCATACTGTTCCTGGGTCGCGATGGGGTCGCCGTTCACGTAGACGGAATCGCCTTGATAGACCGCGGTGGTGCCATAGTCGTAGTACATTGGCTCAGAGGCATACCATCCATAACCTGCGAAACCTTCCCACGCCACTGGCTGAAAGGTCGGGCCCAGCCAGGCACGGTGAGCCCCGGGTACTGGTGCCAGAAGTTGCCGCAGTTACTACGGACAGCGGTGCCACGAGCCCCCAACGCACCCGGGCCAATCAATGAGGTGAAGACACCGACTCCAGGTCCTCTGCGGACTCCAATGCCGCCGGAAGCGGATGGATCGGCCCCGGTGGGGGTCACACTCACGATCGAGCGTCGGCCACCTTGGCGCGATCAGATTGAATACACATTTCGCTGGCACGGAATTGCGGGAGGTCGCTTTCACCGCTGCGCCGTAGCAAAACTCGTTCGTGCTGGCGGTCGATGCAACCTCTGCAGCTTGTGGCATGACAGAATCGCCAGAGGTGTAGAAGGTCGCCGCATCTTTCAGAAGATGCCAGGACAGCTCCGGTCGATCTCACGGCAAAGCCAACGCGAACGCCTAAATGGCTTCGCCAGGACGCCTCGAAGCCAGAAGCGACTGCTTCGAGTGGCAGGCGAATTGCCCATATTACAGCGTCAAAGCGATCGTCGAGGGGATGCCACCGCTATATCCAAAGGCGCGCTGATGTCACAACCGCGCCAAGCCGAGCGTGTGTGAACTTGCCGCTGGTCGTCGCAGTTCCGCGCCTTCTTCGGAGACGCTCCGAAAGCGTCGTTTGCCGTTCAGCCGTTCTCCAGCAGCCATTGCACTGCGGCGCGGGACAGCTCGGCGGCATTGCTGAGGCCGAGTTTGCGTTTGATGTTCTCGCGGTGCGTGTCGATGGTGTGCGGGCTCAGAAACAGTCGCTCGGCGATCGTGCCGCTGGTCAGGCCTTCACCGATCATGCGGAAGATTTCGAGTTCACGGTCGGTCAGTCTCTCGATCGGGGGCTTCGTCGCGTCCGCACCTCCCAGTGCCTGATTGATCAGCCGGCGGCTGACGTCCGCACCAACGAAGCGTTCGCCGCGAAGCACGGTGCGGATCGCATCGATCACCTTCTCGTTCGATTCCTGCTTGTTCAGATAGCCCAGTGCGCCCGCCCGCAGCGAGCGCTCCGCATAGAGCGACTCCTGGAATCCGGAAACGACGAGCGTCTTGACTGAGGGATGGCGCAGCTTGATCTGCTTGACCAGCTCGATGCCGTGGCCACTCTTGAGAGCGATATCGACGAGGACCAGATCGGGACCGGTTTGACCGACGAGGGCGATCGCTTCGTCCTCGGTTGCGGCCTCGCCGCAGACCTCCAGGTCCGGCTGCAAGGCGATGCGCGTTGCCAGGCCTTCTCGTACCAGAGGATGATCATCGACGATCAGAATTCTTGCAGGCGCACGGCGCTTGGACATGGTCAGCCCTCCTTGATCGCCTTTACCGGGACAAGACACCTGATCGACGTTCCGCCCGCTGGGCTGCGTTCGATGTGGAATGTTCCGCCAATCACTCCGCACCGATACTGCATCGTCCGCAATCCCATTCCTGCTCCGCGATCCGCTCGATCGCGATGGTCGGCAGAGTGGATGCCAACGCCGTTGTCATTGACTTCCAGGACAACATGGTCACGCCTCGCGCCGAAGCGTCATGCCGATCTCAGTGGCCTGACTGTGCCGCAGCGAGTTGCTGATCGCCTCCTGGGCAATGCGATACAGGTGCGTGGCCGTGGCGTTGTCCGCAACAATGACGCTCTCGGAGGACTCGAAGCGGCAGGCGACGTGCGGATGTGCTGTCAATCGACGCAGCCAGCTCAGCAAGTGCCGCCTGCAACCCTCGGGGTTCGATCTGCACGGGCATCACCCCGTGGGCGAGCTGCCGGACGTGCAGGTTCGTCGCATTCGAGCTGCGAAGAGATTCTCGCGGTCAGGGTCCGCAGTGTGGCGAACTGCGATTCGTGCAGCTGGCGTTCCGTCGCCGTCGCCAGTCGATCCCTGTGGAATCGCATCCAGGAGTTCGACGAGCGTTCCGGCATGCAGGGCCAGTCCGGTCAGCTCCTGGCCGATCCCATCATGCAGTTCCTGCCCGATGCGGCGCTGCTCATCCGCGACAATCTGCAGAATGTGAGCCTGAAGTTGCTTGCGTTCGGAGATGTCGTGGACGATGCCGGTGAACACCTGCAGATGATCGACTTCGGTGATCGACACCTCGACGGGAAACGTCGAGCCGTCCTTTCGGCGACCGACGAGTTCTCGGACCGAGTCGAGAATCCGCTTCTCGCCCGTCTGTCAGATACCGCTGGATGTAACCATCGTGTTCCTCACGATACGGCGAGGGCATGAGCATGCTCACGTTCTGGCCAATCATGTCCGCATGGGCGTAGCCGAACAACCTCTCGGCCGACCGATTGACGGTCTCGATCGTTCCCAGGCTGTCGATCGTGATGATCGCGTCGAGCGCCGAGTCCAGGATGGCCTCCAGGTGACTGCGTTCCGCACGAATCTCCCGCGTTCGCTGCTGAACAGCCTCTTCCAGATCGATGGTGCGCTGCTGGAGTTTGGCTGCTTCAACGCGGGAGTGAGTGTCGTCGAACACGTATCCCTTCAGTCGTACGAGGTGCTCCCTGCTCATCGAATGTTCCGACCACGGTCTCAACAACGTGCAGGATCCTGCCGTCACTGTGCCGCGTGATTCGCTCGAAACGATCGAGCGTCTTCACCTCACGGAGTCGCTCGATCAGCGCGGGCCATGAATACGGATCCGAGTACAGATCCTGCAGACTGCTGCCGATGGCCTGCTCGCGGCAGGTGAAGCCGAACATGTCGACGAATGCACGGTTGCACAGCAGAATCTCGCCGTCGGGTGTGGCGACATAGTCCCCCGTGAGATCGTCGTCGAAGAGCAACCGGTAGTGCTCCTCGCTTTGTCGAAGAGCCTGCTGTGCGAGTTTCGGTTCTGTGATGTCCCGCAGGAGCGCGTCGTAAGCCGTCAACCGGCCGTCAGCGTCGCGGTACGGAATGATCAGCTTCCGGAGCCAGCGGAGCTGTCCGTCCCTGCGCCGGATGCGGTACTCGATCGCCGTTGGGTGGTGCCCCGACAGGACCTGCGTCGATTTGTCGCTCGACGACGAACGGTCCTCCTCGTGGACGAGGTCGATCCACAGAGCGGGATTCGCAGCGTACTCTTCGGGCCGATAGCCGGTGATGGCGGCGCACTTCGGTCCGTGTTGCTTCTCGACGATCCGTCCGTGTTCCAGCAGCACGTGGTAGTGGTAGTCGGCGACGGCGTCTCGCAACTGATGGTAGCGGGACTCGTCGTCCGGACACATCTGCGGTGATCGCGGCTCAGCCATTGTGTGGTGGTGCGTCCCTCTCTGAAAACGGCGACCGATCGATCGGGACGACGGTGCTCCGAAGCGGCGGCGTGCTCGGTGGGCGGATTCTAGACCCTGCGTCCGTTCCGCGCGAATGGTGGAATCCGCCATTCGCGAAATGGTGGCACCTTCAATGTCCGGCATTGTCACAGTGCATAAGAATCCGATCTCGTTCGGCGTTTGACGGTAGCAAGAGGTGCGACAGGAACGATCGAACCCACAACCGTCGCACGCTGAGTTTCGCGGGCCGTGACACTGCAGTCCCCAGGGAGAAGGAGCGTCACATGCGTGTTCTCATTGCGGATCGTGATGAACTGTTCGGCGAGTCGTTGCAGTTTTATCTGCTGCGAAACGGTCATGTGGCTAAGGCCGCTTTCAACGCGATCGACTGCGCCGACATCCTGACGGACTTCACCCCGGACGTCGTCATCCTCGACTGCGGGTTGCTCTGGGGCGGGTATCAGGGGGTAGTCACCCTCATCGGCGAAACACCCAGGCTGTCGCAGACGCTGACGGTCCTCATCGGCGATGAAGACCCGCGGGACGATTTCAATGGCTCGCTGGATCCCCTCGCGCCTCGCGTGGCTCAGCAAGCCATTCCGGCTGAGTGACCTCCTGACGTTGATGGAACCCGGCAGCCCTGCGGTCCGGTCGAAAACGCAAATACGTGAAGTGAAGTGACTCGTCAGCCAACAGGGAGGAGTGCAATGACCGTCCGCGGCGTGAAGAGCCACCACAAACACGACTCAGTTCGAGCCGCATCAAAGTGTGTCTCGAAGAGCGCTGGCGAAACAGCGGTGAGCGGCTCACCAGCCGAAGCGGCGCGTCGGCGATTGCGATCCAGCATGTACCGTGAGGTGCAGGTGTTGACGTGTGAACATCACAAAGGAGTTCTGATTCTGCGCGGCCAGGTGACGTCGTGGCATCTGAAACAGGTGGCGCAGGAGACGATCCGTCAACTGCCCGGCGTCAGAGTGATTGTGAACTGCGTCGAAGTCATGCCACGACGCCCATCTGCACATCGGCCTGACCATGACGGGGACGGGGCGACGTGATTCGAACTGGAGGGCGGAACGCCTTGCACTCTCAGGAGGAGACAGATGCTGCTCTTAAGTCGTAAATGCGGTGAACGAATCGTCATTGGCGTGAACATTGAAGTGCGCGTGGTGTCGATCCGCGGGAGACGCGTGAAACTGGGAGTTTGCGCCCCAGGCGATGTTGCTGTACGCCGGGAGGAACTCTGCGTGCGAGTCGAACCTTGGGACGCAAGGGAAGACAATCACCCGATCCGGAAGCCGCTTGACTGATTCCAACCGGTTCAAGCCGGCATGCTCATCGCGTAGCATGACGGGGCGCCAGACCGCTCGCAGGGTCACATTCAGGATCAAGCCGATGCCGTACCGCAAGCAGGAAGTCCGTCCGTGGCACTCGGAAAGCCCGGCTTCAGTGCTGGCGGCGATCGGCACATCCCCGCGCGGTCTGTCCGCGGCGAAAGTCGAGCGGCGACGGCAGGAGTACGGTCCAAACCTGCTTCCGGAGAAAGGGCCGGCGCCGCTGTGGCGGATCGTGCTGCGGCAGTTCGCGAGTCCACTGATCTACATTCTGGTCGCCGCTGCGGCTGTATCGGTGGCCATTGGCGACCTCAAGGATGCCGGGTTCATTGCGGCCGTGCTGGCGATCAATGCCGTCATCGGCGCCTGGCAGGAATCCCAGGCCGAAAAGAGCAGTCATGCACTGCGGAAGCTGCTGCGAATCCATGCGCAGGTCGAACGAGACGGTGAGGTCATCGAAATCAAAGCCGACGAGGTGGTACCTGGCGACGTCGTCTGGCTGGAGTCCGGCAATCGAGTGCCGGCGGATATTCGTCTCCTATCGGCACAAGGCCTGGAAGTCGACGAGTCGCTCCTCACGGGGGAGTCTCTGGCCACCACGAAGGACGCCGACTGGGTGGGCGCCGAGGGCACAACTCTGGCCGACCGGCGGAACATGGCGTTTGCCGGGTCTCTGGTCGCCCGAGGTCGAGCCAAAGGGATCGTGGTCGGCACGGGCCTGGCCACGCACGTCGGTCAACTGGCGCTCGACTTGCTCGGCAGCACAGGGGGCAAACCGCCGCTCCTCGTCCGCATGGAGCGATTCACGAACTACGTCGCCGTGGGCACGCTCGTCGCCGCAGTGGTGATCGGCGGACTCGGGATCGTGCTATGGAAATATACGCTCGTTGAGACGTTCTTTTTCGTGATTGCCCTGGCGGTATCGGCGATTCCGGAAGGACTGCCCGTCGCCATGACGGTCGCCTTGGCGGTCGCGACCACGCGGATGGCGCGGCGCAACGTCATCGTGCGGAGATTGACGGCCGTTGAGGGACTCGGGAGTTGCACGCTCATCGCGACCGACAAGACCGGCACTCTGACCTGCAACGAGTTGACGGTGCGTGAAGTCGTCCTTCCCGATGGCACGCCCTACCAGGTGACCGGCGAAGGATTCGCGCCGAACGGGGAAATCCTCCGGTATGGACGGCCTGTCGATCCGGCTGTCGATGTGCCGCTGAGAACAACGGTGCAGGCCGCCGTGCTCTGCAACGAGGCGGACCTGCATCATCGCAATGGCGAGTGGGTCTGGCGCGGCGATGCTGTGGACGTGGCACTGCTCAGCCTCGGGCAGAAGGCGGCACTGACGCGTGAGAACCTGCTCGACGATTCCCCGCAGGTCAATCAGATCCCTTTTGAATCAGAGCACCAGTTCTCGGCCTCATTCCACCGCCGCGGAGATGACACTCTGGTGTACGTCAAAGGTGCGCCGGAACGAGTCCTGGAAATGTGTGCAACTCGGCTTTCCACTGATGATCGGCGCCGGCTGGACGAGGCGGCGCTCGAGATGGCGAAACGCGGGCTGCGGGTGATTGCCGTGGCGAAGGGAGAACTCCCCCAGCCCCTGTCTCCGGCCGACGTGCCTTCGACACCGGCCGACCTGGAACTGCTGGGATACCTGGGGATGATCGACCCCCTCCGTGCGGGGGCACGTGAGGCGGTTGCCCACTGCCACTCGGCCGGCGTTCAGGTGGCGATGGTCACCGGCGACCATCGTATCACCGCGTTCGCTATCGCGCGCGATCTGGGCCTGGCGGACCGCGACGACGAAGTCGTCACCGCCGCTGAACTGAATGGAAAATCCGGCGCAGAACTGGCCGAGATCGTCCGAAGGACCCGCGTGTTCGCCCGCGTCACACCGAGACAGAAGCTCGAAATCGTCAATGCCGCGCGCGGCGCCGGCCACTTTGTGGCAGTCACCGGCGATGGGGTGAACGATGCACCCGCGCTGCGCGCCGCCAATGTCGGCGTGGCGATGGGCAAGGCCGGCACCGATGTGGCCCGCGAAGCGGCGGAACTGGTCATCAGCGACGACAACTTCAGTTCGATCGTGGGCGGCATCGAGGAAGGGCGGATCGCGTATGACAACATCCGCAAGGTGATCTACCTGCTGGTGTCGATGGGAGCCGCGGAACTGCTGATGGTCTTGCTGGCGGTGATCACTGGACTGCCGGTACCGCTACTGCCCGTGCAGCTGTTGTGGCTGAACCTGGTGACAAACGGGATTCAGGGCGTCGCGATGTCGTTTGAGCCGGGCGAGGGGGACAGCCTGCAGCGCAAACCACGGCCGCCGGGAGAGCCGATCTTCAACCGACTGATGCTCGAACGCCTGCTCGTGGCCGTGCTGGTCGTCGGCGTCGGCGGTTTCCTGGTGTACGACATCGCCCTGCGGCTGGGCTGGGACGTCGTCGACGCACGCAATCTGCTGCTGTTGACGATGGTCCTGTTCGAGAACTTCCATGTGGGGAACTGCCGTTCCGAGACCCGGTCCGCGTTCGCCCTGTCGCCGCTCCGCAGCCCCATATTGTTCTTTGGGACGCTCGGCGCCTTCCTCGTGCACATCGCCGGAATGTACGTGCCGTTCCTGCAGGACATCCTGTCCACAAGACCTGTCGATCCGGGGATGTGGGCCGTAGCGATCGGCGTGAGCATCCTGATCGTTCCGGCGGTGGAACTGCACAAGTGGTGGTGGGCCAGGCGCACACGTTTGAACACTCCTTGAGATGTATGGGGGCATCAATGATCAAGCGCATTCTGGTCGGCTTGGCGGGGACCCCGTATACGCCGGTGGCGATTGAGCGAGCCATCGGACTGGCGAAGGCCCACGACCGCGCGGTACAAACCGAGTGCGCGAGGCAACTTTCGCGGTGCATTCTGCTTTTGTGAAATCGCTCGGTAAGCAAGTGCGGTGAATTTAGACCAGAATCGGTTCGCGGATCCACGTCCAGTGGCGCCGGTCTTCATCCGCCGGAAGGACGGCTCTCCCTGCCGGGCCTGGTCCTGGGCCAATCAGCTGCTGGTGGCGCTGCATGGTCACTCCGATGTACGGGGCTTCCGCCAGTGGCAGCAGGTGTCCCGGCATGTGCGGAAGGGGGAGAAGTCGTTCTGCATCCTCTCGCCGATCCTTAAGACGCGGACGACCGACGATGGGAAGGAGCAGACGTACCTCGTGGGCTTCAAGGGGACAGCGGTCTTTGGTCTGGCGCAGACCGACGGCCAGCCGCTGCCGGAGGTCGATTCCGATCTGCTGAAGTGGGTCGAGTCGCTCCCCCTGGTGGATGTGGCGCGCGAATGGGGTCTCTCAGTCGAGACCTACAGCGGCCGGCCGCGCAGTGCCCAGGGCTGGTATCACTCCGGACACCAGACCATTGCCCTGGGCGTCCACAACCTGTCCACCTGGGCCCACGAGCTGCTGCATGCGGCCGATGACCGCCTGGGGCAGCTGTCTGCGCATGAGGCCAAGTGGCGGAAGGAGACGGTGGCCGAACTGGGAGGCGCGGTACTGCTGGAATGCCTGGGCCAGCGGACTGCTGCCGACCTGGGTGGCTGCTGGGCCTACGTGCAGTCCTGGTGCTCTCAGGATGGCATCGAGCCGGTGGTGGCCTGTCAGCAGCTGCTCAAGCGGACCTGTGACGCGGTCTCCCTGGTGCTGGAGACGGCCCAGGGTCTGACGGCCCCTCAGGCGCATCCGGCTGCTGAGCCGGTGTCCGTGTAGCGGTGGCGCGTGGCGGCCCGCCGGTCCCGGCCCTCGTGTCTGGGGACCGGTGGCTGGCGGGCCTGTCGGAAATCCTGAGTAACGAGCATCCCACAAGGGGAAGCAACCATGCAACTGCACGAACAGTACCGGCCCACAGCCTGGGCAGACGTCATTGGACAGACCAAGGCGGTGGAGCGCATCGACCGGCTGCGGCCGCGGGGCCTGGGCGGTCGGGCCTACTGGATCACCGGTCAGAGTGGAACGGGCAAGACCACCATGGCCCGGCTGCTGGCGGTCGAGATCGCCGATCCGGGGAATGTGGTCGAACTGGATGCGGGCCGCTGCAGCGTCAACATGGTCCATGAGATTGACCGGTCGATGCGCTCCCTGGCGATCGGAGACAAGTCGGGTCGGGCCTGGATCGTCAATGAGGCGCATCTGCTCACGGCCCGGGTGATCGGTGAGTTCCTCACCCTCCTGGAGCGTCTGCCGGCGCATGTGGCACTGATCTTCACCACCACAGTGGATGGGGAAGAGGCGCTGTTCGAGGACGTGGCCGATACCTGCCCGTTTCTCAGCCGGTGCATTGCGGTCAGTCTCAGCCGGCGGGGCCTGGCCGAAGCGTTCGCCGAGCGGGCCCAGCAGATCGCGCAGGCCGAAGGGCTCGACGGTCAGCCGCTGGAGCGCACTACCTGAGGCTGGCCAAGGAGTGCCGCAACAACCTGCGGATGATGCTCCAGCAGATCGAAGCGGGTGAGATGCTGGCCTGACCGGGACTGTGAAGGGACAGCGACGGTGTGACAACTAGGGTCGGTGGTTTGCGGGAGTCGTTTTCTGCGGCTCCCGCCGGCCATCGGCCGGACAGAAACTTGTGACAGTTGAAGTAAACCCTATCTGGCATGGACTGGACACCTGGGATCGCAAGACATGAGCATCGGAGTTTATGTGCGTGTCTCGTCGGCCGGTCAGACGATCGACAGTCAGCGGACCGAGATTGAGCGCTGGCTGACGGGACAGGGGCTCATGGACCAGGACCGGACCCACAACGACCAGGGAAGAAACAACGCCACCGGGCCGCAATGGTTCATCGATTATGCCGCCAGTGGCGCGACGATCGAGCGACCCGCCTTCACCCGTCTGCAGGCGGCCATCTTCACCGGAGAAGTGCGGACGGTCATTGTCTGGCGTCTGGATCGTCTGTCGCGGTCGCCGCGGGATGGCGTCAACGTCCTGGCGGAGTGGTGTGAACAGGGCGTGCGCGTGGTGAGCATCACCCAGCAACTCGATCTGAGTGGCACCGTGGATCGGATGGTGGCCGTGCTGCTGCTGGGCGTGGCCGAGATGGAGCGGCGAGACGCTGCGGGAACGCCAAGCGGCCGGCATCGCCGTGGCCAGGGAACGCGGCCGGTATCCGGGTCGTAAGACCGGCACGACCAAGGCGCGGCCCAGACGGGCGCTGGAGCTGCGCTGTCAGGGACTGCGGGACGGGGAGATTGCCGCCGCCTTGGGGGTCAGCCGTAGAACCGTCCAGCGGTATCTCAGCATCAATGACTCCCAAACAACCTTCAACCAGAGCTGAAACAGATGGCCACGAAGCGCAACCGAGCAGTCCTGTACCTGCATGCCGCCAGTCCTCGGGCGATCGCCCGGCAGCGGGCGCAGCTCCGCACGTTTGCCGAGGCACAAGGACTGGAGATCCTGGCCGAGTTCAGTGACGTCAGCCAAGCCGCCAGTCGCCCCGGACTGGGAGGCGTCTTCGATACGGTCAAGAATAACCGCGCGGTGAGAGTCCTGGTGGACCGCATGGACCGGCTCGCGGACGATCCGATCGAACGGGAGACGATCATCGGGATGATCCTGATGCGCGGTGGCCGTGTGCTGTCGATCAGTCCCGCCGAGCCTCAGGAGGGGGCCAAGGCCATTCACCGCGCCGTGGCGCTGGCCGAGCAACTGCGGATCGCCACGCTGGGGGGCAAGCTGACTGCCAGCCGCAAACGTCTGGGGACGCCTGGGGGGCGTCCCGTCTACGGGGCCCGGGAAGATGAACGCGGCGGTCATCGCGCTGATCCACTCCCTCCGCCGGGAACGCGGCTGGGGCGCCCGGCAGAATCGCGAACCACCTCAACGCCCAGGGCTTCGCCACCCGCTCGGGCGGAAAATGGTTCGACAACCAGGTCGTCCGGATCCTGGCACGGACAAGCTAGGGCAGTGTCGCACACAGATGTGGACCGGCTTTGTGCAGCAAGGCTGTCTGCTGATCCTGCTGCGCGAATTTGCCTGACCTCACTCACTGCTCGGAGTGCATTACACCGGATGGAGGTGGGATGTGTCGAGTAGCGGCCCCGTCACGACAGGCATGCGGAGCCGTGAGCCGATCGTATAGACTCAGCAGTCCGGGAACACGCAGCAAGGAGCAACAATATGTCCGCTCGTACCTTGTCGATGGCCTTGGCCGCCTTGTGCTGGACGAGCAGCATGACGCCGGCGGCTGAACCGGAGATACGCCATTCATTTCTGATCGCGGGGCCGTCGTTCACCGGCATTGTTGACGAAGAGGGCCATGAGGTCTGGAAGCGCAGAGCGTCCCGGAGCACGGGATGCTTTCGTATTGCCGAATGGAAACGTCCTCATCGCCTGGGCGGACCGAGTGCAGGAACTCAGTCGAGAGCGACAAGTGCTCTTTGACTATCGTCTCTCGGTCGACAACAAAGAGATCGGCACCGCTCAGCGCGTGGCAAACGGTAATACCCTCATTACCGAGCTTGGCAATGAACCGCGACTGCTCGAAGTCGATCCTGATGGCAACGTATCGTTGTCATTCTCGCTGCAACCAGAGACAGACAACGCCCACATGCAGACACGCATGGCCCGCAAATTGCCCAGCGGGAATTATCTGGTGCCGCATCTCCTGGCCTTTCGTGTGAAGGAATACACACCGACAGGGATGGTCGTGCGTGCGTTTGCGACGGACCTGCCGGAGCTTGGCGGACGAGACGCGGAAAACTGGCCCTTCACGGCCATCCGGCTGGAGAACGGCAACACTCTCTGCAGCCTCACGCACGGCAACAAGGTCGTCGAATTCGACCCCGAGGGCAACGTCGCTTGGCAGGTCTCCGCAAGTGATTTTGACATCAGCCCCTTTGATGATGCCTGCGGCTGCCAACGCCTTCCGAATGGCAACACGGTCATCACCGCGTACCATGCCCAGAATGGCAGCAAGCTTTTTGAAGTCACGCGAGACAAGCACATCGTCTGGACTTACACAGGCCCCCACCGCGTCCACCACTTTCAGATTCTGACAACCAACGGCATGCCCATCACACAGACACCTCTCAAGTAGGTCCAGCAAGTCGGTCATCCGAGTAAACGACAATGCGATATCCCAGCCAATCTCAGTTCGCACGACCTTGAGAGTCGGCCGCGTCTCGCGTTGCAAGTCGAAGAAATCGGGCGTTCAATGGGGCTGGAGGTAGCGCTGTGATCCCGGAATCGCTCGATGGCTCCCGTGGCCCTGGACGTCGTACCGCACGCGGAGACTTGCGCGGGCACTGATTGGAATCATGGTATTCATCCCATCCCGCCTGACGACCCGCCAGTCCATCGTTGCGCGTTTGCGTTCACTGGCTCAGTCCATTGGGCCAGGGTTGTTTATCATCGGCTACATCATCGGCACCGGCAGTGTCACGTCGATGGCCAAAGCCGGTGCAGAGTACGGACTCTCACTGGTCTGGGCGCTCGCCTGTTCGTGTTTCGCAACGTACGTGCTGGTCGTCGCGGTGAGTCATGTGACCATCGTCTACGGTCAGACGCTGATCCACTGCATCCGTGAGCGGTTTGGCTATGCCACGGCGATCGCGATCATCGTCGGACTCATGGCGACCGTCATCCCGTCGGTCATGGGAGTGATGGGAATCGCGACCGACGTCGTCCGTCAGTGGACCAGTCAGATGACAGGCGGGACCGGTGTGCCGCCGCTGGTCTCGGCGGCCCTGTTCAATGCGATGCTCCTGGGATTGTTCTGGAAGGGCTCTCACCGGTTGTTTCTGGGTGTGATGGCGGCGATCGTCGCTGTGATGGGCGTGTCCTTCTTCGTCACGATGGTGCTGGTGACCCCAAGTCTGCCCGAACTCCTCGCGAGCATAAAGCCCGCCATACCCAGCGACGGAGATGCCCTTCTGGTGCTGGCGGCGATGATCGGCACGACGATGGCGTCGGTGTGCATCGTGGCCCGCTCGTATCTCGTCGCCGAACAGCAGTGGACACTGAACGACCTGGCCATTGAGAACCGCGACGCCGTGATCTCCCTGGGTCTCACGTCTCTGGTGAGTGCGGCCATCATGGCATGTGCCGCCGGAACCATGAAACCGGCCGGCCTCAAGGTTGAGCAAGCGATTGATATGGTGCGGACGCTCGAACCGCTCTCGGGCCGTTACGCGACCGCGTTGTTCGTGACCGGAATCGTGGCGGCGGCCCTCTCCTCACTGTTTCCCAACTATGTCCTGGGGCCCTGGCTGGTGTGCGACTACCTCAACATTCCCCGCAGGATGGATCGCCGCCCGATCCGGATTGCGGTCGCCGCCGTTGCAGCGTTGGCGTTTGTCGTGCCCATTTTCGGAGGACAGCCGGTCCTCGTGATGATCGTCTCGCAGGCCATCAGCCCCGTCGTGATGCCAATCTTGATTGTCCTGTTGATGGTGCTGATCAACGGCCGGCGGTCGAACGATTACGAACCTCCCCTGGCCCTCAACATCGGGTTATGGATCACGCTGGGGTTCTCGCTGTTTGCTTCGTATGCCGCCATCCTCGGATTGCAATCGACCCTCCGACGAACATTTGGCGCATGAGCGAGTCGCGGACTTTCGCGGCAGGCAATCCCCCCGTCGGATGCATTCTAGTCGCTTACTGAAACGAGTATGCTGCTATGGAGCCAATCCAACGCCCGAGGTGACTGACTCCCAGCGATAGGAAAGTATCATGAATCTGCATTCGTTTCGAATCCTATGGCGGGCCTGTGCGATGGCCCTCTTCTGTTTCACCACGCGAGTCGGAGTATCTGCCGATGCCGCAGCAGACGATCAGCCACCCAATATCGTGTTCATCATCACAGATCAGCAACACGTGAACATGATGAGTTGTGCGGGGAATACGGACCTGCACACTCCGGCCATCGACAGCCTGGCCGAGGGGGGCATCCGCTTCGTCAACGCCTATGTGGCGAATCCGGTCTGTGTTCCCAGCCGCATCAGCATGGCGACCGGTGTGATGGCCGGACGTCTGGGCGTGTTCAACAATGGAATGAAGGCAGTCGTCTCTGAGGACACGAATGCCAACTCGCTCGGCAAGCTGATCAAGAGCGCCGGGTATGACACGTTCTTTGGCGGCAAGGTCCACATGTGTGATGAACTGGACCCACTGAACGCCGGCTACGACGAATACTTCGCGGACCAGCGTGAGGCGCTGCCGACCGCCTGCATCGAGTTCATCGAGCGCAAGCGGGATCGGCCCTTCTTTATCGTGGCCTCGTTTATCAATCCGCACGACATTTGCTATGCCTATCGTGCCTATCGGGGAGACTCGCCCAGCGGTCCACAGGGTGTCGATCATCTCTACAAGCAGGCGGCGATGCTGCCGACGGATCAGCTTCCGCCGCTGCCCGACAACTACGCGATTCCCTCCGGCGAGCCTGATGCGATCGAACTCTACTCGTCTCCCAATTCCGTGACGCCCTCCGGAACGATGCGAAAGGTGTATGATGAACGGGAATGGCGGATGTACCGCTGGATCTACTGCCGGCTCACCGAGCAGGTCGACGTGCACATCGGACAGATCCTCGATGCGCCGAAACGCAACGGCTTGGAGGAGAACACTCTGATCCTGTTTTCCAGCGATCACGGCGACATGGATGCCTGTCACCGGCTGGCCTCGAAGGGCCGCTTCTATGAGCAATCCGTCCGCGTGCCGCTACTGATGAAGTTTCCCCGCTCCATCCTCCCCGGCGTCGTGGATGATGAGCACCTTGTATCAAGCGGCCTCGATATCCTGCCCACGTTGTGCGATTTCGCCGGGGTGGGCGTACCGTCTTCACTGCAAGGGCGGAGCCTGCGGCCGATTGCCGAGGGTCGGGCGTTCGACGGCTGGCGAAGCTGGGTCGTGACTGAGAATCAGACCGGGCGCATGCTTCGCAGTGGTGCTTCAAATACTGCATCTACAACGCAGGTGAGGTCCGCGAGTCGCTGGTGGATTTGACGAACGATCCCGGTGAGATGAATAATCTGGCATCGCTGCCGGAGTTTCAGCCTGTGCTGAATGAACACCGGCATTACCTCGCGCAATGGATCGAGCAGACGGGCGACACACCGGCCAGGGAGTTTGCCATTGGCGAGAAGCGTGAAAGCTCCCGGTGAACCGAATCTTCCCTGGGGATGGTGCGGACTTCGAACAGAGTCGACCCAGTGTCTGTCGGGTACAGCGGCGTATTAAGGCCCAGGATTCCTTACTCGGAGTTCCACAGAAACGCCGGGTTTCCGGTTATGCCACCGCTGTGCTCCACGGCCAGGCCGCTGTCGTTGATGCTGATGGCGTAGTTGAATTCACTTTCCCATGAGAGCTCGCCCAGGTCGGTGACGGAGTAGATCGGCTGCGCCTTGGCGACCTCGACGAGAGCCACCAACGTTAGCAGCGTCAGGACAGAGACAAGGCAATGGCTTCTCCAGGGGGGGCTTCTCGTCTTCAGTGTTTCGCGCGGATCAGATTGGTGACAACAGGCTGGGGGACTGGAATGTGTGGCAGGGAAAGGCCACCATAGCTCCGATCTGCACGGGTGTATTGCAGTAGCCACAAGACTGGAGAAACTGATCACCATGCTGCAGTTCCGCTGGACATTCCGCTTGGGGACACTTCTCGCCGTGGGGACTTGGCTCGCGGCGGCGTCCCTATCGACTGCCGCCGAACCGCGGCTCGACAAGACAGACCTGTTTCACTCGGGGCAGTCCGGGTACGAGACCTTCCGCGTGCCTGGCATTGTCGTTACTCCCAAAGGCACCGTTCTGACGTACTGCGAATCGCGGCGTGGCAGTCGATCGGATTGGGCCGACATCGAGATCCTGCTCTGCCGCAGCACCAATGGTGGAAAATCCTGGTCGCCACCCCATCGCATCGCTGATGCCGGCACGGAAACCATCAACAATGCCGTGGCGATTGTGGATCGCGACACGGGGCGTGTGCACTTTCTGTACTGCCTCAACTATCACCAGTGCTACTACATGTTCAGCGACGACGATGGGGTGACATTCAGCGAGCCGCGGGAGATCACCAGCAGCTTCGAACCCTTCCGCAATGACTACGACTGGCACGTTCTGGCCACGGGGCCTGGGCATGGAATTCAACTCCGCAGCGGCCGGTTGATTGTTCCGGTCTGGCTCTCCACCGCGACCAAGCAGCATCGACCATCGGCGGTCTCTGTCATCTACAGTGACGATCATGGAGAAACCTGGTCAGCCGGTGAGATCATCTGTGCTCATCCTGAGCCGCTCGTCAATCCGAGTGAGACGGTCGCTGTCCAGCTCTCGGATGACCGCGTGCTCCTGAACATCCGCAACGAGAATCGGGTCTATCGTCGCGCTGTGTCCTTCAGTGACGATGGCGCGACCGGCTGGTCGCCCGTGAAGTTCCATGACACCCTGTACGAGCCGATCTGCATGGCGGGAATCGTTCATCTTCCCCGGCCCTTTGCCGACAACGACAGCACGTTCGTCTTCACGAATCCCGACAGCCAGGCGAACCCCGAAGTTCACGGCTCAAACAAATTTCGACATCGCGAGAATGTCACCGTCCGCCTGAGCTTCGACGACTGTCAAACATGGCCGGTCTCCCGCGTTCTGGAACCAGGGATCTCGGGATACACCGATCTGGCCATCGGGAATGACGGGACAATCTACTGTGTTTACGAACGGGGTGGCGAAGATGGCTTCGCCTTTCAGAAGCTGAGCGTGGCGAGATTTAACCGCGAATGGATCGAAGCAGGCGAAGCGCGAACCCAGGCACAGGAGTGAGAATCACGCGGCGCGACGATTTCTGAGCGAAGCACGTCTCATCGCGACAATGCGGTGGGTGCTGGGAAGACGCACACCGCACTGTTCGAGCGCATCCACCAGCTGAATTCGCAGACGGTCCGCGACCACCGGCTGATCGGAAGACAGGTCAAACTGCTCGCCGGGATCAGCCGACAAGTCGTACAGTTCGACTCGCTCATCCTCGTAAAACAGCAGCAGTTTCCACCGGCCCGAGCGGAACGCCGAGTGCGGACGTGTCTGACTGGTGACGAAGTCCGCGATGCCAATCTCCGCCGGTGCCTCCGCGAACCCGCGTTCCGGATGATAGTACGGAAAATGCCAGATCAGGGTGCGCGATAGTTCGTCCATTCCACCGGCATCACCCAGCAGCGGCCACAGACTGATCCCATCCAGCGGACCGGCTGGGAGGGTCGCTCCGGCCACCTCGCAGAAGGTGGGAAACAGATCGCACCCATGGACCACCGCGTCGCAACGTGAACCGGCTTCGATCTGCCCGGGCCAGCGGACGATCAGCGGCACACGGATGCCCCCTTCGTACAGGTTCCACTTGCTGCCGCGCAGCGGGGCATTCGATGTGTAGTTCGGATGTCCGCCATTGTCCGACATCAGCACGACGAGCGTCTCCTCGCGCTCGCCCGCCTCGTCGATGGCCGTCAGCACCCGGCCGACGAGGTGATCGAGCGTCTCGACCATCGCCGCGTACGACGCCCGGACTGCAGGTGTCTCGGGAGGCAAGCGATCGCTGTACGCATCGATCAACCAGTCGCAGCGGGTGTGAATCGGGTCGTGCACGTAATACATCGAGAGATACAAAAAGAACCGCTCCTCCTGATGTCGCTGCACAAACTCAATCGCGGCGTCTGTCAACTTGTCCTGCGGGAACTCGTCGGCAGTCACAGGCTCGTCGCGCAGCCCGGGATTGGCGCGATAGGCATACGGATGACTGCCGAAGTCGCCGATGCCCTCGCTGAACCCCTGGGCACGCGGGCCATACGTCGGCGACCAGCCCAGGTAGCCTTCATAATGCTGATTGATATGCCACTTGCCGAAGAACCCGGTCGCGTAACCGGCAGAGGTCAGCGCTTCGCCAAGGGTCACTTCCTCCAGCGGCAGATCGAGCGTGAACGGGGGCGACTGCAGCGGCACCGGCAACTGCTGCTGGCCCGGTGCGTCCTTGGTGACAAACTCGAAGTGCAGCCGTGCCGGTGTCTTTCCCGTCAGAATGGCGGCCCGCGAAGCCGAACAGATGGGAGCCGGTGCATAAGCCTGCGTGAAGCGGAACCCCTCGCGGGCGAGTCGATCGATATTCGGCGTGCGATGGACAGCATGTCCGTAACACCCCAGGTCGCTCCAGGCGAGGTCATCGGCGAGGATGAACACGATGTTCGGCGGCTCAGCAGCCGGCCCAGACCTCGACAGAGCAGTGAGCATCAGTAGCAGGAGCATCCCCCGGATCAGGCGAGTCGGTTGCGGCACTCGGGACCGAGATATCGCGATCGGGGAGGATAATGAAAGCATCATGGGATCCAGCTGGGTCGAGAAGACACCAGCATCGCGGATCCTGCCACCCTGGGCAATCGATTCGCTGTATCAGGCAGGATGAGTGCCCCGAGCCTCGCGAAACGCACCGCGTCCCTGCTTTGGCAGTTGGTGCGTTTCGCTTGGACTCAGGCATCATGCGGCTAGAATTCGCAGCCATTGCAGTATCCCTCACAAACACCCCATGAGCAGAATTCCTGCGGCTGGCACTGATGACCGCAGGCACCGCAGTTGTTGCCGTCAAAGAGCGTGTCGATACACGCACCACCGCAGTAGGTGCCGCCGTTGGGACAGTCGCCTCCGCCGCCACTGCTGCAGGCACCATTGACACACGTTGTACCCCTGGCGCAAACGACGCCGCACGCGCCGCAGTTGCTGGCGTCCGTGGACAGGTTGACACAGGTCGTGCCGCACTTTGTCAGGCCCGACGCGCATTCATTCCCTCCCGCCGTGCACGTCCCGGCGATGCAGAACGGCGTCGCGCCGCCGCAGACCACGCCGCAGCCGCCGCAGTTGTTGATGTCGTTGCTGACGTCCATACAGGTCCCGCTGCAACAGGACCGGCCGCTGGCACTGCAGTTGTTGCCGATGGCTCCGCAGTTGGGGTCTGATGACAGACTCACGCAGGTGTAGGAGCCGCAACCTCCCGAGAGGCGATTCGTCTGACCGTTGCAGGCGTGGCAGGCCGTCAGGCACTGGGACTGCTTCTTCTTCGTGCACCGGCCGCAGAAGGCGACGCACGGGTCGACCGGCTTGGGTGCCCGGCGAGGCTTCGCTCTGGATGACCACGATGTCGCAGACCGCCAGGACAGGCACGCATGGTTATCATGATGTCTACCAGACAACGAGCCGAGATGAAGGTCGCACATGGTCTCAACCCGTCGCGATCGCGGCGCTTCAACGGCGTCGCCAGGATGATGGCTATGAAGTGGTCGCCGGCGATCTCTGTCCGAAGTTTCACGCACAGACAAAGCGTGTGCTGGTCACCGGCAAGACGTTCAACTTTCAGGACGGGACGAGCGAAGACATCCTTCGCGAGCAGGTGGCCTATATCGTTTACATGCCGGAGACAGACACCTGGGGAACAATGCGAACGCTGACGCTGCCGGCGGCTGATCACGCGGGTCGACCGATCCTTGCGCCCAATGCCGGTTGCCACCAGCGCGTGGACCTGCCGGACGGCGACATCCTGCTGCCGATTGGCTATCAGACGTCGGCCGACGCCCGCATCTACACGACGATCGTGGCCCGTTGTCGGTTTGACGGCGACTCGCTGACGTACATGGACCATGGAACCGAGCACAGCATCACCACCGGTCGCGGGCTGTACGAACCTTCGTTGACCGATTTTGACGGCCGCTTCTTCCTGACCATCCGTGCGGACGACGGTGCCTGGGTGCGCGCAGCAGCGATGGAATCCACTTCGATCCGCAAGTCCCGTGGCGCTTCGACGATGGCGAGCCCCTGGGAAGTTACAACACGCAACAGCACTGGCTGACGATCGGCGGTCGACTGTACCTGGTGTATACGCGGCGTGGGGCCGACAACGATCACATCATGCGTCACCGGGCACCATTGTTCATCGGAGAGGTCGATCCCCAGAACCTGATCGTCAATAGGTCGACCGAGCAGGTCGTGCTTCCGGAGAACAACGCCACGCTGGGAAACTCGGGTGTGTGCGAAATCAGCAAGTCGGAGAGCTGGATTACCTGTGCCGAGGGCCGGGTGAGCCTGGGTCCGCGTCAGGGAGAAGTCAACAGTGTCTTCATCGCCCGTATGACGACTGCCGACTGATCGCTGACGACCTCAGCTTTACGCATCAATTGGTGACGGCTTCGCGCCAGCGGTCGATGATCTCAGGAGATTCACCTGCCAGCGGTGTCAGCGATTCCAACAGCGCCCGTGCGTCGGCACCTGCGAGATCCTGATCGATCAGGTCGATGAGGGCCGCGATCAGTCCCGCATCCTGGCCGCGCTCGGGTCGATCGGCGAGCCATTGCAGCAGTTCGACCGCTTCCGGGCCTCGTCCCTGCTGAAACAGTAGCAGTGCCCGATCGTACACCTCGGCACCCAATCGGGGTTGATCGTCCAGCGCGCGGGTCAGGTGTATGAGGGCCACATCCTGCTGCCCGAGATCCCACAGCCGCCAACCCAGGCGCAGATGGCCTTGCGGATCGCGGGGGCGAGTTTCGTCGGCCAGTCGCTCCCGGCGGGCCCAGTTCTCCAGCCACATCAGCCGCTCGGTCCCTTCGCGCAGGTACAGCGGCCCCAGTGATGCGAAGTGGCTGTGGTACGCCCGCCGCCGATCTGTCTGAGACCATGGTGCGAGACTGCCGATGATCGTGTGGCCCTGCATCTCTTCGACGACGGATCGTGCGATCATCTGGTGCGCCGGAATGATCGGATGTACATGGTCGAGGTACCAGTCATTGCCGGCCATTTGTGAGTCGATGTGTCCCTCAATCATCTGCCGGGCCGGAATGAGCGGCGTCTGTGTTTCGTTGGCGATCTCGTTCAGCCGGCCAGCCATCTCTTCCGTCATACGCAGCGGGCAGATGTCGGCATCTTTCGCCTTGAGGTACATCTCGCGGGCCTCTTCCACGCGGCCCAGCTCATCCAGCAGGCGGGCCATGCGGAACGCCAGCAGCGCATAGTCGGCGTCGATCGCTGCCGCCTGTTGATACACGGCAAGCGCCTGGGTCAGATCTCTCTGGTCCAGCCGCGTGGCTTCGTCGAACAGCCGCTCCCATTCCAGTTGATCTTCGGCCGACAGATCGGCGCGATGCTCGGACTTGAACGGTGGACAGTCGCGGATATTCGACCCCAGTTCGACCAGAATGAGTGGCACCTCCGTCTGCCGGCAGAGCGCGACCATCGCGCGAATCGACCGGTCGAAATGCTCGACAACACCGCGGGACCAGGCGTCATTGCGATGATACGATGCATAGCCGGTGTGATGGTCGAGCCGCGCATCGACTTCGTCGGGCAGCTCTGAACGTGATGCATCGAGTGACGCGGAGGCGTCCGCCTTGGTCCGCGTCCAGTTTCGCAGCAGGCGGACCATCCGCAACTGCTGCAGGTGGTCGTCGAGCCACGCGCGCGAATCGGAGCGCGCCTTGAGGTTGTCGTAGGTGCGGTCCTCGAGGAACTCGTTGTGTCCGGTGGCGACAACGATCAGATCGGGCTGATAAGCGAGCACTTCCTTCAGCAGATTGAGCAGCCGGTAGCTGGCGTACGAGAGCCCTCCACAGTTCACGACTTCGACGGCGCGTGTCGGGTCGCGCTGGGCGAGCTCCAGTTCCATCCAGCGGGCGAAGGCGGTCGGCGTCTCGTAGGGATGCCCGCGAACGGTGGAGCCCCCCAGGCAGAAGACGCGTATGCCGTTCTCCGGTTTGACGGCCACGAACTCCTGCTCGTGGAACATCGTCAGCCGCGAGCGATTGGTTCGGTAGACCTCATCGTCGGCGTCGAGTTCAAACAGCGGTGAGATCTGCGAGAAGCCTACCAGTGGATCCTGGTACTCGACCTGTGCAGCGACCCCCAGACTCCAGAGGGCGACTTCGAGCAGCACGACCGACAGGAGTCCCAGACCCATCGCGAGAATGACGAATGCGAGCCGCCGCCGCCGGGGTCGCGCTGTTCGCTGGTCGGGTCGAGTTGCCGTCTGGTGAGACATCTCAGTCCTGCTGAAGGCTGGGTCATTGTGAGGATGTTGCGAGCAGTGATGCCCACAGGCTATAGGTACGTTCTGCAACACCTGCTGGAACCGGCATCGTATGACAAGACGCACGCGCGGCGAAATCCAGGAGCCGGCTGTCGACCCTGAACCCGAGTCCGACACACTCCGTCAGCACTGGCCCGCGTGGTGCCTGCTGGCCGGCGCGGTGCTGTTCGCCGGGCTCACACTGTTTCAGTTTCGTCAGATTCAGCAGCAGTTTCGTTTGATCCAGCAGCAGTCGGAGGCGCTGCGGGCCGGTCAGCGGGAGAGGCTGTTCTGGATGGTCTGTCAACCATCAACCCCCGCTCGCGAGCGAACGGACTCCTTTCTGCAACTGGTCAAGCTGGGTCAGCAGGAGTGGCGCAGTGCGGCACTCCACGAGTTGCAGCTCCAGGGGAGCGATCTGGCAGGGGCCGACCTGCGCTTTACGAACCTCGCGGCCTCCGACCTGACACGTGCCAACCTGACCGGCGCGTTGCTGAACGACAGCAGTCTCAGGCTCGTCGACCTCACCGAGGCGGACCTCTCCGACTCACTCCTCGACGGGGCGGACCTGCTGAAGGCGACGCTGACGAAGGCTGACTTCCGCAAAGCCCGCATGCGGCGCTGTTCGCTGGAACAGGCAAACGCCGTGGACGCAGTGTTCATCCTTGCCGATCTCGCCGAGGCCAGATTGGTGATGACAGATTTTTCCCGAGCCACATTGACGGGAGCCGACCTGACTGGCGCGAACATGGAATGGGCCCGACTGATCGGCACCGACCTCACGCTGACGAAGTTGGCCGAAGTCCGGCTGGAGAACGCGGATCTAACGAACAGCAACTGGTGGCGTGCGCGAGGCTTGAGCGAGGACCAGTTGGACGACCTCATTCAACGTTGTCCACCTAACGATGCTGCGGAGGCCTCGCGCCGGGAAGACTACGCGCTGTGGTTGCAGTCGCGAGCATCGGGTGCTCCGGCAATTCCCCCGGAAAACGGGAAGTAAGGCGAGCGGGGGGCGTCAGTCCGCATTGTCAAACGCCTCTCCCATCGAGGGGATAGGTTGGGTGAGGGGTGGAACGTCCGATGTATTCGACCCTCCTCAGGCACCTCCCTGCCAGGGAGGGGACTTGTTGGCCGCATCAAGCGCCATCGGGAAGCTCACGCCTCCCGCTCGCCCCGTGTGGTTGCGACGAATCTCTCGCATCCGCACGAATTGTCAGAATTCTATCTAACAGCTGAGGGGCCTGGGTCGTCAAACAGGGTAACCAGGCCGCGAGCAACCTGATGGGGAACAACGGACACACCAGCCAGGACTGGGTGAGTGTGGCCCTCGACCGTTACGAGGGGCGGCTGATCCGGTACGCGCAGCGTATTACCGGTGATGCGCACCGGGCCCGCGATGTGGTGCAGGAGACGTTTCTCAAGCTGTGCCATCAAAATGCACAAGACTTGGACGGCCATTTGACCCAGTGGCTGTACACCGTCACACGAAACAAGGCCCTGGACGTCTGTCGGAAGGAATCGCGTATGTCGGCGACACTCGAACCACTGACGATGGACCCCGGCGGCCGCGAACCGGCCCCTGACGAATCGGCCGAGGATCGCGATTCGCTGGCCTCCATCCTCACCTGTCTGAACGAACTGAGTGAGCACCAGCAGGAATGCATCCGGCTGAAGTTTCAAAGCGGGCTGAGTTACCGGGAGATCAGTGCCGTCACGGATCTGAGTGTCTCCAATGTCGGCTTCCTGATTCATACGGGACTGAAACTGATTCGGCAACGATTGAACCGAAGTGAACTCCATTGACCGACTGTTTCCAGTGATATCGACGATCCAAACCCCGGCGGCACTGCTGGACAAGCCAGCAGTGGCACCCCCTGATACGCAGTGGCACCACAACAATGACTGCCGCTGTCCGCGGCAATTTTGTGATACAGCGGCTTTCAACAAACGGAGCTGACCCATGTCAGAGAGCATTGACTATTCGGACGACCCGCGGCTGACCGCCTATGTCCTCGGCGAACTGAGCGAGGCAGAGCGCGCCGAAGTCGAGCAGCAACTCGCCGCCTGTCCCGACAGCCGGGCCTATGTGGAGGGGCTGCAGGCGACGACCGCCGAACTGTTCACGGCCCTGCAGCGTGAGCCGCTGCCGGCCCTCCGCGATGACCAGCGACAGGCGATTCTCACCGCCGCACCCGCCCAGTTGGTCTCCGGCAGCGTGAGGCGGTCCTCTCTGATCGTGGGCTCACCGACTGAACCTGGCAGACCCCGGACGGCATCACGCACTGCCGTCCTGGTGGCGGGCGGAGTCACTGTCGTGGCGGCGTCGTTGCTGGCACTGATGATCCCGCTCAACTCCCGCGACAACGCATTGACTAGCGAGCGGCTGCTGGCCCGCAATGATGTCAACCTGAACCTGAATGGGCGTTGGGACGACGTTGCCGAAGGGATGACAGCCGATGGCTATTTTGTCAATGACCTGCGGCTCACACGAGAGGGCACCGACTTCGACGTGGACAACCTGGAGATCGTGCAGCCCCAGCACCGCACCGCCGGGGCCAAGTACGACTTCACACCGCCGTCGGCAGGGACCACACACTTGTCCGTGACGGACGGGGAACGTGCGCTCGGTCTGTCTGAATTGCCCCAGGGTGAGGCTGGTCAGATCTCTGAGCCGCTGATGGCCGAGAGGGTCGCTACTCCTGCGCCCGGTGATGTGTCCGGTGGGGCGATCACGAACTTCACCCGCGAGCAACTGGGTCGTGCCGCAGGGGAGCCAATCCTCAACAAGCGACCGATGCTCCGCGAAGGTGAGATCGTGACCACACAACCGACAGGGGATGCGTCGACTCCGTCATCGGGCTCGGGAGAGGCCCAGGTCGAGATGCTGGGACAGGTGATCGCCGGTCCTACGCCGGAGCCGGCCTACCGCAGAGCCTTGCAGAGTCACACGATTCGTGGGGGCGAGCAGTTGCCAGGACTGGGGGCCGCGTCATCCCCGGCGCCGGTCGAGTACGGCGAGTCGGAAGTCCGGCAGCGGATGCTCAACGAAAGTCGACTTGGTGAAGTGGACAAACTCAATCGCTTCGGCAACGGCGCTGTGGCGAATCCCCAGGGAGTCACGACCTGGGGGATGCCTTCCGCAGGTCCGCAAGCGGCACCGTCTGCAGGAAAGCCTGTCGATTCACCGGCGGACACGCGTCACTACTACTCGCTCTACGAGCAGAAGACACTCGGCGATGAAGTCGCTCCGGCCATGAACAGTCCTGTACCGGCAACGCCTGCCGCCGGAGGCTATGGAGGATCGCTCGGCGGAATGAGTGCAGGAGAGGGCGCGCGTCTCGAGGCAGGCGGGCAGCCCATTGGTGCCGCCGGTGCTGTCAACCGCGGATTTGAGGCACAGCCGGGAACGCCGTTTGGAGTTTCAAGCGGTGTTGCGGATCAGAGTGCGATTCAGCTCTTTGGCAGCGAGCATCCAACGAATCGACCGCAGGGCCAGTCTGGTGCAGGACCGGTCGATGCGAGTATCCAGCCAGACGTGGGCGCGATCCTGATGGCGACGCCGCGCATCGTCGTCCAGGAAGAGGAGGAACCGCTACTCCAAATCCAGCCGATCCAGTTGAAAATGCGCGAGGTGGACCTGAAGGACCTGGAGAAGCTGCACCTCCAGGTCCGCGACGAGTCGCGGCTGTCCTCCACGGTGGCCGACCCGAATTCCGCAGCGACAACCGGAGGTGTCGATGCACTCGGAACATCATTGCCGGACGGCTCGTTCTACCTCGGTGCCCAGGTTGAGAAGGGTCGTGGCGTGGACGCGGGCATCTCTTCCGGTCAGTCCTCCAATGTATGGATGGATCTGAGTTTCCCGAAGGATCGATTTGGGCGCAGCAATCCTCAACTGACGGCCCAGGAGGGCAAGACCCTGTTTGGCACCGAACTGGCGCGGGAAACAGCCCAGCGCGGTTACCGCTTCGTGCAGCGTGGCGAAGTCCAGACCCCGCCCGCCGGGGGGGTGCCAGTCGCGTCGGACTTCGGCGTCGGCTGGATGGTCCCGGGCACCGAGGCGTACCAGCCGATCGTCGAGAACCAGTTCCAGTCGGCGGACACCGCTCCGTTCTCGACATTTGGCCTCGATGTCGACACGGCGTCGTATGCGAATGTCCGCCGGTTTCTCATGGGGGGACAGTGGCCTCCTCCGGACGCCGTGCGGCTTGAGGAGATGATCAACTACTTCCACTACGACGATCTGCCTCCGGTGGACGAGCACCCGCTGGCCTGCCATCTCGAGACAGCGGCGTGTCCGTGGAACACCAATCATCAGCTGGTGCGGATCGGCCTGGTGGGCAAGACGATGGACATGGCGGACCGTCCGCCGACGACGCTGGTGTTTCTGGTCGACACGTCCGGATCGATGCGGGACGACAACAAGCTGCCGCTGGTGCAGGACTCGCTCAAGCTGCTCACGCGGGAACTGACCGAGAACGACCGAATTGCGATCGTCACCTACTCGGACGAGGCGCACGCCCTGCTGGAGAGCACCCGCGGTGATCAGCATGACGAGATCATCGGCGTCATCGATTCGCTGAATGCGAACGGCTCGACGAACGGCGAGGGGGGACTCAAGCTGGCGTACGACGTCGCAACCAGGCACTTCATCGACTACGGCACCAACCGCGTCATCCTGTGCACCGACGGCGACTTCAACGTCGGCGAAAGTGAAGACGCCCCGCTGGTGCAGCTGATTTCCGAGAAGCGGAAGTCGGGCGTGTTCCTCAGCATCTGCGGCTTCGGGACCGGCAACATCAAGGACGCCAAGCTGGAACAGATCGCCGACAAAGGGAACGGCCAGTACCACTACGTCGACGGCATCGCCGAAGCCCGCAAGGTGTTTCTGGAGGACCTGGCCGGCATGCTGTACACGCTCGCCAAGGACGTGAAGCTGCAGGTCGAGTTCAATCCCCGCCAGGTGACATCGTACCGTCTGCTAGGGTACGAGAACCGTCTGCTGGCGAAGGAGGACTTCGACAACGATCAGATCGACGCGGGCGACATGAGTGCCGGTCATACGGTCTCGGCCCTGTATGAGATCGTGCCGGTGGAATCCCCGACGAGCGAGGAACGTCAGACCCAGGCGAGCGGGAGACGTGAGTCTCCCGATGTCGAGGCATCACCAGGAGCAGATGCCAGTGCTGAACCGGTGAAGACGGCGGTCGTCGCCCGGCAGATCGGTGAGGCCATGGTTGCTCGCGGTCTGGATCAGGGATTGTTCGACATTCATGTCGACCAGGGGACGGTGACGGTGCGGGGCATGGCGGAGACGCGGGCCCAGGCCGACCGGTATCTGGATGTGCTCCGCAGTGTCGCAGCGGTCCGCGAAGTGCGCGATCAACTGGGGGTTCGACAGACGGCTGCTGCAGACGCTCCTGAGACAGACCTCGGCGACAACCTGCTGGTGGTGCATTTGCGTTACAAGCAGCCCCGGTCCGATGAGAGTGCGAAGCTCGACTTCCCCCTGGGAGCAACGGAACGGCACGCGACTCCTTCAGCAGAATCTCGAATGGTCGGCGGCAGTCGCCTCGTTCGGGATGATCCTCCGCAACTCCCAGTATCGCGGGCAGTCGTCCTTCGAGGGCATCCTCGAACTGGCGCAAGGAGCGAAGGGGAGTGATGAGTCGGGACGCCGTCGCGAGTTCATCGACCTGGTGCTGCAGTCCCGCTCGATCTGGCAACAGGCCCGCGGGCAAAGCTCACCGGCTCCTCCGGAGCTGTCCTCGATCGATGCCCGCACACGGGCGATGATGGGGGGCAAGTATCGTGAACTGCTCGACAAGCTGGAATTGCGAGAAGATGTCCAGCGCTACGGTAGCGTGTACGACTATGGGTGGTGGGGGGATCGGACATACGCCGGTCGTGAGGACCTGCCCGCCGGCTACTGGGTGTATGTTTATCCGAACTGGTACATCTGGGGTGAGACGGTCGCAGCGGATGCCGACTGACATTCTCGCGATTGCAGTTTCGCCATTTCGGAGGTCTCAAGGCTCCGCAGGTTCTGCGAAGCCGCAAACGGATTGCTCATAAGGGAGACTGAGATGCAACTCAGGCATTGTGTTCTCGCTGGCTTGTTGTTAGTTGCGGCGTGGAGCACATGGGCCATGTCGGCTCCCGGAGATCCGGGCGATGGCAAACAATCAGCGAACATCGCCTCACTCGAAGCCCGGATCGCCGTCCTGGAGAAACGGCTGGAACGGCTTGAGCAAGGTGCTCCTCTGGTCATGTCCTCGCCCCGGCTTGTGCCGATGGCTGGAACTCCTTTGGGAGGATCTGCGTTTACGGTTCCTCCGCAGTGGAAGCAGGGGGAGATCAACGGGATGCCCTACTATGTCATCCCGCTGCAGGGTGAGAGTTCTGCGAAGCGTGCCGACTGACTCTCGCCGCATACGGCGAACTGGCAAGCAGACTCACATGGCAAACGCCGCGATGAGATCTGCGGCGAGCGTCGGCATCGCGCCGGGTTGCTGGGCGACATAGGCTCCCACGCGATTGGCGAGGGCGGCGGACTCTGCGAGGCTTCTTCCCTGCAGCTGTGCGGCGATCAGTGCGGCGGTGAAGGAATCGCCGGCTCCCACCGTATCGACGACCTGCACCCGCTGACCCGGCTGATTGATCTGCTCCGTCCCCCTCGTCAGCAGGCAGCCCTCGGCCCCACGCGTCACGCACACCAGCGATACGTCGTATCGATCCTGAACGAAGCGCGAGAAGTCCTCGGGCGAGATGTGCACTGTTTCCAGCAGGCCGGCGACGATGGGGACTTCGTCTCCATTGAGTTTGAGCACATCGGCCCGCTGTAGCGAGCGATCAACGGTTTCGCGATCGAACCAGTTCTGCCGCAGGTTGACGTCAAACACGATCAGTGTCTCGGATGGGCACGCTTCCAGAAGTTGGGCAATCGCCTCGCGCGACACCGGGGCCCGCTGTGCCAATGTGCCGAAGCAGACGGCCGCAGCCCCACTCATGGCATCGATCAGGTCCGGCGATGCTTCCAGGTAGTCCCAGGCGACGCCTTCGTGGATGGTGTACGTTGGATGATCGCCGCGCTCGATGGCGACGGTGACTCTCCCCGTTGGATGGACTGGATCACGTTGAATGAGCGATGTGTCGAGCCGTTGCCCCTGCAGAAACGCCAGCAACGCATCGCCGGGCTCATCGGTGCCGACACGCGAGGCGATCATCCCCCGGCAGCCCAGCTGCCCGACATGAAAGGCAACGTTGGCGGGAGCGCCGCCGGGTCGTCGGCCGTCCGGAAAGACGTCCCACAGCACCTCGCCCAGTCCAACGACCAGCAGCGCGGGTTTCGCAAGTTGTGATCCCATGAATGCATCGTAACGAGTGCTGTCTACCGCGCCAGCGCCCCAGTTGATCGATGACGAGAGTGGTGCCTCAGGGAGCCAGCGGCCACATCACCCGAGTCTGAAAGTGGTCGAGGTACACCTGATACCCCTCAGGGTCGGGGGGAGCAGCCTCGGGACCGGGAGGGTACTGCGACATGCCGACGAACGGAAGCGGCTCGACGGTCTGACCATAGATGGTCTGCAGGTCCGCATCCTTGTCCCAGCCGACGTTCCGCAGGACGAAGTCGCGGGTCCAGCCCGGTGGGACAGGATCGTCGGGAACGGCGAACTCCAGCGCAACTTCGTCGCCGCTTCCCATCACCACCAGCCGGGCGTCTTCGTCCAGCAGCAGTTCGCGGACATCCCCCAGCCGGGTGAACCGACCATCCATCGGACTCCACTGCGAGGGGGTCGCGCTGTCGTAGTCGTAGCGCTCGGGGCCGAACTGTGGATGTTCGATCGGCCGCGAGACACCACGCGTTCTGAGGTCCGCCCGCGTCAACTGCAGCGGGATTTCGCGAATGTCCACTGGTTCCTCATCAATGGTAAAGAACACGGCATCCCAATAGATCTCGTTGCTGGTGGCGATCCTCAGCCGGTAGTCATCGGTGCTGAACAGTCCGGAGAGGTCGACCGCGATGGTCTTGGTCTTGCCACCGGGAAAGCCCATGAACGGGCGCACTTCCTGCCACTGGCCGAACGCATCGGGAATCCACAGAGCCGGGGGTCTTGGTCCCGGAAGATCGGGATTCTGCGACAGGGCGACGCTGATCGTCGTGTCGGTGGGATAGATCCAGCCGGTCAGAAACAGTGTGATCTTTCGCGGAGCTTCCAGCGGTCCCAGATCGAGTTCCAGAAATGTGTCTTCGGTGTATCCCTGCGTCAGTTTGGTGTCGAACAGCCGGGCGTACCGGTCGTCCTCCTGGGCAATCAATGACAGCACATCGCGGCCTTGCTGATCCACCGCACTGATCGGGATCCGGCGCCGGCGAACCGTGTGCAGTCGATGGGCTGCGATGTCCGGAGGGCCGACCTTCTCATTAGTAAACACTTCAGTGTCGCCGGGATGGTCGACGGCGAACAGCTCCACCTTGTCGAAATACGCCGCCTCCCACAGTTCTTCGGTGATTCGCAGCTCATACCGTCCTTCGCGAGGCTGCAGCAGTCGCCCGTCGATCTTCAGATGCTCCCAGGGGCGATCCGGGACGATCATCCCACCGGCTCCCACCATGCCGATGGGAGATGCCCAGAGGAGATCGGTAACAAACGCCATGCGTTTGCCGTCCCATGTGTACAGATAGGGACACGAACCCTTGAGAGACTGCCGCTCGCAGATGAACGTGCGGGCCAGCGGGTGGATGATGTTTTCAGGCACGCCGTTGGTCCAGAGCACGCGCACGACATCGGCCTGCGTCGAGGTGCCCAGTCCGAAGTGTGTGACCGGTTGACGCACAACCCGCCGCTGCCGATGCAGTCCGTCGCGAAGGTCCAGCACGCTGCCCAGTCCGTAGTGATTGACCCGGCCGCTCGCCGAGAGTTCGCTCCCCTTGATCTGTGCGGCGAGCAGTCTGATCTCGAGCCATGACTGTCCGGCGTCTCCTTCGCAGGACAGCAATCGCACCTTTCCGGCCTCTGCCAGCAGCACCTCTTCCTGCCCCTCGCCAACGACATCGCCCAGCCGCAGCGAGCGGATTCCGCCAGGTGTGAGGCCCGCGGGAACGGCCCCGGAGAACAGGCTGAGACTGGCATCCCGGCCCCCTCGATAAACATGCAGACTGTCGGCTTCCCAGCCAATCGCATCGAGCCAGCCGTCGTTGTTCAGGTCTCCGGTGACGAGACCCTCACATGTCTCATCGGAGACGAGTGACAATGCTTCAGTCGTCACCGTACCCGGCACCGAAGTGCGCGTGTTGAGCCGCAGCAATCCTGCCGGCCCGGCCAGCAGCAGGTCCCACGAACCGTTGTGGTCGAACGGTTCAATGGTGTTGACCGGAGAGGAGTTCTCGAATACCTGGACGACCTCCCCCCACTGGAATTCTCCATGACGCAGGTTTTCCAGCATCGAGAGACCGCCGGCCTCGCTGCCCAGCAGCAGGTCGATGTCGAGATCCTGATCCCAGTCCAGAGGCAGGACGGTTTGGACGCTCACTTCCTCGGGGACAGGGATGGTTGTGAATTGGTCGAACGTCCAGTTGCCTCGATTTTTCCATGCCTGCAGCGTGCCTGCAGCCACACATAACAGATCGAGATCACCGTCGGCGTCGATGTCCGCTGCGACGACGTGTCGCACGGATTTGAGTCCGTCGAGCGGTTCGGGCAATTCGACGGGAGTGAACGTACGTTGTTTTTCACCATCGGCAGCATCACTGACCAGTTCGTTCTTGAAAACGTGTACGCCGCTGGGGCCATACAGCACAAGGTCGAGATCGGCCAGATGACATTGGGGATGCTCACTCTCCTCCGATGCCGCACCGACGACGCTTGTGTCGATGTCGTCGTCCAGATCGATCATCAGGAAGTTGTCCCACGATTCCGCCAGAGCCAGCGACACCAGATTCGACCAACTGCCGTCCTGCCTGCTGAGCACCTGGAACGAATCGCTCCGCAACAGGCACAGGTCGGAAACTCCGTCGAGGTCGACGTCACCACTTCCGGCGACGACGATGTCCGTCATCTCGGGCAGCACTGCGGACGTTGTGTTGTCGGCAAGCACGAGCGGGACGACGGGCTGATCGTTGTCGCTTGATCGGGCGGCTGCAGTGAATTCGGGCGAGAACTCATCGATCACGAACTCCAGCGGATGACGTTCGACCCGTCTGCGGTCGCTCTGGGACGCCTCTTCCGGGTTGATGATGTTCCGCATCATCAGGACGTTGCGCGTGACGAGGGGCCAGTTGCCCGCATCGACAGCGGCTTGCGTCGCCGCCACCATCTCCAACAGATCAACACGCACGCGCTGCTTGAGTCCGTCGGCGAGTTGTTGCCAGCGAGGCATACCTGCGGTCAGTGTCTCGCGGATGGCCGGGTCCTGCTCTTTAGCCTGAGCCTGCAATCGTTCGATGAGAATGACCAGATTCGTTGGTGACAGTCTGAAGGCATCATCGAGCGCGGAGCGTGCCAGAGCTTGTGTCTGGAGATCTTCGGAACGACTGCCTTCGGTGTACAGCTCGAATGCCGTGAGAAGATCGCTGGCGTCGAGTTGCCGGGCTTGAGAGAGATGCTTGACGGCCTCGGACGTGTTCTGCTGGCGCTCGGCCAGTCGTGCCGCGAGCACTTGCAGTGCCAGTGAGTCTCCCTCGCGCTGCGTGGCGGCGGCGAGTGCCTGTTTGGCTCGTGTCACGGCGGTTTGAAAGGCTGCGGCGTCGGCCGGGTCGGCTGTCTGGCCCTTCATCACCGCCGCGATCGCCAGATTGCGGGAGGGCAGCTGTTCGTCCGGGAGACGTATCGCCAGTTGTTCAAACAGCTGCATCGCATCCTGCAGCGACTGATTCTCCAGTTGTGCCAGGCCGACGTTCTTCTGACGGATGATGTCACTGGTTTCGGCCGCACTGAGTGGGGACGTGACGGCGGCAGGGGGAGGACCAGCGGGCGGAGCGACCGGCACCTGTTGACGAGAGGCCCACCATCCAGCGACCGCTGCCAAGATGAGCAGCAACAATCCCGCCGGGAGCAGCCAACCTGTTCCTGATCGTTGCTGTTGCGTCATCGAAGCGAACCTGGCTGGTTGTGAATCGGAGAACTTGACGGGTAACTACTGACGATGGTGAATGAGTGCCCATTTTATGGACATCCTGACAGGTTCACAGTCTCAATGACTCTCGTCTCGCCGTCCACCCCTCAGCGATGCTTCGCGGCTAACGAGTCACCACGGCGGGAACTTTCGAGCGATTGCGGCGATTTCCCGCGTCGCAATCCTCGAACAGAACACTCATCGGGGATATTATGCAGCCTCACACAGTTTCCACCTGCAGACTTTTCAGCGACTGAATATCCCAATGCAGCACGACATCGGACTCATCGGACTGGCCGTCATGGGCCAGAACCTCGTTCTCAACATGGCCAACCATGACTTCTCGGTCGCGGTCTACAACCGCACGACCGAGACCATGGAGGAGTTCGTCGTCGGACTGAAGAACGAGCCGGAAGACAAGGTCTGGCCGGGCACGGCACAGCGGATCGGCGGGTACCCCTCACTGGAGGAGTTCGTGGCGAGCCTCAAACGGCCGCGACGGGTGATGATTATGGTGAAAGCCGGCGGACCGGTGGATGCGGTCATCGAGCAATTGAGGCCGCTGCTCGAGCCCGGAGACATCATCATCGACGGCGGCAATTCCGACTTCCGCGATACCAACCGGCGGTCGAAGGAGTTGCGCGAGGCGGGGCTGCTGTTCATCGGGACCGGGGTCTCTGGGGGCGAGGAGGGGGCCCTCAAAGGTCCGTCCATCATGCCGGGCGGGCACAAGGAAGCATGGCCGCACGTCAAGAACATCCTGCAGTCGATCTCCGCCAAGGTCGGCCCGAACGAGGACATCCCCTGCTGCGACTGGGTCGGCGAGGACGGGGCCGGGCACTATGTGAAGATGGTGCACAACGGCATCGAGTACGGCGACATGCAGCTCATCTGCGAGGCGTACTACATCCTCAAGCACACGTTGGGGCTGACGAACGATGAACTGTTCAAAGTCTTCCGGGAATGGAATGAGGGTGAACTCGAGAGCTACCTGATCGAGATCACCCGCGACATCTTCACCGTCAAGGACCCGGAGACCGGCAACGATCTCGTGGACATGATCCTCGACACGGCCCAGCAGAAGGGGACCGGCAAGTGGATGAGTCAGCATGCCCTCGACCTTGGCGTACCGACGACACTGATCACCGAGGCGGTGTACGCCCGCTGCCTGTCGGCGCAGAAGGACGCCCGTGTGCGGGCCTCGAAGGTGCTGTCGGGGCCGACGACGAAGTTCGAAGGAGACCGAAAACAGTTCATCGAAGATGTGCGGCAGGCGCTGTATGCCTCGAAGCTCGTCAGTTATGCGCAAGGATATGTGCAGCTTGACGCCGCCGCCGAGGAGTTCGGCTGGAATCTGAACAACGGGAATATCGCCCTGCTCTGGCGGGGTGGGTGCATCATTCGCAGCCGGTTCCTGGGGGACATCAAGGCGGCATTCGACAAGAACCCAGACCTGGAGAACCTGCTGCTGGACGACTTCTTCAAGCAGGCGATCGACAAGGCCCAGCCGTCGTGGCGACGCGTGGTGTCGACGGCGGTCAATCTGGGTCTGCCCGTCCCGGGCTTCAGTGCGGCACTGACGTACTATGACGGGTATCGGCGTGATCGTCTGCCCGCCAATCTGCTGCAGGCGCAGCGGGACTACTTCGGTGCACACACCTACGAGCGGATCGACAAGCCCCGGGGCGAGACGTTCCACACCGACTGGATCCGCGAGCGGAAACTGTGACACAACCGCTCTCGACGATCGACGTTGCCAGGCGCGCCGCCCAGGTCGGCGGGGACCTGCTCACCCACTACTTTCGGACAGAGTTGAGGGTCGACACGAAGCAGGGGGCCGAACTGGTCTCCAAGGCGGATGTCGAGGCCGAACAGGCCATCGCGGCCGTCATCATCGAGCAGTTCCCCGAACACACGATCCTCGGTGAGGAACTGCACTCGGCCAACGTCACTGCCGAGCATCTGTGGATCATCGACCCCTTGGATGGCACGACGAATTTCCTGCACGGCATCCCGCACTTCGCCGTCTCTGTTGCCTACTATGAGGCGGGACGTCCCGTCTGCGGAGTGGTGTACAACCCTGCCCGTGACGACTGGTTCGAGGCGACCGCCGGCGGTGGTGCAACGCACAACGGTGCGTCGATTCACGTCTCGCCCGCGACGTCACTGAGTGATTCGCTCGTCGGTGTGGGATTCTATTACGATCGCGGGGCGATGATGGAAGCCACGCTCGCGGCGATCCGCGATGTGTTCCGTCAGCAGGTGCACGGCATCCGGCGGTTCGGGACGGCGTCGCTCGATCTGTGTCAGGTGGCCTGCGGGTACTATGGAGCCTTCTTCGAGTATCAGCTTTCGCCGTGGGACTTCGCGGCAGGGCGGCTGATCGTCGAGGAGGCGGGCGGCCGGGTGACCACCTGTGGTGGGGAACCGCCGCCACTGACAAAGACGAGCGTGCTCGCCTCCAACGCGCGGCTGCATCAGCCTGTGCTGGACATCGTGCAGTCACATCATCCACGATAAGCGCGATCAGTCATTGTGTCCCCCCGTTCCTCCCTGTGTCCTCTGCGCCCTCGACGGTCAATTGAACCGCAGAGTCCGCGGGGACCGCGGAGTTACCAAGTGCCCAAGCATGTGTCGCTCATGCATGCACATCGTGTTCGACTGTAAACTGCTGTGAAAGAAGCACTTGCTGACGCCGCGTGCTGGCATACTCTCATGGGCTGTTCACCTTGAGTCCACACCCACATCCAGATATCGCCATGCGAATCCAGTTCCTCGGCACCGGCGGTTATCATCCCAATGAGCGGCGGCACACCGCCTGCATTCTGCTCCCGGAACTCGGTGTCGTCCTCGATGCGGGGACGAGTGCCTTCCGCATCGCCCCGCGGCTGGAAACACAGGACGTCCAGATCTTTCTGACGCATGCGCATCTCGATCACATTGTGGGACTGACTTATCTGCTTGTCCCGCTGATCCAGGGCCGCATCCGTCGGGCAGAGCTGTCCGCCACGGCACCGGTTCTCGAAGCGGTGCGAGAACACCTGTTCGCGGAGCTGATCTTTCCGGTGATGCCCGAATTTGAATTCTGTGAACTGAAGGAGGGACAAGAAGTGCTGCTCGCTCAAGGGGCGAGGCTGAAGCACTTCCCGCTGGCGAGTCATCCTGGAGCATCGCGGGCCTATCGCATCGATGTGCCCGCAAGATCAGGCCCAGCGACGTCACTCGCCTATGTGACCGACACGACAGTCGATGGGACGTATACCGAGTTCATCCGGGGAGTGGATCTGCTCATTCATGAGTGCTACTTCCGGGACAAGGACGCCGACTGGGCCGTCAAGACGGGACACAGTCATACGACACAGGTGGCCGAACTGGCGCGGGAGGCCGGCGTTGGACGGCTGATGCTGATGCACCTCAACCCGCTGGAAGAGGGGATCGATGCCGGTGAGCTGGCGAGGGCATCGCGGATTTTCCCAGAGGTGAGCGTGGCCGAGGACCTGTGGGAGATCCATATCGGATCCACACAGCGGGACTTCGAGCGACTCGATTGAACTTACCACACCGAGTCCTATAATCCCCCCCAGGCACAAGGCGGGCGGCTATCCCGTGGTGCCTGGAGGCTCGTCTGTTGATTCAGCCGGCTGTGGAGAATAGGAGCCAACGTTGAACTGGCTGTCTGCCGCTCTGGCTTCCTCCGTAGGGAGGAAGTTCGTGATGGGACTCACGGGGCTGTTCCTGTGTCTGTTCCTCCTGATCCATCTGGGGGGCAACCTGCTCCTGTATGTGGGATCCGAGACCTACAATCACTACGCGGAGACGCTCCACAAGCAGGCGGCGCTGCTGATCGTCGCGGAGATTGTGCTGTATGCGGCGTTCTTGGCGCACATTCTGATCGCGGTTCGTCTGACGCGTGACAACTGGGCGGCGCGACAGACACGCTACCTGGCTAAGCAGTCGAAACTGACCGATCGTACGATTGCCGGGTTCGTCGCGCCGGAAGCCTGGATGTTCTTCAGCGGGGCCATTGTACTGCTGTTCATCATCGTGCACGTCTGTGACTTCAAGTTTGAGGTGGGGCTGGGCGGCGCGACGGAAGGCATGACGCCGTACGAGAAGGCGGCGCACCTCCTGCAGATCGAATGGAAAGCGGCCCTGTACATCTTCGCCAGTGTGGTGCTGGGCCTGCATGTCGGGCATGGGTTTGCGAGTGCCTTCCAGTCGCTGGGGGTGAATCATCCCAAGTACAACGCGCTCATTCATTGGGCATCGGTCTTGTTTGCGTGGGTGGTGGCGGTGGGCTTCGCCAGTTTCCCGATGATCTGGTACTGGTTTGGAGGCCCGGGAGCTTCCACGCACGGATAACCGGGCAGTGACGGGTGTGTCCTGTTGTGCCCATCACGCTTTCGAGAATACCTGCAGAGATCACCGTGGCTGACAACAATCGACTTGATCCGCGCGTTCCCGAGGGCCCCCTCGAACAGAAATGGGATCGCTGCAAGAACCATCTGAAACTGGTGGCTCCCAACAACAAACGCAAGTTCCACGTCATTGTGGTCGGGAGCGGACTGGCCGGTGCGTCGGCGGCGGCATCGCTGGCCGAGCTGGGGTACAACGTCACAGTCCTCACGATCCATGATTCGCCCCGGCGAGCGCACAGCATTGCCGCCCAGGGGGGGATCAACGCCGCCAAGAACTACCCCAACGACGGCGATTCTGTCTGGCGGCTGTTCTACGACACCATCAAGGGGGGCGACTTCCGCGCCGCGAGGCCAATGTCTACCGGCTCGCCCAGGTGAGCGGCAACATCATCGATCAGTGTGTCGCCCAGGGTGTCCCGTTCGCACGCGAGTACGGCGGTACGCTGGACAATCGCACCTTTGGCGGTTCCCAAGTCTCCCGTACCTTTTACTGCCGGGGACAGACCGGGCAACAGCTGCTGCTGGGAGCCTACAGTTCCCTGATGCGGCAGGTGGCTCTGGGTAAGGCGCGTGTGTTCTCGATGCGCGAGATGCTGGACCTGGTCGTCGTGGACGGATCGGCACGCGGTGTTGTCTGTCGCAACCTCGAGACCGGCGAGTTCGAGACCTACGCTGGACATGCGGTATTGCTCTGCACCGGTGGCTATGGGAACGCCTTCTACCTCTCGACCAATGCCAAGGGCTGCAACGTGACAGCGGCTTGGCGCTGCTACAAGCGCGGGGCCTTCTTCGCGAATCCGTGCTTTACGCAGATTCATCCCACCTGCATACCGGTCAAGGGAGATTATCAGTCGAAGCTGACGCTCATGAGCGAAAGCCTGCGGAACGATGGCCGTGTCTGGGTGCCCACGAAAGTTGACGACACCCGTCTACCGGTCGACATTCCGGAGAGCGACCGCGACTACTACCTCGAGCGGCGTTACCCTGCGTTCGGGAACATGGTGCCGCGTGATGTCGCCAGCCGCGCCGCCAAGGAGCGCTGCGACAGCGGCTATGGCGTGGGAGATTCCGGCATGGCCGTCTATCTCGACTTCAGCCGCGCGATCCAGGAACAGGGCCGCGACGCGATCGAACGCAAGTACGGCAACCTGTTTCACATGTACAAGAAGATCACGGACGAGGATCCGTATATTGTGCCGATGCGCATTTACCCGGCGGTGCACTACACGATGGGGGGTCTGTGGGTCGACTATCACCTGCAGAGCACCATTCCCGGGTTGTTCGTGCTGGGAGAAGCAAATTTCTCGGACCATGGAGCGAACCGGCTCGGTGCGAGTGCGTTGATGCAGGGGCTCGCTGACGGATACTTCATCGCCCCTTATACCGTCGGCCATCACCTCGCGAGCCAGTCGTTGAAGGAGGTGACGACCGCTCATCCCAAATTCCGGGAAATCGTCGACACAGCCCGTGCCCGCGTCAATCGCATTCTCAACGTCCAAGGGACTCGGACGGTGCGCGACCTGCACCGGCAACTGGGACAGATTACCTGGAACGACTGTGGCATGGCTCGCAATGCCTCGGGCCTCAAGTCGGCCATTGAGCAGATCCGCGCTCTGCGTGAGGAGTTCTGGCACAACGTGCGGGTGCCGGGCTCGGGGGAGATTCTCAATCAGAATCTCGAATACGCCGGGCGGCTGGCCGACTTTCTGGAGTTCTCCGAGTTGATGGTGCGGGATGCCCTGCACCGGGAGGAATCGTGCGGTGGCCATTTCCGCGAAGAGCACCAGACCGAGGAAGGCGAGGCCCGCCGCGATGATGCCAATTTCACGAATGTCTCTGCCTGGGAGTACCAGGGAGAGGATCAGGTCGCCGCGCTCCACGCAGAGCCCTTGACCTTCGACAACGTGGAACTGACAACCCGCAGCTACAAATAGTCCGCAAGCCGCTCGACACGCAGGCCTTTTGGACATCTGGAATTCCGTTCGCTGACTGCTGAAAGCCGATCATGATCAGTCCCGCGCGAAAGTACCTCAACCTGACACTCCGCATCTGGCGACAATCGCGTCCCGAATCGGAGGGGGCGTTTCATGACTATCGCCTCAGCGACATCTCCCCGGACATGTCCTTTCTCGAGATGCTGGATGTGCTCAACGAGCAGCTCATCGCCGAAGGAGCCGAACCGGTGGCTTTCGACCACGACTGCCGCGAGGGGATTTGCGGGACCTGTGGCCTGATGATCAATGGTCAGGCCCACGGACCCGATCAGGAAACGACCACCTGCCAGTTGCACATGCGCAGGTTCCACGACGGCGATACGATCGTCATCGAACCCTGGCGAGCCGTCGCCTTTCCCGTCGTCCGCGATCTGGTCGTCAATCGCACGGCGCTAGACCGCATCATCACGTCGGGGGGGTATGTGTCGGTCAACACCGGTCAGGCACCCGACGGCAACGTGATGCTCATTCCGCGAGGGGACCAGGAGTCCGCCATGGACGCGGCGGCCTGCATCGGCTGCGGGGCCTGCGTGGCCGCCTGCAAGAATGCGTCCGCCATGCTGTTCACGTCGGCCAAGGTCTCACAACTCGCACAACTGCCCCAGGGAAAGCCAGAGCGACACAAGCGCGTGCTGGCCATGATCACCCAGCACGATGACCAGGGCTTCGGTGCCTGCACCAATACGGCCGAGTGCGAGGCCGCCTGTCCTGCGGGAATCTCGATCAGTCATATTGCCCGGCTCAATCGCGAGTACATGCGCGCCATGTGGGCCCCCACAGAAGACTGAGCCGATTGCGCCCCGGCCGTCCATCCTTTCGGCTGGTGCTGGGCCGCATTCCTCCGCGGCGGCGACATCCAGTGGACCTGCAGGAGTACCGCTCATGCATCACACGGCTCTGCACGACTGGCATGTCTCGCACGGTGGGCGGATGGTGGACTTCGCCGGCTGGGAATTGCCGGTGCAGTACACGTCGCTCGCCAAAGAACACCAGGCTGTCCGCGAGCGGGCCGGGTTGTTCGACATCGCCCACATGGGCCGCCTGCGATTCACCGGGCCCCAGGCGTGCGACTTTCTCGACCACATGCTGACGAACGACGTTCCCCGGATGGGCGTGGGGCAGATTCGCTATTCGCTGATCTGCAACGAGCAGGGGGGGATTCTTGACGATGTACTCGTGTATCGTCTCGAAGATTCATGGCAGCTCGTGGTGAACGCGTCGAATCGCGAGAAGATTCTGGCGTGGCTCCAGCAGCACCAGAGTGGCTTTGATGTCCAGGTCACGGACGACACGTTCGAGACCTTCATGCTGGCTCTGCAGGGGCCGCGGGCCACTGAGATCATCGCGCCCCTCACCGATGCCGACCCCGGCCACCTGAAGTACTACACCGGGACAGAGACCTCGACGAACGGTGTCAGGTCCTTCATCAGTCGCACGGGGTACACCGGCGAGGACGGGATCGAGATCATTGTTTCTCGCCAGGCCGGTCGGGCTCTGTGGGAAGCGCTCCTTCAGCAGGGCGAGGCGCTGGGGCTGGTCCCATGTGGACTGGGGTGTCGCGACACGCTGCGACTCGAAGCAGGCATGCCTCTGTATGGACACGAAATGGATGAGGCGACCGATCCGCTGACCGCCGGGCTGAGCTTTGGTGTAAAACTGTCAGCGGGGGACTTCATCGGCAAAGAAGCGCTGCTGGAGGTCAGGCAGCACCCCACAGGGCGCGTACGCGTGGGCCTGGAACTGGAGGGACGCCGGATCGCCCGCGAGGAGACACCCATCCTGCATGAGGGGCAGCCTGTGGGCGTCGTCACGTCGGGGACCTTTTCACCCACACTGCAAAGGGCGATCGCGATGGGATATGTGCCCCAGTCGCTGTGTGCACCGGGAACCGCAGTCGAAGTGGAGGTGCGAGGCCACCGCCTCCCGGCGCGCGCCGTCAACCTGCCGTTCTATTCACGAACGTGACCGGCGCTGGAAGCCTCGGCAATTGTGTCGGCCGACGACACAAGCTGATCGAGCATCTCCCGATGCGAGTAGATACCGGTGAAGCGTACCCCGTAAACGTACTGACGTTGTGCGGGACCGCTCAGGGCCTTGCGATCCCGGACTGACTGGTTCACAACGTCTGCGGCCACATACCGCTCGCCGAAACAGGGGAGCAGGAACTTGAGGAACAGTGCGCCGGCCGGAAGTGGCTCGGACGAAATCACCCGCGCCCCGCTCAATGAGATGTCTTCGGAGTATGCCTTGATGCTCTTCGGGGCGTCGGGAAGATCCGGGCTCGGACAGGGCGATGGCGGTCACAACGGTATGGCAATGAATGCGCTGCTCGCTCCGGCGTTCGTCCGGAAACAGCGTATTGAGGTCGTTGAGAGAATCGGCCGCTGCGATGGAAAGCGTGGCATTCATGGCAGGAAAGTGTAGCTTGCCCCCGGTTCCTGCAGGTGCATCGCTGCCTGCGGTGGCCATCTGCCTCCCGGAATTGTACGGACAATGCCGGTTGTGCCTGTGATGCAGGATCTGCGGCTTCGACTGCCACAGGAACTACCCGACGAGCCGGAGATGAAGCTCCTCGGCATTGAGGGAGACGACGGCGATCCCCAGTTTGTTCGCGAGTTCCAGCACCTCGGGTTCGTCCAGCAGAATGGTCCTGCCCGACTCGACCGCCAGCACGCGGGCACCCGATTCATGCATCGTCTGGATCGTCTGCAGTCCGATTGTCGGGACATCGAACCGCATATCCTGCTGCGGCTTGGCGACCTTGACGACAGTAATGCCTCCCCGCCGGCACAAGGCACCTGCCCGGCGGATGCACTCGTCGGTCCCTTCGATGGCTTCGACAGCGATGATCGCCATGTCATTGACCACCACCGTCTGGCCGATGTCCATGCGTCCCATTTCCTTGGCGATTTCCCAGCCGAAACGAACATCCTTCCACTGTGACGGTGACGGACGCTTGCGCGTGAGGAATCCATGTTTCACGAGAAGCTCCGGGCAGAATTCGAGAGCGGAACCGAATTGAATGCCATCCCGCTGAAACTCGCGGATCACCGCCAGCAGCAGCGTATCGTCCTTCTTGTTCTTCGTGGCGTAACGCAGCCACATGTGCAGCGTGCGCCAGTCGGGCAGCAGTCGCAGAAGTCGCCAGGGGTCGAAAAGGACCCGCTTCTCGATCTTGCCGGCCATCACCACATGGTTGATGTCGCGATTGCGAAAGTACCGGATCGCCCGGCCCAGGCGCGCCAGCGGCGCAGCGCGAAACTCACAACACGCTGCCTCCAGGTCGTCGTCCACCAGCCCCAGCACGCCCATGCAGTGCACGTCGAGACCCTGTTGGCGGGCCGCCTCGGCAAAGATCACCGGGAACCGCCCCTTCCCGGCCAGCAGGCCGACGCGGCGCGGTGCATGTTCTGCGGATGTCAGGCGGACCACGTCTTTTCCCATCAGGCTGCGGACCGGCTGGACGGACTCGCGCCACTCAATCGGGCGACTTCCGCGCGCAGTTCCTGGATGTCTTTATGCAGGTCGCGTAACTGTTTGCGCATCTCCGGCACCTTCTGGGCCGAGAGCGCGACCTTGTACGCCTCCTTCGCCGGCTGGGCCGGGTAGCCGTGATAGTCTTCCCCGGCAGGAATCGAGCCCCGGACACCCGCCTTGGCACCGAGGCTGCAACCTGTTCCCAGGTGACTGTGGTCGGCAATGCCGACCTGTCCTCCCAGACGGACGTAATCGCCGGTGACGACCGATCCCGCCAGTCCCGCCTGCGACGCAAAGGCATTGTGGCGACCGATACGGCAGTTATGTCCGATCATCACCTGGTTGTCGATCTTGCTGCCTTCACCAATGACGGTCGCGCCGATCATCGCCCGGTCGATGGTGGTGCCGGCACCGATCTCGACATCGTCCTCAATCCGTACGGTTCCGGTATGCGGGATGTGTTCGAAGCGACCCTCACGAAAGCGATAGCCGAAGCCATCCGCCCCCAGCACGCAAGTTGCGTGAATGATGACCCGGTGACCGAGAGTGACCTGCGGATACAGCACCGCATTGGGATGTATGGTGACATCATCGCCCAATTGGCAACCGGCCTGAATGACAGCACCGACGTGGATCAGGCAGCGTTCCCCAATGACGACATCCGGACCAATGTAGGCACCGGGTTGCACGATGGCGTCGCGACCGAGTTTCGCTGAAGGGCTGATCAGTGCCTTGTCGGAAATCCCTGCACAGGGCCGGGGAGCACGCGGGCGAAACTGCAGCATTGCCTGGATGAAGGCCCCCAGCGGATCATCCACCACGATCAACGGGGGATGAGTTCCGGTCGCGGCTTTCGCGACAGCCGGGCTGACCAGGACGGCTCCCGCGAGCGACGTGCTCAGCGTGGGTGCCAGCGATTCTCTTTCGAGAAAGGTGATGTGCTCGGGCCCGGCTTCGTCGATCGAGCAAACGTCGGACAGATAGACCGACTTGGGCACTGCCTCATCCAGCAGTCGACCTCCGACCAGCGACGCGGCCTCCTGGACACTCAGACCACGCATGTTGGAATCCTTCCCCACTGAGTTGCACACGACCAGCGACGGGGAGTGGCCGACACAACGATGTGAGTCGTTTCACCTCTGCCCGAAAAAATCAACCGGTGATGTGTGCGGATCCCGCGTCGTGCGGGGATCCGATCCGCCTCGAATCCGATTGCGACCGGACGGCGATGCGGTATGATGGGTTTTAACCGAGTTCCTTTGGTGACAGCAAGATCGGATCGACAGGGTATCTCCGGTCACGAGTCGCCCGCCGATGGCGGCGGCGTGACCCCAAGTCTTTTCCGAAATATGACTTGCGGCCAAGTGCCATCGTCCGGACTTGGGCACTCCAGAAGATGTCGGAGCGTGCCACGTTGATCTCCGCCCAGAGACGGCCCGAATTCCACGACCTCCAGACCTCACGCACACCTATGCCCATTCGCGGAATCCGGGGAGCGATCAGCGTCAGCGAGGACACCGCCGATGAGGTCCGCGAGGCGACGCGCGAGCTCCTGGAGGCGATTCTCGACGTCAATCAGATCACGCAGTTCGACGAAATCATCTCGGCCATCTTCACAACGACACCCGATCTGACGTCGGCATTCCCTGCGGAGGCCGCGCGCGCCTTGGGCATGAATCAGGTGCCGCTCCTGTGTGCCTCGGAGATCGCTGTTCCCGGTGCGATGCCCCGCTGCATTCGCATTCTGCTGCATATGAACACGTCGCGCCGACAGGACGAGATGGTCCATGTCTATCTGCGCGATGCGAAGCGGCTGCGCCCCGATATGGACAGCGCCCAGTAATGCGCATTGCCGGAGAACGACTCCGTCATTCCCGCAAACGCGAAATACGTCGTCATTCCGCCCGCAGGGTCGCCAGGATCGGCGTTCGCACCGCCTCGCGGACGGCGGCAATCGCTGCCAGCATGCCCACGACAAACACCCCCAGCAGCAACGCCTGCAGTCCTCCCCAAGGGACATCGGCCCCCGTGCTCTGCACGTGAGGCAGCATCGCGAGCAGGGCCGAGAGCGTGCCCGCCAGCAGCCCCCACAACATCAGGAAGGCATTCTCCGACAGCACGAGCCACGACACCTGCGACGCCCCAAAGCCGACCGCCCGAAACAACGCGATCTCTCCCCGCCGCTCGAGCACGTTGCGGAGCATCACCGTCGCCAGACCAAGGGTCCCCAGCAGCAGCCCGAGTCCTCCGAGTGTCTGAAATGTCGACAGGTACGTGTTCTGCACAGCGAGAAAACTGGCGAGACGATCAGCAACAGGCTCGGTATCAAACCCGAAGTCCGCGAGTTGCGTCTCCAGCAAGTTGCTCACCTCGCGTGACTGCGCGGGTCGACTTCGATGAGGAAGTACCCAAAGCCGACACGCTCCGGAAACAGCCGGCGAAAGTTCTCCTCCGACATCAGCAGCACGCCCTGAAAGATACTGCTGTCGAGCATCCCCACCACCTCCAGTGACTGGGGAAGACCTTCATTCGCATCGGCATCGATCGTTTGGCCGATACCTTTGTGCAGGCTGTACATCAGCGTATTCATGTCCCCCAGAACCGGCACATGGCCACTGGGAAGTTTCTCATTGAGCAGCGACCAGGGCTGTGCGGCGGGGGTATCGGCAAATCGGAAGCGACCTTTCGCGATAAAGTCGTCGGTCACATCCTGAGGCACACCGAGGATGGTGGGCAACTGCGTCTGATACAGGTTGAGGCAGCTCGCATCCTCCCCCGGGCGAACACGAATCGATGCCACATGCATCTGATCCAGCAGGCGCTTTTCCACGGCATCTCCTGAAACTTCGATCCCCGCCGCCGCCCGACCTGTAAGGGTGTTGAGGTCATATAGCACCGGCGTTGCAGCTTCGGCGACGAGCGTGAACCCTCCGTTCCCCGAAGCCGGCACCGGCTGCTCGACCGCGGGATTCCTCCGACCCGCAGCGACCGCCACGATCACGAAGGTCGCTGCGGCAATCAGGCTCGCGGTGAGTACGCTGCGTCCCCGGTGCCGGGCCGCATTCCGCAGACCCAGTCGCACCATCGCCGCCGGTCCACGACCACTGACGGCGCGCGTCGTGTCGGTATCGAGCCACCAGGAGAGAGCCGTGAGGCTGCCCGTCAGTGCGGAGATGCCGATGATGAAGAAGCTCACGACCCGCCAGTTGAAACCGCCGAACGCCTCGACTGAGGGAATCAGCCCCAGCAGCGAGCACAACAGCAGAACTCCTGCGATCGCGAAACCGATGAGGGCCGCCGTCCCTGCGACTTGCCCGCGTCGTCTCTGGGCGGCTGCCGACAGCGGCGGTGACGTCGATCCTGCCAGCAGATCGCGCGACGCGACACCGCGCATCTGCCGCAGCGCCCACCAGATCGCCAGCATCGCCACCAGGGCGGCGATCATGAATCCGGCTACCACACTCGCCGGGCGGACCGACAGAAACAGAAACCGCGTTCCCATCGCACCGAACCACCAAGTCTTGAGTCCATAGATCATGAGCGCCGCATAGGCGACTGCTGCCAGAGAACCCAGCAATCCACCGAGCAGCACGATCAGGCCCCCTTCCGCCAGAAACAGTCGCCGCACCTGCTTAGGAGAGAGCCCCACTGCCCCCAGCAGGCCGAGTTCAGCGACCCGCCGTTCGATCCCCAGCCGAAAAAGCAGGCCGATCAGCAGCACGGCGGCGGCGATCAGGAAGAAGCTGAACCCGATGAACAATCCGGTGAAGTCGGTCGTCCCCTGGGCGGCGGAGAGTCCCTGCCATTTGACCGGCTGGAAGGCGAGCCCGGCGATGGGAATGGTTGCGTCAACAGGCCACGTCCCCGGTCTCATGCGCAACTTGGGGGTTTGAGGAGTTCGCAGCGTCAGCTGATCGAGAAGCTGCTGTTCAAACGCGTCGGCCAGGTCCGACAGAGTGATACCTGCCGGAGGCGCAATGCGGAAAGACGTCAGCTCGCCGTACCGACTGCGCCACAACTCCTGTGCCTGTCCGAGGTCCATGAACACCTTGGGTGTCGTGCGGTGCTGGTCCCAGTACTCCTCGTCGCGCGGGGTCACCCGCGCGAGGTCCATGGGAAACGGCTGACGCCAGTCGCCGAACGTCTCGGCATCGGTGATGCCTTCGACGTGCGGCGTCATGCCGGGGTCCGCGGCGGCCCCTTCCAGTTTGACGACGCCGGAGACGACGAACGTCACTTCCTGTTCAGGCAGCTCACCCCGATCGCCCACCTGCTGATATTTCGCACGGATCTCGTCACCCGCCGTGACGCCCAGATCCTCGGCCAGCCAGTCGTTAATGACGACCAGAATCGCTTGTCCACGTCCAGCTGGAGGCGACTCGGAGGGAGGTCCGCCGGCCACATACGTGAACGGTCCAAATGGGGACACCCGGTCTGGGGATATCCCGGCCGCGATCGAGTACATCGCGTACCGGTCGGGGTCTTCGGGATTCCACAGTTCATTGATGAGATACACGAGCACCGGCGAGCGGATCACCCTGGCGGAACTGTTGAAATCCTCCATCTGAACAACAGCGTCCGATGCCGCCTCGACCACAGCCGGATCGAGGATCATCTGGTCACTCTGCAGCGAGACGATGCCCCGCTCGTCGTCCGTCACGAGCCTGAGTGACAAGTCGGCCAAGGTGATGTGTTCGGCGAGCTCGCTCGTCACCATGTCGGCGTTCATCTTGAGCAGCCAGTCAGCGTTCCCCTCCACAGCCGGCGAGCCGGAGACGAACAGCGCATTCACACGGGCCGGTTTCTCCGTCGGATTGCGCCGCGAGACCGGTTGATGGGCCAGTCCCAGTTGCTGTTGCAGGGTGTCCAGCGCGACAAACACATTCGCCGGCAGCTGCTGAGAGGGGTTGAGTCCGAAGCGTCCGGGGGTCGTGTCGTCCTCTGCGATCGACGCGACCGTCAGAGTGAGTTCGGCGACCGTTTCGTTGCGGTCTCCCAGCAGCGAGTCGCGGGGCAGCGCCGCCGGGATCTCGATCAGCAGCGAAACCGTATCACCCGGCTGCGCCTGCAGTTGTTCCGCCAGCTTACGGTTGAGGACGATGTCGTTGCCTGAAGGTACGCTCGTGCCGGGCGCGTGCATTAGGGACCAGATGCGATCATCGACCCCATACACCTGGACGTCGCCGGCCCGTGTCTGCCGATCCCCCTGTGCATGGATCAGACTCCCCGGCATGACGATCGCCGGTGCAGTGATGCCGACGGCGTCCAGCTGACCGAGGCTGTCGGCCAGTTCCTCCCGGAAGAAGCGCTGACCCACCGAGCGCATGATCGACACCTCCCAATCGGTCGAGACTCATCTGACGCAGGCTGTCGCGCACGCTGTCGCCGACGATGAGGGCCCCGCCGATGACGGCGGTCGCCGCCACGACACCCAGCAGCACGGCGAGATTACTCCGCCAGTAGTAGAGCAGCGATCGGAAGAGAAGTCGGAGCCTCGACATGATGGGCCTCAATTGTCCCCGGGCAGGGATTCGAGTTTCCCGTCCTTGAGTTCATAGCGCCGGGGGAACCGGGCTGCCAGCTCCAGCGAGTGGGTGACACAGATCAGCATCGCATTCTGTTCGGCGGTCACCTCCAGCAGCAGCGTGCCGATCGTCTCCGCCGTCTTCTGGTCGAGGTTGCCTGTGGGCTCGTCGGCAAGCACCAGCAGGGGTTCGTTGATGAGGGCCCGGCAGATGCCGACCCGCTGACGTTCGCCTCCGGAGAGCTGCCCCGGGCGATGCGTGATGCGGTCCTGGAGCCCCACACGCTCCAGCAGCATCTGCGCCCGTTGCTCACACTCGGCAGTGGCTCCCTTGCCTGCGAGCGTCGGGATCAGGACGTTCTCCAGCACATTGCATTGGGGGAGCAGATGATGGTCCTGGAACACAAAGCCGATCTGCCGATTGCGAAACTCTGCCTGGGCCGCGGGTGAGAGGCGGAACGGGAGCGATCCTCCCAGGTTGACGACGCCGGCGGTCGGCTCATCGAGGGCTCCGAGGATGTACAGCAGAGTGCTCTTGCCCGACCCCGAAGGCCCCGTGATGACGACGCTGTCCCCCCGCCGCATGACGAGGTCGACCCCCCCCAGGATGGTGAGTGGCCCGCTGACAGTTGCGAATTCCTTCGTCAGGCCGGACACCTGCAGATCGGGGTTCATGTCCGACATGGCCCGCTCACTCTGCGCCCGGGTCGGTGAGCATGGTGCGGTAGCTCTCGGGCATCTCGATCGACTCCAGCGAGCCTTCGATGCCACAGATGCAGCAGGCGGTTTTCATCCGTCCGTAGGCGATGCGCGTCTCACCTTTCCAGAACTGCACTTCGAAGGTCAGCGACTTAACGCCGATGCGCTCGATTTCCAGCCGCACTTCCAGTTCGTCTTCGTAGTAGGCGGGCTTCTCGAAGGTGCAGGTGGCGGAGACCCGCGGCCAGCCGATGTACGTGCCGTCCTCCCGCTTCTGCATGATGGAGAGCCCCAGCAGGCGGAAGAACTGGTGCTCGGCTTCTTCCATCCACTTGTAGAAGTTGGCGAAGTGCACGATCCCCGCCATGTCGGTCTCGGCGAACTCGACGCGTCGGGTCGTGATGAACTGGGACATCTGCTCAGCGCTCCGGGAAGAACTTCGCCAGTGTTGCCGCCGAGGGCTTCGGCGTGATCAGCGACACCAGCACCATCACTGCGGTCGAGGCGACGAACATCGTCGCCACCGGCATTGTATGAATTGTCTGGCCCCCGAGGGTGTAATCAAGGGACCAGTTCTCGTCGGCACCGAAGTTCGATTTGCGGAACAGATACACCCACATCACGATCGTCGTCAGCACACCGGCATACGCTCCCCACTTCGTCAGTCCGCGCCAGTAGACGGCCAGAAACGCGAGAGGGAACAGGCTCGAAAACCCGCTGAAACACCAGATCCCGAGCTGGAACACACGCGTCTGGGCGATCTCCGTCAGGCTGAGCGCGTATGTCACGGCCACGACGGCGATGATGAACCCCCGCGAGATCAGCACCACCTGCTTGTCGGTAAACCGGTTCTCCCCCCCGTAATGCACGACAATGTCCTTGGTGAACATCGTCCCGATGCACAGGAACTGGCTGTCGAGACTGGACATGATGGCGGCCAGAATGCCGGCCAACAGGAAGCCCCCCAGCACGTCACCCGAGAGCGTCTTTCACCATAAAGCCCAGCACCTTGTTCGGATCGTCGGCAATCTTCGACGGAATCTCAATCAACCCTGTCGTGGCCCAGACGCCGATCATGATGCACGGCACCCACACGATCATGATGAACAGCGGATGCGCCACGACCGGCAGCCGGAATGCCTTCGCGTTGCGGGCCGTCAGCCAGTGCTGAAACAGATGCGGGAACATGCCTACTGAGAACGGAATCAGCATGTAGGTGAAGAACAGCGAGGGGTCGAGCCGCTCGCGCGTGCGGAACTGAGGCGGGGCTTCGACCGTCTCGATCTGATCGGCCTCGGTCACTTCGGCCCGCACCCGGCGAGCCTTGGGAACCTGATGCGAGACGATGCGCATCGAATCCAGAAACCCGTGCGGCGGATCGGTCCGGACGACACGTTCGCCGTTCTCCTGGATCGTGTACTCGCGGCCGTCAGCCACCGAGTTTTCGGCCAGACGAGTGCCGATCAGATAGAACGCCACCACCCCCAGCACCATGAACACGATGGTCTGAAATGTGTTTGCCCAAGCGGTGCCGCGCATGCCTCCGAAGAACACATACACCAGCACCACCAGACAGATCACCAGCTCCGTGAGCCAGGGAGGAATGCCTCCCCCCTCCCAGATGGCGGGAAAGTCTCCCCGCGTCGCCCCCTCGATCGCTTTGCCGGCCGAGATCACTCCGACCAGCAGGTATGGGATGACCAGCCCCACGAGAATCGGCACGAGGACAATTCCGATCTTGTCGCTGTCCAGCCGGTCGCGAAAGAAGCCCGCCTGCGTGGTGTAACCGTACTTCTTCCCCCACGACCAGACCTTGATGCCGACCACAAAGAAGCACAGCGAATGGATGATGCCCGAAGACGACGCCAGCATTCCGTAAACGGCGACCCCTTCGGCGAATGCTTCACCGGTCGATCCGACCAGTGCGAACCCGGTCATCGTCGTGCCGAACAGCGACATCAACAGCAGGAACGGGCCGATCGAATGACTGGCCAGCAGATAGTCCTTGCGACGTGCCGCGAAACAGCCGCGACGAGAACAGACCCAGACACAGCAGCAGCCCCAGATAGATGCCGATGATCAGCACCTTGATTTCGCCCGGACTCATCGGCCACCCCCCGCCTTGTTGCTCCCGGTCTGATGCGTTGCTGCCAGCGTCTCCTCTTCGAGCCCACTGGGCCACGCGAACTTCACGGCCAGAAACCAGACCACGCTCGCGGCGACCGAAATGCAGGCATGGTAGAAGAGCGTGATCGGCAGAAAGCCGAGCACCAGGTGGTCATCGTTCCAATTCCAGTAATCCTGGTGAATCACGAGCAGCAGGAGCACAAGGCCCCAGACGATCCATCTCATGGCGGGAAGTCTCTTGGCGGAAGGGTCACCGGTTACTGAGGTGGGACAGTCTATCACCCCCGCGACGCCGGCAAAAGCAACAGGACCGGCAGCGGCGACGTTGTCGTGACCCATCTCGGGGTTCTGGCGGAGTGCCCCGACAGCTCCTGCCGGCAATCACAGTCAGAAGGGAGCGATGCCCGACATCGACGGTCGCTGTCGCGGGCACCGGGGGCTGCTATGATCGCCACATGTCGACATCCGTCCGGGTCACCATGCTTCCCGAACTGCTGGATCCTGCCTCGCTTGAGGGCAGTGTGGCTGTTGTGATCGACGTCCTGCGGGCCTCGACGACGATCATCCATGCGTTCGCAAACGGTGCGGCGGCAGTCATTCCGTGTGCAACGGTGGATGAGGCCCGGGACACCGCGGCCCGGCTCGGCCATGAGCGCGTACTCTTGGGCGGCGAGCGGCACGGACAGTTGATTGCGGGGTTCGATCTCGACAATTCTCCATTGGCATACACATCTGAGGTTGTGGCGGGCAGGACGATCGTCTTCACCACGACGAACGGGACCCGCGCCCTTCAGGCGTGCCGTTCTGCCAATTGCGTGCTGATCGGTGCCTTCGTCAACCGGCGGGCCCTGGTGGAGTCGTTGAGAGTCGCTGGCAGGCCGGTACATCTGGTGTGTGCGGGCACTGATGGGCAGCTCACCGCCGAGGACATCCTGTTCGCGGGGGCCATTGCGCAAGACCTTCATGCCGATCATCGCGGCAGCCCGACCGACGTACAGACACAGATGGCGCTCGATTTCTGGCGGGCGCATTCACGGGATGAAGCGACCTATCACCAAACAATTCGCGAGAGTCGCGGGGGGCAGAACCTCGTTCAGTTGCGGCTGGAGGCTGATATCCGACGCTGTGCCGAGCGAGATCTGTTCAGCGTTGTGCCAGAGTGGTCGCCTGCAATGAACGAGATTCGAGTCGCTCTTCCGCCTGCGTGAGGCCGATTTCTCTGTTACAATGACGTGATTCCCCAGCTGCACACAGTTCGGCCCTCTGCGAGGAACCCATGAGCACCGCACCTCCCAGGCAAATCACGCCCGAAGATCTGCTGACGATGCCCGACGGCGACCAGTATGAACTCATCGACGGCGAACTGCGGGAGCTGCATATGAGCCAAGAATCGAGCTGGGTGGCTGGAGAGGTTTTCGGAAGAATGCGAGAGTTTGTGCAGGCCCGAGGCTTGGGCTGGGTGTTCCCCGAGGGAACCAGTTACCAGATCTTTCCCTGGGATCCGGGCCGCACCCGGCGGGCCGACGCCTCCTTCATCGCCCGTGAGCGATTGCCGGAAGGGCCGATCGGCGCAGGGCACGCTCATGTAGCTCCCGACCTGGCGGTCGAAGTCGTCTCGCCGCACGATTCGTACTACGACGTCGAGGAAAAGGTTGTCGATTATCTCGAAGCCGGCGTGCGACTGGTGTGGGTCGTCAACCCCCGATTGCGAATCGTCAGCGTGTACCGCCCCGATGCAGCCTCCTCGCCTCAGCGTCTCTCGGAAGGCGATGAACTCACGGGGCAGGACGTGCTCCCCGACTTCCGCTGTCGGGTGAGAGATCTGTTTCAACGGCGAGAGCCCGTGACGAAGCCCAACAGTTGAGGCTGACGTGCGCGTAACAGCAGTCATTGGCGGGGAAGCAGGCCCCCCTGGCTGGCACACGCCTCTCGCCACTCGCGGCTCAACAGGGGACTCCTTACACTTCACGGCTGACACTCCGCTCAGAGAAGTACATTTGATGAGGAACCGATGTCGAAAGACACCACACTGATGGACAAGATCGTCGCCCTGTGCAAGCGGCGGGGGTTCATCTTTCAGAATTCGGAAATCTACGGCGGGCAGAACGGCTTCTGGGACTATGGACCGCTGGGAGTCGAGTTGAAGCGCAACGTTCGCGAGGCGTGGTGGCAGGACATGGTCGCCCGTCACGATCCGCTCGCTGTCCCCGCCGGTGCGCCCGCGCCGTATCAGATGGTCGGCGTCGAGACGTCGATCATCATGCATCCGCAGGTCTGGAAGGTCAGCGGCCATTACGACCTGTTCCACGACATGATGATTGACTGCCGCGACTGCAAAGGGCGTTTTCGGGCCGATCACCTCGCCTCGATTCCCTGTCCCAACAAGCCGAGCAAGATGGTCGGCGCAGCACGAGGGCTGTCAGCTCACCGAGCCTCGCGAGTTCAATCTGATGTTCAAGACGATCATCGGGGCGCTGCGGGACCGAGGACGATGCCGCCTTCCTCCGGCCGGAGACGGCCCAGGGGATCTTCGCCAACTTCAAGAACGTGCTCGATTCCACGCGGGTGAAGCTGCCGCTTCGGCATCGCCCAGATCGGCAAGAGTTTCCGCAACGAGATCACGCCCCGCAACTTCACCTTCCGCTCGCGCGAGTTCGAGCAGATGGAGATCGAGTTCTTCTGCCGGCCCGACGAGTCGCCGCAGTGGTACCAGTTCTGGCGCGACCGGCGTTTCGCCTGGTACGTCAGCCTGGGGATCGAGGGCGACAACCTCCATCCTCCGCGATCACGATCGCCGACGAACTGTCGCACTACTCGTGCGGCACGGCGGATGTCGAGTACGCCTTTCCGTTCCTCTCGTCAGGGGAATACGGCGAGTTGGAGGGCATCGCTCATCGGGGTGACTTCGATCTGCGTTCCCACATGGAGGGCAAGCTGCGGGCCACCGACGACGGCCGGCTGGAGGTCGAGACTCAATGAGAACGGACAGCCCAAGTACCGCGGCAGCGGCAAGGACCTGACGTACTTTGACGACCAGACTCGAAGACGCGGTTCATCCCGCACGTCATCGAGCCTTCTGCCGGTGCCGACCGGGCGACGCTCGCCTTTCTCTGCGAGGCGTATACCGAAGATCAGCAGACCGACGCGAAGGGCGAAGTGAAGACACGGATCGTCATGCGGCTGCACCCACGACTGGCACCGTTCAAGGTGGCCGTGTTCCCGCTGGTGAAGAAGGACGGCATGCCGGAAAAGGCGGTCACGCTGTATCGGGAACTCAAGTCGGCTGGCATCGCCTGCCAGTACGACGAACAGGCGTCGATCGGCAAGCGTTACGCCCGTCACGATGAGATTGGCACGCCCTGGTGCGTGACCATCGACGGCGACACGATTTCAGACGGCACTGTGACACTGCGTGACCGGGATTCCCTGGAACAGGTGCGTCTGCCGCTGGGTGAGGTGGTGGGCGACATCCAGCGCCGCCTGCGGGGATAGACTGTAAAGCGTTATAGGTTGGACCAAATCCCACGGGTGGCAACCCACCGGCATCCACTGTGCGACACACATCGCACTCAGTACACGTTGCTTGCGATATCCCTTCCATTGCCCGAACCGATCCCGACAGCTATCTTTCCCGAGCCTGAATCACTCGAAAACACTCGTCACCGAAAGCCCCGTCATGGTCTACCGTCCGCGTACCAAAGCCAAGATTGCCAAGAAGCAGAAGCGCTGCCCCAAATGTGGGGCGATGGTCGCCATGCGGAAACGCTGCAAACGCTGCAGCCTCGCCCTGCGGTAAACCTGTCAGGTTGCCGCCGGGTTGCAGGTCGCCGGGTACGCCTGCCGGGGGTGGGTGGCCTTCCGTCATCCTCGAAGCTGGCTCGTCGATCTTCCGCCACGCAAGCGTGTGCGCGAGTAACTTCTTCGCCGTGACCACACGGAATCTCTCGCCCACCCCGATTTGGGAAGTTTGTGAGCGTCCATAACGACTACTTCCCTGTGTGCGTTGAAGTTCGCGTGTCGACACGACTTCTGCAGCAGACCGGGCAGGAGTTCTCCGCCGGCCTTGCGCAACATTGACGTGCCAGCTTCGACGACGGAGCGACCTGTCACGGTTGATGGTCTGCTACGGCCGCGCTAATCCTTGGCGCAGGTTTGACCCGCAGGGCGGCTTTGGGTCAACTGTAGACCAATCCTCCATTCCCAGGCCGGTCGCGGCACATTGATCGACACCCTTTGAGCAGTCACCGGAGCGCCCCGTGGACCAATACTACCCGCTGTTCGTTCTGGCCCTGGGAGTCGCCACCGTCATCGGCATGATCATGGTGCTCAAGATCAACGCCTTCATCGCGTTGATCACCGCCGCCATCGTCGTCAGCCTGATGTCGCCCGGCGATACGGCCCTCAAGCTCAGCCGTGTCGCCGGGGCCTTCGGTACGACGGCGGGCAAGATCGGGATCGTCATCGGACTGGCAGCGGTCATCGGCGAATGCATGATGGTCAGCGGAGCCGCCGACCGGATTGTGCAGTTCTTCATCCGCTTACTGGGTGAGAAGCGTGCCGCGTGGGCGCTGATGCTCAGCGGCTTCGTGCTGTCGGTGCCGGTGTTTTTTGACACCGTGTTCTATCTGCTGGTGCCGTTGGCCCGCTCACTGTATCGGCGCACTGGCAAGAACTACCTGCTCTCGCTGCTGGCGATCGCTGCCGGCGGGGCGGTGACACATACGATGGTGCCGCCCACTCCCGGTCCGCTGACGATGGCCGCCGAACTGCACTTCGACGTGGGCATCATGATTCTGGTCGGTGCCATCATCGGCTTCCCGGCGGCTGTCGCCGGGCTGATGGCCGCGCCAGTGTTCGATCGCGTGTTGAAGGTCCCCTTCCGCGAGTTGGCCGGACAGGCCGAGCAGCAGCCGCTGGACGATTCGGAGCTGCCGCCGCTGGGCCTCTCGCTATTGCCGGTGCTGCTGCCGGTCCTCATGATCTCACTGAATACGGTCGTGGGGACAATGCTGGCCGGCTCCGTGCCTGCCGAGTTTCGCAAAGGGCCGCTCTCGGCCATCCCGCTCGAGCACCAGAACATCTGGACGCAGATCGCTCCCTACACGTCGATCATCGGAGATGCAAACCTGGCGATGCTCGTCTCGACCGCGATCGCCCTGATGCTCGTCTGGAAGACACGGGGGAAGACCCGCGAGCAGCTCAGCCAGATTGTCGAGACGTCGCTGATGAGTGGCGGCGTCATCATCCTCATCACGGCGGGGGGTGGTGCCTTTGGCGGGATGTTGCAGGAGGCCCAGATCGGCGAGGCGATCAAGTCGCTGTTCGCCGGCAAGGAGTCGGGCGGCGGGCTGTCGTGGTTGTTCCTCGCGTTCGTGATCGCCTCGCTGATGAAGTTCGCGCAGGGGTCGGGCACCGTGGCGATGGTCACCACATCGGGCATGATGTGGGCCATGCTGGGCATCACTCCCGAGGTCGCTGATCCGCTCGCCGCCGCCCGGGACATCCTCGGCTTTCATCCGGTGTATCTGGCGACGGCAATCGGTGCGGGATCGTTGTTCGGCAGCTGGATGAACGACAGCGGCTTCTGGATCTTCGCCAAGATGGGAGGCCTGACTGAGGGAGAAACTCTGCGGTCGTGGACATTGCTGCTGATGCTGCTCGGCCTGACTGCGATGGCCATGACGGTACTGATGGCGAGCGTGCTGCCGATGGCATAGGATACACTCCCGCGGAATCACCCCGTTTCAGGAGTCGCCATGTCGCTGCATCAGTCAGTCGGTACCGAGGCGTTTGAGAACGAACGGCAGATTGTCGAGCGGCTGCGCGAGGGGCGGCGGCGCATCGGCGAGGAACTCGCCAAGGTCATCGTCGGGCAGCGGGACGTCATCGACCAGCTGCTGATCGCCCTGTTCGCCGGCGGGCATTGCCTGATCACCGGCGCCCCGGGCCTGGCGAAGACGCTGCTCGTCAAGTCGATCGCGCAGATCTTCCATCTGAAGTTCCAGCGCATCCAGTTCACGCCGGACCTGATGCCGGCCGACATCACCGGGACCGAGATTCTCGCAGGAGACCGACGACGGCCGGCGGAAGATGGTGTTCGTCAAGGGGCCGATCTTCGCCAACGTGATGCTGGCCGACGAGATCAACCGCACACCCCCGAAGACCCAGGCGGCTCTGCTCGAGGCCATGCAGGAGCACCAGGTGACTGCCGCCGGTGAACTGTACAAGCTCGAAGAACCGTTCTTCGTGCTGGCCACGCAGAACCCGATCGAGATGGAAGGAACCTATCCACTGCCCGAAGCCCAGCTCGACCGCTTCATGCTGAACGTCGTGATCGACTACCTGCCCCAGGACGGACGAGGTGGCCGTGGTGGAGCAGACGACCGCCGTCAGGCCGCAGACGCTGCATCGCGCTGTTCACCGGCGAGGACGTGCTCGCCTTTCATCGAGGTGATCCGTCAGGTGCCGATCGCCCGGGAGATTGTCGAGTACGCCGTGCGACTCGCTGCGGCCTCCCGCCCCGGTCAGCCGGACACGCCGGACTTCATCAACGATTGGGTCAGCTGGGGCGCCGGGACGCGGGCCTCACAGTACCTGGTGCTGGGTGCGAAAGCACGTGCGCTGCTCTCACGGGCGCGCCCATGTGACGACCGACGACATCCAGGCTCTGGCCCAGCCGGTGATGCGGCATCGCATCCTGGTGAACTACCGTGCCGAGGCCGAGGGGGTCACCGTGGAACAGGTGGTCTCGCGGCTGCTGGAGACGGTGAAGAAGCCCTGAGGAGTTGATGGGTTAACGAGTTGATGAGTTGATGAAGGCATGGTCGAATCCGTGACGCCGACGACTCCCAGCTATCCGCCGCCGTCGTACATCGACCCGGCGGCGCTGATGCAGATCCGCTCCCTGGAGCTGCGGGCGAAGGCCGTGGTCGAAGGCTTCTTCACGGGCATGCACCGTTCGCCCTACCATGGGTTCTCGGTCGAGTTCACCGAGTATCGGCAGTACGTCCCCGGCGACGATCCGCGCTATCTGGACTGGCGTCTGTACGCCCGCTCGGACCGCTACTACGTCAAGCGGTTCGAGGACGAGACCAATCTGCGTTGTCATCTGCTGCTGGACACGAGCCGGTCGATGAACTTCGGATCACTCGGCTACACCAAGGCCGACTATGCCAAGACGTTGGCAGCGACATTGGGGTACTTCCTCAACACGCAGCGCGATGCAGTCGGACTGGTGCGGTTCGACGAACGGATCGAGGAGTTCATCCCCGCGCGGTATCGGGTTGGCCAGTTGCGACGCATCATGCTGGCGCTGGAGAAGCCGGCGGAGGGACAATCGACGAACCTCTCCCAGCCGCTCGAAGAGGTCGCCGAGCGCGTGCGCAAGCGAGGCATGCTGGTATTGATCTCGGACCTGCTGGCTCCGCTGGATGACGTCGAGACGCGACTGGGTTACTTCCGGGCGCGAGGGCACGAGGTGGTGTTGTTTCATCTGCTCGACCCGGCCGAGAAGACCTTCAACTTCGGTGAACCGACGCTGTTTTTCGACGTCGAGACTCAGCAGGAAATCTATGTTGATCCGGACCTGACGCGTCCGGTGTATCTCCAGCGACTTCAGGCGCATCTGGACGCGGTGGGGGGCATCTGTAATAAACTGGGGATCGACCTGTATCCCCTGACGACCGACACGTCGCTGGAGGTTTCACTGGGCGAGTTTCTGAGGAGTCGCGTGAAAACGGTGACGCGCTCGGTCGCCCGGACCCGCAGGTGGTAAGCGTCGAAAGATGGCGGGTTACAAGCACGCGCGTATCATGATCCACTCGCTTGCGCGTCGTGCTTGTATAACGATTGACGGTCTGCAATTCATGAACGGGATGTGTGGATGAGCTTTTTGACACCGCTCTATCTGCTGGGTGCTGCCGCCATCGCGCTGCCCATCCTGTTCCATATGATCCGCCGCACGCCGCGCGGGCGTCAGCTGTTCAGCAGTGTGATGTTTCTGGAGCCTTCGCCGCCGCGCATCACGCGTCGCAGCCGCATCGAGAACTGGCTGCTGCTCCTGCTGCGTGCCGGGGCGGTCTGTCTGCTGGCACTGGCGTTCGCCCGCCCCTTTTTCCGCCAGCAGCAGAACCGGATGGTGGACGATCCCGACTCCCGGCAGTTGGTGGTGCTCGTCGATACCAGTGCCAGCATGCGCCGTGAGGGACTCTGGGACGAGGCCGTCACGAATGTCCTGCTGGAAATCGATGACGCCGCCCCGATCGATGAGGTCTGCATCGTGGGGTTCGACAATCAGCCTCGGACCCTCGTGAGCTTCGACCAGTGGACCGGACTGGAGCCCCAGCAGCGGCGTGAAACTGTGCGTGACACCTTGGACGACGTGAGCCCCTCCTGGCAGGCAACCAACCTCGGCCGCGCGCTGGTGCAGGCCGCCGACCTGCTGGAAGAGGCCGAAGCCCGCCATGTGATGCCGCGGGCCCGCGAGATCGTCCTTATCTCTGATCTCCAGGACGGGAGTCAGCTCGATGCGCTGCAGACGTATCACTGGCCGGCGGATGTCGACCTGCGTCTGGCCACCATCGGCCGCGACCTCTTACCCAGCAACGCAGGCATGCATCCATTGCGCGAACACGCGGACCAGACCCAGGCACGCGTGCGGGTGACCAATGCCCGGCAGTCAACCGCCGACCAGTTCCAGATTCGCTGGGCCGACGATGGATCGCCGTCCTCGACAGACGCTGACTCGGTCGTCACTGTCACGGTCGCTCCCGGTGAGAGCCGGGTCGTAACGGCACCGGCCGCATCTGCAGAGACGGCGTCGAATCGTCTGGTGCTGACAGGCGACGATCAACCGTTCGACAACACCTGCTTCGTGGAGACGCCGCCTGTACGCACGACGGTCGTGGGGGTACTGAGTGCGGATGCCAGCGACGATCCACAACGGATGCGTTACTACATCGAGCCGGCTCTCCCCTCGACGCCGGGGCGCAATGTGCAGATTGTCGACTGGACCTTTGAGTCGGACCCGCCGACCGACCCCGCACCTCCGAATCTGATCATCGTGACTGAGACGCTGCTGCCGGCGCATGTCGCGTCGCTGCGAACGTACATCAAAGCGGGAGGCGTGGTGCTGCTGGTGCCTCTGGATGCCGACGCGTCCCTGGCCCTCTATGAACTGCTGGACGTCGCCCCGGTTCCGGCAATTGAGGCAGAGGTGACAAGCTACTCGATGCTGACCGACATTGACTTTTCGCATCCGATGTTCGCCGCCCTGGCGGATCCCCGCTTCTCGGACTTCACCAAACTGCACATCTGGAAGCACCGCACGATCGACGAGCAGTCGCTGCCTGAACATCAGGTCCTCGCGCGTTTTGACCATAAGGATGTCGCGATTGCCCAGTTTCCGCTGGGGACCGGCAGCATTGTGCTGCTGACGAGCGGCTGGCATCCCGACGACAGCCAGCTGGCCCTGTCGACGAAGTTCATCCCGATGATGAACGGCCTGCTGGAATCGGCGGCCGGCCTGCTCGAATCGGCGGGGTCGTATCACGTCGGCGATTCGATCGCACTGGGCGACCTTGTGGCACCGGGCGAGAGTGTCCAGGCAATTCAGCGTCCCGACGGTGAGCGCGTCACAATGGCAGACCATCAGGAGTTTGCCGAGACTGATGAGCCGGGCATCTACCGGGTGATCGTGGCGGAACCGGGCTCCGCGTCAAGCACGCGCGCCTTCGCTGTGAATCTGGCACCAGCGGAGTCGAGAACGGACCCGTTCGCACCCGATGCTCTGGAGTCGGCGGGCGTGCGACTCGCCAGCACGGCTGCTCTTCCGGTGTTGTCAGAAGCCGCGGAGCGACAGTTGCGGGCCCGTGAACTCGAGGGGCGTCAGAAGGTCTGGCGCTGGTTGGTGCTGCTGGCGATCGGTGTGCTGCTGCTTGAGACCTGGCTGGCCGGACGCCTGGCCCGCAAATCAGCCGCGTGATCCTTCAGCGCTTCCACGGAGGCTGTGCGGGAAGATAAGTTTCGAACTCGGCGATGAGTGCGGCCTCGTAATCTCCCGAGTAGGTGCCGGCGAAGAAGCGACCGATCGCCTCATCATTGAAGCGGGCCCAGCTGTCTTCCTCGTGGCCGGGATTGATGGGGAAATACAGGCATCCGACCGCCTTCGCGGCACTCATGTCGCCCGGTGCATCGCCGATCATCAGCATGTGATCCAGCGCGTAGCCCTGCTGATGTGCCTTCGCCAGCGACTCCTTCTTGGAGCCGGCCTCCTGTCCACAGATCGCCTGCACGTACGTGTCGATGCCGTGCTCCTCCCACTCCTGCTGTAAGGCCCGGTTGGGAGTGGCCGAGCAGACGATCATGTCGGCTTTGGCGGAGAGAGTCTGCAGAGCCTCCTGGACTCCGGGGAACGGCGGGATGTTCTTGACCATGTCGGCAATCGTATCATCGACGGCACTCGACCACGCATAACCCAGCTTCAGATCAGCATCGCCGGATTTCTCGGCCTCGGGACCAATCGTTTTCGTGCCGAGTTTGGTTTCGCGGGTCACCCAGTCCCGCACGCCCTGCCAACGTGGAACGACGACATTGCGGGCCCGCACTTCGGCCCGCTGCTCCAGCAGGTCGAGGGCTGCCAGGTAGGCGGGAAATCGATTGGCCCCGCGGCTCTTGGAGTACAGATTGGTGAACTCACACGCTTCACGGGCGTACTTGGAGATCGGCTGCAGGCCGAGGTGCTTGATGAAATTGGGGATGAAGCACTCCTTGTGCTTGATCTCCATCGAGTCGAAGGCACAGCCATCGGAATCGATGCCCACCAGGAAGTCGTGCTGTTTGCGAAAGCTGTCGAGGCCGAGTTGAGACATGATGCTTTGGTTTCAAGAGATTTGTTCTGGGGAAGTCGATCGGTCGTCTGTTTTCCGTCGGGAGGCCAGTTGTTGTACGAAGCCGGCGTGTTCGGGTGAGGCGATGCCCCGGGAGAGTGTCTCCAGCGCCCCCTTGAGGTTGCCGGCAGTCATGGCGGTGACATCCAGCCACAGGCCGGGGAAGACAGTGCTTCTGATGATGCCGTCCTCCGGCTCCACCTCGACGTACAACTCATCCTGCAGGCGGAACCAGACGATCTCGTTCTCCAGCGTCTTCCAGACGACGTACTCCTTCACGCCGCTGCGACGATAGACGTGAAACTTCTGGTGCAGATCGCGGCTGGCGCTGCTGGCCGCAATCTCAACGACAAACTCGGGACCACCGATGATGTAGTCATCATCGGTGAATCGGCATCGACCTCCGTGCTGAGGATCGATCAGCAGGTAAATGTCCGCCTGGACGTCGTTTTCGGCGTCCAATTGCAGTGTTGCATCGAGGCCGGCTTCGGTTCCGGGAGTCTGCAGTGAATAGTTGCCGACCCACATGAGCATGTCGCCGTGAGGCCGGGAATGACGCTGACGACGGACGGCGGCAGCCATGTAGACCACTCCTTCAATTCGCTCGGCCCGTTTGAGGTCGGACATGGCCTCCCAGCGTCGATAGAACTCCGTCCGGGTCAGCACGTCGCCGTTCTCCAGCGGAGGAATCTCCGGCGCGCGCACTCTTCGCCTGTGGGGTACTCTGCGGCTGTGGGGCAGATCGCGCTGCGGTGATGTTTGCCATAGCCAAGCTCCGGGAACTAGGGTCCACGCCATTATACAGCGTCAGCGGTCGGCTTGCGGCACATACCTGTCGAGCTTCTGCGGAGCGAACTTTGCCGGGGACGTGTCGAGCCGGGCCAGTCTGAGGCGGCCATCGATGAGCGGCACACTGACCCAGTTGTCGCCAATCAGCGGGCGGGCATACTTCACAAACTCATCGGTGACGTCGGTCCCGCAGTCGCTGATCCACTGCGTGGGAAACTTGCGGTCCTTCTCCGCCACTTCGGCGAGCGGAGCCTTATCGTACCGGGGTTGGTAGTTGTCCCAGTCGGCCCGCAGAATGGTCGCCATGTAGCCATGTTCCCCCGCCGCAGCGAGCAAGGCCGCCTTCTGACCGACGTAGTACGATTCCTCCAGGTCGACAGTCGACGCGTACACCATGTCGTGGCGTTGATGGGTGCCCGGCACATTGCAGCGGGCGGCTCCCTTCACCGACAGGCCGCGGTCGTTCAGGGCGTTCGTCAGCATCTGGGCGACCGTGATCTTGCTCGAAGAGAACGTCGGATGCCCGAACGAGTCGCGGACGATGAACTCCTCGGGGATCTCCAGACCTGTGATCGACAACCCCTCGCTGACGACCACCAGGCAACGGCCGCGATCCTTGAGCATCCGGTTGACGTTCTCGTGAATCGCGTCGATCGTCACCTTCCGTTCAGCCAAATAGATCTGCAGCGGCAGTTCACGCTGCGGGTCTGCCAGTCGCGCCGCTGCCGGGATATACCCGATCTTGCGTCCCATGGCCTGCATCACCAGCACGGGATCTGCCGGTGACGAGCCGTTGTTCTCCTCGTTGGCCTGCTGGATGTAGTGGGCCCAGTACCGCGCCGTCGAACCGTAGCCGGGCGTGTGGTCGACCAGTTTGAACTCGCTGTCACCGACATCGTTGTCGATCGTCTTAGGCCCGCCGATGCCGCACACATCCAGACCGCGCTCGCGTGCGAGTTCGGCGACGCTGTGGGCGGTGTGCATCGAGTCGTTGCCGCCGATGTAGCAGAAGTAGCCGATGTCGTGGGCCTGGAAGACCTCGAGAATGCGATTGAAGTCGGCGTCCTGCCCGGCCTTGAGTTTGTAACGGCAGGTACCGATGGAACCGGCGGCCGGCGTCGTCCGCAACAGGGCGATCTCGTCGGGACACTGGGCCGTGAGGTCCAGCAGTTCCTCCTTGAGGACCCCTTCGATCCCGTGCCAGCCGGCGTAGACAGTGCCGATCTCATCGAGCTGCCGGGCGGTCTCGACAATGCCGCGCAGCGTGTTGTTGATGACCGGTGAAGGACCGCCCGACTGGGCGACAATCATGTTGCGTGGCATGGATACAGTTCCGTCAAATCGAGGCCGAACTCAGCCGCAAGGCACAGGGAGTCGTACAGGCTCAGGCAGGGTTTCGCATGATATCGCGCACTCCGGCGATTGCAAAACTCCCGATGCCTCGCAAGTCGTGAGGAGTAACTTCCCGCCAACGCTCCGCCGGGCTACTGGGGGTCCGGCTCGATCGTCCCGCCGTCCCAGACGATCCTGCAGCCCGGCAGCGCCTGGTGCAGCCGATCGATACCGGCCTGTGTGATCTGCGTGCCTGGCAGTTCGAGATCAGTCAGGCTCTGCAGTTGGACCAGTGTGTCGACGACTGCATCAGTCAGCGGGAGCCCGCTGATGTGCACCTGGTGCAGTGCGGGCCACTTGAGCAGCGACGGAATGCCGGCATCGGTCAATCCGGTCCCTCCCGCATGCAGAATCTCGATACGAGGATATCGCTCACACAGATCGGCCAGTCCTGCATCTGTCAGCTGTGTCCCGCCGAGATAGAGCTTCTGCAGGGCGGGAAGGTTGCCCAACTGTGCGATTCCCTCATCACCGATGGTGGTCACGTTGAGAATGAGCGTGGTGAAATGTCGCAGCCCATCCAGTTGCGCCAGATCAGCATTGGTGATCGGCTGTTGGAACAAGTCGAGTGTGACGAGTGCAAACGGGACGTCCGGCAGTGGTTCTCCGGGAGCCACGGTGACGTAAGCCAGTGACTCACTGCCAATGCCAACAGTTCCCCCCGCGCATGCACCCACTCGGCGACTTCGCGGTCCTTCGCCGGGTTGAACCGTGTGATGACTCCCCCATCCCACAAGATTGCGCAGTCGGGCAGTGCCAGATGCAGCCGTTCGACACCCTCTGGTGTGATACCCGTGTGATCGATGTGCAGATCGTCCAGACCCGTCATGCCGGTTAGAGTTTCGACGGCGGCATCGGTGATCGCAGGGTTATGATTCAGCCGCAGCGATTGGAGTTGGTTCAATTGAGCTAGCATCGCCAGAGCGGCATCGGTGATGCGAGTCTTGCCGAGATGAAGTCCCTTGAGACTCGGGAGAACCAGTAGTTCGGGCAGGTCTTCGTCGCCGACATTCGTCTCATGGATCCCCAGGTCCGTCAATCCGGGGATGCGTGCGAGCACACTCAGATCGAGCGGGGCCAGGTCGTTGCTGGCGATCGAGAGGTTGGTCAGGCTGCTGATCTGGCTGATATCGTCCAGCCCCTCCTGCGTAAGGCCCACGCCATGCATCACCATCGATTGGAGCGGGAGCTCCACGAGAGTTGCCGTCGCTGCGCTCGTGACTCCCGGACCACTGAGATACAGCATCTGCAGCGACCGACAGCCTGCGATGTGCGGCATTGCGCCGTCGTCGATGGCCGCACCCATGAGATTCAGTTGTCGCAGCTCCGCCAGTGAAGTGAGTTGCCGCAGGTCGTCGCTGGTGACCCGTTGATTGCCGTCCAGCAGCACAGTGCGCACGGTGAACGGCCCCTCCGGCAGCGGCTTGAGCTCATCTCCCCAGTGACCTTCGACGGTGTCGTAGGGGTTGTCTGCCAGATGCCACTGCAGTCCGCCACCGATGTTCTGCACCCACCCGGCGACCGCGCGCTCATTGGCGAAGTCGATCGGTGCAGGGCTGTCCACTCGCCAGTCGGGAGCGGAGCGCTGCTGGAACTCCGAGGGCTTGACCAGTTCAATTTGGCCAATGTCTGATTCCACCAGGCAGATCAACCGGCGATCGAGCAAGTCCATCTCACCATCGATGATCTGTCCGGCGGCGGTAAAGGACACGTTCTTCAGATCCGGGAGCTGCAGTCCGACCCACTCCGGTTCTCCGCTGCCGGCATTCCAGACATGCACGACACAGGCGGCCTCACCGGCAGCGATCCACGTTCCATCTGTGCACCAGTCGACGCTGTAGGTCGCGGACAGTGGGCCGCCCAGAGAGGCCAGATGTGTCCCTTCAGGCGAGTAGAGCCTTACTCCCGCCCTGTCGTGCCCGGCAATTGCCAGCGCGTCGCCCGCCGGGGACCAGGCCACGTCCAGGGGCGAGCCAGGAGTTTTGAATGACCCGACGACCGTCCCGTCGAGCTGGACGACCCGTGCGCCAACGTTGCTGACGAGAGCGATGGCCTCGCCGTCGGGTCTCCAGGCGAGCTTGCCCGGCATCCCCACCGGCAGCTTCAGCGGATCGGCCAGAAAGGGACCGGTCCGGTCTTTGGTCCAGATCCATACACCGTCCTGTGAGTCGGCGGCGAGACGGTGACCATCCGGACTGAATCGAAGTGAGATCCATTGTTCGCCCGTTCGGGCCGCCTCCATCTCCCGGGGCTGATCGTCATTCCCGCTCCACATCCGCACGATGCCCCCCTGCCCGCCAGCGGCGAGCCTGTTCGTCTGCGGATCCCAGGTCACCGCATACTGATGCTGGTCGCCCCCGGTGCGCAACGCGCGCCAGCGGGTCGCCGTCCATCGACCAGGTGCGAATGGTGGTGTCCGCCCCGGCCGTGGCAAATTCGCTGCCATCGGACTTCCAGGCCGCATCGAAGCCACGGTTGTTATGCCCCTTGTTCGCTGCGATCGCGTGTCCCTGCCGGTCCCACAGGCGGACCGAGCCATCCCAGCTGACGGTGACGAAGCGATCTCCCTGGGGCCGGATCGCTAACCCGTCGGGGATGCTGCCCGATCGACCGGTGGTGGTCCGGAGAGTCCCGTCGGCCGCAACGATGTCGACCGCACCGAACGTGTCGCAGCGGACGAACTCGCGATCGCTGCCCGGTCGCCAGAGGAGTCCTGTGGTGTAGTCGCCGTTCTCGCGCGGCGGAAGATCATGAGGAGTGTCGGTCAACGTGTTCCAGCGCATTGTCTGCACGGCCCCGGCAATCAGCAGCGTCTGGTTGTCAGGTTCCCAGACCAGGTGGGCCGGCTGAGACTGGAGTTCACGCAGCTGTCGAATCAACGTGCCATCACGAGACCACAGCCGGACTTCGTTGCCGGCCACCGCTGCCAGCTGCCGGCTGTCGGGAGACCAAGCCAGCGATTCCACCCGGCTGTCGAAGGCCTGCAGTTCGGGTCCGGCGGTGCCATCGGGTTGCCAGAGGCGGACTTCACCCTCAGACCAGCCTGTGGCGATCCACCGTCCATCGGGACTCCAGGCCAGTTCGATGGGTGCCCCTTTCGGGGGACCTTCGCCGATCACGACGGATCGCTGATCGTCCAGCGAATACAGATGGACCTTGCGGTCGTCATTGCCCCCGATTGCCAGTCGTCCCCCTGCCGGGTCCCAGGCCAACGACCTGTGAGGCCGCACGTCGGTCTCATACAGCAGGACCCCCTCGCGGCTGTAGATCCTGACGGGGCGACCCGGTTCACAGACGGCCAGATGCAGGCCGTCCGGACTCCATTCGAGGTCGGTCACCCCGCGTGCACCCGGCCACAGGGCAAGCAGTTCCAGCGTGTCGGCATCGAGCAGCCGGATGTGTCCGATATAGGAGGCCACAGCCAGGACTTTGCCGTCGGGACTGTACGCCGCGCAGCTGACACCAACTCGCGGCGCGATGGTCTCGACCTGCCAGCGTTTGACGCCTGCAAGGGTCGCAGGCCGCGGGATGATGCCCGGCAGCACGTCGTCAGCAGGACCGGTCTGCCAGGCGACAACGGGTGTGGGAGTGATGGTACCTCCGTCCCAAGCGATCTCGCAGTTCGGCAGGGCTTCGCGGAGCCGTAGCATCCCCTCTTCCGTGATGCCGGTCCCCTGAAGATTGAGGAGGACCAGAGTGTGGAGGCCCGAAAGAGACGGGACGCTCACATCGGTTAGATTTGTCCCTTGCATGTGCAGGGCAGTAAGCGGCAGACGGGCCAGCAGCGGAATGGACGCATCCGAAACTTTGGACATATTGAGATTCAGCGACTGCAAGTTCGGCATCTTCTCCGCCAGCCGCCGCACTCCAACATCCGAAATCGGCTGACTGTTCACCATCAGACTCAAGAATCGGGGAGCGTTCGGATGTTCTGCCAGGTGTTCGATGCCTGCATCGGTCACTTCGCCGGCGCTGTTGATCCCGAGACTGACCAGCTTGGTCAGAGAATTGAACAACGGGATATCGGCATCACCCAGACCCTTGAGACCATGAATACCCAAAACCTGCAACTGTCCCAGTCCGGAGAGCCCGGGCAGCACCGCCCGTGTCAAGTCGACCGATGCAATGTTCAGATAGCGCAGTTTGGGGAGTGCTGCGGCGATGTCCAGGATATCGCGGTCATGAAGCCCTGCGGGTCGTTCCAATTCAATCCCCAGGTTATCCCAATCGAATGCGCCAATGTCGCTCACCTCCTGAACGCTCTTCAAGTGTAGCGGAATGCCACCTCGTTGGAGGACTTGGACCTTGCCTCCCAGCTTCAGCACACGGGCGATGACAGACTGTCGGGTCTCAAGCGGCACGGTCATCGCATCGTCTGCGAATTCCGGTTCCAGCCAGACTTCGACAAGCGTCTCGCCTCCTTCCTTGATTGTGAAACGCTTCGTGAACGACTCGAACCCCTCCTTTGTGACTTTCAGCAGTCGTTCCTGCTCGCTGGCTTCGACGCGTACTGACTGTCTGCCGTTGGCGGTTTTGATCGTCGTGACTTGTTCGCCGTCGATGGTCACCTCGGCCCCGAGCGCCGCGTCCTGATGGACCTTGATCACCATCGTGCCGATCGGAGTCTCGACCTTCATCAGCAGAGGTGCCGACAGCATCCCCGCAGCCAGCAGCAAAGCTCCACCGATCCAGAAGAGCGTCGTTCGTCGCTGGTCCCGCTTCCGGCGACGGACCAGTGCCGAGGGCGTCAGGACGGACGGTTCGACTGCAGCACTGGCAATGCGCGTGGGATCGGACGGCCCGGCACTGAACGTCTCAGACGAGACCTCCGGCTCTGGTGTTTGTAACTGCGTGGCGGGCTGCGACTGGGCATCGAGAAAACGTTGCAGGGCCAGGTCGCTCAACGGCTCATCCAACGTCGCGGTGCCCGTGGCTGATGACATTGTACCAGTGGCAGACGACCCGGAGGCCAGCTGATGCGCCGTGCCAAACGGTTGCAGTGCCGTGAGCACTTCGTCCATCGACTGATACCGCTCGCCGGGATCGCGCGCCGCCATCCGCTGAAACACCTGCTCCAGTTCGGGCGGAACATCATTGCGTCGCACGCAGAGCGAGGCTGGTTGATGTGTATCCGCGGCGAGCAGTGCCTGCAGCTTTTGTCCCTGTGTCTTGCCCGTGAGCACGGGCCGCGCCGTCAGCAGATAGTGCAGCGTGGCCCCCAAGCTGTAGATGTCGGTGCGGCGGTCGGCATGTTTGGTGTCGAGCGCCTGCTCGGGAGACATGTAGTCGAGTGTGCCCATGATGGTCCCCGTTCCGGTGAGCTCGGTGTGATCGTCAGTCTCGGCGGCGTCAATACGCGCCAGGCCCATGTCGAGGATTTGCACGACACCCTGCGGATTCATCAGCAGATTGGAGGGCTTGATGTCGCGATGGATGATCCCCTGTCGGTGGGCATAGGCCAGTCCACCCGCCGCCTGCAGAATACAGTCCACCGCCTCGTCGATCGCTAATGGCCCGCGCTGTTTGACGAGCGATGACAGGTCACTTCCTTCAACGTATTCCATCACGAAGAAGTGCACCCCTTTGGCTTCGTCGGCATCGTAGGCGGTGACGATGTGGGGATGATTCAACCGGGCCGCTGCTTCCACCTCCCGGTGAAAGCGCCGCAGGGCATCCTCAGATTCCGTGGCCGACTTCGGCAGCAGTTTGAGGGCGACGAGCCGCTTCATCCGCCGGTGCCGGGCCTTGAGTACCACGCCCATGCCACCCGCCCCGATGCGGTCGAGAACGACGTAGTTCCCCAGGACGAGAGTCCGGCCATCCCCTTTGAGCAACGCCTGGGCCTGATAGCGCGTGAGCCGGCCGGAGTGCACCAGTTGCTCGGCCAATTCCTCGCCGGAGGTCGTCTGCGGTGAGGCCTCCGCACGGAGCGTCTGCAGATCGTCGGCGGACATCAGCCCGCTATCGGCCAAGCCCTGCAGAAACTGCTCAGCGGGAAGCGACATTCTCCGTGGCCCTCGGGTCGTGTCGAAAGAACGGCGATCGTGGGAGAGACCTCGTCAGGATACACTGCCCAGGAGGCGGTGTCACCGGAAGTTGGCTGATGGCTCTGTATAATGTATGGGTCTGCGTACGACGTGATGTCAACAGAGGTCCTGGCACCTCAGCAGCAACAACAAACCTGACCAGTTTTGCTCTCATGAATCAAGGACCAAATCCCATGTTGCGATGGGCGTCGAGAATCCTGCTGGTGGCGGGATCATTCGCGATCATGATCGCTGGTTGCCCGGAACTGCGGGCCGATGTCGGTGATCCGACGCTGCGGACCGAGCATCCGCAGTACGCTGGCGAAGGGGCCTTTCAAACGGTCGAGGACTGCGCGGCGTTCGCAGTCGCCGGAAAGCAGGACCCGCAGGAACGGGCGCTCGCCCTGTATCAATGGCTGCTCACACATCAGTGGCATCTGATGTCGCCGCAGGAATGGTGCGTCCCCGGACAGCCGCCCGATACGGCGCAAACGCGCGACTACGAATCGGTCGTCTACGACGCCAACCGGGCGCGGTTCTCGTATGGCTATGGGTTGTGCGGAACCGTGCATGCCTGGAACGAGCCGTACTGGGCCGCTCTGGGAATGCCGGCCCGCTGTCGCGCGTTCCCCGGACATACCAACAGCGAGGTGTACTACGACGGCAGCTGGCATGCCTACGACACCGACATGGCGGGACTGCTGTTTCGTCGCGACGGCATCGTCGCCGGCTACGACGACATCATCAGCGATCCGTCGCTCGTCGATTCCGTCCGGCCTCCGCTGCCGCACTATCCCTTCGCCTGGCCCGGCGACTTCGACACGATGAAGCATGGCTGGCAGGAGGTCGCCGCCGGCGGTCACTGGTATCCCATGTACAACAGCGGATATGCCGCCCACCCTGGCATCGTGCACCTCCGCGCGGGAGAGACCTTCACCCGCTGGTCCGACCGGGACCACTACGGTGGCCCGTCGGGTCGTCGGTTCTGGCATCATCAGTCCGGCGGACCGTCACGCAGTTGGTCGTTCGTCGGTCAGGCAGAACCCCGGCACGACGGAGCCACGCACAACGCCCGTAACGAAGTGACCTACTGCAACGGCGAGTTCGTCTATCGTCCGGACCTGACAAACGACACATGGCGGCAAGGAGTCAGCACAAGTTCGCCGAACCTGTCTTCGCGTGCGACCTCTCCCCGTCTCCACAGTGCAGACGGAGCACCGGCGTCGGTCACGTTCGATCACTTCTCGCCCTACGTGATTGCCGGTGATCCGACAGATGACGCCAACCCGATGACCGGCCCGGCAACAGGCGGACTGGTGCTCACGGGTCAACTTGTGGGCGATGTGCAAATCGAAGTGTCCGCCGACGAGGGACAGACCTGGCACGACGCTGGCGTGTCGATGAGCACTGCCGGTAGAGAAGTGACAATCGACCTGACGGAACAGGTCAAAGGTCGTTACGGCTGGTGGGTCCGTTTCTCGTTTTCCAGGGACGCAGGGATCGACGGGTTGGAGTTCACCACCGTCACGCAGGTCTCCCAGACCATCTATCCTCGACTGACGCCCGATGGGTGTGACGTGACGTATCGGGCGGCGTCTCGTGGCGTAGTGCCGGTGCTCCCCAACTTCGCGCTGCCGGAATCAGCGGTGCAGCAGTTCGAGGAGGTGTCGCTGCGCTCGAAGAACATGCAGTACAACGGTCGCAGCCCCCAGTCCCGCTTTGCCTATGAAACCACCGGCAACAAACCGGGACAGGTGGTCTTTCGCATCGACTCTCCTGCAGAGTTGCTGGAAGTGCGGGCGGCAGTGCGGTACCGCGTGCGCGTCCCTCCTCCCGAGGGCATGGTTGTGCATCTCGACGTCTCGCTGGATGGGGGAACGAACTGGCAGGAGTTCGCCCGGGCCGAGATTCCCGACGACAACGAGTTTTCGAGCGGCTGGCTCGCCGGAGGAGTGGACGTGTCCGCAGGGATGTCGCGTCAGGCCCTGATGCGTGTGCATCTCGATGCGGGCGGCTACCCGACGGCACTGATCGACGCCCAGCTGTACGGCATCTACGACACCGGCCCGCCGCAGCCGGCGACCATCACATATGGCTGGCAGCAGAACGGCCAGTCCCGCGAACATGTCGAACAGCTTCCGGACCAGACGCGGGAGTTCTCGTTCACAGTGCCTACGGGAGCAGCGTTCGTCGATGAGTTCGTGCGAATCGCGGTGCCGTGAGTCAGGCCGAAACCAATGGGTCGCAACTTGGATCCCCCTCTCCCCCATAGAACTCTCTGAGGGAAACATACAAGGGGAAAGAGCATCACGGAGACTTGTGGGAAAGCCCCTCATCCGACTTGCTTCGCTCGCCAGCTTCTCCCCCACTTCCATGCGTTCTTAGTACTCCCATCACCCGTGGGGGAGAAGGGTTTGCTCCCTCCATCCTCAGTGTAGCGGGCGGATCACTCACTCCCGATCGCGGTGTTCGGCGCGCATGATGTCTGCGATCTGCTGCACGACCTCCGGATGCTGGTCGGCGACGTTGGTCCGCTCAGCGACATCCTGAGTAACGTCATACAGGGCGATCGGTGCATCGGGATTCGTCTCGGCACTCAACCGAATCCCTTTCCACTGATGGAGCCGCACCGCCACCTTGCCCCCCTGTTCATAAAACTCCCAGTACAGATGGGGATGCTGATTCTGATCAGCAGGACGCCCCATCAGAGTGGGCAGAAACGAAATCCCGTCGCATGCCGGCGGCTCGACACCGGCGACGTCGCACAACGTGGGGAGTACATCCTGGAACGCCGACACATGGTCACTGATGGTGCCGGGGGAAATCTGTCCCGGCCAGCGGGCGATCATGGGCACGCGGATGCCGCCGTCGTAGAGATCGCGTTTGAGGCCCTGCAGGTCGCCATTGGAATCGAAGAACGGCATCAGATGTCCCCCCTCCTGATGCGGCCCGTTGTCGCTCGAGAAGATCACCAACGTGCGTTCGTCCAGTCCCAGTTCATTGAGCTTGGCGAGCACGCGTCCGACGTCGTCATCGACCATCTGCATCATGCGGGCGAACCCCCGCTCCTGAATCGGCCAGTCGCGCCCGGCGTAGTCCCCCCAGTCCGGAACCTCCATGCCGTTGTGGTTCGCCCGCGCGTCGCCCCCCGCTTCGTTGTTGGCATGCGGCCGGTTGAAGGCGAGGTACAGGAAGAAGGGCTGCTCCCGGTGTGTCTCGATAAAGGTGAGTGCCTCGTCCGTGATCAGATTCGGGGCGTAGGTGACCTTCCGTCGGGCGACGCCGCGTCCTTCTCGGTCGGCGGGCTCCTCGAAGCCGGGATACTGTTCGTTGCGCAGGCCCAGCTTGTGGCCGTTGCGAACCATGAAGTCCGGCCAGAAATTGTGCGCGTGGTACATGTTGATATACCCATAGAAGAAGTCGAACCCGTTCCGCAGGGGATCATCGAGCGGTGGCGGATGTCCGACCCCCCACTTGCCGGCACAGCCGGTGGCATAACCGGCGTCGCGCAGCAGTTCGGCGATGGTCACGTCCTCATCCCGCAGCAGAGAGGCATCATTGCCGCGGATGGGCGTATGGCCGGTATGCAGGCCCGTCAGCAGCACGCAGCGGGAAGGGGCACACACCGTAGACCCGGCATAGTGCTGCGTGAAACGCATGCTCTCGGCCGCCATCCGGTCGATGTGCGGCGTCGACAAGGTTCGCTGCCCATAGCAGCCCAGGTCGCCGTATCCCAGGTCGTCGGCGAGGATGTAGACGACGTTGGGTCGTGTCTGCGCCCACGCCATCCCAGGACACCACGCGGCCGAAAACAGCGTCAACAGCACCAGGATCGCACGCATGGGGATACTTTCTGTATGAGAGAGTGTGTGCCCGCCCGCCTGGACATCATGCATGACCGGGAGCTACGAGTAAACTCCCCAAGGCGACATGTTTGATCGCGGGCTTCAATCAGAGTTGCAGGTGGACCCACTTGTCGTGGAGTTCAGCAGCAGCACGTACAATGCGGCGAACGAGATCTCACTCACCATCTTCGCGGGAATCATCTTCGATGTCGCAAGAAACCCTTACCTCACATCCGTCAGACGCATTCGTCGCAGCAGTCATCGATGCCTTCGGGGCCAACAGGCGACTGGCCGATCGAGCCACCGCCCAGGTGTCAGATGAACAGCTGCATCAGCCGCTTGATGAACACACGAACTCGATCGCCGTCATCATCAAGCATGTCGCGGGCAATCTGCTGTCCCGCTGGAGCGACTTCCTGACGACCGACGGCGAGAAGCCTTCGCGCAACCGCGATGCGGAGTTCATCGACACGTTCGGCAGCCGGCAAGAGGTACTCGACTACTGGGAGCAGGGCTGGTCACGTCTGTTCGACACGCTGATCGCGTTGACGGCTGACGACCTGGGCCGCACCGTGACGATTCGTGGTGAACCGCACTCGGTGCCCCTGGCCATGTCGCGGTCGCTGGGGCACACGTGCTATCACGTCGGGCAGATCGTGCAACTGGCGCGGCACTTCGCCGGCGACCATTGGATGACGCTGACGATCCCACGCGGCGAGTCGGAACAGTTCAACCGCGAGCACTGGGGTACGCCGGGACGTTCACACTCGTGAGAGGCGAGCAACGAGAAGCGAGACTCTGGGACGGCTGGGTCGAAGCTGGCAGCTTCGACTACGACTGCCCTATCGGTCGGTCGAAGAACAGCGTCGGCTTGCCGCCGGGGGGACCGTAACCCTGTCGCTCGTACAGTCGCCGGGCTCCGGGGTTGTCGGACCGTACCTCGAGCGTGACCTTGCAGCAGCCCTCTTGAGCCGCACGGTCGGCAACGGCATTGAGCAACGCCGAGCCGACGCCGAGCCCCTGCCACTCCCGCAGGACCGCGAGGTCGTGAATGTTGATGAGCGGCCGGGCGGAGAAAGTCGAGAACCCCCGGAAGCAGACGGCGATCCCGACGGCATCCGTTCCGCTGAACGCCAGCAGCACCAGCGAGGTCTGATGCTCATGCAGTCCACTCACCACGTTGTCGCGGGCGAAGGTTGAGAGACCTCGGCCTCCCTCGAGCGGCTCGCGGGCGTAGGCGTCGATCAGGTTGACAACCGCCTGCCGGTGCACCGCGTCGTCCCAGCTCACTTCCTGAATACGGATGCTATTCATGAATCAGCGATCTTGATTGACAGTGAGGAACCGTCGCGTCACACCGGTGCCGCAAGGCCTGCGACCAGACGCGGCAGCATCTGCGCAGCAATTCCGCGGAGAACCGCGTCCGCCAGTGCTGTCGCCTCAGTCTCGGCCGAGTTGACTTCGATGATGTATGCCCCGTGGGCACGGGCCTGATGAATCAGGCCAGCTGCAGGATACACAACGGCACTGGTCCCGATCACCAGCAGCACGCCCCCCTGTTCAACCGCTTTCTGAGCGGCGTTGAGGGCCTGCAGGGGCAACGGCTCGCCAAACCACACGACGTCCGGCCGCAACAGGACGCCGCATTCACAGAGAGGAAGTTCAGGCAGGGACTCCAGCGACGTGACCATGTACCGGCATTGCGTGCAGCGCACCCGGCGGATGCTGCCGTGCAGTTCAATCACATCGCAGCTGCCTGCCTCCTGATGCAGCCCGTCTACGTTCTGCGTGATGAGAGTGAAGGCATCGGGACGCAACGACTGAACTTCAACCAGGGCCCGATGCCCGGCGTTGGGGGCAGCCTGGGCAACAAGGTCGCGTCGGTAGTTGTAGAACCTCCACACCAGGTCCGGGTTGCGGGCGAATGCCTCCGGAGTCGCGACGTCTTCAACGCGAAACGACTCCCACAGTCCACTGCCTCGAAACGTCGGCAGGCCGCTTTCCGCTGAGATGCCGGCTCCGGTAAGTACCGACACTCGCGACATCGACTGCACGCGTTCGATCAGTGTTCTCCAAGCAGGGTCGCCTGTCGAGTTGATGACCAGCTGAGTCTTCATGGAATGGGCAACCTCAACGCAACCACGACGCGTTCAATTCTCTACTTGTCCGAATGCGCGAGAACTCCCCCCGGGTATCCGGAGACTCACGTCTCCGGCTCACCGATCTCTTACGCAAACGCCTGGGTGGTCGGCTTGACGACAATATCAGGCACATGGGCGCGCGGCGGGAGTTGTGCAATCATCAGCACGGCGGCAGCAATGTCCTCAGGCTGCAGGATACGGGCCCGGTGTTCGGCAGTGACCGGAACCGGTCGGTTGTCGAGAATCGGAGTCTCCACCTCACCCGGGTACACGTTGCTCACGCGGATGCCGCGATCCTTCTCCTCCAGACCGACACAGGTCCCCAGGGCGGTCATGGCGAACTTCGAGGCGCTGTAGGCCACCCCTCCGAGCAGACTGGCCCGCAATCCGGCGATCGAGGAGATGTTGATGATCAGCCCGTCCTTCCGCTCGCGCATCTGCGGCAGCACGGCGTGCATGGTGTTGTAGGCACCGGTCGCGTTGATCCGCATCAGCTTGTCCCAGTCGTCGGGAACCATGTCCTCCATGGTGCGTTTAACGATATTCGTCCCGGCGCTGTTGATGAGAATGTCGATTTGTCCGAGCTGCTCCGTCGCCCACTCGACGAGAGCCGTCGCACTGGCGCGGTCTCCCACATCCGCGAATTTGCAGAGGATCGCCGGAGTTCCGGTGAAGCGTGCCGCCGCCTGCCGCAGCTTGTCGTCACGGCGGCCGCTGATGGCGACTCGGCAACCGGCCCCCGCCAGTGCCAAGGCACACGCTTCGCCGATGCCGGTGCCTCCGCCCGTGATGAGTGCCGTCTTGCCAGAGAGTGCCATGATGATTCCTCGAGAAAAAGTGAGTTGTCAGTTGCCGGTGATCAATCGGAGCGGCAGTTAGGCGATCCCCAAGCTTCAGGGCGTGCCGGCCAACGATCGACCCATCCACAAACCGAGCCACACAGCGGTGAATCCGACCACGACATTCGCGGCGACGTTGAGCAGGCTGACCCGCAGATGCCCGTCCAGCAGGAGTTCCACACTTTGAAATCCGAACGTCGAGAACGTGGTGAGTGATCCCAGGAACCCGATGATGAGAAAGCTCCGCATCGCCGGCGAGAGCCAGGTGCTGTGCTGACAGCCCGCGACGATCAGACCGACCAACAGGCAGCCTGCCACGTTCACCACCAGCGTGCCCATGGGAAACCGCTTCACCATCCACGCGCTGAGGACGTAACGCACCAGCGCCCCGACACGCTCCGCCCAGCGCCACCGCTGCGATCACCGACAGACGATCGGTCATGGCTTCGCAATCTTCCACAGATGCTGATCGCTGCGTATGTACAGTGCCCCGTTGGCCACAGCCGGCGTGGACAGCACCGTCTCGCCGAAATCGTGCGTCCCCACCACTTCGCCGGCCGCCTCCCCCAGCTTCACCGCTACCAGCGTCCCCTCTTCATTGACGACGAACAGATGCTCCCCGGCGATCACGGGACTGCCGCTGTACCGGCCCGGCAGACGCAACTGCCACTGCCGAGTCCCGTCCTTGGTGCTGGCCCGCGTGAGGACGCCGCCGCTGTTGATGACATACAAGGCGGAGCCCAGCGTCACGGGGCTGGAGGTGCCGGGCTGCAGGCCCCCTTCATTCCAGAGAATCTCGGGAACGCGCGGGTTGCTGGTCCCCGGACGCAGCGCGGTGATGCCATGCGAGGGGACATAGATTGTCGTGCCGTCCACGGAGGACGAGGGAATCGTCGAGGCACCGTCGGCATAGGTCCACACCTCGTTGCCGGTGAGCGGGTCGATCGCCGACACACCCGCCGAAGACTGCAGCAGCACAAGAGTTGTGTCACCTGCGACATCGTGCAGCAGCACCGGCGACGTCCAGTTGGCCTTGCGCGGCCGATCGAGATGCCAGCGCGTCTCGCCTGTGCGTGCGTCGATCCCGGTGGAGAACGACTCGGCGTCATTCTCCACCATCAGAACCACCGTGTCCCCAACGACAACGGGTGACGATGCCATTCCCAGGCTGTTGCTCGCATTGGGATAGTCTTGGGTGAGCCCGCGATACCAGAGCAGGTTGCCGTTGAGATCGAGGCAGGCCAGGTCATTCGATGAGTAGAAGGCGAAGATGCGCTCGCCATCACTGGCCGGGGTGGGGGCGGCCACGCACGTCTTGGGGTGGGAGGCGGTCCGCCCGGTGGCCCAGAACTCACGGTCCCACAGCGGCGCGCCGGTCTGTTCATCAAAGGCGAGCACATGCAGGCGATCCTGCTCGTAGCCGGTGCCGTTCGTGATGATCACCCGCCCATCGACGATGATCGGGCTCGACAGGCCGCGGCCCTCCAACCTGGTCGACCAGGCGATCGGTGCGCCGCTCGTCCAGCCGGCGGGAACATGTGATTCCGTAACCCCAGTGACATCGGTCCCGCGGAACTGACGCCAGTCGGCCTCCGCCCACATGCGTGACCCCAGCAGCATGGCGGCCAGCACCAGCAGGGTCAGCGGACTTCGTTTTGCAATCGACATCAGAGTTCCTTGTTGGCCATGCTGTCAAAAACAGGTCGATGGCGGATCGAGATGCTTATCGAGTGGAGGCAGCACGGCGGTCGCCCGCTTCCGGCAGTCCTCGACCTGAGGAGTCACAGACCCGGAAGGTAAACCCCCATTCCTGGGCCCAATCCTGCTCCTGTTCGTTCTGCAACACCTTGAGCAGAATGCGGTTCTCGCCGGCCTTGAGGTGCGCCTGGACACGATACTGATCAAACTGCTTTCCGCGGTGATACTCTTCCCGGGCGAACAGCAGTTCGCCATTGAGCCACACCTTCCAGGCATTCTGCGTCGACAGGCGGAACTCGACATCCCGATCCCGATCACTCTCGTAAGTGGTCGTCGCGTACATCGCGGCCCCCTTGTGAGGAGCCACCAGCTCCGCGATGTTGAACAGACCATCGGGCTGCTCGGACGTCAAGGCCTGCCAACGGACAGGACCGGTGTTTCCTTCACATGTCGCGTCCAGATCGATCGTTTGCTCGGGTGGATAGGCGACGTCAAAGCCCTTCATCTCCTTGTTGTCGAACGGACCCATTAAGGTCCAGTCCATGACGTATCCAAAGTGCTCAATCAAGTCGACCTCTCGTCCGAGCTCTTTGAGCGCCGCCACGATCGTGTCCACCTGGTCCTGATCGACGGCCCCTCCCAGTGCGTGTTCCCAAGTGACGCGGGCGGGGTCCAGCTGTCCGTCCTCACCGAACTGCCGGGCCGCAACCATGACGCGGGCCACCGCATCGCGTCGCAACTCAGCACTGGGATCATCCAGCATGTCCGGGATCAGACGGTCCGGCGCCGTCTCGTCAATCCGCACCAGCCATTCATACACCAGCCGTCGTACCTTTGGATCGTGGGAGCGATCGCGCACGAACTCCTCAAACTCTGCGGCCGGAAGTGCACCTCCGGACTTCTGTGTGCGGTCGGCAATCGCCTCGAATGTGGCAATGAGCCAGTTGTGCGCGAGCGGATTGGCATCGTCACACGCGCGCAGCAACGGTAACAAGGCAGCGGCATCAGAGCGACTCAGTGTCCGCAGGGCCGCCTGTGCGTCGGAGTGCCCCTCACCGCGGGGACCGACCCCCTTGATCTGCAGGATCAGGGCGTCGAGATCCTTCCCAGAGGCTCGATCTTCGGCCCGAGCCGCCAAAGTTTCCCCCCACAGGAGCAGCACCCCGACCATCAGAAGCAGACTTCGACTCATGTAGTTACTCCTCAGGATTGCCAGCAGAATGTTCGCGCGAGTTTACCGGAGCCGCACCCCCCTTGCATCTCCGAACGGTCTTCCCAAGTGACTCTCAGCGAGACGCTGCCGGAGTCCGGGTCACGCGGGATTGCTGCGAGAGCCATTCACAGGCGGCGGGGGCGAGTCCTTCGTGTCCACCCTCGAAGATCGTCACTCGGGCCTCACCGGCCCGACGCCTGAGCAGAATATCACGGCCATAACTGCGATCCTCTGCGGTGTCTTCAGGTCGCGGAGCCGAAAGCCGTCCGGTCTCCCACAGCACGTCCATGTCCGACTCTGCAATTGTCGCGTGACCACCGGCGGCGGCAACGTCGTTGAAGGCCCGCAGCGAATGATGAATCGGCACCGAGCCAGACTTGCCATCGTGTACTCCGGCGTTGATGTCCAGTGGCAGCCCGACCGCATGCTGCAGAAAGTGAATCGAGGACCGTTCTTGGTACTGTCGGTCGATGTCGTCGCTCGTTCCCGGTGCGCCTCCGCAACAGGCAGCGATCATGCGGGCATACCGCTGCGACTCTGGATGGAACTCGTGGAATCGATACCAGTCCGTCAGGTCGCTGATCCCGACCCATGCGGACGCTGCCGAGAACCGCTCGGGGTGCCGACCGGCCATCAGCAGGGTCATGTGTCCCCCGCCCGACACCCCGGCGAGATAGATGCGATGTGCGTCGACCTGATAGCGATCGCTCACCCAGTCCATCGCGTCGAGAATGTCCTGCCGGGCCGCTGGTGATCCACACGCCTCGGGATGATCGTTGCGTCCGCGAAAGTTCGGCTGCAGATAGATCCACCCCCGCTGGACCGCCTCGTTCAGCCATTCCGAGCGGTCCTGGGTGTAGTCGTAGCTCCAGGTGTGCAGCGAGACGAGGAGCGGTGTCGGCTGCGACGATGCGCTCACAGGCACCCATAGCCGCGCGGGCTGCTCGGTGCCGTCGTCTGTGCTCGGGACACGAATCTCCTGCAGCTTCGGGAGTGGCTCAC